>CAVOTY010000011.1:0-18111 GCA_963699455.1 uncultured Alphaproteobacteria bacterium | reverse complement strand
GGCGCTGGCGGCCGCGGCGGCGGCGAAGATCGCCTTCTTGTCGTTCTTCAGGATCGTGAGATATTGAGCCATATATTGAGCGTGATCAGGACGCGGGTCATTTGTGATCCCGAGTTCCGCGCAAAGGAACGCCGCCGACAATTCCGCGATCAGCTCTTCGAACGCATAGGCGCGATCAGCAAAGCGTTTGCCTTTTTCGCGATTGAGCCGGCTCTCAGCGCCCGAATGGTGCGACAATTCGTGAAGTATGGTGGAATAAAACGCTTCCTGCGCCGTGCTGGTCTCGGTTCCAAAGAATGCTCTTTCGTCAGGGATGCTGATGCAGTCGGTGAGCCGGTTGTAGCAGGCGCGGGAGCCGCCATATTCGATCCGCGCGCCGGTCGCGGCGATCGCGTGGTCCACGCTGGCGATGCGTTCGAACAGCGGGCGCTCGGGCAAAGTCGGGACGTCCGACTGGTAGCCATCGACCTGAGATGCGTTGAAAACCCAACTGGCCCGCGCAAAGGGGATCGTCTTGCCGCCCTCTTCGCCGTCAGCGCCGGATTCCTCGCGCGCATCGACAGCCAAGTTTTTGTAGAAAACGATCGGCGTGCCCTTCTCGCCCTTGCGAACGCAGGCGCCGCGCTCCTGCCATTGCTTGAACGTCGCCCACTTGTGCGACTCGTAGCCCGAGGCTTGCGTCGCAATCCACAAGGACAGAATATTGACGCCTCGATAGGCCCGATCCGTGGTCGCATTGATCGGGGCTCTCGTGCTGGCCGCACGATGCCAGGGTAGCTTGAACTCGCCCGCGCCGGCCTCGATGGCGGAGACAATGCGGTTCGTGATTTCCTGGTGGATGTCGAAACGGTCTTTCATGGCTCTCTCTCCGTTGCGAGGCGGTCGCCCCGTGAGAGCCCGTGAGCCGGGACGCCGGCGAGCGCACCCAAGGGGCGGCGTCAGCCGAGGGCTTGCCCCTTGCGCTCGTCAGCCGGCGTTTCGGCTAGGGATTCTCTCTCCGGGGCACCCGCCAACGGGGATGAGCAATTGAGAGACGCGACACATGGAAAGAAACCGCGGGATTGGCTCGATCGCCATGATGGTCGTGGCGATAGCCGCCATGACGCTCGTTCGCGCGTTCCGATGGAATGAGCTCGGGTTGCTCGATCATATTATGATCGTCGTCCTGTGGATCGCGGTCGCCGGCGGCGCGACGGCGATAGGGGTGACGTTCTGGCGGTATGCGAGCCTGCGCGCCAAATCGAGCAGGGCAGGGCGCCCGCCAAATCCAACGTAAAAAGAGGCTGTCGATCTATCGAGGTTTCTCGTCGCGCGCGGATGATCCGGCCACAGGGGAGGTGCCCGCCGGGTTTGGAGGTTTGTAGTTCTCGAGAATGATGGCGTTCGGATCGGGCATGTCGGGATAAGCCCAGAGGCCGGATTTAGTGTTCTTCGCCTGCGTCTCCGCGATGAGATAGGGCGAGTAGACCGGGCGGCCGTCGAGCGTGACCGACGCGAAGGCATATCCAATGGAAATGAGCGCCGTTCCGAGGTCCAAACGCGAACCCTTGTTTCTACCTTGCTCCATCGTGGCGAAGCAAAAGACGAGGACCGTCCGGCCGTAATCGATATTGGCCGCCGCGTAGCACATTGGCCGCAGGTCCCGCACGAGACTGACCAGCATCGCCAAGCTGGCCTCGCCGCAATCGCGCTTCACACCCTTGGCGTTGGTGAAAGAGGTGGCGCGCAAGCATGATTGGACGCCATAGAGGCGATAGCGTTTGCCTCCAGCAATCCATGTGTCGCCAGTTTCATAGATGGCGTCCTGCGGAATCGGGAACCAGGGCGACGGCTTCGTTTGCGCGAGCGTCGAAGTGGTCGAAAGGGCGGCGAGGAGCGCAATCGCCGGCCGTAGCCGCGCCGTCGTCATTGCGAAGCCACGATGCCGCTCTGCGCCAGGGCAGGGGGATTTGTGATTGTAAGATCGGCCGGCTTGAAAATGACGGCGCAAGTTCCATCGGTATAGGTTGAACATTGAGAAGCGACGACATTCTGCACCGCCGACGACGTGGGCGCGCCGCACATCGAACCAGCTGAGTTTATCGTATATCCACCAGTGGCCTGAGAAACGGGGAAAGACCCGCTGGAACAGAGAATCGGACTGATAGCTCCGTTTGACGTATTCGCCGCCAGCGGCAATTGCGATTGGTTCTGATTTTGTTGCTGTTGCTGCGCTTGTTGAACCGCCTGCTGGCAGATTCCGACCGCAACGCCCAGCAATTGCATCCAATTGGCTTGCTGCATGATGGGAACACAATAGGGAATCGTCGGCCAATTTGCCTGACTGCAAAGAAGGACTTTGCAGGGGAACGTGGCGTCCTGCGCGGCCCCCGAGGCAGGCAGGAAAGCGGCTAAGGCGCTGTAACATAAAGCGGTTACAAGGCGTCGCTTGTTTATCATGTTTTCAGCCTTTTGGTTCTTGCGCGGCGCAGCCACATCGGTATATGTCATACACTAAATAGTAGGAGCATGAAACCATGCGTCGAAGCCTTTTCGTGCCCGGAGCAGTCCTATGCGCCCTGAGCTCGCCTGCCATCGCAGAGAGTTCGCCCCAAAGGCCCGCGCCTCGGGTGATCGAAGCGGCCGTCACGCCGGAAGGACGGGTCGTCGCCGTGCAACCCGCCGTGGAGAGGCTGAATGATCGGACCGGCGCGAAACCGCGCTCCCCCTGCGGCGCTCCAATCGATATGGACGCCGCTACCGCGCGAGCGCTCGTCGAGAAAATCGCGAAGGAAGAGGCTTTCTATCCGGAATTCGTGTTGGCGGTTGCTCACGGCGAAAGCCGGTTTGATCCGAACGCGCTGTCACCGAAAGGCGCCGTTGGATTGATGCAATTGGAGCCGGCCACAGCCGAGCGCTACAAGGTCAATATTTGCGATCCCGCCGACAATGTGCGCGGCGGCGTCAGGTTCTTGCGCGACCTTCATGCGCGTTACAAAAATCCCCTCTTTATCCTCGCCGCATACAACGCCGGCGAAGAGAACTTGCAGCAATATCATGGCGTCCCGCCATATCCGGAAACGGTGCGTTTCGTCGCGACCGTCTTGAACGAATTTTACGATTGGCCCGCGCCCGACCGAAAACTTTTGGCTGGCGCCGCGGCAAGAGGGCGGGGGCCAAAATCCGACCCGGCGTCGCGAGAGGCTTCATCGTCAGGCGGAGCAGGCGACAACCGCTGGCAATCCGGCTTCGTTTGGAACGTCGAATAACAGCAGGAGAGAGAGAACGATGTTGAGAATTGTGAAAAGCCGCATTGTCAGCCGCTCTGCGTTAGCGGCCGCGCTATCGTCCGGAGTTGCGTCGCCCGCCTTCGCGACCGGCGGGACTTTGACGCCGGTTCAATCGACTCTTCAAACGCTCGTCACCACCCTGACCGGTCCCATTGCGACTTCGCTCGCAATCCTCGCGGTGATCGCGCTCGGCTTCTTCGCCTGGTCCGGCCGACTGACCTGGGGTCTCGCCGCCTCCGTCATCTTCGGCATCGTTCTGGTGTTCGGCTCGACGCAAATCGTCAGCTTCTTCCAATCCGCGGTCGGGGGCTGACGATGGACGCCAATGAGCTGGAGAAGCCGCTCGTCATTCCGCTGGTCAAGGCGCTGACGCGGGCTCCGACGATCGTCGGGGTCCCCTACATGTATTTCATGTTCGAAATGGTCGCGACCTCCGTGATCTTTCTGGCGACGCACAATCTCGTGAATTTGCTGTGGATGATCCCGTTGCATCTCTTCGGCTACGTCATGACGCTGAAGGACGACCGCATCTTCGAAATCCTCTTCGTCAAATCGTCGAAATGTCCGCCGCGTTCGCGCTCGTTCTGGAATTGCGACTCCTACAAGGTCTAAAAAATGCTGCGGGCGCTGCAGGACGAGCTGATGTTTGGGGCCGTGTCGAGACGGGAATTGCCCGTCGCGACGCATTTGCCCTACACGCGTCACGTCGACGATTGGATCGTCCGAACGAAAACCGGGCTCTTGATGAATTTCATCAAGCTCGACGGATTTTCGTTTCAAACGGCGGATTGGTCCGAGATCAACGTGAGGATGCTCGGGCGGAACGATTTGGTTCGCACCCTCGCCAACAGCCGCTTCGCCATCTATTCCCACATCATCCGCCGCGAGGTCGAGCCGAAGATACCCTCGACCTTCGACAATGACCTCTGCCGCGAGATCGACGAGCGTTACGACGCCAGCCTCTCGAAACGGCGCATGTTCGTCAACGACATCTATCTCACGATCGTCCGCCGGCCGCTGCAAGGGCATGCGGGAACTTTCGAGGTCATGCTGCAGGGGCTTCTCGGCAGAAAGAACCAGGCGGGCAGGTCGGCGGACGAAGACGAAGCCCTGATGGAACTGCGAGACGTCACGACGGCGATCACGTCCTCGCTCGCCGCTTATCGCCCTCGGCACCTGAGAGTGGTCGAGCGCGAAGGCGCATGGTTTTCCGAGCCCTTGGAATTTCTCGTGCAATTGGTCAATGGCGCCATTCCGCGCCCGATGCACTTGCCGCGGATGCCGCTGGGGGAGGCAATGGCGCTGAAACGCCTGTCCTTCGGCCGGAACGCCTTGGAAATTCGCGGCGCGTCGAAAAGCGACACCCGCTTTGGCGCGATGATCTCGGTTCGCGAATACCCCTCGCTCACGGGTCCGGGCTTTCTCGACAATCTGCTGACCATCCCGCACGAATTCGTCGTCTCCCAATCCTTCGCCATCATCGATCGTCCGGTGGCGCAATCGCATATCGATCGGGTCGCCCGGCAAGTCGACATGTCGTCCGAGGCCGAATTCGGTCGTGGCCGAACATCTCGGCGACGCGCGCGACGAGCTGCTCGCCTCGGAATCGCTTTACGGCGAACATCACATGACCGTGATGGCCTTGGGCAAGACGCTTGCAAGAGGTGGATTCGACGGTCACGGCGGCCGGCGCGGCCCTGACCGATCGCTCGGTCATCTGGGTGCGCGAGGATTTGAACACCGAGCCGGCCTTCTGGGCGCAGCTGCCGGGGAATTTCCCCTATATCGCCCGCAACGCGATCATCAGCTCGCGCAACGTCGCGGGCTTCGTCTCCCTGCACAATTATCCGAGCGGAAAGGCGGCGAACAATCACTGGGGTCCGGCGATCTCCGTTTTCCAGACGGCGTCGCAAACGGCTTACTTTTACAATTTCCACGTCCGCGATCTCGGAAATTTCACCGTCGTTGGCCCCTCGGGGTCCGGCAAGACCGTCTGGCTGTCCTTCATCGCCGCCCAGGCGCAGCGGATCGAGCCTCGTCCGAAGCTCGTTTTCATCGACAAGGATCGCGGCGCGGAGATTTTCATCCGGGCGCTCGGCGGACAATACGAGACGCTCGATCCTGGGACGCCGACCGGCTTCAATCCCCTGATGTTGCCGGATAGCGGGGAAAACCGCGAGTTCCTGTTTCAGCTGTTCTCCTTCATGTTGAAGCCGGCGCGCGCCGGCGAAATCCTGACGTCTTCCGAAGAGCAGGTCATCCGCAACGCGATCAAGACCGTGGTCTCGGGTCCGCCTCGGGGGCGGAACCTGGAAGCCTTCTCGTCGCTGCTGCGCGGACGCATTCAGGCCGGGGAGGGCGATCTGACGTCGCGCCTCGAAAGCTGGATTCGGCCGGATCAAAAGGGCTGGCTGTTCAACAACGCCGAAGACAGGTTCTCCCTTTCGCATATCTTCGGCTTCGACATGACGAAGGTGCTGGACGATCCCGTCATTCGCACGGCGTCGCTGCTTTATATTTTTCACCGGCTGGAAGAGCTGCTCGACGGCACGCCGGTCATGCTGTTCCTCGACGAAGGCTGGCGGCTGCTCGACGACGCGGTGTTTTCCTATTTCATCAAGGACAAGCTCAAAACCATCCGCAAGCAAAATGGCGTCGTCGGCTTCGGCACGCAGAGCGCCGCAGATATCGTCCGCTCGCAGGCGGCAAACACCTTGATCGAGCAAACCTCGACCAATGTGTTTTTCCCAAATTCCAAGGCCGACGACGAGAGCTACAAAAAGGCCTTTCAGCTCTCCGATCGCGAAATCCGCTGGATACGCGAAACCGTGCCCGAGGCGCGCTCCTTCCTGATCAAGCACGGCCAGGACTCCGTGATCGCGAAGCTCGATCTCGGCTCGATGCCCGATCTAATCAAGGTTCTGTCGGGGCGCACGGAAACGGTCGCGGAGCTCCACGCGCTCATCGAGCAAGTCGGCGACGATCCAAAGGTCTGGCTGCCGATCTTTACGGGGAGGGCGTCCGCATGAAGCCGATAGCGGCAAGCCTTGCGCTTACGATCCTTTCGGGCGGCGTCGCGTTGGCCGACATTCCCGTCGACGACGATCAGCAATTGACGCAAAAAACACTGACGCAGACGACCACGACCAGCACGGTTCCCGTCCAGCAGAACAACAATAAGGGGCAGGGCGGCATAAATTGCGCGACGCATCAGGGTCAAAAGGGAACGACGCAGAACAACACGGCGCAACCCAACGCCGCGACGGGCAATACCGCGGTTCAACAATATGATCCGCAATCCGCGACGGCGCCCGCCAATCCGACGACCGCGCCCGGCGTGGCGACACAAAATCTCAATCAGACGGCGGCGAGCGTCGTCGCTGGCAATGCCGCGACGCAAACCACGATCACGGCGAACGGTCCCACCTATCAAACAGCCTCGACGGGCATCGGTCCGGCGCCGACGTTTATGGCCGGCTATGACCAGAATTCTTCGCTCGGAACGCAAAACGGGCTGAGCTGGAATCAGGTGCTGCAGACCGCGAATTTATTGGTGACCGCCTATAACGCGATCAACGTTTCACGAAACGCTCAACTGAGCCAGGCGGCGCGTGCGATGGCGTTTGTTCCCTGGGCGATTGGCGCTGGCGCCGTTCCCTCGAACGCCATGTGCGCCCCCGGCTATTCGGGCGCGGGAACCGCGACCAGCCCATGCGTCGCGGCAAACGGCGCGTGCCAGTCCCTCTCGGATGGCGGCTGCTGGCAATACCGGACCTTCGATACCAATGGGAATGTCGTCGTCTATCTCGTCGCCGCGCAGTCGGCGCCTTGATCGCCATCGAACGAAAAGGGGAAAGGTCATGTCGAAACGAATTTTTGGCTTGGTCGCCGGGCTGATTTGGAGCTCAACCGCCTTCGCGCAAGTGCCGGTGATCGACACAGCAAATCTCACGCAAGCCCAACAAACGGCGGCGAACACAAAGCAGATTCTAGCGACGGATCAAGCCATCCTGTCGAATGTGCAAAAGACCTTGCAGGCGGTCACCGGCAACCGTTCTTCGTTGGCTCAAGGCTCCCTGGCGCAAATGGCGCTCGGCGGCGGGTTTTCCATGGGCCAGGCGCCGTCTCTGGGTTCGGTGATTTCGGGCGGGCCGCTCTCTTTCGCCGGACTCGGGGGAAATTCGCAAAGCATCATTTCGACGCTGATCAGCGGACTGCAACTCGTCAAAAGCCTGAGCGGCCAAACGACGGCATTGCCTGCCGACACGGCCTATACGAACTCCGCCAACACGACGCAGCTCATCGTCGGCCTGATCAATTCGACGCAAGGGACAGTGACGAGCGCCGCCACGGCTTATACCAGCGGCGCGTCGTCGATCGGGAGTTCGCCGGACGTGAAAGGGTCGATCGACCAAAACTCGCAAATTCAGGCGCAGAACGGCCAGTCGATCGTCCAGCTGAACGGCACGGTCAACACGGCGGCGGCCGCCGCCAATCAGGCCAACCTCGATCGCATCGCGCAACTCTCCGCCGCCGCGCGCGCCATGCAGTTCAAACCATTCGGACAATGAGCGCATGAAAATTCCCTTCTATGTGGCCTTCGGACTGGCGGGCCTGGCGCTCGGCGGCTGCAGCTACAAGCCGCTGAGCGCCCCATGCTCGATGGAGGAGGGCGGTGGTCCCGCCCAAAGCTCGAAAATCGAGATCGCGCCCACTGTGCCCGCTGCTCCAACCGCAAATGCGATCCAGGCTCTTTCCTACGCGGAGCCAGAATCGACGCCGGCGTTTGGGCCGTTTCGAAGCGTTAGGGCAGGGGACTGCGGGCCCCTGCGCCCGATCAACGCGGGAACCCTGCGATGACCGTGCACCGCAACAAGCTACGGAACTGGCCTCATTCCGCAATTGCTCGGCAATGTGGACACGGCCGGCTGCAACTATGTTCAAGGCGCCTATCAGGCCTTGTCGCGCGGCCGTCACCTCGGGCGGCTCCGGAACCTCGATCGCCTCGCTGATTTTGATCCTCTACGTGATCTTCTGGGCCTTTGGCGTCTGGTCCGGCACGGCGACGGGCTCGGCGACCGACGCGGCGTTCCGCCTGTTTCGCGCCTTCGTGATCTACACGCTGGCGACCTCCTGGAACGATTTCGTGACCTTCGCCTACACGGTGCTTCAACGACCGGCCCGTCGGCGATCGGCAATCGCTTTTGTCCGCGGGTCGGGACAACAACTCCTACACCTCGCCCAACGCGATCGTCAGCGCGCTCGAGAATATCTGGAACCAGATTTCGCAGGCCTATCAGGCGCACGTCGCCTTCAGCCTGTTTTCCCTGGGCGCTTATATCGTCGGCATCGCCTGCGTCGTCATCATCGCTCTCTTCCTGGCCGTCGCGACCTTCACGATCATCCTCTCGAAAGTCTTCCTGTGGCTGCTGCTCGGCATCGCGCCTCTGCTCATTCTGATGCTGCTGTTCAACGCCTCGTCGCGCTTCTTTTCCGGATGGCTGAACAGCGTCGTGCAATATGCCGTGCTGCAAATTCTGGTCTATGCCTTCCTCGCCTTTTATCTGACCGTCACCCAATCGGTGTTCGCGAACCTCTCGACGACGATGAGCAGCGGCAGCGTCGACTGGTCGGCGCTCGCGCCTTTCGTGCTGATTGGCCTGACCGGAACGTTTTTGCTCAGCCAGCTCCCCGCGCTGGCGGCGTCGATCTCCGGCGGCATGCCCATGTGGGGGCTCACGATCGGCGGCCTTTGGCGCGGAATCCTGCGGCCCCCTGGAACGGCGGCGCTCGCGAACGCCCGAATTCCTTTCGTCGGATGGCGCGGCCTCAACCGATCGATCGCCGATCGTCAGGCGGCGGCGCGCGTGAAGCGCATCTATGGGGATGCGGGCGCAAGAGCGCTGCAAGACCGGCTGATGAAACAATAAATGCGCGTCTCCGTTTCAATTCCCTCGCGGCAAGGCGTTCAAAATGACTAATGAGCCGGCGGGCGTCGTCCCGCAACCGAAGATGGATTCCCGCTACTATCAGGGAAGGCGCGACCTGGGAAGAGGACCGAACCCGATGGGAACGATCCAAAATGTCCCTGGCCTGGATTGTCGCGACGGTCATGAGCGTCATCGCGCTTGGCGCGATTTTCGCGCTCGCGAGCATGGTCCCGTTAAAATCCTACGAGCCCTATATGATCGTCGTCGACAAGTCCTCGGGCTTCGTCGAGGTGAAGCGGCCGATGGCGGAAGGCTCGCTCACGCAGGACGAGTCGGTGACGATGTTCAACGTCGTGCGCTATGTGAAGGCGCGCGAGACATATGATCCGAAGGCGCTCAAGGATAATTTCGATCTTGCGCAGCTTTTGTCGACCGGCGCCGCGTCGCGTGATCTGACCGAGCTGTTCAGTCCGGGCAACCCGCGCAACCCCGTCAAGGAATTTGGCGGAACTACCGAAATCTCGGTCAACGTAAAATCGGTGACCTTTCCGAATCAGCGCACGGCGCTCGTTCGCTTCTCTACGGAAGAAAAATCCGCGTCGAACATCGTGCATCACGATTGGGTGTCGCTGGTGCGCTTCCGTTATTCGGGCGTCCCGATGGCCAACCAGATGCGCTTCGACAATCCGCTCGGATTTCAGGCGACCGAATATCGGCGCGATCAGGAAACGGCGCCCTCGCCCAATAGCGGCGCCGCGCAAACGGGAGCGCGGACGCAATGACTCAACTAGACAAACTCCTGGCGTTCGTGGCGGTCGTTCTTGCGTTGAGCAATCCGCCGGCGGCCTCTTGTGAAGAAGCGCCGCGCTCGGGCCGATACGATGTTCGCGTACGCGAGCTCTCCCTACCGCCCGGATGAAGTGGTTTCGGTGAACGGCTCCTATGGCGTCTCGACGGCGATCGTTCTTGGCGACGATGAAAAGATCGAGACGCTGGCGCTCGGCGACTCGGTGGCTTGGAAGGTCGAGCCGAACAAGCGCGGAAACATCATTTTTGTGAAGCCCGTCGAGAAGGACGCCTTCTCCAATTTGAATGTGGTGACGTCGAAGCGCTTCTACAGTTTCATCCTGCGGTCGGGATTTCGCGCGCCAACGCAACAAGTGTTCAAAATCCGCTTTCGCTTTCCGGATGACGAAGCCGACGGAAAACTGATTTCGCTGGCCAAGGAGCGCGCGGCCTATCCGAACACCAAAAACTTCAAAGTGGCGAACGCCAACAATGATTACGCCTATAAAGGCTCGTCCTTGAGCAAGCCGATCGCGGTGTTCGACGACGGCGTAAAAACATGGTTCCGCTTCGCGCCGGATCAGGAGACGCCGGCGATGTTCGCGGTCGATCGCGACCGCCAGGAGAGCCTCGTCAATTTTCACAAAGAGGGGCCTTACCTCGTCGTCGACAAGGTGAATTTCCAATGGACGCTTCGGAACGGGCAGGAAGTGACCTGCGTGTTCAATCGCCGTCTCAACAATCTGCATGAGCCGAACGGCCTCGAGCCTTACGCGCCGCAACACGCGGCCTCGATGTTTCCCTTTTGAGAGGGCGCCAATATGCCGACACCTGACGAATATCGCTCTCTCGACCTGGAAGGCGCCGCGCAAAGCGGGGTGGCGCGCTCATCGAATGCGCTCGGCAATACGGTGGTCGTCGGGATTCCGCTTCGTGGCGCTCGCCTTCGTGGGATGGCTGCTGTACTCGTGGCAGCACAAAGACGCCAAGCTGATGACGGCCGCCGACAAGGAAGAATTCAACACCCAGCAATATCCAGGTCCTGCGTTACCGGCTGAAAGACCCAACCTCGATCTTGGCAGGATGACGGTTCCGCCGCCGCCCCCGCCGCCCGCCGAGCCGCAGGTTCCGCCGCCGCCAGTCGCCCCGCCGACGGCTTTGGCCGCGCCGCCCTTTCCCGACGCCGCGACCCAAAGGAACGATGACGACGAGAAGCGGCGGCTGGCCGAAGAGGAACGCAAGAAGTGGGAGCGGCTTCGGGCGGGCCAGCTCATCGCGGACGGCGGCTCCACCCTGGCGCCGGGCGGCGCCAATGCCGCGGCGAACGCGACCGGTGCCGGCGGCGGAACGCCGGCGGCTGAGGAAGACGGCAATCGTCGCTTTCTGGCGACCGCCGGCTCGGCCGGGCTCGAAAAATCCGTCGCGACCAAGAACGATCGCATCGACGCGCTCGTCGCGCAGGGAACGATTGATCCGGGCGGACCTGCTGACCGCCATTCAAAGCGATCTGCCGGGGAATGTCAGCGCCATCGTGCGCGAAGACGTGTGGTCCTTCGACGGTCGCCGCGTTTTGATCCCCGCCGGAACGAAGCTGATCGGCGACTATCGCTCCGGGATCACGCGCGGCCAAACCAGAATCTTCGTCGTCTGGACGAGGTTGCTTCGGGAAGACGGCGTGTCGGTGCAGCTCGGCTCGATCGGCACGGACGATCTCGGCAGGGCAGGGCAGGCCGGCTTCGTCGACCAGCATTATGTCGAGCGCTTCGGCGCGTCGATCCTGCTCAGCGTCGTCGGCGGCGCGTCGCAATTCATCGCGACGCTCGGTCAGCAGAGCCAGCTCAACAATCAACAAAACACGGCGCAATCCTACACCGATCCGGTGACCGGGATAACGACGACGATCCAATCGCAGCCGAACCAGAACCTGCTCAATGCGCGACAGATCGGATCGCAGCAAGTTTCTCAATCGCTGACCAAGCTCGCCGAGGAAGCTCTGAAGGACTCGATCAACATTCCGACGACGATCTATGTCGACCAGGGAACGCGCATCGTCGTCTTCGTGAAAAAGGATCTCGATTTCTCGAACTTTTACCCCGATCCGGTGAAAGAGGCGCTGCGGGAGCTCAAGCATGAACGCCAGTCCGGGACGCGTTGAGTCCATCGGCGACGCCCGAACGGTCTTTCTGAGCGAGGCGCTCGGGCCGCTCCGCCAATGGCTCGACAATGACAAGGTCGTCGAAATCATCGCCAATGGGCCGGGCGAGCTCTACGTCGAAATCATCGGCGAGTTGTCGATGCAGCGGGTCGAGGCGCGCGAGGTGACGGTCGATTGGCTGCGCCATCTTGCCGAGCGCGTCGCCGGCTTTTCGAACCAAAGCGTCAACGCCGAGCATCCGCTCCTCTCGGCTGCTCTGGCGTCGGGGGAGCGCTTTCAAGGCGTGTTGCCGCCGGCGACGACGAATGGCGGCGCCTTCGCGATTCGTAAGCAAGTCATCAAGGAAATGTCGCTCGACGACTATCGCAAGATGGGCTCCTTCAATCGCGTCAAGGTGTCTACGGGGGAAGAGCTCTCGGACCTCGATCGCGAGCTTTGCGAATTTTTGGACGCCGGAAAAATCGAGGATTTCATTCGCGCCGCGGTGAAGCATCGCTACACGATGCTGCTCTCCGGCGGAACGTCGTCGGGAAAGACGACCTTTTTGAACGCGATTTTGAAAGAGGTTCCGCCTGACGAGCGCATCATCACGATCGAAGACACGCGCGAGGTGAAGCCGCTGCAGAAAAACTTCCTGCCGCTCGTCGCCTCCAAAGGCGATCAGGGCCAGGCGCGCGTGACGATCGAGAGCCTGCTGCAAGCCGCGATGCGCTTGCGCCCCGACCGAATCTTTCTCGGCGAGATTCGCGGCTCCGAAGCCTATTCCTTCCTGCGCGCGGTCAACACCGGCCATCCCGGCTCCATCACGACAATTCATGCGGACAGCCCCTCGGGCGCGTTCGAGCAGGTCGCGCTCTGCGTCATGCAGGCGGGAGCCGGCCTGCGCAAGGACGAGATCGTCAGCTACGTCAAAACCGTGCTGCCGATCGTCATTCAACAAAGCCGCCTCGGCGGATGGCGCGGCACGAGCGAAATCTATTTTTCGCGCATGGCCGCTTGGAGAGCGGAGAAGAAGGCCAATGAGCCGCGTATGGGCCGATAGGATTTTTCGCACGCTGTTGGCGCTACTCGCGGCGAGCGTGTTGTGGGTCTTCGTCTACGAGGTCACTGTGGGCGCCCGCTACAGAAAGAACGATCCCACGGAAGGGGCCTCCCGATGGGCGCTGATCCGAGCGCAGTTCGCCGATCGAGATTTCTCGACGTTTGGTTGGAAAACCGTGCTGCTCGGGCCGAGCCATTTTTGGAGCCGGGTTCAATATCCGGCCACCCAAGAGGAAACCCTGAAACGCGGCGGCTTCGCTCTGGCCTTCGTCGGGGCGGCCGGGCTTGCCTTGGCGATCGCGCTCAAGGTCAACGGTCCCGCCAAGCACAAAGGCGATGCGCAATTCGGTTCGCTGCTCGACGCCGCGAAGAGGCGCCTGACCGGGCGGCGCGGCCTCATTCTCGGAAAAATGAACGGAACCGTTATCCGCAACGCGGACCCGGCGCATATTCTGATGGTCGCGCCGAGCCGGTCGGGCAAGGGCTCCGGCTTCATCGTGCCGAACGGCTATGACCACGATGGGTCATTCGTCTTTTGGGACACCAAGCGCGAGAATTTCGATATTCTGTCGCGCTACCTGCGCGACAAGGGCGTGAAGGTCTTTCTGTTCCGGCCGGGCGGAACCCAGTCGCATCGATATAATCCGCTGGATTTCGTTCGGCGCGACGAAAACATGCCAACCGATTGCGCCGTGGTGGCGTCCTTCCTCGTGCCTGAGCGCGCCGACGACACGTGGTCGGGCGCCGCGCGCATGTTGCTGGCGACGCTGATTGGTTATGTGCTGGCCTCCCGCAACTGCGAGGGCTCGCGTCATTTGCGCGGCGTCGCGAGAATGACGGTGACGGGCAAGGACATTTCCGTCGTCCTGAAGACGCTGGTGCGGACCGAAGGGCAATTGCTGCCGCGCTGGATCGTCGACGGCTTCAACCAATATGTGGCCTTGGAGCCGGAAACCCGAAACAGCGCGGTGTTCAACGTCAACATGGCGATGAACCCCTGGAACAATCCGCTGATTTCCTCGGCGACCGAAACCTCCGACTTCGATCTGAGGGAATTTCGACGCGAGCGCATGGCGGTCTTTGTCGCCTGCAGCATTCCCGAACTCGTCCAGTTTCGTCCGATCATCCGGATATTTTTCCAGCAAGTCCACGATCTCCTGATGGATAAGCGGCCTGGCCCGGACGAACGCTATGAAGTGCTGATCGCCTTGGACGAGTTTTACCACTTGGGGCCGATGCACTCGCTGCTGACGAAAATCACGATCTCGGCGGGCTACAAATTCCGCATGGCGATCATGATCCAGAACATGGCGCAGCTTGACGAACTCTACGGCAAGCCTCTCCGTCAATCGACGCTTGCCGGATCGCAGGTGAAACTGTTCCTGGCGATCGACGATCTGGAGACGGCGAATTACCTGTCGGAAATGCTCGGCGATACGACGGTCAAAGTGACGACGCCGATCAGGCGCGCCGGCGGCGGCGTCTTCGCGCCCGCTGGTGAGAACGTCCACTATGAAGCGAAGGCGCTGCGAAGCGCGCGAGAATTGCGAGAAATGCCGGAGCGTGAGGCGATTTTGATCGTTCGCAGCGCTCGTCCGTTTTTGCTGCGCGTGTTTCGGCATTATGAAGACAGCCCGTTCAAGGAAATCTACGCCCGCTATGGCGAGATTCCCGTGACCGTCCCGGTTTTGAGAAAATGGGAAGATCGCGATATGGGCGTGATCCTGCAAGGCTCGGGGAGCTCGGACGCCCCGGCCAAGTCGATCGAAGAGAGGGAAGCGCGGTCACAGGGGGCGAGACGCCGCCGCGGGCAACCGTCGAGGCGGAGCAGATTGCGCCTGCGCGTGTCGAAGAGAAGAAGCCGTTCGCGACGCCCGTCCTCACGAGCGTCGAAATGATGCAGATTGACGATGGCAAAAACTTCAAAGCGTTTTTGGAGGGCGAAAAACGGAAAACCAATGACGGGCCGCTCCGCCGGAATGGCTCGACAACGAAAAAGTTGTCGAAATTATCGCCAATGGGCCGGGGGAGCTGTTTGTCGAGATCATCGGCGAATTGGCGATGCAGCGGGTCGAGTTGCGGCGCCATAACCATTGACTGGCTGCGCCATCTCGCGGAGCGCGTCGCAGGGTTACTCGAACCAAAGCGTGAATGCCGAGCATCCGCTTCTCTCGGCGGCTTCTCGCCACGGGGGAGCGGTTCCAAGGCGTGTTGCCGCCGGCGACCACCAATGGCGGCGCCTTCGCCATTCGAAAACAAGTCATCAAGGAAATGTCGCTCGACGATTACCGCAAGATGGGCTCCTTCGATCGCGTCGAAGGTGTGAACGGGGAAGAGAGTTCCCGGATCTCGATCGCGAACTTTGCGAATTTTTGGACGCCGGAAAAATCGAGGATTTTATTCGCGCCGCGGTGAAGCATCGCTACACCATGCTGCTCTCTGGCGGAACTTCGTCAGGCAAGACGACCTTCCCGAATGCGATTCTGAAAGAGGTTCCGCCTGACGAGCGCATAATCACGATCGAGGACACGCGCGAGGCGAAGCCGCAGAATAAAAACTTCCTGCCGCTCGTCGCCTCCAAAGGCGATCAAGGCCAGGCGCGCGTGACCATCGAGAGCCTTCTTCAAGCGGCGATGCGCTTGCGTCCCGATCGCATCTTCCTTGGCCAGATTCGTGCTCGGAAGTCATTCGTTCTTGCGCGCCGTCAATATCGGCCATCCCGGCTCCATCACGACCATTCACGCCGACAGCCCCTCGGGGGCGTTCGAACAGGTCGCGCTCTGCGTCATGCAGGCGGGCGCGGGCCTGCGCAAAGACGAGATCGTCAGCTACGTCAAAACCGTGTTGCCGATCGTCATTCAACAAAGCCGCCTCGGCGGATGGCGCGGCACGAGCGAAATCTATTTTTCGCGCATGGCCGCTTGGAGAGCGGAGAAGAAGGCCAATGAGCCGCGTATGGGCCGATAGGATCGTTCGGACGCTGTTGGCGCTACTCGCGGCGAGCGTGCTTTGGGTCGTCGTCTATGAGATCGCCGTTGGCGCCCGCTACAACAGAACGATCCCACGGAAGGAGCGTCGCGATGGGCGCTGATCCGAGCGCAGTTCGCCGATCGAGATTTTTCGACGTTTGGCTGGAAGACCGTGCTGCTCGGGCCGAGCCATTTTTGGCGCGCGGGTTCAATATCCGGCCACGCAAGAGGAAGCCTTGAAACGTGGCGGCTTCGCTCTGGTCTTCGTCGGGGCGGCCGGACTTGCCTTGGCGATCGCGCTCAAGGTCAACGGTCCGGCCAAGCACAAGGGCGACGCGCAATTTGGGTCGCTGCTCGACGCCGCAAAGAGGCGCCTGACCGGGCGGCGCGGCCTCATTCTCGGAAAGATGAACGGAACCGTCATCCGCAACGCGGACCCGGCGCATATCCTGATGATCGCGCCGAGTCGGTCGGGCAAGGGCTCCGGCTTCATCGTGCCTAACGGCTATGACCACGACGGCTCATTCGTTTTTTGGGACACGAAGCGCGAGAATTTCGATATTCTGTCGCGCTACCTGCGCGACAAAGGCGTGAAGGTATTTCTTTTCCGGCCCGGCGGAACCCAGTCGCATCGATATAATCCGCTCGACTTCGTTCGGCGCGACGAAAACATGCCAACCGATTGCGCCGTGGTGGCGTCCTTCCTCGTCCCCGAGCGCGCCGACGACACTTGGTCTGGCGCCGCGCGCATGTTGCTGGCGACGCTGATTGGTTATGTTTTGGCCTCTCGCAATTGCGAGGGCTCACGCCATTTGCGCGGCGTCGCGAGAATGACGGTGACGGGCAAAGACATTTCCGTCGTCCTGAAGACGCTGGTGCGGACCGAAGGGCAATTGCTGCCGCGCTGGATCGTCGACGGCTTCAACCAATATGTGGCCCTGGAGCCGGAAACCCGAAACAGCGCGGTGTTCAACGTCAACATGGCGATGAACCCCTGGAACAATCCGCTGATTTCCTCGGCGACCGAAACCTCCGACTTCGATCTGAGGGAATTTCGGCGCGAGCGCATGGCGGTCTTTGTCGCCTGCAGCATTCCCGAACTCGTCCAGTTTCGTCCGATCATCAGGATATTTTTCCAGCAGGTCCACGATCTCCTGATGGATAAGCGGCCTGGCCCGGACGAGCGCTACGAAGTGCTGATCGCCTTGGACGAATTTTACCACTTGGGGCCGATGCACTCGCTGCTGACGAAAATCACGATCTCGGCGGGCTATAAATTCCGCATGGCGATCATGATCCAGAACATGGCGCAGCTTGACGAACTCTATGGCAAGCCTCTCCGTCAATCGACGCTGGCGGGGTCGCAAGTGAAGCTGTTCCTGGCGATCGACGATCTGGAGACGGCGAACTACCTTTCCGAAATGCTCGGCGATACGACGGTCAAAGTGACGACGCCGATCAGGCGCGCCGGCGGCGGCGTCTTCGCGCCGGCTGGTGAGAACGTCCACTATGAAGCGAAGGCGCTGCGAAGCGCGCGAGAATTGCGAGAAATGCCGGAGCGCGAGGCGATTTTGATCGTTCGCAGCGCCCGACCGTTTCTGCTCCGCGTGTTTCGGCATTATGAAGACAGCCCGTTCAAAGAAATCTACGCCCGCTATGGCGAGATTCCCGTGACCGTCCCGGTTTTGAGAAAATGGGAAGATCGCGATATGGGCGTGATCCTGCAAGGCTCGGGGAACTCGGACGCTCCGGCCAAGTCGATCGAAGAGAGGGAAGCGCGGTCACAGGAGGGCGAGACGCCGCCGCGGGCAACCGTCGAGGCGGAGCAGATTGCGCCTGCGCGTGTCGAAGAGAAGAAGCCGTTCGCGACGCCCGTGCTCACGAGCGTCGAAATGATGCAGATTGACGATGGCAAAAACTTCAAAGCGTTTTTGGAGAGCGAAAAACAGAAAACCAATGAT
>CAVOTY010000010.1:0-20854 GCA_963699455.1 uncultured Alphaproteobacteria bacterium | reverse complement strand
GACTGGTTATGAGTTTGAGCACTATTGGATCGAATCTAACATTTGATGCCCCCGTTTGACGGCGGCGATGATTTTGTCTGGATCGGCGGTCCAGGTGAAGGGCTTCGATTGTTGATTGTGTTCTTGGAGGAAGCGGTTGATGGCGGCCTGGAGATCGGCGACGGATCGGAAGACGCCTCGCTTTAGTCGCCGCTTCGTGAGTATCGCGAAAAATCCCTCGACGGCGTTGAGCCAGGAGGCCGAAGTTGGCGTGAAGTGGAAGGTCCAGCGAGGATGGCGAGCAAGCCATTGGCGCGCCTTGGGATGTTTGTGGGTCGCATAATTATCGACGATGGCGTGGATCGTCTTTCCCGCCGGAACCTGCTCCTCGATGGCGTTGAGGAAACGGATGAATTCCTGATGGCGATGACGCTGCATGTTGCGGCCGATCACCGTGCCGTCGAGCACGTTGAGCGCGGCGAACAGCGTCGTCGCGCCGTGTCGTTTGTAGTCGTGCGTCATGGTTCCGGCGCGGCCCTTCTTGAGCGGCAGGCCGGGTTGGATGCGGTCGAGCGCCTGAATCTGGCTCTTTTCGTCGAGCGACAAAACGATGGCGTGCGCCGGCGGATCGACATAGAGTCCAACAATGTCGCGCAATTTGTCGACGAAGCGCGGGTCGTTCGAGAGCTTGAACTGGCGAACCCGATGCGGCTGCAGACCGTGGACGCGCCAGATTCGTTGGACGGAGCTGACGCTGAGCCCCGACGCCTTCGCCATCAAGGCGCCGGTCCAATGGGTCGTTTCGCCGGGCGTCAGGGCGACGACGCGTTCGGCGGCCGCGTCCCCGAGCGGCTTGATGCGCGAGGGCCGCGTCTTGTCGCGAAGCAGCCCATCGAAGCCTTCTTCCATGAACCGTTCTTGCCAGCGCCAGACGCAAGTCTTGGATTTGCCGGTTCGCCGCATGATCTCGTTCGTGCCGACCCCTTCGGCGGTGAACAGGACGATCTTGGCTCGCCATGCGTGCTTCTGCGCGGCGTTGCGATCCTTGACGAGAGTTTGGAGCCGGTCCCGATCAGCCGGCGATACGGATATGGATTTTCCCGGGCGCATCGCGCAGACTCGCACGCGCCACGAAAAACCGGAATCCCAAAACGGACTCAACCGTCAGATTTCAGCCACTAGCTCCTACGACGGGGGTAAGTCCTCGGGAATCCCTTGTGATCGTTACTCCAGTAGCTCGACCGCGCTGATTTCGATGCCGAAACCCGACAATCCGACATAAGCGCGAGGCTTCGGTGTTGTGCTCCGCAAGCGGATGGAGGAAACGCCCAGATCCTTAAGTATTTGCGCGCCCAATCCGACGTCTAGCCATTGCCGTTTCCGGTTCTCTTCCGCGTTTTCCTCGCGAGGACGAATTACTTTCGCCGGCACGCCGGCGGCGCCGTCGCGCAAATAGACTAGGACGCCGCGTCCCTCGCGTGCGAAGCGGGCGAGAGTCCTATTGATAGTCTCTGCACCGCCAAACACGTCCTCAATGATATCAGCGCGATGCAAACGGGCCGGCAGGTCGCGTCCGTCTCCGATCGAGCCCATCACAAATGCGAAATGCTGGACGCTGTCGAACGGCGTGACAAAGGCGTGGCCGGTCAAGCAACCAGCCGAGGTTTTCACGGGGAAAGTCGCGACCCGCTCAACCAGTTTTTCGCGGGATTGGCGATGAGCGATGAGGTCGGCCACCGAAATCACTTTCAAGTCGTGCTGCAGCGCGAATTGCGTGATCTGGCCGCCGGTCATCACCGAGCCGTCGTCGTTGGCGAGTTCGCAAATGACGCCGACTGGCGGCAGGCCCGCGAGCCGGCAAAGATCTACCGCAGCTTCGGTGTGTCCGGAACGCATTAACACTCCGCCTTCCTTGGCGATGAGGGGGAAAACATGGCCTGGCCGCGCGAAATCGGCGGCTCCCATGTTGCCATTGGCCAGAGCGCGCACGGTATTACATCGTTGCTCGGCGGAAATGCCGGTGCTCAATCCATGGCGCGCATCCACAGAGACGGTGAACGCAGTACCCAAGGGCGCGTCGTTCTGCGCGACCATCGGCGCGAGATGAAGGCGCCGTGCGTCCTCCAGCGTCAGCGGCGCGCAGACGATACCGCAGCAATGACGGATGATGAAGGCCATCTTTTCGGTCGTGCAGTGCGAGGCGGCGATGACCAAGTCACCCTCGTTCTCGCGGTCGTCGTCGTCGGTCACGACAACAATTTCGCCGTGAGCGATCGCTTCGATGGCTTGCGTGATGGAATGGGACAAGGGATTCTCCGGAACGGCGCCATGTGGAGCCAACGCTTGAATGGCTGCGGTCGCTCCAAACATCTAGCGTTGCGGCGCCGGCATTACAAACATTTTACCTATTACGCTCCTTGGCGGAGAGTTCTAAGTAAGCATCGAAACACTTCCTGGTTCGTGGAGACGTACGCCGCCGCACTTCGCGCATGGCGCGAAACGGTGGCCCGTTTCTCCCGCCAGCAAAGACTTGGTCGGCTCGCTGCGAATGGGTGTGTCCGCAAATTCTGCGGAGATCAGACGAATTTGGATATCGTCGCCGACGCGTAAAGCCGCATCCTCGATCCACTCGATGCTTTGATCGCCGGCGGGATTCGATGAATCAATGCCTCCGACGCGCAGATCGAGTCCATCAATCTCAACTCCCTCAATCGCCTTCGTGGATGCTTCCGCGCCTTTGCCGACCCACGTTAACATGAAGGACACGGCGCCGCTGTGCCGCAAGCCCGCAACCGCGATTTTCTTTCCATTTTTCCAAATCTCAAACGCGAGCACGAGCGCCTCCATCGACCAACCGATTGGTTCGTCCCTTTTGTAATTTGCTACGACATGTTTGTTTAGTTTTACATCATGATTTTGTTCAAAGTCTAATGATTGTGCATTCCGCTCTCTTGCCGGCTCGGCGTGCAGTGCGCTGAGGTCCAGACCCATAAATCGCTTGGCTGATTGATCTGGTTAGGATTCACGGTTTCCGAAAGGAAGCGCCGATGATACCCGATCAATCCTGGCCGACGGACGCGCGGTTTTCGAAGATCGCGCCGCATCTTCCCACCGACACGCGCGGCAAGGCGCGGGTGGACGACCGGCGGGTCATCGGCGGCATCGTTCAAGTGCTCAAATCCGGCGGCCGCTGGATCGATGCGCCGCCGGAATCCGGGCCGAGGAAGACCCTCTATAATCACTATGTCCGCTGGGCCGCCAAGGGCGTCTGGGTCGAGTTGTTCCACGCGCTCGCGCAAGCCGGCGGGCCGCCGGCGGAGGTTCTCATCGACTCGTCGGCGGTGAAGGCGCACCGCTCGGCCAGCGGCGGCGAAGGGGGAGAAAAATCAGGCCATCGGCCGCTCGCGCGGCGGACGCACCACCAAAATCCACGCGCCGACCGACGCGAGCCGTCGTCCCATCGCCTTCATGCTGACCGGCGGCAATGTCGCCGATTGCGTGGCGGGCGCCGAACTTCTGGCGCGGCTTCCGCCATGCGAAATCCTGCACGGAGACAAGGGCTACGACAGCGACGCCATCCGTCGGCAAGCCGAGCGGGATGGCGCGGCGCCGAACATCCCGCCCAAGGCCAATCGCAAATGGAAGAACGGCTTTTCGCCGTTCCTCCATCGCAATCGCAACGCCATCGAGCGCATGTTCCGTCGATTGAAGGACTTCAGGCGGGTCGCGACGCGATATGATCGAAACGCCGCGAACTTCCCCGCAGCCATACGCATCGCCGCGACCGTCAGCTACTGGTTATGAGTCTGGGCCCAAATTCATGCTTGTTGTCACTACACCTTTACAACGCTAACGTAATCATAAAATTGGCGCGCGGTCGGTTCTTTGCCGGGAGGTCTGCATGCAGCCAAATTAATTCGTTGTCATTCCGCCCCTTTCGCAGGAGGCGTAAACTTCGAAATGTCAATTCTGAACGTGAACGACGGTTGTCGGGATTGGTCGGCAGCCACTGTTTGACCCCGCATCGTCGGCTCGTCAACCTGCCTAAGCTTGGCCACGATCTCCTCAAGTTTATGATGTTTCCTTCTCTAAGCTTCCTTCCTCCTTGGCTTAAAGCGGCGATCGGAACGTTAGAGCGTGAAATCATGGCGTTTTGGCGCGCGGTCCGATCCGAAAACCCCATACGGCACTATTATCCTCAAATCAAAATCTCAAAAAGGGTCGGAAAATTAATCGCTATCCTCTCGGCAGTGGTTGCAAAGCTGTGTCGATTGCGTCATAAAACACCCGTCGCTGATCGAAGGTTTGGCGCATGGATGCGGGTGTAGCTCAGGGGTAGAGCACAACCTTGCCAAGGTTGGGGTCGAGGGTTCGAATCCCTTCGCCCGCTCCAGTTTTCTAAAAAAAATCAAATGATTACGAAAAGGCCGCCGCAAGGCGGTCTTCGTCATTTGTGGCGTGGTGTTCACATGGTGTCCACGGCTGCTGGATACCAGCCCGTCACCATGGGCTGGCCTTTACAGGTAACATGATCGGCGGCGCTCTCTGGGCATTCCCTACTCGATCGACTTCTCGACGAACCCGAGCGTGTTGGCGTTCTCGATCAACGTCCGCACCTTGGCGCGCTCAAGGCCGCTGGGCACTTCCGCCTCGATCTCGAGCCTCAACTTGACTTGGCTGCCCGGCAGCGTTGTGAGTTGCTCTACGATCGCCTCGATGATCTGATGGATGTCCCGCGCCGGCCGCTCCGGCGAGATCATCACGGCGCCGATGAACCGCGTCGGCTTCTTTTCTGCGGGAGGCGGCGTTGGTCCTTCCCCGCCAGGCTGATCCCCTGTCCCCGGCGCGTTGTTGCCGGGTCCGGCAGGGGCTCCGACGGGTGCGAGTTGTGGCGGCGCCGGCCGGTGCGCTTCAGCGACGTCCGGTTTGATGATGACGCTGTCGCTGTTGATCACCATCGGCGCGTTGCCGCCTCTTTCGATCGTGAGCCCCAGATAGGTGTCCGTCTTCTCGTCCCACCGCTCGGCGTAGGCGAAGAGGCCGGGCCGCATGCCGCCGACGGCCGCCTGCACGGCCTTGATCAGGACTCCCTGGTTTTTCAGACGAGGTAATTAGATATAGCGGTTGAGGTACTCCCATAGGTCCTTCAGCGAGAGGTGCGGCTTGCCGTTCCAGATGTATTTCTGGAGATCGCGATCGAGGCGCGTCGACCCCAACTCAGTGAGCAACCCTTCTTCGGCGACGAGCTTCTTGCCGGCCCGCGCCAGCAAGCCATCTTGCGCCGGAATCTTCCCCGACACCCATTCGACATCCGCTTGCGCGCTTTTCTGCGCGGGAAAATGCAAATAGCACCACGCCTCCTTGAGGCGCGCTTTCATCGTCTCGTTCGCCTTGACCAGCTTAGCCTCGGCCAGCGCACTGTCACTCTGGGTGAGGTTGAGTCGCTTTGTATTGCGGACGATATCGCCCCAGGCCAGGAACGCCCGCATAGCATCTTTCAGATTGTCGAGCTGGCGCGCGTCGGCGGCGATGAACACCAGCATGTCGCGATACACTTGCGGCGTGCCCCCGCGCTGCATCAAGACATCCTTCGCCTCTTTCAGCGCGTCCGAGGCGTCATGTCCGTTGTGCGGATGCGCTACCCCTGGCACTACTGCCTGCACGCCGCCGGCCTCATCCGGCTCCTCGGCTGACGATGCTGGCGCAACCTGTACGGCGTCGAGATGGCCTCTGTCAGCCAGGCCCCATTTACATATTTGGTCAGCTCCCGATCGACCGTGATCGCGACAAGGGCGTCCTCAAGCTGCGCCGCGCGGTCGGTCGCGATGTCGTTGAGGCTAGCCGACATGGAGTACCAGTAGCGGCCAAGATCGGCGTGCATGAACTTGGTTTGGTTGGTCAGCCGCCGGAGCGCGTCGCCGAAGATCGACGGCCGTTCGCCGGGCTGCACGACGCCAAGTTTGATCTGCTCATCGTCCAGGCCGGTGTTCTGCTGCTAATGTGTCGGAGCAGTGCCCATGAAGATCGCGCGGGCGACCCGCCTACTCGCCGAGTAGCGGTTCAAGTTGGGCGCGGACTGATCGATCTTGTAGGGCGTGGACGTCGTGCCATCGACATCGCCGGCGATAATCGACTGCCAGCTCACATCGAGATAGTGCAGCAACTTCGGTTCGACGCGCGGAGAGCTGACCGCGACGCTACCCGGCATGATCATCACCGAGGGATCGCCATTCATCCAGAGCTCGTGGATGGCCTGCGCCATCAAGCGCAACACGCCGCGCGTCCGCTGGAGTTTTTCGAGCGATCCCCAAGTCGTATAGAGCTGGTCGAACAGCTCGGGGTGGATCGGGGCCGTTCAAGGACTGGGTGTTACCGGGAGCGATCGAGCGCGTGCGGCGCAAGCTTGCCGGCAGCGACGAAGGCGACCGGCAAATGGTCAAGATTCTCGCCGCCGTGCTCGAAGACGGGCTGACCATCGTCGAAGCCGCCTGCGCCGAGGCCATGAGCCAGGGCGTCCATTCCGCCGACGTCATTCTCAACATTCTCGCCCGCCGCCGCGAGCCGCCGCCGCCGCCGGCGATCCACGCGTCCGAGGCGCTGACGCTGCGGCACATGCCGGTCGCCGACTGCGCCCGCTACGAGCAGTTGAGGAGGACGGCTTGATGGAACGCACGCAGCTCTTCGATGTTATGGGAGAACTCAAGCTCTTCGGCATGCGGTCGGCCTACGACGAGGTGATGTCGACCGGCATCAAGAGGCAGCATGAGCCGCCACGCATTGTCGGCGATCTGCTTCAGGCGGAAATCGCGGAAAAACATGCGCGCTCGATCAAATATCAGATGACCATCGCCAAACTTCCGTTGGCCAAGGACATCGATGACTTCGCGTTCGAAAGCACGCCGATCAATGAGCGGCTGGCGCGCGATCTCGCCGGCGGCGGCTTCCTCGAGCAACAACGTAATTGCGTCCTGGTCGGCGGGACGGGAACCGGCAAGACGCATCTCGCCATGGCGATCGCCCGAAGTTGCATTCGCGCTGGAAAACGCGGCCGATTTTTCAACACCGTCGAACTCGTCACAAGACTGGAGACCGAGGCGCGAGCAGGCCGTCAGGGACGCTTCGCGGAATATCTCACCAGAATGGACTTCGTCGTCTTCGATGAACTCGGCTATCTGCCCTTCGCTCAATCAGGCGGGCAGTTGCTCTTCCATCTGATCAGCCGGCTTTATGAACGAACCTCGGTGATCGTCACGACCAATCTCGCCTTCGGCGAATGGCCGAGTGTCTTTGGCGATGCGAAAATGACCAGCGCCTTGCTCGATCGCCTCACCCACCACTGCGACATCGTCGAGACCGGCAACGAGAGCTGGCGCTTCAAGAACCGCCTCTGACGGTCCCCATCAAACCGCGAACCGACCCGCGCCCGCCCCGGCTGCGCAACCCCGACCAGCTTCGCCGGGGCGAGCGCTACCGTTGCGCGCTACGACCAAACAGGGGTCAATTTTGAACGCCGATCGGGGGTCAATTTTCGACGCCGATTGACACGAAAAATCCGAAATCGGCGACGCCAGAGGAAGCGGCGGCGTTCAAAAAAAGCTTGCGGACGCCGTCGTCGAGGAAGCGGAAAAACACCCCGGCCGATCCGTCGAAGTCTTCGCGACCGACGAACATCGCCTCGGCCTGAAGCCCGTTACGCGGCGCGTTTGGGCGCCGATCGGCGAGCGTCCGATCGCGCTTGGCCATCATCGTTTCGACTGGCTCTACGTCACCGCCTTCGTCTCGCCCGCGACGGGAGAGACGTTCTGGTATGTGCACGATGGCGTCTCGAAACAGTTTTTCGAGGCGCTGCTCGCCTCCTTCGCGCGCGAGGCCGGCGCGGGACGCGATCGAACCATCCTTCTCGTCCTCGACAACGCCGGATGGCACGGGGAAGCGGGGCTCGACGTTCCAGACGGCGTGCGCCTGATCTTTCCGCCGCCCTACACGCCGGAATTGCAGCCGGCCGAAACGCCGTGGGAGTTGGTCGACGAGCCACTCGCCAACGAACACATCGGCACGATCGAGGAGTTGGAGAACATCGTCGCCACTCGATGCGTCGCTCGCGCCAACGAACGCGCCGCCATCAAAAGCCGAACCGGCTTCCACTGGTGGCCAAAAATCGCCGTCCCGAAGTAATCAGCAGGAGATCGTTTCACGAGTTTGAGCTTGGTGGTCTGGCCTTCGGTTTGGCCGTTGGACCAGTGCGACGCGATGGCGGCGGCGATCGCGCTGTTGTCCTTCGCGACGCCGTTGGCAAACGACGTGATCAGACTTGATTGCGCGGGTTCGATCCACGGGGCGAGTTCCTCGCCAGCGCGCTTGCGGATCATCGCATGGAACGCATGGATGACGGCTCGCGCTTCGATCGGCGGCGCGACCCCGCCTTCGATCGCGGCGATGGTCACGGTCTCCGACTTCGTGAGATTGTCGCGGCCCGTCGTCATGAGACGCGCGATGGTTCGAGCCGACGGAACGCGGCGCAAGCTGTCGGCATCGGCTTTTTCCGCGCGTCGACGCCGCGCCGTCCATTCCGAAACGACCCGCGGACATCCTCGGAAGCCCTGGCGCTTCAAGCGCCGCCAAAGTTCGCAACCGTTTCGAGCGCCGGCCCGCCACTGGGCGTCGAGCCCTTCGAGATAAGGCTCCAAGGAACTCTCACGCGACCGGAAGACGTCCGAACGCTGGCCCCTCGGCGCCCGACGCACGACGCCCCGGCCGCGGCCGGCGTCGCGCGCGATCTCCTTGATCGACGCCCCCCTCTGGCGCGCGCGAGGATCGCGGCGTTGGCGTCCTCGCGTCTCAGGTGACCTTCATATTGGAGCCGTTCCGCGGCAGTCGGCAATTCGGGATTGATGATCGCCGCGCCCATGACGGCGCCCATGACGGCGCCCATGACGGCGCCCATGACGGCGCCCATGACGGCGCCCATGACGGCGCCCATGACGGCGCCCATGACGGCGCCCATGACGGCGCGGATTCTGGCGCGTCGATTGGCGCACGGCGTCCAGAAAGGCGTGGCTGGCGTTTTCCATGAGACGCCAGCGATCGGCGACCTGCATGGCCGACGGGAGCGCCTTTGACGCCGCGAGGGAATAGCCGCCGCCGCGATCGCGCGCGACGACGGCGATTTGCGGCTGGCCGGCGAGCCACGCTTGCGCGGTCGCGGATTCACGATCCGGCGGGAGGCGTATTGGTCGCCGCCGTTCGAGATCGCGGATGATCGCGCCGTGGCGCAGGTTGCGCTTCCACGCCCAATCGTCGATGCCGACGACGGTGGGCGCGGGAAAAGGCGGACAGCCTTGCTGACGAACAACCCGCGGAAGGGTGTCGTTGCTTACCGGCGCCATCGGCCGGCGGGCGAAACTCGCGGCCGGGCGCCCGCCGAGGGCAAGTCCGAGGCAATGGACGATGCTCTCCAGGCGCGCGGTTCGCCGCGCCCAAGGCGCCAGGACGTCCTTGCCAAAGCGTTCCGTGAAGATTGCGCGTGGACAGGATGGCGCGTCGCATCGGAAACGCCGTGCGACGACGATCAGGCGGACTTGTCGTCCTCCCAGCGGCGGATCCGCAAGCCGTCTCGAATAGCGGCCATGGACCCGCTCGGCGTCCGCCGCGCGGCCAGGACAACAACTGGATTTGCCCGTGTGGCGCACGGTTATGATCGTCACCGCGCCGTCGTCGACGGCGCTTTCAACGCGAAATCCAGGCGGGGCGCAATCATAGAAGGATGAAGGGTTCGCGACATCGGGCTGATTCCTCTTTGGATTCAACGCGGGTGGCGACCAAACTTCATCAAATTCGAGTCCGAGCCCCTGTTGAATGCAAATCTGGGGCGCCGATTGAACGCTGATTGACAGCTCTGGGCGCCATTTATAGACGGGGCTCGTGCAAATATCCTCGCGACGCGCTACCTCCGCAACCACCGCGTCGGGCTCCTCGATCGCCGCCAGAATCCGAACCCCGTTTTCTTCGCTCCATCGCCGACGCCGCTCGTCGCCCGTCATCAATGTCATCCGACCCATGCTGTGCAGCTAGCCTCGCTCTTAAAGCCGACTTAGCTGCGCAGCATCGCACTCCTCCTCAAATTGAAAAGGCGGCCCACTGCGGAGGGATACTTGTCGAAAACACTCGGACACCTCGAAATACCCGTTTCGCGAGAGCGCGGACGGGATGACGGGGGTGAATTGGGGACTTTTTGGCCCGGAGAATGGTGATCGCTGGGGCGCCTTGCCCGCCGTCGCGGCGGGCCCTGGCGGTTACGCCGTCATGGGCCGGGTCATCAGCCAGATGAAGCGCGTGACATTGTAGGCGATGTTGGCGAGGCCGATCTTCACCCTGGCTCGCGTCGCGCCGACGGCGTGGATGAATAGGCCGAAGCGATGCTTCTGGGCGGCGAAGACCGTCTCCACCGCCGAGCGCATTTTCGACCTCGCCGCATTGGCCTTGGCCCGCGGCTCCGTCAGCGGCGAACCGGGCCGCCGCCGCAAATGAACCTTGGAGACGAAACCGTTCTTCTCCATATGCGTCTCGTTCGCCTTGGAGCGATAGGCCGTGTCGGCCCAAACGGAACTCGCCGTGTGCGCTTGTCGAGAACCTCCGGCGGACGCGCGCCGTCATGCGCCGAGGCGTTCGTCGCCGCAAAGCGCCGGATGAGCCCATGCGCGCGGTCGATCGAGACATGCTTCTTGTATCCGAACACGGGAATGGCGATCTCGACCTTGCCCTTTTCACCGTCTTTCGCCGGGCGCGCCTTGACGCGCTTCAACGTCCATCGCGCGTCGCGGTCCTTTTGCGCCAGCTTTTTGGGCTTGGTCTTCCACTCTTCGGGAATGCGCCCGTCCTTGATCGTTTTCTTCTCGTCCTCGGTGTTACGCGGACGCGGCGCGGCGGCGATGGTCGCATCCACGATCTGGCCCGACATGGCGAGAAAGCCTTGGCGCTTCGGATGCGCGTCGAAGCTCGCGAACAGCGCGTCGATCGCGCCGACCTTGGCGAGCTGTTCGCGAAACAGCCAGACGGTCTTGGCGTCGGGAATGGCGTGATGCGGTTCGAACCCGAGAAAACGCATGAAAGAGAAGCGGTCGCGGATTTGAAACTCGGTCGCGTCGTCGCTCAATGCGTAGAGCGTCTGAAGAATGAGAAATCTTGAACATCGGCACGGCGTCATGGGGCGGACGCCCGCCCTTGGCGCCGTCCGAGCGCTTCAACGCCGCCGCGAGCGCGGGGCGGAAGACTTCGAAATCGACCAGTTCCTTGAGCCGCGTCGGCGGATCGCCGACTTCCGAAAGTTTCTGGTGACGCTCATCCAGATCGAAAAGTCCCGGCCGCCCACCATCGCGATTCTCCCCGCGCTTCGGCCAAAAGTGAATCACGACAACGCCAAAAGCGCGAGGTTTTTAGAGGTGTCCGGACGGCCATTCGCCAAAGGTGAGATTGGTCGTGACAGTGACCCAGGTTCGTTCGTAGACCCGGCTGATCAGATGGAAGAGCAATTGCCCGCAGGCTTGGGTGAAGGGGAGGAGGCCGCCCAAATCGTAGTGCCACGCCGCCTCGAATTTCGTCGCAAATGAATGAAAAATTAAGGCCTTGTCAAAATCAGGTGCTCAAGTGCGGATTTACGCGGGCGTGTCGAGCCTCTGCCACCTCACGCCCGCCAACGACTTTGAGGGTGATCAACGCGATGGCCGCCGCGAGGCGTTCGAGTCCCCGCCCGAGTTTGTCAACGTGAATAGCAGTTGGCTCAGTTTTTCTGGGTCGACGGGTTTGACCAGATGGGCGTCGAAGCCGACCGCTCGCCCGCGCGCCACGGCTTCTTCATGGCCGTAACCGCTCACGGCGATTAGCTTCAGCCCTTCGCCACGGGGCAGCCGCCGGATTTGCCGTGCCACCTCAAAGCCGTCTTGTCCAGGCAGGCCGATGTCAAGTGACACCACTTGCGGCGAAAACTCCCGACAGAGGCGTAGTGCGGCGTCACCCGAATGCGCGCAGCGGACCTCATAGCCGTCTAACTCCAGGAACATAAGCATGCTGTCAGCCACCGCAGGGTCGTCATCCACCACTAGAACACGCCGCCCGGCGCCTTGGGTGGGCGCTTCCCCGGCGACGAGCGCCGAATTCGCAGCGGCCTCGATGGCAATCGGCAGGCGTATGACAAAGCTCGCGCCGAGGCCGAGACCAGCGCTATGAGCATTGACGCGCCCCCCATGCAGTTCGACCAGTTGGCGCACCAAAGTGAGACCGAGGCCGAGGCCGCCCTGCGAACGATCCGGGCCACGATCTCCTTGCCGAAACATATCGAACACCTCGGGCAGTAGGCTGGCTGGAATGCCGTCGCCGTTGTCGCGCACTTCGATTTCGACGTCCCCTCCCGACAAACCGGCGAGCAGTTCGATGCAACCCCCTTCGGGTGTGAATTTGGCGGCGTTGTCGAGCAGGTTTTGCAGAACTTGGACCAGGCGCACGGGGTCGCCGATCAGCGTGATTTGTTCTTGTGGAGTTTTCACCTTGAAGCGATGTCTCTTGGCCAGCAGCATCGGCTTCGCCGCGTCGCAAGCATGCTCAATCAGCTCGGAAAGTCGAACGCGCGATTTCCTGAGCGTGATCTTCCCCCGCGCGACGCGCGAAATGTCCAGCAATTCGTCGACCAGACGGGTGAGATGCGAGACCTGGCGTTCGATGATATCGCCCGCCCAGCGCACGCGCGGCTCGTTGACCTCGAGTTTATCGAGAACATATGCGGCGTTGCGAATGGGCGCCAGCGGGTTTCGTAGCTCATGCGCGAGCATGGCGAGGAATTCGTCCTTGCGCTGGTCGGCCGCGCGCAACGCCATCTCAGCGGCCTTGCGCTCGGTGATGTCGAGCACGATGGCCTGCAACCGACCGTCCTCGAGCCGCCTGCCTCTGACCTCGCCCGTGAAGTTGGAACCGTCCTTGCGGCGAAAGCGCCATTCGCTCACGATCATATCCCCGCCCTCGAAGCGCGCGACCTCGAAAGCGATGCGCGCCACTTCCGCCGGGTCGACCACGTCGGCGATCGTCAAGCGCTCCAGCTCCTCGCGCGAGTAACCAAGCATCTTGGCGCCCGCCGAATTGACGTCGATGTAAGCACCGCTCGCATCGGCGACGAAGATTCCGTCGGTCGCTTGTTCGACGAGCGCGCGAAAGCGCGCTTCGCTGGACCTCAACTTGACCTCCTTCTCGGCATTTTCGGAACGCAGACGCAAGACGCCCACGCCGTGACTCAAATCTTCCGCGAGCTTTAGCAGCAACGACACATCGGCAACGCTGTAGGGATTGATCGTTCGCGCATAGATGGTGAGAGCGCCGAACGTCTTTCCGTTTTGCTTTAATGGCAGCCCGATGCAGGCGGCGTAGCCGCGTCGCAGGGCCTCCGCCCGCCACGGACGGAAAGTCGCGTCGACGCCAATGTCATTAATGATCACCGTCTGGCCGGTTCGGATGGCCGTGCCGGCGGGGCCACGACCAAGTTCCTTGTCAGCCCAGGTGAGATGCAATAGATTCAGATAGCCGTCCTCGCGGCCGGCGAAGGCCACGGGCCTAATGGAGAGATCTGCGTCGTTCTCGGCATAACCGACCCACACCATTGCGTGGCCGCAGTCCTCGACGACAATTCTGCAGAATTCGTTTAGAAAGCTTGTCTCGTCGCTGGCGCGGGCTAGCGCCCAACCGCCGGCGCTATAGGCCTGCAAAGTGCGGTTGAGTCGTTGCATCTCATCTTCCGCGCGCTTCTGTTCGGTGATATCCAAATTTATGCCGGATATGCGGACGGGAACTCCGTCGGGCGCATACTCGACCTTGCCCAAGCCCGCCAGCCAGCGTTGTTCTCCCGTCGGGAAGATGACCCGATATTCTAGTCGCAGTTCGGCCGCGCGCCCCTCCAAAACGTCTCGCACCCGAAGCTGGATTGGTGCGCGATCGTCAGGGTGCAGGCAGGCGAGCCACTCGTCATATGAGGGCGATCCGAGCTTGGGGTCGCGCCCGTGCAGCAAGTAACTTTCCGGTGACCATCTATGCTCGTTGGTCAGGATGTTCCATTGCCAAGCCGCCGCTTGGGCGCCGCTCAGCGCGAAACGCATGCGCTCCTCGCTCTCGCGAAGGGCTTGTCCCGCGCGCTTGCGATCGGTGACGTCGAGATTTGTTCCCACCAACCATTCGCTGTGGCCCGGCGCATTGGCGCCGAGGGTTTCCACGGCTTGTATATCGCGGCATTCGCCATTGTCCTTGCGCCGGATACGGAACTCGCGGTGGTTAACCCCGCCTTCGCGAGCGTGTTTTCGTAACAGCTCCGCTTGTCGAGCCCTTTCTTGAGGCAACACGGCCCCCGCCCAGATATCGTAGCTCACCAACCCGTCTTCGGTCGGAGTAATCCCATAAATCCGAAACATCTGCGCATCCCACCGGATAACGTTGGTGACGGTGTTCCACTCCCAAACGCCGACCTCGGCGGCCTCGGTGGCCAACCGGGTGCGCAACTGGCTCTCGATCAGCAACTCCTCCACGCGCTTTCGCTCGCTGATGTCGGCGCGGATCGCAACATATTGGCGGGGATTGCCCTCGGCGTCGAGAAAGGGCACGATTGTGGTGTCCACCCAATAAAAAGAACCATCCTTGGCGCGGTTCCTGAGTTCGCCACGCCAAACCCCGCCACTCGCGATCCTCGTCCAAAGGTCGCGGAAGACTTCCGGGGCGTGGAACCTGGAGTTGAGGATGAGGTGATCCTGGCCAAGCAATTCCTCTCGCGAATATTTCGAGATTTCGCAGAATTTATCGTTGACGTAGGTTATTACGCCGCGGCGATCGGTAATGGCGACAATGGCGTGCTCATCGAGCGCCGCTCTTAGGTCGGTGAAATTTTTCAGCAACTCGCGCAGCGCGTCCTCCACGCGCTTACGGTCGCCAATGTCGCGAACGATCGTCGAAATTCCCACGACTTCGCCCGCCGCGTCCTTGAGCGCCGAGCATGACATGGAGACATGAATTTCGCGGCCATCCTTGGCCAATCGACTTGTTTCAAAATTCTCGATGCTCTCGCCCGCCCTGATCCGGGCGACAATGCCAGCCTCCTCTTCGAGGCGTTCCGGTGGAATTAGGAGAGTTGTCGACCGCCCGATCATCTCCTCCGCGCCGTAGCCGAGAAGTCGCATGGCGCCCGCGTTCCAACTGGTGACGACACCGTCAAGATTCATGCTAAGAATGGCGTCGGAGGACGACGCGATGATCGCTGCAAGACGTTCTTGAACGGTCGCCGCCACTTTCAGCTCGGCGACGCGTGTCCAAACGCGATGCAGCATTTCGGTTATGCCGATGACGACGGCGCAGTTCACTAAAAACCCGAATAGGCCCAGCATATCCGTGGATTCGGCGAGCGGCGCGAAAAAATAATGCACGGTGAACGCGCAAAAGAGCGTTGCGAGGATTCCGCCGGAGGGCCCTCCAACCATCGCGGCAATCGCAACGGCGGAATAAAAGGTCACATAGCCGAGCCTTGTCGTGGATCCTCCCAGCAACGCCAATCTCACCACGGCGCCCGCTCCGGCCGCCGCCAATCCGACGCCGGGACCAAGCCACCAGTTCGGTCTATCGCGCCATGAGGCGATCTCGACCAAGGCGTCCGAAATTGCGTCGCGCCCCGTGCGCTCGGCCGGCCGGCCGCCAGCGTCGATCGCCGCGACCCTCTTGGTAGGTCCGTGCTGCGCCAATGACTTGCCTCGATCTTGTTCCGCCAGGCGTCGTCATGTGCGACGCCTGCACCAATCGCCATCGCGTTCCTCGGGCATTTTCGCCGTGGGACCGCGCTCGCGTCAATTCCCTAGTCCTCCGAGTCGGATCGGCAAGTCCGCGGCCGGATTTTGACTCGCCTAGTGGAGGGACAGCGCCATTTTCACGAGTTCGGACAAACTGCCGGCTTGCATTTTCCTCATCACATTGGCGCGGTGGACTTCGACGGTCCTTGTGCTGATGCCGAGTTCGTGCGCGATCATTTTGTTTGGCAAGCCCTTAAGCAAACCAGACAACACTTCCTTTTCCCGCTTGCTTAAGCTCGCGTGCCGCTCCCGCGCCATCAGCGCGTCTGGGCAATGCAAGTCCTCGTCGTTTTTCCCCGCGATCGCGGCGCGAACGGCGACGAGCAGGGCATCGCCATCAAAGGGCTTTTCGAAAAAATCGACCGCTCCCCGTCGCATGGCCTCGACCGCGAGTGGAATGTCGCCATGAGCGGTCATGACGATGACAGGCATCGGCGCGCGCCGCTCTTTCAACGCCGCCAGTAAATCGAGTCCACTCACTCCCGGCATGCGCACGTCCGTCACCACGCATCCCGCGTCGTCCGGATTGATCGTTTCAAGGAAGGCATTCGCGGAAACATGGGCGCGAACCGCGCATCCCTCCGCTCGAAACAAAAGGCTTAGCGAATCCAGGACCGCCCAATCATCGTCGACGATATGAACCGTCGGCTGCGAAGTCATGTCTCACCTTTTAATGCTAATGCATCGAGAGTCGTTTACAGATGACGCGTATAACGTTCGAGTAAACAAGAATCAATTTATTGTATGGCGGCGATCGAGCAGCGTGCGGCCGACTACTATACGTCGTTTGTCGACTCCGCCAGGGGCAAGGTGAAACTGAAGATCGCGCCGCCGCCCGGTTTCGGCCGCGCCCAGATTTTGCCGTTATGAGCCTCGACGATGGCGCGAGCGATAGGCAGACCTACGCCTAAGCCTGTTTCCTTGGTCGTGAGAGAGGTTTCGAACAAATCTCGTTCGTTCGTTTGGGGAAGGCCGAGACGGGTGTCCGCGACGTCGGTCTGTATCATGTCGTTTTCGACGAGCGATGTCGCAATGGTTATCCGGCGGTCTCGCGCGCCCGCCATGGCCTCGAAAGCATTGAGAAGGAGATTTACCAAAACTTGCTTGATCTGGACCTTGTCGACAAGCACCCCGTCATGTAGCGCATTGAATGCGAGAACCATCTCGATATTCGCCTCCCTCGCTTTGCCGAAACTAAACTCACATACTTGCGCGATCAGGTCGCGCAGGTGCTCGTTTGTCTTGTTCGGCTCGCCATTCGCGACGAATTCGCGCAGGTGCCCAATGATCCTGCCGGCCCGCATGATCTGCTCTGCGGCGCTATCCAAGGCATCCTCGACGCCGGTCGGCCGCGCCTCGGAAGGAAGTTTCAGTAGCCGCCGAATGGCCTTGAGGTAGGTAGCGGCGGCCGAGAGCGGTTGATTGAGCTCATGCGCCAATTCGGTCGCCATCGACGCCAGCGCGTTCAAATGGTCGGCATGCAATTCGAGTACATAATTCTGCGATCTCACTAGACTAGTGGTGTCGATGAATGTGGCCACTACGCCGCTGATCTGCTGAGCCGGTTCGTAATAGGGCGTGAGGCGCGCGATATAATATGACGACGGGACGTCGTTGGTCCTCACCCGCTGCTCCATTACCGTTCCCGTATTGAGAACCTCCTGGAGCTCGGTCTGGAGTCGGGGATAGTCGAGTTTCGTCGCGAAATCGGTCAGCGGACGCCCGGCGTCGGTTGGGACAATGTTGAAAAGCGCGGATGCGGTTGGCGTGAAACCACGGATGACGAGCTTGCGGTCGAGGAAAACCGTCGCGATCCGCGTGCTGACGAAAACATTACGTAAATCGGCGTTGGCGCGGTCCAACTCCTCAATTTTTATGTATAGTTCATGATTAGAGGTCTGCAACTCCTCGTTTAACGACTGAAGCTCCTCCTTGGAAGATTCAAGCTCTTCGTTAGTCGACTGCATTTCCTCATTCAGCGAAACCAGTGCTTCATTCACCGACTTTAATTCTTCTAGCGTGGTTTCATAAGCCTCGATCGTCGTCTGCAGTCGCTCGCGCATGTCGCTAAGCGCGGCTTCCTGCCGCTCCGCGCCGACGTCGCGGTCGGAAACGTCGACGACCACCGGCACCGAACAGCAGTCGTCAAACAGGACCAAATACAGCCTTTGATCGCCGGCCTGAGCCGACAATGGGTCGACGGTCAGAGACATCAGTTCGAAGGAGCCATCCGCCATTTCGACCTTGAGGTTCGGCCGACGCGCGGTCCGGCGCGTGTCGATCGCCTCGCGAAGCGCACCGCGCAAATCAAGACGCAAGCCCTTGCGCGCCATGCTCAATAAGTGATGGCTCGGCGCTCCCGGCGACGCTTCGAGACATTTCCCGGTGCGAGCGGAAAAATAGACGATATCGCCCTCTTCGTTCACAACCACATGCGGCGGAGCGAAGCGATCGGCGATCCGCGCCTCGACCAACTGACGTAGCTGAGTGGCTGGCCGAGGGCATGTTGGCGTGGACGAAAGCGTCGCGAACGCAACCGGAGGCGAAACTCTGTCCATCAGCGGAATCCGGGTCGATCGACCGGTGTCGCGCGCCTGAAAGAGACAATGCCGCTTGTCGTACGGCGCGAACAGATCGGTGAAGCGACCGATCGACTCCGACATTCCCAGAAAAAGGAAACCCTGAGGTCTAAGCGCATAGTGGAATACCGGAAACAAGCGCCGCTGCGCTCGCGCGTTGAAATAAATCAGGAGATTGCGGCAGGAAATCATATTCATGCGCGAAAAAGGTGGATCGCGCAAAATATCATGCGCCGAATAGACGCAGAGCTCTCGCACTTCCTTGGCGACGACATAGCCACTGGCGTCCGCGGTGAAAAAGCGCTGACGCCGCTCGCGCGATACTCCCTCCATCGCGGTTTCGGGATAGCGGCCAATGCGCGCGGCGTGGAGGGCTGCGGCGTCGATCTCAGTGGCGAAAATCGTCACGCGCGGCGCAACGCGAAGCTTGAACATATATTCACGCAGCAAAATGGCGATGGAGACCGCTTCCTCGCCAGTGGCGCATCCCGGCACCCAAATTCGCACCCAGTCAGCCGCTTCCCTATTCTCGAATAAGCGGGGTATGACTGTCTTTTCCAACTCCTCAAAGGCTTCCGAGTCGCGAAAGAAACTCGTGACGATTATCAACAGATCACGAAACAGCACATTTGCTTCGTCAGGATTTTGGCGCAGAAACGCAACATAGCTATTGATGTTCTCACAGTTGGTCGCCTGCATGCGGCGATGGACGCGGCGCATGAATGTCCGCGTCTTATATCCGCTTAAATCATGTCCCGTCTCGTCGCGAACAGTCTCGCAAATAGCCGCGCGCGCCTCGGCAATGGCGCGTTCAACGTCGCCCGGAGACTCAGCGAGTTGCCTAAATGCATCAAAACTTCGGAGATTCTCGATGAGCCGCGCCGCCATCTGGTCGACTGGAATGGCGAAATCGACCAAGCCGCTGGCGATTGCGCTGTTTGGCATTCCGGAAAAGTCCGGGCCGGTGGCATCCATAGCCTGCGCCAGCGTCACGCCGCCATGTTCCTTGATCGCCTTAACGCCGATCACGCCATCCGCGCCGCTGCCGGACAGCACGACGCCCACCGCGTGTTCCCCCCGATCCCGCGCCAGCGCACTGAAGAACACATCGATCGGATTGCTCTGATGATCAGCCACGCCAGTGTTTCGCAGCCGCAGCCGTCCATCGGACATGGTCAGGATCGCGCCAGGCGGCAGGACGTAAACTTTATTTTTTTCGATCCATTGATTGTCGCGGGCGACTTCGACAACTAGATTGGCATGCCGCGCCAGAATTTCGGTAAGAAGACTTTTGCGGTCGGGCGCGAGATGCATCACGATGACGAACGCCATTCCTGGCTGGGGTGGCATCGCCTGAAAAAACTCTTCGAGCGCGTGGAGACCGCCCGCCGAAGCGCCAATTCCAACGACGGGAAAAGGCGAATCGCTAGTCTTGGTAATCGGCGCCACCATTGCACTCCAATCATCTCCGCGCCTTCACAAGGCTATCGTTTTACGGATTCACCATCTCTTCGCGCTTCGGCCGCAAACGAATCACGAACACGATATTGCCGCGAAGTCCTTCGATGCGCGCAACAACCGACCTAGGCGCGGATCGGTCGTGCTTCTTAAAACTGGCGTAGCTCATGGACGCTAAACAAATTAGGATTGTCGACCCAAACACGGCCCGGCGACCAACCCGCGAATCAAGAGATGGCTCGAAATTGCTCGATCGCGTATTTGTATGAGTTCTCGATGTGGATGGTTTCTCCCGCGCAAAACCGTAAAAGCTGTTGCGCTACATTCGCTACCTGATCTTTCCTGCTGACCAAATGCATCTCGATGCGCCCTTCCAGGGAGTTGTAGATTGCTCGATGCCGAAAAGCGGAGACGTCAAAGTTTCCGTCAAGTTCGCGGTTAATGCGCTCCAGAAGATTGAGATTGAAAGCCGCCGTGACGCATGCAGCATCGTTATAGGCGCGCAGCAATAAATCAGGGTCTTCCTTCAAGTCGAGGCCGAGGAACAAGGCCCCGTCTGGCGCCAAGATTTGCTTGATCGCGCGTAAAAGCAGAACGGCTTCGGGGGGCCTGCAATTTCCGAACGTGGAGCCTGGGAAAAAGCCGAACTTCCGATATTGCGAAAAACCTGCGGGGAAGCGGATCGAGTACCTAAAATTGCTTATGAACGACCGCACTTGCTGCCACGGATAGCGCTTCGAGAGGCGTCGCGGGGCCTCGTCGATTGCCCTCCGCGAAACATCGATGGGAACGTGGGCCGCGAGTTGCGATAAATGCCGCAAGAAGATTTCTATCTTATGGCTTGATCCCGATCCAAACTCCACCGAAACAGTTTCGTTATCTTGGCCTGCTATCACAGCTCCGGCATGAGTTTCTATAATTGCGGTTTCGGTTCGCGTCAAATAGTATTCTGGCGCGCGGGTGATTTGCTCAAACAGT
>CAVOTY010000009.1:0-590316 GCA_963699455.1 uncultured Alphaproteobacteria bacterium | reverse complement strand
GCCCCGGGCGGGGCGGCGGGAGCGCGCACGGCTGGAGCGGCGACGCGCGGCGCGGCGGTTTGTTTCCTCGCGACCGGCTTGGCGACCGGTTTTTCAAGCCGGCGCTCCACATGCGGCTTCGGCGCCGGTTTGGGCGTGGGCTTTTGCTCCGCCTTCGGCTTTGGCTCGGGCTTCACTTCCTCGATTGGCGCGATGGGGTCCATGGCCATCGGCGGCGGCGGCGCGTCGTCGACATCGGGCTGCTCCATCGGCACCTGATCTGGCGGCGGCTCTTCAGCGACGGGCATGGGCGCATTCGACGGTCTTCTCTTCCTCCGTGACCACCTCCGCAGGCTTGAACGCCGTCGTGACGGCGGCGGAGCGTCAGCGCGTAGAGAATGGAGAGCGATGGCTTGCGCCATGTAATTTTGGCGCGGAGGTTTTACCCCAAGCAGCGATTCCGCGCCGTGCGCGGCCGTTGCAAAGGCGGGGAGTTCATGGAGTGGGCCGGACCCAAGTCTCGATGCCGAGGCGATTGTCATTGAGCCGTCTTTCGTCCAATTGGCGGGGTGAATCCATTCAACATTACAAATCCGATAGACGCAATAGGAATATTAAAATAATCGCGCTTTTGGCTGGGCTTCGGCGGGCAAACAAGTGTCACGCCTTCCGCGAAAAAGTAGGTCCGAGGCTTAGCCCCGGACCTGTCGAACCGCGTGTTTTTCGATTAGTAGAGCTTCACGCGCAGCGCGGCGCCGAAAGTCCGGAACGCGTTGTCGCCGAACGTCACGGTTTGAGCGGCGGTGGCCGTCCCAATGGTCTGCGCGGTGACGTATCTGGTGTCGAGCAGGTTCTTCGCCCAAAAATGCAGACTATATTTGTCGTCGTCGGTCTTCAGTCCGATGCCGAAGTTCACGAGGGCGTAGGAAGGCTGAAACACCGGATAGAGCGATAGCGGTTCGGAGAGTTGCGTCTTATATTTCCAGGCGACATTGCCATAGGTGAAGGCCGTCACGGGAACATCGGCCCAGGCGCCGAGATCCCTCAAGGCGCGCCCGAGCGGCTGCCGTAATTCGCGCCAACATTGAGCGAATAAGGCGCGATTGGGTTGTTGCCGGCGACGCCGCCGGTATCCGCTGGCCCGAGAGATCGACGGAAAGCGGCGCGGCGACGCCATTGACATTCGCGGACGCGGGCCAGGTCCAATCCGGCGGCGGCGCGGCGTTTTGGTAGTTAATGTAACGCGCGTCGGTTAAAGCGCCGGAGAAGGTGATCCACAAACGTTCGATCGGACTCCAGCGCCCGTCGAACTCGAAGCCGCGCAATTGCACATGGCCGATATTGCCGAGATAGGTCTTGCGCAGCGGAATGCCCGTCACGTCACAATGCTGGTGTTCACCAAGATCGACTGAAAATCGTATATGTCGTTCCAGTAAAGGTTGCCATTAAGAATTAGCTTATTGTCGAGCCAATTGGTCTTGAGGCCCAATTCATAGTCCCAGGACGTTTCAGGTTTGGTGACGACGGGCATGAAGCCTTTGAAGTTGCCAGCGCTGTCGGTGAGCGGCAAGGCGTTCGTGTTGATGGCGCCGGATTTTTCGCCGCGCGCCGCCGAGCCGTAAAGAAGGACATTGTCATTGTATTTATACGAAGGGTTGATGAGGCCCGAAAGCGAGTTGTGCGTCACCTTCTGACCTCCGGTATCGAAGAAGGTCGCGCCGTAAGCCGTCTGCGTCGCGGCGACGCCGGCGATGGAAGACACGCCGCTCACCCAGCCAAAATCGGAGCCCTCGCGAATCTCGAAGGTGTCGCGCAATCCGCCGGTGAGCGCCCACTTCTCATCGTAATGATAGGTCGCCTGACCGAACTCGGCGAGGCTGAAGGTCCGCGCCTTACCGTCGTTATGTTCCGAAACGCCATTGAGCAGCGTCGGGCTTGCGGCGATGTTGTTCAAGAACCATTGCGACGCCTGATAGCCATAGTCGGTGTGATCGAGCGACGACACCGCTTCGGCGTAGCGCATAGACGCCGGTTTGCCATTCGATCTTCTGATCCTTGGGCCGAGGCGAGACGCACCTCCTGCGAATATTGATCAACGGTCACATTAAAAGCGTTGCCGCTGATCTGAGTGATGTCATTGCCGAGACTATTGTTGGGATGGAGGATAAACTCGCGCCAGGCGGAGATCGACGTTAGCGTGTTTTCGCCGATCTGCGCGTTGATCTCGTTGGAGACGCCGGTGGTGCGCTGGTCGAGATTGCCTTGGCGCGTCAGCATCGGCGAATAGGGGCTGTTCGCGATATCGGGCCAGCCGAGCCGCTTCATCAAATTCATCGCATAGGTCGTGTTCGCCTTGCCATTGGCCCAGACCGGAAAAGCGTCGCCGATGACGCCGCTGTAATTGTTATATTCGTCCGACCTCAAACGATCGAAGATAAGCCGATCGTAATTATCGCCGGTGTAAAGCAGTTGCCCGCGCACGCCCCAGCGATTGTTGTTCAGCAGCCCCGCGCCCGTGACGGCGTCGTTGAGCACGCCGTCGCCCTTGTCGAGGAAGAAGGTGACGCGGTAGGCGAGTTTGTCGTCGAGGATCGGCCCGGTGACGTTCAGCTTTTCAATAATGCGGCTGCGATTTGCGAACGATGCTCGAACGACGCCGAGGGCGTGAAAGACGGCAATTGCGTGTGGATGACCACCGCGCCGACCGTCGTGTTCTTCCCCAACAGCGTCCCTTGGGGACCGCGCGCCACCTCGAACGATTGGAGATCGACGAAATCGGCCCATTGGAAGCCGACATGAGTGTAAAACACATTATCGACAATCAGACCGACCGCCGATTCCGATCCGTCCGCGCCGCCGGAGATGCCGGAAATACCGCGAATCGACATCGCCGACGTCCTCGGATTGGTAATCGACGGCACGAAGTTAGGCACTTTTTGCGCGAAGTCTTGTATGCGTTCGAGGCGCTCGCGCTCCTGGGTCTTGGCGCCGACGACGCTGACCGGCAACGGCACGTCCTGGGCCTTCTCTTCGCGTAGGCGCGAGGTGACCTTGACCTCTTCGACCTGCGCGTCCTCGGCGTGACTGGGATGCAGCGGGAAAACGCCGAGAGCCAGCCCTCCAAGCAAGACGATCGGCGCGATTCCCACGCTCGATAGCAGCCGATTTCGAAATGCCTTGGGTCGCGGACTCATGGTGTTGCTCCTCGGTGTCTTGACGGCGCTCTAATGCTTTCCCAATCCCGGAGAATGCTGGACCGCTCGTTTTTGTTGACTGATGCGCGGATAGCGTTTGCGTTATTTATGTCTATTAACTTGGTAGGCTTTAAGGGCGCGGTCAGCGAGAAGATTCGTTGCGAACGGTTAATCTCGATAAGCGACGGTTTTCCTGTTGGATGTTGCAAATCGGCAACAGCGAACGGGGCGCATATCGCCAATGGCGCGCGACTTAAATATTGTTAGAACGTCGATTTAATATGGATATAGCGAAGGCGGCGAGGCATCGGCCATCGCTCGATGGAGGCGGCTCTTGGACGAGGAAGGTTCGGAGACTCAAAAATCGCCGATGTCGGCTTCGGCGGCGGGCGCGAAATGCAACACCAGCGCGAGCGCCGTAACGACGATGGCGACCAAAGGGATCGCCAGCCAGCCGCGCGACGACTCGATCTCGTCATGGGGGGCGACGGCGTGTGCGCTCTTGCGCCCCGTGATCATCGCGCCAACCAGATTTTCGCGCTTGCCGACGCAAGCGAAAATCACCGCGCCGATGTGAATTGCCACGGCGGCGGCGATCCAATAAAATGTCCTGCGATGCAGCGATGTCAGCAGCAGGCTCGTCTGTTTCGACACTAACCCGGCGAGCGGACCGACGTTGAAAATCTCGTCGTTGGAGAAAAGGCCGAGGCCCGCCTGCGCCTCCAGCGCGCCCAGCAGCAAAAGCACCATCAGCGCGCCCAACGGATTGTGCCCCGCGTGACTTGCCGCGTATCCGCGCCAGAAATCGCGCGCGTAACGCAATGTCGCGCGCGGTCCGCGAACGAAGCGCGAGAAACGCGCGTGCTTCGTGCCGAGGAGGCCCCAGAGGATCCGAAACGACACCAATGTTATGACGGCGTAGCCGCACCAGGCGTGATATTTGAAATAGGCGACGCCAAGTCGATTGGTGACGAAGGCGCCGATAAAGGTGGCGACGAGATTCAGCGGAACAGGCGCACGGCCAATCCCAGACCAGGCGGCTCGATACCGTTTCTTTAAGGCGGCCTGGGGGGCTGCGTCATTCTCCAGCGTCGTCATGGCGAGGCTCTTCGAGCTTGTGGTTGTGAGGGGATCACGGCGACGGATGCTTGGGGAGAGGAAGGGAAGAACGCGCCCGCCGCCATGAACTCGGCGAGGCTATTTCGCCTTATAGGTGTCGTGGCAGCCCTTGCAGTCCTGCGCCAAGGCCGCGACCGCCGCTTTGAACGCGTCGGTCGCGCCCTTTTCCTTGGCGTTGACCTTGGCGAGATTCGCGGCGTGCGCCTGGAAATCCTTTAGCTTCTTGTCGAAATCGGCGTGATCGCTCCACACGTCGGGCTTGGCCTTGCTCTCGGGTTCGCCGACATTTGATCCTTCTGGAAAGTTTTCGCCCGGAAAGCTCGCAAGGAACACGATGCGCGCCGCGCGTTTCGTCGCTTCCGCCTCGTTGTAGGGCGCCGCGCCCTTCGCGACGGCGCCGAAATAACGGAAGGCGTTGCCGATCAGCGTGAAGGCGGCCTTGCGGTTTTCGATCGCCAGTTTCGTTGGCGAAGGTCCGGCGCCAGCGGCGGCGGGCGCTGGCGGCGGCGCGGGGGCTTCTTGCGCTCCGGCGGCCACCGCTAAGGACGCCGCCAATAAGAGGGTCGCCGCACTGATCGCCCGCACCGCGATCGCGTGGCGGCGCTTTGGTGAATTCGAGTTCATCGTCCCATACTCCTGTTCCTGCTTATTTTTTGTGTTCGTCGCGCCATTCGCGGACGAATTTCAATGTCGACGCGACATGGTTGATCGGATTGGGGTCGACCAGGGCGAAAACGATCTTTCCGTCGGCGATCACATAGGAGATGCGGTCGGCGACGCTGTCTCCCGACGCGGTCGGTTTTTCCCGCTTGGCGTCATAGGCCTTGATCGTGGAAAGGTTCGGATCGGCGCCGATCGGGAATTTGTCGCGACACTCCTTGGCGGAGAAGTCACGTTGCACCTCGATTGCGTCGGCCGAGACGCCGAGCAGGCTGGCGCCGGCGGCGGCGAAGTCGTCATGGTGATCGGCGAATTCATGCGCCTCGATGGTGCATCCGCGCGTGAACGATTTGGGGTAGAAGTAGAGCACCACCAGCCCCTTCTTCTGTTGCTCCGCCAGGACGAAGTTGAAATCCTTGCCGCCGATCGCCGCCGGCAAGGCGAAGTCGGGCGCGGCGTCTCCGGCTTCAACGCGGCCCGCGCGTCAAGGCCGACGAGCGACAAAACTCCCGCGAGGATGAGGGTCGATGCGTTGATTGCACGCATGGGTGAGAAGCCTTTGGTTGGCGCTTGACGTCTGAATTATTGAGCAGCGGAAGGCGCCGTGGCGACCGCCGTCGCGGGCGCGGCGGCCGCGGCGTTGGCTTTCGGCGGCGGCGGCGCGATCTTGGTCAGAACGCCGCCTTCATCCTGGTAGTCGAGCACGCCGATCGCGCCGACGACATGAAAGCCCAGTCCCGCGAGAATGTCGCCAACGGCGCCGGCGCGATGCGCGCGGTTCGACACGGTGACGATCAACCGATCGCGTGGAATGAAAGGCAGACTGCGCTGAACGTCGGCCGTTTGAATGCTGAGATAGACCGGAAAGCCCCCGACCTTGGTGAGTTCGTCGGGTCGGCGAATGTCGAGCACGACGAGTTGTTCGGGTTTCGACAGCAAGGCGTCGAAGGCGGCGCGATTAAGCCGCTGTGTTTTATAGGTATAGGCCGGATCATTGGCTGGCGTGACGGCGGGGGCCGGAGCGCTCGCGGTCGGCGTGCTCGGCGCGGGCGCGGCCGCTTGCTGCGCGACCGCCGGCAAAGCCGAGAGGGCGAGCGCCGAATCCGGCAATTCTAGTGATGGTCTTCATTTCGATCCTCATTGATAAGTGGTGGTGAGTGCTTAGTGTCGCTGGACGCCGTCAACCGCGCAGATGGGCGTTGAAGAAGTCGATCGTCCGGCTCCAGGCGAGTTTGGCCGCGGCCTCGTCGTAACGCGGCGTCGTGTCGTTGTTGAAGCCGTGTTGAACTCCTGGATAGACGAAGGCCTGATAGTCGACCTTGGCCGACTTCAGCGCCGCCTCATAAAGCGGGCCAGCCGGCGTTGATGCGCTTGTCGGCGCCGGCGAAGTGCAGCAGCAAGGGAGCCTTGATTTTCTCCACGTCCGCCGCCGGCGGCGCCGCGCCATAGAAGGGAACGCCGGCGGAAAGATCGGCCGACTTCGTCGCGAGAAAATTGACGACGCCGCCGCCATAGCAAAAACCGACCGCGCCGACCTTGCCGTTGCCGATCGAGTTTTTCTTTAGAGCGCCGAGCGCGGCGATGAAGTCGTTCCGCGTCTTCGATTGATCGAGTTTTGGGAAGAGTTCGCGCGCCTTGTCCTTGTCGCCCGGATAGCCGCCGAGCGGCGCGAGCGCGTCGGGCGCGAAAGCGATGAAATTGTCGAGCGCCAGACGGCGGGCGACGTCCTCGATGTGCGGATTCAATCCGCGGTTTTCGTGGATCACCAAAATCGTCGGCGGCTTGCCTTGCGGATTTGCCGGCTGGACGAAGTAGCCCTTCACCGTCCCATAGCCTTCGGGCGAGGGGACTTCGAGCGTCGACCCCTTTATGCGGGGATCGTCCTTCTTCACCTGTTCGGCTTCGGCGAAGCGCGGATTTAGCGCCTCCAGCATGGCGAGGGCGCCGGCGGCGCCGACGGCGAGTTTCGCCGCGCCGTCGACGAAGCCGCGGCGATCGATGAAGCCATGCACGAAGAGATCGAAGAGCTTCAATGCTTCTGGCGGAAAATCCGCGGCGGTCTTGCGGTTCATGGGCCGTCTCCGTTGGTTCTGGCCAGATCAGCGGGCGAGGCGCGGCTTGTAGATGTCGTGGCAGGATTTGCACGCCGTGGCGGCTTCGCGCGCGGCGGCGGCCGCCGCGTCGAAATCCGCCTTCTCGACATAGTCCCGCGCCTGGGCGATCAATTTGGCGCCCTTGCGCGAGATTTCCACGGCGTCCGTCGCGTCGCCCTTCTTGGCGAAATAATCCTCGGTATAGTGGAACCCGTCGGAGAGAACCCCGGCGTCCTCCTTGGCGGCGTCGGCGTTTTTCGCGGTGATGTCCGGCTCGAAATATTTGACGGTCTTGTCGAGATCGCGCATCAGTTCGTCGTCGTAGTCGTGAAAATCCATCGCGGCGGCCATGGGGCCGCAACACATCGCCGCGCTCAGCGACACCGCCATGAGCAACCTTCGCATTTCGCCAAACCGCCTTTCCTTCGCCGGCGCCCGAGATCGTCCCGATGTCGCTATGGCGTCACGATGATTTTACCGGTGATGCGGGCGTGCAGCCCGCAGTTGATGTCGATCACGCCGCTCTTGTCGGCGAGGACCACGAAACTTTCCTCCGTTTCGATCCGCTCATTCGAACGGAACTCCTCGCGCCCCTCGCGAAAGCCGACGACGGAATGCGGAACCGGATCGCGATTGGTGAACTCGATTTTGGTTCCGGCCTTGACGGTGAGCGACGGCGGGTCGAAAGCGAAGTTCTCGATCGCGACCCGCGCCGTCTCCGCCTTGGCGGCGTAACTGGTCAGCGCCAGCAACGCCGTAAAAGCCATGCGGATGTGACAGATCGCCATTGTCGGATCAGGCGAGAATGTCCGTGACCACTTTGCCATAGACGACCGTGGGCCGTTCGGCGCGGCCGGCGCGCAGATAGATCGTCTTGAGATGGTCGAGGCCGAGCAACTGCAACACCGTCGCGTGCAGATCATAGGTGTCGACCGGATTCTCCACCGTCTTCAAGCCGATTTCGTCGGTTTGGCCATGGGTGTAGCCATGCTTCAGCCCGCCGCCCGCGAGCCACTGCGTGTAACCCCACGGATTATGGTCGCGCCCGTCGCCGCTCTGACCATAGGAGGTTCGGCCAAATTCCGAGGTCCACACGACCAGCGTATCGTCGAGCAGTCCCCGCTGGGCGAGATCGGCGAGCAGCCCCGCGACGGGCTTGTCGATGGCCTTGGTGTGCGCGCCATGATTGGCCTCCAGCGCGCGATGCGCATCCCAGCTCGCGTCGTCGCCCTGCCCCAAGATGTCGATCGGTCCCGAGACGACATGCACGAAGCGGACATTGCGCTCGACGAGGCGGCGCGCCCGCAACAGCACCGAGCCCATGTCCTTCGTGGCGTCGTCATTAAGGCCGTAAAGCGCCTTGGTCGCCTCGGACTCCTTGGAGAAATCGACGGCCTCCGGCGCCGTCGCCTCCATGCGATAGGCGAGATCGTAGGAACGCGTGCGCGCCGCCAATTCGCTGTCCTGCGAGCGCCCGACGGCGTTGATGTCGTTCAGCTTAGCTAGAAGATCGAGGCTCTCGCGCTGCTGCCGCTGGCCGACCAGCTCCGGCGGCTCCTGATATAGGATGGGCTGCGCGCCGGGGCGGAAGGCCGTGCCCTGATAAACCGCCGGCAGGAAGCCCGAACTCCAATTGACCGAACCCGCGCGCGGCTCGCGTTTGCCGCCATAGAGCACCACGTAGGGCGGCAGGTCGGGATTGGCGGAGCCCAGCGCATAGGAGACCCAGGCGCCGAGCGACGGCCGCCCGGGGCTCACGTCGCCGGTGTTCAGCTTGAGGATCGAGATGTCATGCGTGGCGCCGACCGTCACGCTCGATTTGATGAAGGTGAGCTTGTCGGCGTGTTCGGCGAGATTGGGCAGCCAATCGGAAAACCAGGCGCCGCTCTGGCCATATTGTTTCCATGTTCGCTTCGAGGCGAACAGCTTGCCGACGCCGCCCTGCGTGCTGGTCTTGATGCCCTTGAGGAAGAACTCCGGGACATCCTGGCCCGCGAGACGCACCAACTCGGGCTTATAGTCGTAAAGATCGAGCGTGCTCGGCGCGCCGTCCATGTGCAGCCAGATGACGGATTTCACCTTCGGCGCGAAATGCGGCGGCTTGGGCGCCAGCGGGTCGATGAAGGCGGCGGCGTTGGCGTCGGGGACGCCGAACCAGCCGCCGCCCGGCATGAAACCGCTCACGGCGAAGCCTCCGGCGCCATATACGGCGCCGCGCAACCATTGGCGGCGCGACGATTTGATGAGCATGATCGTGATCCTTTTCGATGGAGGGATGCGCTGGGTTCAGAAGCGGTAGACGAACTCGTTGGAGTTCACGACGGTGTGCACGAGATCGACGAAGGCCGAGGCGCGCAGCGGATCGGTGGGTTTCGTGGTCGCGCCGACGGGGAGAGCGAGCGAAATTTTTCCGTCCTCGGCCTTTTCGGCGATGGTCTTTTGATGCTGGACAAGGAAGGCTTGCAGCAGCTTCTTTTCTTCGTCCCTCGGTTTGCGGCCGAACAGGATTTCATAGAGGCGATCGAGCTGCGCGGACTCGTCCAGGCCAGCCTCGTTGATCACGCGGCCCGCCAACGCCTGCGACCATTGGAAGACGATATCGCTGTTATAGAGCGTCAGCGCCTGAAGGGGCGTTGTCGTTACGTCGCGTTTGCTGTGGATTTGCTGGGCGTTCGCCATGTCGAAGGTTTCGAGCAAAGGATAGGGCAGACTCCGGCGCGTAAAGATGTAGATGCTGCGTCGCGTGTAATCCTTCGGATCCTTCGACGTGGTCCAGGCGGGGTCGGCGTTGAAATTGCCGCCGCCCGTGAGATTGGGCGGGATCGGCGGGAATACGCTCGGCCCGCCGAGTTGCTCGTTGAGCTTGCCCGAGGCGACGAGGATCGAGTCGCGAATTTCCTCCGCCTCGAGCCGCTTGCGCGGAAACACCGCGAGCAGCTTGCCTTCTGGATCGGCCTTGACGACGTCCTCGCGCTGATTGGACGACTGGCGATAGGCGCTGGAAAGAAGAATCTGTCGATGCAGCTTCTTCACGTCCCAACCGTCCTTGACGAAATGGTCGGCGAGATAGTCGAGCAACTCCGGATTGGTCGGTTTGTCGCCGGCCTTGCCGAAATCGCTGACGGTGGCGACGATCCCCTTGCCGAAATATTGATTCCAGACGCGATTGACGAAGACGCGCGCTGTCAGCGGATTGCTTGGGCTGACCAGCCAATTGGCCAGCGCCGTGCGGCGGCCTGACGAAGTCTCGGTCGGCTTGATGTCGGGCTTCTCGCTCGTCATCGCCTCGGGAAACGCGGGCCGCACCTCATCCGTCGGGCGTTCGTGGTTGCCGCCGAAGAAGATGAAGGTCGGCGGCGAATCGGAATGGCCGAGTTCGGTCGCCGTCGTGAATGTGTCGGCCCCTCGCGCCGGCTTTTTATTGGCGAATTTGCGCAGCTCTTGCGTGAGCTTTTGATACTCCGCCCACTTCCGCGTGATCTCCTCGCCGTGCTCCGGCGCCGTGGCGTCTTCCGCGGCATAACGCAGAAAGGCGCCGAGCGCCGCGTCGTCGGTAACCGCCTCCAGGCGATGGTTCACCCAACGGTCGAGGGCGTTCCACTGGTCCTTAGGCTTGAAGATCGACTCGCGGCTGTCGGTTAGATAGCGCTCCTTGTGATATTTGTGGGCGGCGTCGCGAACACTGTCGATAATCGCCTTCTGCTTGGCGCGAATATCCTTCGTCGCCTCGTCGTAGATCGCTTGCGCCTTCTCGTAGGCGATTTCCTGCTCGCCCTTGGCCGCCGGCGCCTTCTCCTCGAAGGCGGTGTTGGCGAAGAAGGCTTGCAGCGAATAATAGTCCTTCTGCGAGAATTTGTCGGTCTTGTGGTTGTGGCAGCGCGCGCAACCAACCGTCGTGCCGAGAATCGCCTGGCCGACCGTGTCGGTCATGTCGGTGGTGATCTGATATTTGCGCTGAACGAGATCACGCGAATTGCTGTTGTCGGGATAGCCGGCGAGAAAGCCCGTCGCCACCAGCACGCTCTGATCGCCAGGCGCGATTTCATCACCGGCGATCTGCTCCTGAACGAAGCGCGCGTAGGATTTGTTCTCGTTGAAGGCGTTGATCACATAGTCGCGATAGCGAAAGAAATTCGGCCGCGTATTGTCGTTCTGAAAGCCCGCGCTGTCGGCGTAGCGAGCAAGATCGAGCCACAGCCGCGCTTGCCGCTCGCCGTAGCGCGGCGAAGCCAACAGGCGGTCGACGAGCTTTTCATAAGCGTCCGGTGACGCATCCTTTTCGAAGGCGGCGACCTCTTCCGGCGTCGGAATGACGCCCCACGCGTCGAGCGTCGCGCGCCGAATGAAGGTCGCGCGGTCGGCGTCGGGCGAGGGCGCGAGGCCCTTCGCCTCGATCTTCGCCAGCACGAAGGCGTCGAGGGGCTGGCGCACCCAATCCTTTCGCGCGACCACCGGAACGAATTGCGCCTGAACCGGCTGCCACGACCAATGCGGCTTGGAGGTGGGCGGCTTGCTCGCCGCTTCGGCTTTCGGAGCGGCCTCGGTTGGCGGGGCCGCCGAAACAGGCGACCCAACAATGGCGACGTCTTTAGCTTTTTCCTCCGCCGCGGCGGTGAGCGCGAGCGTCGAGGCGCTCAACAGCAAAGCCGCGATGCCGAACTTCATCGTCCTTCTCATGTTCCACCCCTCGTCGAATGCCCTTGCCGCGAGCGGCGCGTCGCGTCGCGTCGCGCGACCTCGCCATTACGCCAATTTCCTACTCATGCGGTCAGATTAGTATTCTAATCGGAATATGTCTATAGCTTTGGTCGGAAAAGTTTGTGGATCTTCATGGGAGGGGGTCGGGTATGATCCGCAAAGACAGTGTATCGCAGCCATTCTGACACGCCGTCAGGTTATTGAATCACATCTATGTAGTATGATATAATTCAACATGAGCGGCGGGTGTCGCCGTGGCGCCAGTCCGCGGGGGCGGGTTGGAATGGAGGATGAGAACGATGAAGAAGTGGACATTGCATCGCGCCACTTGGCTTTGCGTTCTGCTTGGCGGGACGGTGGCGTTCGCGGCGCAAGGCGAACGCGGCTTTCTGCGCGTCGATCCGAGTGAAATGCGCTTCAAGAGCCCGCTCGGCGCAGGTCCAGAAACGACCGTGCTGTTCGGCGATCCGTCGAAGCCGGGGCTCTATGTGGTGCGTAACAGATTCCCGCCGGACGCCCACTCCGCCCCGCACTTCCACTCGCAGGACCGTCACGCCACGGTGATCAAGGGCGTCTGGTGGACTGGGATCGGCCCGGACCTCGATTTCAACAAGGCCGTTCCGCTGAAAGCCGGCTCATACATGTTCCATCCGGCTGGCGGCGTGCATTGGGACGGCGCCGGCGACGAAGAGGTAATCGTGCAAATTATCGGCGTAGGGCCAGTGGAGACGACACAGGTCGGGCCGCCCGAAGCGCCGCGGGGATTTTGGCCGAAGTCGAAATGAGGCGAGCAGTGGCGACCGAGGTCTATTTTGCCGCCTTGCCCGCCGCCGCCTTTGGCCGGGACTTTCGACGAGCCGCCTTTCCGGCGGCTTCAGCGCAAAATAATTCGTAGATCATCTCGATCGCGCGTGCGACCTCGTTGCTCGCAAGCGAATAATAGATCGTCTGCGATTCGCGTCTCGTCTTCACCAACGCGTCAATACGCAGGCGAGCAAGATGCTGCGACAACGAGGCTTGGCTCAGTTTGAGCTTTAGTTGCAGTGGCGCCACGGCGCTTTCGCCCTTGTGCAATTCGCATAGGATCATCAGCGGGTGACCATTCGCCAAGGCTTTCAGGAAGCGCTCCGCTTCCCCCGCCTTTGCCGTCAATGCCCCGAGATTCACATCGCGAGGCGCGCTCACCTTTCGAAATTCAACACGTCGGCTCCCGCTTCGCCCATCCGCCGCATCTGCGCCAACGTGCAGTTGTCGAGCACATGCGAGAGCGCGCGTTGCGCGTCCACCATCATCATCCGCACCGCGCAATTCGCTTCATTGGGGCAATCGTCGCAGCGACGATAGCGACTGCGACTGGCGCAGGGCAAGGGTGCCAGCGGGCCGTCGATCGCGCGCACGATGTCGCCGACGCTGATGCTGTCGGCCGCGCGGGCCAAGGTGTAGCCGCCGCCCTTGCCCATTTTCGAGTGGACGAAACCGGAGTTGCGCAACTCGCCGAGGATCGCGTCGAGAAACTTCTTCGGGATCTGTTGGGCCACGGCAACTTCGAGAACCGGAATTGGTTGCCCTGGCGGAAATCGCGCGAGATGCACCATCGCCTTGAGGCCGTATTTGCCCTTCTTCGTCAGCACGACAGCCGTCTTTCTTCTTGAAACATGGAGCGGAGTTTGGAGGCTAGCCCCTGCAATCCTAGTAGTCAATAAAAATGGTAGATTAAATAAACAATGAGACGAAAAAAGAGGGATGGCGTCCGCCGCCATCCCTGAAAACGCCAATAATTCCGAGAATTACGCCTTATGCGCGTTGCAGCTTCAAAAGCGCCGCGACCAGCGCGTCGATGTCGGCGCAAGTGTTGTAGAAGGCCAACGAGGGGCGCACTGTCGCCTCCAATCCAAACCGACGGAGTATCGGCTGCGCGCAATGATGGCCGGCGCGCACGGCGACGCCTTCGCGATCGAGCGCCTTGCCGACGTCCTGCGTGTTTTGGCCTTGGAGCACGAAGGAAAGCACCGAGGCCTTCTGCGCCGCCGTGCCGATGAAGATCAGCCCCGGCACGAGACGCATCTTCTCCGTCGCATAGACCAGGAGATCATGCTCGTAGCGCGCGATAACCTCCATGCCGATGCTCTCGACATAGTCGAGTGCCGCGCCGAGCCCCACGGCGTCGGCGATGTTGCCAGTGCCGGCCTCGAAGCGCTCGGGAGGCCCCTGATAAATCGTCTTCTCGAAGGTCACGTCGGCGATCATATTGCCGCCGCCCTGCCACGGTGGCATATGTTCGAGCACGTCTTTTTTTCCGTACACGACGCCGATGCCAGTCGGGCCGAAAACCTTGTGGCCAGAGAAGACGAAGAAGTCACAACCAATCGACTGCACGTCGACCGGCATGTGCGAGACCGATTGCGCTCCGTCGATCAGCACGCAGGCGCCGTGACGATGCGCCATCGCGGTCATCTCGCGCACCGGAGTCACGGTGCCAAGCGCATTCGATACTTGCGTCACGGCCACGATGCGCGTCTTCGGCCCGAGCAGCTTCTCATATTCCTCGAGAATGATCTGGCCTCGATCGTCGACCGGCGCGACACGCAGCTTCGCGCCGGTTTCGGCGCAGAGTTGCTGCCAGGGCACGATATTGGCGTGATGCTCCAGCCAGGAGACGACGATCTCATCGCCCTGACCCACATTGCGGCGTCCCCAGGCCTGTGCGACAAGATTGATCCCCTCGGTCGCTCCGCGCACGAAGATGATGTCTTGCGCGGACGGGGCCGTCAGGAAGCGGCGAACTTTTTCGCGCGCCGTCTCGTAAGCGTCGGTAGAGCGCGCCGCCAGCGCATGGGCGGCCCGGTGAATGTTGGAGTTTTCGTATTCGTAGAAATGCGTCAGCCGGTCGATGACCGATTGCGGCTTTTGCGTCGTGGCGGCGTTGTCAAGCCAGATGAGCGGCTTGCCATGCACCTGCTGTTGCAGAATCGGGAAGTCGCGCTTGACGCGATAGGGATCGAAAGGCTGGCGCGGGGACTCCGCGTTCGTTGAGAGTTGCGGCTCGTAGCTCGGCGGCGTGTCCTTTGGCGTGGCGGGGGCGCTCGGCAATACGCCCTCATGTCCGCCGGAATGGCCGAGGAAATAAAGGGCGTCATGCCCCGTTGGCCCTGCGGCGCCGGGCGAAGCTTGGTTCTCGTAACCCTCGAAGGCCGGCGTGGGCGCAGGCGGCGTCGCCAGCGATGCGGTGTCGGAGAAGCGGTGCGGATCGGCCTCCGACGGACCAGAGATTACGAAATTTTCATGCGCCGGAGCCGCAAAGGGACTAGGCGCGGCAGGCGACTCGCCGAGCTGTGCGGGCGGCGCGACGGGCGTCAAGGCCGGAGTGTTCACGCCGGCGCGTTCTTGCAGAAAATAGAGATTGTCGGCTTGCGGTGTGATCGCCCCGCCGGGCGCCGCCGAAGAGTCGAGACCGAGTGGCGCCGCATGCGCGCTCGGCGTCAACGCAAGCGCGTCGCCGAGAAGGCGTGGAATGAGGCTGTAATCAATCGCGGCGGGCGACGCGACCTGCGCGGAGCCGACCGAGGCGCCCGGCTGTGGCGGGTCAGGCATGCCGAGAGGGCGGAACCCCGGTTGCGCATTGGTCGGCGCGGACGGCGCGGCGACGTTCGGCGTCGGCACAACCGAAGGGATGGTCGTAGGAGGCAGATCGGGCGGACCGAAAGGCGAGCGAGCCGGCGCATAAGGCGCCGCCGTCGTCACCACCGACGGCGACGGCGCCTCCGGCGGCGATGGCGGCGCGATGGGCGCGCCCGGCGCCGTTGGCCCTGGCGGCGCCTGCGTGGGCTGTTGGAAAAACGCGTTGGCGAGGCGCGCGATCATTTCCGGGTCGGGGAGGACGGGGGAATGATGCAACAACGCGTCCGACGCGGGAACGTCGAGAGGTGGCGGGTTAGTCGGCGCTTGGGGCGACGGCGCGGAGGGCATGCGGATTTTTTCCTAAGGAGCGCCGCCGGCGACTTGGCCGCCGGCGTGAGACGAATGCGGGTTTCGACTCAGACGTAGGTGTCGCCGTATTTGTGATATTTGCCGACGTCGACATCTTCCAGCACGCCTAGCGCGTCATGCGTGAGCACGGCGGCGGAGCAATAGAGCGAAATCAGGTAGGAGGCGATCGCCTTGCGGTTGATGCCCATGAAGCGCACCGAAAGGCTCGGCGCCACCTCGCCCGGCACGCCCGGCTGGAACAGCCCGATGACGCCTTGCTTCTTTTCGCCCGTGCGCAGCAGCAAGATATTCGTCTTGCCGTTCTCGTCGATGTAGAGCTTGTCGCTCGGCACCAGCGGCAGTCCGCGCCAGGTGATGAAGGGGGAACCGAACAGCGTCACCGTCGGCGGCGGCACGCCACGGCGCGTGCATTCGCGACCGAAGGCCGCGATGGCGCGTGGATGCGCGAGGAAGAACGCTGGCTCTTTCCACACTTTCGCGATCAATTCGTCCAGATCGTCCGGCGTCGGCGCGCCGCCGCGCGTCTTGATCTCCATCGAAAGCGCGGCATTGGCGAGGAAGCCATATTCGGGGTTGTTGATCAGTTCAGCTTCTTGTCGCTCCTTCACCTTTTCGGTGAGAAGTCGAACCTGCTCCTGAATCTGATCATAGGGATGATTGTAGAGATCCGAGACGCGTGTCTGAACGTCGAGGACGGTCGTCACCGCATTCATCGAATATTCGCGCGGCGCGTCCTCATAGTCGACGAAAGTCTCGGGGAGGTCGGCATCGCGATCGCGCGCCGGGCTGCACTGCACGTCCGCGTCGGTGAGCGCCGAAGACTCCTTGACCCGGTTCAGGCGATAAATGCCGGCCTCGACCGGCACCCAAGGTAGAAAGGACACGAGCCAGCGCGGCGTGATGCCCGACCATTGCGGGCGCGTTTTCGTCGCATTGGCGAGTTGTCTTGCCGCCGATTCGCTCAGCGTTCGGCGGATTTCGGGGTCAGCGGTCATGCGAAAATTTCCTCGAAGCGACTTTGAGCGCGGACCGTCCTCGATAATCGAGGCGGACCAACCGCCGACGGTCCAGAATGCTGTCGTTCGAAACGCCGCGAGCGGCGCGTTCTCGACAGCGCATATTACTTCTGCACAGCTTGGGCTGCAAGTGTTATTGAACATATCACAGTAAAATGCAAAGTATTATAACTTCCATCAGAGAGATATACCTATACAAAAACAGTAAGCTATTCTCGCCGCCGGCAGTGCGTGCGCCGGGTCGCGCTCACTTAGCGTATCTGGACTCCGCAAGCGCGTCGTAGGACATCACGAGGTAAAGCACCGCTGGTTGGACGCCAAGATTGCGATAGCTGTGCGGAACGTCGGCGAGGAAATCGATGGCGTCGCCTTCGTCCAATTGCACTGGCGACTCCTTGCCGACGACGATCTCCACGGAGCCCTTGGAGACGACGATGTTTTCCTTGGTTCCCGACGCATGCGCCTCGGCGCGCTCCAAATGGGAGGGACCGATCACGACATGGTAGAACTCGACCGGGCGTTGGCTGTCATAGGGGTAGAGCGCGCGCGAAAAGAAAGCGCCGCCACTGGAGCTAATGCGTTGCGCTTGATTCTTGCGGATCACGAAGACGCCCTGTCGCTCCTCCGAGGCGACGAGGCTGCCGAATGGCACGCCGAGCGCGTTGGCGATGCGCCAGAGATGTCCGATCGTTGGCGCCGCTTCGCCGGACTGGATGCGCGACAACTCCTCGGAGTCGATCCCGCTCAATTCCGCCAGCCGCTCGGAGGAGCCGCCGCGACGCGCGATCAGCCGCTTCAGGCGCGCCGCGACCGTGGCCGCGAGTTGATCGGCCACGGGTTTGCGCGGCCCGCGGCTCGCGCGGAGAGGACTTAGTTCGACCTGCGCAGTCATATTATATTCCCTATCATCTAAGATGTCATATACGCCGGTGAGACCGATGCGTCAAGAGAGGTGATGGGTGCAGAATCGGTGCCAACAGGGTAGATGACAAGATAAATAGCAATAATTACAATTTATTGTGTGGCGTGATGGCGCGGACCGTGATGGAGCAACTGCGCACTGACAGGCTTCCGCTGAATCTATCATCATATCTTTACACTATAGTAATGGTCTGATAGCGTGGCGCATCCTTGTAAAATGCGGATCAAAACGAATGACCAAAAAACTTCTGCCTTTCCTCGCCCTGTGGCTCGCTTCTTTCGGCGTTCAGGCAGCGCGCACCGAACTGCTCACGCAAAGGGTGTTGTCGACGCCGGTCGCGCTCGCGATCGCGCAAACCGCCTACGAGGCCTGCGCGCAATCTAGCTATCACGTGTCAGTGACCGTCGTCGGTCTCGAAGGACAGTCGCTGATCGCGATCCGAGGCGACGGCGCCTCGCCGCACACACTCGAAAATAGCCAGCGCAAGGCCTACACGGCGCGCACTTTTCGCATTCCCTCCGGCGAGTTCGCGCAACGCGTCAAAGACAACCCCACTTCGGGTCAGGCGCAGCTTTCCGGCGTCATCGCAATTCAGGGCGCTCTCCCTATCAAACTCGGCGACGTCGTCATCGGAGCCATCGGGGTTTCGGGGGCGCCAGGAGGCGACAAGGACGAAGCCTGCGCAAAGGCGGGTATCGATAAAGTGGCGGAGCAGTTGAAGTAACAAGGCCAGCTTGAGACGTGACGACGCATTGATGGCGGACCGGGCGCGCGGGCGCACCAGGCTTACCGCGCGCTCATCGGCGTCGTCCGTCTCTCCGGCGGCAGCGGGTGTGACCGATGACAAAACATGCTGAACCCAGCACATTTCAGGACGACAAGATCGCCGTCGGCGAAGTCGTCGACGCGTTGCGGAACTTACGGAAGGCCTCGCAGCAAAGCCGCTACCGCGACGGCGCTCTGCCCGAGTTGCCTTCGCGCAACGCCGTCGAAGAAATCGTCGAGGGCCTCGTTGCATCGCTTTATCCGCGACATTTCGGCCCCCAAGACCTTACCAGCGCTGGGGCCGACCACTTCCTGACTGAGACATTGGAGTGGGCGCTGCAAATGTTGCGCGAGCAAACAAGGCGCGAATTGCTTCTCTTCGCCGAAGCGGGCGACGCCCCCAGCGCCCAATGCGCGCGGCAGGCCCTCGATATCGGAAGACGATTCGCGCAAGCGCTGCCAAAGGTGCGCGCCTTGCTCGACACCGACATTCGCGCCGCCTACGCCGGCGATCCCGCCGCGCGTAGCGTCGACGAGGTCATCTTCTGCTATCCGGGCGTCGCCGCCGTGATCAGGCATCGGCTCGCGCATCAGCTCTATCTGCTCGGTGCGCCGATGCTGGCGCGGATCATCGCCGAAATCTCCCATTCGCAAACGGGCATCGACATCCATCCCGGCGCCGAAATCGACGAGAGCTTTTTCATCGATCACGGTACCGGGGTCGTCATCGGAGAGACCGCCCGTATCGGCAAGCGCGTGCGCCTCTATCAAGCGGTGACGCTCGGCGCAAAGCGTTTCGAGACCAACGAACTTGGCGCTCTGGTGAAAGGCAGACCGCGACACCCGATCATAGAAGACGACGTCGTCATCTACGCCGGCGCGACCGTGCTCGGACGCATCACCATCGGCCGCGGCTTGTCGATTGGCGGCAATATCTGGCTCACCCACGGCGTGCCACCGGGCAGCAATATCACCCAAGCTAAGGCCCGCGTCGAATCATTTGACCACGGCGGCGGCATTTGAACAGCAATGAAGGAAAACGACGTGACTAACGGACGCGCATAGGCGGCTTTACGAGGCACATCCACGCCCCGCTCGTAAAAAAATATGCCCTTGACCAACTCCGTCGAACCGCAGATGGAAGCTCTCTGAATGATGCGTCTTGCCAGCGCGGACGGCAATGCGGGTAGCGTCGTTTCGATTGGGATGCAACGCTCGCCATCTTGGGAGTTTCGCGCCGCAAGAGCTAATTCATCGCGTCACCTCCAACGCTTTCGCCAACGCCGCGACGGGGAGATTTGGGCGGATAGGTCGCGCGAAATCGTCGAGCGCGCGAAAGTTTTTGTCGTGGTCCAGCGAAGCCGGCTTTAACAACAGCGAGCGAAATCCGGTGCGTCGATGCAGATCACAGATTTTTTCACCAACCTCGTCGAAACTCTGCACGTACTTCTGCTGAACGGCCAGGTTGAAGAGATAACTCGTCACGTCGTTCTTCAGGGGTCGGCCGTGCAGCAGCCCCGTCAACGCTAACTGGATGGCCTCCAGGATTGTCGTCTTCCCGGACTCGTTGGCGGCGACGATGACGTTGAGGCCGTCGTTCAAGGCGAGCGTGAAGGTCTCCTCGTAACACTTGAAGTTGGTGACCTTGATCTTGGTAATTCTCATGCACCCCAGAGCCCCAGCTCGTCGGCGCGCGCTAGGGCGCCGATTCGAATTGTAGGGACGCAATCGCCGTAAGGCGAGCCGCGGGGGCGCCTTGATACGGAGGGCCTGAAGCCGATCGTTCAGCCCCTCGCGCGCCGCGCCTCATAGGCTTGCACGTGCGTCAGCGCAATTTCGAGAAGCGGCGCGCTCACGCCATGCCGCCGAGCGCGCGCGTGAAGGTCGCCCAGAATATGCTCGCCTTCGGTCCGGGCACCACGCTCGATATCATAGAGCATCGACGATTTCATATTGGCGGCGCGCAGCGTCAAGCTGTCGCCGTGCTGCGCGACGCGGGCTTCGTCAAAGTCAAAGCCTTCCGCACGCGCGACACTTGCGCATTCGGAAAGCATTTCGCGGATCAGTCTCTCACCAGCGGGCGTCGCCATTATATCGGCGAGCAGTGCGCGCATGAGCGCGTTCATGCCGGCGAGAGTCGCCAGAAAGATTAACTTATCCCACATCTCGCGCAGGATGTTCGGATTGTGGACCGCGACCACCGGCGTCTTCAGATAGAGCGCTGCGAACTGGTCCGCGAGTTCGTCGACGCATCCGTCGCGCCCGCCGAAATCGATGCGGGCGAAGTCGTCGGCGTGACGGATTGCGCCGTCGTCGTCGAGCGCCGCGCTGATGCGCGCGACACCGCCCCATAAGCGCGCCTGCGGAAAGCGCGCCGCGACCTTTTCGATATGCAGAAGGCCGTTGAGCAGCGGCAGGATCGTCGTGTTCGGCCCGACGGCACCGGCGAGGTCGTTCAAGCTTGCATCGAGGTCGTAGGCTTTGCAGGTCAGGAGAACGAGGTCGAAGGGCACAAGCGCGTCGGGGTCCGAAATCGTCTTGACCCGCTCGACAAGATTTCCGGCGGGACTGTTGATGCATAGGCCGCGCGAGGCGAGCAATCGGGCGCGGCCGGGGCGGACGAAGAAGGTCGCGTCGGCGCCGGCCTCAAGCAGGCGCCCGCCAAAATAGCCACCGACCGCTCCAGCTCCGAGGATCAGAATGCGCATGGGGGAGAGCCCGTGGTAGTTGAAGCGCCACACGCGGCGCGGAAGCTTGCGAGCGATGTGGAGCGTCGGTCATCGGGGGTCAAGCTCCTTTTCGAAGTGCCACTATTGGCGCGTCCCTGACAAGCCAGAGGCCGTGTGTCGCGGCGGCAATGCGGGGACCAGCGGGCGCGTTCCGACAGGGGCGGTGCGACCCAGGTTGACCCGGAACGGACTCTCGCCGCATTCACCCCGAATGCAATCGCTACTCTGCTTGGCGCTCAAGGGTCGCCCGGCTGCCACAAAAGCTCCAGCTTCTGCCGGCGCCATTGGCAAGGCGAAAAATCACAACGTAAGCAGACTGCCAAGATCGAAGAGCGCAGATCCTGGATAGGCGCTGTTCCTGCCGTCATTCAATCTCAGTATGGTGATTCCTGCAAGTCGTCGTTCTGCGGATTTGCGCCCCGGCGCACACGTGAATGCCACGCCGACTTAGCCCCAAGCGCCGAACTCCCATAACGTTCTCTGACTCAAACCCGGGATTTTTATGTGCTGTAATGACGATAAAACCAAGTTTTGACGATCTGCGTCATGACCCCATAGGCAATGATCGTCGCCGCGAGAAATGGCCAGTAACTCGGCGGCAATGGTGTGAACTTCAGCATTTTTCCGATTTCCGTGTACGGCAACGCTACACCAGCCAAGCATATGATTAAAGAGGCGGCGCTGAGAGTTGCACTGGCGCGGCTTTCCAAAAAGGGTATCTTTTCCGTGCGGATCACGTGGATGATCAGAGTCTGCGTCAGCAGCGACTCGACGAACCAGCCGGTCTGGAACAGCGATGGATCGTTCCAACCGTCGAAAACGTAAAGCATCACATAAAACGTCGTGTAGTCGAAAATGGAGCTGATCGGCCCGATGAGCACCATGAACTTGAAGATGTTGTCGATGTTCCATTTCCGCGGCGCTGCGAGGAATTCTTCGTCGACGTCGTCGCTCGGGATGGCCGCCTGGGAGAAGTCGTAAAGCAGATTATTGGCGAGCACCTGTATCGGCAGCATCGGCAAGAAAGGCAGCAGCACGCTGGCTCCGAGCACGCTGAACATGCTGCCGAAATTCGAGCTGGCGCCCATCTTGATGTATTTGATGATGTTGCCGAACACCTTGCGTCCTTCCAGGACGCCCTGCTGGAGAACCAGCAGGCTTTTTTCAAGCAGGATGATGTCGGCCGACTCCTTGGCGATGTCGACGGCGCTGTCCACCGAGACGCCGACGTCCGCAGCCTTGAGCGCGAGACTGTCGTTGACGCCGTCGCCGAGAAAGCCGACGACATGCCCCTTTGCATGTAGAGCGGCGACGATGCGCGCCTTCTGTTCCGGCGATACTTTGGCGAAAACCGTGACCGTTTCGACCAGCGCCGCCAAATCCGCATCGACCATGTCTTCGATTTCGGAGCCGAGCGCAATGCGGTCGATGTCGAGACCGGCGTCCCGGCAGATTTTGCGTGTTACGATTTCATTGTCGCCCGTGAGAATCTTGACGGCGACTCCCAATTGCGCGAGCGACGTCAGAGCCGCGCCGACGCTCTCCTTCGGCGGGTCGAGAAAAGAGATGAAGCCGAGCAGCGTCAGACCGCTTTCGTCCTCGACCGAATACCTTGCCTTGGGACGGACGAACTGCTTATAGGCGACCGCCACGACGCGAAGCCCGTCCGCATTGAGTTCACGCGTTTTTTCCAGCGCCTTTTGCCGAAGCGTCGCATCGAATCTTCGCGACCGACCGTCGAGTTCGCAAAACGCGCAGGCGGCGATGAGTTCCTCCACGGCGCCCTTGCAGATGAGGAGATGCGCGACGCGCCCGCCCGCCATCCGCGCCGCGATGCGCTTGAACAAACCTGCGGCCCGCCTGTTCGGCCCGGACTCGCCGCCGTTCTCGGGCGCAAGAACGACCGAAAGACGCCGGCGCGCGAAATCGAACGGAATTTCATCGACGCACCTATTACGATGGTCTGGGTATGGCGTCTCGTCCGTTTCGACATGCCGGACGACGGCCTCGTCAAGCAGGCTCTTCAAGCCGGATTGATGCCGACTGTTGAGATAGGCGTAATCCAAGGTCTTTTCACACCACCTGCCGCGGACATCCAGATGCAGGTTGAGCGCGATCTTGTTTTGCGTTAGCGTTCCGGTCTTGTCGACGCACAAGACGTCCATGGCGCCAAAATTTTGAATGGCGTTGAGCCGTTTTACGATCACCCGCTTTCGCGACATGGCGATCGCACCCTTGGCGAGATTCACGGTGACGATCATCGGGAGCAGTTCCGGCGTCAGGCCGACCGCCACGGCGAGCCCGAACAGCAGCGCCTGCACCCAATCGCCCTTCGTCAATCCATTGATCAGGAAGACCGCGGGCGCGAGGATGAGCATGAAACGGATCATCAGCCCAATGAATTGGCTAATGCCCTTGTCGAAGTCGGTGAGCCGTCGTTGACCGGCGAGTTCTTCCGCGAGCTGACCGAAATAAGTTTGCGCGCCAGTCCGAACGACGACCCCGACGGCGAAGCCGCTGACGACGCTGGAGCCCATCAGCGCGAGATTTTGCGCGTCGAAAGGATCGGCGACGACCTCCGTGCAGGGTTGCGCGCTTTTCTCGCGAGGCATGGATTCGCCGGTCAGTGTTGACTGATCGAGGTAGAGGTCATTGGAGGCGAGAAGCCGCAGGTCGGCGGGGATCATGTCGCCCGCGGAAAGGCGCACGATGTCGCCGGCGACGAGGTCTTCGCTTGCGCGCTCCTCAAACCCGGCCTCCGCTTCGGGCGCATCGTCGCGACGACGACGCAGGCTCGTTGTTATTTTCACCATGGCGCGCAGTTTCGCGGCGGCGTCGTTGGAGCGGTGCTCCTGGATGAACGCCATCAGAATGGCGAGGGCGACGATCACCAGGATCACGATGGCGGCGTTGAGATCGCCGAGGCCGTAGGAGGCGGCCGCAAGCGAAAGCAGCAGAGCGTTGAGCGGGTTGCTGGCGCGATCCATGAGTTCGCGAAGCGCGCCCGGTGCGCCGTTTTGCGCGATGACGTTGGGACCGTTCGTTACCAGCCGCTTGGCGGCTTCCGCGCGATCCAAGCCTTCGAGAGAGCTGGCGAGGTGAGCCAGCACTTCGACTTCGTCCATGCTGGCGATGGTCAGCAGTTCGCGCGCCAGGGCGGATTTGACCCCGCGCTCCTGGGAATCCTGTGATGCTCCAGCTTGAAGAAAGCGGAAAGGCGAAACCAAAGAGATCCCGTTCATCGTCCTTGTGGTGCCCCTTCTGCGTCGCTTGAGCCGCCCTCGACGCAGTTGAGCACAGGAGTCGCCGCGCCGCCACAACTTGGAGCGGCGAGAAAGGCCGCAGCCTCATGAAAGTGATCGCCTGGCTATTTCGAGGAAGATCGGCGCGTCTTGCGGCGCCGGTCGCTCGACCGGATTGAAGGCGACGCTCGAGCTTCGCCGTGGCCTCTTCAGGCTGAGCCGAGCTGGGTCGACGCCCATGTGTGTCAGCTCCCGCCAAACGGAATGCAGTCGCGCCCTGACGATTCTGGAGGCCGCCTTCGAACGGTCGACGCCGCCCGCGTAGCCGATGAAGACCGTGGCCTTCGGAAACACCGACAGAATTTGCGCGACGCTTTGCAATTGCCGATGCGACGCCTGCCGTGGCGACGTCCCGCCGACGTCGAACCGGACCTCATCGAGATTGAAACGTGCGGCTGTCGTCGCCGACGTTGGCTCGCTGCGAAGAAACGCGAGCAGCGCAGCCTCGACGCCATCTGACGCACGGGTTGGGTCGTTTGTGCTTGGCGAAGGGCCTGCCGCTGCGCGATGGGACGGCGCCGGCGCGACCGGGTTCTCCTGAGTTTTGGTCAACTCTGGATTGGCGCCGACGTCTCCTTGAGCGTCCCATGGTCGCGGCGCAGTGGAAGACGGCTTCTGCGCCGTCGAGTCCGCGGGTATTCCCGCTGGCTTTTGCGGCGATCGCACCAAGAAAGTCAGACCAACAACCGCCGCCACGATCGCGACCGCCGCTCCAAGAGTCGTGCTCCGCAGGTTCAACCCGGCTCCGATGAGAGAAATCGCTCCCGTATCGGCATGGAGGTGGCGGTGGTGAAGGTCGGGATAGTGCGGATGCGTGTGCGTGAGCCGTTCATGGCGATGCCAATGCGAATGCGGTTCGACGATCGGTCCGTCATGCTCGTGTCGATGGTGTGCGTCATGGACGTGGCTATGTTCATGCTCTAGCGCTTCGTGAACATGCACATGCTCGTGACGTTCGGAAAGATGCATCCATAATCCAAAGCCCATCAGGCAAGCCGAAATCACGAGCTTTGGCGTCAGCGGGTCGTGCAGCAAAAGAATGGCCGCCAAAACGCCGATAAACGGCGCAAGAGAAAAATAGGCGCCCGTTCGCGCCGCTCCAAGATGACGCAAGGCGAGCACGAAGAGGACAAAGCTGACGCCGATGCCGAGAAAACCAACGATCCCCGCGCCTGCGACAAAGGGCAAGGGCGGAGTTGCCGCCCCGCGCTGGAAGGCGAGAGCGACGTTGACGGAGCCCGCGACCAATCCCTTGATCATGGCGATCATCACCGGATCAGAGGAAGAAAGTTTGCGGGTGACGTTATTGTCGATTCCCCACGCAAGGCACGCGCCGGTGACGAGCAGCGCGCCGAAATCCAGGACGATTCCGTTTCCTTCCCATGAAATGATCACGGCGCCCGCGAGGATGGCCATGGCGCCAAGAAGCAGGCGCCGATCGACATTTTCGTGAAACCACAGCCAAGCGATCGCCACGGTGGCGAGGCCTTCGAGATTGAGAAGAAGCGCAGCCGAGGCAGCCTCGGTTCTGGCGAGACCGAGCATGAGGAGAAGCGGGCCGACGAGACCCCCGAAGAAAACGACGACGGCCAACCAAGGAAGGTCCGATCGCCGCAGCGGGGCCTCGACGCCCGGCAGACCGACGACTGTGCGTCCGAGGTGGACGGCGGCGAGGCCGAGACCCGCGCCGAGATAGAGCAACCCCGCCAAGATCTGCGGATCGGTTTGGCTGAGCAGCAGTTTTGAAAACGGTGTCGATGCGCCGAACAACAGTGCCGATGCGAGCGCCAGGGGAACGCCAGGAAGGAGGTGGGAATGGTCGTGGTGTGGCATCGGGACACGAGTTTAGTGCGTTTGACGCATCCATGGACTTAGTTTTTCCGACGAAGAGGTTCGACCGACCAAAAAAAGTAAATCGCTAACGATTTGTGGCGGACAAATATCTTACCCCTGCTCGCGCCCAATGACCGTTCATGGCGCCAAGCCGCCGCGTCCTCTGCTGGCAGGCCCGTCCGGTTCCTGAGGTATTTCGACCGTCAACGGCTGCGCCCGACAAGGTAGCGGGGACCGAGGGTTGAGGACTCGATTTTGCGTTGCATGGTCCAAGAGTGTGGTCCAAAATGACGATCCGCCGGATCTCGGGTATCGCTGGTCGTGAGGAATTCCGGGGCTGTCGCGAGTGTAGTCGGGGATCCAGATCCCCCAGCCGGCAGCATTAAGTTATTAATTTAAAAGAATAAAACGACGCCGTCCGTCCGTGGAGGGGGTGCACCCCACACGGCCACCCCACAAACGGGGACGCCGGTGTCTCGTTTTCTCGTCAAGAATCACGACGTCTATTCCTTCCGTCGCCGGGTTCCCGCGCCCCTGCAAGAAACACTCGGCATACGGGAGATTTACCGAAACCTGTCAACCTCCGCGCGTCGGATTGCGAACACCCGAGCGGCGCAGTTCTTTATTTTGACGGAGGAGATTTTCCGGATGGCCAGCACCACTCGCGGATTGAAGGCGCTCGTTCCCGGCGGCATGGTCAAGACGAGGAAGGCGACCGCCAACGCCGACGACATCCGGCTGGCGACCAAATTCTGGCTCGACAAGCTGGCGACGCACTACCGCGAGATGGTCGACATCCTCGACCCCGGCGAGATCTCGTTCGAGACCAACCGCATCGCGGCGTCGCTCCTCGGATGGACCATGGACCAGGTCAATCACGGCCACCACCACAACATGACGCCCAAGGACATGGAGCGGGGGGACGCCGAGGCAGCGTTGTATCTCGCCGGCTTTCCCGGCGACTTCTCCAGCGAGACGCTGGATACGATGCACAAATCCATGCGGCGCGCGCTCGACGGATACGTCCATCGGCGGCTTGCCGAACTGAAGGGCGAACCGCCGCCGTGGGAATTCGCGCCGAGCCCTATGTTCCCGGAGCGCATCGACGCCTTCATCGACGAGAAGGAAACGCCGGCGGAGGGCCATCGTCCTTACAAGAAACACACCTCCCGACAGACGCGCGCGACGTTCGAACTTTTCCTCGGACTGATGGACGAGCGCCCGGTTCGTGAATACACGAAGCAGGACGCCGGGGAGTTGCGGCTGCAACTGCTGAAGCTTCCGAAGTCCTTCGGGAAGAGCCCCCGCGACACGGATCCGAAGCGGGCCATCGCCGAGGCGGAGGCCCACGACCGCCCCATCCGCGCGGCGCGACTGACGGCGCCCAAATCCGACAAGGCGCATAAGCCTCTGATCCAGCGTGCGAAGATGAAGACGGTCAAGCGCCATTTCTCGTCGCTTTCGCAGTATTGGGAGCATCTGAAAAGGTCCCAAGCGGTCTACGAGAACATCTTCCTCGGCTGGCCGTTCCCGGGGACGAGGTCCAAGATTGTTATTCGGCGTGCAAAATTGACCCCCATATGAGGGGAATCGGCGTGCAAAATTGACCCCCTCCAGTGTGGCTTGGACAGTCTGCTCGTTTTGGTTGAACGAGCAGGCGGTGGGGGATGTTGATAGTGGAGACGATAGGACGGATCCGGCGCGAACATTTCGTCAAAGGCAAGACGATCAAGGAGATCGTTCGCGATCTGGGCATTTCAAGGAATACCGTCCGTAAGGCGCTGCGTTCGGAAGAGACGTCCTTCGTTTACGGGCGCGATACGCAGCCGCTGCCCAAGCTTGGACCTTGGTCGAAAAAGCTCGACGATTTGCTGGGGACGAACGCGAAGAAGCCGGCGCGAGAGCGGCTGACCTTGATCCGCGTTTTCGAGGATTTGCACGGCCTTGGCTATGAAGGCGGATATGACGCCGTGCGGCGCTATGCGCGCAAATGGCGCGATGAGCAGGGCGCGCTGACGGCTGGCGCCTTTGTTCCGCTCAGCTTCGATCCGGGTGAAGCCTATCAGTTCGACTGGAGCCACGAGATCGTCTTGCTCGACGGCGTGACGACGATCGTGAAGGTCGCCCACATGCGCCTGTGCCACAGCCGGATGATTTTCGTTCGCGCCTATCCACGCGAGACTCAGGAGATGGTTTTCGACGCGCATGAGCGCGCCTTTTCCTTCTTCAAGGGCGCCTGCACGCGCGGCATCTACGACAACATGAAGACGGCGGTGGAGACGATTTTCGTTGGCAAGGAGCGCAAGTTCAATCGCCGCTTCGCGCAGATGTGCAGCCACTATCTTGTCGAACCGGTCGCCTGCACGCCGGCGTCGGGTTGGGAGAAAGGCCAGGTCGAGAACCAGGTTGGCTTGGCTCGAGAGCGGTTCTTCACGCCGCGCTTGCGGGTCAAAAGCTATGACGAGATGAACGCCTGGCTCCTCGACAAATGCGTCGTCTACGCCAAGGCGCATCCTCATCCCGAGATCGCGGACAAGACGGTCTGGGAGGTTTTCGAGGAAGAGCGCCCCAAACTGGTGGAACTGCGCGGTCGCTTCGATGGATTCCACGAGGTGACGGCGTCGGTTTCGAAGACCTGCCTCGTGCGGTTCGACAACAACAAATATTCGGTCAACGCCAGCGCCGTCGGCGCCCCCGTCGATCTGCACGCCTACGCCGATCGCATCGTCATCAGGCAAAAGGGGCGCGTCGTCGCCGAACATGCCCGCGCCTTCAAACGCGGCGCGACGATTTTCAACCCTTGGCATTACGTGCCGGTTCTCGTGCGCAAGCCCGGCGCTCTGAGGAATGGCGCGCCGTTCAAGGACTGGGTGTTGCCGGGAGCAATCGAACGCGTGCGGCGCAAGCTTGCCGGCAGCGACGCGGGCGACCGGCAAATGGTCAAGATTCTCGCCGCCGTGCTCGAAGACGGGCTGACTACTGTCGAAGCCGCCTGCGCCGAGGCCATGAGCCAGGGCGTCCATTCCGCCGATGTCATTCTCAACATTCTCGCCCGCCGCCGCGAGCCGCCGCCGCCACCGGTGATCCACACGCCCGAAGCGCTGAAACTGCGGCACATGCCGGTCGCCGATTGCGCCCGCTACGACCAGTTGAGGAGAACGGCTTGATGGAACGCACGCAGCTCTTTGATCTTATGGCGGAACTCAAGCTCTTCGGCATGAGGTCAGCCTATGATGAGGTGATGTCGACCGGCATCAAGAGACAGCATGAGCCGCCACGCATTGTCGGCGATCTGCTTCAGGCGGAAATCGCGGAAAAACATGCGCGCTCGATCAAATATCAGATGACCATCGCCAAACTTCCGTTGGCCAAGGACATCGATGACTTCGCGTTCGAAAGCACGCCGATCAATGAACGACTGGTGCGCGATCTCGCCGGCGGCGGCTTCCTCGAGCAACAACGTAATTGCGTGCTGGTCGGCGGGACGGGAACCGGCAAGACGCATCTCGCCATGGCGATCGCCCGAAGTTGCATTCGCGCTGGAAAACGCGGCCGATTTTTCAACACCGTCGAACTCGTCACAAGACTGGAGACCGAGGCGTGAGCAGGCCGTCAGGGACGCTTCGCGGAATATCTCACCAGAATGGACTTCGTCGTCTTCGATGAACTCGGCTATCTGCCCTTCGCTCAATCAGGCGGGCAGTTGCTCTTCCATCTGATCAGCCGGCTTTATGAACGAACCTCGGTGATCGTCATGACCAATCTCGCCTTCGGCGAATGGCCGAGTGTCTTTGGCGATGCGAAAATGACCAGCGCCTTGCTCGATCGCCTCACCCACCACTGCGACATCGTCGAGACCGGCAACGAGAGCTGGCGCTTCAAGAACCGCCTCTGACGGTCCCCATCAAACCGCGAACCGACCCGCGCCCGCCCCGGCTGCGCAACCCCGACCAGCTTCGCCGGGGCGAGCGCTACCGTTGCGCGCTACGACCAAACAGGGGTCAATTTTGAACGCCGATCGGGGGTCAATTTTCGACGCCGATTGACAGGCCAGATCGTGGATGCGACCATCGCCGCCGCGCCGCGTCGGCGTAACACCGAGGACGAGAAGAAAACGATCAAGGACGGGCGCATTCCCGAAGAGTGGAAGACCAAGCCCAAAAAGCTGGCGCAAAAGGACCGCGACGCGCGATGGACGTTGAAGCGCGTCAAGGCGCGCCCGGCGAAAGACGGTGAAAAGGGCAAGGTCGAGATCGCCATTCCCGTGTTCGGATACAAGAAGCATGTCTCGATCGACCGCGCGCATGGGCTCATCCGGCGCTTTGCGGCGACGAACGCCTCGGCGCATGACGGCGCGCGTCCGCCGGAGGTTCTCGACAAGCGCACACGGCGAGTTCCGTTTGGGCCGACACGGCCTATCGCTCCAAGGCGAACGAGACGCATATGGAGAAGAACGGTTTCGTCTCCAAGGTTCATTTGCGGCGGCGGCCCGGTTCGCCGCTGACGGAGCCGCGGGCCAAGGCCAATGCGGCGAGGTCGAAAATGCGCTCGGCGGTGGAGACGGTCTTCGCCGCCCAGAAGCATCGCTTCGGCCTATTCATCCACGCCGTCGGCGCGACGCGAGCCAGGGTGAAGATCGGCCTCGCCAACATCGCCTACAATGTCACGCGCTTCATCTGGCTGATGACCCGGCCCATGACGGCGTAACCGCCAGGGCCCGCCGCGACGGCGGGCAAGGTGCCCCAGCGATCACCATTCTCCGGGCCAAAAAGTCCCCAATTCACCCCCGTCATCCCGTCCGCGCCCTCGCGAAACGGGTATTTCGAGGTGTCCGGGCCGCCGGACTGAGGGACGGTCCGGCCATTCTCGCCTTCATTGATCTTTTGCGCGGAATGGGATTTCGGATGCTGCCCGAACCCATTCAGTTCGGCAAGAACGCCATCGGTGTCGAGGCGCTCGCGAAAAACTTTGATTTGCATAAGGTGGTCGGGTGTCCGGCGACAATGTGATGGTTCCATAAAGGAAAACCTCTCGTTGAAAATGGCCACCCTTAAGAACCATCATCGTGCAGTTCCACTCGCGACCTTTCCCAGCGTACACTTAGCCTACATAATTCAAAGTATGCAACGGAACCGTTCAGATCCTGCCCACCTCTTGTAGATAATTTTGAAGCGAATCATGATTCCGCTCCAGACTTTCCACGATCTGTTCGAGATCGGACAAAGTGTATTCAACGCGATCCTCATCGTCTTCCCGAAAATCTTCGAAAGGCGTCGTCGGGCATTTGTGAACCGCTTTGACGGTCGCCGCCGGGTTCAGCAACCAGGTAGGTTGAATCGCATCCGCAGGAGAGCCGACCATCCATTCGGAGTGTTCGACATCCTCGCATAATGGCCTCAGCCTCATCGGCAGCTTCAAATAGCCGATGATTGCGTCGATTTGATCGAGTGGCATGCTTCGATGGCGTAGCAAACGCAGCAGCGCGAGGCGTTTTGCGTCAAAGCTCAAATCCTTGGTCAGAAGGACAATGCAGGAGCAATCGGCGTCCATGGCCTTGGCTGCGATCCGCTGCATGAGAAATTCATAGCGCGCATACCAGTGCACGACCGCGCCGAATAGCGCGAGATGTCGGTAGGTCAGGCGTTCGAGACTTCCGAGAGTCATCTTTCTATTCCTTCCTGCTCGGCGAAAGCGATCTCTATCGGAATTTCGCGCGCAACCACCCCAGAGGTTTCAACCCGCCGAAGCCGGCGATCCGGTCTCGCAGGTCGCTGAAATTCAGATAGAGAACCGGCGTGGTGTAAAGCGTGAGCAATTGGCTAAGCAGCAGCCCTCCCACGATGGACACGCCCAAAGGACGCCTGATTTCGCCGCCGTCGCCGTAGCTCGCCATCAGCGGGAGCGCACCAAGTAGCGCAACGGCGGTGGTCATCATGATCGGGCGAAAGCGCAGCAGGCAGGCCTGGAATATCGCCTCATAATCGTCGAGGCCTTGCGTTCGTTGCGACTCAAGCGCGAAATCGATCATCATGATCGCGTTCTTCTTGACGATGCCGATCAGTAAAATCAGCCCAATCAAAGCGATGATGCTAAATTCCGTGTCGAACAAACGCAGTGCGAGAAGCGCTCCGACGCCAGCGGAGGGCAGCGTGGAGAGAATCGTGACGGGGTGAACATAGCTTTCATATAAAATACCTAAAACAATGTAGACCGCAATGAGCGCCATCCCGATCAGCAAGGGCTGTGATTCCAACGAGGCCTGAAAGGTCCGCGCCGTGCCTTGCAGGCTGCCGTGCACGGATTGCGGCATGTGGATTTCCGCGATCGCCTTGTCGATTTCGGCGGCGGCGTCGCTGAGCGACCTTCCAACGGCCAAGTTGAACGAAATCGTCGATGCGACGAACGGACCCTGGTGATTGACCGCCAGGGGCGTGCTTCCGCGTTTGAATCCGCTGAAGGCGATGAGAGGCGCCATTGTTTCGAGCGCGGTGCTCACCGCGGCGCCGGCGGAGGCGCTGCCCCTTCCCGAATTCGCGATTGCGTTGGTCAACGAGTTGCGGGCGGAGTTTGTCGTCGCGTTGGCGGCGGAGGACGTCGAGGCGCCGCTCGACGCCGCCGTGACCGCTCCGGCGGGCAACACCGTCAGCGCCGTGCCGCTCGCCGGCGCCGCGGCGATGCTGACGTAAATATCCTTGAGCGCGTCGGGGCTTTGCCAAAAGCGCGGGGCCGCCTCCATGATGACATGGTACTGGTTGATGTCGCTGTATATCGTCGACACCTGTCGTTGTCCGAATGCGTCATAAAGCGTGGCGTCGATCTGCGCCGGCGTGAGACCAAGACGATGCATCGTGTCACGATCTATGACGACATCGCTCTCCACGCCATTCTGCTGTTGATCAGTGTTGACATCCAAAAGCACACGGCTCTTCTGCAGTTCCTCGACCAGCTTGGGCGTCCACTCGTAGACCTCCGACGTGCTATCCGCCTGAAGGCTATATTGATACAGCGCGTTGCTTTGTCTGCCGCCGACGCGCAAATCCTGGACGGGCTGCAGGATCAGCCGCGCCCCGGCGATCCTGTTCAGCTTGCGTCGCAGCCGGTCGACGACCTGCGCGGCCGTGATATCGCGTTGGGATAGCGGTTTGAGAGCGATCGACACCGAACCGCTGTTGACGGCGTTCGCGCCGCCGCCACTGCCGGCGCCCGTGTTGCCGGTCACGACGTCGACGGCCGGATCGCTCTGCACGATCGCGGCGAGCTCGATCAGCTTCTCGCTCATCGACTGGAATGAAATGCTTTGATCAGCCTGAATCGAGCCCGTGATGCGGCCCGTGTCCTGCTCAGGGAAAAAGCCCTTGGGGATGCCGACGAAAAGCAGCACCGTCAATATGATGGTGGCGAGCAACATTGAGTTGATCAGAAATCGATGTTGCAAGGCCCAGGTCAGGCTGCGGCCGTATCCCGCCAAAACCCTCGAGAACAACCATTGCGGCCGCTTGTCGCGGCGTGGCTTTGATCTAAGGAGGATCGCGCACAGCATCGGCGTCGTCGACAGCGAGACGACCAGCGAAACCAGGATCGCCATCGACAAGGTAACGGAGAATTCGCGGAACAGCCGCCCCACGATTCCGCCCATTAGCAAAAGCGGGATGAACACCGCGATCAAGGATATGCTGATCGACAGAACTGTGAACCCAACTTCGCGCGCTCCGCGCAGCGCGGCTTCCCGCGGGGGCAAGCCCTCTTCGATATAGCGTTCGATATTTTCGAGGACGACGATGGCGTCGTCGACGACGAACCCCGTGGCGATGGTCAGCGCCATCAGCGAGAGATTATCGAGGCTGTATTTGAGCAGATACATGGCGGCGAACGCGCCGACTATGGAGACCGGGACCGCGATCGCCGGAATGATGGCGGCGCGGAATTCGCCAATGAAAAGGAAGACCACCAGAGTCACGAGCCCTATCGAGATGATGAGGGTGCGTTCGGTGTCGCGGAGCGAGGCGCGTATCGTCGTGCTGCGGTCCGAGGCGGCAATGATTTCGATGTCGGCGGGCATAGCGGCGCGAAGCCGCGGCAACTCGGCTTTGATTTGATCCACGGTCTCGATTATGTTCGCGCCCGGCTGCCGATACAGCGCGACGAGAACCGCGGGCCTGCCTTGCGCGATCCCGGCGTTGCGAAGATCCGCCACGGAATCCTTGACTTCGGCGACGTCGGTCAAATACACCGGATTGCCGTTGCGATAGGCGACGATGAGCGGGCGATAGTCCGCAGCGTGGCTGGCCTGGTCGTTCGTGTAGATCTGACGCCGCTCGCCGCCCCATTCCACGCCGCCTTTTGGGCTGTTGGCGTTCGCCGAGGCCAGGGCGGCGCGGACATCCTCGAGCCCGATCCCGTATTTAAACAGCGTCCCCGGATTGAGTTCGACCCGCACGGCGGGGGACGCCGCCCCGTTGATCGTCACCTGTCCCACGCCGGACAGTTGCGACAGCCGTTGCTGGAGCACATTGCTCGCGGCGTCGTAGAGCAGGGCGCGCGACACGGTCTTCGACATCAGCGCGAGAATGAGGATCGGCGCGTCGGCCGGGTTCACCTTGCGATAGGTCGGATTGGACGGTAAATTCGTCGGCAGGTCGGCGTTCGCCGCGTTGATCGCCGCCTGCACATCGCGCGCGGCGCCGTTGATGTCGCGATCGAGGTCGAATTGCAGCACGACGCGGGCCTGACCGGTGGTGCTCGACGACGTCATTTCCGTCACGTCGGCGATTTGACCGAGATGCCGCTCCAGTGGACTCGCGACGCTGGTCGCGACCGTCTCCGGCCCGGCTCCGGGCAACGAGGCGGAGATGGAAATCGTGGGCATGTCCACCTGTGGCAGAGGCGCGACCGGCAACTTCCAAAACGCCAGCGCGCCGGCAAGCGTCAACCCGATCGTCAGCAAGGTCGTGGCGACGGGCCGGACGATAAAGGGGGCGGAGATATTCATTCAGCCGCCTCGCCTTTGGCGGCGTCCTCGGGCAGCTTGAATCGCGCGAGAAAGTGGGCCATTCGCTCAAAATACAAATAGATGACCGGCGTCGAGAAGAGGGTGAGCACCTGACTGACGATGAGCCCGCCCACGATGGCGATTCCCAACGGGTGGCGCAACTCCGATCCGACGCCGGTCCCCAGCATCAACGGCACGGCGCCGAGGATGGCCGCCATCGTCGTCATTAGAATCGGCCGGAAGCGCAGAAGACACGCTTGATAAATCGCCTCGCGGGGAGGAAGCCCGTCGATACGCTCCGCTTCAAGGGCGAAGTCGATCATCATGATCGCGTTTTTTTTGACGATGCCGATCAGCAGGATGATCCCGATGATCCCGATGATGTCGAGGTCCTTTCCCGAGATCATCAGAGCCAGAAGCGCGCCGACGCCCGCCGAAGGGAGCGTCGAAAGGATCGTGACGGGATGCACGAAACTCTCGTAGAGCACGCCGAGCACGATATACATCGTTATGATCGCGGCGAGGATGAGAAGTAGCTCGTTGCTCAAGGAGGCGTTGAACGCCGCAGCGGCGCCCTGCATCGCGAGCGTAAAGCTGTCTGGCAACCCCACCTCGTCCTTCGCCGCCATGACGGCCGTGACCGCCTGTCCCAAGGAGACGCCCGGCGCGAGATCGAACGAGACCGTCGTCGCAGGAAACTGACCTAGATGGGTGATCAGCAAGGGCCCGTCACGTTCCTCGGTGCGCATGATCGCCGTCAGCGGCGTTTGGCCGTTGCTCGTCGATGAGGACGACGGAAGATAGAGGGCCGTCAGCGCGTCCTCGGATTGCTGGCGGTCGGGCGCCAGTTCGAGGATGACCCTGTACCTGGTTCGATTCCGTGTAGATCGTGGAGACGATGCGCTGACCGAAAGCGTCATAGAGCATGTTGTCGACCGCGGCCATCGTAACGCCGAACCTAGCCGCCGTGGGACGGTCGATGACCAAATCCAGCGCCTTGCCTCGATTTTGAAGATCGCTGGCGACATTGATGATTTCCGGAACCTGGCGGAGGCGGTCGATCAGTTTCGGAGTCCAGGCGCGCAACTGCGCGTTGTCCACGTTCTCCAGGACGAAATGATAGGCCGCGCGCGCGATCGTGGAGTCGATCGTCAAGTCTTGCACTGGCTGCAGGTAGAGCCGCACGCCCGGCACGGAGGAAGCGGCCGCTTGTTGCAAGCGCTCCACGACCTGGCTGATGTTGGATTTTCGTTCTTCGAACGGTTTCAGCACGATAAAGAAGCGGCCGTTGTTCAAGGTCGTATTGGCGCCGTCGACGCCAACGAAGGAACTGAGAGCCTCGACGTCCGGGTCCCGGCGAATGACCTCGCCGAGCGCCTTCTGTTTTTCAACCATGGCGGAAAAGGAGATTTCCTGCGACGCCTCGGAAATCGCCTGGATCGCGCCCGTGTCCTGCAAGGGAAAAAAGCCTTTCGGTATCGCGACATAAAGGAGACAGGTCAGGACCAGCGTCGCGATGGCGCTCAGCAGTGTCAACGGCTGATGTTCCAAAACGACGTCGAGAGCCTTCCCATATTGGCGGATCATCCAGTCGATGCTCCGTTCGGAGGCCACGTCGAACCGGCTGCGCTGCGAGAGGGTTCTGTGACGCAGGAGCTTCGCGCAGATCATCGGCACCAGCGTAAGCGCCACGAAGGCGGAAATGACGATGGCCACGGCCAGCGTGATGGCGAATTCATGAAAGAGGCGCCCCACGACGTCGCTCATGAAGAGCAGGGGAATCAGCACCGCGATCAGCGAGACGGTGAGCGAAATGATGGTGAAGCCGATTTGCTCGGAACCGCGCAGGGCGGCCTCAAGGGGCACCATCCCCTTTTCGATGTAGCGCGTGATGTTCTCGATCATCACGATGGCGTCGTCGACAACGAAGCCGGTCGAAATCGTCAGCGCCATGAGCGAAAGATTGTCGAGGCTGAACTTCAACAAATGCATCACGACCAATGTGCCGATCAGCGAGAGCGGCACCGACAGGCTCGGAATGACTGTCGCCGGCAAATTCCTCAGGAATATGAAGATCACGATGACGACCAGGATCACCGCGAGGCCGAGTTCGAACTCGACGTCCTCGACCGAGGCGCGGATCGTCGTCGTGCGGTCGCTGAGCACGGAAACCTCCAACGCGACTGGGAGAGACGCGCGTAACTTTGGCAACAATTTTTTGATGTTGTCGACGACTTGGATCACGTTCGCGCCCGGCTGGCGCTGAACGTTCAGCAAAATCGCGGCGGACGAATTGGCCCAGGTCGCCACCTTGCTGTTCTCGGGGCCGCGCTCGACGGTTCCCACGTCGGAAATCCGCACCGGGTTGCCGTTGCGATAGGCGATGATAACGTCGCGGAATTGCTTGGGGTCGCCGATCTGATCGTTGGCGTTGATCGTGGACGACTGCTTGGGGCCGTCGAAACCGCCCTTCGGCGTATTAGTGTTGACGTTGTTGATGATGGTGCGCAGATCGTCGATGTTCAGGCCATATTTGGCCAGCGCCAGCGGGTTGAACTGAATGCGGATGGCCGGACGCTGGCCGCTGCTTATGCTGACCAGGCCGACGCCCGGTTGTTGCGACAGCTTTTGCGCGAGGCGCGTTTCGACATAATCCTCGACGTCGATGAGCGGCAGGGATTTCGAGGTGACGGCGAGCGTCATGATCGGCGCGTCGGCCGGATTCACCTTGGCGTAAATGGGGGGAATCGGAAGGTCCTGCGGCAATAGATTGCCACCCGCGTTAATGGCCGCCTGCACCTCCTGTTCGGCGATGTCGAGGCTCAAATCGAGATCGAACTGAAGCGTGATGACCGACGCGCCGCCCGAACTGGCCGAGATGACTTGATTGAGACCCGGCATCTGCCCGAACTGCCGCTCGAGCGGGGCCGTGACCGCGGAAGTCATGACCTCCGGGCTCGCGCCCGGATAGAACGTCTGCACCTGAATCGTCGGGTAATCGACCTCGGGCAAGGCGGAGAGCGGCAGGAATCGATAAGCGAACAGCCCGGCGAGCAATACGGCGAACATGAGTAGCGTCGTGGCCACCGGACGCAGGATGAAGATTTTTGACGGGTTCATTCCGAGCCGTTGCTTCTTTCCTCGGCGGATCGCCGCTTCATTGCGCTTCGGGCTGTCGTCGCGAGCCATGCTCGCGTCTCTTCTCGGGATCCCATTGGCCCTTCTCCGACCGCGCTCCTTCGGTGGCCGGTTTGTCGGAGCCCGCGGCATTCGAACCGGGCTGATCGATTCTGACCTTAGCGCCGTTCCGCAGCCGGTCGCTGCCGTCGACGACGACACGGTCGCCTTCGTTCAAGCCTTGCTTGACTTCCACCAGATCGCCATGGCCCGGGTCGAAAGTCGTCACGCTCCGCGTGGCGACTTTGTCGTCCTCGTCAACCACCCACACGTAAAGCAAGCCGGCGCCGCCCTGCTTGATCGCGGTCTTGGGCATCGTGAGCACATTCCTGTCCACGCCGAGCAGCAATTTGATGCTCACGAACTGGTTGGGGTAAAGCCTGTTGTCCTTGTTCTCGAATTCGGCTCTGGCCTTGACCATGCCGGTGCTCGGGTCAATCGTGTTGTCCAGCGTCTGCAGATGACCCACGGCCAACTGCTTCTTGCACTCGCGATCCCAAGCCGCGGTTTCCAACGGGGCCGTGGATTTCATGGCGCTCAGGACATCGGGCGCCAGATCTTCCGCCACGGTGAAAATGACGGAAATCGGATCAATCTGCGTGACCAGAACGATGCCGTTCGCGTCCTGTGTCGTTACATAGCTTCCCGCGTCGACCTGCCGCAACCCGACGCGACCGGCGACCGGCGAAATGATATGCGCGTAGGTCAGGTTCAACTTTTGATTGTCGACCTGCGCCTGGTCGCTTTTAACGCTGCCTTCATACTGCTTGACGATCCAGATTTGATTTTCCGCCTGCTGACGCGCGATCAAGTCTTGCTTCCTCAATGCCTGATAGCGGCGCAGGTCGTCGCGCGCCTGATTAAGAAGTCCCTGATCGTGCAGCAATTGCCCTTCGAACTGGGCCTTCTGCACCTCATAGGGGCGCGGATCAATCTGAGCGAGGAAATCGCCTTTATTGATCAATTGGCCCTCCTTGAAGGCAACCTCCTTCAAATAACCGTTCAGCTGCGTCTTGATCACGACGTTGGCGATTGGGACGACGGCGCCGAGCAGGCACCCCGTCATGATCTTGATGTCGCCTTTCGCGACCGTCGCGACGCCGACCGGCTGCGTGCCGCCGAAAGCGCCTCGGCCCGAACGGCGGCTCGGCTGTTCCTTCGGCCGAAGCGCCCAATATCCGGCGTAACCGACGAGTCCGACAATCGCCGCGCCGAGGATCCACGCGATAAAGAAATGGCGCGGTTTTGGACGTGGAGCCGGCGCATCGTCGGGCGCGCCAGGCGCATCTTCCGCGGTCTCGGATGGTGGGTGAAACACGTCGTCTTTCATGTTCGTCTCGTCCGCTGACTACATACCGGCTCGCAAACTCGATTATTGCGGCTCCAAGGTGGTGAAGGTGGCCGGAAGCGCGCTGATCGGAACGAGCAAGGGCGGCAGCTTTATCGTGGAGAGATCGTCGATGGCCGGGAGTCGCCCCGCTTCCCAGCCGCCGCCCAGCGCCCCGATCAACGTGGCGGTCGCGACGAACAAATTCTGGCGCGCGGTGATTTCGGCCTCGATGCTGTTGAGGAGCGTGCCTTGGGCGGTGACCACGGAGGTGAACGCCACCGTGCCGACACGGTATTGGTTGAAGTAAAAGCCAACCGCCTCGCGCGACTCCTTCACGGCCGTGTTCAGCCTCGTGAGCTCGGAGGAGATGATCCGCACCGCGGCGAGTTGATCCTCGACCTGCTGGAAGGCGGTCAGCACCGTCTGGCGATAAGCGGCGAGCGCCTGCGCGTAATTGGCCTTCGCGACATCGAGCTGCGCGTTTAGCAGCCCTCCCTCGAACACGGATTGCGTAGCGCCGCCCATCAGCGACCAGGCCTCGTGCGCGAGGGAAACCGGCCAGGGCTTGGGGCCGGCAAAACTCAGCAGGCCCGACAGACTGATGACGGGATAGAAATTCGCGACCGCAACCCCCACCAAGGCGCTTTGCTGCTGCAGCGCGCGTTCTGCCGCCGCGATGTCGGGCCGACGTTCGAGAAGGGTCGAGGGAACGCCCGCCGGAATTTCCGGCGGAACCGGTGTTGTCCAGCGCCGCCTTGGAAGCGACAGTTCGACCGGGTTGCGTCCGATCAATACGGCGATCGCGTGCTCGTATTGGGCGCGCTGCACGCCGACGTTGATGGCGGTCGCCTCGGTGGACTGCACCTGAGTGTCCGCGGTGATGAAATCCGCCCGCGAAGAAGTTCCAACCGTGTATTGGTTCTTTAGAATGTCCCGCGTGCGCCTAAACTCGACGAGCGTCTCTTGCAACGCGGCCTCGAGTTCATCCACGGCGCGCAAATTAAAATAGGCGACCGCCAACTGAGTCTGGGCCGCCAGCTTGGCGTTGGCGAGGTCGGCCGCGCTCACCTGCGCCGACGCGGACTCGGCTTCAACCGTGCGTCGGATGCGCCCCCAAACATCAAGTTCCCAGCTCGCGTTTGTCGCCACCGTATAATTGCTGGCGTAGCTCGCCGTTGCGCTCGAGGAAGAGGAGCTGGAGCTCGACGATGATCCGACCAACGGCGTACGTGTGCGCGAAGCGGAATAGCTGGCGTTGATCGTGGGAAAAAAGCCGGCTTGGCCCTCGCGGATGGTTTCCCGCGCCGCCCTATAGGCGGCCTCGGCGGCGGCGACCGTCTGGTTGGAGACGTCGACCTGAGTGATCAGATTTGTAAGTTCCGAATCTCGGTAAATTCGCCACCACGGCCCCCGATCGGCCAGATCTAGAGGCGAAATAAGCTTCCATCCCTTCCGGACTCTCAAATCCTCCTTGCAACTCGCCTCCTTGAAAGCCGAAGGCATGATCGTGGCCGGCCTAACGTAGTCCGGTCCGACGGTGCAGCCGGGAAGGAAATTTACCAAGACGCCCAAGGCTCCGAACAAACCCGATATGCGCAACAGTCCAGGAGACAGTCCCGAACTTCTGTCGGAAACGCCGGCATTGCTCGGATATCGACATGCCGTCCACGCAAAAAACCGCCCCTTTGCTTTGTCCAGAGAAACAACGGGCGGGGGGAAACTAGGGGAGCCGAATCTGGGTTGGCGGATCGCCCTTTTTTCAGGCAACTTGCCTCCGAGTCCGAACGACGAAGTGCAATCGACGCGTCTACAACATTTCCATGCATCGACCCACTCCAATCAACTACCCTCCACTCGAGCGCGCGCGTCGTAGGCTGTGAAAATCAGAAAATCGCCTAGCTATATGCTCGGGACTTCGTCCCCTTGTTCCGGTCCCCTTTTCCCGCTAGCGCGCCAAAGACGCGCGCCACGCAAAAAAGCAAAGTATTTTGGCTGGAGTGTTGCTGATCATAATTATCCACGCCTATCTTTGAGGTCGGCTTGCCTGATTTTCGATGACCGGACGCGGGCCCGACGGCGCCAGCGCGTCAGCGACGAGCGGTCGAAAGTCAGTCGGTGCTGGAAGAACTCCTCGCCGCGGAACAGCTGAAAATAGGGGTTCTCGATCCAGCGGTCGCACAGACCCTCGTCGGAGAGATCGTGCATGTGCTTGAGGATTGCGAGGCCCGCCATCAGGCGCGTCGGCAAGGGCGGGCGCCCCGGAACGTCGGCGTAAACCGTGCCAAAACGCTGCTCCAGAAAGCCCCAGTCGAGCGTCGCGGCGAGCTTGGCCAAGGGATGGCCCATGTTGACGATCTGATCGAGCCGCGAGCGAAACAAATCCCTCTGCCCGCCGTCCCGCCGCTCCTTCGGCCGCATCGCGCATCTCCCTTCCTCGACCTCGTCGAGAGAGAGAATCACAGCCCGGCCCAAGGATCAATTTGCAGGAAAACCGCGCCAAACACGCAGCAAACTCGCGAAAACGATTACTTCGGCTTGTCCGAAAGCACTGTGACGTCAGAGGTTTAGGAGTTGTTCACGGACGACTGTGTAGCGCCGCTCTGTAGCAGTCGACAGCGGCTAAGCCCCGGGATTCTAAGTAACTAGCTGTAAAGATAGTGTTAAAATGGGACGATTGGCGGAGAGGGAGGGATTTGAACCCCCGATACGGTCGCCCGTATGCCGCATTTCGAGTGCGGTGCATTCAACCACTCTGCCACCTCTCCAGCGACCAAAACCAGTGGCAATCAAAAAATCTCCCGCCCACAAGTTCTAGCGTCGCGGCAATTAGCACGAGCGACCCCGATGGATCAAGGCGCAGCGAGGCTTTTATCTCGGTTCGCCAAACCTGCACTCCATGGCGATCTTCGCTCAACGCGGCTCAAGCAGTTGAGCGCCTTTGTATGGGGCGTCGTGATCCGCCCGTGTTTGCAGGAGTTCCCCATTATCGAGAGGTTGGGCTTCCACGCGGCGAAAAAGGAGACGTCCGACAGGTTTTCAATTGAAGTCCGGTCTCGATCGGTTCGGATGGCGCAACGGCACCGCGTGATCGCACGTCGCAGTGCGCGGCAATCTTAACGATCCGGCGCAATTCATCCGTACGGTTGAGACGCAGAGGATTTGGTTTGGTGGGAGCGCTCGGGGTCCCACCTGGGCGTGACGACGAATGATGGAAAGCAAATCGGGGCGATGGGGCGGGAAAGCAGCAAACTGAGCGAGCCAATGGAACATTGAATGAGTCGGGTCAGGAACGAAGGCAAAGCCGATCAGCGAATGGAACTCATCACAGGGCGCCGACGCCAGCTGCATTGTTCGACGGCGGAGGAGGCGCGAATTATCGCAAAGAGCGCGGATCCGGATGCGAACATATCCGCAGTGGCATGGAACAATGGGGATAAGTATCCCCCGGCAAAGCCGGGGACTTTAGAATGTGAGCCGTTCAAAGCGGCTGAGAAGCCCGCTACGCGGCCTACACACTGGTCAATTCGCAGGTTCCGGGCAGCCGGTAAACTCCCTCGGCGGTGCGTTGCCCCAAGTCCTTCCTTGGACCTTGAGCTGCGCGCACGGGAAGTCCACAACACAAAGAGACGCAACGCAACCTATGTGCCGGCACATCCTGAAAAGTGTACTGCAGGAAATGTCAAACTGCTACTGCCACCCCGGCAGAGCCGGGGGGGAACTCTCACTTCGTTTTAGCCGAGGGCTTTTTACGCTACGGCTCCGGCAGGCGCGCGAAACGCCGGGATGGTCGTTGGAGAAGCGCTGTTCGCCACGGTGCGGATGACGAACGGTGAGGAGCGGCGGGAGGGCGCCGCCGTGGACAGAGAGCACGGCGGCGATTTCCGCATTTAACGCAATCGCAGTTGCGATCCACGACGCGATAATCCGTGTGCCGACGGGTGTTGACGGCTCGATGCTCAACGCGATGATCAAGGACGCTCCGGCGGCCGCGACGATTTCCATGGATGCGTGGCGGCGGCTATTCGTTTCGACGAGGCCCGTCGATTTCCGCGAGAGCGTGCACGGTCTCGTTGCGCTGATGACGATGACTTCTCCGCAACGAGCTAGGTTATCTGGCTACGTCGGCTGCGTCGTAGCTTCAAGGCCGTCAAATTCATCACGCTCGAATGGGTCGATTGGTTCAACAATAATAGACCGCCGCACCTGATTGCTCGGGAACAATCCGCCGGCCGCAGACGAAGCGCGTTATGGTGCGCAACTCGACGAAGCCGCCATGGCGGCGTGACTCAAACAAAATGGCCTTCGGTAAACCCGGGACGGTTCAGGGACTATAAGGAGCGTTGAACAACCCTGCCGTGGCGCCGAACAACCATGAATCACGCAATACGCATTTCGGGAATCCCCAAACCGCCCGCCTCTCAATCTGCCAAAATAGTGCTAGCTAACCGACTCATCTAAAAAGGAAACGCATTTAACCAAAAATTAACTGCCGGAAATTCGCTCCAAACATCTGGACAAATGCGCCCAAGCGGATTCAGATGGCTTCGAATCGGGAAGAGTTTTGCGGCTGCGTCCCATGTTCGCCAAAAGCTAAAGGGGTTAAGAATGGCGCGCTTTCACGCAGCCAAAGCAACTACTCGCGCGGAAACCGTGTGGGGTGCCTACAGCTTCCATGGCAATGGAGAAAAAAAACCACGACCCCATGGCCTTTCTCTGAGAGCCATCGCGATTTTTGCCAGCGTAATCTCTCTCGCATGTCTAGCTGAGTTTGTTTTCACACTGACAAACACAATGCATGAGCATTTACTCGTCAATGCAGCGGTGGATTTAGAATTCTACTCAGCGGCAATATGGCGCGAACTTCGTGAGGCGGTCGACGCAGGCAAGGACGCGTCAGCGTTGGTTGAATCCCTAGCTCGGATCGCGCCAGACCGAATGACGGCGAGAGGTCAACGCATTCTCATCACCGATCCCGCGGGCGCGATTATTATCTCATGGCCACGTGGGTCGCAGACAACATTTTTGTTGGGTGAAATCCTAGGCAGGAACCTAAACCCTTCCGGCCAACTTGACAGGCCAACAGCCCAACAGATCGTTTTAGCGGATGGAACTTTGGCGCTAGTCGTGACAAGAAAATTACCCGAACCGTTTGGACAACTCGCGCTCATCCACCCACTCGACGCCGTATTTTTTGAATGGCGGGCTGTCGCGGGACGCTATGCGTTGCTGTTCGCGTTAACCACGGTTGTGCTTCTAGCCATTCTCGCGGCCTACTTACGGCAAGCACGCCATCGTCGCGCAGCCGAAGAGGTTAACGCACATATTCGCCGCAGATTGGAGACGGCGCTGTCGAACGGTCGTTGCGGACTTTGGGATTGGGACATCGCCCATGGGCGTGTCTATTGGTCCGACTCAATGCACGAGATGCTCGGCAGAAAGGCCGAGCGACGTTGTCTGTCGATCGATGAACTCGACGCGCTGATGCATCCCGACGACGGCGATCTAGCTCACATCGCCGCGATCGTATTAGCTTCGAGGACGAAAACGGTCGATCACGAGTTTCGCGTCAAGAACGCCAGCGGTGAATGGGTCTGGTTGCGCGCGCGCGCAGAAATGGTTCAGGATGCGCGCGAACCCGGCGCGCATCTCGTCGGCATCGCAGTCGATATTTCAGAACAAAAGGTTTTAGCCGAGCAGACCGCCACGGCCAACATGCGCTTGCGTGACGCTATCGACGCCATCTCCGAGGCATTTGTGCTCTGGGACTGTTGCAACCGCCTAGTCACGTGCAATTCGAAATTCATCGAGTTGCACGGGCTCCCCGCTGACGCCGCGACGCCCGGCGCGAGCTATCAAGATATCATGGGTCGCGCCGAAGCGCCATTGATTCAGACCGAACAAATGCACGGCGAATTCGCGGCGGCAAGCGCTCGCACGTTGGAAGCACGGCTTGTCGACGGGCGCTGGCTGCAAATCAACGAACGTCGCACCAAGGACGGCGGCTATGTCTCGGTTGGCGCCGATATCACCGTGCTTAAGCTCAACGAGGAGCGTCTGCGGCACTCGGAACGCAGCCTCAAGGCCCATGTCGACGAGCTTAAACAGTCCCGACAGACGCTGGAGATACAGGCCCAACAACTAGCAACCCTAGCCGAGCAATATCATTTCCAGAAGTCTCAAGTCGAAGCAGCGTTCGCCGCGAAATCAGAGTTTCTGGCCAACATGAGTCATGAGCTACGCACGCCGCTAAATGCGATCATCGGGTTTTCGGAATTAATTTTGGAGCAGCCATTCGGCCCCCTGGGCTCGCCCAAATACCTCGAGTATTGCCAAGATATCCAGAAAGCTGGCGCTTATCTTGACGCAATCCTTTCCGACATATTGGAAATGTCGCGACTGGAAACCGGTGGTCGGCGACTGGTCGAACGCGAGGTGGACGTGGCGATCGCCATTGACGAAGCCTTGGGACAGTGGCGCGAGAGGGCCGCCGAAAAGGGCATCGAACTAAGCCACGCAATCGGCAAGAATCTGCTTTGCGCTGGAGATCACGTCGCGATTGTCAAAGTTCTAAGCAATTTGCTTTCCAACAGCGTGAAGTTTACCGGGCCCCATGGCAAGGTGCGCGTGCGCGCCGTCGGCACGGGCAATGCGGTCGCAATTTACGTGGAGGACAACGGCCAGGGAGTCGAATCCGACGCGCTGAAGCGACTTGGAGCGCCCTTCGAGCAATCGCGCGCGGTGCTAGAAGACGGGATGAAAGGCTCCGGTCTCGGCCTCGCCATAGCTCGAGCCTTGATCGATTTACACCGCGGTTCACTTAGGCTTCGCTCGCGCGTCGGCACGGGAACTGTCGTGCTCGTACGCCTGTCCGCGCGAAGCGCCGTCGATTACGCCGCGCGGCGCGCTGAACTGCGCGAAATCGGAGCAGTTATGAGAGCCAACGCACCCACGGATTCGGCCGAGAGTCGCTCAACCATGCGCACGGTCGGAGGCCGGCAATGACAGCACGGCACTTAGACCGGGTGCATTGTCTTCCAATCGCAGACTACCGCAGTGCAGGCGCGCAACGGCGGCGACAAGGGAAAGCCCGAGTCCAGATCCTGGAAGCGATCGCGCCTTCTCCAATCTCACGAACCGCCCCATTACGCGTTCGCGATCTTGGCGCGAAATTCCTGGCCCGCCATCGGCGACACATAGTTCGATCAAATCCTTGGTTCGCCGCGCGCAAACAAAAATGCTGGGCTTCGCGCTTTCAGCGCCATACTTGAGCGCGTTTTCTACAAGATTCACGAGCGCTTGCCCAAGGAGTTCTCGAGCGCCACGAACGATTAACCCCCCTTCCAATTCCGACCGGAACGTCACTCCTCGTTGTTCGGCGACGGGCTCATAAAGCTCGATGATATCGGCTGCGATCGCGCTGACGTCGACCTCATCCATATTTTCGCTGGAATATCCCGCTTCGGCGCGCGCGATCATTAATAGCCCATCGAAAATGCGGATCAAGGCGTCCAACTCTTCGATAATTGCGTTCAATGCGTCGAGCCGCTCGTTCGCGCTCGCGCTAGTGCGCGAAGCTCCTTCGGCGCGGTTGCGCATTCGCGTCAGCGGCGTCTTTAGATCATGCGCGATATTGTCCGAGACCTCGCGCAATCCGGTCATTAATTCCCCAATCCGCGCCAACATCGCGTTCAAGTTGTCCGCGAGACGATCGAGCTCGTCACCCGCGCCCGTGATCTCGAGTCGCTGATCAAGATCGCCAGCCATGATGCGCCGCGCCGAAGCCGACATAACTTCGACTCTTTCCAGCATCCGATACGCGAGGAAAAGCCCGCCAAGCGTGCCAACCAACCCCAGCCAAAAAAGTGACGCGCCGAGCACCTGTCGAAGTGTATGCCGCAAAGCGCGACGATCCTCGATATCATGCCCAACTAGAAGTCGGAATCCGCCTGGCAGCAGAATCATGCGCGCCAGAGCGATGTGGTGAACTTGCTCACCTTCGCCGCGCCGCCGATAAATGGTCTCGTCAAGCGCGCCTCCCTCGGCGCCGATCATCGGCGATGCTATAATATTACCGGCGATGAACTCACCGGCGGCGGTTGAAACGAGAAAAATGGATCCCCCTGGCGCAAGAACTCGGCGCTCGATTGCAAGCACTAATTGGCGAAGACCGCCCTCCACATAGATTTCGGTTAACCGAGCAACCTCCGCGTCGATGGTCTCTGCAACGCCTTCGTCGAGAATTTCTTCAACACGTTGACCGACGCCAGCCAAAACTAGCCATGCGCCAAATGAAAACAACGCCAAATAGCCAAGTGACAGCTTAAAGGCCGTCGTGCGGAATAGTTTACCGAACGCTTTCACGGATCATGTATCCCGCGCCTCGAATAGTGTGCAGCAAGGGAGTCGTCCTTCCCTTGTCGATCTTTGAACGCAGTCGCGAGATATGCACGTCGATGACATTTGTTTGCGGATCAAAGTGATAGTCCCAGACGTTTTCGAGAAGCATGGTCCGCGTAACCACCTGCCCCATGTGTTTCATCAGATACTCAAGGAGCCGGAATTCACGTGGTTGCAGCACGATCTCCTTGTCCGCGATACGCACCTGATGCGAAAGCCTGTTAAGTTCCAGATCGCCGACGCGATAAACCGTATCTTCGCCGCGCGTCCCGCCCCGGCGGCGAGCCAGCGCCTCGGCGCGCGCTAGAAGTTCCGAAAAGGCGTAAGGTTTAGCAAGATAGTCATCGCCTCCAGCTCGCAAGCCTTTTACTCGATCGTCGACCTGCCCAAGCGCGGAAAGAATCAAAACGGGTGTATCGATTTTCTGTTCGCGAAGCCCGGTGATCAGCGACAAGCCGTCGAGTTTGGGCAACATACGATCAACGATCAGAACGTCGAATCGCCCTTCTCGCGCGCGCGCATAGCCCTCCAGCCCATCGGTCGCGAGTTCCGGCAGATAACCCTGCTCACGAAAGGCCTTGACAAGATAAGCACCAGCCTCCGCGTCGTCTTCAATAATAAGTATGCGCATGGCGTCGAATGGATCCCCTGACCGGAAGAAACCGCTTCCTCCCCGTTGTATGGCTCGCCTCGGAAAAGGTCGCTAGCATTGCAACTCATCGCTTAAGTAGCGCTATCAGTTTCCAGCATTGCGACAGTCGATCAAAGGCTTTCGATGTCAGGGTCCAGCAACTCATGCAAATGCACGACGAAATAGCGCATATGGGCATTGTCGACGGTTGCGTGCGCCTTGGCTTTCCATGCGGCCAACGCGCTGGCATTATCCGGATAGACGCCGACGATATCCAGCTTTTTCGGATCGCGAAAGGCGATGCCGTTCAAGTCCTCGAGTTCGCCACCAAACACTAAATGAAGCAATTGCTTGGGTTTGGCGTGCGGGGGCGGCGCTTTCGTCATGATTTCCCTTTCATCGCGGCTCTGGCCAGAGCCAGGCTTTCATTGAGTAGCGCTCGCGGCGCGGCGACGAGCATGCCGCGCCGTGAGGTGGGACGATTGTATATCAAGGGCTGGCCTGCACACTCCGATAAAATGCCACCGGCTTCACTCAATATCAGGTCGGCGGCAGCGATGTCCCAGTCGCGCGCGCCAGGAGAGGCGATGGCGAGATCGTTGATTCCGCTCGCGACATCAGTAAGTCGTAACGCTAGCGAAGGCGCGCGTGTCGCCATCTGGAAGCCATGGGAGGATTTTTCGAAAAACTCGACGCTATCGCGCGGCGACACGACGCGCGCACCCGCGAGTTCCTCGCGAGACGAAACGCAAATGCGCGCGCCGTTCAGATATGCGCCGCAGCCCTTTCGCGCGGTGAAGGTCGCACCCAATGCTGGCGCGTGGACGACGCCAATTACCGGGCAGCCATTCTCAACCAGAGCAATCGAAACCGCCCAACGTTTGTCGCCGCGAACAAAGGCCGTAGTGCCGTCAATAGGATCGACTACCACCAGCGCGGTGCGCGCCAGGCGATCGGGATCATCGACAGTTTCCTCGGACAGCCACCCAGCGTCCGGAACAAGCAGCGACATTTCCTTGCACAGGTAGCGATCGACGGCGATGTCAGCCTCGGTGACCGGTGAGCCGCCGCTCTTATAGCTCACACCCGCGCTTGTGCGCTCGCTGGGACAAAAATAGCCCATGGCGATATCGCCGGCCTTGCGCGCCGCCAATTCGACGCGCTTCATCACGTAGGAAGGATCGTTCGGTGCGCTCTGCATCATAATGTGTGGTAGGCGAGCGTTTCGCGCCTCGCAAGACGCCTTTTCGCGCAGCGCGTCGCCAAGTTCGCGAAACCCCGAACAATTTTATCGATTGAGTTTGTCATGCCTTCACTCTCAAAAGCGCTTTTCACTTCAAAAGCAGTTATTTATGACAAATTCACCAGCCTTGTTAGCGGATTCCTCCCCGGGCAGGCGCCACCTTCACCGCCACAAAGTCATTCTCTGTTATTTTTGGAGGGCACCGATGTTCGAGATTGATCGCAGCGCGCAAAGGCCTTTGGCCGTGACCATGCAGCGCGACCCGCGTGCCGACGGAGGCAAGCGGGAAGTGCGTCTGACACGACGCGACATTATCATTTCGAGGAGTTTGGCGGGTATTTCCATGAAGATCGCCATTCCCGTCACCGCCTATCGTGGAGTGACGCTGACGGTGGAGCCGGCAAGCAACGGCGGTGCGGCGTACCGCCTATCGCTGACCCACCGAGACTCCGATCTCGATGTCGTGTTGGGTGAAACAAGAGACAGCGACGACGCCGCGGCTGACTGGAGATTCTGGTCGTCGAGCCTCGCTCTGCCGCGGCTCACAAAAAAAAATGGCGAGATCAGGTCCATCGACGGTATGGAGCGCGCAATCTCGTTCATGCGCCCCCGCAACGCCAGCGTCTCGAAACGCCGCCCTCGCTTTTTGGCCCGCCGCAAGCGCGGCGTTCCTTCTCGCTTGGAGACGGTTTTCGCCAGCGAGCGCGAAATCATTTGCTACGAATAACGCGCCCCGCAAAGGCTCTGCGCGAAAAACCCAACAAACAACAACAACCCCGCGTCCCGGTTCGCGCGAAAAAGCTTCAGCGCCAATTCCGGCGCGCAGCCTCGATCAAGCTGGCGCGTCTGCCAAAAAAGATGGGCCGCGAATGCAGCCACGCCCACCTGTGCAAATAGGCCAAAATGCGCCATGGCCATCGCCGCTTCGGCAAAAATGACGGAAAGCGCGTAAAGCACGCCGACGGCTGCTTGAACACGGCTGCCAAACAGCCGTGCTGTCGAAAGCACGCCAGCCCGCGCGTCGTCTTGGATATCTTGAATTGCATAAATCGTATCATAACCGATCGTCCAAAAAATCGCGCTCAGGTACAAAAGCAGCGCGGGCGAGGCGACAGCATTGGTCCGCGCGGTCCACCCCAAAATAGCGCCGTAGGCGAAAGCGCAGCCGAGAATGGCTTGCGGCCAAGAAGTGAAGCGCTTGGCGAATGGATACAGCAACACAATAAGCGGCGACGCTAACGCGAGCGTAATCGTCAAACCATTGAACGCCAGCAAAACAGTGAGCCCAACGAGGCACTGCGCAATTAGAAATACGATGGCGTCGCGGACCGAAACGCGACCGCTCGCCAGTGGTCGTTCGCGCGTGCGGTCGACCTTGGCGTCTATCTTGCGATCAACTAGGTCGTTGTATGTTGAACCGGCTCCACGCATCGCCACGGAGCCAACGAAAAACAGCAACAACTGTTCAAATTTGGGCGTTAGGCCCAATGCCGCCGCCGCCAATGCGCTGCTCTGCCAGCAAGGCAACAGCAACAGCCACCAGCCGATCGGCCGATCGAGTTGAGCCAATTGCACAAATGGCTTCAATGACCTGGGCGTGAGTCGAAATATGGAATAGTCGGACACCGCGTCCGGCAACTCCTCGACCGCTCGCGATTTGTCCCGTCCTCGGTTCACAGCGGTCCGGTGGGCAGCTTGATCGGCGCCGCGGCGGGAGCAGCGGCGGCCTGGGCGGCTTGCCGACGTTGTTGCGCTTGCATTACCTTAACCTTGGCGGCGACAGAACAGGCTTGTGAGGCAAAACCCTGGCTTTTGGCACGCGCCGCCTTGAACCCGTTAATGACGTTATCGGGAATCGTACACCAATCCTTGTTCTTGATCATATAGCTCAGCATCTCGTTCTCGATGCCTACCAGCGCGCGCGCCGCAGGACACGCGGCGATCGGGTCCATTCGGCCCTTGCCAGCCTTTCCCAAGCGGTTAAGCACGGCGATCTGACCCATGCGTCTCTGAGTCAGCCGCTGAAAATCCGACTGACAGGATTGCTCGGCAAACGCACGCGAAGCGAGAGTCGTGGCTAATAGGGGTATCAGCAGTAGCGCCGCGGTCCTTGCGCGGGACACAAAAAAACGAGCGGTCATGAGAGTTAATCCGTACATCATGGACAACAGGTAGCAGCAGCGCGGCGCCTCGCGCAAGCTCCACCAAGTCTGTCACCAACAAAGCGGCGGCTTAATGGCGGCGCGCTTCGACTGGTAGCGGATTTGGCCGAGCGACAGGCGTGGACGTGGCGGCCGTTTACGTGACTTGGGTTCAAGACCAACCGCGCGACAGCCCGCTATCTTACACATTGACGAAAAGCCCGCCTTCGGCCTATAAACCACGTCTCGCAGCCGCGTTTCCGCGGCTGTGCTTGTTTCCGGGGGGCGCCGTCGTCTTCCGCCGCACTCTTTAAGGAAAAGGAAGAATGGCCAATACGAGTTCGGCCAAAAAGGCCGTTCGGAGAAACATTCGTCGGACAGCGGTGAACCGCGCCCGTCGCAGCCTTCTTAGAACCTTCGTGCGCAAGGTCGAAGAGGCGATCGCCGCGGGCGACGCCGTTGTTGCATCCGAAGTGCTTCAGAAAGCAGCACCGATCGTGATGCGCGCGGCGCAGCGCGGTGTGATCCACAAGAATACCGCTTCGCGCAAAGTTTCGCGTTTGACAAAGCGCGTGAAGGCGTTGACCGGCGCCGCTTGATAGTCACAACCGCGTTGAGCAAGCTTACTTTGAAAGCCCGGCTTTGCTGGGCTTTTTTATTGCCTCGGCATTCCTCGCGCGCGACCAAAAAGACACAACGCAAAACTTTTTTTGCGCGCGCGAATTGCGCGCAAACAAACGGTCTCTGATTCAGCCTGTTGCATACAAGGCAGTAAGGCCGGCCCACCACGCACGCTCTTGACAGATTTGTTATGGCGTTCCCCCGCCCTTTTAACGACGACACTACATATTTTTGACGCTTCATTATGACCTCATCTTCTCTCTGGCATAGCATCGAGTTAGGCGCACCGCTGATGGACCGCGCGATTTTTTTATACAGAAAGCGCAACAAATCGACTGTCATGCGCATTGCCATCCCAACGAGCCCTGTGTAATTTCCGAGCGTCGAACGAGAGAGCGCCAAGCGACAATGAATGGTTGGCGTTCGCATCTCGACCTGGTGACGCTCCAGCGGCCTTCAGTCGCTTGTCTGTCAAAGGATTCGGCCTTGAGTTTATCGGGCGGTCGGTTCGACAAACGTTTTTTCGATGAGTTCGCTTGGCGTTATCGTGTTGGCGAGAACGCTATGTCAGTTGACTTAGAATTCCAGCGAAAGCGGCGGCTTTTCTGGTTGAAGGGGGATCCGATGGCGTTTGCGCAAGGGCCTGAAAACATCCGAGCTATCACAAGCAAAATTTCAACGCGACGTAGGACTCGCCACAAATACGCGAGAGTTTTTGACGCTCGAACCTTTTCCTCTTTCCACGTTTCAGTCCCGCGATCTTCTCTACTCGAACACGCGAGTTGACGACCTCGCGCGAACGTCACTGACGAAGCCGTCGCCGCAGTCTAAATCGCCGTCCATCAAAGCCGCAACGTTTCCGAACAACGACCCGTCGTTGCTTGGGAGCGCGTGTCCTCTTCGCCAAGGCGCACAATGTCAGACAATATCGAATCCCGACCTGCTGTTTCGAGCGAACACATGCTTCGCTGGGAGCGCGTGCGCCATCGTTTGCGCGCGGAGCTTGGGGACGCGATCTACGACTCTTGGTTTACCCAACTCGAACTGGAGAATGTCGACATCAATGGGGTGCATTTGTCCGTTCCGACTAAATTTCTCAAAAGTTGGATGCACACGCATTACTTCGATCGTATAAGGACGCGTGTCGCGGCTGAGTTTACGAAAGCCGAGCGCGTAACGATCGAATTGCGCTCGCCTGGCCGCAAACCCAAGGCGCGCGACGCCGCGGCGGAACAAAGTGATACGCCGCCTCGCGAAACAAAGCGCGACGGCGCCACTCCGAAAAGTGTCGCGATGGACGGTCAGCACCAATCAACTTACGGTTCGCGGCGCCTCGCCGCCAAGTCCGCCGCGCGAGGCGAAGGTGAGGGACTTGTCGGTTCGCCGCTTGATCGTCGACTTTCGTTTTCCACCTTCCTCGTTGGTCCTTCGAACCAACTTGCATTCGCGGCCGCTTGCCGCGTCGCCGAGCAACGTTCGGCGGACGTCGCGCCGTTATTCAACCCACTTTACGCCCATGCGGCCGTGGGTCTTGGAAAGACGCATCTATTGCAGGCGATGGCTCACGCGGCTCATGAAAACAAGCGTCGCGTCGTCTATTTGACGGCTGAAAAATTCATGAGCAGCTTCGTCTCGTCCCTGACGGCTCAGACGTCGATCGTCTTCAAGGAAAGCCTGCGTGCGATCGATATGCTGGTCATCGACGATGTGCAGTTTTTGCGGGGCGAATTTATCCAGCAGGAGTTTTGCCATACGCTAAATGCCTTGATCAACTCGGGACGCCAGGTGGTCGTCGCTGCGGATCGTCCACCATCCGAACTGGAAACACTGGATGAGCGCGTATTGTCGCGGTTCAAAGGCGGCCTATGCGTTGACATTGGTCAATTGGACGAAGAATTACGCGTAAAGATACTCGAGGCCCGCATCGATGCGGCGCGAGAAAAGCAGCCTGGCTTTTCGGTATCTCCGGAAGTAATCGCATATGTGGCCCGGACCATTACGACCAACGGGCGCGACCTGGAGGGAGCCGTCAATCGGTTACTCGCACACGCCACCTTGAACGGCGCTCCGCTTTGCGTCGGGACGGCGGAAACCGCGATACGCGACCTTGTGCGCACGCAAGATCCAAGGCGTGTGAAAATTGACGATATTCAGAAGCTCGTAGCCAGCCACTTCAACGTTTCCCGCGCCGATATTTTGTCGTCTCGCCGCACCGCCAATGTTGTCCGTCCGCGGCAGATTGCGATGTACCTTTCAAAGACGCTAACGCTGCGCTCGCTACCCGAAATCGGAAGGCGATTTGGCGGCCGGGATCATACGACAGTGCTGCACGCGGTGCGAAAAATTGAGGACCTCGCCGCGAAGGACAGCAACCTCGCCGAGGTGATAGAACTCCTGAAACGCATTTTGAGCGAGTAATAAACCCTCGCGATCACCGCCCGGTCTTAATGCGCGTCCAAGCACGGGTAATCGTTTTTTGTAGCGCGAGATCAGGCGCCGTCACGGCGAAGAGTTGGGCCATCGTCGCCTCATTGGGATATATCGCTTGATTGTTGAGGATAGCCTGAGGAATCAATGGCGTGGACGCGCCGACGCCATTGGCGAAATGCGTGGCGGCCGTGTTGCGGGCGGCTATATCCGGACGCATCAAATAATTGATGAACATATGAGCCTCGTCAGTATGTGGCGCATCCTTGGGAATTGCTAAGGTGTCCATTGAAATCAATGTTCCTTCCTTGGGAATCACGTATGTAATTTCGATGCCATTGCCCGCCTCCCGCGCGCGACTGCGCGCCTGAAAGCTGTCGCCAGACCATCCGATCGCCAAACATATGTCACCATTGGCGAGAGCGTTGATATACTCTGATGAATGAAATTTCTTAATGTACCGACGCAAGGCGAATAGTTGATCCTCGGCGCGCTTGATATCCTCGACATTCTTTGAATTGGGATCGAGCTTAAGAAAATGAAGCGAGATCGAAAAAAGGTCTTCCGGACTGTCAATAACGTAGACGCCACAATCCGCGAATTTTTTTAAATTCTCTGGACGCAGAACTTGCTCCCAGCTTGAGATGGGCGTGTCGCCGATGCGCTCCTTGATCTTCACGGTGTTATAAGCAATACCCGTCGTGTACCACATATAATCGACGGCATATTGATTTCCGGGGTCATAACGTTGCAACTTCGTGGCGATCTCAGGCCAGAGGTTTTTCCAATTTGGTAGTTTCCGCTTATCGAGCGGTTGAAACAGATCGGCTTTGATCTGTCTCGCGAGGAACGTCGCCGACGGCGCGACAACGTCGTAGCCGGTCGCGCCCGCAAGCAAACGCGTGTCCAGAATTTCGTTGGAATCGTAAGTGTCATAAATGACCTTCACACCGGTTTCTCGGGTAAAGTCGTCGAGCACCTTGGCGTCGATATAATCGCTCCAATTGAAAACATTCACCACGCGTTCCGCGGCGATCGCCGACCCGCCAAGCGCAGCGCTCGCGGCGATCGCCGCAACCAGTATTTTTTTCATTCGCGTGACCCGCACCATCTTGCGCGGCGCCTATGCCGCGGAGTTGCCCGATAATTTTAACATGATTGCAATGGACTTGGCGACGCGCGCCCCTCAAGGCTTCTCAAGCCGAACGTCCCCTCGAGAAACAGGTGACAAGATGCATGTAGCTCCGCCTGGATTTACCATCAGCGAACGCACGGAGCGAACGCTCGAGGTCACGCGCGGCGCCCGAATCCTGTTGCGCGCTCTGCGCTACTCGGTGCTCGGGGAATTTCCCTTGCCGGATGGAGGTCGCGCCGATCTCTTCGCATTGGCGAAAGATGGCTCCCTTCGCATAATCGAGATCAAATCCTCGTTTGCCGATTTCCGCGCCGACGCAAAATGGATGCGCTACCGCGCCTATTGTGATCGTTTTTACTTCGCCGTCCCGCTCCACTCGGAAGAAGCGCGCCTGCGAGACGCCGTGCCGCAAGACGCCGGCCTTATTATCGCGGACGCCCATGGCGCGAATGTGAACTCGTGACGCTCCAATTCATCAACTTGCTCCCGCCACACGTCGGGCGCTCTTGATGCGTTTTGGGACGCTCGCGGCGGAACGATTGCACGCGGCCTTGAATCCGCGAGATTTTTAAAGCGTTTTATCTTCCTCCGATTTGCCGACGCGCGCGCGGGGAATCGACTCGCTTCACAGCGCGCGATGATCATCGAGGGGCGCGCTTCGCAAGAATACGTTGCAATGTGCGCCGATGCATGTTCAGGCGACGCGCGGTCTCGGAGACGTTGCGATCGCAGGCTTCAAACACACGCTGAATGTGTTCCCAGCGTACACGGTCCGCGGACATCGTGCTCTCGCCGGTATCCGGTTTGTCGGACTGGGTCGCCATCAGCGCATGATAAATTTCGTCGGCGTCGGCGGGTTTGGCTAGATAGTCGAATGCGCCGAGTTTCACAGCCGTCACCGCGGTCGCGATATTGGCGTAGCCGGTGAGAATCACGCCCCGCGCGTTTGGCCGCTTGGCTTTCAACTCGGAGATAACGTCGAGGCCATTGCCGTCGCCAAGCCGCATGTCGATAATCGCGAAAGCGGGCGGCCTGCTTTTCCAACGCCGCCAGTCCCTCGGCGACCGATTCAGCGACGGTTACAGCAAAACCGCGCGCCTCCATGGCACGGCCAAGGCGGCTCAAAAAAGGCTTGTCGTCGTCCACGATAAGCAGCGTCAACTCGGCGGGCGCGACTACCGCTTCCACCGAGCCCGCCACATCCATCGCGCTTTCGTGATCGGCGGCGTCATTGTCTTCGGCCATCATGCGCCCTGTTCCCCGTTGACGGTAGTTATATCATCTCATTTTAACTGCATTGACCAGATCTAACTACATTCCCAGGATCGGCGAATTGGCTCGCACGGGAATAACTCGCATGCAACCGAGAGCGGGGCGCGATGCCGATACGGAGTTCACGCATGCAAACGTCTTTCGAAAGCGGCGCGAGGCCAGCTTATCGTGACGCGCGCTCCCGTTCGCGGCGCTTCAACATTGGCGGTTTCCACTGTGGCGCCCGATCGTTCCAACAAAGTCTTGGCGATAAACAACCCAAGCCCGAGGCCGGAGTCGGGATCACCCTTTAAGCGACGCTCCGCCGAGCGACCGCTTACATAAGGGTCGCCCAACCGGTCCAGGATCTTGGGAGAAAAGCCTGGTCCATCGTCCTGTATCGTGATTTTGACCAACGCGGAGGTCCATCTTGCTTCGATCCAAACATTAGCCTTCGCAAAATCAATCGCATTTTCAACGAGGTTGCCAAGACCATACAAAATTCCGGGGTTGCGAGCGCAAACAGGCGCGGGTAACGCACCTTCCTTGGTCACGATCGTCGCCACCTCTTGGTCGCGCAGCGGTTCGATAACCTCCTCGATCAAGGTTCCAATCGCCAACATGTTCAACACATGGGCTTCCTGAGCGCCAAGCGAATTCAACTTGCGCAGAATTTCGCGACAACGCCGCGCTTCCTGCGCGAGCAGCGCCAGATCTTCCTTGATGGCTGGCGCGGACTCCGGGGCGACTTTCTGCAACTCGGAAGTGATCAGGGTTATCGTGGCGAGGGGCGTTCCCAGCTCATGCGCGGCGGCGGCCGCCAGTCCATCGAGTTGAGTAAGGTGTTGAGCGCGCTCCAGAACCAATTCAGTGGCTGAAAGGGCGCCGGCGAGTTGGCGCGCCTCGTCCGACACGCGCGCCGCGTAAAGCCCGACAAAGGCGGCGCTGAGCACCAGCGCGGCCCATACGCCCAGTCGATATAGCAGAGGAAAGTGCAGGGACTCGCCGCCGCGCCAAGGCAATGGCAAATACTCCACCGTGAGGAGAGTGGCGGCGGCGACCATCAATATGCCAAGCAGCAAGGTCAGCTTGCGCGGCAGAGACACCGCCGAGATCATCACCGGCGCAAGGAATAGCATGGCGAAACTATTGACGACGCCGCCGGTAAGATAAAGAAGCGCCGCGAGCTCCAATATATCGAAAGCAAGAAGGACCGCCGCCTCGCTATCGTCGAGGCGAAAACTGCGCGGCGTGCCGGCGCGTAGTGCAATATTCAGAGCGGTTGATGTGGCGACGGCGACGAAACACAATCCGATTGGGAAATCGAATTTGAGGTAATAATAAACATAAATCATCGCGAAGGTCTGACCAAGGATGGCGAACCAACGCAGCATGACGAGCGTATCCACCCGCAAATGACGGGCGGCCTCGCCAAAATCATCCTCTATTCTTTGTGGCATCGATTCGCTCCGGCCGGGGCATTTTTAGTTGTTGTTTCATGCATTAAAATCCCGCGCGCGCGGCGCGCCACAAGCGCCATTGTCGACGCCAGGGCGGCGGCTCGATGAGCGACTGAAACGGTTTATAATCCGGCTTTTCCATCAGCTCCAAATAAAGAGGCGCGGTCGCGGTGGGGAGCATTGCCGCGCGTGTTGCTTCGTCCGCTTCAACAGCAGCCGCGCGCGCCGCCTCGAAGTGCGTTCGAGCCATCTCGCGCATCTCGCATAACGTCGCCCGTAGCGACGCCGAGTCGATGCCGGCTCGCGCCTCTTGTGGCGAGACCTCGTGACGAACCAACAGTTCGAGCGGCAAGAATCGCGCGCCGCCCCGCGGCAACTCGCGCATCACCCCAATTAACCCGATGGCCGCTCCAGCTTGCTCCAAAGCGAGGCGTCCGCTAGCGCTCGCTGGGGCGCCCAGACATTGCGCGCTCCAGCGCAGTGGAGCCGCCGCGATTCCGCCGCGATGGGCGACCAACGCGGACAGCGCCTCCACGGGTTGGTCATAAAGATCGGCCACATGAGCATCTAGGAACGTCGCGAAGTCGTCGCGCGAAAGGCCGCGCGCCGCGATGGTGTCATCAATCGCGTCGGCGACAGGATGCGCCGCGCCACCACCTTCGCTTGGTGTCGCCAACGAATTGGCCCACCAGCGCAGACGCATTTCGCCCAGCAAAGGCTGTGTCACCTTTGCCCTCACCTCGTCGATTTCCATCGCGAACGCATGGATGGCGTGCAGATAGCTACGCGCGGGCTCTGGCGCGAACAGCGCGGCGAGCCAAGCGTCTCGGTTCCTTTCGCGAAGCATCGCCTCGCAAAGGGCGTAATGTCCGGCAAGCTCCGCCGCGCGGCCCGAATCGGCGGGGGCCTTCATGTCAAACCGCGATCAATAGCGCGGCCACGCGCCGACCTTCATCGATAAGAATATTGTATGTTCGCACGGCGGCTCCCGTCGCCATGGTCTCGCAACCGACGCGGGCGTCGCGCAGCTTCGCGCGCAGCGGTTTGGGGAGTGGCACGAGGTCCGCGCCGGTCCCTATGATTAGCAGATCGGGGCGCCCGCCGGGATCGGCGAGAACGAGTTCGAGCGCGGCCTCATCAATCTCGGCGGCGGTCACGGACGCCAGCGCGCTCACTCCGGCGGGGGTCGCCATGATGGACCCTCGATGCGACATTCCCGCGAAGTGGAATCCGCCGCCGCCATAATCGTCAATTCTGTGCGGCCCAGCAACGAAACCCTCGGCTTTCGTCATGATGCGCTCAGGCGGTGGATGGTCTGGCGCGCTTGGCCGACGACGATTTCGCGCCGCTTCCCTTGCCCGCCCCCGCCTTGCCCGCCCCCGCCTTCCCGGCCGCGGCTCCCGTCGCGCCCGCGGGTTCATCGTCCGAGGCGCGTTCGCTGTCCGCGCCGCGCAGGCCAAGATAAATCAACATCGGCGAGCAAATGAACACCGACGAATACGTCGCGATCACGATGCCCCAGATCATCGCCAGCGAAAATGATCGGATTACCTGACCACCGAAGATCGCCAGCGACAGCAGCGCGAGAAACACCGTCGTCGCGGTCATGATGGTGCGTGGCAGCACGGCGTTGATCGACATATCGATGATGTGCGCCGTGCTCATCTTTTTATATTTGCGCATCATCTCGCGAATCCGGTCGAGCACCACGACGGTTTCGTTCAGCGAATAACCGACAATGGTGAGAATTGCGGCGATCGACGTCGTGTTGAATTCGAGCTGCGTCAAGGCGAAGAATCCAACGGTCAGCAAAAGATCGTGCATCGTCGCGATGACGGCGCTCACCGCGAACTGCCACTCGAAGCGAAACCACAAATAACCGAGCACGGCGATGATGGAGATCACGACGCCAAGCGTGCCCGACTGCACCAGTTCGTTGGAGACGCGCGGTCCGACTACCTCGACCCGGCGAAGATCGTAATCGTTTTCGACCGCGCCGCGCACGCGCTCCACCGCCGCCTGTTGCGCCACGTCGCCACCGGGTTGCAACCCAAAGCGCAAGGTCGCGTCGGACTGGTTTCCGAACGCCTGCACCTCGATGTCACCCAGTTTCAGCTTTTCGCCGAGCGCGCGAAGCGTGCCGACCTCCGCCGATCCGCCCTTGGCGCGCAATTCGATCACCGTTCCACCGGCGAAATCAATGCCGAAATTCATGTGCACGAAGACGAATAGTAGAACCGCGATAATCGACAGCGTCGCGGACAGCGGATAACTCACCCGACGAAACCGCATGAACGGGAATTTGGTGTTCTCCGGGGCTAATCGCAGCAATTTCATTGTTCGGCCCCTTAAATCGGCAGACGCGTCGGGCGCGCGCGATGATACCAGACCGCGATCATCATGCGCGTCATGGTCACGGCGGTCACGATGCTGGTCAGAATGCCCAGCGCCAGCGACACGGCGAAGCCGCGCACCGGACCGGCGCCAAGAAAGTACAAGATCGCCGCCGCGACGAACATCGTCACATTGGAGTCGACGATGGTCGCGAAAGCGCGATTAAATCCAGCGTCAAGCGACGCCAGGATCGAGCGTCCCGCATGTTGCTCCTCGCGAATACGCTCGTAAATCAGCACGTTCGAGTCGACGGCCATGCCAATGGTCAGAACGATGCCGGCGATGCCAGGCAGCGTCAGCGTGGAGCCGAGCAACACAAGGCCCGCGAAGATGAACGCAACGTGCACGAAAAGGGCCAGATTGGCGAAGACGCCGAACACGCCATAAGTAATCAGCATATAGACGACCACGAGGGCCGCGCCAACGTAGGCGGCGCGTTTGCCGGCGTCGATGGAGTCCTGCCCCAGGCCCGGACCGACCGTGCGCTCCTCGACGATGTTAAGCTTGGCCGGCAAGGCGCCCGCGCGCAGCAGGATGGAGAGGTTGTTGGCTTGCTCGACCGTGAAATGACCCGAAATCTGGCCGGACCCGCCGGTGATCGGCGTCAGGATGCGCGGCGCGGATATGACCTTGTTGTCGAGAACAATAGCGAACAGTCGTCCCACGTTCTTGGAGGTGACCTCGCCAAACTTCTGCGCGCCGCGGATATTGAATCGAAAATTCACGACCGGTTCGCCGCCACGTTGATCGAAACCAGGCTGCGCGTCCGTGAGATCCTCGCCCTGCACCATGACTTGCCGCTCAATGGTGATCTTTCCGGCCTGCTCCGTCTGCTCCAGTTCCTCGGTTTCGGAAGCCGGCTGTCCAGGATCCGCGACGAGGCGGAATTCGAGTTTGGCGGTCTGGCCAAGAATTGTTTTGAGCTGTTCAGGGTCCTGTAAACCCGGGACTTGCACGATGATTCGGTCGTCGCCCTGACGCTGAATGCTTGGCTCCCTCGTGCCGAGCGCGTCGATGCGCCGCCGGATGACCTCGATCGATTGATCAACGGCGCGGCGGACTTTTTCATTGAGACCAACATCGGTCACGCTGACCCGTATAAGGCCATCTCCCGAGTCCTCGATGTCGAGCGGCGGCGCGCCCGCGCCGAGCCGATTGGTGTAACCCTGAGCCAGCGCTTTCAGCTTTGGCGTTATCTTGGCTCGATCGGCCTCGTCCGGGACGCGCAACTGGACGCCGCGCGTCTGTTGACCGATACCGCCGGTCATGGCCACTTTTTCCTCGCGCAAAATTCGCCGCACATCGTCGCGCAAATTCATCGCCAGCGTATGCAGCACGGAAGGTTTGTCGACCTCCAGCATCACATTCGAGCCGCCTTGAAGATCAAGTCCGAGCACGATCGTCGCGGGACGCGCCCACTCGGGCAAACGCGCGGCCAGCGCTTCGTAATTAGCGGAAGACAATAGGCTCGGCGCGACGACCAGCATCGCGGCGAGGGTCATAGCCAGAATCGCGACGATTTTCCATTTGGCGAAACGCAGCATTGCTTGCCCTATTGCTTGGGGTCGAGAGTGTCCGGATGGCGCGGGCGCGGGGTCGGCGCTGGAGTTCAGCCCTTGGCCGCGGGCGCCTGATCCTTGACCGGTTCGCCCTTGGAGCGCACCTCGACGATGGCGGTGCGCAACATGCGGCTTCGCACGTTCGGAGCGATCTCGATCTCGAATTCGGCTTCATCGACCGACTTTGTCACTTTGCCGATCAAACCGCTCGTCGTCACCACGATGTCGCCGCGCCGCACGTTCCTGAGCGCGGCTTCCTTCGCCTTCTGCGCGCGCTGCTGCGGCCGCAACACGATCAAATAAACGATGCCGACGACCACGAGGACCGGCACGATCTGCGCGAGGAGAATCCGGTAGGCTGGTGGGGACGGCATCGGGGTTGGCGGGCTGCGTGCTGGTGGCGGTCCTCGCGCCTTTGGCGTCGCCCGGGGGAGGCGCGATCGCGGGAGGGGACGACGGCGCGGCGGGAGAAGCGGACGGCGATGCGTCGGGAGTCGGGACCGTTTCGGTCTGCGCCATGGCTTCCGGGATCATTTTCATCGTGCGATCTCTTCTTCGAAGCGCCTCGGGTCGGCGCGAGCGAACATGGCCGGATTCGGCCTTGTGAATGGGCGCGGACTATAGCCGCTCACCTTGCGAAAGCAATGCCGACACGAGAGTAAGCCCCTCCGCGGCGATCAAAATCCACTAAATCGCCTCGGGTCATGCCTCAGAGTGGCCACAAGCTTGTGCCAAACAATTCTTTCGGGGAAGGGAACATCTGCTTCGCCTTGCGCGTTTCTCAATCGAGCGGGGAAGGTAAGGAAGCGATGGTCGGTCTGGGTTATTTTCCAAATGCCGGGCGGGATCTTGAAACCTCGTCCGATCAAGCGTCGGACTTCAATCAGGAGATAGGCTGATGTTCTTACGTAAATTCACGGCGCTGGCGGCCGCCGCCGCGCTCGTTGGGGCGTTGACGCTGTCGACAGCCGCGGACGCGAGAGGCCGCGGCGGCGGCGGCGGTCATGGGTTCGGCGGCCGAGGCTTTGGCGGTCATGGTTTTGGCGGGCGCGGCTTCGGCGGGCGCGGCTATTACGGTGGTCGAGGCTGGGGTCGTGGCGGCTGGGGCTGGGGCGGTTACTACGGCAACCCCTGCTGGCGCTGGTGGTACGGCAGATGGGTATGGGTGTGCTGATAAAAGGCTAATGAATTTTGGCGCGGCCTTACGCGGACAGTTCCCGCGCGAGGCCGCGCATGAAATCGATGCAAGCGGCTAATTCCCCGATTTCGATGAATTCGTCGGGCTGGTGCGCCTCGTCGATGCGCCCGGGCCCGCATAAAACCGTCGGAACTCCCGCCTGTTGAAATTGCCCCGCCTCCGAGGCATAGGGCACGGCGATCGTATGGTTGGCCTTGGCCAAACGAAGCGCCAAAAGCTCCGCGGCTGAACCGGGCTCCGGCGTCAGGCCGGGGACCTCCGTTTCCGTGATGGTTTCTATCCCGACGCCAGGGAAGCCATTGAATGAACGCGCCAGCAAGGCTTGCGTGAAGCCCTCGAGTCGATCGCGAGCGAGCGAGGGGCGCGCGTCCGGCAGGCCACGGAACTCCCATTGAAACGAACAGTCGCGCGCGACAATGTTGCGCGCCGTTCCGCCGTTGATGACTCCGACATGCACGCTGGAGTAAGGGGGCGCGAAACGCCCCGTTCCGTCCCCGACCGCGCGCAGATCCTCGCCGATGCGATCGAGTTCCGCCACCAGAAGGCACGCGGCGTGCACGGCGCTGACTCCCTTGTGAAGATTGGCGGAATGCATCTCGAGGCCGCGCACCCGGGTCAAATAGGTGGAAACGCTCTTGTGGGCGTCCGCCACCCTCATCGAGGTCGGCTCGCCGACGATCACCGCCGCCGGCCTTGGCAGGTCGACGCCAAAGCAGGCGATCACGTCGAGCGGCCCGAGACAGGTCGTCTCCTCGTCGTAGCTCAGCAAAATATGAATCGGTCGTTCCAGCGCGGCCGCCTTGAACTCGGGAATCATCGCCAAGCAGACGGCGTCGAATCCCTTCATGTCGACCGCGCCGCGTCCGATCAGCCGCGAGCCCGCGCGGCGCAGGATAAACGGGTCGGCGGTCCACGCCTGGCCGGCGACGGGAACGACGTCGGTGTGGCCGGAGAGCACCACGCCGCCGGCGACATTGGGGCCGATGGTCGCGAAAATCGCCGCCTTGTCGCCTCGGGCGTTCGGCACGCTCAAAAACGACACGCCTTGCTCGCGCAAATAATCCTCCACCGCCGCGATGAGCGGCAGATTGCTCTTGGAGCTTTCGGTGTCGAAAGAGACAAGGCGCGCCGTCAGGTCAATCGTCGCTTCGAGTCTGCTCATGCGCGTCAGTTCAAGGTCGGGCGCGACAGCGGGCTGTCGAGCGAGAAAGCCGGCGCCTCGATGTCGAAGGTCTCGCCGGCGTCGGTGACCATCCGGTAACTGCCTTGCATGATTCCCGAGGGCGTCGAAAGCGGGCAGCCGGACGTATAGCGATAGGTTTCGCCCGGCTCCAAGACCGGCTGTTCGCCCACGACGCCAGGCCCGCGAACTTCCTCGCGCCGTCCATTGGCGTCGATGATCACCCAGTGTCGCGACAACAATTGGACGCGAACCCGACCCAGGTTGGCGATCTCAATTGTGTACGACCAAAAATAGCGGCCCTGCGCCGGATCGGAACGCTCCATCAGGAAGTCCGGCAAGGCCGTGACTTGAATATCGTTGGTGATGGCGATGTACATGTTTTCCACTCTAGAACGCTCGCGGCGAAAGGAAAGTTCATTTTTTGCCCGTTGGGGCGCGCAGGAAATGCTTGCTCCCCAACGCGAGTGGATTAAAGTGTCGGCGCGCGACCATGAATTACGCGGCGCGCGATCTCGTTTTCACGGTTGAGGTGCATGCGTATAGCTTTGCTCGGTCGCTTGATCTTCGCGCTGGCCTTGACCATTCAGGTCTTGTCGCCGGTGGCGTCGAGCGTCGCGCGAGTTAGAGCCGCGGCTCCGGCCGTCCAGATTTGTTTGAAGCCGGCGTTGGAATTTGGAACGGGCGACCGACAATCGCCGAATCGTCCCGAGCGCCACGGCGACAACTGTATATTCTGTCAATTGTCTTGCAACGGCGCGGCGCCCATTCACGTCGCGACCCATGAAATCGGCGTGGCGCCCGTTCAGTGGCGCCTTTCCCGCTGGACGGTGGCGGACCGCGCCGCGCCGACCCAAGAGCACGAAAGATCGCATCAACCCAGGGCGCCGCCCCACTCCTCCTGACCACGGGCCGCGCCAACGTCGCTTTATCGTCCGCTCCGCTGGCGTTGAGACGTGAGCATCGGCCTTCACGCAATTCGTGATTGTGAACAGGAGCATGCTCATGCCTTCCCACAAGGACCAGCGCGCGCGGGCCGTCGAGTCTTCCAGTGGCCAAAGCCGCGCGGACGGCGTGTTCGCCGAAGTCGACGGCAAGCCGTCGCCGGGCGCCCAGGCGGTAATCGACGCCTTGTCGCGCATCGCGGCTTCCCGCGACGATCCCACGCCGCGCAAACAAACCGTTCGGCTGATCGACTTGGAGCGCCGCGCGCGTTTTGGACGCTGTGGCTTCGGCGCGCTTTAGCGTCAACCGAATGTCACGTTGATGCCTCATTCAGGGCCGGCGGCGAACCGCGCGGCCCTGAAAGCACCGGGGAGCGCGGGAACTCGAATCCGACCTCCTCGCGGGACTGGCGGCGCCCGTCACGATGGGCGGCCTGGCCAAGTCGGCATGGCGCATGTTCAGCGGCGCTTGGCGTCGTTGAATGTTGGCGGACCGCGCCATGCCGACGTCTCGCCCCATTCCGATGCTCCGCCGCCTCAGCCAAGCGCGCGCGCGGCGGACAACCCGCGTTCGAGGTCGTCGATCAGATCGCCCTGGTCCTCCAGGCCGACCGACAGTCGCAACATCCCCTCGCCAATCCCGAGCGTCGCGCGGGCCTCTGGCGTCAGGCGTTGGTGCGTGGTCGTCGCGGGATGCGTCACGAGGCTTTTCGCATCGCCGAGATTATTGGAAATCTTCACGATCTCCAGCGCGTTGGCCAGCGCGAAGGCCGCCTCCTTGCCGCCCGCGACATCGAAACTCACCAGCGTGCCGCCGCCGCTCATCTGGCGGCGCGCCAGCGCCGCTTGCGGATGGTCGTCTCTGAACGGATAAAGCACCCGCGTCACGCCTTTTTGCGCGGCCAGAAAGTCGGCGATCGCGGCGGCGCTCGCCGTTTGTTGCGCGACGCGCAGCGGCAGCGTTTCCAGTCCCTTGAGCATGACCCAGGCGTTGAACGGCGACATCGCCGGCCCGGTCTGACGCAGGAAATTATGCAAGGTCTCGTCGATAATTGCCTGAGAGGCGAGGATAACGCCGCCGAGACACCGACCCTGGCCGTCGATGTGCTTGGTCGCGGAATAAACCACGATGTCGGCGCCAAATTCGAATGGCCGCTGCAGCATGGGCGTCGCGAAAACATTATCGACGACAAGCCGCGCCCCCGCTCCATGAGCGAGATCGGCGAGCGCCGCGAGATCATAGACCTCCAACGTCGGATTGGTCGGCGTCTCCAGAAAAAACGCCTTGGTTTCCTTGCGAATCGCCTTTTTCCACTGCGATACGTCGGCCCCGTCGACCAAGGAGGTCTCCACGCCAAAGCGCGGCAGTAATTCCTCCACCACATAAAGACAGGAGCCAAACAGGGCGCGCGCCGCGACGACGTGATCGCCGGCCTTGACCTGCGACAAGAGGCTCGCGGTCACGGCCGCCATGCCACTCGCCGTTGCGCGCGCGGCTTCCGCGCCCTCGAGGAGGCACATGCGCTGCTCGAACATGGCCACGGTCGGATTGGAAAAGCGCGAGTAGATGAAGCCGGGGTCGTCGCCCTTGAACCGCGCCTCGGCGGCTTGCATGGTGGGATAGGCGAAGCTTTGCGTCAGAAACAGCGCCTCGGACAGCTCGCCAAAAGTCGAGCGCATCACCCCGCCATGCACGAGTTGCGTCGCGGGTTTCAGGGGACGGCGTTTTTGATCGTCGGCGGAAGACATGACTTCTCCAAGAGGTTGGAAAATAGCGGGTTTCCTCAAGGAGACCCGGCCTTTTAGCGCCTTGTTTTACGTGGCGGCAAGCCGGCCGGCTCAAATAACCACGCGGATAATAAACGGCAATGGCCGGGTTTCTGTCAACCGCCGCGAGAAAATGGCCCGGGCTCGCGTCCAAGCCTCGGCGTCGCTCGCGAAATAAGCAATTCGTGTTATGAGCGAGTAACGAAGGCGGAATTGATCGCGCCCAAAAATCATGAGGATCGCGCGAGATGAGCGAGGCGGGCCCGCATCAGTCCAACCCGGAGACGCGGCGCGCCGGCGTGCTCTCGAGCCGTCAGATCGCCGCGCTGTTCGAGACCGCTCGCGTGAGCGCTTGCGCGCCCTTGGCGAGCGATCAGATTCAGCCGGCCAGCCTCGATCTGCGGCTTGGGACCAAAGCCTATCGCGTCCGCGCGAGTTTCCTCCCCGGCAAGGAGCGAAGCGTCGAGGCGCTGCTGCGCGAGTTGAAGTCCGACGAGATTTCGCTCGCCGGCGACGGCGCCGTGCTGGAGCGCGGGTGCTTTTACGTCGCGCCGCTTATGGAGAGCCTCGCGCTGCCGCCGCATTTGTCCGGGGCGGCCAATCCCAAAAGCTCTACCGGACGGCTCGATATTTTCACGCGGCTGATCACCGACCGGGGCGAGCGTTTCGATCTGGCCGAACCCGGCTACGAGGGGCCGCTCTACGCCGAAGTCTCGCCGCGCAGCTTTTCGGTGCGCGCGCGCGCCGGTTCGCGGCTCAATCAGTTGCGTTTTCGCCAGCATGGCGACGAGGAGCCGCGGCAAACGAGTTTCGCGCTCGATGACGCGCGACTGGCCGAGATTCACGCCCGCGAGAAACTCGTGGACGGACCGTTGAATTTGCGCGACGGCGTGGTGCTGCGCGTCGATCTCTCGGGCGGGTTGCGCGCCGGCGTCGTCGGTTATCGCGCGCAAAAGCACACTGACGTCATCGACGTCGACCGCGTCGGCGCCTATGCGATCGCCGATTTCTGGGACGCCCTGCCGGCGCGCGCCGACCGGCGGCTTATCCTCGATCCCGGCGATTTCTATATCCTGGCCTCTCAGGAGCGCCTGTGCATTCCGGCCAATCTCGCCGCCGAAATGGCCCCGATGGACGCCGCGATCGGCGAGTTCCGCGTCCACTACGCCGGCTTTTTCGATCCGGGCTTTGGCGCCAGCCCGCGTGGCGAACCGGCGAGCCGCGCCGTGCTGGAGGTGCGCAGCCGCGAGGTGCCCTTCATCCTGGAGGACGGACAGTTCATCGGCCGCCTGGTCTATGAGCCGATGGCCGAGCCGCCGGGCGCGCTGTATGGCGTCGCCGGGCTGTCGAATTATCAGGGACAGGGGTTGAAGCTGTCGAAACATTTCGTCGAGGCGTGAACGCTTAAGATTCGCGGACTACCGAGTAAGCCTCCAGCGCCCGCTTGCGCGCGAAGGCGTGATCGACGATGGGGCGTGGATAGGTTTCGCCCAAAACCACGCCCGCCGCGCGCAAATCGTCGGGCGGCGCCGCCCACGGACGATGGATGAATTTCGCGTCGAGCCGCGCGAGTTCGGGAACATAATGACGCACATAGGCGCCGTCGGCGTCGAATTTTTCGCCCTGCAAGACCGGATTGAACACGCGAAAATAAGGGGCGGCGTCGGCCCCGCAGCCCGCGACCCACTGCCAGCCGCAGGCGTTGTTGGCGAGATCGGCGTCGACCAGCGTGTCCCAAAACCACGCCTCGCCGGCTTGCCATGGCAAGAGCAGGTGTTTGACGAGAAACGACCCCGCCACCATGCGCGCCCGGTTGTGCATGTAGCCGGTGCGCCAAAGCTGCCGCATCGCCGCGTCGACCAGCGGATAGCCGGTTTGGCCCTGGCTCCAGGCATCCAGCGCCCCGGGGTCGTCGCGCCACGCGAATCGCTCGAACCGCCGGTCGAGCGGACGCTCTGGCGCCTCGGGGTGGGCGAACAGCAGATGGTGGCAGAACTCCCGCCAGCCAAGTTGGCGCGCGAACGCGGCGGCGCCCTGCCCGGCCCGCGCGAAGACCGCATGCCAGACCTGGCGCGGCGAAATTTCGCCAAAATGCAGATGCGGCGACAGGCGGGAGACGCCCTCGTGGCCCAAGGCGTCGCGCGCGTCGTCATAATCCGCCGCGCCCTGGGCCGCGAACCGTTCGAGCCGCTCTCGCCCCGCCGCCTCGCCCGCGCGCCAGTTGGCGCGCAACTCACCCGCCCAGTCGGGCTTTTTCGGCGACAGTCGCCAGTCCTCCAACTGTTCGCTCGCGTAAGTTTCCGCCGCGATCAGGGCGCGCGGAGCGGGCAGCGGCTCGTCTGGAGCCGGCCTGTTCAGGCAAGCGCGCCAGAACGGCGTGAACACCCGGTACGCCTTGCCGAGCGCCGCGGGCTCGAACAGCAAGGAGGCGTTAAAGCTTTCGAACTCCGATTCCCGCTCCGCGCAAGCGCGACTTTATCTCGCCGTCGCGCCGCGCCGCCCAGGGCTCGTAAAGCCGGTTCCAGTAAACCGCCGTCGCGCCCGCCTCGGCGATGAGCTCTTCAAGAACGAGATCCGCCGCGCCGCGCCGAAGCACGAGCCGCACGCCGTGGCCGGCGAGATCGCGCGACAACGCCGCCAGCGAATGATGCAGCCACCAGCGGCTCGCTCCGCCCGGGCGCCAAGCGCCCATCGCGGCCTCGTCCAAGATGTAAAGCGCGATAATCGGCGCGCCGGTCGCCGCCGCCGCTCCGAGCGCGGGGTTGTCGGAGAGGCGGAGATCGTCGCGAAACCAGACAATCGCCGGGCCGGCCATTATCGCTTGGCGTGTTTCGCGCCATACAGGAAGTAAATCACCAGACCCAATCCCATCCACACGACGAGCCGAAGCCAGGTTTCTCCCGGCAGGGCGATCATCAGGGCGAAGCATGACAAAATGCCGAGAATGGGAAGTAGGGGAATTCCCGGCGCGCGGAAGGGGCGCTTGATGAGCGGACTATGCCGCCGCAAATGCAGCACCGCGTAGCAAACGAGCGCGAAGGCGGCGAGCGTGCCGATGCTGACCATCTCGTCGAGTATGTCGATGGGCAGCAGGCCCGCCGTCAGCGCGGTCAGCGCGCCGACGAGCCACTGGCTAATCGCCGGCGTGCGATATTTGTCGTGCAGTCTCGCGAAAATCGGCGGCAGCAAGCCGTCTTGAGCCATCGCGTAAAACACGCGGGTCTGCCCGAACAGCAGAGTCAGCATCGCCGTGGTGAGTCCCGCCAGCGCGCCGAATTTCACCACCCAGGTGATGAAGGGGAGGCCCGTGTGGTCCATGGCCAGCGCGATCGGATCGGGCACGCCGAGCTGCTGGTAGGGAACGATTCCGGTCGCGACCGCCGAAACACCGATATAGAGAACCGTGCAGATCACCAACGAACCGAGAATGCCGATGGGCACGTCGCGCTGCGGCAGCCGCGCTTCCTGAGCGGCCGTCGATACGCCGTCGAAGCCGATATAGGCGAAGAAAACCAACGCCGCGCCACGCAACGCGCCGCTCCAGCCGTAATGACCGAACCAGCTAAAATCCCAATTGAAGTCCTCGACATGGGCGCCGCCGAAGTTGGTTAGACGTTCCGAGGCCCAACGGAAAAAATGCGCCTCGCCGGCGTTTTCGGGAGTCAGCGGCTTCCAGTTGGGCAACTCCACATATGAGGCGCCGAACACGATGACCGCCACCACCACGGTGACCTTGATCACGACGATGACATTGTTGAAGTTGGCGCTTTCCTGAGTGCCGCGCGCCAGCAGCGCCGTCAGCATCAGGATGATCGCGGCGGCCGGCAGGTTGAACAAGCCGTGCGGCGCGACCACGCCCGCGTGCGCCGCCCCGGTGAAATAGGCGTGGGTAAGTTCGGGCGGCAAATGGACGCCAAAGCCTTGCAGAACCTTGTCGAAATAGCCGGACCAGCCGACCGCGACCGTCGCCGCGCCCGCGCCATATTCGAGCACCAGATCCCATCCGATGATCCAGGCGAAAATCTCGCCGAGCGTCGCGTAGGTATAGGTGTAGGTGCTGCCGGAGACCGGGATCAGCGAGGCGAGTTCGGCGTAGCATAAGGCGACGAAGGCGCAGGCGATTCCCGAAAGCAGGAACGACACCATCACGCCGGGGCCCGCGGTGTTGGCGGCGACCGTGCCCGTCAGCACGAAAATACCGGCGCCGATGATGCCGCCGATGCCCAGCGACAGCAACGACGCCCAACCCAGCGTGCGTTTCAACCCGTGATGCTCCGCTCCGTTGGCGGCGATAATGGATTCCACGGATTTACGGGTGAAAAAGCCCATCGCTATGTCCGTCAAGGCGCCATCCTTTCGAGAATCGCGGCGCGGCCCATCGCCCCGTTCGAGCCGCGATTATGGTTGCGGCGCCGAAAGATACAAGGGAAATCGCGCGCCCATGAGCCAACCGCGCCTGGCCCGAAACCCGCATGGGGTTGCGCGCGGGAGGCTTTTGCGGCAATCGGGGCGCCACTCCCTCCGGCGCCGCGCGCCGATCACCCGCGACTATTGCTAAAGAAAGCGAAGAATGGCCCGCGACGCTGACGACACCACGCCGATTTCGTCGCGTCGCGAACTGGTCGCGTGGATCGAGGCCGGCGCGAAACCGGCTTCCAGCCCGCTCCGCATCGGCACGGAACACGAAAAAATCCCGTTCTACGCGGCGACGCGCGCCCCCGTGCCCTATGCACCAAACGGCATTCGCGCGCTGCTCGAGGGGATGCAAGCCGCGCAGGGATGGACGCCGATTTTCGATCGCGACGCCTTGATCGGCCTCTACGACCCCGTGGGCGGCGGCGCCATTTCGCTGGAGCCGGGCGGCCAGTTCGAGCTTTCCGGGGCGCCGCTCGAGGACGTTCACGCGACGAAGGCGGAGACCGACGCGCATTTCGACGCGCTGGAGCTCATCGGCGCGCCGCTCGGCGTCGCCTTTCTGGATCTCGGCGCCAGCCCTCTTTGGTCGCGCGCCAAAACGCCGGTCATGCCCAAGCAGCGCTATGGGATCATGTCGGCCTATATGCCCAAGGTGGGGTCGCTTGGCCTCGACATGATGTTCCGCACCGCGACAATTCAGGTCAATCTCGATTTCACCAGCGAAGCCGACATGGTGCGCAAGCTGCGCGTCGGCCTCGCGCTGCAGCCGATCGTCACGGCGCTTTTCGCCAATTCGCCGTTTCTCGATGGCAAGCCGACCGGCGCGCTGTCGCAGCGCTCCAACATCTGGCGCGACACGGACGCCGACCGCACGGGCATGCTGCCCTTCGCCTTCGAGGACGGCATGGGTTTCGAGCGCTATGTCGATTACGCGCTCGACGCGCCGATGTATTTCGTCAAGCGCGGCGAGACTTATCACAATGTCGCCGGCGCGAGTTTCCACGATCTTCTGGCGGGTCGATTGCCTCAATTGCCGGGCGAACGCGCGACCATATCCGACTGGGCCAATCATCTCTCGACGATCTTCCCGGAAGTGCGCCTGAAAACCTATCTCGAAATGCGCGGCGCCGACGCGGGTCCGCGCGGCCATATCACCGCGCTGCCGGCGCTGTTCGCGGGCCTCTTCTACGATGGCGCGGCGCTGGACGGCGCGAGCGAACTCATTCGCGGCTGGGACGCCGAGGCGCGCCAGAACTTGCGCGACGAGGTTCCGTTCAAGGCGCTCGCGGCGGTCATCGGCGGGCGGACGGCGCGCGACGTCGCGCTGGACATGCTGGCGCTTTCGCGCGCGGGGCTGAGCCGGCGCGCGCGACGCGACGCGACGGGCGCCGACGAGTCGATCTACCTGGAGCCGCTCGATGCCATCGCGCGAAGCGGCGAGACGCTCGCGGCGCTTCGATTGGAAGCGTTTAATGGCCGGTGGGGGAAGTCGGTCGAACCCGCCTTCACGGAATGCGTCATGTGAAATTTCGGCTTCAGCGCCGATAGAGACCCGCGCCCATGGTCCCGGCGCCCGCGCGAACGTGGAAAGTCTCCGACGCCGGGCGCAGGCCGTCCGCCGCAGCCGCCGCGTAACCCATGGGCGACGGGAAACGCGGGGATTCCGGCACGCGCGGAATCTCCGTTCTCGGCGCCTCGGCGCGGACGTGGCCGCCCAACCGCACGCAGCGCTGCGCGCCGGAAATCTGCACGAAATCCGGACCCAGCCGGGAGCAATGATTGCCCGACGCGCCGCCCGGCCCCTCGGCGTGAGCCGGCGCGCAGATCGCCGCCGCGACGATTCCCAGAGGCCAGACCTTCGCCAGGAGACGGCGTGTCCCCGTCTCGAGAGCCGGCCGGAATCGTCGTGAAAAGTCCGTCATGCGCGCGTTGACCCTGTGGTTGTCCTGGACGAAGCGGCGCGAGCGCCGCCCGTCCCATATGTCCCGCGAATCAGTCAATGATTCCCTAAAACTAAGCACTTTTGACTGGAAGCCCACGCATACGCTGGCGCTCACCGGCGCTTTGGGGCCGCTCTCGGGATCGCCCCGAGCGCCCCGCGTCGTCGCCGCCGGCAATTAACTTAAACATAGTGGCAGCATCGTGTCGGCGGTCGCCAACATTCACGCCTCCTCGCCAGGAACCCAGTCGCCAAGAACCGCCTGGACCAGCGCCAGGGCCGCCACGGCCGCCGTGTCGGCGCGCAGGATTCGCGGCCCCAGGGAAATGCGCGACACTTTGGGACGGCGAAGAATTCGCTCGCGCTCCGCCGGTTCGAAACCGCCCTCGGGTCCGATCAGCACGCTGGCGGACGCCATCCCGCGTCGCGGCTCCCCGGCGGCCAGCGCGCCCCGCAACGCGGCGATCGGATCGGCGATTTCGGCGTCCTCGTCGCAAAAAATCAGCAATCGGCCGGCCGCCAGCGAGTCGAGCCAGTCCTCGAGGCTTCGCGCGTCGAAAATTTCCGGCACGTTCAGCAGGCCGCATTGCTCGGCGGCTTCAATGGCGTTGGCGCGCAGCCGCTCGCCGTTGACGCGCCGCACTTGGGTGCGCCGCGTCAGCACGGGGATCAACCGCGCCGCCCCCATTTCCGCGGCCTTCTGCGTCATATAGTCGAGACGCGCCTGTTTAAGCGGCGCGAAGGCGTAATCGAGATCGCCGGGCGGGGTTTGCGCGCGCGTTTGCTGCGCGACGACCAGGGTCGCCGCGCGGCGCGAGGTCATCTCGATCAGCGACCGCCACTCGCCGTCGCGGCCGTTGAACAGCAACATCGGATCGTTGTCGCGCAGGCGAAGCACGTTCAGCAGGTAGTTTTGCGCGGCGGGCGGCGGCGCGACGCGCGCGCCGGCGGCGAGCGGCGCCTCCACGAACAGCCTCGGAGCGGCGAAATCATGAATGGACAAGCATGTCTCCTGGCGAGCAAGGCGCGGCGGCTTTGGAAAATGGACCGGGTTTCGCCGGGCCGTCGACGGCGTTATAACGCGATCGGAGCCGCCGCCGCGAACGCGAACAATTGGCGCGCGATGCTCCTCGTTTTGAAGGACGGCGACAATATGAAGACATCAATCGCCCTGGCGCCGCTCTGCGCGTTGCTCGCGCTCCTCGCGCCGCCGGCGCGCGCCGCCGAAAAATCCCAGATCGGCGAGGTCATCGCGCAGTGCGCGGCCTGCCACGGCGCGGAAGGGATCGCCAAGGACGTGGAGATTCCCAATCTCGCGGGGCAGCACGACCGTTATCTCGTGACGCAGCTGCAAAATTTTCGCTCGGGAAAGCGGCCGCACAAGGAAATGCGATACATGAGCCGCCACATCACCGACGATGAAATCGAGGCGATCGCTCAATATTATTCGAACATGCCGCACTGAGCGCCGGCATGACGCTTCCCCGTCGGCTCTCGAGCTACGCGCTGGTCGGCGTCGCCGCCTCGCTGGCGCATTACTCGGTGCTCGTGGCGCTGGTCGAGGCGGCGCGCTGGGCGCCCGTGCCGGCGACGCTGGTCGGCTATGTTTTTGGCGGGGTCGTCTCCTACAAGCTCAACCGGCGCCACACCTTCGACAGCGACCGCCCGCACGTCGAAGCGGGGTGGCGATTCGCGCTCGTCGCCCTGCTCGGATTTTGCGTAACCTATCTCTTGATGAGCCTGTTCGTGAACCGCCTCGGCGCGCCCTATCTGCCGGCGCAGATCGTCACGACGGTTTTAGCGATGTTCGTGACCTTTCTCGTCAACACGCTTTGGACCTTTGGGCGCGCCGCGCGCACTTGATTCGTCACGGCCATTTCACGCTGGGCGGCATCGACGACAGAATCGACTCGACATTGCCGCCCGTCTTGAGGCCGAAAATCGTGCCCCGGTCGTACAGCAGGTTGAACTCGACATAGCGCCCGCGGCGAATCAATTGCTCCTCGCGATCGGCCTCGCTCCAAGGCGTCGCGAAATTTTGGCGGACGATGGCGGGGTAGACCTGTGAAAACGCTTCACCGACCTCGCGCGTAAAGGCGAAATCCTCGTCCCAGGCGGAGTTTTCCGCGTCGCCGGCGCTGTTGAGATAATCATAGAAAATCCCGCCGATTCCGCGCGGCTCGCCGCGGTGCTTGAGAAAAAAATACTCGTCGCACCACTGCTTGAGCCGCGGGTAATCCGCCACTTGCCGGTGCGCCTCGCAGGCGCCCCGCATCGCCGCGTGAAAGGCGATCAAGTCCGGGTCGTCCTGGACGCGGCGCCGCTCCAGCACCGGCGTCAGATCGGCGCCGCCGCCAAACCACGCCTTGGTCGTCGCGACAAACCTTGTGTTCATGTGCACGGCGGGGACATGCGGATTCCACGGATGCGCGATCAGCGAGATTCCCGTGGCGAAAAAGCGCGGGTCCTCCGACGCGCCGGGGATTTGGCCGGCGAACTCCGGCGCGAAGCTGCCGAACACCGTCGAGACATGCACGCCGGCCTTTTCGAACACGCGGCCCTTGAGAATGCCCATGCGACCGCCGCCGCCCGGCGCCCCGGAATGGTCGGTTCGGCTCCACGGCGAGATCACGAAACGGCCGGGCCGCGCGGCGCGCGGCGCGAAAGGCCCCGGCGCTTCATCCTCCAGCGCTTCAAAGGCCGCGAAAATCCGCCGTTGCAACGATTGGAACCACGCCTCGGCCGCGGCCTTGCGATCCCGAGACTGGTCTGGCGAATTGGTCATTGGCTCTCCGGTTTGGCGCGAGTGTTGGCGGAACGGCGCTCGCGGTCAATTCATTTGGGCGCGGCGGCGGCTGGAGCGGCGGCTCCAAACTGGTCGACCAGCGTGTGGGTGAACCAGGTTCGCGCGTCATAACCCTTTGGCGTGAGCTTGAGGTCGTAACATTCGGTGGGATAGCCGATGTCGGAAGGTTTGCCGCCCGGCGCGCTTTCTCGGACGCGGATGCGGCTTTCCACATCTCTTTTCATTTTTTCGTTCGTCTCGATCCTGACGAGACCGTAGCTCTGAAGAAGGTGATCAATGCCGTAAGCGGCTTGCATCGCGGCGGTGGGTTTCGTGAAATGGCACAAATTGTCGAGCAGACCGACATTCATAAGTCGCATGAGCGCTTGCTTGTCGCCGCTCTTGAGCTGTTTGGCGCCCTGCGCGGCGTTCTCCGAATTGTCCGCGTTCCAGCCATTCCTATCGGCTTGCCCCAAGACGTTGCTCGATTTGATGCTATCGGTGATGCTGCTCGCGGACCATTCGGCGCTCGCGCCGAGCAGGCTGAGTTTGCTCATCTCGGGCAATTTCAGCGCCAGGCCGCCGACACCGCTGGAGATCGCGGAAAAATTGAACACGATCAACAAAACGAGCAGCGTGGACAGCGCGATTTTCGGCAAGGCTCCGAGCCAGCCGAGGACGCGCTCCACCGCGCCCGCCATTTTCTCGAAACCGCCGGACGGGTTGTCGGCCATCGGACTGCTCCAAATAATGCTTTCACGCCATTACCTTGTCTATTAGCACACTCTCGCGCTCCCCGTCGCATCGGCATTAGTCGGATGCGATGGAGCGGCCAATCCCGCGCAGCTGGCGCAGCGCCTCGCCCAAAACCATCGCCGCCGCCACGGCGACGTTGAGCGACCGCATTCCCGCCCGCATGGGGATGGCGACGGCCATGTCGGCGCGCGCCGCGACCTCGGCGGGAACGCCGGCGGATTCGCGGCCGACCATCAAAATGTCGCCGTTCTCGAAGCGGCTGTCGAGATAGGACGCCGGCGCCTTGGTGGTGAGCAGCACGAGGCGGCGCGCGCGGGGCGGCGTGGCGAGGCGCTGGGCCGCCCGCCACGTCTCGAAATCGTCGAAACAGGCGTGTCGCGCGATGTTCACGTAATCGAGATAGTCCATGCCGGCGCGACGCAAATGCCTGTCGCCAATGGCGAACCCCGCCGGTCCCACGATGGCCGCGTCAACGCCAAGACAGGCGCACATCCGCAGCATGGTTCCGGCGTTTTGCGGAATGTCGGGTTCGAACAGCGCGAGCATCGGCGCATCTGGTCGCGGCGGCGTGGTCATCATGTCGCGGTCACTCTCCCCGCGGCGAATGGTCTCGCCGCCACGCATCGCTCGCGGCGGCCCCGCGCCGCGGCAAGGCGGGCGCAAGCGCCGCGCGCCAGGGTTTCGCCGCGGCGCGAAATCAAGTCAAGCTGTTGATAAACACGGCAGGGGACCGCTAAAATTGGGGCTTGCCGAATTTTGCGTTTCGCGCATTGTGGACAACGCCATGGATTGGCGCCACAAACCAGCGGGCTCGCCCAAGCACGAGGCTGATTGGGCGGCGGACAATTCCACGAAAGGGTCAAGAGTGAGCGACGAGACCATTGCCCAGCCCAAGCGCCGCGACATTCTCTTCATCGCCACCGGCGCCATGGCGACCGTCGCCACGGGCGCGGCGATTTGGCCGCTGCTGGAACAGATGAACCCCGACGCCTCGACGCTGGCGCTCGCCTCGACCGAGGTGGATCTTTCGGCGATCATCCCCGGCCAGATCGTCACGGTGAAATGGCGCGGCAAGCCGGTGTTCGTCCGCCATCGCACGGCGCTGGAAATCACGGCGGCGGAAAACACGCCGCTCGCCGATCTGCCGGATCCGCAGCCCAACTCCAAGCGCGTCAAGAAGCCCGAATGGCTCATCGTCATTGGCGTCTGCACGCATCTCGGCTGCATTCCGCTTGGCCACGAGGGCGAGTTCGACGGCTGGTTTTGCCCCTGTCACGGCTCGACCTACGACACCTCGGGACGCATCCGCAGCGGCCCCGCTCCGAGCAATCTTGAAGTGCCGGACTACGCCTTCCTCTCCGACACGAAAATCAAGATCGGCTGACCGGCCGCCGCCCGCCCGCACCTTCAGCGCCAGAGACGATCCTTATGAGCGGACCCTCGAAATACACGCCCCAGAGCCCCTTCGCCCGCTGGATCGAGCGCCGGCTGCCGATTCTGGGTTTCATGTACAATTCGTTCGTCGCCTATCCGACGCCCAAGAATTTGAACTACATGTGGACGTTCGGAGCGATCCTGTCGTTCATGCTGGTCGCGCAGATCGTCACGGGCATCGTGCTGGCCATGCATTACACGCCGGAGACGACGCTGGCGTTCGATTCGATCGAACACATCATGCGCGATGTGAACTGGGGCATGTTCCTGCGCTACGCGCACGCCAACGGCGCCTCGATGTTCTTCCTCGCCGTCTATCTCCACATCTTTCGCGGCATGTATTACGGCTCCTACAAGGAGCCGCGCGAGCTGCTGTGGATTCTCGGCATCTTCATTTTCCTGGCGATGATGGCGACCGGCTTCCTTGGCTATGTGCTGCCCTGGGGCCAGATGTCCTTCTGGGCGGCGACGGTCATCACCAATCTGTTCTCGGCCATTCCCGTCGTCGGCAATTCGATCACCACTTGGCTGCTCGGCGGCTATTCCGTGGACAATCCGACGCTGAACCGATTCTACGCGCTGCACTATCTGCTGCCGTTCATCCTGATCGCCATCGTCGCGCTGCACGTCTGGGCGCTGCACGTGACCGGCCAGAACAACCCGACCGGCGTCGAGGTGAAGGACGAGAAGGAGACCGTGCCGTTCACGCCCTACGCCACCTTCAAGGACGCGTTCGGCATCGGGGCGTTCCTGGTGCTTTACGCCTGGCTGATGTTCTTCGCGCCCAACTACCTCGGCCATCCCGACAATTACATCGAGGCCAACCCGCTGGTGACGCCGGCGCATATCGTGCCCGAGTGGTATTTTCTGCCGTTTTACGCGATCCTGCGCGCCATCCCCAACAAGCTGCTTGGCGTGATCGCGCTGTTCTCGGCGGTGATCATCCCGGCCGCCCTGCCCTGGCTCGACTATTCGAAGGTCAAGTCGGCGCGCTATCGGCCGATGTTCGCCAAGGCGTTCTGGGTGTTCACGGCGGTGGGCCTTGGTCTTGGCTACCTCGGGTCGCAACCGGCGGAGGGCGGCTTCCTGATCGCCGCGCGCCTGTTGACGGCCTACTATTTCTTCCACTTTCTGGTGTTGCTGCCCTTGCTCTCCAAATACGAAAAAACCCGGCCCGAGCCCGCCTCCATCTCCGCGTCGATCGCCGCGGCGCACGCGGTTGTCGAGGATTCCGCCCATGTTTAACCGGCGCCGGCAAGCGCGCGGCGGGCGCGACACAAACAAGCGGATGACTCCAATGAGACGCATGGGTTTTGGCGTGATCGCGCTCGCGGCCCTGACCCTGGCCGCGCCCGCCGCGTCCCTCGCCAATGAGGGCGCCAAGCACGAGGAGCGCCCGCGCCATTTCAGCTGGAGCTTCGCCGGCTTCACGGGCAAATACGACCAGGCGCAGTTGCGGCGCGGCTTCAAGATCTATCGCGAGGTCTGTTCGAGCTGCCACTCGATCAAGCTGCTCGCCTTCCGCAATCTCGGCGAGCCCGGCGGCCCGGCCTTCTCCGAAAAGGAAGTGGTGGAGATCGCCGCCAGCTACAAGATCAAGGACGGCCCCAACACCGCCGGCGACATGTTCGACCGTCCGGGGCGCCCGAGCGACCGCTTTCCCCCGCCGTTCGCCAACGAGCAGGCGGCGCGGGCGGCGCTCGGCGGCGGCTATCCCCCGGACATGTCGGTGCTGGCCAAGGCGCGCGGCTATTCGCGCGGCTTTCCGACCTTCCTGTTCGACGGGCTTCCCGGCCTCGTCTACCAGGAGGCCGGTCCCGACTACATCGCCTCGCTGTTGCTGGGCTACCAGGAGGCGCCAAAGGGCGTGACGCTGGGGGACGGGCAGTATTACAACGTCTACATGCCGGGCCGACGCCTCGGCATGATCCCGCCGCTCTCCGACGGCGCCGTGACCTACGACGACAAGACGCCGCAAACGGTGGAGCAATACGCCCAGGACATCGCGGCGTTCCTGATGTGGTCGGCGGAGCCGCATCTCGACCAGCGCAAGAGCATCGGCCGCGGCGCGGTGGGCTTCCTGCTGGTGTTCGCGGCCCTGCTCTATTTCGTCAAGCGCCGCATCTGGGCGAACGTGGAGCATTAACGGCTTAGGCCGGGCAACAACGCGCCGGCGCCGTCGATCACATATTGCACGGCGAGCGCCGCCAGCAGCACGCCCAGCACCTTGGCCAGCACCAGCGCGCCCGAGGCCCCGAGCGCGCTCTCGATCCGCGTCGCCAAAAGGCAAACGCCAAGGCAGATCAGCGCCACCGCCGCGATGGCGGCGATCAGCGCCGCGAGCAGGATGAGATCGCCCCGCGCCCGCCCCGCCAGCAGCAGCGTCGCGGCGATCGCTCCCGGCCCCGCCATCAACGGAATGGCCAGCGGAAAGGCGGCGGGATCGTGGATGTTCTCGTCGAGCGCCTGCCGCGCGGCGCGCGCGTCGCGGGCGATGCGCAGGCCCAGCACCATCTCGGAGGCGATGGAAAACAGCAACAGGCCGCCGGCGATGCGGAAGGCCGCCATGGAAATGCCGAGCGCGCCGAGCAAGCGCTCGCCGATCAGCGCCGCGCCGGTCAGGATCAGAAAGGCGAACAACGCCGCCCGCGCGGCGATGCGCGCCCGCGCCTCGGCGGCGCAATCCCGCGTCGCCGCGATGAAAATCGGCGCGAGGCCGAAAGGCTCGACGACGACCACCAGCGTCACGAAGGCGGCGGTGAAATAATCGAAAACGACCACATGACGCCCCTTAACGGACACGGCGCGGCGCTCGTCCCTCAGTTGGCGCTTGTCCAGGCCGCCTTCAACCCCGCGCTAATCCGGATCGTAGACGACGCCGTCCGGCCCCTTCCAGCTCTTGCCGGCTTCGTAGAAGCGATATTCCTCGCTGAACACCACGGTCTGGCCCGGCGCGACATATTGCTTGCCCTTGGGGTCGGAGCCGACCGGCGAGGTCACGTAATGCTTGCTGGGCGAGCAGCCCTCCGGAAACTTGTCGCCCTCGGGCTTGCATTCGAGATTGGCGCCGTCGGGAAACTTCACCGTCGCGTCGAAGTAATACTCGAAGCCCTTTTCGCCGGTGGCGTGCATTTCGAGCTTTTCGGTCATCCGCGTCTTGAATTCCAAGAGCTGCCCGGGCTTGTCGAACCGCTTCTTGACCAGGTTCTCGAACACGGATTTGGCCTGCGCCTCGGTGATGTCGCATCCGCCGAAAAGACAGTAAGCCGCGGCGCGCTGGACGCCAAACGGCGCCAGCGCCAATGCCGTGGCCAGCGTCAGCGTCTTGAGCATCGTTCCTCGCATGGTGTTTCCTTGTTTGCTTGTCGGGCGCGGCCAGCCGCCCGCGCCGAACCAATAGGGGCCGCGCGACACGGGAATGACGGCGCGCGGTTCGACCGTGTCATCTTAGACGATTGGCGGCGCGAAGCGAAAGCGCGTGGCGGGTCATCGCGCCCAAAACGCCTCATCGCGATCATTCAGTCTGCAAAAAAGTGTTGTTTCACAACACGTTAATGATAACGAGCGCCTCACGCCGATTTTACGGCCGGCAATCGCGATTTAAGGCGAATTGGGCGTGCGATTTTAGCGTTCCTTTAGAAATAAATCGTTTTGTGAAAGTCACTTACGGCGCTTTCACCCCCCATCGAATGTAGACGCGATCGCGAAGTGCTCGCGAACCAAGGAACCACCCAAATGACGACACGCGATAAAATCGGCGTCGCCGCGCGCGCCGCGGCCGATGAGCTCCGAGCCTTCCAGCGCGCGGAATCCGGCGCGGTGGCCATAATACTCGCGCTGGCGCTTCTGCCGATATTCCTGATGCTCGGCGTCACCGTCGACTATTCGCGCGCGACCAACGCCAGAACCCGCATGCAGGACGCCGCCGACGCCGGCGCCGTCGCCGCCGCGAACCTATCCGCCGGCACGCAGGCGCAGCGCCAATCCGCCGCGCAAACCATGGCGCTGGCCTCGCTGGGTCCGCTGGCCAGCCAGATCAACGCGACCGTCGCCGAATCCGAGCAAACGCCGGGACAGTATAAGGTGACGGTGACGGGCGGCCTGAACACCGCCGTGATGCAGCTCGCGCATGTGGAAACCATTGCGCTCGGCACGAGCGCCGTGGCCATGAACACGGTCGGAGGCGGGACGACGACAACGACAACGACAACGACGACGCCGGTCAATGTCTGCCTGTTGGTGCTGGCGAAATCGACCTCGCAGGCGTTCCTCGCCAACTCCGGCGCGAAGATCAACGCGCCCAATTGCGAGGTCGATGTCGCCTCGATGGCCAACACCGCCGCGATGCTCGACAGCGGCGCCTCGTTCAACGTCAACAACTTCTGCGTGGCCAGCACCAGCGTCACCAACAATGGCGCCACCATCACTCCCGCGTTGAAGACCGGATGCACGGCGGCGAGCGACACCATCGCGGGGACATTGCCAACCGTCACGGTCGGCTCCTGCACGGTGAGCAACCAGAATTACAGTGGAAATGTCACCCTCTCGCCGGGCGTCTATTGCGGAAACTTCAACTTCAACGGTTCGGGGTCGCTCACGCTCAATCCGGGTCTCTATATCTTCAAGGGAGTGAGCTGGAACCTCAACAGCAGCTGGTCGATGACCGGCAGCGGCGTGACGCTGTATTTCGCCGACACTTCCTACCTTCAGTTCAACGGCGCCGCGAACGTCACCCTTACCGCGCCGACGACCGGGACCTACGCCAATATATTGATGTATGAGGCGCCCAATCTCTCCACCTCGTCCTTCACGATCAACGGCGGCGCGGCGACGCCGGACGGGCTGGCTGGGCTGATCTATCTGCCGAGCCGCAACGTCACCTTCAACAGCGGCGCCAGCGTCAATTCCGCGGCGATCACCATGGTGGTGAACACATTGATCATGGACGGCGTGACCTGGAATTGGACGGCTTCGCCCTTCGGCATCGCCTCGGCTTCGTCCTCGACGACCACGACGTCGACAACCACGACGACGGCGCCGAGCTCGGCCCGCCTCACCCAGTGACGCGACAGAGCCCCGCGCCAGGTTGGCGCGGGGCTTCGCTGGCTCCATCGCCGCGCCGCTGGAGCGTTAAAACTCCGTCCAGTCCTCTTGTGGCGCGCTCTCCGGCTTGCGCGCCGTCGCCGCCGCGGCGTGGCGGGCGCCCGTCGCGCCGCCGCCGCGCGGCGTGAACCCCGGCGCGTTTCCGGCGCGGCTCGCCGTTTTGCCGATGTGAAACTGCACGACCCGCCGCGACAGGCGATCCACCTCCTCCATCAGCGATCGGCTGGCCGCCGTCGATTCCTCGACCATGGCGGCGTTTTGCTGCGTGACCTGGTCCATTTGGCCAATCGCGGTGTTCACCTCTTGCAGCCCGACGGCCTGCTCCTTGGCGCCCGAGGCGATCTCGCGGACCACGCCGTTGATCCGCCCGACCTGCCCGGCGATCTCCTCGAGCGATTTGCCGGTGCGCGCCACCAATGCGACGCCGCGCTCCACCTGCGCCGAGGACGCCGAAATCAATCCCTTGATCTCCCTCGCCGCCTCCGCCGAGCGTTGCGCCAGCGCGCGCACCTCGGACGCGACGACCGCGAAGCCCTTGCCCGCCTCGCCGGCGCGCGCCGCCTCGACGCCGGCGTTGAGCGCCAGCAGATTGGTCTGAAAGGCGATCTCGTCGATCACCCCGATGATCCGGCCGATCTGTTGCGACGAGGTCTCGATGTCGTGCATCGCGGTGACGGTCTGAGTCAGCACCTCGCGGCTTTTCTCCGCGTTGTCGGCGGTCGCCGCGACAATGCGCTCGGCCTCGCTCGCGCCCTTGGCGGCGCTGGCGCTGGACGATGTGATCTCGTGCAGCGCGGCCGCCGTCTCCTCCAGGCTGGCCGCCTGCTGTTCGGTTCGCCGCCCCAGATTGTCGGCGGCGGAGGCGATTTCGCGCGCGCCGCCGCGAATTGCTAAAACGCCCTCGCCGACGCTCGCGAGGGCGATTTCAAGCTGCTCGATCGCCGCGTTGAAATTGCCCTGAAGCGCGACATAGGCCTCCGGCATGTCTTCCGACATGCGGAAGCTCAAATCCTTGTCGGCGAGTTTGGCCAGGGCGGCGCCGATCGAGTTGGCGACGAAGGCGCGTTCGTTGCTTATCGCCTCGCGGCCGGCCTCCTCGGCGCGGCGGCGCTGCTCGTCCAAGGTTTCGAGATAGACTGAAATGGCGAGATCCATGTCGAGCAGCGCGGCCTTGACCAGCGCCGACACCGACTCCGCCATGCCCTCCGAACCGCCCTTGGACATTCGCAACAGATTTGGCCATTGCTCCTTGACCACGGAGTGAATGAGGCGCTCGATCACCAACGCGTAGCCGCCGATATACCAGCGCGGCTCCAATCCGATGCGCGCGTGCGTCTGGCCGATTTTTTTCACCGCGTTGGCGTATTCATCGGTGTAATTGGCGTCGGTGATGACCGCCCAATGGCGCGCCTGCTGCTCCCCGGCCGCCGCCATGCGCCTTTCGTCGCCAAACAATTGACGCATCCCGGGCGTGGCCTTCACCTTTTCATAAAAGGCGGCGAGCGCGGAAGGGACGGCCCCAATCAGAAACGGCCGGAGATCGCGCAGCTTTTGCCGCGCCTTTTTGTCTAGACCGATGAACTCGATGCGTTCGTTCAATGCGTCCCGCGCGGAGTCCCGCGCGTTGGTCGGCTCGGCCATTTCGATAGTCCCGTGCTTAAGTCGCTTGGCGACTGTTTTTAGTTCGGGAGGAACACGCAAGCGCCAGCCCTCGCGCCAAGGCCGCCTGACAAACAGACAATTCCAGGGAAACGCGCATGCGGAAACCACCGCGATCCGGAATCTACTTATGGAAACTGTCGCGGGGCTTGCGCCTTGGCCTAAAAAATGCGATCAACCAGTAAGCTAAATAGGCGGCTTGCCTATTTAGCGTTCTCGGTTTTCGAGACCGCGTCCAGAAGTCTGAGCGCCATCTGGAGTTCCGCCTCGGAGAAACCGGCGAGCCGATGCACCAGCCGACCATAGGTGCCCCCGTGGATCGCGCCCTCGGCCAGTTGCGTCGTGAAGAGCTCGGCGGGGTCGACCTCCAGTGCTTTGGCCAGCCGTTCGATCACCGGGAAACGAGCCCCGCTCGCCCCGCTCTCGATTTTCGCGATCATGTCGGGGCTGACGTCCGCCGCGGCGGCCAGCGCCGCTTGCGTAAGCTTTCGTCTGCGGCGATGCGCGCCGACCAACCGCCCAAAGCGTTTGCGTAAATCCGTCGTCGCAAGATCCGTCACAGTATTCCGCCGCTCAAGTTTTGTAATTGCCTTACGACGCGCGCCATACCAAGTAAGTCCAATTAAAACAGTGACCTAGACGCAATTTATCTTACGGTATCCTTAAGCTCGCGTCTAGATAGGGGTAATTACCTAGGACAACCCCGCCTTCGGAATCGACGCGTTCAGGGCATGATTTCATTGGCGATAGTCCGCAATCGCGGGCCACGGATAGTATTTAGTCGCCACGGCGCCCGCGGCCAGTGGCGCCGCCTCGCCAATTCGTGAACCCGCACCAATAGACGGTCGGGCGCCTCCGACGGCGGGGAGGAACTTGGCGGCGGTTTATTCACGCGAATCAATAAATGCGCTGTAACACCGTGCAAGGATGCGATTAAGCTCGTTCCGGAAGCCGCGATTATAAGCGTTTAACTTGGCGCGACGCTGAACCGGCGCGCGCGCATAAGAACTTCCTTTACCCAACTCGAAGATAGTGACCGGGAACCGGCGCGAGGCGCCGCGTCCCCATAAAAATGGTTTTCACGAGCGGACCAGAATGACCAGCGCCGACCCCTCGATCGCATTCCCCGGCCACGCCAGTTTCTCCACCGCCGCCCGGCGCGCCCCCGTGGCGCCGCCGGACCGTTTGATCTCCCAACCGACCGTCATCGCCGCCGTGCTGCTGTGCGACGCGCTGAGCACGATTGGCGCGGGCCTCGCGAGTCACGCCGCCCGGGGACCCGGCGCGAGCCACGACGACCCGGTCTTCCTGTTGCTCGCGACGACCGGCGTCGCGTTGGGCGTTCTAGCCTTGCTCGGCGCGCGCTGGGCCTACACGATCCGCAAGCTGACCTCCGCGACGCGGCAGACCATAAAGGTCGCCCTGGCGCTGCTGCTGTCGCTCGCCGGATTCGTTGTTTGCGCCGCGTTGACCGACACCTACGCGCCGGCGCAGCGCGCCTGGCTGTTCGAATGGTTTCTTACCGCCTTGGGGTTGTGCGTGACCACGCGACTCATCGTCGCGGCGATGCTGGCGCGCTGGACGCTCGAAGGCCGTTTGGCGCGGCGGGCGGTGATCGTCGGCGGCGGCGACGCCACGACCGAATTGATCCACCGTCTCGACCGCACGGCGGATGGCGCCATCCAGATTTTGGGCCTGTTCGACGACCGCGACGGGGCGCGCTCGCCCGCGCAGGTCGGAGCCTATTGCAAGCTGGGGCGCTTCGAGGATCTCGTCGAATTCTGCCGCGCGCAGCGGGTCGATCTGCTCATCGTCGCCCTGCCGCCCACCGCCGAGGAGCGCATCCTGCTGCTTTTAAAGCAGCTTTGGGTGCTGCCGATCGACGTGCGCGTCGCGGCGCTCGGCAGCAAGCTGAAGCTGGCGTCCCGCACCTACAATTACATCGGCGACGCGCCCTTCCTGCCGGTGTTCGACAAGCCGATGTCGGACGGCAGCGTGGCGCTTAAACTCATAGAGGACCGGGTTATTTCGTGGATCGCGCTGGTGTTGCTGGCGCCGCTGCTGGCGCTGATCGCCGTCGCGATCAAGCTCGACTTGCGCGGGCCCGCGCTGTTCAAGCAAATCCGCTACGGCTTCAACAACGAAAAGATCGAGGTCTATAAATTCCGCTCGATGTATGTCGACCAGACCGACGCCAACGCCAAGCGGCTGGTGACCCGCGGCGACCCCCGCGTCACCCGCGTCGGCCGCTTCATCCGCAAGACCTCGCTCGACGAGCTGCCGCAGCTGTTCAACGTTGCTTTTAAAGGCAATTTGGCGCTGGTCGGCCCCCGCCCGCACGCGATGCACGCCAGCGCCGAGGATCGTCTTTACGACGAGGTCGTCGACGGCTATTTCGCCCGGCACCGAGTAAAACCGGGCATCACCGGCTGGGCCCAGATCAACGGCTGGCGCGGCGAAACCGACACCGCCGAAAAAATCGAGCAGCGCGTCGCCCACGACTTGTATTATATCGAAAACTGGTCGATACTTTTCGACCTGCGCATTCTCGCGATGACGCCGATCTCGCTGGTCACCACCAAAAACGCCTATTAATCAGGCGCCCCTCCGCGCATTTTCGCGCATCGTACGGCGATTTCGATGCGCGCCCGCGCATTTTCGCGCATGTCGCCGTTTTCGGACGCGAGGGCCGGCGCGTGGGCGATATATTCGTCAGTTACACATCGACGGATCGCGAGTGGGCCGAGTGGATCGGCCACGAGTTGGAGCGACTCAATCACACCCCTCATCTGCACGATTGGGAAATAAAAGCCGGCGACGACATCATGGCGTGGATGGTCGAGCGCCACGACCAAGCCGATTTCGTCCTCGGCGTCGTTTCCGACGAATGGCTCCGCGCCGCGTACTCCAAGCTCGAACGCATGGCCGCCGAATGGGCCGCCGCGAAGCGCCAAACCAACTTCATGCGCTATGTGGTGGTGCGGCCGGCCAAGCTGCCGACTATCGGCGATCATCGCAACCGCGCCGAGCTGTTTGGCGTCCCCGACGAGGTTAAACGCCAGCGGCTCAAGGATTTTCTGGAGAAGCCGCAACGCCCGCCCCCGCCGAGCCAATCGCCCGATCCCGGCGTCGCCGTCTCCAACATCACCATCCGCGTCCCCACCCATTTCCTCGGCCGCGACGACTCGCTTAGCCAAATCGACGCCGCGCTAAAACGTTACGAGGGCCGCGTCGCGATCACCGCGCTGCACGGGCTGCGCGGGGTCGGCAAGACCACGCTGGCCGCGGCTTACGCCGAAAAGCATCGCGGCGATTATCGCGCGACCTGGTGGATTCGGGCGCAGACGCCGGACACGACGCGGGCCGATCTCGTCTCGCTCGGCGTACGGCTTAAGTGGGTCGCGGCGGACGAGAAGGAGGAGCCGGCGCTCAGGACCGTCATGGAGCGGCTGCGGCACGAGGGCGAGGGGCTGCTGCTGATTTTCGACAACGCCATCGACGCGAAATCATTGGAGGATTTTCTGCCGCCCGGCGGCGCGTCGCGGGTGCTGATCACCTCCAACGCCCATGATTGGGGCGCGCTCGCCGAGCCCATCGACATCAGGCTGTGGCCAAAAAACATCGGCGCGGATTTTTTGATTCTTCGAACGCGGCGCGAGGCCGAACGCGCGGAGGCCGAAAGGCTATCCGAGGCGCTCGGCGGCCTGCCGCTGGCGCATGAGCAGGCGGCGGCCTATTGCGAGCGGCTCGGCGTGGGTTTTGGCGAATATCTGCAACGCTTTGAAAAGACGCCGATAAAATTCTTGGCCGACGCCCGCCACGCGCCCCGCGCCCATAACGACGGGCAAACGGTGGAGCGCGCCTTCGCGCTGGCCATCGAGGAGGCGGCCAAGCTGCACCCGATGGCCGAGCCGCTGATTGTTCACGCGGCGCTGCTGGCCCCGGAGCCGATCCCGCTGTTTCTTTTAGAAGAATTGTGGGCGCGCATGCTTCTCCCGCCCGCGGGAGAAGGTGTCACGCGGAGCGTGACGGATGAGGGCTCTGGCGACTTGGCCGGCTCTCCGGCGGCGCCCCTCACCCGACCCGGCTCCGCCGGGCCACCCTCTCCCACAAGTGGGAGAGGGGACGCGCCCGACGCCCGCGAGGAGCTGGAGGAAGCCATCGCCGCGCTATGCGCCTTCGCGCTGGTCGACCGCGAGACGGTTGTGGACGAGCGCGAGCCGACGGAAAAAACCGACACGATCCGCCTCCACCGCCTCGTGCGCGAGGTCGCGAAGCGCCGCCGCGACGGCGAGGCGCTGGAGACGGCGCGGCGGACGCTGCTGGAGGGTATGGCGGCGGTGTATCCGAGAGACGTATTCGACGACCCGAAGACTTGGCCGCGCGCGCGGCGGCTCGACGCTCTGGCGCTGGCGCTGGTCGGCGGCGACGCCGAACCGCCAAAGGGGGCCGAGGAAGCGGCGAGAAGTTTGCTGTTTCGACTCGCAGGATATCGGCGTAGGGCGTTGGCGTCTTATGTGCAGGCGCGGGCACACTATGAACGTGCGCTGGAGATATGCGAGAAGGAACTCGGCCCCGAGCATGCTGAGACGGCGCTCCGCCTCAGCGGCCTCTTGCAACTGCTTAAGGAGAGGGGCGACTATTTGGCTGCGCTGCCGCTTGCTGAGCGCGCGCTGGCGATTAATGAGAAGGCCCTCGGAGCCGAGCATCCAGAGACGGCGATAAGCCTAGATACCCTCGCGAGTTTGCTGCGTGCCCAGGGTGACCTCTCCGCCGCGCGGCCGCTTTGTGAGCGCGCGCTGGCGATTTTTGAGAAGACGCTCGGAGCCGAGCATCCCCACACTGCTACGGCCCTCAACAGCTTTGCATTGCTGCTCGAGGCCCAGGGCGACCTCGCCGCCGCTCAAGCACGTCACGAACGCGCGCTGACGATCTATGAGAACGTGCTTGGCCCCGAGCACCTGCACACGAATTGCGCTCGCGATAATCTCGCCCGGCTATTGCTGAAAACCGACGACGCGGGCTGGGCGCTCGCGCTCGCCGAAACCGCGCTGGTCGCCTTTGAAAAAATTCTTGGCCCCGACCACCCCTGGACCAAAAACTCCACCCGCGTGACGGCGGAGGCGCTGGAGGCGCTGGGGCGCGCGGGGGAGGCGGCGGTTTTGCGGGGGAGGTTTGGGCTTTGAGGGGCGGGGCGACTCCTCTCCCACTCGTGGGAGAAGGTGGCCCTTGCGTTTGCAAGGGTCGGATGAGGGGCGCCGCGGCGGGGTGGGCTGGGTCCGAAGAGCCCTCATCCGTCATGCCTTCGGCATGACACCTTCTCCCACAAGTGGGAGAAGGAGGGGACGCCGTTCGATTCGGCCCTTCATTCACGGAAGCCGCATGACTCCTCCCGGAAAAGCCCTCGCCAAGCTGCCCAAGATCGACCTGCGCCTGCTCTCCGATGGGCGGGCGGGGCATGAGGCGCAGATGTTTGGGATCGCCGAGGCGCTCGGGCAGACGCCGGATATTCGCGACATTCATCCGCGCGAATTCTTCGAAGCCATCGCGCCGTTCGGCCCCGTCGATTGGCTGGAGTGGGAGACGCGGCCGGGCAGCCCCATCGCGCCGCCCTGGCCGGACATCGCGATGGGCTGCGGACGGCGCACCCTGCCCTATCTACGGCGCATCAAGGCCGCCTCGAAACGCCGGGTGTTCACGGTCTATGTCAACGCGCCGGCCAATGGGTCGCGCGCCGCCGATCTGGTCATCGCGCCGGTGCATGACGGCATGTTCGGGCCGACGGTGTTCAATCCCGTCACCCCCGCCAACCGCGTCACGCTCGATGCGCTCAAGGCATTGCGGAAAGACCCCGACCCCCGCGTAAAGGCGCTGAAAAAGCCGCGCGCCGCACTGCTCATCGGCGGCAACAGCCGGCATTTTCGCCTGACCCACGCCGACGCGATGGCGCTGGCCGACGTCGTGCGGGCGCTGCATCGCCAAGGGTTCAGCGTCATGGCGACGGCATCGCGGCGCACGCCGCCGTTCGTCGCGGAAATGCTGGAGCCGGCGCTCAAGGAGGGCAAGGGCTGGCTTTATAGCGGCGAGGGCGACAACCCGTATATGTCGATGCTGGCCTGCGCCGACCTCATCGTCGTCACCGCCGACAGCGTCAACATGGTCGGCGAGGCCGTGGCGACCGGCGCGCCGGTGCATGTGTTCGCGGCGACCGGCAAGAGCGCCAAGATCGGCGATTATCTCGAACGGCTGCAACGGCTCGGCGCGGCGCGGCCGTGGACCGGGACGGCGGAGCGCTGGAGCTACGCGCCGATCAACTCGACGCCCGACATCGCCGCGGCGATCACCCGCGCCTTCGCGATTTTTCGCGGCATGTCGCATCTGCTGTGAGGGCGCGCCGATTGTGCCCAGATTTATGCCGCGCCCGGGGTGCGAAGGGCGCGAATCGCGTGCTAAAAGCTTCCCATGCGTAGACTTCTTCTGCTTCGACACGGCAAGGCCGCTCAGCAGGCCGCCGGCGGCGACCGCGAACGCCCGCTCACCCGGCGCGGCGTCGCCGACGCGCGCCGCGTCGGCGCGTTTTTGGTGGCCGAGGGCCTGACGCCGGAGCTCGCGGTCGCCTCCAACGCCCGCCGGGCCAAGCAAACGCTGGAGAATGTGCTCGAGGCTTTTCCGACCCACGTGACGCATTTGATCGAGAACACGATTTACAACGCCAGCGTCGATCATCTGATGGAAATCCTGCGGCAATCGCCCGACAAGGTCGAGACCATGCTGGTTGTCGGCCACAATCCCGGCTTCAGCGATCTCGCCGAGGCGGCGGCCGGCGGCGGCGACCCGGGCGAGATCGCCAGGATGCGCGTCAAATTTCCGCCCGCCTCGCTCGCCATACTGGATTTTCCCGGCGACGCCTGGGCGGAGGTGGCGAAGGGCGGGGCGACGCTGCACCGCTTCGTCACGCCCGCCGATCTGCACGGCGAGGCGGAAGAGTAGAGTTTTCGCGATGGTTCTGGAATCGCTGATGTTGCTGATGGCGCTGGCCACCCCGCCGCAAGCGCCGAAGCTGCGGCTCGCGCCGGCGCCGCTGCTGGCGCTCGCCGCGCCGACCGCCTATCAGCCGCATGACCGCGCGGTCGGCAATTGGCGATACGAGAGCGCGCTGGGGCTGGACCTGCCGATGCGCGACGCGCTCAGGCAGCTGGCGGGAACGGCCACGACACAGACGCCGCGCTGTGTAAAACTGAACAATTACTGGTGCATCAAGCGGGCCGGCTGGGCCGGGGAAATCGCCTCCGACCCCGACGGCCATGTCGCCTTCGCCAGCGCCGAGGAAGGCGCGGCGGTCGCGGCGCTGCTGCTGCGCCGCTATTACATCGACTTCAAGCGCCACACGGCGCGCGAGATCGCCTCGCGCTGGGCGCCGCCGCAATGCGGCGGGACGGTCGCCGCGCCGGGCTATGCGCGGGTGTCGCGGGTCTTGGCGCGCGCCGCGAACGTGGCGAGAATGCTGCCGCAGCGGCCGATTCCGATGGGCGCCGCGCCGGCGCGGCCCAAGATCGCCGATCTCGCGCCACACGGCATTTTCAACACGGTGCGGGCGCGCTGGCTGGCGACGCACCTTCCCGGCGGCCAGCCGATCATGGCGTTTCACGGGGCGCCGGCGCCGCGCGAGGCCGGGCTGGAGGGCGGCGCGCCGCTGGCCGCCTGCGCTGGCGACGCGACGCGCATCAACAATTACGCCGTCCATATCGCCGAGGGCGCGGCGGCGGGGCCGGACGCCGATCTGCGGCTGTTTTCCGCCGACGGCCAGCCGACGGGCAACCTCGCGCGGGTCATGACCAACATGGCGGCGGTGGAGATCGGCCCCTTGCGCGCGCACCCCTCGCTGGTCGCCTACGCGGTGGCGCAGTTGCGGGCGGAGCCGGAGCCCTAGGCTCGCCAGCGCGAGCTCGATTCTCGCGGAATTCGCCGGAACTTTAGCCTCCCGAAGCGGTTTTTCCCTTTGTTGATCGGCGGCTTGAGAGGCGGTCGAAACGAGGGGTAAAGAGATGAAAAACCCAGTCAGGATAATTTATGTCGTCGCTCTATTCGCCTTTGGCTGGTTTTATTCGGGGATGGCCGGGGCGAGCGACGGCGTTGCGAGCGGCGCCAGACCGGCTGCTTATCAAGTCGCGACCATCCTCGACGCGGGCGCGTCGGGCCTCGCGCTCCAATCCAAGCACCCAACCGGTTTCACGCTGGCGGCGGCTGGCATGTCCGACGATCAGCGGGCTTGCAGACGACGCTGCAAGAAAGACTATCGGCGGTGCTATAGCCAGGGCAACAAGCCGGGAACGCCGGAAGTGCATGGCGGACAATCTTGCCAAACGCAAAGATTGATGTGCTTTAGGGCGTGCCAGAAATGATGCGGCGGTAAAGCGCCGGGTCGAAGGCGGCCTCGGGCGCGGGGCGCGCTTTTCACGTGTTCGCTCCCCGTCCGCCGCCGCTGGACCCGGCTTTCCCCGGCGGCGGGAAAAACTTGCGCTTTTCCCCCGTCCCGCTAACCCACTCAAAACCTCGCGCGTGGGAAAAGACTTCATGAAAGCCCGCATCACCGTCACCTTGAAAAGCGGCGTGCTCGATCCGCAGGGCAAGGCCATCGAGCACGCGCTGGCGTCGCTCGGCGTGCCCGGCGTCGAGAGCCTGCGCCAGGGCAAGGTGTTCGACGTCGAGATCGCCGCGCCGGACAAGGATGTCGCGCGCCAAAATCTCACGAGCGCGTGCGAAAAGCTGCTCGCCAACACGGTGATCGAAAACTACGCCATCGAGCTTTGACGATGAAAACCGCCGTCGTCGTATTTCCCGGCTCCAATCGCGAGGGCGACATGGCCCGGGCGCTGGAGCAAGCCACCGGCAAGAAACCCGCGATGCTCTGGCACGACGACCACGAGCTGCCCGATGGCGTCGACCTCGTCGCGCTGCCCGGCGGCTTTAGTTATGGCGATTATCTGCGCTGCGGCGCCATCGCCGGCCGCGCGGCGATCATGGACGCCGTGCGCGCCCACGCCGCGCGTGGCGGCCTGGTGCTCGGCGTCTGCAACGGCTTTCAAATCCTCTGCGAGAGCGGGCTGCTGCCGGGCGTCCTGATGCGCAACGCCAATCTGCGCTTCGTGTGCAAGATGCAGCATTTGCGCGTCGAGCGGAACGACGCGGCGTTCACGCGCCGCTATGCGCCCGGACAGGTGATAAAGGTCGCCATCGCGCATGGCGAGGGCAATTACGAGGCCGACGACGACACGATCGCGCGAACTCGAGGGCGACGGACTGGTCGCCTTCCGCTATTGCGACGCGGCCGGCCGCCTCGGCGGCGCGGCCAATCCCAACGGCTCGCGCAACGACATCGCCGGGATTTATTCGGCCGGGCGCAATGTGCTCGGACTGATGCCGCATCCCGAGAATCTGATCGACCCGCTGGTCGGCGGCATCGACGGACGCGGACTGTTCGAGAGCCTCGCGGCGGCGTGAGCCGGCGCCTAAGGCGGGTTGCTCATTGTCGAATCCGGCCCTCGGCTGATATGCTCGGCCCGTTGCATGGAGGCCAAGGTGCTGGATCGAACCGTCGACAAGATGACGAATGGCGCCCTGCTGCGCCAATGGATGGATGGCCTGGGCGGCAATGTCGCGACCGGCGCGTGCAAGTTGCAGTCGGTAAAGATTTCCAAGAAGGGCAAGAAGATCACCATCGTGCTCAAGAAGCGCAAACGCGCGCCGGGCATGGCGGCGGCGGGCTGAACCCCCACCCCAACCCTCCCCCGCTTACGCGGGAGAGGGGGCAGGTCCGGCGCTTCACAAAGATCGCGCCTCATGCCGGAAGGGCGCGTCCCCTCTCCCGCGAAGCGGGGGAGGGATAGGGAGGAGGCGGCCGGAGCGCGAGCGTCCGACCAGCCAAGCGCGGGTAAAATCATGCTGTCTCGTTTCTTCGTCGCCGCGCTCGCCGTCGCCGCGCTCGCCTCGCTCGCCAGCGCGGAGGTCGCCAAGCCCGATGTCGCCAAGTCGGAGGTGGTCTTGCCGGCCGGTGGTCTCGTCGTCGAAATCGGCGCGATGACCTATTCGATCCCGCGCCTTTTCGTGGAAGGCGGCGGGCTGAGCGGCGCGGATATCGCGCGTCTCGTCGATCCCAAGGACCCGGCGCCGCTCGACGCGCGACTGGCGAGGCTCACCGCGGCGCGCGTGGTCATTCCCGAGATCAGGGGCGAGAGCAAGGCCGGCGGACGCGGGACGCGCATCCTATACAAGGACGTGACGCTCGAAAATCTCGTCGCCGGCAGGATCGGCGCGCTGCGCGCCGCGGCGCTGGAGCAGGAGGCGAAAAGCTCCGGCGAGAAGCCGACCGGCGACAAGCTTTTCAACGACAAATCGGCGGGCGGCGCGATCACGGCGCGTTACGCCAATCTGGTCGCCAAGGGCCTCGATCTGCGCCAGCTCGCGCATGTGCTGACCGCGCCGCTCCCTGGGGACGCGCAACGCCCTGGGGACGCGCAACGCCCTGGGGACGCGGAGCCGGCCAAGGCGATCGAGGACGAAACCACCATCGAGACCGTGACGATCGCTTTTCCCGACGCCGGGGTCGAGCTGCGCGCCGGCCCGGTCGCCGCGCTGGGGCTGCGCGGGCGGGCGCTCGCCGAGCCGCCGCTGGCGCCCAAAAGCGACGCCGCGACGCCGGAACAGGCCGCGCAACTCGCTCTCAAGGCGCTCGGCGCGCTGGAGCTTGGCGCTTTTGGCGCGCGCGATGTCGTGGTGACCGGGCGCGGCGCCGGCGACGAAAAGCCGTATGCGCTTAAATTCGGGCGCCTCGCTCTGGACCAGCTCGCCGGGGCCAAGGCGCGCGAGGCGACCATCGACGATTTCGCGCTGGACAGCGGGGACGGCGGCCATGTCGCCATGCGCCATCTCGCCTTGCGCGGGTTGGATTTCAACGCGCTGCTGACCGCCGGCGAGGCGCGCGCCTGGCGGCTCGACGGCGCCGACGCGCGAGATATCGTCGCCGATCTGCCCGACGCCGGCGCGCAGGGGCGCGTCAAATTCACGATTGGCGCGATGAAGGCGGATTTCGCCAATTACATCGACGGCGCGCCGACCAAATTCGCGGCGCGGCTCGACAAGCTCAAGGCCGATCTCGCCGCGCGCGGCGACACGCCGGCGACGCATTTGTTCCAGACGCTCGGCTATCCCGAACTCGAAGTTTCGGCGGAAATCGCCGGCGCCTGGCGCGAGGACCAGCGCGTCTTCACGCTGGAGCGGGCGCGCCTCGACGCCAAGGACATGGGCGCGCTCGATGTCGGCGCCGATTTCGGCAATGTCGGCGCCGCGGTGTTTTCGCCCAGCGCCCTCGTCTCGCGCGCGGCGATGCTGACCGCCAACGTCACGCGGCTGGAGGCGACGCTGCACGGCGGCGGGCTCATCGACCGGGCGCTGGCGCAAGAGGCGAAGACCAGCGGCGGCGACATCAAAAAGCTGCGCGCCGATTACGCCAAAGATCTCGCGGCGGCGGTCGAGGCGATGCTTGGCGACTCCGAGAAAGCGCGCCGCATCGGCGCGGCGGTGGGAAAGTTCGTCAACCATCCCGAGCAGCTTCGCATAAAGCTGACCTCGCCCAAGGGCGTCGGCGCGCTGGAGGCGACGCTCAAGCAGCCGGGCGACCTGTTGAACGAGATGGAGGTCGAGGCCGAGGCGCGGTGAGCGCCCGGCGGTATTATTGCTTGCCGACGTGCTTGGCGACTTCGCTTTTCAACCATTTCCATGCGTCGATGGCGCGAGGCGTCGCCCACTCGATGAAGACGCCGGCCCATTGCGCCGCGAGCCGACCGGCCTTCGTCGCCAACTCGATGGCGCGGTCGAACCAGGGCAGAAACGGACTATCGGTCGGAATTTTCGCGCGCGTCCAGGCGACGCAATCGCGCAGGATCAGCGAAAGCGCGTGTAACAGCATGGCGCGCGGATTTTCTCCCGACACAGCCCCGACATTTAGACGAAAGCGGGCGAACTCGGCCGCGATGTCGGCGCTCTTGCGGCGCTCCTCGTCGAGCTGGCGCGTGAGTTCATTGACGCGCGCGGCCTCTTCCTCGGCGCGAGCGGCCGCTTCCATCGCGTGATGCTCGCTCGCCTCGGCCTTCTTGGCGGATTCCCGCGCTTGCAAAATGTCGTCGTTGATTTCTCGGGTCGATTCGTCGACCTGGAGCGCCATGGCTTCATACTGGGTAAGCAATTTGTCGCGCTGAGCGGTCACATCGCGCAGCAGCGCGCGCAAGGATTCGAGTTCAATGTCGGGGGTGTCGGACTTCGGAACGGTTTGGTCGGACAATGTTCCCTCCTTCATGATTTGAGCCGGCTCGGCGCCGCGACTCGCGCGGAGCGAAGCGCGCCGCTACAGCCAGGATTGTAAGTTAAAGCGGTTACGCAGCTTGTCCATGGGTATTTGCGAACGCGTTCATATCCCCTGTCCTTATGGGTTCGCCCGCGCTAAACGCAACGGACGCGGCGCGCCTCGCCCATGGATGGGCGCCCGCCTTGTCGACGCATTCGCCGGGGAACGAGCATCATGGCCTGGAGCGATCCCGTCATCGACTATTGCGAGCGGCGCGGCCACGAAGTTTGGGCGGAGCCGCTTAACGCGCTGACCAACATCGCTTTCCTGCTGGCCGCGGCGGGCGCCTTGGCGCTGTGGCGGCGGCTCGGCGGACGCGATCTTCCCGTTCTCGCGCTGATCGGCGTGACGGCGCTGGTCGGCGTCGGCAGCTTCATTTTCCACACGCTGGCGACGCGCGGCGCCATGCTGCTCGACGTTATTCCCATCGCGCTGTTCATTTACGGCTATTTTTTTCTGGCGCTGCGCCGGTTCTTTCGCCTCGGCGCGCTGGTGTCGGCCGGCGCCACGCTGGCGTTCGCGGCGGTCTCCGTTCTCGCGCAGGAGTCGTTCCATGGATTGCGCGGCTCGGTCGCCTATCTGCCGGCGCTCGGCGCGATGGCCGGTTTCGCGGCGGCGCTATGGTCGCGAGACCGGCCGACGGCGCGCCGCCTCGCGCTGGCCGCGCTGGTCTTTGCGATTTCGCTGACGCTGCGGACCGTCGACGCCGATGTTTGCCCGGCTTTTCCTTATGGCGCGCATTTTTTCTGGCATCTCCTCAACGCGGTCGTGCTGTGGCTGCTGCCGCGCGCCGCGATGCTCGCCTCACGCGACGCCGAGCGCGAAAGCCAGCGTGCCGACGGCGGCGTGCGAAAAGATCAGCGGCCAGATGTTGCGCGTGATGAGATAGGCGGTGGCCCAGGCGAGGCCGGCGAAGAAGGTGTTCACCAGCAGGACGGGATCGCCATAGCCATTATGCATCAGCGAAAACACGACGGATGAAAACAGCACATATTCGCGCCCGCTCATGCCGAGGCGATCGGCGATGAGCTTGGGGATCGACCGGCAGACGACCTCCTGGCACGGGCTCGACACCAGCACGTAGAACGGCGCGAAGGCCAGCCAGCGCGGCGGCTCGTGGGAGCCCGCGACGACATGGCTCTCCAGCAGCACCGACAGCGCCAGCCCAAGCGTCAAGGCGCCGCAGCCCGCCCAGTGGCGCGGCGTCGAGCCGCGCCCAAAGCCCAGCTCGGCGGCCGAAAAACCGGCGAACACGCACAGGCCGACGCACAGCGCCGACACGATCACCAGCGCCTGAAACCGCAAATCGAAGGGCAGCACGCCGCAGCGGATCGCCGCGCCCGGCAGGAGCAGCAGAAGCGCGAAGCCGACGAGCGGCGCCATGTCGTGGAGTCGACGTAAAACTGTCATGGTAATGTAAAACAGATAGCATCGCCTTGTAACAATCAAGCGCCGCGGCCCGCCCCGCCCCGCCGGCCCGTTTCCTCTCGCGGGGAAATCGCTTAAAGCTGGCCCATGCCGCACGCCCAAGCCTCCAATGCCCCGCCGCTGGTTCTCGTCAACGCCCGCCTTGTCGATCCCGCCTCGGGGAGCGAGACGCGCGGCGGCGTGTCGATGGGCGACGGACGCATCCTCGATTTAGGCGCCGCGGTCATGGCTTCGAGCGCGCCGCGCGGGGCGCGCGTCGTCGATTGCGGCGGCGATGTCGTCGCGCCCGGCCTCATCGACATGCAGGCGTTCGTCGGCGAGCCCGGCGCGGAGCACCGCGAAACCATCGCCACCGCGACGCTGGCGGCGGTGGCCGGCGGCGTCACGACGATTCTCGCGACGCCGACCACCTCGCCCGCCGTCGACGATCCCGCCGTCGTGGATTTCGTGCTGCGCCGCGCCCGCGCCACCGGGCTCGCCCGCGTGCTGCCGATGGCCGCGCTGACCAAGGGGCGCGAGGGCCGCGAGATCGCCGAGATCGGCCTGCTGGCCCAGGCCGGCGCGGCGGCGTTTTTCGACGGGCCGCGCGCCGTCGCCAACGCGATGGTGATGCGGCGCGCGCTGACCTACGCGCGCGATTTTGGCGCGCTGGTCGTGCATTTTCCGCACGACCGCGATCTGGCCGGCGACGGCGTCATGAACGAGGGCGAGACCGCGATCCGACTCGGGCTCGCCGGCGTTCCCGCCGAGGCGGAAACCATCGTGCTCGACCGCGATTTGCGGCTCGTCGCGCTGACCGGCGCGCGTTATCACGCGGCGATCGTCGCGAGCGCCCCGTCGCTCGACGCGCTGCGCCGCGCCAAGGATCAAGGACTGCCGATCAGCTGCGGAACCTCGATCAACCATCTGACGCTCAACGAGGGCGATATCGGCGACTACCGCAGCTTTCTAAAACTGCGCCCGCCGCTGCGCGGCGAGGACGACCGAAAGCTGCTGGTCAAGGCGCTGGCCGAGGGGCTCGTCGACGTGATCGTCTCCGACCACGATCCGCAGGATGTCGAAACCAAGCGCCTGCCCTTCGCGCAGGCGGAGTTCGGCGCCATCGGCCTCGAGACGATGCTGGCGGCGGGGCTGCGCCTCGTGCATTCCGGCGACGTGACGCTGCCGCGGCTGCTCGCGGCGATGTCGTCGAAACCCGCCGAAATTCTGGGGCTGGAACAGGGACGGCTGGCCAAGGGCGCGCCGGCCGACGTGATCCGCTTCGATCCCGACGAGCCGTTCGTGGTCGATCCCGCCAAATTGCACTCGCGCTGCCGCAACACGCCGTATGACGGCGCGCTATTGCAGGGCGTGGTGAAACTGACCGTGGTGGGCGGCGCGGTGGCGTGGGAGGCGTGAGCGCGCCCCTCCCTAACCCTCCCCCGCTTCGCGGGAGAGGGGACGGATTCGGTCCTTCAGCAGGATCTCGCATCGCGCCGAAAAGGGCGTATCCCCTCTCCCGCGCTAGCGGGGGAGGGTTAGGGAGGGGGCTCTTCCCACCCCTAAAACATCTCGACTTCCAACGCCTGCTTGTCCCGCGACAGCAGGGCGCCGCTGGCGAGCAAATCCTCGTGGCCGCGCACCTGGTTGCGCCCGTGGTGCTTGGCGAAATACAGCGCCTGATCGGCGCGGCCGAAGGCGCCGGCGCCGCTGTCGCCGGGCCGCACGACGGTGTAGCCGATGCTCACGGTGACGCGGCCGACCTGCGGAAAGTGGAAGTTTTCGACCGACTCGCGAAAACGCTCCAGCGCCGCGCGCGCCTCCAGCGCGTCGGTGTTGGGCAACAGCGCCAAAAACTCCTCGCCGCCGAAGCGAAACAGGCGATCGCTCTCGCGAAAGCCCTCGGTTAGCAACCGCGCCAGCAGCACCAGGACTTCGTCGCCATAGGGATGGCCGAACACATCGTTGACGCGCTTGAAAAAATCTATGTCGATCACCGCGAGATGCAGCGAGTGGAGCTCGTCGGCGGCGCGGTTGCGCGCGAACGGCGAGTTTTCCCGCAAATCGCGGCGCGGCGCGACCAGCGCGCGGAAGGTGTCGTCGAAGGTCCGACGATTGAGAAGGCCGGTGAGGTCGTCGCAATCGCTGTATTGGAGGATGCCGAGGTGATTGCGATAGATGCGGAGCAGCCCGAACACCAGCGGCTCCTCCTCCTCGCGGATCGGCTCGTCGCGCAGAATTTCCACGACGCGGATGACGCCGTGACCGTTGGCGACCGGAAAGACATGGCGCCACAGGCCGGACGCCGCGATCCTGGAGCGCGAATGGCGCTTGGTTTCATAGCAGGCGAGCAGCTCCGCCTCGCAGGCTTGCGGCTTGTTCCCGCACGAGCGCAAGGCGCCGCGCGGATCGTTGAGCGGCGCGCAGCGCGCCGAGCCGAGCGAAACGCAACAGCTCAGGCGCACGCCGCCGCCGGCCGACGGCTTGACGCACCACATCGACAGCGACGTCGCATCGGTCAGTTCGAACATCACCGAGGCCAGCGTGTATTCCAGCGCGTCGCGATCGCGCGCGTCGGTAAGGCCGGCGACGGTGTCGATAAACCCCGCGAACTTTTCCATCGCGCCCATGCTTGATTCGCCACCCGTTTTCGACGCGGGCCCGTCAAGGCGCCCGAACCAGCTTATTTATAGTATCAATTTTCGTTTTAAAGCTTAAGCATCGAGACCAACACAAATGCAAACATCGCCTCGTCGTTAATTATTTGTTACATCTAGCCGATAAGTCTGTATACAATAGGCGTTATTACATTCGAGGCGCCATGTCCGGCGAATGTAAACTTGGCGCGCGCGGCGATTACGATGGATGCGCGGCGGGCGCCCGGTTCCCGCGCCATGGGCGTGGAGGACGCGCGACTTCGCGGCGCCCGGAAAGACGAGCGCATTCGCGTTGGCGCTCGCCGACTTCCGCCGTTTCGCGACGGCGCGAAGCGCTGAACGGCGCGGGAAACGCCGGCAAATCGCGCTTTGTTCCAGCGCCACTTGAACAATCGCCGCGTTCGCCGTAAATGCTCGCCGCGCGCGAGCATGAGACCCGCGCTAGAGCAATGGGATTGGACCCTAGACGATGGCCAAGGAAAAGTTCTCACGCAACAAGCCGCATTGCAACATCGGGACGATTGGTCACGTGGACCACGGGAAGACGTCGCTGACGGCGGCGATCACCAAGGTTTTGGCGGAGACGGGCGGGGCGACGTTCACGGCGTACGACCAGATCGACAAGGCTCCGGAGGAGCGGGCGCGCGGCATCACGATTTCGACGGCGCATGTCGAATACGAGACGGCGAACCGCCATTACGCGCATGTCGATTGCCCTGGCCACGCCGATTATGTGAAGAACATGATCACCGGCGCGGCGCAGATGGACGGCGCGATCCTGGTTGTTTCGGCCGCCGACGGGCCGATGCCGCAGACGCGCGAGCATATTCTGCTGGCGCGCCAGGTCGGCGTTCCGGCGCTGGTGGTGTTCCTGAACAAGGTCGACATGGTCGACGATCCCGAGCTTTTGGAGCTGGTCGAACTCGAGGTTCGCGAGCTGTTGTCGAAGTATGAATTCCCCGGCGACGACATTCCGATCACCAAGGGTTCGGCGCTGTGCGCTCTCGAGAATAAGAATCCCGAGATCGGCCATGACGCGATTTTGAAGCTGATGCAGACGGTCGACGAGTATATTCCGCAGCCGGAGCGTCCGAAGGATCAGCCGTTCCTGATGCCGGTCGAGGACGTGTTCTCGATTTCGGGCCGCGGCACGGTGGTGACGGGGCGCATCGAGCGCGGCATCGTCAAGGTCGGCGAGGAAGTGGAGATCGTCGGCATTCGCGCGACGGTGAAATCGACGGTGACCGGCGTCGAGATGTTCCGCAAGCTGCTCGATCAGGGCGAGGCGGGCGACAACGTGGGCTGCCTGCTGCGCGGCACGAAGCGCGAGGACGTCGAGCGCGGCCAGGTGCTGTGCAAGCCCGGCTCGGTGAAGCCGCACACCAAGTTCAAGGCGGAGGCCTATATTTTGACGAAGGAGGAGGGCGGCCGCCACACGCCGTTCTTCACCAACTACCGTCCGCAGTTTTACTTCCGCACGACCGACGTGACGGGCATCGTGACGCTGCCCGAGGGCGTGGAGATGGTGATGCCGGGCGACAACGTGGCGATGGAAGTGGCGCTGATCGTGCCGATCGCCATGGAGGAGAAGCTGCGCTTCGCCATCCGCGAGGGCGGCCGAACCGTCGGCGCCGGCGTCGTCGCCAGCATCATCGAGTGAGTTTTTTGGCGTGAGTTTTTAGCGCCCCCTCGCCTGCGCGAGGGGCGCCGTCGCGATCACCTCCGACCGAACGCGCGCGCGGCTTCGGCTCCGAGCGGCGCGCCGCCCTGCAACGGCCCGCGCGGCGGCGGCGGCGCCTGTCCCGGCCCTTTAGCGCCGGCCTTGAAACTATAGGCGACCGCCAGACCCGCGATCATGATCAACGCCGACACCATCGGCTGGTAATAGAACCACGCGACGGCGATCGTCGCGGGCGCCAATAGGAATGTCGCGGCGACCGAGACCAGCCCCGCGCCCATGCCGACCAGATCGCCGAGCAGCGGGATGAAGTCGGCGAATACGACAAAGGGCCGCGTCAGCAGGCAAAAGCCGATCCACATGAAGAGGACGCCAACCGCCCGAAGCACCCAGCCCATCACGATGTTTTGCCGCTCCGCCGCGCGGAACATCTGGTCCGCGGGGACCAGCCCCGAGCTGGCGAGCAACACCGTCTTGCCGGCCGACGTCATGAACGGCGCGAAGTCCGCGCCGGCTTGGGCGCCGATCACGCTGGCCGGGCCGGGCCTGACGATCTTGTAGGAAACGCGCGTATCGCCGATCCGCGGCGCGGACGGGTCGGCGCCGAGGAAGATCTTGCCGTCCTCGATGTGGACGGAGTCGCCATAATGGCTCTTGAGCGTTTGAAGCGCCTCGCCCGGAATCGGCAGAATCCTCGGCCGGCAGCAGCCGCAGCACGGCGGCGCCCGGGCGAAAGGCGCCGAGCTCGGGCTCTCGCGCCAAAAATTCGGCGCGATGGAATCGCGGCTCTGGATTAACGTGCCCGGCCGGCTGATGGAAGTTTTGCGAATTGATCCGTCCCGGCGCCCAGGTCGGCTCGTAGCTGTATGTGGTCGTTCGCGTTTGCGCGCCGCCGACATGCGCGTTCGTTTGGGTGGAGCGGGTTTCCTTCCACTGCAGCGTCTCGACCACGCGGTCGAGCCTGATCGCCTGTTCGCCGACGCCAAGGGCGCTGTCGAACAAGGGCGCCTTCGCCTTGAGGTCGCCGGAGACGTGAACCAGCCGACCGGCGTTGGCGGGATCGATCCGCCCGGCGTCGACGGAGACCACCTGCTCGGCGCCCTCGGCGAGCGAGCGGGCCGTCGTCACCGCCCGTCCCTCGTTCCAGAACAGACCGACAACGCTGGCGATGACCAGGATCAGGCCAAAAACCACGCCGAAAAGCGCTTCCTTGAGCCGCGACAGCCAGCCGACCTCCTCCGTCTCAACGGAGGAATCGCCGCCCGCCAAATTATTGGAATCGGCGTCCGCGAAGTCATTGAACAGCACGCCCCCGGCGTCATCGTCGTCCATCGGATCAACTCCCTCGGACCATGGCTCGCGCGATGCGCGCCCTCCCCGCCGCCCGATGAGGGGAGAACTCGCCGAGAGAGGCTGGATGAAAACATTTACGGTCGGCTTAATGTCGATCTCGCGGCGGGCCGGCCCGCGGAGGTCTGGATTTTCACGTCGGAGGCGCCTCGGCCCCGATCGTCACCTCGACGATCTCCGGAGGGCGCATGAAGCGCACGGGCACGATCGATTCGCCAAGGCCGCCGGAAATGACGAGATGCCGGTCGTCCTCCTCGAAATGCCCGTAAATATGGGTCGAATGCCAGCGCAATTCCGCGAAGATCGGACCGGCGAACGGCAGGTTGATCTGGCCGCCATGGGTGTGGCCGGCGAGCGTCACGGCGATGCGCTTGGGCACGCTCGAGAAAATGAACGGCTCGTGCGCCAGGAGAATCGCCGGCGCGTGATCGTCGATTTTGGCGAGCGTGCCCGGGAGGTCGTCGCGTCCGCGCCACTGACCCCATCCGGCGCCGATGGCCATCTGATCCTCGAGGCCCAGCAGCCAGAAGGGCGCGCCGTCCTTTTTGAGGCGCACGGCGGCGTTTTCAAGCAAATGGGCGCCGGCGCGGCGCAGCCCGTCGCGCACGCCGCGCGCGCCGTCGCCGGGGTCGTCCGGCAGCGGGCCGTGCCACCAATCGTGATTGCCGAGCACGGCGTGGACGCCGAGCGGGGCGCGCAGACTCGACAGCGCCGCGCCCCACTCCAGCGGCAAGACCCGCGTCGCGAACCGCGTGCCGCCGGAAAAATCGCCGAGCAGAACGATCAAATCCGGATACAGCGAATTGGCGAGTTCGGCGATTTTGGCGATGCGCGACACCGGCATCCACGGTTCGCAGGCGTGCAGATCGGAGATGATCGCGATGCGCAGCGAGAGATCGGCCGGCCAGCCGGCCGGAGAAATGCGATAGCGCGTGACGTTGAGCAGGAAATTGGGTTCTATCCCGATCGCATAGCCGGACAAGGCGGCGCCGCCCGCGACGAGCAGGCCGCCGCCGCCACGTATCAGGGCCCTGCGGGTGATCATGCGCTTCCTGCGTTGCGTCGCCCGCGGTTCGGGAGCGCCGTGGAGCGAGGTGGGGGCCGCTTCGCGCCTGTAAAGCGAGGGACGCCACGCGGGCGTTCATCGGCGCGCCGGAGAATACCCACTTCATTCATTTTGTTCGAGCAGGTTCTTCGTTCAAAAAAGCGGATTTCGCCGCTCTTTTAGAAAACCTTGACTCAAGCGGCCAGCTCCTCGCGCAAAAAAGCGGGAAAAAGGCTTAAATCGGCGCCGTCGGCGGACGACTTGGAGGAAGAATCGATGACTTCGAGCGCGGCGGCGACGGCGGAAAGGCCGATTTCGCGATACAGGCGCGCCAGCAGATCGTGCTGCTGAATGGAGGGGTCCGACTCGCTAAACTCGGTGACGAACGTTTGCGACATGGCTGGTCTCTGCGCTTGAATGATGGTGAATGTTTATTGCATTCGTCCTGGCAATCTCTCCCCATCGAGTTAAGGACGCGTTAAGTCGCGCGGCAACGCAGTTTAGGCCGCGCTTTATGGCGTGAACATGGTCGCCGCGCCGGCGCCGCGCTTGAAGTCGATGGGTTTCCGCCTGTAAATCTAGGCGCGATGCGCCGCCGCCTTCCGCCAGAACCCGTCTCGATGGCCGCCGTCTGGAGCGCCCGGATGGGCCTGTTCGCGCTCATGGTGGCGGCGATCGTCGTGGTCATGGCGAGGACTCACGCGCTCGCTCCGCGCGAGGCGCTGGCGGCGCTGGGCTCGGCGATCGCCATGGATCTGGTGGTTATTCTGCTGTTCGGCGCCGCCTGCGCGACGATCTGGGCGAGCGGCGCGCGGGGTTTTGGCTCGGCGCTTGGCGGGCTGCTTCTCGCGGTCGTCGTGCTCGCCTATCCCGGCTATCTCGTCGTCCAGTCGCTGCGCTATCCCGTGCTCGCCGACGTGTCCACGGATTTGAACGATCCGCCGGATTTTTCCCGTTCCCGCGCGGCGCTCAAGGCTCGCGGCGGCTATGTTCCGGAAAGCCCGCCGGCGGCGACGCGCGCCCTGCAGGCCGCGGCCTATCCCGATGTTCAGCCGGTCGTCGTCGACCTCGACATGGAGGAGGCGCTCGCGGCCGTGCTGAAAACCGCCGCGGCGCGCGGCTGGCGCGTTATCGAACAGCGCCCGCCGAGCGCGCGTTCCGGCGACGCGCACGTCGATTTTCTAATCCAGACGCGGCTACTGGGTTTCGACGAGGACGCCACCGTGCGGCTGCGGCCGATGGCCGACCAAACCCGAATCGATTTGCGCGCCGCCTCGCGCCACGGCCGCCACGACTTTGGCGCCAACGCGCGCCGGATCGAGGACTTCGTCGAGGAGCTGGAGACCCGGCTGGATTAGAGGAGGCGCGCTCAGTACGGCGCGACCGGCGTGCACTCGGGGTTCGCGCAGCGCGGCTTATAGGCATAGGGAATCATCGCGGCGACAAACATCACGCCGCCGAGAATGACGATCACGAGCTTCCAGTTCATGGCGAATTCCTCTCCCCAGGGGTTTGTTGGATCGCGGATCTCCGCGCCCGCGCCATATCGATTCGAACATGCCTCGGCGTCCGTGACAAAGTCACGCGGCGCGACCGCCGTCGATCTTGGCGGCGGGCTCCTGTTCCCGAACAATCGCGCGGTATTTAGACAGTGGGCCGTCGCCCTCCATTTCGTGGCGCCCTCGTCGACGCGACCGCTCTCGTTTTCGCTCGCGTTCTAGTTTATCGTCCAGGGCAGCGCAAAGGATCGGCGGGACATGACGGAACCACAAGCAATTCAAGTCCAGACCGCCCCACCGCCGGATGTTTTCTCCCCGGACGAGGAGCGCGCCGCCTACCGCGACATGCTGCTGATTCGGCGGTTCGAGGAAAAAGCCGGCCAGATGTATGGCATGGGGCTCATCGCCGGCTTCTGCCACCTCTACATCGGCCAGGAGGCGGTGGTGGTCGGGGCCAAGATGGCGTCGCGCGAGGGCGACCAATTCGTCACCTCCTATCGCGACCACGGCCATATGCTCGCCTGCGGCATGGACCCCAAGGGCGTCATGGCGGAGTTGACCGGGCGGCGCTCCGGCTTCTCCAAGGGCAAGGGCGGCTCGATGCACATGTTTTCGCGGGAGAAGAATTTCTTCGGCGGCCATGGCGTCGTCGGCGCGTCGGCGCCCATCGGCGCGGGCCTGGCCTTCGCCAACGCCTACCGGCGCGACGAGCGCGTGTCGCTGACCTTCTTTGGCGACGGCGCCGCCAACCAGGGCCAGGTTTACGAAGCCTTCAACATGGCGGAGCTGTGGCGGCTGCCCGTGGTGTTCATCGTCGAAAACAATCATTACGCGATGGGCATGTCGGTCGAGCGCTCCTCGGCGCAGCGCGATTTCGCGGCGCGCGGCGCCGCCTTCAACATTCCCGGCGCGCAGGTCGACGGCATGGACGTTCGCGCCATGCGCGCCGCGACCGCCGTCGCGCTCGACTGGTGCCGCAAGGGCAATGGGCCGTACATCGTCGAGGCGCAGACCTATCGCTATCGCGGCCACTCCATGTCCGATCCGGCCAAATACCGGCCCAAGGAGGAGGTGGCGCGGATGCGCGAGGGGCACGACCCCATCGAACAGGTGCGCGCCCGGCTGCTGGCGCTGGGCGCGAGCGAGGACGAACTGAAAAAGATCGACGCGGGCGCGCGCAAGGTTGTCGCGGAGGCGGCGGATTTCGCCACCGCCGAGCGCGAGCCGGAGCCGAGCGAATTGTGGACGGACGTGGTTGTGTAGTCAGCGGGGCGGGCGAACATGCGGGCGATGAGGCGGAAATGTGAAGCCAAGGGGCTGACGCGATGACCATCAACATCCTCATGCCCGCGCTGTCGCCGACCATGGAGCAAGGCAAGCTCGCCAAATGGCTAAAAAGCGAGGGCGACGCGATCAAATCCGGCGACGTCGTCGCGGAGATCGAGACGGACAAGGCGACCATGGAGGTCGAGGCCGTCGACGAGGGCGTGCTGGCGCGCATCCTGGTGCCCGCCGGAACCGAGAATGTCGCGGTCAACACGCCGATCGGCGTGATCGCCGCGGAGGGCGAGGACGCCTCCGCGGTCGCCGCGCCCTCGGTCGCGCCGGCCCCCTCCCCCGCGGCCGCGCCCACCGCGCCGGCCCCGGCGGCGGCGGCGACTCCGGTCTTCGCGGCGCCGGCCGCCGCGGAGCCGGAGGTTCCGGCCGGCACGGCGATGGTAGCGATGACCATGCGCGAGGCGCTGCGCGACGCGATGGCGGAAGAGATGCGCCGCGACGGCGACGTCTTCATTCTCGGCGAGGAAGTCGGCGAGTATCAGGGCGCCTACAAGGTCACGCAGGGCCTGTTGCAGGAATTTGGCGCGCGCCGCGTCGTGGACGCGCCGATCACCGAATATGGCTTCACCGGCCTCGGCGTCGGCGCGGCGTTCGCCGGACTGCGGCCCATCGTCGAATTCATGACCTTCAATTTCTCGATGCAGGCCATCGACCACATCATCAACTCCGCGGCCAAGACGCTCTATATGTCCGGCGGCCAGGTGCGCTGTCCGATCGTGTTTCGCGGCCCCAATGGCGCGGCGGCGCGCGTCGCCGCGCAACACAGCCAGGATTTCACCGCCTGGTACTCGCAAATTCCCGGCCTCAAGGTCATCGCGCCCTCCACCCCGGCGGACGCCAAGGGCCTGCTCAAGAGCGCCATTCGCGACAACAATCCGGTGGTGTTTCTCGAGAACGAGATTCTTTACGGCAAGTCCGGCGACGTGCCCTCGCTCGACGATTTTCTGATTCCGATCGGCAAGGCGCGCGTCGCGCGGGCGGGCCGCGACGTGACGCTGGTGTCGTTCTCGATCGGCATGACCTACGCGCTGGCGGCGGCGGAAACGCTCGCCAAGGAAGGAATCGACGCCGAGGTCATCGACCTTCGCACCCTGCGTCCGATGGACGTCGCTTCAATCGTCGAGTCGGTCAAGAAAACCCATCGCTGCGTCGCCATCGAGGAAGGCTGGCCGCAATGCGGGGTCACCGCCGACATCGCCGCGCGCGTGCAGGAGGAAGCCTTCGACTGGCTCGACGCGCCAGTGCTGCGCGTCACCGGCAAGGACGTGCCGATGCCCTACGCCGCGAATCTGGAAAAGTTGGCGCTGCCCAGCGTCGCCGATGTGGTCGCGGCGGCGAAAGCCGTGCTCTACCGCTAGGCCTGCTATCGCGGGAGCGAAAAACGCAGCCGTGGCGATCGCGTCCCACAAATCCCGTTCCATTGGTTAAATGTGGCGGCTCAAAAAAACGTTTTCGCGATCGTCATGAATTTTCGTTGACCGCATAGCCTCCATAAAAAGTAAAATCCAACATATTCAACCACAAGCAGCGCGCCAAACCGCGTGGTTAAGCGATCCTTGCGCGAATAGCTCGTTTTGCGCGGGTTATTCCAAACGCGACTTAATCGGCAAGTCCTAAGTTCTCTTCACGACGGGCCGACCACCAAACCTCAAACGGGGTCGGAAGCATGAAGCTGCCCTTTCGCGCCGGGAAATCCGGAATGTCCCTGGTCAGGGCGCTCTCGCGATCCGGCACTTCGATTTAAGCGTAATCAAGTCCTTCCGAGCACGGCGAGCCTGACCCTCTTTCATTCCAGGAGGGACACATGAAAACCGTTCGCAATCAGCTCGCCGCTTCGTTCTCCAACATCCTCGGCAAAACCGTTCGCGCCGCCGCGCTTGGCGTCGCGGTCGCCGGGACATTCGCCGCGCCGGCCAGCGCCGGCTTCTTCGACGGCTATTACAGCAGCTATGACGGCGGCGGCAGCGTGCTCGGCTATTTCGAGCAGGTTCGCTACGCCAACGTCACCGGCCAGTCCATGCCGATCGACGGCTATTGCGCCTCCGCCTGCACGATGAAACTCGGCGCGCGTCACGCCTGCGTGCGGCCCGACACGATCCTGCGCTTTCATTCGGCCAGCGCCGCGACCGGCAATATGTCGTCGGCCGGCAATACGATCCTGATGAGCGTTTATCCGCACGCCATCCGCGAATGGGTGCGCCGCCACCGCGCGCTCGACTCGACCGCGATGGTGACCATGACGGGCTACGAAGCCATGAGCCTCGGCATCCGCCCTTGCTGATCATGAGGTTGCGGGAATTGCGCGGGCAATCTTTTCCAAGGCCCGCGCCGCCGACACGACCGCATCGCCGCGCGAGGGTTCGCATGGCGCGATTTGATGAAAAGCGACGCGCCGTCGCGCGCGTCCAGCGCGACTCGATGCGCCCCGTTGTTCGCGCGGCCGCGCGACGAAACCAGGGCGCCGCCGCGAGCGGGCTAGGCTTTCGCGAGGGAGCTGGCGGGAGCGAGCGGAGAAACTGGTTGCGGCTTTGTCGACATTTCGGCTAGGTTCGCCTCGTTACGTAACGACAAGCGCGCGCCGCGTTTTCGCGAATCGGCGAAGGATCGTCGCGTTTGTCCAACGGCGAGTTGTGCAATGACGGGACGTCGTATCTGGGTCGCGGGCCACAAGGGAATGGTGGGCTCGGCCCTTGTGAGGAATCTCGAGGGGCGCGGTTGCGAAGTCATCAAGGCCGATCGCTCGGTCGTCGATCTGCGCAATCAGATCGCCGTGGAAGTCTGGTTGAAGCAAAATCGGCCCGACGCCATCCTGTTCGCGGCCGCCAAGGTCGGCGGCATCCTGGCCAACGACACTTTTCCCGCCGATTTCATTTATGACAATCTGGCGATTGAAACCAACATCATCCATTCCGCCCACGCCGCCGGCGTCGACCGGCTGGTGTTTCTGGGGTCTTCCTGCATTTATCCAAAATTCGCGCCGCAGCCGATCAAGGAGGAATCGCTCCTCACCGGACCGCTGGAGCCGACCAACGAATGGTATGCCATCGCCAAGATCGCCGGCATCAAGCTTTGTCAGGCGTACCGCAAGCAATATGGTCGCCACTATGTTTCGGTCATGCCCTGCAATTTGTATGGCCCCCACGATAATTTCGATCCCACGACCAGCCACGTGCTGCCGGCGCTGATCCGCAAGTTCCACGAGGCGAAGGAAGCCGGGCGCAAGGAGGTCGTGGTTTGGGGAACGGGAACGCCGCTGCGGGAATTCCTGCATGTCGACGATCTCGCGCGCGGCGTGGTGTTCTGCCTCGATCATTACGACGAATACGTGCACATCAATTGCGGCGCGGGTTCGGAAATTTCCATCCGCGACCTGGCGGAAACCGTGTCGCGCGCGGTGGGCTTCACCGGCGAGCTGGTTTTCGACGCGACAAAGCCCGACGGCACGCCGCGCAAACTGATGGACTCCAGCCGCCTGTTGCGAATGGGCTGGAAGCCCGAGATTTCGCTCGAACAGGGCGTCGCGGACTCATATCGCTGGTTTCTCGAGAACAAGGTCGCGGCGACCGCGCAACGACGCGCGGTGGCGTAGCGCGGCGACAGGGAGCGGGGCCGGACGCGCGGCGCGGCCCCGCTCGGCCGCCCGCTTCAATAGGCGGTGGAATCCTTGAACACCAGCATCACCGTTTTGAAAATGATCTTGATGTCGAGCCAAATTGTCCAATTGTCGATGTATTGAATGTCGAAATCGACGCGCTTCTGCAGCTTTTCGGTGCTGTCCAGTTCGCCGCGCAAACCATTGACCTGAGCCAATCCGGTCATGCCAGGCCGCACCCGATGGCGAACGGCGTAGTAGTCGACAAGTTCCTCCAAATTCCGACCTTCCGCGCGAGTGAGCAGCGCGTGCGGCCGCGGACCGACGATCGACATTGTTCCCATGAGCACGTTGAAAATTTGCGGCAGTTCATCGAGACTCGTGCGTCGGATGAAGCGGCCGACGCGGGTGACGCGCGGATCGGATCGACTGGTCTGAACCGCGGCGTGATGATCCGCGTCCTCCATGAACATGGAGCGGAACTTCCACAACTCGAAAACCTTGCCGTTAAAACCGACGCGGTTTTGACGAAACAGAATTGGACCGGGACTGTCGAGGCGTATCGCGATCGCCACCCCCAGCAACAGCGGCGACAAAACGCAAAGTCCGACCAGGCTTATACAAACGTCCTCGAAGCGCTTCAACCAAAGCGACCAGCCCTGCATCGGCTCCTCGATGGCGCAAAACATGGGCTTGTCGCCAAGGAACGAAATGCCGACCACGTTCATATGGGCGCGCTGGTCGCCCGGCACGATGAAGACGCGCGTCGCGAGATGTCGCAGCAGCAGCAGATTGCGCAGAACCGCCGGAATATCCACCCAGGGCGCCGCGATATACACCCGGTCGATCTCGTCTTGAGCGATCCGCTCCGACATCGAAGCGAGTTCGTTGATCGCGCCCAGACGCAAGCTTTCGGCGACGCGAACCTCGTTATTGGTCCGGCGCGCGATTTCGCGCGGCGAAATGGGATCGCAAAACACGCCGATGGAAAAAGCCTTGTAAACGAACGCGCCCTCCCGCAACACGCGGCGCAGCCGCTCAAGCGCGAACAGGCGGAGCACCGTGACAAGCGAGATGCTCAGAAACATCCACGAAAAAAACCACCGTCTCGAATAGTTGCCGCTGGTTTTCGTCGCCACGGCGATGATCAACAGCGCGATGAACGCGCTTATCAGCGAGAGCGCCAGGCGGTAAATCGTCCGCCGTTTCGAAAAAATCGTGCGCGTGCTGTAAACATCGAGCGTCCGCGCCATGACCAAATGAGCGCAAACTCCAAGAGCGAGCGCCCAGACCTGCCAATCCGCGACAACCGGCTCGAAGGAGCGAAATTCTCCAAAAACGCCCGCGAGAAAAGCGCCCGCGACCATCACGCTCAGCACGTCGGCGACCACGAATCCCGCGGCGATGTTGTGCAAGGAAATCTGGCGCCCGCTCCATGCGCCGTTGGCGGCGCTGGCGGACGGAATTTTCTCTTCGCCCATCGCGGACGTCGTTCGATCCATGCTGGAGCCTGACTGAAGCATTGCGATTAAATACCTGACGGTGCGATGTTTTTTTATTTTGGCATATCCAACTGGAAATGCAATTCAAACGCCAGCCTTGATGCTCCAGGAAGCAACGCGGCGCCGCGCGCCGCTTGTCGACATTCCTACATGCATTCATGCGGGAATGTCGATCACGGATCCTGTCGCGCCCTTCACTCGGCCTCCGCCTCGCGCCCTCATCGGCGGCGCGCCGGCGCGGGATAGCAGCCAGGATTATTGCTGTTGCTGGCGGGGGTCGCCTCCAACACGGCCGCGCAATCGAAGTTCGGATCGTTGGCGGGCGGCGGCGGCAGAGCGACGCGCGCCGCCCCTTCCGCGGTTGGCGTGCTCACCCCAAACTGGGCGCTCCGCGGTTCCGCGCCCACTGGCGACGCGACGCGCGCCGGATGGGCGCTCCATGTCTCGCGAGCGTGATGCGCGGTCTTCAAATCGATGCGCGTGTCTTTTTTCAAGACGGAGCGTGGCGTGAAGTCGATCGTCGGGCCGGTGGTATAGGGAACGACGGTGATGTCGCGCTCGGAATTCACGGTGACGCGAAAGCCCTGCTGGCGGGGGGTGAAGTAGACCCCCGACTTCTTGCCCGCCCACCCGTCGGCGCCCGCGAAGCCGACACTGCAGCCCGCGATATTGAAGATTCGCTCGCACGCCTCGCGAGACGGAAAATGCGGCGCCTTCTCGTCGAATTCGGCCTGCGCGTTGGCGGCGGCGTTGGCGCAATGCTCGGCGCCCAGGGCGCCGCCGGCCACGCACGCCCGTTCCGCGCCAAACGAATATTGACCATGCGGCGAACCCGCGCGCGCCACCAACGCCGGCGCGAAAACCATGGCCGAGGCGAGTAGCCAGCCGCGGCCGCGCATTCTCTTGGTGGTTTGAAACATTCTTGTGGTGTTTTTTAACATTGTCACCCAAAGCCGCATGAAAACCCGGCGCTTTTCGCGCCAACAGTTTAGCGCCGCCGCGCCAACACAACCTATGCGTCTAGACTTAAAGGGCGCGAGCGACGAGTCTCGACATCACGGTAACCAAAATACTCGGCTTATGTAAGCCTTGCTTGCATCCAGCGTTCGAAGGCGCCATCTATTAACCACGCCTGGGCTCGCGGGAACGGGTTGCGCGGAGGTCGTAGAGAATTTGCCGATGATCAAAAATGTGAACTTGCTTTTTGTTTTTTCCATGATCGCGATGCTGTTGTCGGGATGCGACGGCACGTCCTCGATGATGAACACCACGGGGGGCGGCGGCGCGCCCACGGTTGGTCCGGGCGCGGCGGGCGGATTGCGGCTGCAAGCCGGCGACAAGCTGAAAGTCACGGTGTTTGGCGAGGACAAGCTCTCGGGGGAATATGAAATCGATTCCGGCGGCTCCGTTTCGTTGCCGCTCGCCGGAACCGTGCAGGCGGCCGGCCTGACCAAGCCGGAGCTGGAGCAACTATTGTCGAAGAAGTTCAGCGCCGCGCAATATTTGAAGAATCCAAAGGTCACCGTGGATGTCTCGAATTTTCGCCCATTCTATGTTCTGGGCGAGGTCGAGAAGCCTGGCGAGTATCCTTTCAAGAGCGGCCTGAACCTGATGAGCGCCATCGCGGTCGCGGGTGGAAGCACCTATCGCTCGAGCCAGTCGAAAGTGCTCATCCAACGCTCCGGAGAAAAGGGCTTCACGGAATATCCGCTGTCTCCGACGGTTCCCGTTTATCCCGGCGATCTCATCAAGGTGCCGGAGCGGTATTTCTAGCGCATTTGGGCGCGTCCAGCTCCAAAATCGCGCTTCGGCGCGGTCGGGCGGACGCCGCGGGCGCGCCCTCGGTCGAGTCCTAAGCCGGAAACCTGAATCGCAGCATCGCGCCAACCGGCGCGGCTTCGAATTGGAGCACGCCTCGCGCCTGGACCGCGAGATCTTGCATGAGTTTTAGTCCGAACCCGGTTTTTAACGAGTCCGGATCGAAACCGACTCCCTGGTCGCGCACGGTCAACTCCAGTTCATTTCCCCGACGTGTGAATCGCATCTCCAGTCCGCCCTCGACCCGATCGGGAAAGGCGTGCTTCAGGGCGTTCATCGCGGCCTCGGTGTAAATCAAGCCGACGGCCTTCGCGCTTTGTGGAGAGAGATAAATATTGGGATCGACGAAGCTCTCGACCGTCATTCGCCCCGCGAACATTTTGTTCAACGCTTCCGATATCGCCGACAAATAGTTCGCCATGGAAATCCTGTCCGCGCCGTTTTGTTCGATCACATCGTAAAGCTCGGCGGCGCCGCGCAATCGCAGCACCCAGCGCGGGAATTGAGTTGCGGGCCCGGATTTTTGCGATTCGGAGACGGCCAGGAGGTAAAAAGCCTGGAAATCGTTTCTGATGCGATGACGCAATTCGCGATAGCGCGCGTCCGACTCGGTCAGTTTCAGTTTCAGCGTGGCGAGATCGGACTGGACTTCCAAAAATTTACGTTGCGCGGTCTGCCGCTCGACGATCGTCGTCTGGGTTTCGCCGCGGCCGAACAAAACATGTGGTTCACCCCAGCGCATGGGCTCCGCGCCGTGGGGAAGGCTTTTCGCCAGGATAAATTTGAGCACGACGGCGCACAGCAAGGAAAAGGCGATGAAGTGACCGAGAAGCGCGACATCTTTCCAATCCTCGAAGCGAAAATCAAATAATGGCGGAATGAAGAAGTAAAAGCACGCGGCGCAAGTGAAGATCAAGGAGAACGCGCCGTATTCGAATCCGAACAAAAGAAAACTAACGATCACAGGCATGGCCAGCGAAAGATAGGCCAGCCGCCGCGGGTCCGCCTCCAGGAAAACATGGACCGACACCACCGCGAGCGTGAAAACGAGCGCGCGCGCGAGTTTAACTTGACCCGGCGCGCGTCTCCAGCGCAAGGCGAACTCGACCAGCAAGGCGGCGAAGCGCGCCGAGGCCTCCGACGATGGGCTCCCCAAATCGCTCGAAACGAGCGCCGCCGAAATATAGGCGAGGATCGCGAAAGGGATCGCGGCGGCCGAGAGCCCGGCCAGCATCAGAATGACGCCGCTGAGCGCGCCGCCGAGGACGGAGGCGGTCGCCGCGGATTTGCTTAAGGTCATCCGATGATCCATGACAGCGCCGTGGTTGGGCGGTTCGCCATGTTCATGGCCGCCGCGTGAAACCGCGCCGAATATGAACGGCTTGCCGCATTCACGCAACGCGCCAATCCGGCGAACTCCGCTTGATCGGGGGAGATCGGGAAGGCGAGGAGGCGATCGCGCGCGGAATGTAAACTTAAAAATATTTCATGCGCCGCGGAGGTAATGTCTCGGCAATAAATATTACACCAACATTGCTCGGGAATGACGTCAAGGTTTCGCGCCAGTTTTTTGCCGATATATTGCCTCTATACGCATAAATTAACCCTGCTTTAAAGGGCGCGGCATAGTTTGGAAATCACGAGACCATGGCAGGTCCGCCGGGTTGACGACGCATGTAGGGAGTAACGCGCGTGATGACATATTTGCTGGAAACATTTTGGGCCGACGAAGCCGGGGCGACCGCGATCGAGTACGGCCTGATCGCTTCGCTCATTTCGATCGCCGCCATCGCCGCCTTTTCTTCAGTGGGCACGAAGCTCAGCGCGACCTTTAGCTATGTCGGCGGCCAGCTAAAAAATTAAACCGTGTCCGGGTCCAGATTTAATGGAGGCGCGCGTTCCCGTTTCGCCGCGACTAGGTTTCCTCTTAGGCGCGGGGGTCTAACCTTCGCCGCGCGAGACGCATGAAAGGGGATGAGCGACGTCGATGCGCATACTGGTCGTCGAGGATGATTTGGAGCTTGGAGCGATAATCGTCGCGCAGCTGCGGCGCGCCGGTTTCGAAGCGGACCGGGCGACCACGCTGAGCGACGCGCGCAAGGCCGTCGCCGCCGGCCGCTACTCGCTGATGCTGCTCGATCGGGCGCTGCCGGACGGCGACGGCCTTGCGCTCGTGCCCGACATCCGGCGCGCGCAACCTGGGGCGCGCGTGTTGGTGCTGACCGGCCAGGATAGCGTCGCGGACAAAATCGCCGGGCTCGATTCGGGCGCCGACGACTATCTGACCAAGCCGGTGGAGCTCGACGAACTCATGGCGCGCATTCGCGCCCATTTGCGGCGGGCCGGCCCCGACGCGATCGAACCGCCGATCACCGTTGGAGCGCTATCCTGCGATTTGCGCGCGCGCGAGGCCTTCGTGAAAGGCCGCCCGTTGGTGCTGCACCGGCGCGAGCTCGCGCTGCTCGAGTCTCTGGCGCGGCGCGTCGGCCGCGCGACTCCGCGCGAGACCCTGCTCGCCGAGGTCTATGAAGGCGAGGCGGAGCCGAAATCCAACGCGCTCGACGCGCTGATTTCGCGCTTGCGCAAACATTTGAACGACAACGAGGCCGGCGTCTCGATCCATCCGATTCGCGGCGTGGGCTACATGCTCGCGAAATCCACCCCTTGAGGGTCGCCGCGATCGCGCCGTCCGAGCCGGAAGTCCGCGTCGCCCGAACGTCTTAAAGCCCTCCATCGCCGCTAGGTTCGCCCGCTTCGTGCGCCGCGCGGCGTTCCGCGTTATATTGTGATCCAAGAAAAACAGGAGGCGCGTCGGTGGGCGACTGGAATTCCGAACTTTACATGAAATTCGAGCGGGAGCGCACGCGCGCGGCGCGCGATCTTCTCGCCCAAATATCGGATATCAAGCCCAAAACCGTTTTCGATCTCGGCTGCGGCCCCGGCAACAGCACGGAATTGCTGGTCGACGCCTTTCCGGAGGCGCGAATTGTCGGCGTCGATGATTCCCCCAATATGTTGGCGGTCGCCGGCAAGCGTGTTCCCCGCGCGCAGTTCCTGCTCGAGGACATCGACGCCTGGACCCCCGACGAGCCGATCGATCTCATTTTCGCCAACGCCGTGCTGCATTTCGCCAAGAATCATTACAAGCTCATCCAACGCCTCGCCGGCTGCCTCAACGAGGGCGGCTGGCTCGCCGTGCAAATGCCCAACAACATGCAAGAGGTGTCGCACGCGCTGATGCGGATGATTTCCGCCGACGGCCCCTGGTCCGACCGGCTCGTGCCGATCGCCAAGACGCGCGCCGTCATCGGTCCGCCCGAGGAATATTATCGGCTGCTTAGGCCCATATGCAGACAACTCGATATATGGCAATGCACTTACATACACCCGGTCGACGGCCCGGATCGCATCGTCGAATGGTTCGAGGGCGCGGAGCTGCGGCCGTTCCTGAAACCGCTATCGCCCCCCGAGCGCGAGTTGTTTCTGGCGCGATACCGCGAGGGGCTCGCCGAATCCTATGGGCGCCAGCCGGATGGCGAGGTGCTGCTGCGCTATCCCCGCCTGTTCTTCGTCGCGCAAAAGTAAAGCGCGTCCAAAAATAAAGAGCGCCCATGACCGTCACCATCTATCACAATCCCGCCTGCGGAACCTCGCGCAACACGCTCGCCATGATTTGCGCCAGCGGCGTCGAGCCAATCGTCGTCGAATATCTGAAGGCGCCGCCGACCCGCGAGCAACTCAACGAACTGCTGCGCGAAATGCGGCTTTCCGCGCGCGAACTGTTGCGCAAGAAGGGGACGTTGTACGAGGAGCTGAACCTCGCCGATCCCAAATGGCGCGACGACGAACTGATCGGCTTCATGCTCCAGCACCCGATACTGATCGAACGGCCGGTGGTGAAGACGCCCAAGGGGACGCGGCTGTGCCGTCCCGCCGAAAAGGTGCTGGAAATTCTTTAGCGGGCTTGAGCGCGCCGAAGCGATCGCCCTCGACGCGCGCCTGCTTTTTCGCCGCAACGGGCCAAGCTTCGCCGCCCGCCATTTTGACGAGACCGCCGTAATACCACTAGCGTGGCGATTAAATAGACCCACGTATATTTTTATATAATCCACAATTTAAAATCGCCGCGCCTTGGTTGGATACCTTTGACGTAGCGCTTTGACTGGATCTTGGCAAATATATTGTCAAGAATTGTCACGATATTGTCAGACTCGGCCTCGTGCAAAACTCGCGGATATGTCGCATTACCAGCCCATCGGAGGAAAACTCCAGTGGACTCGGATCAAGGGAGTAAAAGCATGAGTTTCTCCACGCAATCGGCCCGCACCGCGGCCGTGGCGGCCGAAACGGAATCCATAGTCGATTTACGGGGAATGTGGATCGGCCTGGTCGTGTTGGACGTCTTCTATCTGATCGTTCGGGTGTACGAGCAGATCTTTGGTTGGCGCGCCGGCCTCGATTCCTTCGCGCCTGAATTTCAGACCTACTGGCTAAGCATTTTGTGGTCGGAAATTCCGCTTGAACTGGTTTCGGGCCTGTTCCTCGCCGGCTATCTTTGGAAAACGCGGACGCGTGATTTCTCGACGGTGACGCCGCGCGAGGAAATGCGTCGCATCGTCGTCGAAGTGCAATGGCTTGTCGTTTACGGCATCGCCATTTACTGGGGCGCCTCGTTCTTCACCGAGCAGGACGGCACCTGGCACATGACGGTGATTCGCGACACGGACTTCACGCCGTCGCACATCATCGAGTTCTACATGAGCTACCCGATCTACTCGATCATCGCGGTCGGCGGCTTCTTCTATGCGAAAACACGGCTGCCGTATTTCGCGAAGGGGTATTCGATCGCCTATCTGATCGTGGCGATTGGACCGTTCATGATCATCCCCAATGTCGGCCTTAACGAGTGGGGCCACACCTTCTGGTTCATGGAAGAACTGTTCGTCGCTCCGCTGCATTGGGGCTTCGTGTTCTTCGGCTGGATGGCGCTGGGCGTGTTCGGCGTGGTTCTCCAACTGCTGATGAACATTCATCGGCTGTTGGGCAAGGAAGGCGCGCAGACGCTATTGAGTTGACGAGGTTTCCGTCGAGCCGCGTGAACGCGCTCCGTTCCTCCAGGGCATTGGCGTTCGCGGATCGGCTCGGTTGACGGTTATTTCGCCAAACTCCCGCCCGCGGGGAGCGCGAGCCCCCCGGACTCGGAAGGGTCCGGGGGGCGAGCCGCGTTAAAAGGGTCAAGGTCACGATCAAGTAATCGGACAAGGAAGTCAATTGTGTACAGTGTCCAAGCGTAAACGCGGGACGAAATGACGCTCCGTACTTTCCGGCGCTTACGCCGGGCATGTTTAAACGCTTATTGTTGTCGCATGAATTCAGGCAATTTCAGAAGGGGTTGGCGCCTCGACGCGAGACAGCGAAACCGTCTCGCCGCGCCGCCGCCGGAATGACGCCCGGATCCACTTTCAACAGCATGGCGTGGAGAGCGTTCGCGTTCGCGAGCGACTCCCGCGATGACGGGCTCCGCGAAAGGTTTTCACATGCTGCCTCAATCATTGGAAGATCACTTCCCGCTGACAAGCGAGGCCCCCGCGATCGATGTCCAGACCGCGAGATATATAGGGGAAATGGCGGCCGAACTGGCGGTCCTCGCCGGCCGGGCGGAAATGCCGATGCTGGCCAATATTTTGCACCTCGCGCGGTTGGAGGCGCTCGATCATTTGAACGGCCGTGACGACGGGTGAACGCCACCCACGGGTCGCCCCGCGACGGCCAATCATGATCGATCCCGGTTGACGTCGGCGATCAGACACAGTCGCACAAGTTCCGAAAAACTCTCGGCGCACATCTTTTCCATGATCGCGGCCCTGTGAGTCTCCACGGTTCGCGTGCCGATACCCAGGCAATGGGCGATCGCCTTGTTGGCTCGCCCATTGAGCAGTCCGACCAACACATCATGTTCACGGGCGGTCAGGGCGGCGAGCCTCTTTCGAATCGCCCGGATTTCTACCTTGCGCGTCAGCCGACCGCCGGTATTGTCGAGCGCGCCCGCGACGGCGGCGAGCAGGGCGTCGCCGGTGAAGGGCTTTTGCAGCAGGTCCACCGCCCCTTGCTTCATGACTTGAACCGCCAGGGGCACATCCGCATAGGCCGTCGCGACGATGACCGGAATGGCGAGTCCCGCCTCCTTGAGCTTCGCCAACAGTTCGACGCCGCTCATTCCGGGCATGCGCACATCGGTGATCACACAGCCGCCATCGTCTGGTTTAAGGCTCGCGAGAAATTTCGCCGCCGACGTGAAGGCGCCCACTTTATATCCGCTGCTTTCCAGCAGTTTCGCTAGCGTCGCGCAGAAGTCGGGGTCGTCGTCGATAATGTAAATCATTCGCGGCAATCTTGCGTCATCCCGCTCTCGCTCCTCGGCAAGAGAACGGGAGCATGTCTGCGTCCGCTGGATTTATGCGTCCCGCGGCTCCCGTTATCGCGCCATGACGATCAAGCGCTCGTTCCACGTCCCCCGCGGACATACCACACTTTGCGGTTGTCATGAATGACGCGAGCAACCTGCAATTAAATTATCGGAAACGTCGCCGCCCTCGGATCGATCGGCGCGAACGGCGTTCCGCGCGCCTTCCTTGACTTGATCCGGCATCGGAACGCACTAAGCTTAAGCACGTCGTCGGGAAAGAACGGCGGCCAATAAATCAGGGGGGGGAGCATGCAATACTTTGGGGTTCGCGCGTCCATGATCGCGCTGGCCATCGGCGCCGTGTCGCTGTCCGCGTGCGGGGAAGCCAAGGACAATGACGTCGCGATGGGACAGATTTTCACCGATTGCCAGCTCGACGCTCACGGGGCGATGGAAAGCTCGCCCCTGACGGCCGAAAAGCGACGCTTCACGATCGGCGCCAATGTCGAGGAATGCCTGAAGGCGAACGGATTGCAGCCCGCGCCGTCCGCGCCGGGCGACGCCGACTGCTTCGAGGCTCCGGCGCCAGCCGATGGCGGCAAGGGGTTTTTCAAGCCGCTGCGAAAATGCTGGATAAACACGAGAGCGCCAAAAAAATAGCGCCGCCCCGGCGGAATCGGGAATCCAATAATTGGAAGAGACCGCCCTTGGCGGCCGACGGTCTGAAAAACCCGTCGGCCGCTCCAATTAGCGCCTCGCCCGCCGAGCGAGACGGCCGTCAGTAGTAGAAGCAAGGATATCCGCAGTTGGTTCCGCTGCTGGGCGACAATCCAGTAAACGGGGTCGGAAGCAGCGGGAGCGGGGTCTTGGTGTTGTGGCTTGGCTTGGACTGCGCGTCGGCGAGCGTCTTGAGGGTGCGGCGCAGGTGAGTGGCCGGATCGTCCTCGCGGTGCCGACGGATCAGCGATTTGTCGCCTTCCTCGCCGAAGTAGAACCTGACGCCAGTGATAATCGAACCATTGCCGTCTCCGCCAAGGCTCCCTTCGATGAACACGGCGGGCGCTATGCCGTTTCCGGTTCTGAACAAATACTCCGCGCCCAAAACGCCGACATTGACGCCGGCGGTATATTCGTGAGCGATCGTGATCTTCAGGTCGTCCGTCGGATAGTAGCCAAGCTCGACATGATCGAAGAACGCCGGAACCTGGAACAAATACCTGCCCATATTGGATTGGCGATTGCCGTAGGCGTCGTAAAGTCCAATACCCGTGTGAGCCTCGTAGCCAACCTCGCAGCCAAGATTCGCATAGGCTTGGCAGTTATAGGCCGGCTTCGCGCCCTCGAAGCTTTGCGATTCGACGCCGAGTATGCCTTGCGCCGTGAACCTCTCCATGAAATAGGCGGCTTCGCCGCCAAACTTCAAGTCGCCCTGGCCGCCAGACCACGACGCGTAATCGGCTTGGCCATAAAGACCCGCCAAGCCCTTCTTGGTGTCGGCCCAATAGGCGTGAGCGGCTAGGCCGGGGGTTACGCCATTGCCTTGCCCGCCCAACTGACCATCCAATTGAACGGCGTAATGCTCGCTAAACGGAACCAGAACCGAGCCGACGACGCCGCCTTGGCCTGTCCATTTATGATCCGGGTTTCCCTCGGTCGCAATGCCGCCAAACCCTTCGAGCTTGGTGAAATACGGCCGATTATAGCTCGCCGACTTAGGCGTGGTGTCGTTCTCGTCGGCCGGCTTCGACGCGACGGCCGCGGAGCCCCAGTTAAAGTGATAGTTCAGGCCGGTGCGAATAACGTGCCCATTAAAGCGGGTCGCCGAGGTCGTCGAAAGCACATTGTCGTAGTAGCCGGCCGGATTGGTGCTGTAGCTCGTTATCCCAAATTGGGTGTTCGGCTTGCCGAGATCGTAATAAAGATACTCGGCCTTGACGCTCCAGTTTGGCGTCATCATCCATTCGAGGCCGCCGCCGACAGTCCAGCCGATGCGCGTCTCCGAGTAACCGCTCGCGCCCACGGTCGGGGTGACATTGCAGCAGATATATGAACTCGGGGACGTGCTCACGCTCCCGGCGTTCGCATTGGAGGACAGCGTTCTGAAAAACGTTTGTGCTCGATCCGACTTGGCCATAGGCGATGCCGGCGGTCCCGAAGGCGAGCAGCGTCGGCGTGACGAGATAGCCGAATCGGGCGCGCACCGTGCCGAAATCATCGAGATTCTTCGTGGCGGAAACAAAAGTGCTGCCGTTGAAGGGGTGCCCCGTGTTGTCGCTGCCGCCAAAAGGAATAACATTGGCGGGAGAAATATGATGGCCCGTCAACCCTTGGATATCGGCCTCGAGGCCGATAACGATCGATTTCCTGAGTTGATAATTATAGCCAAATTGCGCGCCGCCGATGAAGCCGCCCATTCCGGCGCCGTTCAAGTTGGTGTTGACGCCGAACGCCGACCCCAACAATATATTGTTGCCGTAGGTGTTGTCGCTGAGATTCGGGGGCGTTATCAGGTTGGCGCCGTTGTTTTCCATCCAGGCGTAGCCGGCGTTCGCGCCGACATAAAGTCCCGTCCACAGAGGAGCGGGCGCGACAACCGTCGGAGCGCTCTTTTTAGACGGCAGGTCGGCGGCGATCGCCGCCCCCGCCGAGACCATCAATAAAATGATGCTCGTCGAGCCCAGTAGTTTTTTCAATTCACGCCCTCCCCTTAAGCGTTAAAAAAATGCGGCCGTTTGGCCCGCCGTCGAATCCATCCGCCAATGCTAGGAATTAAGCTGTCTCATGTCTACTTGGCGAGGGCGTAAACTCATGGCTCGGCGCCTTTTTTTCGTATGCTGTGACATTTTTGCCAGCGTCTCGCCACTAGTCCGACGCGCCGCGATCCCAGACTGAATGATGGCGCCAAAACTCTTAAAAAATATGATTTACCGACGACGCGAGGCTCGGCCCGCCGCCAGCCGCTCCCGTGAATGGCGAGGCTCCAACTTCCCTCGCCGCTTCAGCGTCGGCCGACGCGCGCCCCACAATTCGCGCGCACGCAATTCGCGCGCGTAAGCCGCATAAGTGATAATTTTGCAACAGGATAGGCTTATTTGGTTCGAAAGCCTCACGCGTTGATCAAAGTCAACCTTGGAGCGTCCGGGGATGCTTACCTTCGTTTGTTCGATTCGTCCGAGACGTCGCCGTCTTGGCCAAACTAGGCCAATGCTCGCGACGGGAGTTGGGTGAATGAATGAATGGAGCACGCCAAAATGATTAGTCTGTCCTGTAGAATTAGCGTCCTCGCACTAGTGATTTCCGCCGGAGCGGCCTTGGCCGCCGATCTTCCCTCCAAGAAAAGCGCGCCCGTCGCGCCGGCCCCCGCCCCGCTCTGGACCGGCTTTTACGTCGGTCTGAACGGCGGCTATACCTGGAGCAACAGCAACGACCTTGGCGTGACCACGACCTCGCAAAACGCCGACGGCACGCCGGGCAACAGCGTTTTCTGGAGCGCGATCGCGGGCGCGGGCAACGCCAATTTCGCGTCGAGAACCGGCGGTTTTCTGGGCGGCGGACAATTTGGCTATAATTATCAGACCGGCCATAACTTCGTGATCGGCTTGGAGGCCGATTTCCAGGGCATGACGGGCGGCTCCGCCAGTGGAGCCGCGCTGAACGCCAACTCCGGCTTGTTCCCCCGCACGGGCGTTCCCTTCGGCGTGACCAGCGGCCTGTCCGCGTCGCGCGGCCTCGATTATTTCGGCACGGTGCGCGGCCGGGTCGGCTATCTGGTCACGCCATCGCTGCTGGCTTTCGCCACGGGCGGCCTCGCCTATGGGCAGATCGGGTTGGGCGGCTCCCAACTCGCGGTGACCTCGGTCGGCGCCGCCGCCGTCGGCGCGACCGGCGGCGCCATCAGCACCGCCGACACGCGACTTGGCTGGACGCTGGGCGGCGGCCTCGAATGGATGGTGACGCCGAAATGGAGCGTCAAGGCCGAATATCTCTATTACGATTTCGGCAGGATAACGGCGGATATCCCGATGAACTCGCTCGGCGGCGGCGCCGCGGCGGCGGGAACCCAAAACATACTCGCGTCCAACACCTCGGCGCGATTCGACGGTCACATCGTTCGGCTTGGCCTGAACTATCACTTCAATTACGGCTTCACCTCCATCGCGACGACAAGCGCCGACGCCGACGACGGTTCGAGCTACGCCGGTTCGGATTTGCCGAGCAAGAAGGGCGGCAAATCCGATCAAAGCTACGAGACGGGCTATTTCGTGCCGTCGATCACCAAGATCGAAGCCTTTGGCGGCGCGCTGACGCAAGGCTGGCCGGACCATGTTCGGGGCGGCCAGGGCGGCGTGATCGGCAGCGTGATTGTTCCCTTCAATGAACATTACGCCGCGCAGTTCGACGCGACGGTCAGCGGAATTTACCCCGGCGTCTCGCCTGGACTCGCCGGTCACCTCTATTGGGCGGACACCAAGAAGGGGTTGCTGGGTCTTTACGGCTCGGGCAATTTCATGACCGGCGCGGACGGCGGCGGCAACATGCAGTTCGGCGCCGAGGGCGCGGTGTTCCTCGACAGATTCACGATCCAGGGAATCGCCGGCGTCGAAGGCCAGTCGATGGATCAGGCGAGTCCGGGTTATTCGTGCCAGGCCGTCGGCAACGCCGGTTGCTACGCGGCGTACGACCCCAAGCTCGGCGTGGGGCTATACGACGCCTATGGCAATCCGATGCCCAACGTTAGCCGCGGCCTGTTCCAGGTGCCGCGCGTCTTCGATCACGTCGAGTTCGGATATTATGCGACCGAGGACTTCAAGCTCTACCTCGCTCACGAATACACCGGCGGCCTGCACTCGGGCATCGCGGGAGCGGAGTATCTGCTGCGGACCGGAAACGGCATAGCGCCGTCGATCTTCGTCGAAGGCAGCCTCGGCGAGCGCGACACGCGTTCGATCATCGCCGGCGTGCGGTTCTATTTCGGCCAGGAAGGCGACAAGTCGCTGATGCACCGCCATCGCGAGGACGACCCGACCACGCATATCCGCCGCAATATCAACACGCTCGCCAACCAGAACTCGACGCCGGGTCATGCGGATAGCTACAACGGGCATCCGATTCCGATCACTCCGGCCTACGATTCTCCGTTCTGCCCGCGGTGCTCCTTCTTCAGCACTAACGGAGGCTGACCGACGCTCTTGGAGTTGAAGGCCATTGCGCGCGCCGCGGCGCGCGAAATGGCCCGGCTCGAAACCAAAAAAGCCTTCCGCTTCAATCCGAAGCGGAAGGCTTCTCTTTTTGAGCCGCCGGAGTGTTCGCCGCGCTTACGCCACCCGGCGCAAATCCCGACTCATCCAAGCGCCGGTCCCCGTCATTGCGAGCCGAGCAAAGCAATCCAGGGGGCTGGGCCGGCTCTGGATCGCCGCGTCGCCAAAGCCCGTTCCCTGGACGCCCTGAGGCTCCTCGCAATGACCGGCTTCCATAGGTTGCCGTCAGCAAGGCCGGGCGTTACAGCCGAGCGATGACCTCGAGCGCGGCGCGATGGCCCGAGCCAATGGCGCTTTCGACCGAAGGCGTTCCTTCCGCGTATTGGCCGGCGAAGGAGATCGGCCCCATCGGGCGACAGGCGACCCGGCGCGGCGCCTTCGATCGGATCAGCCGCCCCTTCTCGTCGCGCGTGTCGCCGAACACCAATTTCGGCGCTGCCAGGATCATGCTGTGACCCCAGCGGTACAGGAAGATCGCGCTGACGTCCTTTTTAAAATCAAAGGTCGTGCCCTTGAAGATGCGCGTCAAATCCGCTTCCAGCGAGCGCTCGAAGTCCTGAAACGGGGTCGTCAGCAGTTTCATGCGCTCTTGCGGAAACTCCTCTTTCGGCACGCTGACGTGACTATAGAAGGTCAGCACCGACGCGCGCTTGGGATCGAGCCGCTTCTCGGTCGTCCAGTCGGCGACGAGGAAGTTCGACCAATATTTGCCGCCCCACCAGTAATTGCTGTAGCCAAGCCCAAGATCGAGCAGCGGCGCCATGTTGCGCAGCGCGAGATTCACGCAAAGCGCCGGCGCCGTGTTGAATTCGGCCCAGGCGGCCTTGCGCTCGCCTTCGAGCAGATGCTCGATGATATGCTTGGCCGCCTGCACCTGCGTCGCCACGACGAGGTTCTTGGCGCGCGCCCGGCGAAACTGGCCGTCCTTGTAGTAGATCGCGCCGACCTTGGCTCGCGACGATTGCAAATCCGCCTCGACCTTCAGCACCATGGCGTTGGTGTCGATCCTGGCCGCCGCGCGCTCTTTCGTCGCCGGTTTGGCGAGCCATTGCTGGAGCTGGATGGCGACCTGCGCCGTGCCGCCGGGATAGGCGAAGAATTTTCCCGAGTAATCCGAGCTCAGGAAGCTGATCACCGTGTGCGCGTTGACCTGATGCGCGGCGCCGCCCATGCAGTCGATCGTATAGGCCGTGTAAAAATCCGCGACCCGCGGATCGCAATGCAGCACGTCGGTCAGATAGGTGGCGAAGCTCATCGAGGCGAGATCGTCGAACCTGGGGCTGCTGAGGTCCGGCGGTTCGTCCGGCGCGCCGGGCTGATCGTGAAACGCCGCGAAGGTTTCGACGCAGCGCGCGATATCGCTCATCACCTTGTCGTCGTAGGGCGCGCTGGCGAAATTCCGGTCGCCGCGCTTTAGTCCCGACAGCATCTCGATGCGCCAGCCGCCGCGTCCGGGCTTGAGCCCCGGCGTGTGCTCGTCGAAAAAATAGGAGTCGACCGGCGACTCGATCGGATATTTGTCGGTGTCGAGGCCGGTCTCGTGGAACAACTCCTTGAGATAATCCGCGTCGGGCATGGCCGTATAGGCGCCGCAGGTCGAGGCGCGAACCGGCAGCGGCGCGGAATCGTCGTAGGAGGCGTTGCCGCCGACGACGCTGTTGGATTCGAGGATGCGGATTTTCAGATCGGGCCGGCGCCGCAGCAAATAGAAGGCGGTGGAAAGACCGCCGAGGCCGCCGCCCGCGATGATCACGTCGACCTCCTCGCCGTCTTCGACGATCGGGAATTTTCCCTCGTGATTGTCGCAGCCGGCCGCCAGCGTCACGTCGTTTTTCGTGAAGGTCAGCCGGTTGTCGCGCATCCAGTGGCCGATGTTGAACACCGAGGGGCGATTGCCGCCGCGCGCGACGCGCGGGTCGGCCGCGAGAATGTCGCCACAGTCCGGCGGGTTGCTTCCCGGCTTGTCTCCCGCCTTGGCGAGCGCCGCTTCCGGCGCGAAGGAGCCAAAAGCGAGTCCGCCCGTCGCGGCCAAGGTCCCGTTGACGAAGTCGCGTCTCGTCACTCCATCGCCGTCGCCCGCGTCAGCGCCCCGCCGTTTCAAATTCGTGGCCTTTCAGTTAGCGCCCTGCGCGCGCCGCGACTTGTTCACGCCGCGACTTGCGCGGGTTCAAAACTTGCTTGGATTGCCGGGCGTCAGATTGGTGACGCTCTTCTCGCCGTCCGAAATCCAGGTGACCTTGGCGCCCTCGACGTCGATTTGCGAGCAGTCCCAAATACCTTCCTTGCCATCCTCCTCGGCGTAGCGCATGCACATTTGCGCTCCGGCGATGTGCCAGTGGCCGGTGTAGCGTCCCTCCGGCTCCTCGCCGAGAATGCGGCCGTCCGGATTGAGAAATTCGGTGAAGGTCGCGCCCTCCTCCTCGCCGGAAATCGTGTTGCCGACCAGCGCCTGACGAATTTGATCGTCGCTGGTCAGCGGTTTCGCGACGGCCGCGGCGGTCAGCGCGGCGAGGCACAGGCACGAGAGCAAGGTCGATGCGCGCACGCTTCTCTCCTATTTGACGGCGTTGCTTGACGGTTATACCGGCTCGGCGCTTGCAATCAATAGCGGCGCCGAGGCGTTTCTCGTGGGCGAACGCGGAGTTACGCCTTGATCTTGAAATACTCGCGCAGCGATTGCAGCGCGCGGCCGTCGACGAACAGCGTCGCGTCCTCGCCCCAGTCCTGTTCCGGCCCGCGCCAGTCGCCATAGCGGATCAGCAGATTGGCGTCCTTGTCGCCGGTGATGGCGCGCAGGCTGCGATGCAGGCCGGACAGCGGCCCCTTCGCGAAATGCGCCCATCCGCTGGTCGCGGTGATCTCCTTGGCCTCGGGCCAGCCGATATAGCCGTAACGCGCGTCGTCCGGATCGAGATTTTCGGCGACGGCGCGCAGCAGTTGGCATGTCTTGTCGTCGAGCCGTTCGACCAGCTGATGCACCTGCACCGGCGTGATCGGATAGCTGTGCTCCTCGCCCTCGTCCTCGTCGAAGGCTTCGTCGGTCAGCGCCGGGCTTTCGGTCGCGGCGTCGCCGCGCAGCGATTCAAGGATGGCCTGGCGCGCCGTCGGCGACAGCGCGTCCCAGTTGACGTGGATCATCAGGCCTTGCGGGGTCGGGTCGGCGGTCATGGAGATTCTCCCTAGCGGTGGCGTCAATCACCCGCTCGATATAGCCCCGTCCTTAAGTCGCGTCAAGTGACTTTAAGTCACTTAAAGAGCCTTCCGTCAGGAAAACAACCTTATGCCATAGAGAATGACGACCAGCTCGGCGACCAGCAGCCCGACGATGACCACCTGCAGCACATGCTCGAACATGAAGTTCGAATGCTCGCGCATGGAGCTGCGAAAGTCGATCAGCCGCGTGTTGGCCAGCTCGTAATGATCGACCGCGAACTGCACCGGCTCGATCAGGCACTCCAGCCGGTCGTGCATGCCGGCGGCCAGCGCCAGCTCCGCGAACAGCCGCTTCGACGGGTCGGTCACGGCGGGATCGAGTTGCTCCAGCGCCATGCGGATGCGCAGGATCGACGCCTTCATGCCCGCCGCTTGCTCGGTCATCTGGTCGATATGCGGCTGGCGCTTGAGATCGGGGCGCCGCACGGCGTGCGTGAGTTCGGCGTCGGCGGAGATCGACGGCCACAGCGCGCGCATCGCCTGCTCGACGCGGGTCATCTCGCGCTCCAGCACCGTGAATCTGACCAGCGCGTCGAGCGCGTCCTGGGCGAGTTCGTCGCTCGAATAGGCCACCGCGCGGCTTTGCAGCCAGATCGTGCGCGCCGTCCTGACGCTGGCGCGGATCGGCGCGGCGCGCGCCGCGTCCGCCCCGCCGCGCACCCAGGCCTCGAGAATCCGCCTCGTCGCTCGGCGCGTCCTGCGCCGACGGCGGCGCGCAGACGATGCTCAGGCTTCCCGGACTCGTCTTCGCGCCCGGGGCCAGGGCTTGCGCCGCCTCGACGCGCTTGAGCACCGCGGTGACGCCGCGCGGCTCCTTGACGACGATGCTATCGCCGCCGGCGCCCTGGGATGTTTCCTCGAAACTCACCAGCCACGATCGCGCCTTGGAAAAAAACTGCTCGGGCTGTCTCGACAAATCCAACATCGTTCCTCCTCCCACTCCAACACCTGTCGTTACCGACGGCCCCAGGATTTTAGGCCGGCATGACGGTCGCGAGATCGAGCGCCGGGTCTCGCGCCTTGGCGTCGCTGGGTTCGTAGAAGCAATAGAGAATACCCTCGATGTCCTCAACCCAATGGCCGGCGCCGGCGCCCGCCTCGACCGCGCGCGCCCAAACCTGATCGAGCCGCGCCGATTGCATCAGCGCGTGCCCGAGCCCGCGCGCGTGCAGGCGGTCGGCCCAATCCCAGCGGGACTCGAGGGTTTGGGCGCCAGCCAGCAGATCGTAACGGTCCACCAGATCGAGCGGCAGGTCGACGGTGATCGAGCCAAGGAACAGGCCGCGCCGCGTGACGCGGGCCAGACCCGCGATCGTCTCGTCGAGCAGCGCCGCCGGCGTCCGGTAAAGCCCGGTTTCGATGACGAAGTCGAACGACCCCGGTCCAAACGGCAACGCCGATGCTTCCCCGAAAAGATTGCGATCGTCGTTTCCAAAAGCCGCGCCGCCGCGCCGCGTCGGATCGAATTCGAAACCCCACGCGTCGTAACCCAGCGCCCGCAACGCGGCCACCAGCTCCCCCAACTCCGAGCCGAAATGCAGGATTTTCGCGCCCTTTTCGAGGCCCCACGCCAGTTTGAGCATATCGGCGAGCGCCGGCGCGTCGAAGAATTGTTGCAGCGAGCCGCGCGGCCGGGCGGCCGGGGCCTCGCCCGTCGCCGCGCGCGCGCTTTGCTCGGCCTCGCGCCGCGCCTGACGGTCGCGCATGATGTCGCCGACGATGAGGTCGGTCGTGCTGTCGGCCGAGTCCATGACGCCGTTGAGCGTCGAGTCGAAGAGATAGTCGCCGACGATCAGCACGCCATGCAGCCGTTTTGGATCGGGCCGGTGGTTTTCGAGGCGACGCCGGATGCGGGCGCCGCCGGGCATCGCGTTGACCGACGCCATCCAGCGATGAATGCGCCGATTGACGATGAGGCCCGGCGCCTCCGGCCATACCGGCGTCAGCGCGTCGAGACACAATTGCTCGATGCGCTCGTCGGAGACATTGGCGAGACTCAAGGCGGCGTTGCCGGAGATCAGAAACGACAGCACGCCGAATTCGCCGAGGTTTTGCCGCGAACTCTCGTCGTAGACGCAAACGCCGTCGAAGGCGTCCATCATCCACCAGTGCTTGTCGATGCAACTCCGCCAGAACGGGCGCTGGAAGGCGATGGTCGCGCGCAGATAATGCGCGGGACGGTCGAAATAGGCGATATGCTTGTCGATGGCCTGTTGCAGGGCTTCGGAGCGCAGGTGAATGATCGACATGGCCGACAGCGGCACGGCGAACACCACATAATCGGCGATCGTCGATTCCACGAAGCCGTTGACGCAGATGTCGAGCTTGTAGGTTCCGTCCGGCAGCGGCTGCACCGCCTGCACATGCGAATTCAGGCATATTTTCGAATAAAGCTGGTTGGCGAGGCCCTCGACGATCTGCTCGTTGCCGCCAATGACCGAGAAAATATCGAGATAGCCCTCGACGTCCATGAGCACGTTCTTGAGGAAATTCAAGCCATGCGTCAGATGCGGCGGCGCCGCCACGTCGCTGTGCGCCATGACGCGCGCGTAGCGGCGCGCCGCCTCGTTGTTGATTTCGCCTTCGAGCAGCTGGTCGCCGGAGAGGCGCGACCACGGATGGGCGTTGTCGCCCTCGGCGATCGACAGATAAAACTCTTGCGGGCTCAACATGCGCGCGCAACGCTCGCGAAACCGCTTGGCCTCGTCTTGCGCCTCGGGACCAAAATGCGGTCCGAGATCTTCGACGGTCTGCATGACCTTGCCTTGCAAAATGCACGGGCCGCCGTCGATGTGTCTGATATCGAGCTTTAATTCCTTGACGATGAGATCGCGCAGCGGATCGGGGCCAAGGCGCGAATAATCGTAAATCTCCGCGACGCCGGCTTCATACGGCCCTATTCCCGCCATCTGGCCGGTTATGATCTTGCCACCGACCCGTTCGCTGGATTCATAAATGGTGATTTCGCAGGCGTCGCCGGCCTTCGCCTCCAGATGCCATGCGCTGAAAAGACCGCCGGGACCGCCGCCGATGATCGCCACTCTTTTCTTGCCTTGCGGCTCGCCATGCTGTTCCTGGCTCGCTTCGCCGGAGAGCGCCTGGGGCGCGTTCACCTGGGACGCGTTCACCCGGGGCGCGTTCATGGGAATGTTCATAATTGCATCACTCCAATACCGACGCGTTCTCACCGCACGACCGCGTGTCCAATTTTTTTAAGTCCGCGCATCGCGCGATTCGTCGTCGCGTTGACGCCGATTATTTTTAATCCTCGACTTCCACTCGTCGTCACCCTCCCCTCGGCGACACTCTCCATGACGACCCACGGTAGACTGGCGCCGTGCCAAAGCAAATTTAAATTGCAGGCCAACAGCTTGTAAAATCATTTTTAGCTTAATCCGCGAATATCGCCACCCGCCCCGCGCCGAACGCGGCTTCAGCGCGCCGCGTCATTTTGATGTAATCTCGGCCCGCGGCGCGTTTCGCGTTTCCTCCGCCCACATGCTCCCAATATGTTTTATATGTTACTGGACGCGCGGCGTTCGGCGCCATGCGCTGGCGCACATCGCGGGAGGTTGGACATGCCCTGGACGCCCGAGGACGCGCCCGCTCACACGCATAAGGCCGACACGCCGCGCCTGCGCCGCATGTGGTGCGAGGTCGCCAACAGCGTTTTGGAGGAAACCGGCGACGAGGGCCGCGCCGTGCGCGCCGGCAACGCCGCGGTGGCGAAGGACAAGCAACGCTCGGGCGAGGACGACGCGGATTTCGAGCGGCGGGAATAACGGGCGCCCTTTGAAATCCGGTTCGTTCGCGCCACAATGAGCGAGGTTCGCGACGCCGCGCCGGCGGGATTCCGCCATTCGAAACGAAGGAAGGACGTGGGATGGACGCCGTCGCCGGCAAGGTTTCGACCGGGTTCGCGACCGGCGCGCCGCGCTTGCCGGCCATCGACCATTTGCGCGGTCTCGTCATCGTGCTGATGGCGCTCGACCATGTCCGCGATTTCTTCGACGCCGACGCGATGCGGTTCAGCCCGACCGATTTGTCGCATACCTACACCGCGTTGTTTTTGACGCGTTTCATCACCCATTATTGCGCGCCGGGCTTCGCGCTGCTCGCCGGCCTGTCGGCGTGCCTGCGGGGATCGCGGCCGGAGGGCCGCGCCGGTCTGGGCGTGTTTCTGCTGACGCGCGGGCTGTGGCTGGTGCTGCTCGACGTTGTTGTCATCAGTCCGATCTGGACGCTGGAGTTCGGCCGGATCGAACTGGGCACGCTGTGGGCGATCGGTTGCGGCATGATCGCGCTTTCGGCGCTGGTCCATTGGCCCGCCGGCGTGGCGCTGGCGATCGGCGCGCTGATCCTGTCGACCCACGATCTGCTCGACGGCGTCCATGCGAGCGCGTTCGGCGCTCTCGGCCCGTGGTGGAGCCTGCTGCACGAACGCGGCCCGCTGCCGCTGGGGCTCGAAGGCGTGGTCCTCTACCCCGCGCTGCCGTGGATCGGCGTCGTCGCGCTCGGCTATGGCCTCGGGCCGCTGTTTCTCGCCGACGCCTTGAAAAGGAAGCGGATTCTAACCGCCCTGGGGCTCGGCGCGCTGGCGCTGTTCGCGATTTTGCGCGGCGGCGATTTTTATGGCGACCCGCGTCCGTGGAGCGTCCAATCGACGCCGACGCTGACCGCGCTGTCGTTTCTCAATGTGAGCAAATACCCGCCGTCGCTGCTCTACGCCCTGGTGACGCTCGGCCCGGCGCTGGTTCTATTGCCGAGGCTGGAGCGGCTGGGCGGCGCGGTGGGCGAGGTTCTCGGCGTGTTCGGGCGAACGCCGCTGTTCTTTTACGTCCTGCACCTCTATGTCGGCCTCGCGGCGGCGATCGCGCTGGAGCTGGCGCGCGGCTTTCGTCCCAGCGACATCGCGGCCTTCGCCGCCGGCAAGGCGCCGCCGGAAAATTTCGGCGTTGGACTCTTCGGGGCCTACATCGCCTGGATCGCGATCGTGGCGGCGCTTTATCCGGCATGCAAATGGTTCGCCGGCGTCAAGCGCCGACGGCGCGACTGGTGGCTCGGCTACCTCTAGCGGCGCCCGCCCGTTATTGCGCGCCGCGCATGTTTTTCGGGGGCGCGATGCGCGAAAACGCGCGCCCGCGCATGGGTGTTTTTCACGCTGTCCGACCAAGCGCCCATTGTTGAAATACAACCATGTCGAAATTGGGTCTCAGGCCGCTTCCGCGTAATGCGTCTCGGGCGAGCAGTGCGTGGCGCGCGGCGCGTTGTCGGCGAGCGCGGCGCGGGTGCATGACGCGAGCTTGTCGATCGACGCGGCGCTGTCGCGAACCAGCATCCGGTCGGGAAAAACGATGCCCAGCTCGCGCTCGATTTCCAGCATCACCTCGATCGCCGCGAGCGACGTCAGGCCGGCCGCGTAAAGGTTCACCCAGGGCGCGACATCCCGCGCCGGAACCGGCAAACCGCCCTTTGAGTCAATGGCTTGAAGGATTGTCTCGATCATCGTCCCGCTCCCTGCCCCATGCTTGACGCTCGCGTTCGCAAGCGAACATTGGCGAAGCTACGCGCTTTCGAATGCAAGGTTCGTGCGCGGGCGCACCCGGCGAAAACCGGGCGAGTGGTCGGGGCTTTGTCGATGGGGGAAATTTTTCGGGCGGGGAGCGGCGCGACCGCGTCCCCTTGAGATCAAGTCATTGGCGCGGCGTCGGTTTTTTCGACGTCATCGCCCGATGTTCGAGAGTTGGCGCTCGCCGCCATGCGGCATGGCCGAGGCCGCCGTGCTGAGCCGGGCGCCGAAAGACGCGGCAATCGCGACGGACACCACCAGTATGATGGCGATCACCGCGCTGAGCGTCACGAAAACGCCCGTTTCTCCATGTGTCGACAAATCAACGACTCCTCGGATGGTGTGTAAGGCATATAGCGGAATTCGCGCCAGTTGGCTCGACGAACAACAAAACGCCCGTGCGTCATGACAGCGCGGACCACGCCTCCGCCGCCACAAGTTACTGTTTTATCTCGATATACTATCTCCACTCGATGAACCGACCGAGCACCGCGCCGCCGATCCCGCCGATGACCGCCGCGCAAATCGCGGTGGGAACGCCGAAATTCGTGCCGCCGACGAGCGTGCCCATCATGGCGCCCATGCCCGCGCAAGCGATCATGGTTCGGGAAATGCTGTATCGATGGAAATCGAGCTTCATGAAGATTATTTTGTGCTTGCGCGTTGTTCTTGCGCGCCATTTCGCCGGCGCGAACAGCGCCGGCGAGGCGATGCGAGATCGCGTCCGCCGGAACCACTTGATCGAAGCTTTAGCATCGCCGCGGCGGCCAGCGCCACTCCCAATCGTCGCCCCGCCGACATGCGGCGGGTGGATTTACAGGCCGCGCGCCCAGGCCGGCCGCAGCGGGGCGGCCTCGGGCGCGGCGATGGCGGCGCGCAACTCTTGCAGCAGCCGCGGCTTTTCCATGCCGAGCGTTCCCTTCAAAACCAGCCAGTTGGAGGCGTGGTCGCTGCGAAACACCGTCCGCTTCAGCTCCAGCTCGGACAGCAATATCTCCATTTCGCGCAGCAGCCCGGGCACGCCCAGCGGCTCCCAGCCGTGGAAATTTTCGCGCAGCCGCGTCTCGCCTTGCGGGAAGCTGACGACCAGCGTGGCGAGAAACTCCGGTTGCGCGGCGTTCATCAGCGCCGCCGAATTTTTGGCGTGCCGCTCGGAAAGCCGCCGCCCGCCGAGACCATTGAGGATCATCACCGAGCGCTTGATCCCCGCGCCGCGCAGTTTTTCCAGCGCCTCGGCCGTTGTCGCGAAGGTTTCCCCCTTGTTGATCCGCGCCAGCACCTCGTCGTCGCCGGATTCGGCCCCGACATAGACCAGCGACAGGCCAAGCGCCGCCAGCTCCTTGAGCTCCTCGACCGATTTCTTGCGCAGATTGCGCGGCAAGCAATAGCTCGACACGCGCCGAACGCCCGGCAGGTCGCGGCGGATCGCCGCGAGAATGGCCGCGAGGCGGCGCGTCGACAGCGTCATCGCGTCGCCGTCGGCCAAAAAGACGCGCTTGACGCTGGCGCCGAGCGCCGCGCCGGTGGCCCGGAGGCTTTCCAGCACTTCGTCCTCGCCGCGCGGACGGAACCGCTTTTGCGGCGCGGTATACATTTCGCAGAATGTGCAGCCGTTCCATGAACAGCCGTCGGTCACCGGCAGGATCAGCGACTCCGCCTCGCTCGGCGGACGATAGACGGGCTCCACGTAGCGGATGGGGAGGATGCTCATGCGGGCTTTATCGCAGCAAAAGCCGCCATCGCAAACCCTCGCCGACCCGCGCCGCGCCGCCGTGGTCCAAATCCCGCCGGCGCGGACGGTTCGATCAATGCGTCGTCGAAGGCGTGTCGCCGTACATCTCGCCAAGGCGTTCATGCGCGAAGGCGAGCACGGGCGGGAAGTCCATTCGACCGCCAACGATCTCGACATAGGCGCCCGACGTCGACGAACGCGCCTTCCTCAGAGCGGCGTCGAGTTCGCCAAGGGTTTCGACATGCGCCGTGAACCAGTCGGCGCAACCCATGGCGCGCGGCAGCTCCGCGTAGCTCCACCGCGCCAGGTCGTTGTAGGACCAGTCCGGGCTTTGCTCCAGCGCCCGCTCGACCATGTAGCCGTCATTGTTCAGCACCAACATCGTCACCTTGGCGCCATACCTTCCCATGCCGCCGATCTCGTTGGCGGTGAGCTGGTGCGACCCTTCTCCGGTGATCAGGACCACGCGGCGGCCGGGGTCGGCGAGGGCGACGCCGAACGCGGCGGCGGTGGCCCAGCCGATCGATCCCCACAAGAATCTGCGACTCGACGCGCACGTCCTGGGGAAGCGGCATGGGCGTCATTCCCAGCGTGGAGCTTCCGGTCTCCACGACGACCGTGTCGCCGGCGCGCAGAAAGGCGGCGTAGCGCGGATAGAGCGCCGCCATCGTGATCGGATCGGAGGACGCGCCGTCGATGCCGGTCGCCGCGATCGCCGCGCGCCTCCACGGCGGCGCCTTCGGTTTGAGCTTGGCCAGCGCCGCGAGCATGTCGGCGAGGCGCAACGAACCGAACACCCGCCCGCCGACCCGCGCGTCGCTCAGCCCGAGCGACACGAATCGGTCCGGGTCCAGCCGGGCGGAGTAAGCGGCCGTCGAAATGTCGTTGAGATTGACGCCGCCAAGATCGAGAATCAGTTCGGCGCCCTCGACGATCTGGCGCGTTTGCTCGGCCGACGCCTCTCCGGCGTACATGCCGGCGAATTGCGGGTGGGTTTCGCCGATAAGCCCCTTTTCCATCACGGTGGTGGCGAAGGGGCAGCCAACCGCCTCGATCAGCTTTCGCGCCTCCTTCTCCAACCCCAGGCGCGCCAGCGTATAGGCCGGCAAGGCGACGATCGACCTGGCGTCCTCCATGCGTTCCTCGATGGCCGCCACGGCTCGCTTCAACTGCTCCGCGTTCGACGCGGGTCTCACCGGCTGGACGTCGCTCCAGGCGACCGGCGTCAACGCGAAATCCGAAGGCACGACGATATAGGCGGGCTGGTTTTCGCGCCTCGCCTCGGCGATCAGCCGCTCCATTTCGATCATGCAGTTTTCCGGCGTTATGACAGCGTGGCAACAGGCGGCCTGCGCCGATATGTTGACGAAATTGCCGAACACGCCGTCGCCCAGCGTATGATGCGCGATCCTGTGCAACCGTTGATTTTGGTAGGACGGCATGCCCACGAGATGGAAAACGAGCGACCGCTCGGCCTTGGCGCCCATCACGCCGTTGAGCGCCGACAGTTCGCCCACGGCATAGGTTGTCACCAGCAGCGCCGCGCCGCGAACGCGGGCGTAGCCGTCGGCGGCGTAAGCCGCGTTCAGCTCGTTCGCGCAGCCGATCCATTCGACCTCCGAACTGCGATCCACGGCGTCGCAGAGCGGAAACGCATAGTCCCCGGCGACCCCGAAGCAATGATTTATGCCCTCCCGCGCCAGTCGGTGGACGATATAGTCGGCGACGCTGCACTGTTGTTCGCGGGCGCGCTCCTCGTTCATCGCGGTCTCCCATGCTTGGCCCGGCCCCGGTGGGGGGCTGGCGTTTAGGGTAGCGCGCCGCCGGCCCGCGGCCAGGGAGCGCGGGCGCGGCGGCCGCGGCTAAAACCACGTGATGAACACGGACGTCACGAGAGGCGACAGCGCCGCGACCCCAAGCGCCAGCGCCAACGCCGGCGGCATGACGAGAATCCCAAGCTTCAAGAAGGCCCAGCCGCCGACCCTCAGTCCTTCCCGGCGCAACGCCGTCAGCCAGAGAATGGTCGCGAGCGAACCCGTCACCGACAAATTTGGTCCAAGATCGACGCCGATCAACACCGCGCTGGTCACCTCCCTCGCCGCATGCGCGCCGCGCGCGACCTCGGCCACGACGAGGCCGGCCGGCAGATTGTTCATCGCATTGGCGAGCAAGGCGGTAATGACGCCCGCGCCCCACGCCGCGCCGACGGGCGAGCCCGTCGCCGCTTGCTCCAGCAGGCGGCCGAGCGCCGCGATGAGCCCGGTCTGGCCGAGCGCCGCGACCATGACGAACAGGCCGGCGACCAGCGGCGGCACGCTCCAGGAAACCCCCTTGATGGTCGGCCACGGCGGCTTCTGCGCCGCGATCAGCACTTGCGCCCAGGTCGCCGCGCCGGCGACCGCCGTCGGAAAGCCAAGCTGAACATCGAGCGCCGAGCAGACCAGCAGCGCGACCAGGGTCGAGGCGACGCCAAACGCCGCGATCTTGCCGCCCGACGAAAGCGCGGGTTGGGGCGGATCGCGCGCGACCTCCTGCTCCAGATGGGCGCGCTGCGTCCAGCGCAGCGCCAGATAGGTCGCGACGATGGAGATCAGCGACGGCGCGCCGTATCGCGCCAGCCAATCGAGCAGTCGCGGCATGGCGCCGTCGTAAACGACGAGATTGGCGGGGTTGGAGATCGGCAGGACGAACGACGCGGCGTTGGCGACAAAGGCCGAGGTGAGCAGAAACGGCAGGGGCTCGCCGACCCTGGCGGTCCTCATCGCGGCGGCGATGGCCGGCGTCAGCACGACGGCGGTCGCGTCATTGGACAGGAAGGCCGTGACGACGACGCCGACGCCATAGATCAGCAGGAACAACCGCCTCGCCGAACCGTTGGCCCGCCGCGTCGCGTGCGAGGCGAGCCAGTCGAACAGGCCCTCGGCGCGCGCCGTTTCCGACAACAGCATCATGCCCGTCAGGAACAGATAGACGTCGCCGCCCTTGAGGACGGCGTCCCGCGCGGCTTGCGGCGTCAGCAGGCCGAGCGCCGCCAGCGCGGCGGCGCCGGCGACCGCCCAGATCGCCTCGGGCCAATGAAATGGCCGCCAGAGGACGCCAAGGGTCGCCGCCGCGCAAATCATCCAGATCAACTGATCATGCGACATGAGGCTGTTTCGTTGGAGCCGCGGCCGATGTAATGACCCGCTTGCGGCGCCTTTGTTCCCCGGCCAGGCCAGAGGTGGCGTTATAGGCTCGACAGGAAGGCGACCAGCGCCTTTTTCTCGTCGTCGCTCAGATCGAGCGGCTTGATCTTGGGATCGAGCGCCGGGTTGGGACCGCCGCCGCGCGCGTAAAAGTCGACGACGTCCTCAAGGCTCTTGAGACTGCCGTCGTGCATGTAGGGCGAGGTTTCCTTGACGCCGCGCAGCGTCGGCGTCGTGAAGGCCCAACGATCCTCGGGTTTGCCGGTGATCGAAAAGCGCCCGAGATCGCCTTTCGCCGCCGCGGACAGGCCAAGCTCCGACGGTTTCACGCTCGCGAACACGCCCGGCGCCAACTCGACCCGCGTCGTCGCCGACGCGCCTCCCGAAAATCCCACGCCGGTGTTGTGCCAGGACTGGTCGGTGAACAGCGCCTCGCGCGCGCCGATCGCGTGGCAAGAGGCGCAGCCGCCCTTGCCGACGAAAATTTCGTAGCCGCGCCATTCGAGCGGCGTCAGCGCGGCTTTTTCGCCAGCGAAGATCGCGCGGTCGAAACGGCCGTCGCCCCGCAGCAGCGTCGCCTCATGGGCGGCGATGGCGCGGCCGAGCGTCGTCATCGAGACGCCCTCGCCGGGGAAAGCCGCGTTGAACGCCGGCCCATAAACGGCGTCGGCGCGCAAGCGATCGAGCAGCGGCCCGATGGCCGGATTGGCCATCTCGTCGGGATTGAGCAACGGCCCCCAGACCTGCGCCGCGAGGTCGGTCTCGCGCCCGTCGTGAAACAGCAATTTCTTGAACACGACGTTGTAAAGGGTCGGCGCGTTGCGCTTGAGCGAGCGGCCCTCCATGCCGATGGACAGCGCGCTCTGATTGGACGCGAAGCCCTGCGCCGGGATGTGACACATGGCGCAGGACAGCGTGTTGTTGGCGGAAAGCCCGCGGTCGAAAAACAGCCGCTCGCCAAGCCGTCGCATCGCCGCAGTCCCCGCGATGGCGGCGGGAACCGGCGGCAGGCCGAGCGGCGACTCCTGGGCGAGCGCCGCGTTGGCCGTCAACAGGATCGCGGCCAGCGCGCGCGAAATTAGTCGGCGCATGTCACGGCGCCCCGCTTCGATTGCTCGCCTCGGGATGCGTCATGGCGAGCGTGCGCGCGTCGTTGAGCAGGCTGTCGGCGGAAAGAAACGCCGTCGTGTAGATTTCGCGCGCCCATCCGTCGGGATCGATCAGGAAAACCTTCAGCATGTGGTTTACGACGCCCGTGCCCGGCTCGAACGCGATGTCCTGGCCCATGCCGGCGAGCAGCGGCGCGAGCTCGTCTCGCGAACGGCTGGTCAAGAACAGCCATGGCGGAAGCGCCTCGGCGTTCTCGGCTTTTTGCAACAGGCGCATCGCGGCCGGCGTGTCGCGCGCCGGATCGAGACTGACGAACACCAGCCGCAGCCGCCCGCGCAACAGCGGATCGTCGGCCGCCTCCTTTTGCAACGCCTCGAACGCCGACCACGCCACCGGGCAACCCGTGGGATCGACGCAATGGCCATAGAAAAACGCCAGCGCGGTTATCGCGCCGCGCGTCGCCGCGGCGAGCGTCATCGGCTTGTCGTCGGCGCCCAGCAAGCGCGCCTCGGGCGCGCGCTGGATGCGCGGCAGCGCGTAGGTTCCGGGCGCCGGCAGGTTGGAGACCGCGCCCGCCGGCGCGCTGGCCAGCGACAGCGCGAGGCAGGCGGCTTTGACGGCCGCCGCCGCGCGCCTGGCTTTCGGGCAGGACTTCGTCAATTCAGTTCGGCCTTTTGCGCGCGCGCGGTGAATTTCATGTGATGCGCGCGTCCCAGTCCCTCCTTGTGGAAGTCGACGACGAAATCCTCCTTCAGCTCCTTGCCGTCCCAGGAGTAGCCTTTTAAAAATTGCTCGTTGTCGGCGCCCTTCTTGTCCCAGTTGGCGAGCAACGAGGAGGTGAAGTAAACCCGCTTCCCGTCCCAGCTTTGCGAGACCATGTTGACCTGCGCGCCGATCTTTTTCGAATAAATTTGCTTGGGCGCCTCGGGATTGGTCAGATCGAACAGTCGCGTGGTTCCGTCCATGAAGGTGTTGACCCACAGGGACGAGGCGTCCGCCGCGATGGAGATGTCGACGGGCAGCGGAATCTTGGAAGGATCGCCGACGTCGGCGACGGGCTTGGCTTGCCACTCGCCCTTGTCGTCCTGCTTGACGAGATAGAGCTTCGAGGTGAGCGCCCCGGCGGTGATCGCCCAATTGGCGCCGGGTTTTAGCGCCCAGCGGATTTCCAGCGGCGCGCCGGGAACCGAAAACACCTTTTGCGGCTTCATCGCCTTGAGGTCCCACATGACCATGGTGTTGCCGAAGTTCTTCATCGCGACGCCGTCGTTGATCAGTTGCGACAGGTCCATCATGTAATTGGTCCAGCCGGTGAAGCTCGACGTGAGCATGCGGTTCTCGGCCGGATTGATGGCGATGTCGTAGCCATAGCCATCGCCGCCATTGGCGAGCGGCATCGGCGTCGTCGTCACGAGATCGCCGGCGTTATTATAGGTGACGAGGCCGGTCGCGCCGCCATGGTCCTTCTTGTTCGACAGCGCCTGGACGAGCACGCGACCCGGCAGGGCGTAAAATGTGTGCGGCCCGACGAAGCCGGTGCTGTCCGCCATGTTGTCGATGGTCTTGACGAGTTTTGGCGTCGAGGCGTCTGAGCCGACGTCGAAAATGAAAATCTTGCTGTCGTCGAGCCGGCCAGCCCACAGATATTTGCGATCGTCGGTGAAGCCCATGTGATGCGCCTCGCCGCGCCCGCCGACGGAAATCGCGTGGATGACCTTTCCATAGGTCTTCGAGCCGGGAATGACGTCGATCGTCACCAATTTGTCGGACTCGTCGCCAACGCCTTTTTCGCCGAGCGTCCAGACATGCAGATACTGCTCCTGCCCCTTGATGAGCCCGGTCATGAACGGCGAGTTGCAGGTCTCGTCGGCGCGCGCCGGCGCGGCGACGCAAAGCCCGCTGGCGAGCAGCCCCAGCCCCGCCGCCGCGAGGACGCTGCGCGCCGGTGTCCCCATTATGTTTGTCATGTTTCTCTCCCTCTTTTGTCGTGGCTTCGATCCAGCGGTCGCCGGATGGCGGGAAATGACCGGTCGTCTTAATTCAGCTTAAAATAGGGTCACGCCTTGAAGTAGCCATCGAGCAGCATGTCGCGCAGTTGCGTCAGCGGGCGGACGGATCGCTCGATTTTCATGCGCAGCAAGGCGCCCTGCCAGGCGTTCACGAGAAAATCGGCCATGTCCCCGGCGCTCAAATCCTGGCGGAAACTCCCTTCCCGCTGCGCGCGGGCCAAGCCTTCCCGCAGCTTGTCGCGATAGCGGCGCACCGCGTCGCGCAGGGCCGTCTGGCAGAGGTCGCTGGTGTCGCCGATCTCGCCGATGAGATTGCCGAGCAGACAGCCGCCCTTGTAATCGCGTCGCTCCGTTTCCTCGATCAACTCGTCGAAGTAGGCCTTCAAGGCCGTCGCGGCGTCGACGTCGGCGCGCCGCAGGTGACCATCGAGCTGCATGATGAACGGCTCGATATAGTGGCTCACCACTTCGGCGCTGAACGCCTCCTTGCTCGGGAAATAGTTGTAGAACGAGCCCTTCGGCACGCCGACGCTCTGAACCAGCTCCTGCAGGCCGGTGCCGTGATAGCCCTGCTCCATCAAGAGGGCGACCCCTTGGTCCAGCAGCTTTTCCCGAAGTTCCCCGACCGACCGTCTGATCATGGGCGTATGATATGACCAGTCGTCTCATTTGGCAAGCGCGCGGCGGCCGATTGACGAGCCGGATACATCGCCCTCGATGAATTGCCGCATCGGATTGAACAAAAACGACAAACGCGGTGGCAGGGGCGGCGCGGCGCGCTATGTTCCCTTCCAACCGTTTTCCTCGCGCCCCGATGGGTGACGATTCATGCCCTCGGATGTAGCCGACATTCTGAGCCAGGCGGAGATTTGGGCTGGCTCCGGGCGCCGCGCCGCGCTGGCGACCGTGGTCGAGACCTGGGGCTCGGCGCCAAGACCCGTGGGATCGCGTCTCGCCATCGACGATACGGGTCTGTTCATCGGTTCCGTCTCGGGCGGCTGCGTCGAAAGCGACGTGGTGGTGGCGGCGCTCGATGTGATCGAGAGCGGCGCGCCGCGGTTGCTCGAATTTGGCGTCGCCGACGAAACCGCGTGGCGCGCCGGACTGTCGTGCGGCGGCCGCATTCGCGTTTATGTCGAACCGCTCGGTCCGGAAAAGCTCGAACTGTTCCGCGGCCTCGAGGCGGAGCGGAACGCCCGCCGAAGCTGCGCGCTCGTCACGCCGCTCGACAGCGGTGAATCAAAGCTCGTTCGCGCGGGGGAAGCGGGCGGCGGCGCGTTCCCGAGCGAGGTGGAGGCGAAGCTGCTGGCCGGCGAGAGCGGCGTGGTGGAACGCGATGGACGGCGCTTCTTCATCGAGGCGCGGACCCCGCCGCCGCGCTTGATCATGATCGGCGCGGTGCATGTGTCGCAAGCGCTCGCGCCGATGGCGCAACTCACGGGCTTCGACGCGGTCGTCGTCGATCCGCGCGCGGCCTTCGCGGCGAGGGAGCGCTTTCCGGATGCGCGGCTCCTGCCGCAATGGCCCGACGACGCCTTGCCGTCGCTCGGTCTTGACCGGTTCACGGCCGTCGCGACGCTGACGCATGATCCCAAGATCGACGATCTCGCCTTGCGCCTCGCCTTGATCTCCGACTGTTTTTACATCGGCGCGCTCGGCTCGAAAAAGACTCACGCGCGGCGCGTCGAACGCCTGCTCGGCGCCGGAATCGAGCCCGCCGCGCTGGCCCGCCTGCATGCGCCGATCGGGCTCGACATCGGCGCGGCGAGTCCGGCGGAAATCGCCGTTTCCATACTAAGCGAAATTATTTTGGCCCTGCGCGACAAGACGGATCGAAACCATCGCTCCGAGGACGGACGGCGCGCGCCGGTTTCTCGGGACCGCGTGGCGGCGGAGGAAACGCGATGATATTCGAACGCGTCCGCGTGGCGGAGGCGCAAGGGGCGATCGTCGCGCACGCCCTGCGCTTGCCGGGACTGACGCTGAAAAAAGGAGAGGTCGTCGACGCGCGCGCGATCGCCGCGTTAGCGCCGGCGGGCGTCGCCGAGATTGTCGCGGCGCGCCTGGAGCCGGGAGACGTCGGCGAGAACGAGGCGGCGGCGCGTCTCGCCGAAAAACTCGCCGGCCCGCATCTGCGTGTCGACACGGCTTTCACGGGCCGCTGCAACCTGCATGCGAGGCGGGCCGGCGTGTTCGTTGTCGACGCGCGGCAAGTCGAGCGGCTGAACGATGTCGACGAGTTCGATCACCCTGGCGACATTGGCGCCCTGGCGGCGGGTCGCCGAGGGGGACATGGTCGCCACGGTGAAAATCATCCCCTTCGCCGTCGAGGCCGCAATATTCGCGCGCGCGATGTCCGTTCTTGAAGGCGAGGCGCTCTCGGTCGCGCCGTTTGTCTTGCGCGGGATCGGGGTGATCTCGACCGTCCTGCCCGGTCTCAAGCGCGCGACCATCGAAAAGACGCTACGCAACTTGGAGAGTCGGCTGAGACCCGCCGACGCCTGGATGACGGCGACGGCGGAGACGGCGCATGAAGTGGAGGCGCTCGCGCGCGCCTTGCGGGACATGGCGCCACAAAGCGAGATCATCGTCGTGTTCGGCGCTTCGGCGATCACCGATCGGCGCGACGTCATACCGGCGGCGATCGAAACGGCTGGCGGTTCGATCGAGCATTTGGGGATGCCGGTCGACCCCGGCAATCTTCTGCTGCTGGGCGAACTCGCGGGCCGTCCGGTCGTCGGCGCGCCGGGTTGCGCGCGTTCGATCCAGGAGAACGGCTTCGACTTCGTGCTGAACCGGCTGCTCGCCGGACTGCGGGTTCGCGGCGCCGACATCCGGCGCATGGGCGTCGGCGGCCTGCTGATGGAGATCGCTTCGCGCCCGCGGCCGCGCGAACGTCTCGAACTCCCGCGATCGACGGAAGCCGCCGAAGATGAAGGGCGGCGCGGGCGGTCCCGTGCCTCGGCGACCGCCTTGGCTCGGGGCCCCCGAGTCGAATCCTTCGTAATTCGCGCCACGAGGCGCTCGAAATCCTCGCGCGTGTCGCAGTCCGTGGTGAAGACGTCCGAGTCGAACTCCAGCGCGGCGACGTCATCCGGCCGGGTTTCGACGAGATTGCGGCAGCCGAGTTTCAAATCGCCCCCGACGATCGACGGAATGTGCCTGGCCGAGAACACCACGGGATTGCCGCGCGCGCCATTGTGGTGCGGCACGAGGATGGATTTCTCGCGCAGCGCCGCGAAAGCGTCGATGAGGGCGAGCAAATCGCCAGCCGTCGTCAGCGGTTGATCGCCGAGCATCACCATGACCGCGTCGCAAGCTTTTCGCAGCGATCGGATTCCCAGCGCGACGGAGGCGGGTTGGCCGTCGCGGTAGTTGGCGTTGTGGACGCGGCGGATCGGCAAGCCGTCGAGCGCCGCCTCGACCTCGGCGGCATGGAAGCCGGTCACCGCGACCACCTCCACGGGCGATACGCCCAGCACATTGCGGGCGGTGCGTCGGATCATCGGCTCGCCCCCAACAGGGAGCAGAAGCTTGGGTCCAAGGGCCATGCGGCTCGACAATCCCGCCGCCAGAATCACGACGGAGACGCGCGGAGAACGCGCGCGAAACTGGTCGTCCGAGGCGGGTCGAATGTCGCTCACGCCGCGCGGCCCGTGGCGGCGCGCTTGCGGCGAACGGCGACGACTTCGGCGAGGATCGACAGCGCGATTTCCTCGGGGCCAATGGCGCCGATATCCAGCCCCGCCGGGGAACGCAACCGGGCGACCCGCTTGGGATCGACGCCGTTCTCGAGCATTTCCGCCTTCAACGCCTCCGCCTTCGGGCGACTGCCCACGAATGCGACGTATTCCGCGTCGACGGACAGCGCCGCGCGCAAGGCCTCGTCATCGCCCTGTCCCTGCGTCGAAACCACGAGGAACCGCTCCGCCGGCTCCGTCACGGGCAAGGCATGGCCTTCGATGCGACGGTCCGCCTCGGCGATCGCGCCCTGTTCCGCCGGCGGCGCGCAAAGCACCACCATGAAACCGATGCGCTGGGCGAGATCGGCGATCGCCGCCGCCACCGGGCTCGAACCATAAAGCACGAGTTGCGGACGCGGCAACACCGGCTCGACGAAAACGTCCATGGAGCCGCGGCTCGGACACATGTTCCGCGCGAAGCGCACGCCGTCGCGCGTCTCGCCGGCCTTGACGCCGCCCGCCTCCAGAAAATCGGGGGGCTGGATGGAGACGAGGCGCGCCTTGCCGTCGGCGATCGCCGCCCGCGCCGCGTTGATGACCGAGCCGCGCGCGCAGCCGCCGCCGATCCAGCCCGCCCCGATCGAGCCGTCGGCGAAAATGATCGCCTTGGCGCCGGCCTTGGCGGCGGTCGCGGCCACGGTGCGCACCACGGTGGCGAGCGCGAAAGGCTCGCCCTTCGATCTCAGCGACGAGACGAGATCCAGCATGTCCGTGGCGCGCCGCATTTCAGAATCCTCGCGAGATAGGGTTCGAGGGCCGCGAGACTATCGAGGTTGTGCGCCGGCGCGAACAGATCGATATAAGGGAGAGCCGCCTGCATTCCGCGCGCCGTCGGGGCGTAATCTTTCCAGCCGAGCAGCGGATTGATCCAGACGATGCGCCGGCAGCGCCGCGCCAGCCGCTCCATTTGCTCGCCGAGGTGGCGTGGGTCCCCGGTGTCGTATCCGTCCGAACAAATGATAACCGCCGTGCGGGAATTGATGACGCGGGCGGCGTGCCACCGATTGAAAGCGCCGAGGCTTTCGCCGATGCGCGTGCCGCCCCCCAATCCCTGCGCCATCAGGGTCAGCCGCTCGACGGCGCGCGTCGCGCTTCGCTCGCGCAGCGCGCTCGAAACATGCACGAGGCGCGTATGGAAGACGAAGGCTTCCGCCTGGCGAAAGGCGTCGATCACCGCATGAACGAAGCGCACGAAGAACGCCGTGTACGGCTCCATCGAGCCGGAGGCGTCGAGCAGCAGCACGAGCTTTAGCGGCCGATGCTTGCGGCGACGCCAGACGAGTTCGATCGGCGCGCCGCCATGCGCCACGCCGCGGTGGATCGTGCGCCTGACGTCGAGGCGGCGACCCCGGCGGCGCGCCTGCTCGCGCCTGACGAGGCGCGCCCGCATGCGCCGGGCGAGACGCTCCACCAGCGCGTGGAGTTTCGTCATTTCCTCCGGATCGACGATGTGTCGAAGATCCTTCTTGGCGAGCAACTCGGAGGCCGACGCGGCGTCGCGTCGCGCCTCGCCGCGCGCCTCGGTCGTGGCGCCGCCTCCGGCGCCGCCAACGGCTTCCGACGGCTTCGCCAACTCGCTCCGCGCAACCCCGGCAGCGAGCCGCTTGCGCGAACTCGCGGGAGGAGAAACGCCGCCGTCTCGCACGGACTGAATTCGGCGCGCGCCGCGTCCGCGCCAATAGGCTTCGAACAGATCATCGAAGCGCAGCCAATCGGAGCGCGTGGCGCAAAATAACGCGCGCAGCGCTTGCTTCAGCAAAACGGGACGGAGAGCGACCTCCGAGGCGAGAACGCGCAAGGCGTCCCTCGTCTCCGCCAGCCCGACCGCATAGCCGTTCATTCTCAGAGTGGCCGCGAATCCGGACAGCCGGCGCGCCAAGCGGCGCCCCACGGCTTCCGATTTCGCGACGGCGGCGGTGGCGATCATCGTTTTCCCTCAGGCGACTTCGCCGATCAACCGGTTCGTGACTTCCCGGGTGAGTCGCGCGCGATCCTCCTGCGTCTTGAGGAGACAGATCAGCGTGTCGTGGACGATCTCCGGGTCCTGGCGCAAATCCTCCACCGCGAGGCCGCCGAGCGTCGCGGCCCAGTCGAGGGTCTCGGCGACGCCGGGCGTCTTGCGCAAGTCCTCCTTGCGGATCGCCGCCACCATGCGCGCGACCTGCGACGCCAGCGTCGTTTCGACTCCCGGCGCGCGCGCGAGGATAATGCGCGTCTCGCGATCGACGTCGGGAAAATCCACATAGTGATAGAGGCAGCGACGTCGCAAGGCGTCGGAGAGTTCCCTCGTTCCGTTGGAGGTCAACACCACGCGCGGAATCGAGACCGCCCGGATCGTGCCGAATTCGGGGATGGTGACCTGAAAGTCCGACAGCAGTTCGAGCAGGAACGCCTCGAACTCCTCGTCGGCCCGATCCACCTCGTCGACCAGCAGCACCGGCGGCGACTTGCGGCGGATGGCCGCGAGCAGCGGGCGTTCAAGCAGATATTTTTCCGAAAAAATCCGTTCCTCGATCCGCTCGGGATCGCCGCCGCGGCCTTCCTGCGCCTTGATGGCGAGAAGCTGGCGCTGGTAATTCCATTCGTAAAGCGCGGCGTTGTGATCCAGTCCCTCGTAACATTGCAGACGAATGAGTTCGGACTCGCGCAGCGCGGCGAGCGCCTTGGCGACCTCGGTTTTGCCAACCCCAGCCTGACCTTCGAGCAGCAACGGACGCTTCAAGAAATCCATCAGCCAAAGCGCGGTCGCCAGATCCCGGTCGGCGACATAGCCGACCTTGGCGAGACGGTCCGCGATCTCCTCGCGATCAAGGCGCGCCAAGGACGCCCCTCCCATTGTTTCGGCGCCGTCTTCTTCCCGCGAGACGCGAAAGCGCCGGCCCTCGGTCACGCGTGTAACCCGAGCCTGTCCGCCACCGCCCATGTGCGCCAAAGATCGTGCGGCATCGGAATATGCGTGGAGCCCAGGAACGCGAAGGCGTCGTTGACCGCGTTGGCGAAGCACGACACGCCGCCGACGTTCGGGCTTTCGCCGACGCCCTTCGCGCCGATCGGGTGATGCGGCGAGGGCGTCGTGGTCCAATCCGTCGTCCATTTGGGCGTCTCGACCGCGGTCGGGATGAAATAATCCATGAACGACCCGGTGAGAAGGTTGCCCTCCTCGTCGTAGCGGAGTTCTTGACCCATCGCGATGCCGAAGGCCTCGGCGAGGCCGCCATGAACCTGCCCCTCGATGATCATCGGATTGATGCGCGTGCCGCAATCGTCGAGCGCGTAAAAGGAGCGAACCTTGATCGCGCCGGTGTCGACGTCGACGTCGAGCGCGCAGATGTATGCGCCGAAGGGAAACGTCATGTTCGGCGGCTCGTAATAGTTCACCGCCTCCAAGCCCATCTCCATGCCTTTTGGCACGCTGTTGTAAGCGGCCCAGGCGAGTTCCTTCATCGTCTTGAAGCGCTCCGGCGCGCCCTTGACGCGGAAGCGATCAACATCCCATTCCAGATCGTTGTCATGCACCTCGAGCAAGTGGGCGGCGATCATTTGCGCCTTGACCTTGATCTTGCGCGCCGCCATTGCCGTGGCCGCGCCGGAAACAGGCGTCGAGCGCGAGCCATAAGTGCCCAGTCCATATGGCGCCGTGTCGGTGTCGCCCTCCTCGACCGTGATGTCGTCGGCGGGCAGACCCAGCTCCGAGGCGATGATCTGCGCGTACGTCGTTTCGTGGCCCTGGCCCTGCGACTTGGTGCCAAGACGCGCGATCACCGAACCGGTGGGATGAACGCGGATTTCCGCGCTGTCGAACATCGCGATGCCGAGAATGTCGCAGTTCTTGGAAGGCCCGGCGCCAACGATTTCGGTGAAGAAAGCAACGCCGATCCCCATGAGATCGCGCGTTTCGCCGCGCCGAAAGGCCTCTTGCTGAGCCTTTTGTTCCGCTCTCAGCGCGGAATATCCGACCTTTTCCATCGCCCGCTCCAGAGCGGCGCGATAGTCGCCGGAGTCATATTCCCAACCCAGCGCCGACTGGTAGGGAAACTGTTCGCGGCGGATCAGGTTCTTCATCCGCAGTTCCGCCGGGTCCATCTCGAGCTTGCGCGCGAGGACGTCCATCGCGCGCTCGATGCAATAGGACGCCTCGGTGACCCGGAACGAACAGCGATAGGCGACGCCGCCCGGCGCCTTGTTGGTGTAGACGCCGTCGACGCGGCAATAGGCGGTCGGGAAGTCGTAGGAGCCGGTGACGATGTTGAAGAAGCCGGCGGGCCATTTGAGCGGATCGGCGCAAGCGTCGAAGGCGCCGTGATCCGCGATGACGTTGACGCGCAGTCCCGTCACGACGCCGTCGCGTCGCGCGGCGATCTCCGCCGTCATATGGTAGTCGCGCGCGAAAGAGGTGGTGGAAAGGTTTTCGCTCCTGTCCTCCACCCACTTCACCGGACGTCCGGTGACGATCGAGGCGACGATGGCGCAGACATAGCCCGGATAGGCCCCGACCTTGTTCCCGAAGCCGCCGCCGATGTCGGGGGAGATCACATGAATCTTGTGCTCGGGGATCTTCGAGATCAGCGAGGCGACCGTGCGGATGACATGCGGCGCCTGGAAGGTTCCGCGCAGCGTCAGCTCGCCCCGCGCCTTGTCGAAGGAGGCGATGCACTGGCAGGTCTCCAGCGGCGAGGGATGCACGCGCTGATAGACGATCAGTTCCTTGATCGTCACTTCCGCGCGCTCGAAGGCTTCATCGGTCGCTTGCCCGTCGCCGGCCTCGAAGGTGAAAATATGATTGTAATGCTTGCGCCTCCCATGCGCGCCGTCGGTCTTGTCCTTGATGTCCTCGCGGACGACCGGCGCATCGGGCGCCATCGCCTTGAAAGGATCGACGACGACGGGCAGCGGCTCGTAGTCCACCTCGACCAGATCCACCGCGTCGGCCGCGGCATAACGATCCTCGGCGACCACGAAGGCGACTTCCTGATTCTGGAACAGCGCCTTCTCCTCGGCCAGAACCGCTTGCACGTCGCCGGCGAGCGTCGGCATATAGTGGAGCGAAAGCGGCTTCAGCGCCGCCGCCGTCAATACCGCCACCACGCCGGGGAGAGCCGCGGCCTTCGTCGTGTCGATTTGCTTTATCCGCGCGTGGGCGTGCGGCGAACGAACGAAATCGCCGTACAGCATGCCCGGCAGGATCAGATCGTCGACATAGTCGCCCTTGCCCCGCACGAAGCGGATGTCCTCCACCCGCTTGCGCTTGCAGCCCAAGCCCTCGAGCTTTTCGGCGCGCTCTTCCGATGTCGGCGCGATCGTGTTCATTCCGCGGCCTCCTTGAAGACTTCCGCGTTAAGCTTGGCGGCGGCGAATTGAATCGCCTTGACGATATTCTGATAGCCGGTGCAACGGCAGAGATTTCCGCCGATTCCGAAGCGAATTTCCTCCTCGCTCGGATTGGGGTTTTCCTGCAGCAGCCGATAGGCGCGCAAGATCATGCCGGGTGTGCAAAAGCCGCATTGCAGGCCATGCATCTCGCGAAAACCCTGCTGGAGCGCGTGCGGCGTCCCGTCGGCGGCCGCGATCCCCTCGATGGTGACGATGGATGCGCCGTCGGCCTGCGCGGCGAAGACGGTGCAGGACTTCACCGACTTGCCGTCGAGATCGATGGTGCAAGCGCCGCAGTGGCTTGTGTCGCAACCGATATGCGCGCCGGTCAGGCGCAACTCGTCGCGCAAAAAGTGAACAAGCAACATTCGCGGCTCGACCAGTCTTTCCACCGTCTTGCCGTTCACGGTCATCGCGACCTGGACCTTCGACATGTCCGTTCTCCACCTCAACGCGCGCGGGACTTGGCGCGCGCGACGGCGCGCCTCAGCATGACCCCCGCCATCTTGGCGCGATAGGCCGCCGGGCCTCGCGTGTCCGAGGCCGGCGCGGTGATGGCCTCCGCCGCGGCGACAGCCCTATCCACGGCCGCGCCGTCCAAACTCGATCCGACGAGCGCCGCGCTTGCGTCCTCGGCCCAAAGCGGGGTGTCCGCCACGTTGGTGAGGCCGATGGAGCAACTCGACACCGCCCCATCCTTCATGACAAGCACGACCGCGGCGGCGGCCGTCGCGTAGTCGCCGATCTTGCGTTTCAGCTTCTCGTAGCCATGGCCATGCCCCCGCGGCGGTGTCGGGATGCGAATGGCGACCACGATTTCGCCCGGTTGGAGCGCCGTGAAATACGCGCCCCGATAGAACTCGCGCGCCGCGACGCGCCGCTCGCCGCCTTTCCCGACAATGTGATACGTCGCGTCGAGGCACATCATGACCGCCGGCATGTCGTTGCCCGGGTCGCCATTCGCGACGTTCCCGCCGATCGTTCCGAGATAGCGCACTTGCGGATCCGCGACGACGAGCGACGTCTCGGCGAGAATGGGCAGTTTCTCGGCGAGCAATCGCGATCCGATCACCTCGTGATGCGTGGTTGTCGCGCCGATCACGATGTCGGAACCCTCTTCACCGACGCCCTTCAAGTTCGGTATCGCCCCCAGATCGACGAGGTCCGTGGGTTTGGCGATCCGCAGTTTCATCATCGGGATAAGGCTATGGCCTCCCGCCAACGGACGCGCGTCCTCCCCCAGGCCGGCGAGAAGCGCGACCGCGTCGGCGGTCGAGCGGGGGCGATGATAGTTGAACGCGGCGGGAATCACCTCGCGCCTCCATGTGCTTGCCGGGAACCAACGACTCGCGCGAGACGCCGATGGGGCTCTGGCGCGGGTCATGCCGTGAGCGACAGATCGCGCCCGCTCAGGCGCCGACAAGCGCTCTTTTCACCAACGGTGAAACGCGCGCACGAAGCGCGGGAAGGGCGCACCAATTGCGATTAGACTTTATAATCAATGATATGGATGTTGGTTGGCGTTCCCGTCGGCGGACAAGCGGGCCTTGAGCCCGCCCAATCGACCACGACTGACCGGGACCGCGTATCGTTCGCGCGCCGTCAATTCCAGGAGACCGCGGCTGCAATCAAGCCTCGCGCTCTTTATGCGCCCGACATTGACGATATGGCTTCGATGAACGCGAAAGAATTTCCGCGGGTCCAGCCGTCGTCCGAGATCGCCGATTGGGAGCTGGCAAAAGTAGGTCTCGACGCCGTCGAATATCCGCGTGTAATGCGCATCGGCGCGGACCGCGACGATGTCATCCGTGGCGATCACTCGGAGTCGCCCGTTTTTGATCACCGTGATTTCCGTGGTCGATTCGCGAGCGCCGGCGGCGTCGCGCGCCGGTTCGTCGGGCGGCTCGTCGGGCTCCAGCCGTCTGGAACCGTTCCGCGCCGTTGACGGCCCGACGCCGAGACACAGCAGGGCCGCGCCCATGAAGACCACGCAGACGATAAAGGAGACGAGGATCGGCGGGATCAAATAATCGATGGCTATCGAAGCCCGCGCCGCGAGCATCCACGCCGCCAACGCCAACGAGATCGCCGCGCCGGACATCAAAATGCGACGACGCGCGCCGCTCGCCTCGATCGCCAAAACTCCCAGACTCAGTCCAGTAAATGATCCCAGCATGGTCAGGATCACCGACACCGCGACGAGCCAAGGCTCGTGCGTCATGGACATTTTATTCTCTCTCGCGTCGTCAGGGTCCGCCGAACAGCTTGACGAAAAAGTCCCGCGCCACCGCCCAGACGAAGGCGAAACCACCCAGATTGGCTTCGCGCGGGATCGCCTCTCGCGCAAGCGAGTTCGGCTCGCGCGAGGCGCCGTTATTTACCGCGGCGGCCGCCGACGGGGACGATGCGAATGTTTGCGCCGAACTGGCTTTCTCCCGCACATTTTCGAAGAACTGCTTGATCAGCACATCCGAGGCGCTTCGCATCAACCGGGCGCCGAATGACGCGATCTTGCCGCTCACGGAGACCTCGGAATGGCCCGTGAGCGTGGAATGGCTTCCATCTCGATCCTCGATGCTCGCGATCAGATCGAGGGTTGCGGCCGAGCTTCCACCCGCGTCGGAACCCGTTCCGAGAATCCGCATGCGGCGCGCGGCCACGTCCCTCGCCGCGACCTCGATCAAGCCGTTGAAGGTGACCGTCGCGGGACCCAGGCGCACGGTGACCGCGCCCCTGTAATGGCTTTCATCCACCCGCTCGGTGATGCGCGCGCCCGGCAAACATGCCGCGACGCTTTCGATGTCTTGTAGGAAGTCCCATGCGCGCGCGGGGTTCAGCGGCAGCTCCAGGCTCTTATCCAGCTCGATCTTCATGACCGGTCTCGCTTTTCGTTCTGCTTGGAAAAATAGCGCACACCCCGTCGGAAGCGAGCGAGGCATCGGATGTCTCGGTCGCAACACAACGCTGGGCTTTCGCCAGCGCCGTCAACGAACCGGGGCGAGGTCCAATTGCGTGCGTTGTTGGCGCCGAAGGTCGCGCGCTTCACGATGGCGTCCAGTCGTCGGCATGAGCCTGCCGCGCGGTGTTTTCACGACCCGGTCGATCGCCGCGAGGACGCCACGCTGGAAGCGTGGTATGTCGCGGACCCGCGCCAATGACGTGAAATCGCTGTTCTTGTGTGGAAAGCCGCCGCCCCGAAAGACGCGCACGCCCTTGTCCGTCACGATGAAGTCGCCGGCTCGAAGCGTGGGATCGTTGAGAACGGCTTTGTAATCGACCGGGTCGCCGCCGGCCGCGTGACAGGCGCAGGGAGCGGGCGAGGCGCGCGACGCTTTGAGCTTGGCCATGAACCGCGAGTAGAGCCTGCCGCCGCGCGCCTCCCTCGCCTCCTCGATATTCTCCGAACCTTTGGGAATCACAAACAGCCTGGTTTCCGCCTGGGGGCAGAGCGAGGCGCAAATCGCCTGATGCGTGGTGATTTCGGATTTGTGATCGAGATTGCCGACGGGGAAGAAGTAGCCGTCGCAGTCGCGCACGCAAACCGAGCGCCTGGGAAGCGGCGCGGCGAGCGGGTCCAACGCGCACGCCGGCGCGGCGAGCGGCCACGCGAGCAAGAGGAGCATCATCGCCGCGCACGCCGCGACCGCGCCCCGCGGATGCGGCCGAGGACGCCGTTCCTCCACACCGGAAACGTGGCAACGATGTCGAGACGCCATCTTCATCGACCTTAACTCACCGTGACCGAGTTTCTCCGGACGGCGGGGCATTGTGCTTTGGTCGCGATTTCGTTTGGTCGTTTGGCGCATTCCGCCGTCAGACAAAGCGGTTTGCCGGTCATATGGTTCCTCGACCGATGGAAAATCGCCGGATCGAGCGCGACCGACCCCCATCGCCGGCAACGACCAAGCTTGGCGCGCCCCTCCCCTGCTCGCCCGAAAATCGCGCGTAACATTGGGCGCGGAAAGAGAGCGCGAACTTCGCTCCTCCACATCGGCGCCCCCACGCACGTAGGCAAGCGCGCCCGCTTGGAACAATAGCGACGCAAGGCGATTTCATTGGGATGAAGCTACTTCGAAAGCCAACCCCAATGGAGACCAAGGCCGATTGGCGTCTGCGCGCCAAGTTGGGGTCGAGCGCGATCGCGGGCGCGTTTATCGCAATAATCGCGCTGCTCTCAATCATCCCTCGTGGAATCATCGGCATGGATTCGGCGATACCGATCCTGGTGTTCGTTTTGCAGTTTTCGGCGCTTTACGTGGTGGCCGTGTTCGCCTCCACCATTTTTGATTGAAGAACCGACTCCGCGCGAGGCGGCGCCGGTAAACCTCCGGCCGGTCGGGAGCAGCGGGAGGCTGAACGTCTTTCGGCGTCTCGATGCCGATGAACACCCGCGTCAGCCCGGCGTTGGCGCACATGTTTAGCAGTTCCTCGTCGCGCGCGGCCTCGATGGAGACCTGGGTCACGAAGTCGACGGGGTGCTCGGCCCGCCAGGCGGTGATCGCCTCGAGCAGTCCTTGCAGCGACCGCGATAGGCGGTGAAATTGTCGTCGGCGAGGAAGATGGTGCGATAGCCGATCCGATAGAGCTGGTCGAGTTCGGCGATGACATTGGCGATCGGCTTGTGCCGCTGCTTGCATACCGGATATTCGATGACGTCGCAGAACTCGCATTCGAACGGGCAGCCGCGCGAGGTCTGCACCGCCCCGACCAAGGCGGTCGTTGGGATAGGGGTCCCAGCGCGGCGCGGGCGAGCGCGACAGATCGGGTTTGTCGCCGACATAGAGGTCGCGCGGGTGGCCAGCGCGCAGGTCCGAGAACAAATCGGCCGCGATGTCCTCCGCCTCGCCGGTGACGAGAACGTCGCAGTGCTCGCGCACATTCGCGCTGCTTAGGGAGGCGCAGGGGCCGCCGATGATCACCTTCTTGCCGCGCCGCCGCTATTCGTCGGCGGCGACGGTCATGCGTCGGCGCTGATTGACTTTCCCGGTGATGGCGACCCAATCCGCGTCGGCGTCGAAATCGATCGGCGATATGTTCCCGTCGCGAATGGAGACTTGGAAATCCGCCGGGGCGAAGGCGGCGACCGTCGTGCTCGGCAGGTCGCCCATGAAGGCGGCGGGCGCGAGACCGGACACCCCGAACATCTCCGCGCTGCAATAGGTCGAGAAGTCGGAGGCCGGATTCACGAAATAAAGCGATGGCAAGACAAACCCTCCCGCCGCGAGGTCGCTAAACGTCAATTCGTCTTATCAAGGCTGAGTTTGCCACAACGATGCGTGTTGACAGGGTCAACGTTGCGGCGCCCTGTTTCGCCGCTGGCGGCTCATGCCGCGCTGGACAATTCCTCGGCCTTGGCGGCGAGGCGGCTTGAGCGCTCCGGGTCGAACAGGCGATAACGATTGATGTCGACCTTGTTGAGAATGAAGGTCGCGTCCGCGGCGTCGAGGCGCTCCAGCGCTTCCTTGACGCTGGCCGGACTGGTCTTGTCCCACTCGATCACGAAGGCGGCGAGATCGGACTGGCGGGCCAGCAGCTTCGCATGGCCGGAGTCGAGGGCCGGCGGGCCGTCGATGACGACGATGTCGAACCAGCGGCGGCAGAGCCGCAGCGTGGCGCGAAGGGTCACGCCGCTCATCAGCGCGCTGGTGGAGGCGTTCTTGTCCAGCGAGCGGCCGCCGAACGGCAGCAGCGTGTAGCCGCGGGCGGGAACCTCGACGAAGGCGCGCTGCAAATCGGCGCCGCGCTCCAGCACGTCGACGAGCCCGAAACGCGGCCGCGTGTCGGAGCGCGCCGCGCGATCGGCCTCGATGAGCAGCACGCGCGCGCCGCCCTGGGCGAGGCAGGCGGCGACGCCGCGCGCCACGGTGGTGCGCCCCTCGCCGCGAACGGAGGAGGTGACGAGGATCGCGCGGCCGCCGTCGCGATCGCCGTCGAGCGCCGCCGAGGAGCAGAACTCCGCGAGCCAGGGCGTGAGATTGGGGCGACGCCGCTGCCGGAAACCCGTCGCGTCGGCCTCGGAGATGGCCAGCGGCACGAGACCGGCGACTTCGACGCCAAAGGTTTGCTCGGCCTGCTTCGTGGTGCGGAGCGTCCGCTTCATCTGTTCGCGCGCCAGCGCCTGGGCGAGGCCGGCGAGCAGCCCGACTCCGGCCGCGACGGCGGCGAGGATCGGCTTGGTGGGCTTCGTCTTCGCCGGGGGCACGGCCGGCGAGACCGAGCGGATGTCCTTGGGATCGAGCCCCTTGGTTTCCGACAGCTCCTTCTCGCGCCCCAGCAACTGCTCGTAGAGGCCGCGATCCGCCTTGGCCTCGCGCTCGAGCTCGCCGAGCTTGACGAGCTGCTGCCCGAGCGTCGCGCTGTCGCCCTGCGTGGTCCGCATCTCGCTGGCCAGCGCGGCCTCGCGCTGTTGCGCTTCCAGAAATTCGGTGCGCGCGGTCGCCACCATGCGGGCCAGCTCGGCGGAAATCTGGCGGCGGGTGTCGGCGATCTGGGCGCGCAGGCTCGCCACCTCGGGATGCAGGCCGCCGAGCACGGTCGCCTGATCCGCCGCCTGACGGGTGAGGCGCGCGAGATCGGCACGCAGCGAGTTCAGCACGCTGGACTGGATGGTCGGGGACAGATTGGCGCCGGCGCTTTTCTCGGCCTTCTGCAACTGGTCGTAACGCGCCCGCGCCTCGGCGGTCTTCGCGCCCGCCAGCACCAGCTGCTGGTTCAGCTCATAGACGCGCCGCTCGAGCAGGGTGGAGCCCTGGCCCGCGTCCGTCACCTTGAGTTTCGCCTTGAGCTCGGCCGCCGCCTTTTCGGAGTGGCTCAGCCGGGCGCGCAATTCGGCGAGCCGCGCGGCGATGCTCGTCGCCGCCGTCGCGCTGGCGCCGGAACGCTCGCCGGTCTGCTCGTCGATAATCATCTGGGCCGCCGCGTTGGCGATCCTGGCGCTCTTTTCCGAGGAGGTGGAGTTGGCGGTGACTTCGAGGACATAGGTCGTGCCGCGCCGCGCGACGTTGAGCCGGGTCCCGAGCTTCTCGATGGTCGCGGCGCGAATGAGCGCGTCGGTGTCGCCGCGCCCGGCGAATTCGGAGTCGTGGTCGAGATGCAACTGGTCGACCAGCGCGCCGAGGAAGCCCTCGGATTTGGCGATGGCCGGCAAGCTCTCGATGGCGCTGGCGTCGAGGGGCGTGTTGGACAGCGCGCCGCCCGACGCGGTGAGGCTGGTGGCGCGCGGATCGACAAGCAGCATCGCGGTCGCCGAATATTTGTTGAACAGCAGCAGCGAGCCGCCGAAGGTCGCCGCGCCGACGAGTCCGCTGGTCAGCGCGACGCCGAGCAGATTGCGCCGCAGGAACAGCAGGGCGCTCGACATCGCGCCGCCGAGCGTCGGCGGCGGCGGCTCCCAATCGCCCATCGTCGCGGGATCGGCGTAAGCCATCTCCTCCGCGGCTTCGTGAGTGAGAGGTCGGACCACGTTTTTCATGGCTTTCTGACGTGAGCGCGGCGCCACGAATCAAGGCGCCTCGAGCGAGGGCGATTGGGCCCATATCATATAAAAAGCATTAACCATGAGTTACGAAAGCGTATCTCCAATCGCCCACAAACGCGTTGACAGCAACGGATTAGCGCATCAGCGCGTCGACCAGCGGCTGGTTCCAGCGCCGCCGCCCCTGGTCGAACAGCGCGAAATCGTGATCGAATTGCCAATAGGCCCACGGCCAGCCAAAGCCCTCCGCCGTCTTGGCGACGGCGCCGGCCCAGGCCGCGCGCGAGGAAGCCGGCGCCTTGTCGTAGACGCCGAATTCGCCGAGATAAACTGGCCGATCGTGGCGCCGGCCCCAGTCGCGCGCGACAGTGAGGTCGCTGGCGAGCTTCGCCCGGTCGGTGGCGGAGCCCCAGGCCACGTCGCGCATCGCCGCGAATTTGGGCGACCAGGGCGCGCCTTGATGCGTGAAGCTCATCGGCTGGTAATAGTGAACGGTGACGATGAGCGCGCGGTCGTCCGCCGGCAGCTCCAGTTTTTCGATGTCGCGGGCGTCGCCGGTGTTGAGCGCCGCGACGATGACGACGCGCGACGGGTCGTGGGCGCGGATCGCGTCGAGCGCCTCGCGCTGCGTGACGTTCCACGCTTCGTGCGACATCGCGCCGCCGGGCTCGTTGAGAATTTCGAAGACGAGACCGGGGCGGGTTCCCGCGTAGCGCGCCGCGATCTGACTCCAGAAAGCCCTGAGCGGCGCCGCGCATTTTGGCGGGGTTTCCTGGCAGAGCTTGTTGTCGTGCTGGTCGAGCACTGGCGTCAATCCGGCGCGCGTCGCGGCGTCGATGACGCGGTCGAGCCGCTCCAGAACCGCCCGGTCGACGCGGCCTTGCGCGTCCATGAAGCCGAGCCCGAAGAAATTGAGCCGCACATGCTCGAAGCCGGCCTTGCGTATGAGCGCGAAATCGCCGGCGTGAAACGGCGCGTCGGTCTCGCCCTTCCAGACCCCGTCATAGCCGAGGATATTGACGCCGCGCCCCATGCGGCGCGCCGCGTCTCCCGCCGTTTCGGCCGTCGCCGCGCCGGCCGTCGCCGCCAGCATCGCCAGCGCGAGGCCGCCCGCGCGCATGTCGTTCATCGCCATTTCCGTCGCTCCTCTCGTCGCCGCGCCGATACTATCCGCGACGCGGCGGCGACCGCGCGCGCTTCGCGATTCACGATGAATGCTTGAACAGGCCGCGGCGACGCGCCATCCCGGATCTCGCGGCGAGCGCGAATTTTCGCGCCGCGCCCGGCGTCGCGGTTTTCGACGCGCGCGGCGGCGGCGAAACCGCGGGAGCGGCCAACGGGCGGCGCGCGAAGCAGACGAAAATGCTCATGAACAGCATGGTCGAGGCCATGTTGGTCGAGCGCAGGAAAAACCACTCGGTGAAATCGATGAAGAACAGCAGGCAGGTGAACACCAGCGCGAGGCGCGCATCCTTGTGCAGCAATGTGTGACGACGAATGTCCGCCGTTATTTTCAGCCCGAACAGCAAATAGCCCGCGATGAACAGCGCGAGGCCAAACGCCCCCGTCTCCATGACGACGCCGATATAACCATCGTGATAATTGTCGAGGAACCATCCGTGCTTTTCGAGGAAGGTGTCCTTGACGTCCTTTAATGTCCAAAATCCGTTGAGGCCGAAACCGAAGATCGGCGCGTCCTTGTAATAGCTCAGCGCGTGCTGCCAGATGAAGGTGCGTTCGGTGAAATCGAGATCGGGGCCGAATATCGACAGATATTTATTGCCGGTCTCCACGAAATATAAAATGAGCAGGCAGCCGAGCAGGCCCATGACGAAGGGCGCGAAGGCGAGCACCCGCGTGAAGCCCGTGGAGACGCCGGCGAGATACACGAAGGCGACCGCCGCGGCGGCGAGCGCGCCGCCGCCGCGCGACCCCGAGCCGATCACGCAAGCCAGCGCCGCCGCCGCCGCGACGAAGTGATACAAGCGGCGCGGCGGCTCGATGAGCCGATAGGACGAAAGGAACAACAGCATCGCGCCCACGAATCCCAGCGTCTGCTTGGAGTCGAAAATGCCGTTCCACTGCCCGTAATGCTGCCAGTTCTTGAGCAGCCCGACATCCGGAACGAACAGGCACAGGAACACGGAAATCGCGTTCAGCAGGAAAAGCCCGTGGATCGCCCATTCGACGATCTCGTCCCACGCGGTTGTCTTGATGAGACGATAGGCGCCGAAATTCACGACAACCATGGCCAGCGCCTTGGTGACGCTCGCCCCGGGATTTTCGGACCACAGGATCGAGACGATCGCCAGCGCATAGGGCGCGAGACAGATATAGAGCTCGGCGTTCGAATCGAATCTCAGCACGGCGCGGCGGAAATAGCTGGCGGCGGCGATCGCCAGCCACATCCCGACGACGATGTACTGCTGAAGATTGGACTCCTCGGAATTGGGCACGATCCTGACGCCAAAATTGCCCAGCGACAAAAACGCCACGAAAAAAATGGCGGCCTTCGTGACGGGCGAGGTCCAGCGATTGGCGTCGACGACGCGCGCGCCGGGCCGGTCGACATCGCGCCCGGCGTTCCTGGACCAGCGTCTGGCAAGGCTTTCAGGCATATGCGCTCGGGTTGCGGTCAATGCGACATGACGATAGTCAACTTAAGTGATTCGCGAGTTGGTGTCTGCCAAGCGCGGCCGCGCGCCAGGCCGCGATTTGGGCGCGCGCCGGCGCGCCGGCGTATCGCCGTCGCCGGCGAACGACGGCGCCGATTTCGCCCGCCAGTCCCGCCGGGGCGCCGAGTTTCTGAGCCCGGGACCGGCGCGATGCGAGAAGGTGACGAAAACGCCCATGGTGAGCAACGTCGCGACAATGTTCGTGGAACGTAGGAAGAATGTCTCCGTGAAGTCGATAAAGAAAATAATGCACGTGTACACGAGCATCACGCCGATGTCGCGATTTAGCGCTCCGCCGCTCCGCAGCATCGAAAAAATGCGCAGGCCATAAAGCAGGTGCCCGGCTATGAAAATAATCAGCCCGATGGCGCCGGTTTCCATGAACACCAGAATATAACCGCTGTGAAAGTTTGGCAGCACCCAGCCGTGCCTTTCAAGAAAGATGTCTTGAACCTCCTTGATCGTCCAGAAGCCGTTGAGGCCATGGCCCAGGAGCGGCGCGTTTTTGAAGTAGCTTATCGCGTGCTGCCAGATGAAAGTCCGCTCGGTGAAATCCAGATCGGCGCCGAATATCGACAGATATGCGCTGCCGGTCAGCACGAAATAAACAATGATCGCGCTAGCGACGAGGCACATGCCGAAGGGCGCGAAGGCGAGCAGCCTGGTGAAGCGCATCGAAACCCCGCTAAGATAAACACACAGGACCGCGACGACCGCCAGCGCGCCGCCGCCGCGCGATCCCGAGCCGATGACGCAGGCGATCGCCGTCGCGGCCGCCACGCCGTGATAAAGCCGCCGCGGCGGTTCGATGAGGCGATAGGACGCGAGAAACAACAAAAGCGCGCCGGCGACGCCAAGCGATTGCTTGGTTTCGAAAATGCCGTTCCACTGGGCGAAGTGCTGCGAGTCCTTGAGCAGTCCCACGTCGGGAACGAACAGGCACAGGAAAATCGAAACGCCGTTAAGCAAGAACAGCCCGTGGATCACGCATTCGAGGATCTCGTCCATGGGAGTCGTCTTGACCAGTCGGTAGGCGCAAAAGATCACGACGATCATCGCCACCGCCTTGGCCGCGCCGTCCAAGGGATTGTCGGACCATGATATCGAGACGATGGCGAGCGCATAAAGGCTCATGTTGACGGCGAGCCCGACGCTGGAATCGAGCCACAGCACGGCGCGCCTGAAATAGCTGGCGCCGGCGATGACGAACCACATCGCGATGACCACATATTGCTGAACACTGGAGTTGTCGCTGTCGGGAACGATGGCGTCCTGGAGACTTCCAGTGGATGCGAAGGTCGCGGCGACCAGCGCCGCCGTGGTCACCGGCGTCGTCCAGCGGTTGGGTTCCTGATTGGCGACATTCGCGCCAGCGCCGTCGACATCGGTTCCTGGCGTCGCAACCCGGCGTCTCCCGGACATTCAAAGCTCGTTTCGCGGTCGATGATCTAGGTCGCCATGGCTGGCGCGGGGACGATTAACCTACGTGATTCGCTAAACGTTGTCCCGCCGCCGCCTTTGCCCGACGCGCGATCTCGGCCAGATAACCATGCCGCGCGTCTTCGATGGCTTTACGGCGCGCGACGGGTTAATCGATCGGTAATGAATATATGCGCTCCCGCCGCGGCGGTTCGACGGAAATGAACGATGTCATGAACTCCATAATCGCGTTTATCCGGGCTCAAAGGACGCGGGCGGCGGCGATCGTGGCCTTGTTCATCAAGGGCATGGGCGCGCTATTGACGATCGCCATTTTTACATTGGCGGCGCGCGCCATGAGCCCCGACGAATTCGGACAACTGGCGATCTGGTTCAACGCCATGTCCTTTCTCGCCGTCGCCGCCGTTTTCGGTCAGGAGACCTTGATCGCGAGATCCTGGGGCGAATACAGCGGGCGCGGCGAACACCACATCGCGCGCGGCGCATACAGCTTCGGTTGGCGAACGACGATCGTCTCCGGCGCGATCTTCGTCGTCGCCGTGCTGGTCATCGCGCCGCTAACCACGATAAAGGTCGGCTCCGCGACGCTGCTGGCCGGATGCGCGTTCTTGTTCGCGCAGACGCTGCTGCATTACTTGTCGCACTCCAGTCGCGTCATCGCCGGCTTTGTCGTGTCGGAAACCAACCGCGAGCTGACATGGCGCGGCGTGGTGTTGCTCGTCGTAACATGGGCGGTGTTGCGCGATGGTTTGTCGCCGACCGCTTTCTTTTGGGCCGGCGCCGCTGGCATGGCGCTGTCGATCCTTGTCCAGTCCATGGCCGTTCGCCGCGATTTCGCGGTCAAGCCTTTCCTCGAGCGCCGCGAAAGGGACCGCGCGGCGTGGTTCGCGCGCTCGCGTTCGATGTGGCTGTCGGCGATCGTCGAAGCCGCGAGCCAGTACGCCGACGTGATGCTGATCGGCTACTTCACGTCGCCCGCCGTCGCCGGCGGTTATTTCGTCACGGCGCGCGTCGCCAACATATTTTCAATGGTCACGACGGGTTTGAACACCTATACGGTCACGCACTGCGCGAATTTGTATTTCTCGGATCAAATTCAAAAGCTACAGGACATCATGCGTTCGGTTTCGACGACGTCGCTCGCCTTCCTGCTGCCGGCGCTTCTCGCGATCGTCGTTTTCGGAAAGACCATCCTTTCCATTTTTGGCGAGCGCTACATCGCGGATTATCCGACTCTGGTGGTGCTCAGCGCGGCGTGTTTCGCCGTGTCCCTGTGCGGCTCGTCTTCCGGGGTCCTGCTCACGACGGGTCACGAAGCCCTCTACGCGCGCGTGATCACCGTGGCGACCGCGACGCGGCTCGTGCTGACGGCGATTCTCGCGGCGAGATTTGGCGCCATCGGCGCCGCCTGCGGCTTCGCGCTCATCAACGTGCCGCTCGCCGTTGGCCTGGCGGTGATATGCCGCTCCGTGCGTGGCGTCGACCCGTCGATCGTCAGCGTGTTCACGCGCTGGCGCCCGGCGCCGGCGCGCGTTGCTTGAAACGCCCGGTCTTGGTCGCTCCGGCAATACGAATTTTCGCGCGGCGACAACGCATGAACGACAACTCGAAAATCCTTCCATGCCAAATCAGGATGGAATGATTTCCGGGCGCCGCTTGCGATCTTCTCCAGATATTGAAACCGTGGACTTCAGCCGTCGATCAACCGCTTCGCCAAGCGGCGCGCCATTTGTTTCTTGGGCGTCAGTATCGCACCGTCGATGCATTCGAGGCGGCCCCAACGGTTGAGCGTGTGCAGCCGTTGACCGGGCCACAAGGGGCCGGGCGAAAGCACGGCGGTGATCGTTTCGCTGAAGTTCTCGGTGTCGAGTTTGTCCACGCGGGCCAGCGCTAGCTTTTTGCCATAGCCGGTCGAGCAATCCTGAATGGGTCTCCACAGCACGCCGTCCCTCTCCACCACGGCGCCGGCCGGCCGCGCGACGCGCGAGTTGACCAGCACGGGACGCAACGCATGCTCTTCCCACGGGCCAAGCAGATCGGGCGCGTGATGAATGGCGAGCGTGTCGGAATAGCCGCCGATATTGTCGCGCACCACGGAGGTCATCCAAAAACGTCCGGCATGTTCGAAAATCGTCGCGTCGGCGGCTTCGATTCCACTCAGCAACTCCGCGACGCGCTCCCATTTTTGAGGGAATTCAACGCAGCGATAGAGCGGCACGGCGTTCGATAGCGAGGCCTCCGGCATGAGATAAAGTTCGTCGCCGCGCGCGATAAGAAACGGATAGGAAAGGTGCCAGGGCTCCTCGATCGCGAGGATGGGCGCGCCCACCGGTCCATGGTCATCGATTTCCTGCGCGAATATTCTTCCCCTGCCGAAGTTGTAACTGAATTCCTCGAAGAAGATGCAGCGCTTGCCGCGCCATTCGATGGGAAACGGATCGGCGGCGTATCCGTCGCCGGGGTCCGGCATCGCACGCCAGGGCGCGCCCGACAGCGACGCGGTTTCCAGGACGCCAGGGCCGTCGATCAGGCGCCAGCCGACGCGCCAATGCGGCGAGTGGCAGCACAGATGATAGATTTGGCGCGCGCAATGGTGGGCGATGTTGCGCAGCATGAAGCGCAGCACGCGCGCCGGCGTGATATCGGCTGGCGCGGGTTGGACGGCTTCGCCAGGCTCCGCCGCCCCGCGCCGCGACAACAGCGTTCGCTCAATCAGCGTGATGACGCGGGAGGCCACGGCCTCCAGCCCGCCGCTCAGCCCATCCGCCGATTCGAGCGATGGAAAGCCGGTGGCGACCATGTTGCGCTCCGTGACGTTTTCCAATGCGATGGTCGGCGCGGCGCCCGCCAGCAACATCGCGGCGGCCGCCAGTTCTCCGGTCGCTCCATTGTACAGCGGTCGCAGCAGCGGCGCGCCATTTGGCGGGGCGGGCGGCCGTTCGCGTCCCGAGCAATCGATGACGACGGTCGGCTCGAAATCCTCGGCGTGAACCGCGGGCTCCAGCGCAACGGCGTCGCTGAGCCGCGGCCGCGAGCGGCGCGACAGCAGACGTTCGAGCGCGAGCACTTGCGTGACTATCGGGGGAAACGCGTTGGCGCCGTCCACAACGCGGAACCTGATCGCCGCCTCCGGCTGGAGGCGCGATAACCGGTCGGCGAGTCGTTGGTGCCAACATCTGGATCCCCGCCGATCGACGACGATTTCGATGCGGCTCATGTTCACTTCGACTTCATGTCGATCAATTGGAGATAGGCGTCGACCATCCTGTCGAGCGGAAAACGCTCGGCGAGATGATGCCCCCGCGAGGATAATGATTCATTAAGCGCCTCGTCGTCGAAGACGCGACGGATCGCGGTCGCGAAGGCGTTTATATCGCCAGCGTCGACGAAAAGCGCGCACGGCTCGCCATCGAAGGCGAGCGTGTCCTTTAGCGCCTCGATGTCGTTGGCGACCACGGGAACGCCGGCTTGCGCCGCCTCGACGGGCGCGAGTCCAAAGGTTTCCGCCGCGCTCGGGAACACGAAGCAGTCGATCGCGGCAAGAAAGGCGCCCATTTTGCGCGAGTCGAGTTCACCGCAAAAATGCAAGCGGTCCGCGACGCCGATTTCCCGCGCCAGGGTTTCGAGACGCGCGCGATCCGGACCCTGGCCCGCCAGGGCCAGATGTTGCGTCTTGTTGACGTTTAGAACGCGGATCGCCAGATCGAGCTGCTTCAACGGATGGAGGCGCGCCGCGCAACCCAGCAGCTCGACGCCCTCGGGCAGACGCAGCTCCCGTCGCGCGGCGGTCTTTTCGAGAAGCGCGGTCTTGTCCTGGAAGCCGTGGTCGATGCGCACCACGCGGCGGCTGTAAGCTGGCGGATAATCACGATAATCGGACGCGGTGACCGCCGAATTGACCACGATGCGATCATAGGCGCCCATGCTGCCGATCATCTTGTCGACGAGGCGCACGGCGGTCGTCACGGTTTTGGGCGCGGAGACCTGGTTGGCGACGATCAGCTTCACGCCGGCCAGACGCGCGATCGGCGCCGCGATGACATTGCCGAAATGCTGAAAGGTAATGATCGCGTCGGGCGCCTCGCGGCGCAAATCGGAAAAAAGCCGCAACATCAGTTTCGCGACGCCGTAGATCGACGAGGGGCGTTCATTCGCGCAAAAAAAGGTGTTTTCCTCGAGGTCGAATGAATCCGTGCGGCGAAACAGGAAAATCTGCCGCGCCTCCCATCCCTTCGCCTTCACGCCATGGGCCAGCTGACGCGAGATTTCCTGAGCGCCAGCGCTTTCGGCTTGCGTTTGGACGAACGCGATTGTCCTTGGCTTTCCGTTCATTTTGCTTCCGTGGCGTCGGCCTGAGACGGCGTGTTGAACCTGGTATACCTGCGGCGGCTACGAGCATTCGCGTCCGCGATCGGACGCCTCGAAGCAAATTATCGGTGTTTACCTTATCCGTTAATCATGGACGGGCGCATCGCGTCGTCGCGCAATCTCCAATTCTTGCGGGAATATTAAGAACGGCGAACGGAAATAGTCTAGTGGCGTTGAGCTTTTACGGTAAACGCCCTCGGGCGGGTCACATGCGACAGGCGGCCCTGGGCCGCGCCGGAGCGCTTCAAGCGCATCGATCGCTGTAGGGGTGGGATTGACCTAAAGCTCCATTCAAGGAATAGAAAGCGCGTGAACGCGATACTTGGGCCGGTTTAGCTCAGTAGGTAGAGCAACTGATTTGTAATCAGTAGGTCGCGGGTTCGACTCCTGCAACCGGCACCAATGAAATCAAAAAGTTGCGCGAATAGCAGAAAGGCGATTTCGGTCTAGCGGACCCCCAGCGGACCCGCTGGGTAACAACCGCCGCGCTCCCGCGCTGCTCGGCGCCATTTATAGACCAGGCTCGTGCGCAGATCCTCGTTGGTCGCCACATCGGCGACCACTGTGCGGGGCTCCGCGCCGCCAGAACCGAGCCCCGTCTTCGTCGCGCCACCGCCGGCGCCGTTTGCCGCCCGCGATCAACGTCATCCGAGCCATGCTGTGCAGCTCACCCTGCTCATAAAGCCGACTCAGTTGCCGAGCGTCACGCTTCCCCTGATTTTGAAAAGGTGGCCCACAGCGAAGAGACGCCCTTCGGACGCGCCGAATTAAACGAACCAGCAACAGCAGGACGATAGCGCCGACCGTGGCGTTCAGACCGGTGCGCGCGAGCCCGGCTCCAAAATGAATGCCGAGTCGAGGCGCCAGCCAGTTTCCGAAATAGGCGCCGATCATGCCGACGAAGACATCGCCAACGATCCCATTCGATATTTCGGCACGAACTTCGCACCGATCCATCCGGCGATGACGCCCACCAACAGAATTACGGCAACGCTTTGATAGGGCAGATGCACTGCAGGTTCCAATGTGTTCGCTCAACCAATCTCTGCGGCGACCTAGAGCATAGAGCGGATGGACGCCACTGAGCGAATTCCGTTCAGTCCGGGAAGGCTTGAATTGGCTTGTCAAACGAAATGCTTGGCGACTGTGTTGTCCGGCTAAAGGCGATGGGCTCGCTCACTTCGAGGGCAACCTCATCCCAACCGGAACAACCAAAGTCCACGACCGCGCCAAGGCGCCGAACGTGAAAATGGGAAGTCCGCTGAAATTCAAGATGGCCCCGCAAACATCAATACCCTCAATCCTCTTGCTTCACTGGCAGCCTGTTCAGCGCCTCCCGCTGAAACCGCCATTTTGGCATAAAGCGATCCATCAGCGACACAAACCGCGCGTTGTGCGTCGGCTCAAGCAGGTGCGCCATTTCATGCGCGACGATATATTCGAGACAATCTCGCGGCTTTTTCGCGAGCTCAGTATTCAACCTAATATTTCGGGAGGCCGCGTTGCAGCTACCCCATTTCCTTTTCATTCGCTGCACAAAGAGCCGGTTTACCTTCACACTGAGAATCGGCTCCCATTTGGCGATTGATGGGGCCGCCGCCGCTTTGATCTGATGGCGATACCACGCCTCGATGATTGCCCGGCAGGCGGCTTTGTCGGTTCCGGGGCGAATCTTCAACACCATCGAATTGTGTTTCAATGCGATCGATGGCGCCGTGTCGCTCTCGATCACTTTGAGCAGATAGCGCTTTCCCCAAACATAATGGCTTTCTCGATCGAGGAACTCGCGCGGCGCTTCCCGCTCCTGTTCTTGGAGCTTCCTGCGTTGTTGCTTGATCCAGCGGAGCTTTGAAATCGCAAAGACACGGAGCGTATCGAGCTTCATGCGCGCGGGCGCGGCTATCCGCACCGCGCCGTGCGGAGGGTTGACGCTCAGATGGACGTTCTTGATGTCCTTGAACACCACCTCCACGGCAATGTCGCCCAGTTCGAACCTAGCCACGCTCAATACTCGCCTTCTTGCGCCTTGATGACGAGAAAAATGCGCTCGACTTCGGCGACGTCCTTTAGGACGCCATATAGTGCCGCCTTGATGACCTGCTCGCGAGGCTGGACGCCGCGCCAGCCTTCGGGGGCATGCTTCTTGATTGCGGCGTCGATCTCTAGCGCCAGCGCTTCATTCTGGCCAAGGTTGCTCCAAAGCGCCCGCTTTCCCTTGGTGTTCAGCGTCGCCGGCGTCTCGTCCGCTTGCCCCGCGCCGACTTTCTTGGCCAAATCGGCGATGTTCTGGAGATAGTCCTCGTATTCAATGGCCTTGGCCTTGCGCGCGGCGATGATCTCGTCGAGCAGCGCCGACATTTTCTCATAGAAGGCCGGATCGCCGAGGTGCTCCTTGATGATTTTGCTGCGAACGTTGTTTTCGATCGTTTCGGCGATGGCGTCCTTATTGCCCTTCATGCCGCCGAGTTTCTCGGCGATGGCGTTGGCGATGCCAGTTTTCACGATCAGGTCCAGCAGGCCGATGTTGTCGAACGGCGAGATTTTGCGTGGTTCGTCGGCCTCGATGTAGGTGTCGATAAGGTGGCGCATGTCGGCCTCATAGGCCTTGAGGTCCAGCGTTTCGTTGCTGGCCTTGCGGATGATTTCGCGCACGTTCAGATAATAATCGCGCTGGTGTTTGATGCGGCCGATGTCGTTGGCGCCGTAGCCGGCGGGCTCCAACTCATCGGCGATATTGGCATAGGCCCGGAGCAAGGCGACAACGCCTTTATAGAGCGCGGCGCGCTGCGGTTCCCGTTCCTGCAAGTCCGTCGGGATTTCCGTATTGCCGCAAAAATAATGAATATGCGCCAGTTCGTCCTTGGGCGGCTCCACCGGCTCGCAAAGCGAAACAAGCGCCTCGATGGCGTCGTCGAGACGCTCCTTGCCCTTCTTCAAGCGATCCTGAAGCAGCACCTCCGGCGCGGCGCCGCCCGCGCTGTGGTCGAGTTCCGACGTATATACCGCGATGGCGTTTTCGACCTTTTTGAACAAGTCTTTATAATCAACAATATAGCCAAAATCCTTGTCCTCGCCGTCGAGCCGATTCGTGCGGCAAATGGCCTGAAACAGCCCGTGATCCTGCATCGACTTGTCGATGTAGAGATAGGTGCACGGCGGCGCGTCAAAGCCGGTGAGCAGTTTGTCCACGACCACCAGCAGCTTCATATTGGCCGGCTCCTTGACGAACAGGCCTTTCGCCCATTCCTCATAGGTCTCGGTCTTGGTCATGCCGGGCTTTGCGTCGACGTTTTTCAGCAATTCGGTATAGGTGTTCAAAATGAACTGCTTGTCGGTCTCGGTGTTCGCGCCGGTTTCCTCAAGCGTCACGTCCCTCGCCATCGGATTATAGGACGTGACAACCGCGCATTTGCCCTTGAAGACGGTTTTTTGGAGCAGACTGAAGTATTTAGTGGCCTCGTAAATGCTGGACGCCACTAAAATCGCATTGCCCCGCGCGTTGGAAAGACGCGGCTTCGTGCCGAAGTCGAAAATGATGTCCGCGACCACCCGGTCCATGCGGGATTTTGAACTGAGCACGTTTTTCATCGTGCCCCACATTTTCTTTAGCTCGTCCTTTTGCCAGTGGTTCAATCCCTTGGTTTTGGCTTCGAACCATTGGTCGATCTTGTCCTCCGAGCCGAGGCGCTGGTCGATGTCGCGCGCCTCGTAAATCAGATCGAGCACGACCGCGTCCTCCACCGCCTCGCTGAATTTGTAGGTGTGGATATAGCCGCCAAAAACCTCCAGGCTGGTCTGTCTGTCTTTCTTCAAAAGCGGTGTGCCGGTGAAGCCGATGAAGACGGCGTTGGGCATCATCGCTTTCATCACTTCGTTCAGCCTGCCGCTTTGAGTGCGGTGGCATTCGTCGACGAAAACGAAAACCTCGCCCACGGTCGGACTGGGCCGCGCCTTCAAATCCTTGATGAAGGCGGCGAAATCGTCGACATCCTGGCGGCCGAATTTATGGATCAGCGAGCACATCAGGCGCGGCGTCGCCTGGCCGAGTTGGGCCATCAGGTCGCGGCCGCTGCTGGTGCGCTTGATCGCCTCTCCAGCCTCGGTGAAAACGCGCTCGATCTGTTTGTCCAATTCGTCGCGGTCGGTGATGATGGCGACGCGGGCGTTGGGGTTGTTTTCGACGATCCATTTGGCGAGCAGCACCATCACGATGCTTTTGCCGCTGCCCTGCGTGTGCCAGATGATGCCGCCGCGCCGCCCTCGCACAAATTCCTGCGCGGCCTTTATCCCAAAATACTGATGCACGCGCGGCAGTTTTTTAACGCCGCCGTCGAACAGCACGAAGTCGTGGATGATTTCGAGCAACCGGCGCTTTTCACAGATTTTTAAAAGGTATTTGTCGAGCTTGAAGCGGCTGTTGTCGGCTTCGTCTTCCTTCCATTTCAGGAAATATTTTTCCGGCGTGCCGACCGTTCCATATTGCAGCCCCTCGGAATCATTGCCGGCGAAAATGAATTGAACCGTGCTGTAGAACCACGCATTGAATTCGGGCTGCTGATTGGAGAGGCTCTGCCTTATGCCGTCGCCGATGGAGACGCGGCTGTTTTTGAGCTCCAGCACGCCGAGGGCGATGCCATTGACGTAAAGCACGAGATCGGGCCGGCGCTCTTGCGCGCCTTTGAGCGTCACTTCCTCGGCAATGGCGAAGTCGTTTTTCTCAGGGGTATCCCAATCGATGAGATGGACGTTCTCAAAGAGCGCGCCGACTTCGGTTCGCACCGGCACGCCGTAACGCAGCAGGCCATAAACGGCCTGGTTGTTGCCATAGGGCGTGCGGCCGTGGTTGTTGGCCTCGGTTCGCAGCCTGTAAAGCGCGGCGCTGATTTGCGCCGGCGTGTAGCCGGCGCCCGCGAGGTGGGCGGTTAAAAGCTCCTCCTCTATGTTGCTGTTGCCCTCGCGGTCGCTCCAGTCGCCGAGGAAGCGGTAGCCGAGTTCTCCACTGAACAGGGCGATGACGCGGTTTTGCGTGACGCTTTCGGGCTTTCCAATTTGTCCCATGGCAATCGGGTCTTTCCGGTCAAAAGTTCTTGCATCATGCCTTGTTTGATTTCCTTGGCCTTGGCGAGCTTTTGCTCCAGCCCGGCGATTTCGGCGTCCATGTCGGAGAGGATGGCGGCGATGGCGTTTTGTTCGCCCTTTGCAGCGGGCAATAGAACCTCAACCTTAGCGAGCTGGCCCTTGCCAATTTCTAGAAACGTGCTCCCGCCGCACAAGCTGATGAGCGTCTGTTTTTTGGTGAGAAGCAGATAATAGAGGAATTCCACATAGACATGCTCGTAAGGGATGAAATTCTTGAAGCCTTGGTTAGTTGAAACAGGCTGCTTGTTTATAGCGCACTCGCCGATTGTGGCTCGCGAAGTCATCACAATCGATTCCGCCGGGATCATTTCGGCTGAACTGCATTTCAGACCTTGATCCGTAATCTTTCGAGCTGTTTCACGAAGATATTTAGAGCCATTCAGCGCCGTGATGTCGGTCGGCGTGCACCAGGGAATATCCCCGTCCCAAAATTGCGGTTGGGTCGTGCTCGGAGTGCCTCCGCTCCGAATTTCGGCAATTTGGTCAAGCGGCTGCGATCCCCATTCTCCGCTGAACCCCGGCAGGCGCTTCTTGCCGGTGAGCAATTGCTGCATGGCGCCTTGTTTGAGGCGGCGCTTTTTGGCGATGAGTTGCTCAAGCGAGTCGATGAAAGCATCCGCATCGCTCAACGCCTCGGCGATGGCCTCTTGTTCGGCTTTGGTAGGTGGGAGAGCAAGGCGAATTTTTTGAACCGTTGCCAGATTCATTCCAGCTTTGGCGCCTGCGTCAGTTAATGCTGAAAAAAACCTCTGTGGTCTTTCGGACGCCAGAAAATAGGCAACAAACTTAGGACTGATTTGTGAGGAATCAAATCGCACCAGTGCTATATGTTGATTGATGTAAGCCGGCCTCGGAATCCTCGCCGATACATAGCCAATAATGCCGATATCTGCGGTTATCGAGACCAAGACATCATTTTCATGTAGTTGAGTTCGGGCGGCTTCGCTGTCATTTACTGAAAGATTTACAAATCGTAGATTCTCCAGATCAATAAAAATGCAGGATCGGGTGAGATTGGTAATTCGAATAAATGGAGCGCCTCGTTCAGAATAATACGCAGCCCAGCCGCGTGACCCGCTGGTAACAAAGGGCCTGAAATCCCGGATTTGGTTGACCACCCAATCCTCCGGAATTACCCCCACCTCGGTCTGCCTATATCCGGGCTTCACCACGAAAACCCCATCCGGCTCCTGGGGAGTCATCATGATCCTCACCGGGCTCTATCTGTGGCTGCCGCGCGGAACCGGACGGTTGGGCGGATTGCTTTATCCGCGGCTCGGCCAGCGTGGCCGGCTGTTCTGGCGCGACCTTCACGCGGTCACGGGCCTGTGGATCTCGATGGTGACGCTGTTCCTGTTGCTCAGCGGGTTGCCCTGGTCGGTGAACTGGGGGAACTATCTGACCTGGGCGCGCAACCATTGGGCGGCGACGGCCGGCGCGCCCGATTGGCCGATCGGCGGCAAGGAACAACCGGTCCCGGGCGCCGCCGCGTCGGCATCGCCCGACGCGCCGAAAAACAGCATGCCGGGAATGACGGCGGACGAGATGGCCGCGATGTCCGGCGCCGCGCGGACGGATCGATCCGAAGCGCCGACGGGCTCGGATTTGCGGGCTCTCGACAGGGTGGCGTCCGCCGTCGCGCGGCTCGACGCACCTCGTCCGGTCTGGATTCAGCCGCCGCCCAAGGGCGCTCGCGATTGGATCATTTCATCGCACATACAGAACCGGCCCTTGCGTGTGACCTATATGATCGACCCCGATAGCGGCGAGGTGTCGGCGACCAGCGGTTTCGCTCAGCAAAACATCGTCGACAAGGTCGTCAATGTCGCGATCGCGACCCACGAAGGGCAGTTGTTCGGGCGGCTTAATCAAGCCATATTGCTGTTGAACGCGGTCGGCGTTCTGCTTCTTTCGATCAGCGCGGGCGTGATGTGGTGGCGTCGCCGTCCCACCGACAAACTCGGGGCGCCGCCACCGATGGCGCGCCCCCATTTCTCGGCCCTTCTCGCTGTTTCGGCCGCGATCCTCACCATTTTGCTTCCGCTGTTCGGATTGTCGCTGTTGTTGGTGCTCGCGATCGAGCGCGTGCTTCTGCGGCGCCTTCCCGCGGCAAGACGCTGGTTGGGACTTGCGCAAGGCGCGGCCTGAGCGTGGCGCGACTAATTCGGCGACGTCGCGAAGTCGACCAGCGGCTGGCCGGCGTTGGCCTGGCCGATCCAATGGTCGAGGCCGTCCGTACGCGGAGCCCGCGAACGGCGTCGGGCTGGCCGCGTCGGTCGTGGTCTGAGCGGCCATGCCAGCGCCCAACGATCCACTTCATCGGTGGCGTAAAGCGGAATGCGCCCGGCTAAATGGCGCTTCGGTCCGCCGCCGGCGCCGCTCTGCCGCGACAAGCGCGCCGTGATGAATAGCGGGGCGCGAGTAAGTCGTCTCGCGCCCCACGCCCTCGCTCAGCCGCCGTGCGAAATGATCGGCGCGAAGTGAATGGCCGTGAAAACCAGCGCGATCGCGGCGACCGCCCAAGCCACCTGCTTCAATAAGGCTCCCGTGTCTCTCTTTGCCGCCATTTTCTTTCTCCTTGTTCATCCCTGCTTTGTCGTCATAGGCGCGGCGTAGGGACAATTGATCGCATCGCCTAATTCGAATCTCGTTACAGTGGGCCGCGCAAAAACGTGATGACGCAAGCTAGCGCGATCAGAAAGTAAAGATGCGACACAATGAAGTGCATGTCTCGATTCCTGTCTCGGCCCCAAATATTTAACCTACATTACGGGTAACATTCTCCGCTCGCTCTCCACCGACCAATCTTGCCGTCGCCGCTCAATAGAAATTGCCGTCCTGACCGCTCCAGCCCTTGTCGCCTTCGTCGAAGCGCATTTCATCCTTGAATTCTATAACCTTGCCGGGTTCGATGTATTGGCGTTCCCTCACCATCTTATTTTGGATGGTGGTCGAGTAATAGCCGCTCGCCGAGCAGCCGTCCTTCACGGTGTTCGCAGCGCCCTCGGGCTTGCAATCGAGATTGGCCCCCTTGGGAAACTCCACCTTCGCCGTGAAATAATACTCGACGCCCGCATGCCCGGCGCCTTCGACGTCGAGTCGCCAGAAGCGCGTCACGTCGAATGTTTGAATGTTCGCGTTCGCATCGAATTTTTTCTTGACGAGATTGTCGAACACCTTGCGCGCCGCGTCCTTGGTCGGCTCGCAACCAAACAGACAGAAGGCGTGGGCCGGCGCCGTCGCAAGCATCGTCACGGACAGCGTCAATGCGATAAACTTTGATTTGGTCATGCGCATGCTTTCTCGGTCGTGCGTGGGTTGGTGAATGAACGCGGCGGCGTGCATGCCGGAAGTCTTCGATGTGACGGCCTTTCGCGCGCGCGGCGCCTCCTCGCGAATTCGCGAGGTGGCCGACGCCAGCGCCGTCCAAGTAAAAGTCCAGGTCTCCGTCGGTTCGTCGGGGCGTGGACAATTCGCTCATGTCATGCGGCGGGTTTGGCGACCGCCGGCTTCGACGAGTTGCTGTGCTTCCAGTAGGCTAGCACCGTCAGACCGATCAACACGCCGCCCAGGATGAACGGCACCCATTGCATGAACGTCGCCCCGACCGAAAACTTAAAACTCTTGGTTTCCTTTTCGCCGTTGTCCTTCGTTAGCGTGACAAGGCCCATGTAGTGCCCATTTTTCGAATATTCGTGCTCGAAACTCAAAGTGCCGGTCTTGTACATTTTCGCGGGAAAATGCACCTCGGTCAAAGGTTCGAGATCCGACGCCGGATCAACCGGCGTCAGGGGATCGCGGATGATTCTGATCTCGATCGGCATATCGCGAAACTTGGGGTTCTCGATATCGAAAACCATGATCACCTTGCCGGTGGAGGGAATCTCCTCGCAATATTCGCTGCGTGATTGACCCGGAAGATATGAGGTGATGTGGATCATGTCATAGCCAAACATGACCATGCACATATTCCCCATGCTCATCGCTTCCGGACCGTCCCCTCCGGCCAAAGCCCCGCAAGTCGAAGCCAGGAGAAGCCCCAAGGCCGCGATAACGCCGGCCGCGGCGCCACGGAGTTTATTCATGCTCATGGCGAGATCGTCTCGTCGTTGCGGTAGGGGTCTCACGCGACAGGCTTTTTCTTCTTGTCGATGAAGGAGTGCTTGTAATAAAGGCCGAAGCCGACAAGACCGGCGGCGCCCAGCACGAGAGCCGTGTAGAGATTCTTGTTCGCGGTTTCGCCGACCGCGAAGGGAAAGCGCGAGACATATTCTTTCGAGCCGTCATCGTTGCGGGCCTTGACGAGACCGATGAAGTTGCCCTGCTTTTGGAAGTTGTAATCGAAATTCAACGTGCCGGTCTTGTATTTCTTGGGGGGGACGTAAATCTCGGTGTTGGCCTCCATGTTCTCCGTGTCGTCCTTTTGGCCGACATTGCGGAGGATGCGGATTTCCAGCGCCATGTCGCGCAATTCGTTCTGTTGGGCGTCGAGCACGATGATGGTGGGGCCGACATCGGGAATATCGTCACAAAACTGCTCGCGCGATTTCTGTGGTTGATAGCCGGTGAAGGTCATGGTGTCCGGCCCGATCTTCATGATGCACTGGCCTTGATCGATGCTCACGCCGCCGTGCGCCAGCGCCTGCGACGCGAAACCGGAGATCGCGAAAACCAGCGCGACCGGGAACTTCATATTCATCGTTTCTCTCCCGCCTTGAACGGCTCAACTGTTCTTGTACAACGTCGCGCGCAACGATCGAGCCGCATCCTCCGTTCGGGGAGTGGCGGCCGCGAGAATCGCTCGATCGCCGCGAGGGCGCGAACTATCGTTCTTCACGGCGACGCCGAACGACCCTGCCGCCCGGCGTTGCCGTCGCCTCGTCTTCGCGCCTTCCCTATCCGCGCCGCTTTTGCCTCTGGAACAGGGCAGCCCCGAGGTTTTCCGGTATCGGTCGGAACGCGAACTCCGTTAAGCACTGCGTTTAATTTGCGAAACAGCCGCCACAACGGCATATGCATCGTGACGCGACGCGTTTATATCTCGCCCGACGAGGTATTGCAAGTGGGTCGATTGGCGTTATGATCCCGGCGCGCGGCGGTGTTGTCGATACGCGTGTCCCAATGGATGAGGAGCGGTCGCTCCTCGACGCTTCGATCGGCGAAGCGTCATCGTTCTCGCGCGTCGTTTTCGCGGGGCGCCGCGTCGCGACCGCGGGCGGGAGAGAGATTTGGAGGGAAGTTGGCGACAAGTTTGACGAACGCAACCGACACAGCCCCCGGCGCGGATGAGAAGCAGCCAACGGGCGAGGAGTTGTCGGCTCTCGCCCGCTTTCGCTTCGCGCTCCGGCGGTTTTTGAACTTTAGCGAGCAGGCGGCCGCCGATCTTGGTTTGACGATGCAGTGGTATCAGGCGCTGCTGGTTATCAAGACTTACCCCACCCACGACCATATCAGCGTTGGCGAACTCGCCGAACAACTCATGATTCGCGATCACAGCGCGGCCGAACTGGTCTCGCGCCTGGTTCACGCCAAGCTGGTCAGGCGCAAGACCGATCCATCAGATCGTCGTCGCTCGCTATTGATCGTGACTTCCATCGGGCGACCAATGCCTGGCGCGACTGGCGTTGGTGCATCTCGAGAGACTGAGGGAAAACAAGGACGCATTCCTGAATCTCTTCAATTTCGAGGAGGAGTGAGGCTCCTCCTCGATCCATCCGAGGCGCCTCGCCTTTTTCGAATCGACTCACGACTTGATTTGCGGCGACGCCGGTTCCTAACCGCGCGTCCCCCAATATGCGGAGTTCTTCGTCGCTGAAGTCGCCGCCCGCCAAAAAATACGGGTCAGTCGCCGCGCCGTTTCGTCCGGCTCAAATATGAATGGCCCGGCCAAACGCGTCGAGCGCGCTCTCGCCGATCATTTCGGACAACGTTGGGTGCGGGAAGACGCCGTGCATCAGCTCCTCCTCGGTCGTCTCCAGATTCATCGCGATGACGAAACCCTGGATCAACTCCGTGGCCTCGGCGCCGATCAAATGGGCGCCGACCAGCCTGCCGCTTTTTGCGTCAAAAATCGTTTTGACGAGTCCCTCGGGCTCGCCCATGGCGATCGCCTTGCCGTTGGCGCGATACGGAAACCGCCCGATTTTCGCCTCGATTCCGGCCGCTTTGGCCGCCTCCTCGGTCAGCCCGACCCGACCTGCGGATGCGCATATGTGCACGCCGGGATGCGCGTTTTGTCCAGCGGATGCGCGTTTATGCGCGCCAGCGCATCGACACAGGCGATGCCCTCGTGCTCGGCCTTGTGGGCCAGCATCGGCCCGCCCGCGACATCGCCAATCGCCAGGATTCCCGCGACATTGGTGCGTCCAAGCCCGTCCGTCGCGATAACCCCGCGCTCCAGCCCGACCCCCAGCGCCTCGAGCCCCAACCCCTCGACATTGGCGACGACGCCCGCCGCCGAAAGCAACCGCTCGGCCTCGACCCGTCGCGTCGCGCCGCCCGCGCCGGTCAGCGTGGCGATAACGCCGTTCTCGTGCTTCTCCACCGCCGAGACCTTCGTTCCCACAAGGATTTCAATGCCTTGCTTTTTAAAACTCCGGGTCGCCAGCGCGGCGATCTCGGCGTCCTCGGCGGGCAAAATCCGCGGCAGCGCCTCGACCAAGGTCACGCTAACCCCGAATGTGGAATAGAATGAGGCGAACTCGACGCCAATCGCCCCGGCGCCGACCACGAGCAGCGATTTCGGCAAGGCCGCCGGCTTCAGCGCGTCGAAATAGGTCCAGATCAGCCGGCCGTCTGGCTCCAGGCCGGGCAAGGCCCGCGGCCGCGCGCCGGTCGCGACGATGATGTTCTTGGCGTTGTAGACGCCCGGCCCCAGCGCGGACTTAGGTATAGGGGCTTGCGGCGCCTCGGCCGGCTTTCGCGACGGGCCGACCTCGACGACGCCGGCGGCGGCGATCCGCGCCTGCCCGAAGATGACGTCTATCTTGTTCTTCTTGAATAGGAATTCCACGCCGGCGTTGAGCTTGCCGGCGATCTCGCGCGAACGCGCGACGATTTTGGCGATGTCGAATTTCGGCGCGGCGATGTCGAGCCCGAAGTCGGCGCCATGCAGCGCGAGTCGATAAACATCGGCCGAGCGCAGCAGCGCCTTGGTGGGGATGCAACCCCAGTTGAGGCAGATGCCGCCGAGATGCTCGCGCTCGACCACGGCGGTCTTGAGCCCGAGCTGCGCGGCGCGGATGGCCGCGACATAGCCGCCCGGCCCGGCGCCGATGACAATGAGGTCATAAGGATCGGGCATGACGGTTTGTCTTCTATTTCAGGTCTGGGCCCGCGTCAGCGCGCCGGCTCCAGTTCCGGGGCGTCGAGCTCCGCGCTGGCCTGCGCCGCCAGCAGCCGCGCGGCGTGCTCGCCGACCAGCATCCAGACGCGGTAGCCCTCGTGGTCGCCCATCTCCTTGAGATCATTGGCGCGAAGTCGCGCGATCATCGGGGATTTCTTGCCGGCCCGCCCCTTGAGCGCACGGGCGTGCATGCCGATCGCCTGGTCGAGGGAAATTTCCATTGGATCCACCCGTCACACCGCCGCCACGAGAATGTCTCGGCGTTGACAGATTACGACGGCGCGACGCCGGCGCGCAAGGCGCGACGCCGCGACATTTTTGTGCGGCGCATTAATCGCGGCGCAACAACACGATACGGTTGCTGTTGACGCCGCGCGCGTTGTTGGCGACGCCCCAGCAATGGCTGGTCTTGGTGAAACTTTGCGCGTTAACCACGACGAACAGCCGCGTGAACGGCAGCCCCTCGACCGCCCGCCACACCGCGCGCTCCAGCAGCACCTCGCCGCCGCGCACCTCGCCGACCTCGAAGGCGATATGACCGCCGGGCGCGACGACGCGGGCGAAATCGACGAAGCAGGCGCGCACCATGTTGGTCCAGGCCGTCTCGCCGCGATGCGCGGAAATCTTCACGGCGTCCGTGTCGATTCCGGCGAACCAGTTTCGCAGCCAGTTGTCGGCGGCGTATTGCACGATGTCGAGAAACGGCGGCGAGGTCGCGACGAGTTCGCGCGCTGGCGTCGGCGATCCCCGGCGCGCGCGCCGCGTCGCCGGTGCATAGCACGGCGCTCGGGTGCGGCGGCGGCGGCCCGTCGGCGAGCAGCGCGCGGGACTTTTTCAAGATGAGTTTCGGCACGTCGCGCGGCGGCGGCGTTTGCCCGCGCTTGGCGTTGATCTTGATCTGCGACGCCACCGACACGGCCTGGTTGGGCGGCAGCGTGTAGACCGAGAAAAACCCTGGCGAATGTCCGGTCAACCGGTTGATCGCCACCATCTCGATCCATTGATCGACGGGCTCGCGATGCGTGGTTAGAAACCGCCGCAGCGCGCAAATTTTTCGCAGCGTGTCCGGGTGATAAAAGGCGAGCAGATCGTCGCGCTCGATCTCGCCGCCGCTCCAGTCGATATCGCTTAGGCGCGCCTCGATTTGGCCGAGCGTCGGCGGCGCGAGGCGCGGGCGCGTCAGCAGCGCGGACAGCGGATTCATGTCGTTGCCGAGCGGCCGGCGACCCATCAGCGCCGCCTGCAACGGCGTCGTGCCGCGCCCCATGAAGGGATCGTAAACGCCATCGCCCGGCGCGGTGAGCCGCGAGATGAAAAACTCAGGGAGTTGCGGCTTGAAGCAGGCGCGATAGCTGATCTCGTGCAGGCTGCGGGCGCGGCGCTGGCCGGAGGTCCAGAATTCATTGACGTAATAGGGAATGCCGTCCCGCTCGAAGCACAGTGTTTTCGCGCCGAAGGCGTCGAAGGCGCGCAGGTCGTCGGCGAGGGCGGCGCTTTTTGAGGCCGCGCCCGACGCAACATTTCCGTCATTGCGAGCCGAAGGCGAAGCAATCCAGGAGTCGCGCGCGGCCCCTGGATTGCTTCGTCGCTTCGCTCCTCGCAATGACGGGGTTGTCGCGTTCGCGGCGATGTCGTCGGTCACGCGTCCAGCCCCCGCGCCCAGCCTTGCCGCGTCTCGCCGATGAAATCGGTCAGCCGCCCCGCCGCGATGGCGGCGCGCAGGCCGGCCATCAGCTCCTGATAATAAGCGACGTTGATTTGCGTCAGCAGCATCAGCCCCAGGATTTCGCCGGCCTTGAACAGATGATGCAGATAGGCGCGCGAGTATTCTCGCGCGACGGCGCAGGGGGAGCCGGCGTCGAGCGGCGCGGCGTCCTCGGCGTGGCGGGCGTTCAGCAGATTGACCTTGCCGAACCGCGTATAGGCGAGGCCGTGGCGGCCGGCGCGGGTCGGCATCACGCAGTCGAACATGTCGACGCCGCGCGCCACCGCTTGCACGATGTCGTCGGGCGTGCCGACGCCCATCAGATAACGCGGTTTTTCGCGCGGCAGATGCGGCTCCACCGTCTCCAGCATGTCGAGCATGACGTCCTGCGGCTCGCCGACCGCGAGGCCGCCAATCGCCAGGCCGTGAAAATCCATGTCGGCCAGCACGCGGGCGCTCTCGATCCGCAACGGCTTTTCCGCGCCGCCTTGCACGATGCCGAACGCCGCGCGCCCCGGCGCCGGGCTAAACGCCTTGCGCGACCGCTCGGCCCAGCGCAGCGACAGCCGCATGGCGCGTTCGGCCTCGGCGGGCGGGCACGGCAGGCGCACGCATTCGTCGAATTGCATCTGGATGTCGGAGCCGAGCAGCGCCTGAATCTCCATCGAGCGCTCCGGCGTCAGCACATGCTTGGAGCCGTCGATATGCGATTGGAAGGTGACGCCGTTCTCGTCGAGCTTGCGGAGCTTGGCCAGCGACATGACCTGAAAGCCGCCGGAATCGGTGAGGATCGGCAATGGCCAGCGCATGAACGCGTGCAGTCCGCCAAGCCGCGCGACGCGCTCGGCGCCGGGACGCAGCATCAGATGATAGACGTTGCCGAGCAGAATATCGGCGCCCGCCGCGCGCACGTCCTCGGGAAACATCGCCTTCACCGTCGCCGCCGTGCCGACCGGCATGAAGGCCGGCGTGCGGATGATTCCACGCGACGTGGTGATTTCGCCCATGCGCGCCGCGCCGTCGGCGGCGTGAACGGCGAAGCAAAACTCTTGCGTCATTCGCGGCTGTCCTTGGCGCCGAGCGCGGCGATCTTGACGATTTTGTAAACGCCGCTGTCGGCGTCGTTCCAATGCACGGTGAAAAGGGCGTTAACGACAATCGCGATGTCGCGCAAATCGGCGCGCCATTTTTCCGGTGAGTTCGCGCCAAAATCGATGACGCCGTCGCGGCGCAGCACGAAGGGGCGGCAGCGCGGACCGTCGAGATCGAAGGCGCCGAACAGGTCCCAGATCGACGCGACGGCGTGCGCTGAGTCGAGGCGGAGATCGAGCGTCATCGGCGCCTCGGTCGGATCGTCGCGCCACAGCGCCAACATGCGGACATCGCGCGTTTCGCTCATGCCGGGAACAGCAGACAGGCGTCGCCATAGGAGTAGAAGCGATAGCCGCTCTGGATCGCATGAGCGTAGGCGGCCTTCATGCGCTCGGCGCCGGAAAAGGCGCAGACCAACATGAACAGCGTCGAGCGCGGCAAATGAAAATTGGTCAGCAGCGCGTCGACGGCGCGAAAGCGATAGCCCGGCGTGATGAAAATGTTGGTGCGCGCGTTGTAGGGTTTGAGCAAACCGCTTTCATTGGCGGCGCTCTCCAGGCAGCGCAGGGCGGTGGTGCCGACCGCGACGACGCGCCCGCCGCGCGCGCGGACCGCGTTGAGCGCGGCCGCGGTGTCCGCGCCAAGGATCGCCTGCTCGTAATGCATCGCGTGGTCGTCGGTGTCCTCCACCTTGACGGGGAGAAACGTGCCGGCGCCGACATGCAGCGTCACTTGATGCAGGCTTATGCCCGCCGCTTGCAGCGCGGCGAGCAGGTTCGGGGTGAAGTGCAGCCCCGCCGTGGGCGCCGCCACCGCCCCCGCCTCGCGCGCGAACAGCGTTTGGTAATCGTCGGCGTCGCGCGCGTCGGCGGCCCGCTTGCCGGCGATATAGGGCGGCAGCGGCATGGTCCCAAGCGCCTCGATGGCGGCGTCGAGCGCCTCGCCTTCCATGTCGAAGGCCAGCGTGATTTCGCCGGCCTCGCCCTTGGCCGCGACTTCCGCCGTGAGCGCGCCGAACTCGACGCGCTCGCCGACCCGCAGTTTTTTCGCCGGCCGCGCCAGCGCGCGCCAGTGCGACGGCGACAACCGCTCGATCAGCGTCGCCTCGACATGGGCTCGCGTCTCGCCGCGCGCGCGAAAACCGTCGAGGCGCGCGGCGATGACCCGCGTGTCGTTGACGACCAGCGCGTCGCCGGGGCGCAGAAGCTTGGGCAGATCGGATACGCGGCGGTCCTCGATCGGCGCGGCGCCGTTGGGCGCGACCAGCAGCCGCGCGCTGTCGCGCGGGCTCGCCGGGCGCAGCGCGATGGCTTCCGGCGGCAGTTCGAAATCGAAAAGATCGACGCGCATTTTAAGGTCAACCGCCCGTCACGACGCGTTACCCACCGTCATTGCGAGGAGCGATAAGCGACGAAGCAATCCAGGGGGACTGGGTTGGCCCTGGATTGCTTCGCGTCGCTCGCAATGACGGCCGCCGGCGCCCTCGCCGCGCGACGGGGCGAAGCGGGCGCCTCGCAAGCCACTCAGCTCAGCGACGCCTTGACGATCTTGTCGGGGTCCTTCGGCGGCTCGCCGCGCTTGAGCTTGTCGACGTTCTCCATGCCCGAGACGACCTCGCCCCAGACGGTGTATTTCTTGTCGAGAAAGCCCGCGTCGCCGAAGCAGATGAAGAACTGCGAATTGGCGGTGTCGGGATGCGAGGCGCGCGCCATCGAGCAGGCGCCGCGCTTGTGCGGCTCGGCGTTGAACTCCTGTTCGAGGTTCGGATATTTCGAGCCGCCGGTGCCGGTGCCGCGCGGACAGCCGGTCTGCGCCATGAAGCCGTCGATAACCCGATGGAAGACGATTCCATCGTAAAAGCCCTCGGACACGAGCTGCTTGATGCGCTCGACATGCTTGGGCGCGAGATCGGACCGCAGTTTGATCTCGACATTGCCCTGGGTGGTCTCCAACGTCAGTGTGTCGCCTGCCACGGTATGGTTTCTCCTGGTTATTTTCGCGGAGGATGGCGAAAACCCCCTCCCTAACCCTCCCCCGCTTCGCGGGAGAGGGGACGCGCCTCGGCGGCGTGAGCGGTGAACTTTATCGAGGGCCGAATCCGCCCCCTCTCCCGCTTTAGCGGGGGAGGGTTGGGGTGGGGGCTCTCTAGCTCTCGTCGCCGGCGAGGCGCAGCTTGACGATCTTGTCCGGGTCCTTCGGCGGCTCGCCGCGGTGGATCTTGTCGATGAACTCCATGCCGGAGACCACCTCGCCCCACACGGTGTACTGCTCCTCGAGATAGCGGGCCGGCGCGAAGCAGATGAAGAACTGGCAATTGGCGGAGTTTTCGTCCTGGCCGCGCGCCATGCCAACCGTGCCGCGCAAAAACTTCTCCTTGGAGAATTCGGCGGGGATGTTCGGCAGGTCCGACTTGCCGGTGCCGGTGCCGGTGGGATCGCCGGTCTGCGCCATGAAGCCTTCGATGACGCGATGGAACTTCACGCCGTCGTAAAAATGCTTTTTGACCAGCGCCTCGATCTGCGCGCAATGCTTTGGCGCGATGTCCGGCCGCATCTTGATGACCGTGCGGCCATAGACGGTGTCGAGATTGAGCAGCTTGTCCTCCGCCCTGGCGGCGGGCGCCGCCATCAGGGCCGCCGCGGCGGACGCGCCGGCGATGAGACTGCGACGATCGATAGTCATGGTGCCTCCCTGTTTCTTTATTGACGACGCGCCAGCGCGCGGTTGAGCGCGCCGACGGATTGGGCCGGCGCGAAGGCGGAAACGTCGCCGCCGAGCGCGGCGATTTGCCGGACGAGAGTGGCGCTGACATGACGCAAACCCGCGGAGGCCGGAATAAACACCGTCGCGACGTCGTTCGCCAGCGCCGCGTTCATCCCGGCCATCTGCATTTCATAGTCGAAATCGGCGCCGTCGCGCAAACCGCGCAGAATGGTGGCCGCCCCATGGGCGCGCGCCGCATCGACCGCGAGGCCGCTAAACGCGACGACCTCGAAAACGCACGGCGAGCTTAAGCCGGCGCAGGCGTCGCGGATAATCCCGGCGCGCGCCTCGAACGACAGCAGCGGCGCCTTGCCGGGATGCGCGCCAATGGCGACGACCAGCCGGTCGAACAACCCCGCCCCCTGACGGATCACGTCGAGATGGCCGTAAGTCAGCGGATCGAAGGTGCCGGTGTAAATCGCGGCGCGCGGGATGGTCATGGGGCGAGGTATAGGGGATTTTCGACCGAGATGGGAGAGGCGCGCCTCGTGTGAGTTCCAGGCGTCAAGACAGGGCGCTTTTGGACAATTTTTATGTGGAACAAAACAAGAACTATGTTAATCTATTCGAGATTTGTGTATCATACAATCTCCCTGGGGTGGAGCATGAATGGCAGATACTTCGATAGAATGGACCGACGCAACCTGGAATCCCGTCGCGGGGTGCAACGTCGTCAGCTCTGGATGCAGCAACTGTTACGCCATGCGGATGGCTGCGCGCCTCGAAGCAATGGGTGTTAGCAAATACATCGACCTCACTCGTAAATCGGGGAACCGTCGGGTTTGGACCGGGAAAGTTCGCCTTGACGAACACGCGCTGGCGGTACCAAAAACTTGGAGGAGGCCGAAAAAGATATTCGTGAACTCCATGTCCGATCTGTTTCACGCAGATGTACCCGATGATTTTATCGAACGCGTTTGGCAAACAATGTCCGCGTCTCCAAAGCACACATTCCAAATCCTAACTAAGCGCCCAGAGCGCATGGCTGCGGTTCTCAAGGATACTCGGCGATTCAAAGTACTTTCAAACGTCTGGCTAGGCGTAAGCGTTGAAGATTCGAAAGTGATCGATCGCTTGGATTCGCTCCGCCAGGCGCCAGCAAAAATTCGATTTGCGTCATTCGAGCCATTGATCGGCTCCGTAAAAACTGCCGATCTCTCAGGAATTGATTGGGCAATTGTCGGAGGTGAATTTGGACCGCACGCTCGCACAATGAATGAACAATGGGTCAACGAAATATACGAGTTGTGTAGAGAGAACCACACGGCGTTTTTTTTCAAACAATGGGGCGGAAAAAACAAAAAACTGGCGGGTCGATCCTATCGAGGTCGTTTGTGGGACGCTCTTCCCGAGTTGAGAATATGACCGGCGATTTTCGTCGCCAGACCAATCGCTCGAGGTTCCGAGTTGGAGATCGCAAAAAATAAGGCAAATTGGGGAGCGCCCCGCTCGTTATTCAAGCGCATTGGCTTCAGCACTTTTGGAAACAGCGTCCCGAGTTGTTCCATCACAAACGCTTCAATCGCCTCGACGTTCGCAATGCGCTGGTGCCTTTCATCAATCTGTCCAAACAGATCCTGACTTTCTGCCCGCTTGTACCATACGGCTTCCCACTCGGTGGTGCCCAACATGCGCGTCAGTGCAACGCGCTTCGTTTCGTCAACCGCGCCATGGTCCCTTGCCGCTTGACGAAACAACCCCGAAAGTGAGACCAGGTACCAGACATCGATTGCATTCGTGCCTCGGATTGCCTGTAAGGTGTCCCACTGCACGCTCATCCCATAGGGATCAAGGAACATTACGGCCCGAGTGTTGTTCCACCTGTGACTTTTCACGAGTCGTTCGATGGCTACATTCGCATCGTCTTCGATTATGTCAATTTTTCTATTAGGATATTTATTTCGAAGAAGTCGCAACGCCTCACAATGTCTCTTATTCCTATCCATAAAGATAATGCGATCAAAGGGCGGATTGGTTTCAATACCGATGCGAGCCGAACCTGCTCGCCGTTCGACTCGTTCTTCCGTCGGCGGATCAAAAAGCGAGCCGTCTTGAGCTTCCAAACGAACCGTTCGCTCTCCCGTCCCCGCGAACGCATCAATGTACCAAAGATGCTCAAAGCGGTTTTGAAGCGCTGTCGTAAACGCAGACAAATAGCCCTTGACCATCGTGAGTTTTAGGTCCGTCGAAACACCCCCGAACTCGTGATCGCTTAGCGCCATATGAATCACTCCGAGAAAAAACTTTCGTCGCCTTCATCTGCCGTTATTTGCCTTCGCCTCCCCGCAAAACCTCACCCTTCGCCCTCCGCCGCCGTCTCCACCTCCCCTTCCCCCACATCCCCAATATGCTCGACCGACATCACGCGCTCGCCTTCCGCGGTGTCGAACACGATGACGCCCTGCGTCCCACGGCCGGCGATGCGGATGCCGTCGACCGGGCAGCGGATCAGTTGGCCGCCGTTGGTCACCAGCATGATTTCGTCGCCGTGCTCGACCGGGAACGAGGCGATCAGCGGGCCGTTGCGCTTGTTGACCGCCATCGCGACGATGCCTTTTCCGCCGCGCCCGGTGATGCGATATTCGAACGACGAGGTGCGCTTGCCGTAGCCGTTTTCCGACACCGTCAGAATGATCTGTTCGGCGGCGCGCATCGCCTCGAACCGCTCGTCGGATAGATCGACGGCGGCGCCCTCCTCCGCCTCGACGCTCGGCTCCTCGACCACCTCGGCGCCCTGGGCGCGGCGCAGCGCCACGGCGCGCTTCAAATAGGCGGCGCGCTCGTCGCCGCCGGCTTCAAAGTGGTTGAGGATCGACAGCGAGATCACCCGGTCGCCCTCGCTAAGATTGACGCCGCGCACGCCCATCGAGGTGCGGCCCTGGAACACCCGCACCTCCGGCACCGCGAAGCGGATGCACTGGCCGTCCTTGGTGGTCAGCAGCACGTCCTCGGCCTCGCTGGCCGTCGCCACGTCGACGATGGCCTCGCCCTCGTCGAGCTTCATCGCGATGATGCCGTTGCGCCGCACGTCGGAGAAATCCGACAGCTTGTTGCGACGCACCGAGCCGCGCGTCGTCGCGAAGATCACGTCGAGCGTCGCCCAGCTCGCCTCGTCCTCGGGCAGCGGCATGATCGTCGTGATGCGCTCGTTTTGCTCCAGCGGCAGCATGTTGACCAGCGCCTTGCCACGCGCTTGCGGCGCGGCCAGCGGCAGCCGCCACACCTTTTCCTTGTAGGCGCGGCCGAGCGACGAGAAGAACAGCACGGGCGTGTGGGTGTTGGCGACGAACAGGCGGTGGACGAAATCCTCCTCCTTCGTCTGCATGCCGGAGCGGCCCTTGCCGCCGCGCCGCTGGGCGCGATAGGTCGACAGCGGCACGCGCTTGATGTAGCCGGCGTGCGACACGGTGACGACCATGTCCTCGCGGGCGATCAGATCCTCGTCCTCGACATCGCCGTCGGCGTCGAGGATTTGCGTGCGGCGCGGCGTCGCGTACAGCCGCTTCACCTCCAGCATCTCGTCCTTGACGATGCCGAACAGTTTTTCGCGCGAGCCGAGAATCTCCAGATATTCGGCGATCTCCGCCGCGAGCTTTTCCAGCGCCGCCGAGATTTCATCGCGGCCGAGCGCCGTCAGCCTTTGCAGGCGCAGATCGAGAATGCCGCGCGCCTGCGCCTCGGAGAGGCGACAGGTTCCGTCCTCGCCGAGCGCGTGGCGGGGATCGGCGATCAGCGCGACCAGCGGCGCCATGTCCTTGGCGGGCCAGGCCCGCGCCATCAACGCCTCGCGCGCCGCGCCGGCGTCCGGCGAGGCGCGGATGAGGCGAATGACCTCGTCGATATTGGCCACCGCGATGGCCAGGCCGACCTGCAAATGCGCGCTGTCGCGCGCCTTGCCGAGCCGGTGTTTGGTGCGGCGGGTGACCACCGTTTCGCGAAAATCGACGAAGGCGCGCAGCACGTCGGCGAGCGTCATCATCTCCGGACGCTTGCCGTTCAGCGCGATCATGTTGACCGGGAAGCTCGATTGCAGCGAGGTGTGGCGCCAGAGCTGGTTGAGCACGACGTCGGCCACCGCCTCGCGCTTCAGCTCGATGACGATTCTCATGCCGTCGCGGTCGGATTCGTCGCGCAGATCGGCGATGCCCTCGATCTTCTTCTCGCGGACGAGATCGGCGATGCGCTCGACCAGCGCCGCCTTGTTCACCTGATAGGGAATCTCGGTGATGATGATGGCTTCGCGATCCTTGCGCGTCGCCTCGATCCGCGCCGTGGCGCGCATGATGATCGAGCCGCGCCCGGTGGAATAGGCGTTGCGGATGCCGCCGCGCCCCAAAATATTGGCGCGGGTCGGGAAATCCGGCCCCGGCACGATCTCCATCAGCTCGGCGACGGTCATGTCGGGGCGGTCGATGATCGCGATGGCCGCGTCGATGACCTCGCCGAGATTATGCGGCGGGATATTGGTCGCCATGCCGACCGCGATGCCGCCGGCGCCATTGACCAGCAGATTGGGGAAGCGCGCCGGCAGCACGCTCGGCTCGCTCTCCTTGCCGTCGTAATTGTCCTGGAAATCGACGGTGCCCTCGTCAATGTCGGCGAGCAGCGCCAGCGCGGGCTTGGCGAGGCGCGACTCGGTGTAGCGCATCGCCGCCGGCGGGTCGTTGTCGACCGAGCCGAAATTGCCCTGCCCGTCGATCAGCATCAGGCTCATCGAGAACGGCTGCGCCATGCGCACCAGCGCGTCGTAGATCGCGGCGTCGCCGTGCGGGTGATATTTACCCATGACGTCGCCGACGATGCGCGCCGATTTCACATGCGCCTTGTCCGGCGTGTGGCCATTTTCGTTCATCGAATACAGAATGCGCCGATGCACCGGTTTCAGGCCGTCGCGCACATCGGGAAGCGCGCGGCTGACGATCACGCTCATCGCGTAATCGAGATAGCTGCGCTTCATTTCGTCGGCGATGGAAACCGGGCGAATGTCGAAGCCCGAGGGACCGGGCCCGTCGTTTTCAGGAGTTGTGTCGGCCAAGTCAGGCGCCTATCTGATTCTATTGTTAAATCCTCATTCAGCTATAGGCGATTCTTGGGGCTAGCGCCAGCCCGCGCGGCTCGGCAAACCCAATGAAAATCAATGAATTATGAAACCATACGCGGCTTTTTCGGCAAAAGCCGCCGCCATGCGCCCTCGCGCGGCGTCGCCCGCCCCCAAAAAGCGGTCTGGCGCGCCCCCGCGAAGGGGCGCGCCAGAGACGGCGAAACGCGCGGAGCGGAGCGCTTTAGCCGTTGGCCCGACGCAACGCCTCCCGCGCCGCCGCCGCCGCCTCGTCGCCCGGCTCGATTAGCGCGAAGTCGTCCATGGCGGGCGCCGGAGCCTCGACCGGGGCGAGATGCGCGGCGACCGGCTCGGAAGCGGCGACGCTGGAGGCCGGCGCCGTTTCGGCGACGCGACGCTCGACGTCGTTCGGCGCGGCGCCGGGGAGCTGGCGGCGTTCGACGCGCGCCAGATTGATGACCGGGCGCGGCTCCTCCGGCGCGTTCTTGCGCATCAACGCGGCGACCTTGGCCAGCGCCGCCGCCGGCGTGGATTTGGTCGACTCGGGCTTGGCGCCTTCCGGTTGAACCAACGCCGACTTGGCCTCGCTTGGCGCGGACCCGGCGATCGGCGCGGCTCCCCGCGGCGGCGCGAACGCCGGCTTGGCGTCGACCGGCTTCGCCGCGAACGGCAGCTTTTCGCGCAGGGCGGCGAGATTGCCGGCGAGCTTGGCCGCGACGCCGCCGCTGGATTTCTCCACCGCGGACTTAACTTGCGCCTTGGCCCGAGCTTGCGCGGCGGATTCGACCGGCGTGCCGATCTCGACCTTGGGCGCCGCCTGGCCGTGCGCGAACTTGGACCGCGCCGCGGCGACGGCGTCGAGGGCGACGCGCTTCCAGGCCGGCGCGGCGGCCGGAGCCTCCGGCGCGATGGTTTCGAACGGACGATCCTCCGCCGGCTTGGCGACCGCCTCCCTAACCGCGCCATTGGCCGGCGCGGGCTTGCGGAAGCGCTTGAGCCAGCGCCAGGAGGCGGCGGCCATCGCGACGACGACCAGCGCCATCTTGCCGAATTTGATGGCGTAGAGGACGAGAAGCCCGATGACGCCCAATTGGCGGGCGACGCCGACCGGCTTGGCGATCGCCGGCTTGCGGAACTCGAACCCGCCGGTCATCATCGCGACGAGGCCGTAGGGCGCCATCTTGACGGTGGCCGGATCGGCGTCCTCGTAGGCCTTGCCGTGATCGTGGACGATGGCGTCGGCCAGCGAGGCGGCCTCGCCGCTAAAGCGCGCGAACACCTCCTCGTCGCCGGCGACGACCACCTTCAGCGCGCCTTGGGCGCCGAGCGCGAACGAGCCGCAATTGACGATCTTGTCGGCCGGGTTGAGCGAGCCGGCGGTCGTCACGCCGATGCAGGAGGACAGATGATGCTTGGCGTCGTAGCGCGGCGCCTCCATCCAGTCGGTGGCCTCCAGCAACGGCAGGTGATTCATCTGGCGGTCGAGATTGTCGGTGGCCACCGCCGCCTTGTAGGCCGCCAGCGTCTTGACGGGATCGAGCGCCTTGCCCTTGTCGTCGCGGATATAGCCGTCGTCGATCAGGCTGACATAGGCGGTCCACTCCGGGCTGTCGCCGGTCGGCAGCACGACGCCGAGCGTCGCGGCGTCCCAGTTCTTTCCGGCGCCGAGCGCCTCGCGGGCCAGCGCGCCCTCGAGATAGACGCGGCCGGCCGGCAACCACAGCGTCGCGCGATCGGCGAGGCGCACCTCGATCGGTCCGCGCGCGCCCTGGGCGAGCAGCGCCGCATAGGCCTGCGCCGCGTCGGTTTGCGCGGCGGGAGCGCCCGCCTTGGCGGCTTCCGCCGAAGGCGCGGCGGCCTCGACGCTGGGTTTCGCCTGTTGGTCCTTGGCGTCTTGCGGCTTGCCGTCTTGGAGCTTGCCGTCTTGGAGCTTGGCGTCTTGGAGCTTGGCGTCGACCGGCGCGGCGGCTTCGACGCTCGGCTTGGCCTCGGGAGTCGCTGGCGCTTGCGCGATGGGCGCTTGCGCGGGGGCTTCGACGGCCGGCTTGCCGTCTTGCGGCTTGCCGTCCTGGGCCTTGCCGTCCTGGGCCTTGGCGTCCTGAACCTTGGCGTCGGCCTTGCCGTCCTGGGCCTTGGCCTCGGCCTTCGCTTCTTGCGGCTTCGCGTCGGACTTCATGTCCTGAATCTTGGCGTCCTGAACCTTGGCGTCAACCTTCGCGCCTTGCGGCTTCACATCGAGCACCGAGGCGGCGTCGGCGGCCTTGTCCGCCACCGGGGCGTTGGCGGCGACCGGCGCGGGCGCGGCGGCGTCGCCGGCCTTCGGGGCGCCATCCTTCGCCGCGTCCGTCGCCGAGTCCTTGGCGACGTCCTTGGCGACCTCCTTGGGCGCGTCCACGCCAGCCGCCGCGGGCGGGCCTTCCGCCGCCGCCGGCGCGGCCGCGGCGGGGTGTTCACCGGGCTTCAAATCCAGATATTTGGTGAGCGGAACGTCCTTGGCGGGCTCCTTGGCCGCTTCCTTGGTCGCCTTCGCCGCCTTCACATAGGCCGGCGCCGGGATCACCTTGGCGGGATAGCCAGGGGCCGGGCGCATCGCCGGAATCCGCACGATGATTTCCTCGAAGCCATGCCGCGACGGCGACGACAGCTCGGGGATGTTATTCTCGGCATTGTAGCGGTGGCCCTCGCGCGCCTCGCTGTTCGGAGCCGCGGCGACGGCCCCCAAGGCGGCGGCGAGACTGGCGCCGGCGAGGCGCGAGGAACGCGAACGGGAAAACGACATTAAGCTACTCCGACACTTTGACCGTGCGGTAGCTTGGCGCTCCGAAGCTGAAAAAAGATTTTAAATGATAACCAAAGCTCCTGATTTACCAACAATCAAAGTAAACGAGTCCCTAACGGCGGCGGCGCCGTCACGCCGGGCTCGGCGGCTCGGCGGGGTTGAGCGCGACGCTCTCGCCGCAGCCGCAGGCCGAGGTCTGGTTGGGGTTCTCGAACACGAAGGTCGAGGAAAACTGCTCGGTCTTGACGTCCATGCGCGTCCCCAACAGGTACAGCACCGCCTTGGCGTCGACGATGACCCGCGCCCCGTCGCGCTCCACCACCTCGTCGCCGGGCGACGGTTCGGCGAGGTCCATCTTGTAGGACATGCCGGCGCAGCCGCCCTTCTCGACGCTGACGCGCAGGCCGGTCGCCGGCGACGGCGCCGCTTTAAGCAACCCGCGCACCCGCTCGGCGGCGGCGTCGCTCAGGGTCATCACGGTCGAGGGGGCAAGGCCCATGTTTTTAGCTCCGTTAATAGTTCGCCCAAAGGCCGGGCGTCGCCAATTCCAGCAGATTGTGGTCGGGGTCGCGAAAGTAAAGACTCCTGCCCCCGCGCGGCCACCGCATGCGCGCCTCGATCGCAACGCCTTGCTCCGCCAGCCGCGCCTCGAACGCGTCGAGATCGCCGGCGGCGACGCGAAACGCCAGATGCAGCCGCCCCGTCCCCTCGTGCGGCGGAATTTCGCCGCCCGGCAAGCGCACCGTTTCGCCCGTCGTCCCGCGCAAAAACGCCAGCAGCACGCCGCCCGGCCCGCAATCGAACGCCCACATCCGCGCGTCGCGCAGCATGGGCCTTAGTCCCAGCGTCTCCTCGTAGAACCGCCCGGCGCGCGCCAGATCGTCGACATAGATCGCCGTCTCCAGCACGCCGCCGATTTGTGGCGCGGGCATCGCGCCCTCACCACATATCCAGCGAAATGCGGGCCTCGTCGGACATGCGGCTTTGGTCCCACGGCGGGTTGAACACCATGTGCACCTTGGCGTCGGCGACGCCCGGCACCGCGCTCACCGCGTTTTGCACCCAGACCGGCATTTCGCCGGCGACCGGGCAACCCGGCGCGGTCAGCGTCATGTCGATGTCGACATAACCGTCGTCGGAAATATCGATGCGGTAGATCAGCCCCAACTCGTAGATGTCGGCGGGGATTTCCGGGTCGTAAACGGTCTTCAGCGCCTTGATGATTTCGCCCGAGAGCCGCTCCAGCGCCTCGGGATCGACGCTCGGGGCCAGATTGATCGTCGCCGCGTTGGCGGGACCAGCACTCGTCTCGCTGCTCTCCGTCTTCTCCAACATCGCCTCCGTCATGAGAATAACGCCTCCGTCACGAGAATAAGGGCTCGGTCACGAGAATAACGCCTTGGCCCGAATGAGCGCCTCGGCGAGCCGGTCGATCTCGCCGCGCGTGTTATACATCGCGAAGGACGCGCGGCAGCTCGATGTCGTTCCCAATCGCTCCAGCAGCGGCATCGCGCAATGCGTGCCGGCCCGCACCGCGACGCCGGCGCGGTCGATCACCGTCGCGATGTCGTGGGCGTGCGCCTTGTCCATGTTGAAGGACAGAATGGGCCCCTTGTCGCGCGCCCGTCCGTGGATGTGCAGCCCGCCGATGCCGGCCAGCCGCTCATGCGCGTAGGCGGTCAGATCGGCCTCGTGGGCGCGGATCGCGGCGCGGCCGACGCCCTCCATGTAGTCCAGCGCCGCGCCGAGCCCGACCGCCTGGGCGATCGGCGGCGTGCCCGCCTCGAACCGCTGCGGCGCGGGACCGTAGGTGACGCGCTCGCGCGACACGCTTTCGATCATCTCGCCGCCGCCGCAGAACGGCGGCAGCCGCGAAAGCCACTCGCTCTTGCCGTACAGCGCGCCGATGCCGGTCGGCCCATACAGCTTGTGGCCGGTCACGACGTAAAAATCGCAATCCAGCTTTCGCACGTCGACGTCGAGATGCACCGCGCCCTGCGAGCCGTCGACCAGCACGGGAACGCCATGCGCGTGGGCGACGCGGGTTATGTCGGCGATCGGCACGGGCGCCGCGAGCACGTTCGACATATGCGTCAGCGCGACGATCTTGGTGCGCTTGGTGATGAGCTTCTCGAAGGCGTCGAGCGCGAACTCGCCGTTGTCGTCGACCTCGATCCACTTGAGGATCGCGCCCTTGCGCTCGCGCAAAAAATGCCAGGGCACGATGTTGGAGTGGTGCTCCATCAGCGACAGGATGATCTCGTCGCCCTCGTTTATATGCGCGAGGCCGAACGACGCGGCGACGAGGTTGATCGCCTCGGTCGCGCCGCGCGTGAACACGATCTCGTCGATCGAGCCCGCGTTGAGAAAGCGCCGCGTGGTCTCGCGCGCCCCCTCGTAGCCCTCGGTCGCGGCGTTGGCGAGATAATGCAGGCCACGATGCACATTGGCGTATTCGTGCTCGTAGAAATGCGTCAGCCGCTCGATAACGGCGCGCGGCTTTTGCGCCGAGGCGGCGTTGTCGAGATAGACCAGCTCCTTGCCGTAGGGGCGCTCGTCGAGGATCGGAAAATCGCGGCGGATCGAGTCCACGTCGAAGGCCGGGGTCGCGAGCGCCGCGTCAAAGGGTTGGTTCATGACGCGCTCCCCGTCGCGTTGAGCCTGCGCCTATGCAGCCAGCCCGCGACCTTGTCGGTCAACTCGCCGCGCAGCGCCTCGCTCTCGATCTGCTCCAGCGCCTCGTTGGCGAAGCCCTCGATCAGCAGCGCCTCGGCCTCGGCCGGCGGCAGGCCGCGCGCCCGCAGGTAAAACAGTTGATCGGCGTCGAGCCGGCCGCAGGTCGCGCCATGGCCGCACACCACGTCGTCGGCGAAAATCTCCAGCTCCGGCTTGTTGTTCATCGACGCGCCGTCGGAGAGCAGCAGTGCCTTCGATTGCATCGAGCCGTCGGTCTTTTGCGCGGCGCGCGCCACCGACACCCGTCCCTGAAACACGCCCGTCGCGTCATCGTCGACGACATAACGAAAGCGCTCCCTGCTCCGCCCGTTCGGCGCCTCGTGGCGCAGGTCGAGGGTCGTGTCGGCGTGCGATCGCTTGTCCAATAATGTCACGCCATTGAACATGGCCCGCGCGCCGGCGCCTTCAAGCGTCGCGAACACCTGCCGGCGCATGAGGCCGCCGCCCTGGATGACCGCCGTGGAGTTCAGCGCGCTGTTTTCGTCCAGCGTCGCGATCAGCGAATAGACCCGCACCGCGTCCGGCGCGCCGGGGCAAAAGTCGCCGATCAGCTCGACACGCGCTCCCGCGCCGAGCTTCAGCACGAGCGCATGGTTTTCCTGGCCGCCCGCGCCGATGGGCATGCCGACTTCCATGATGGTCGCCTTCGCGCCCGCGCCGACCAGCACGAGGTTGCGCGTGAAGGTCGAGACGCCGCCGGTGGGCAGCGTGACCAGCGCGATGGGCCGGTCGATTTGCGCGCCGGGGGCGATGCGCGCGACCGCGCCGTCCTGCATCAGCGCGGCGTTGAGATCGACGGCGGCGTCACCGGTTCGCGGCGCGAGCGCCGCTAAAACATCGGCGTCGCCCCGCGCCAGCGCGTCGCGCAGGCTGGTGATGGTCACGCCGGCTGGCGCGTTCGCGAGCTCGGCGGGCTCCGCCGCGAACTCCCCGGCCATGATGGCGACGCGCAGCCGGTCGTCCCGCGCGAGTTCAACGGTTCCGGTTTTGGCGGCGCGCGGCGAGATTTCGCGCAGCGCGGCGCGCAGATCGGTGTAATGCCAGGATTCGACGCGCCGGTTCGGCAGGCCCTGGCGCGCGAACGCTTCCCATGCGCGCGCCCTGGGCTCCGCCGCGCCGTCGTTCTTGCGCTGCTCGAAAAAAGCCTCGAGCGCGAGATCGGCCGGTGTCTGTTCGGTTTTCATCGCGTTCACGCCGCCTCGCCGATGTAATCCCTGTAGCCGCTGGTCTCCAGCTCCAGCGCCAGCTCCGGCCCGCCGCTGCGCAGGATGCGGCCCTTGGCCATCACATGCACGGTGTCGGGTTTTATATAATCGAGCAGCCGCTGATAATGGGTGATGACGAGAAAGCCGCGCTCCTTGCCGCGCAAGGCGTTGACGCCCTCCGACACGACGCGCAGCGCGTCGATGTCGAGCCCGGAATCCGTCTCGTCGAGGATGCACAGCCGCGGCTCCAGCAGCGCCATCTGCAAGATTTCCATGCGCTTCTTTTCGCCGCCGGAAAACCCGCAGTTGAGCGGCCGCCGCAGCATCTCCTTGGCGACGCCGAGCTTGGCCGCCGCGTCGTTGACGCGCTTCATGAAATCGGGCGTCTGCAACTCGTCCTGCCCGCGCGCGCGCCGCTGCGCGTTGAGCGCCGCCTTCAAAAAGGTCATCGTCGCGACGCCGGGGATTTCGACCGGATATTGAAACGCCAGGAACACGCCCTTGGCGGCGCGCTCGTGCGGCGCCAGCCCCAGTATGTTCTCGCCGTTGAGCAGCACCTCGCCCTGCGTGACCTCATAGCCCTCGCGCCCGGAGACGACATAGGACAGCGTCGATTTGCCGGTGCCGTTCGGCCCCATGATCGCCGCGACCTCGCCATCGTGAACGGTCAGCGTCAACCCGTCGAGAATCTTGCGCTCGCCGATGGAGACATGGAGGTTATTGATTTCAAGCATGGTCATGTCCATTTCGAGTCGGGGTTCGCGTCATTGCGAGGAGCGTGAGCGACGAAGCAATCCAGGGGCCACCCCCGACTCCTGGTTTGCCTCGCTCCGCTCGCGATGACGGGGCTGGTCCGCGATGCTCGCGAGCGCCCTCACCCCACGCTCCCCTCGAGGCTGATCGAGATCAGCTTTTGCGCCTCGACCGCGAACTCCATCGGCAGTTGTTGCAGCACGTCGCGAACGAAGCCGTTGACGATCAGCGCCGTCGCCTCCTCCGCCGAAAGCCCGCGCTGCATCGCGTAAAACAGCTGGTCCTGCGAGATTTTCGAGGTGGTCGCCTCGTGCTCGAATTGCGCGCTGGAATTCTTGCTTTCGAGATAGGGCACGGTGTGCGCGCCGCATTGGTCGCCGATCAGCAGGCTGTCGCAATTGGTGAAGTTGCGCGCGTTGTCGGCCTTGCGATGCGCGGAGACGAGGCCGCGATAGGTGTTCTGCGAGCGCCCGGCCGAAATGCCCTTGGAGATGATGCGGCTCTTGGTGTTCCGGCCCAAGTGAATCATCTTGGTGCCGCTGTCGACCTGCTGGCGGCCGTTCGACACGGCGATCGAATAGAACTCGCCCTGGGAATTGTCGCCGCGCAGGATGCAGGACGGATATTTCCAGGTGATCGCCGATCCGGTCTCCACCTGCGTCCAACTGATGTGCGAATTGCGGCCGCGACAATCGCCGCGCTTGGTGACGAAATTGTAGATGCCGCCTCTGCCCTCGTTGTCGCCGGGATACCAGTTCTGCACGGTCGAATATTTGATCTCGGCGTCGTCGAGCGCGATCAATTCCACCACCGCCGCGTGAAGCTGGTTCTCGTCGCGCTTGGGCGCCGTGCAGCCCTCCAGATAGCTGACATAGGAACCGGCGTCGGCGATGATCAGCGTGCGCTCGAACTGGCCGGTGTTCTTCTCGTTGATGCGGAAATAGGTGGACAGTTCCATCGGGCAGCGCACGCCCGGCGGCACGTAAACAAACGAGCCGTCGGAATAGACCGCCGAGTTCAGCGTCGCGAAGAAATTGTCGCTGACCGGCACCACCGAGCCCAGATATTTGCGGACGAGTTCGGGGTGCTCGCGCACCGCTTCCGAGATGGGGCAGAAGATCACCCCGGCCCGCGCCAGCTCCTCCTTGAATGTCGTCGCGACGGACACGCTGTCGAACACCGCGTCGACCGCCACCCGGCGCGTCTCGACGCCGGCCAGAATCTCCTGCTCGCGCAAGGGAATCCCCAGCTTCTCGTATGTGCGGAGCAGCTCGGGATCGACCTCGTCCAGCGTTTTCGGCCCCGGCGTCGATTTCGGCGCGGAATAGTAATAGAGGTCCTGGTAGTCGATGCGGGGATGCTCGACGCGCGCCCAATTGGGCTCGGTCATGGTCAGCCAGCGGCGATAGGCGGACAGCCGCCACTCCGTGAGCCACTCCGGCTCGTCCTTTTTGGCGGAGATGAAGCGGACGATATCCTCTGAAAGCCCCTTGGGGGCCTTGTCCGATTCGATATCGGTCGAGAAGCCGTATTTATAGGCGTCGACGTCGATGGACTCGACGGCGTCAACGGTCTCCTTGAGAGCCGCCATTTTAACTTCTCCTCGTCACGGCGGGTTAAAGGCCCGTCGGCCGAATTCTGGGGTGCTCCCCGGCTCAGGCGACGGACGACCGCGATCTTATCCGATCCACGACCCGTGCAAGAGCGATACCAAACGACTCTACATCCTTCGCGCTCGAACGCCAACCCAGGCTGACGCGCAACATCGCCGCTTGCTGGAAGCCCATCGCCAGCGCGACATGCGAGGCGCTCGGCTTGCCGGACGAACAGGCGGAGCCGGAGGACGCCGCGACGCCCTCCAGATCCAGCGCCATCGCCAGCGTGTGCGCCGCGATTCCCGGCGTCAGGAAGGCGCTGGTGTTGGAAAGCCGAGTCGCCGCGGCTCCGAGAAAGACGGCGTCCGGGGCGATTTCCGCGACCCGCCGCTCAACGTCGTCGCGAAGCACGCCGAAATGGGCGCCAAACGACCCGGCCGCCTCGAGCGTCGCGGCTTCGAACGCGGACGCGAAACCTACCGCCGCCACGACATTCTCCGTCCCCGCCCGGCGACCGCCTTCTTGCCCGCCGCCGCGCAGGACTGTCTCCTCCATATGGAGACCGCCGCGCGAAAAAGCCAGCGCCCCGGCGCCCGCCGGCCCGCCGAGCTTGTGCGAGGAAAACAACAAAACGTCGGCGTCCAATGTCGCGAATGTTGCAGCGCGGCGCCCGATGGCCTGGGTCGCGTCGCAAACCAGCAGTCCGCCCGCCGCGTGGACAAGCGCCGCCGCCTCGCGAACGGGCTGAACGACGCCGGTCTCGTTGTTGGCCGCCTGCAAGGCGAGCATGACGCGCCGGCCCGCGTGGACGCGCAGCGCGCAATCGAGCGCCTCCAGCGAAACCACGCCGTCCGGGGTCAGCGGCAGGGTCTCGACCTCGTCGGCGGGAAAGCGATGGCCCTTGAGCACGCAGGCGTGCTCGCCGGCCGCGACCAGCAGCAGATCGAACGGCGGCGCGTCGCGCCCGGTCCGCAGATGCGGGGTCAGCGCCAGATTGGCGGCCTCGGTCGCGCCGCTGGTGAAAACGAGGTTGCGCGCCGCCGTCCCGACGCCCGCCGCGATTTTTTCCCGCGCCCGCTCCAGCATCCCGCGCGCCGCGCGCCCCTCGGCGTGGATCGACGACGCGTTGCCGGTTGTGTCCAACACCGCGAGCATGGCCGCGCGCGCCTCTGGCCGCAACGGCGCGGTGGCGTTGTAATCGAGATAGACGCGCGGGTTCATGCCGAGGTTTTACAGTTTTTCGCGCCGCCGGGGAAATTTACCCAAGCCGCGGAAAGCCCCGTCATTGCGAGGCGGCGAAGCCGACGAAGCAATCCAGGAGTCACGCGCGGCCCCTGGATTGCTTCGCTCCGCTCGCAATGACGGTGGGGGCGTCACAGAGCGGGCGGGACCATGAAATGCTGCAACCAGTGTATGACTTGGGTTGCATGAGGGCGAAGCAATTCCTCGATGGCGTACCAATGCACGATCTTGCTGGGCTCGTTCCGCGCGATCTCAACCGCCTTATAGAGCGCGTTCAGCGTGCTGAGCCTCGCGAACGCGCGAGATTTCAGCGCATCCGGCTCGTCATAGGGATAGACGGGCGGCTCGACCGGCACCGGCCCGCGGCGAATGTCTTCCGGCTCCAGCTCGACCTTCGGCGCCTCGCGTTCAACTTCGACCAGCCCTCGCGACACCTCCGGCGTAAAGGCGCCCGGCGTGTTCTGGCGGACGATGTTGCCAAAGCCCTTGATCGCTTCTTCCGGCGGCGGCGCCGTGACTTGTCCCTTGCGGGCCGCGCCGATATAGCGCTCGACCTCGGGATAAAAGCCGAGCAGAGCGAAATGGCTCTCCAGCATCGTTCGCAAGCGCGCGGCGAAGGCTTCGGGAATCAGGTGCGGCTCGGCGGCGAAAAGGCCGCGCAACGTGCGCGCCTCGGCGTCCGCCAGCAGGAAATCGCCCGTCCCGGGTTCGGGCGGCAGATCGGCGACATAACGCTCCAACCCATCGAGATAAGCGCCGCGAACGTTATCGTATTTTCGCGCCCTTAAATCGGCGATCAGCCTTTCGCTCAACCGCCGGGCGGTGTCCAGCCAGCGCCGATGCGTCGCTTCATCGCCGGGGAATGTGATGACCGGCGTGTTTTGCGGACCTGAAACGACGGTGATTTGTCCGGCAGCATTGCGGGCGAAAGTGAAAGGCGACGGAACGTTTTCAAGCGGCTTTATCTTCGGCGGCTCCGGCGGCAAATGCTCCCTGATCCAGCGATTGGCCGCCGCGGGGCCTTCGTCCCAGACTTCGACGGGAACGGTCGCGAAGACGAGTTCGCAAGCCTCGCCGCGCGAGGGCGCGCCCTTGAGGCGTTCGTCGTACCAGCGGGTCCAGACCTCCCAGTCCTCGCCGGAAGGCAGGGCGGCGCGGATTTGGGTCCAGAACTCGGCGAGTTCCGGCGGCGTTTCGCCCGGCCATAGCGGTCGATCCGCCAGCTCCGCGACCGCGCCAACCTTCAGAAAATTCGCGTCGCTGGAAAGCGCCGCCCAGGCGGCGGCGTCGTCGTCGTCGTCGGCGGCGGCGTGGGCGGCGTTGGCGGCGGCGGAGGCGTAGGCGTAGGCGGTGGCGGCGGCGGCGGCGGCGGCGGCGCGGGCGGCGCGGTAGGCGTGGTAGGCGGCGGCGGCGGCGGCGGCGGAGGCGCGGGCGGCGGCGGCGGCGGCGGCGGCGGAGGCGCGAAGCTCATTGGCGCGGGTTGGATATTTGCCGGCAACCCGCGCCAATGCGGTAGCCCGGAACAGCGCGGATATCAACGCGGCGAATCGCCTCGCGTCATCAGCCGGAAGCGCCGTCGCGGCGAGCGGCAGCACCCGCAAGGCGGCGCGCGCGGCGATGATGACGGAGACCTCGCGCGGCTGCGTCTTCAGCCACGCTTCGAGGGCAACGCGATCCCTAAAATCCAAATCGCTCTTCGCAACAGCGTCGCTCATAAGAATCTCCGCGCCGCTCAAGATGGCGCCGGGGGCGGCGGGGCGCAAGGTTGGGGTGGCGTCGCCCCCTCCCTTACCCTCCCCCGCTTCGCGGGAGAGGGGACGCGCCTTTTCGGCGTGACGCGGGGGCTTCATGAAGGGCCGGGCCTGCCCCCTCTCCCGCGCCAGCGGGGGAGGGTTGGGGTGGGGGCGCCGGCAGCAAGGCGCGACCAAACCCGTCATTGCGAGGAGCGAAACGACGCGGCAATCCACGAGTCGCGCGTGGCCCCTGGATTGCTTCGCTCCGCTCGCAATGACGGCGGGGCTAAAGCGGCGATTCGAGCGTTTTAGAACGCATAAACGGCGTCGTCGGTTGCCGCGGGACGGACATGCGGCTTGAGGGCCGCCCTGTCGACCACGTCCACCGGACCATTGAAAAGACCGGCGATATAGTCTTTCAAGCCGACATAGGCGTACAAATCCCGCACCGCCTCCTTGTCGATGTCGATCATGATGTCGGTGTCGCTGTCCGGGCGGTTGTCGCCGCGCGCCCGCGAACCGAACAGGGCCGCGTGGACCACCCCGCGCGCCCGCAGGGCGGACTCGTGCTGGCGCAGCCTGTCGATGATTTCCCGCCGGTCCATGGGCTTTCATACCATGAAAACCGGGCTGCCCCAAAACCGCCCCCGCCCTTGTCCCTGTCGCGGGTCCGTCATATAGACCGTTGCAACGCGTTCCCATGAGTGATGCAAATGTTTGATGCGACCGAAATCGGCATATTCACGGCGCTTGGCGTCGCCTTCGCGGCGGGGCTGGTGTTTCTGGCGCTGTGGGGAAAACAGAATCCGCTGCGCGTCTGCGCCTATGCGCTGTTCGTCGTCGCGGCGCTTTACGTCGGCTTCGCGTTCCGCTCGACCGACCCCAATAGCTGGGTCGCCGTCGAGATGACCGGCGTCGCGATTTTTGGGTCGCTGGCCTATATGTCGATGATCTTCTCGCCGTGGTTCGTCGTGGTCGGCCTCGCCACGCATCCGCTGTGGGCCATCATGTTCCACTACAACGGCTCGGGCTCGGCCTTCACGCCGGGGCCGTTCGCGCTGGCCAACGCCGGTTTCGACGCCGCGCTGGCGCTCTACGCGCTCTATGCGCTGCTGACCCGCGCCAAAAAGCCCGCGCCAATCGCGCAGGACAACCGCAAACTCAAAAAAGGCAAGGCGCGATGAACGCTCCCACCGACTTCGGCTTGCGCCACGATTGGACCGTCGACGACATCGTCGCGATCCACGACGCGCCGCTGCTCGATCTCGTCGCGCGGGCCAGCGCCGAGCATCGCCGCCATTTCGACCCCAGCGACGTGCAAAAGGCCGCGCTGCTGTCGATCAAGACCGGCGGCTGTCCGGAGGATTGCTCCTATTGCCCGCAGTCGGCGCATCACCGCGAGGTCAAGCTCGACCGCGTCGAGCTGATGGACGCCGCCGACGTGCTGCGCGCCGCGAAGACGGCGCGCGAGGCCGGGGCCGACCGCTTCTGCATGGGCGCGGCGTGGCGCTCGGCGCCCAAGGGGCCGCGCTTCGACGCGGTGCTGGAGATGGTGCGCGGCGTGCGCGCCATGGGCATGGAGGCCTGCGTCACGCTCGGCATGGTCGACGCCGAGCAGGCCAAGAGCCTCGCGGCGGCCGGGCTCACCGCCTACAACCACAATCTCGACACCGGGCCGGAGTTTTACGGCGAGATCATCTCGACCCGCACCTACGAGGACCGGCTGGAGACGCTGAAAGCCGTGCGCGGCGCGGGGCTGGAGATGTGCTGCGGCGGCATCATCGGCATGGGCGAGAGCGTGCGCGACCGCGCCGGAATGCTGGCGGTGCTGGCCGGCTTCGATCCGCACCCCGAGAGCGTGCCGATCAACACGCTGGTCGCCGTCGAGGGCACGCCGCTGGCCGGCAAGCCGCCGCTCGATCCGCTCGATCTCGTGCGGATGATCGCCACGACGCGCATCGTCATGCCGAAGTCGCGGGTGCGGCTGTCGGCGGGCCGCTCGTTCCTGTCGCGCGAGGCGCAGATCCTGTGCCTCGTCGCCGGCGCCAACTCGATTTTTTACGGCGACAGGCTGCTGACCACCGGCAACAAGGGCGTCGACGAGGACGACGCGCTGTTTTCGGCGCTGGCGGGACGACGGGAAGAGGCCCCCACCCCAACCCTCCCCCGCTAGCGCGGGAGAGGGGGCGCGCCTCTTTCGGCATGAGTCGTGATCTTTATAAAGGGCCGCATCTGTCCCCTCTCCCGCCAAGCGGGGGAGGGTTAGGGAGGGGGAACGCCCCAGGGACGCGCGATGCACAACCAACACCGCTTCCATCTCGCCGGGGTGATGGGCTGGCCGATCTCCCATTCGCGCTCGCCGAAAATCCATAATTACTGGCTCAAGCTGCATGGGATCGAGGGCTTTTACGCGCCGCTGGCGGTGGAGCCCGGCCGGCTGGAAGCCGCGCTGCGGGCGCTGGCCCCGCTGGGCTTTTCCGGCTGCAATCTGACCATTCCGCACAAGGAGGCGGCGATGGCCATGGTCGACCGGCTCGACCCGGCGGCGGCGCGCATCGGCGCGGCCAATTGCATCGTCGTCGAGGCCGACGGCTCGCTGACCGCCAAGAATTACGACGGCTTCGGCTTCACCGCCTCGCTGCACGCCGCGGCGCCGCATTGGCGGGCCGAGGACGCGCCCTGCGCCGTGCTGGGGGCGGGCGGCGGCGCGCGGGCCATCGTCGCCGGCCTCATCAACGCCGGCGCGCGGGAAATCCGCGTCTTCAACCGCACTTTTTCGCGCGCGCGGGCGCTGGCCGAGAATTTCGGGCCGCTGGTCGACGCCTATCATTGGGAAAAGCGCCGCGAGGGGCTGGCCGGCGCGGGATTGCTGGTCAACACCACCAGCCAGGGGATGATCGGCCAGCCGCCGCTCGACATTGTTCTCGACGCGCTGCCGTCCGGCGCGCTGGTCGCCGATATCGTTTACGCGCCGCTGGAGACCGAGCTGCTGGCCAGCGCGCGCCGCGCCGGGCTCACCACGGTCGATGGGCTGGGCATGCTGCTGCACCAGGCGCGGCCGGCGTTTCGCGATTGGTTCGGGATCATGCCGGAGGCGACGCCGGACCTGCGCGCGCTGATCGCCGCGACGCTGTGAGGCAAGAGCCCCCACCCCAGCCCTCCCCCGCTAGCGCGGGAGAGGGGGCGCGCCTCTTTCGGCGTGAGTCGCGATCTTCATGAAGCGCCGGACCTGTTCCCTCTCCCGCGCGGCGGGGGAGGGCTAGGGAGGGGGCCTCACGCCTTGAAGAAAAAGAACTTCGGCAATGACGTGATTTCGCTCGACAGGCGCATGAAGCGGTCGAGGTGCTGGCTGGCGAATTTCGATTGCAGCTCGACGACCTCGGTCGGGGTCTTCGCCTTGCTCAGCGCCGTGGCGAAATCCATCAGCGCCTTGGAGCTTTCGTTGAGCAACTCGAAGCTCTTGCCCGGCCAGGCCTGCGACCAGGCCGCCGCGACGCCGGCGGCGGAGCCGGACTTGCTGTCGGCGGCGGCGGGAACGGCGACGACCGGAGCGGCGGCCTTTTCAGGCGCCGCGTGAATCGCGGCGGGCGCCGGGGCGACCGGCGCGCTCTTGATCGGCGCGTGATCGGGCGCGGCCTTGGCCGCCGCGTGGGCGACCGGCGCGGGCGCGGCCGCCGGCTTGTGGGCGGGGGCCGCGTGGGCGACAGGCGCGGGCGCCGGCTTGGGAGCCGCCGCGACCGGCGCGGGGGCCGGCTTGGCGACATGCGCCGGGGCCGGGGCCGGGGTCGGGGCCGGCTTGGCCGCCACGACTGGCGCGGGGGCTGGCTTCGACGCGGAAGCGGCCGGTTTCCCAACGGGAACCGACCACTGATTCTTACCCTTGTTCTTCTGGTTCATGGTCCTGAGACTCCGTCATTGAATGCCTTCGAAGGCGCCGCCTCGCGAAAGAACTCAACACCGTCGCCGCGGGCCAAATCGAACAGGAAGCTTACTTGGGAGTCGCGGCCTTCTGGAAGGCGGCGCCGAGTTCCTTGGTCTGCTCCTGGAACGCCGCGAACTGGCTCTTGGCGAATTCGGTCTGCAAGGACATCACTTCCTGCACGTCCTTGGCCTGCACCAGCTTCGAGGCGAGGTCGAAAGCGGCCTTGATGTTGGCCTCGGCGTAGCCGAGCGCGGTCACGCCCACATCCTTGGCTCCGGCGGCGGCCGGCACGACGGAGGTGTCGACGGCGGCGATCGCCTTCTGCGCGGCGCCGGAGAAGCTTTCGAACGCCTTGCGGGCCTGCTCGACGCTCTTCTCGGCGAAATCGCGAACCTCGGTCGGAACCTGATAGGACGGAGTCGTCATGTAATTTTCTCCCTAAACAAATGGCGCCATGCGGACCGGGCGCGCCAAGGCCCCGGCGTGAAATTTGGTTCGCGGACTGGCGCTCGCCCCGCGGACACTCACCCTATGCCCGAATTCTTTGTGCATTGCAACATCGTTTGTGCGACGCAACCTGAAGCGTGGCCAAAAAAGCGGCGCCTTCCACGGCCCTTCGCCCAAAACCTTTCGCCAGCGACGTTTTATCTCGATCAACCGCTGGCGGCGGGCGCGGGAGATGTTATCCTCGATCGCGGCGCGACCGGGAGCGGCGAGCGACGGCGAGGCTTGGCCGCCCAAGATAACTGGCTGCCCAAGATAACCGGCCGCCCAAGATAATCGGCCGCCCGCGATGGTGAGCAAGGAATATCGCGAGGCGGCGCCGGCGCGTTTTCAACTCAACGCAGGAGATCGTCATGGTGAGCACCGCGAATGCATCGGCGACCGGCGCGACCTATACCTTGTTCGCGCAAACCGACATGACAAACCCCGATTTCCAGGCCTTCATGCAGGGGATCGATAATTACGCGCTGTCCAACAATGTGACTTTCAGCGCGATCACCTATCCAAACGCCCTCGAACTCGACTCCAAGGTTGGAGCGACCAGCGAAGCCGATATATTCTATGGCGCGGGCTATCAATTCTCGTTGAACGGGTTCACCCCAACCATCAGCGGCGGAACCATCGAGGCTATTCTTACCGAGACCTTGAACGGCTCGGTGGGGACGCCGACCAGCGCCATCACCGGGCTCGATATTTCCGCCGCCAGTCTCTATCAAGCGCTGGAGCAGGTTCTCGCCAATCCCACGGCGGCGAACGAAGCCGCCGTGATGCATCTGCTGTTCCAGGGAAACGACACGATCGTCGGCAGCCAATTCAACGACGTCCTCTATGGCTATGGCCCCAACGAGACGTTTATTCCCGGCGCCACGAGCAGCGACCAGATCACCGGGACCTCCGGAATAAACACCGTGGATTTTTCGGGCGCGCTCAGCCAGTACACGGTGACGGGCGCCAACAACGCCGTCACCGTGGTCAACAACGGAAACGGCGCCACGGACACGCTGACCAATATCCAGCAGGTGAAATTTTCCGACTACACGCTGGTGTTCGATCTGCACAGCAGCCAGGACACGCTGGTCTACGAGCTGTATCAGGCGGCCTACGACCGAACGCCCGATCTCGCCGGCTTCAGATATTGGGCGGGCGTCGCCGACGCCAACAACACCAGCGCGCTCGCGCTGGCCGATGCGTTCATCGCCGCGCCGGAATTCACCGCGAAATACGGCGCCAACCCCAGCAATACCGCCTATGTCACGGAATTATACACCGATGTGCTCGGACGCGCGCCGGACCAGAATGGCCTCAATTACTGGATCAACCAGGCCAACGCCGGCCAGCCGCGCGACCAGTTGCTGGTCGATTTCGCGACGTCGCCGGAAAACGTCAACCTCATCGCCCTGCATATCGCGCATGGCTTTTGGACGGTCTAAGGCGCGGCGCCGGCTTCGAGCGACCGGGGGTCGCGCGCGGGCCGGCGCTCGCGGCGCGACGCCCGTTCGTCGAACTCTAGTCGCAAAACAAACCGGGCAGCACGCACGACCGCCAATGGCGGCGATAACGCCAATGGTGATGGCGCCGCCAGCCGCCGTGGAACACATAATGGTGGTAATAGTGGCGGCGAAAATGCGGATGGGCCAAATGCGCGTGGCCGAAATGCGCGTGGCCCATGTGAGCATGACCAAAGCCGCCGAACATGGCCAGCGCCGGCGTCGGCGCCGCGGCGCATAAGGGCAGGAGCAGAGCGCCCGTCAAGGCCGCCGCCAGCGAAAACTCGCGAAGCATGTTTCCCTCCACCAACCAGACGCCGCCCGACCCGCGCGCCCTTGCTCATCTCATATATTCGTACAATAAACGACGCGCGGCAAGGGGTTGGCGCGTCGAGCGGCCCTCCCTCGGCCCGCCATTCCACGCGCGGCCCGGCCTTGCGCCATTTAGGATGAATCCTCATTTTACCTAAAAATCCCTTGAGTCACGTGGACCGTGACGCGCCCAAGGGTTAAGTTCGCATTAACCGAAAGCGGCGGCTGACTCGATTCCCTGGCGCGATTCCCTGGGGGAATCGCGGCGGGCGCGACTTTCGGGGCCGAGTCCATGCGTAAGAAAAGCGAGCCTGTCCCAAATGTACGAGGACGAGCGTAAATCCACCGCCGCGTTGATCGCGGCGGACCCGGCCTTCACCTCGCTGGATGGCTCCGGCGCCCCGATTCTCGCCGTGATGGGGACGCCGCCGCAACTCGTCTACGCCAACGCGGCGGCCACGGCGGTGTTCGGCGCCGATCTCGCCGCGCGGCTGCGCGCCCCGGGCTGCGCCGCCGCCCGCGATCTGCGGGCGACGCTGCTGCGCCAGCGCGGCGGCTCCGCGCCGCGGCTGGAGCGCCTGGCCATCGACCTTGGCGGCGGCGTCGAGACCATCACCCTGTTGTGCCGCCGCCTGTTCGAAACCGACGACGGCGCCTGCTACGCCATCGCGGCGCTCGGCCTGCGCGGCGCGCGGCGACCGGCGACCGCGCCGCGAGCCGAGCCGCGCGCCCCGGCCAGCCAAGGTTTTACGCCCGACGAAGTCTCGACGCCCGGCGAAGTCTTGACGCCTGGCGACGTCTTGGCGCCCGCCGGCGAAGTCTTGACGCCCGTCGGCGAAGTTTTGGCGCCCGTCGGCGAAGTCTTGGCGCCCGTCGGCGAAGTCTTGGCGCCCGTCGAAGCGAAGGCGCGGGAAGCCGCGAGCGCCGTCGCCGCCGCCCTGGGCGCCGAGCGCTCGGAAGCCGGGGATTCCGACGCGGCGCATTCCGACGCCGAGCATTTGGAGCCCAGAGCCCGGCTCGCCGAGCGGCACGGGTCCAGCGCGCCACGCTTCCTGTGGAAGACCGACGCCGCCGGCCGCTTCGTCGATGTGACGCATGTGCTTAGCGACGTCGCCGGCGCGAAATACGCCGATCTGCTGGGCCGCGACGTCGAGGAGGTTTCGCGCGCCATGGGGCTGGGGCCGGCTTTCGCGGCGGCGCTGGCGGCGCGCAAATCCTGGAGCGGCGTCGTCGTCGACTGGCCGGTCGAGCAGCCCGACTGCCGCGTGCCGACGACGCTCGGCGCGCTGCCCATCGTCGACGCACGCCGCGGATTCCTTGGCTTCCAGGGCTTTGGCGTGCTGCGCCTGTCGCGCGCCAAACAACCGCCGCGCGACGAGAAGCAACCGACGGACGCGGCGGACGCGGCGCCGCGCGACAAGCCGGAGCCGCCGGTTCAAGAGCCGCCGGCGTTGGAGCCGGTTCAAGACGCCTTGGTCTCCGAGGCGCCGGCGTCGGAGGTCGGCAATGTCGTGACGCTGCGGCCGCCGCCGGCCCGCGAGAGCGGCGCGGCGCTGACTCCGGTGGAGCGGAGCGCCTTCGACGAAATCGCCCGGGCGCTCGGGGAAACCACGGAAAACAACGGCGCCCGCGACCTCATCGACCAGGTGACCCGCGCCATCGAAACCCCGGACGACGCGGACGAGCGGCGCGCCGGGACGCTGGTCGAACTGCTGCCGGTCGGCGTGCTGGTGGCGCGCGGCGCGAAGGCGCTCTACGCCAACCGCACGCTGCTCGACTTCCTCGGCTATGGCGATCTTGACGCGCTTGAAGCCGACGGCGGGCTGGCGCGGATGTTTCTGGGCCGCCTGCCCGGCCGCGCCCCGGCGCCGCCCGCGGCGCTGGAAGTGCAGGCGCGGGACGGCGAGACTCTCGACGTCGACGCCCATGTTCAGAGCATCGATTGGAGCGGCGGCCCCGCCACCCTGATCAGCCTGAGGCGCGTGCGCGAAAATGCGCGAACGCGCATCGAAATCGAGGCCTTGCGCGCGAAAGAGGCGGAGAACGCCCGGCTTCGTGGCGAGAATGAGGCGCTGAAATCCTGTTTCGACGCCAGCGCCGCCGCCGCGATCATCGACGGCGCCGGCCGCGTCGCGCGGGCCAACGCCGGTTTCGCGGCGCTGACCGGCGAGGACGCGCGGCTGCACGCCGGGCGCGAGCTCGCCTCGCTGCTGGTCGACGCCGACGCCGCGCGGCTCGCGGCCGTGCTCGCCGAGGACAGCGACAGCCTCGCCTCCGACGCCGTTTTCACCATGAAAAACAAGGCGGCGACCCGCCTGTCGCTGCGCCGGCTGGGTCCCTCGCGCCATGTCGCCGAGGTCGTCGCGGAAGTCGCGCCGCCCTCCGCGTCCGAGTCCGCGCGCCTCGAGGCGGAGCGCGCCAGCGCCGCCAAATCCGATTTTCTGGCGCGGGTTTCGCACGAGATCAGAACGCCGCTCAACGCCATCATCGGCTTCGCCGAGGTCATGATGGAGGAGCGCTTCGGGCCGATCGGCTGCGATCGCTACAAGGAATATCTGAAGGACGTTCACACCTCCGGCACGCATGTCCTGAGCCTTGTCAACGACTTGCTCGATCTGTCGAAGATCGAGGCGGGCAAGATGGAGCTGGCGCCCGAGCAGATCGACGTCAACACGATCATCGGCGAATGCGTGTCGATCATGCAGACGCAGGCCAATCAGCAGCGGGTGATCATGCGGCTGTCGCTGGCCCCGCGGCTGCCGCGGGTGCGGGCCGACGAACGCTCGCTGCGGCAGATCCTGCTCAATTTGCTGTCCAACGCGGTGAAGTTCAACGAGCCCGGCGGCCAGGTGATCGTGTCGAGCACCCAGACCGACACGGGCTTCGTGATCATCCGCGTCAAGGACACCGGCATCGGCATGTCCGAGGAGGAGATCGAGATCGCGCTGGAGCCGTTCCGCCAGATCGCCACGACGCGCAAGACCAGCGGCACCGGCCTTGGCCTGCCCGTCACCAAGGCGCTGATCGAGGCTAACCACGCCTCCTTCATCATCAAGAGCCGCAAGAACGAGGGCACGCTGATCGAGGTCGCCTTCCCGCCCTCGCAAAGCCTCGCCGCCGAGTAGGGGCCTTTCCGTCATTGCGAGCGGAGCGATGACGGGGGGAGTGTCTCGCGCCAACAACTTTCTTGCGCCGCGCCGCGCTTGCGTCGATCATGGTCGCGGATTGCGCGAGGGATTCGGCGTGGCGGATTTTTTTATCAGTTACACCGGCGACGACAGCGACTGGGCCTTTTGGATCGGCTGGGAACTCGACCAACTCGGCCACACGCCGCATATCCATGAGTGGGAAGTCTCGGCGGGCGGCGATATTCCGGCTTGGATGGAGCAGCGAATTGGCGCGGCCAATCATGCGCTTTGCATTTTTAGCGACGCTTATCTCAACGACAAAGTCTATTCGGACTTGGAGCGCCGCGCGGCGTTATGGGCGACTCCGAAACGTCCCAACTTTTTGGTGCCCGTGCTTATCGAAAAGTGCGAGTTGCCGACCCTGTTCAGTCACATCAAGCGATGCGATCTCTTCGGGCTTTCCGAGGACAAGGCGCGCGAGACGCTAAGGAAATTCCTTGAGCCCGCGGAAAAGCCAGCAACCAAGCCGGGCTTTCCCGGCGGCGGGACAAAGCCGGCGGCCATCGCCAAGCCGAGTGTCGCGCCTGCATTTCCCGGTCATGCGGCTAATCCCGCCCACGTCACCCTCTCAAACATCCCCATTCGCGTGCCGGAGCATTTTTTGGGGCGCGACGATTCGCTTCGCGCCATCGAGGCGGCGTTGGCGCGCGACAATAACCGCGTCGCGATCACCGCGCTGCATGGGCTGCGCGGGGTCGGCAAGACCACGCTGGCGGCGGCTTACGCGGAAAACAAGCGCGGCGATTATCGCGCGACATGGTGGCTCCGGGCGCAAACGCCGGACACGCTGCGCGCCGATCTCGTCGCGCTCGGCGCGCGGCTGGGCTGGTTTGGCGCGGAGGAAAAGGAAGATCCGGCGCTGAAAATCGTCGTGGAGCGGCTGCGGGTTGAGGGCGAGGGCCTGCTGCTGATCTTCGACAACGCCGAAAACGCGGATGGGGTGCGGGATTTTTTGCCGAAAAGCGGCGCGGCCAAGCTGCTCATCACCTCGAACGCGCCCGATTGGAGCGGCGTCGCCAAGCCGGTCGCGATCAAGGTTTGGGACAAGCAGACCGGCGCGGAATTTCTGATCGCCCGAACCGGGAAAGCGAACGAGCCCGCCGAGGCCGCAAAACTTTCGGAGGCGCTCGGCGGCCTGCCGCTGGCGCATGAGCAGGCGGGGGCTTTTTGCGCGAGGACGGGGATGGGGCTTGGCGCCTATCGCAAGAAATTCGAGGCGACGCCGGTCAAATGGCTCGACGCCGAGAAGGACGCGCCGGCCGATTATCACGACCGTCTGACGGTCGCCAAAACCTTTGAACTGGCGATCGAGGCGGCGGCCAAGCAACACCCGATGGCCGAGCCGCTGATTTTTCACGCCGCGCTGCTGGCCCCGGAGCCGATCCCGGTGTTTCTTTTAGAGGAATTGTGGGGGCGCATCCTTCTCCCGCCCGCGGGAGAAGGTGTCATGCGGAGCATGACGGATGAGGGTCGCGGCGACTTGGCCGACTCTTCGGCGGCGCCCCTCACCCGACCCCGCTCCGCGGGGCCACCCTCTCCCACGAGTGGGAGAGGGGACGCGGCCGACGAGCTGAACGAGGCCATCGCGGCGCTGCGCGCCTTCGCGCTGGTCGACCGCGAGGATATTTTTGACGAGCGCGAGCCGGAGGAAAAGACCGACACGATCCGCCTGCACCGCCTGGTGCGCGAGGTCGCGGCGCGACGGCGCGAGGGCGAGGAGTTGGTCTCGGCGCGGCGGGCGCTGCTGGAGGCCGTGGCGGCGGTCTATCCGAACGGCGTTTGGAACGCACCAAAGACGTGGCCGCGGGCGCGGCGGCTCGATGCGCTGGCGCTGGCGCTAGTAGACGGCGTCGAACCGCCGCGAGGCGCGGAGACGGTGGTGAGCGGTTTGCTGGATCGGCTCTCGTCCTATCGTCACGGGGCGCTGGCAGCCTATGCGCAGGCGCGGCCGCTGTCAGAGCGCGCTTTGGCGATAACGGAGAAAGCACTCGGTCCGGAACATCCCACAACAGCGACGTCCCTCAACAACCTCGCAGGTTTGCTTCAGGACCAGGGGGATCTCGCCGCCGCGCGGCCGCTGTATGAGCGCGCACTGGCGATTAAAGAGCAGGCGCTGAGCCCGGAGCATCTCGCAGTGGCGACGGCTCTAAACAACCTTGCGGATTTGCTTCATTGTCAGGGCGACTTCGCTGGCGCGCGACCGCTTCATGAGCGTGCCCTGGCGATCCGCGAAAAGAAGTGCGGCCTCGAGCATCCGGATACGGCAAACAGCCTGAACAACCTTGCGAGCTTGCTCAAAGACCAGGGCGATTTCGCCGGCGCGCGGGTGCTGTTCGAGCGCACTCTGAACATCTGCGAGAAAGCGCTCGGCGACGAGCATCCGAATACCAATACAGCACGCCGCAATGTCTCCGTGCTGTTTCTGGCGATCGGCGACGCCGAACAAGCGCTCCCACTCGCCTGGACCGCGCTCGCCGCCCACGAAAAACTTCTTGGCCCCAACCACCCCTCGACCAAGCTCTCCGCCCGCGTGACGGCGCGCGCGCTCGATGCGTTGGGGCGGGGCGACGAGGCGGCGGCTTTGCGGGAAAAATTTGGGGTTTAGGCGCGCCCCGCGCCCACGATCATGACGCGCGCCATCGCTCGCGTCGCTGAAGGGAAAACCATGCATATCGCTTATCTCGCCGTCGCCGCCGCCGTTTGCCTGACCATGGCGTTGATCGAGGCCTGGCTGCTGCTGGTCCGCGTCACCGCGCAGGACGGGCCGCTGAGCCGGTTGTTGCCGAACACCCGCGACCTCCTGGCCTCGCATCTCGATTATCTGATGATGACACTGTTTCTTTTGGCGTTTTACGGGCTGTTCCGCGTCATGGGCGTCGCGCCGCCCGATTGGCTGGTGGGCGGGGCCTGTTTCGGGGCGTTCGTCAACCCGTTCGGGTTTTTGGTCCGCGCCGCCAAGCCGAACTATCAGGCGGCGCCGCCGAAGCCGTTTCTGGCGATCATGACGCTGAGCTGCGTCGCCACCACCGCGAGCTTCGGCGCCGCCGGATGGATGATCGCGGCGGCGGCGCTGGGCGGTTGAGCGCCGCCCCGCCCTACCCGCCCGTCATGGCCGGGCTCGTCCCGGCCATCCACGCCGGGCCGCGCCCGCATCGCCCGGCGCGGAGGCGGATGGCGCGGCGCGTGGCGTTGAGCGGGCGGGAATGGTGGAGCGTGGATGGCCGGGACGAGCCCGGCCATGACGCGGGGGCGGTGGTTCTCCGCGCGCCCAAATTCTCGGCGTTTCCCGCCAAGACCGCGACGGTTTGGCGCATGACGATCGGTCGCGTTTGGGCTAGCTTCATCGATGGCGGGTTAACGCCCGCCCGCGCCACAAAACAAAAAACCGGCGCGAAGACAGCTCCATCAAAACGGAGCGTCAGGGAAACGCATTCGAGGAGAGTGTTCATGAGCATTCATATTGATGAAGGCGAGAGTTCTCCAAGGGTCAGGTGTTTCGCGTGCACCGGCGCCATCGCCGGGGCCGTGGTCGGCGGCGCAGTGCTGGGCTTTCCCGGCGTCATCGCCAGCACGGTGGTGTTCGCCTTCGCCGGTTGGGCCGTGGGCGTTTATCTCTAAAACCAGCCCCCCTCCCTAACCCTCCCCCGCCATCGCGGGAGAGGGAACGCGCGCCGCCCCGCCCGCGCCTTAAGGGGCGGCGCGCGAATTATCCCGTTGATTGCGCGCGGCGAACCTTGCATGAAGGACGCATGCGTTTCGCCGCCCTGCTGCTCGCTTTGCTCCTCCTCCCCGGTCTCGCTCGCGCCGAGCCGCTGGCGATCGGCGTCGGCGTGCTGCGCCAGGCGCATTCGCGCGAGACGCTGTCGATACAGGACATCCCCGCCGACGACGACGCGCTGGCCGGCGCGCTGCTGGGTGCCGCCGACAACAACACCACCGGCAAATTCACCGGCCAGAGCTTTGCCACCATCGACGCGAAGCTGAGCGAGGGCGAGGACGCGGGCGCGGCGCTCGACAAACTCGTCGCCCAGGGCGCGCGGCTGATCATCGCCGACCTTTCCGCCGAGGCGCTGCTCAAGGCCGCCGAACGCGCCAAGGCCAGCGGCGCGCTGCTGTTCAACATCTCGGCCCCGGACGAGCGGTTGCGCGAGGAGGACTGCCGCGCCAACATCGTGCATGTCGCGCCGTCGCGGGCGATGCTGGCCGACGGGCTCGCGCAATATCTGATGTGGAAGCGCTGGAGCCGCTGGCTGCTCATCAAGGGCTCGCACCCCGAGGACGAGCTGCTGGCCAGCGCCTATCGCCAGGCCGCGAAAAAGTTCGGCGGAAAAATCGTCGAGGAGCGGGTTTACGAGGATTTGGGCGGCGGCCGGCGTAGCGATTCCGGCTCGGTGCAGACGCAGCGGCAGATGCCGGTGTTGACGCAATCCGCGCCCGCCTACGACGTGCTGATCGCCGCCGACGAATTGGAAGTGTTCGGGCTTTATCTGCCGTATCGCACGTTCGACGCGCGGCCGGTGGCGGGCTCCGGCGGGCTGGTTCCGACCAATTGGGACGCCGCCCACGAGCAATGGGGCGCGCAGCAATTGCAGAACCGCTTTTTGCAAAACTACCGCCGCACGATGAACGCGCGCGACAACGCGGCGTGGCTGGCGATGCGGATGATCGGCGAGGCGACGACGCGCACGGCGTCCGGGGAGCCTTCAACGCTGCGGGCGTTTCTGACCGGGCCGGAGTTTTCCATCGCCGCGTTCAAGGGCGTTCGGCTGACGCTGCGCGATTGGAACCAGCAACTCCGCCAGCCGATCCTGCTGTCGGACGGCCGCATGGTCGCCTCGGTCTCGCCGCAGGAGGGCTATCTGCACCAGACCAGCGAACTCGACACGCTCGGCCGCGACCGGCCGGAAACCAAATGCAGGCTGAAATGATGGCGATGAAGCAACGTAAATCCCTTCTCCCACTTGTGGGAGAAGGTGGCATGCGAAGCATGACGGATGAGGGCCGCCGCGGTTGCCAACGCCCGTCTTCGCCAAGGTCGGAAGAACCCTCATCCGACCCCGCTCCGCGGGGCCACCTTCTCCCACGAGTGGGAGAAGGGGCGCGCGTGACCATGGGCCTCGCCCTCGCGCTGCTCGCCGCGACCCCGGCCCACGCCTATCTCGCCTATGTCAGCAACGAGAAGGGCAACAGCATCACCATCATCGACACGGATAGGCTGGAGGCGATCAAGACCGTCAAGGTGGGGCGGCGGCCGCGCGGCGTCGAGCTGAACAAGGACGGCACGGAGCTGTTCATCTGCGCCGGCGACGACGACTCCATTCAGGTGCTCGACACCAAAACGCTGGAAATCACCGGCAAGCTGCCGTCCGGCCCCGACCCCGAGCTGATGGCGCTCTCGCCCGACGGCAAGACGGTCTATGTGTCGAACGAGAACGACAATCTCGTCACGATGATCGACGCGAAAACCAAACGCCAGATCGGCGACGTGCCGGTCGGCGTCGAGCCGGAGGGCATGGCGGTCAGCCCGGATGGAAACACGCTGGTCAACACGTCCGAAACGACCAACATGGCGCATCTGATCGACACGCGCACCAAGCAGATCGTCGCCAATATTCTCGTCGACGCGCGGCCGCGCTTCGCGCAATTCAAGCCGGACGGCTCGGAGCTGTGGGTGTCGTCGGAAGTCGGCGGCACGGTCGCGGTCATCGATCCGGTAAAACTTGTCGTCAAGCAGAAGATCAATTTCGAGATTCCCGGCCTGTCGAAAGAGGCGATTCAGCCGATCGGCGTTTCGTTCAGCAAGGACGGCAAGCGCGCCTTCGTGGCGCTGGGGCCGGCCAACCGGGTCGCGGCGATCGACGCCGAAAGCAAAGGGATCGACAAATATCTGCTGGTCGGCCAGCGCGTCTGGCATCTCGCCTTCACGCCGGACGAAAAATATATTTTAACCGCCAATGGCGTCTCCAACGACGTGTCGGTCATCGACGTGGCGAGTTCTCAAGGTCGTGAAGTCGATTCCGGTCGGGCCGTTTCCGTGGGGCGTCGTGGTGGCGCCGAAATGAGTTTTCTTTTCGCGCGCCGCGCCGGGACCGTCATTGCGAGGAACGAAGTGACGAAGCAATCCAGAGCCGCGCCAGCCCCCCTGGATTGCTTCGCTTCGCTCGCAATGACGGGCGGTGCGTTCGGGCCGCGCGCATGACCGAAGCTCCCGCGCTGTGCGTGAAAAATCTCTCGCACGCCTATGGCGCGCGCAAGGCGCTCGATGATGTCGGCTTCGCGCTGGAGCGCGGCGCCTTCGCGGTGCTGCTGGGGCTCAACGGCGCGGGCAAGAGCACGCTGTTTTCCATCGTCACCGGGCTCTACGCGGCGGGCGGTGGGCGGGTCGAGGTGTTCGGCTTCGACATAGCGCGGGAGCCTGGCGAGGCGCTGCGGCGGCTTGGCGTGGTGTTTCAGGCGCGCACGCTCGATCTCGAATTGAGCGTCACGCAAAACCTGCTTTATCACGCCGCGCTGCATGGCGTCGGCCCGCTCGAGGGCAAGCGTCTGGCGCGCGAGGCGCTGGCGCGAGCCGGTCTCGCCGACCGGGCCGCCGACAAGGCGCGCGATCTCTCCGGCGGGCAGATGCGCCGCGTCGAAATCGCGCGGGCGCTGCTGCACGAACCCAAGCTGCTGCTGCTCGACGAGCCGACCGTCGGCCTCGACATCAAGGCGCGCGCCGATATTCTGGCCCATGTGCGCGAACTGGTGCGCGACCGCGGGCTTTGCGTCTTGTGGACGACGCATCTCATCGACGAGGTCGAGCCCGGCGACCGGGTCATCGTGCTGCACCAGGGCAAGATGCTGGCGAACGGGACCGCCGCCGAGATCGTCGCCGCGCGAGGCGTGGCGACGATTGGCGAGGCGTTCGAGAGACTGACGGCGGGGGCGCGGCCATGACCCCCTTCACCCCAACGCAATACGCCATCTGCCTTGGCGGCGTGGTCTGGCGCGAGGCGCTGCGCTTTTTGCACCAGCGCGAGCGTTTCGTCTCGGCGCTGGTGCGCCCGCTCGTCTGGCTGTTCATCTTCGCGGCGGGGTTTCGCTCGGTGCTCGGCCTGTCGATCATCCCGCCCTACGACACCTATGTGCTCTACGAGGTCTACATCACGCCGGGGCTGATGGCGATGATTCAGCTCTTTAACGGCATGCAGTCGTCGCTGTCGATGGTTTACGACCGCGAGATGGGCAACATGCGAACGCTCTTGGTCTCGCCATTCCCGCGCTGGTTTCTGCTCGGCTCGAAGCTGTTCGCGGGAGTCGCGGTGTCGATCCTGCAAGTTTACGCCTATCTGGTCGTCGCATACTTTTGGGAGATCGAGCCGCCGACGAAATGGGGTTATCTCGCCGTGCTGCCGGCGCTGGCGCTGTCCGGGCTGATGCTCGGCGCGCTCGGCATGTTGCTGTCGTCGCTGATCAAGCAGCTCGAAAATTTCGCGGGCGTCATGAACTTCGTGATCTTCCCGATGTTCTTCGCCTCCTCGGCGCTCTATCCGCTGTGGCGCGTCAAGGAGTCCGGCCCCTGGCTCTATTGGTTTTGCGCCCTAAATCCGTTCACGCACGCGGTGGAGTTGATCCGTTTCGCTTTTTACCAGCAAATCGCCTGGGATTCGCTCGCCGCCGTGACGGTTTACGCGAGCCTGTTTCTGTTCGCGGCGCTGCGCGCCTACGATCCGGCCAAGGGTCTGCTGACGCGCAAGGGCGGATGAGATTGGTCATGACGCAAGACAACATAGCGACCTTCGAACTCCAAGCGCTGCGGGTGATGGCGACGCTTTACACGGAGCATCCCAGGGTTTCGCATGTCGTGTGCCAAAGCCTGCTCGTCGGCCATCACGACATGAACGATCCGGATTACCGGCTTCGCTTCAAGGAGGCGGCGGGAACCATTCGCTGGCTGCATCGCAACGGCGTGGTGATCGGCGATTTGCACGCCGGAGAGGACCTCGCGGCGATCGGCGACGCGCAACTGTCGCTGACGGCCTACGCCAAGCTGCGGGCGGCGGAGGGCGAGACCGGCAAATCGCTGGGACGAATCATTATCGAAACGCTCGCCAAAGGGCGCGGGCCGGAGACGGCGGCCCTCGCGGCCCGCGTCATGGCGTTGCTCTGCGACCGGGAAGACCCGTTCCGCCGCGTCAATCAGCCGACGGGGCTGAACTGGTAGGCGCGGGCGGGGCCGCCGAGGACGATTACCAAAACCGCGATTTGACTGTATGAATGGCGACGAGGCTCGCCGCGCATCGGCCAGCGATGGACACGTCCAGCATGTTGAAGGCCATTGATAATCTCTCTCGATATTTCTCCACGCATCCGCTGACTCGCGACGCGCCGTGGCGCGCCTGGGCCCGCTTCGCGTCGTGGCAGCTGAGGAGCCGCGCCTCCGGCGGCGAGATCATCGTGCCGTGGATCGGCGGCCAACGGCTCGCCGCGCGCAACGGGATGACGGGAGCCGCTCTCAACTTTTAAACGGGGCTGCACGAGTTCGCGGATATGATGATCGCGCTGCATTTCCTTCGCGAGGGCGACCTGTTCTTGGACATCGGGGCCAATGTCGGCAGCTTCACCGTGCTGGCCTCTGGCGTTTGCCGGGCGAACACGTGGTCCTTCGAACCCGATCCCGGCACAGCCGGCCATCTGCGACGCAATATCGCCGTCAACGGCATCGAGGGTCTCGTCACCGTCCACCAATGCGCGCTTGGACCCACGGAGGGCGAAACGCATTTCACCGTGGGACGCGACTGCATGAACAAGGTCGCCGCTCCCGGCGACGGGAACGTGCGCGTGGTCCGCCAGGAGCCGCTCGACAAGCTCGTCGGCGCCGCGCAACCCATCATGATAAAAATGGATGTCGAGGGCTACGAGGAGGAAGTGCCGCGCGGCGCGCAAGCGCTGCTCGCCAACCCCTGCCTGAAGGTCATTGAACTGGAGACCGTGAGCCCGGCGTGCGACTCCATGCTGCTTCGCAACGGGTTCGAGCGCGCCTATTACGATCCGTTCAGCCGCCGGCTGGCGCGCGAACCCGTCGATTCCGCGCCGTCGAACGCCCTGCATGTGCGGGATCGCGCGTTTGTCGAGGCGCGCATGGCGAGCGCGCCAAAGATCGAGATTCTCGGCCGCAGCATTTGAGGCGAGGGAAATCGGCGCCATCCCGATAAACAGGATGCCAAAGCCAGGAGCGTCCGAGTCGGTGAAGGCGGCCCGCCACGCAATCGGCGCATGCAGGATGATCGCGGTCGCGACCCCGGCGCGGATCAACCAACCGCGGCTAAGCGTCCAATAGGCGGCGCCAAGATACCGCGCCGCGCACGCCCAAAACGCCAAGGCCGATTGATCGTTCAGCGCCATCGCGTGTTCCCCGAGAAAACCTCGCCGGGAACCGCCCGCCCTACCGCCGCCGAACCTTCTTGCGCGGTTCTTCCTCCAGCGGCAGGTCCGGCGGGCGCTTGACGCCCTCGGCGACCTCGGTGCCGAGGATCAGCGCGCGGGCTTCGGTCACGCGCAGCGCGCAATAGCCGTAATCGGCCTCCTGCGCGTAGTTGCGGCAAATCTCCTCGCGCCGCGACGAAAAGCCGGCCTGTTCGCGCACCAGCAGCTTGCGCAGCGGCTTGTCCTTCTTGTTCTGGGTATAGAGCAGGCGGAAATCGGCGCGCACGGTTTTTTCGACGCGGGCGCGGGTGTTCAGCATCTGCTTGCCGCGTTTTTCGTCGAAATCCTTTTCGCCCCACAGGCCGTTGGGATCGACGCGGCAGTCGGCCGCCTTGATGAGGCAGGCGCCGCCTTCATTGGTGACGAGAATGGCGCCGTCGAGCACGTCGAAGCTGAACGGACAGGCGGGAAAATCGACCTTGTAGCGGCGCAGCCCGGCGTCGCCGTCGCTTGGCGTCAGCTTGAGCGGCGCGCTCACCTCGACGCGGCAGGTCTCGCCCGAGCGCGAAATGCGGTCGCCGATCAGCGTCAGCCGGGAAATCCTGGTGTCGCCGATCACGCCCTGAAATTCGGCGACGCTGCGCGCGCCATCGAGATACAGCGTCTTGCCGATGATGGCGTCGTCGGTCACGGCTTTCGGCGCGATGGCCGGCCCCCGCGCGGCGCGATCCTCGGCGTCGCCGCCGCCGATCGCGCGCGGCGCCTTCGGCCGCGGCTTTTTCCGCACGAAGGCCCCGCTCCCGCGCCCGCTTCTGGCGCGCGCCGCATGCCCGACCACGCCTTGCGCGACCGAGCCCTCCGGCTCCGGCGCCACGGAGCCCGGCAGCGCGATTTGCGCGTTCGCGACCGCCGCGGTCAGCAGCGCGGCGACAATGGCCAGAGCCGCGGCAAACCGCCGGCGGGGCTCGAAAAACCAACGGTTCGACATGATCCCGGGACAGCCATCGTGAAGGGGCGGAGGGGAAGAACGACCGCCGCGGCTAGCGCGGCGACAGCACCATGATCATCTGGCGGCCTTCCATGGAAGGCTCCAACTCGACCTTGGCGATCGTCGCGGTTTCCGTCTTGACGCGCGTCATCAGGCGATAGCCGATGTCCTGATGGGCGATCTCGCGGCCGCGAAAGCGCAGGGTGACCTTGACCTTGTCGCCCTCCTCGAAGAAGCGGCGCGCCGCCTTCATCTTGGTGTCGTAGTCGTGGTCGTCGATGCCGGGACGCAGCTTGATTTCCTTGACCTCGACGATCTTCTGCTTCTTGCGCGCCTCGGCGGCGCGCTTTTGCTCCAGAAAACGGAAGCGTCCGTAATTCAAAATCTTGCAAACCGGCGGCTCGGAGTTCGGATCGATCTCGACGAGATCGAGGTCGGCCCCCTCGGCCAGCTCCAACGCCTCCATGAAGGGGACGACGCCGTGGTTCTTGCCCTCGGCGTCGATAAGCCGAACCTCCCGCGCGCGAATCTCCTTGTTAATCTTGAGGCCTTCCTTTTGCGGGGCCGCTGTGCTCTTCATTGGACGGCGAATGGATGTTCTCCTTTAAGGACCGGACCGATCTCCATCGGCCAAAAACGCGGCGCGGCGGCCTGCCTCAACAAAAGTCAAGAGAACGGCGCGGCTCTAGCGGCGCAGAATCCCACGATTGGCCCGCTTGTCAACCGTGAGCGCCGCGAAACGCGCGAATATCCTTGCGGTGTGGCGCCGGCGCCGCGCTATTTGGCGACGAGTTCGCCGAATTTGAAATAATCGAGCGCGGCGGCGTCGCGGTCGCCCTTGGCCTCGAAGGCGAGGCCGCGGCGGCGGTAGGCGTCGGCGTCGCGCGGGTCGGCGCGGATCAGCTCGGCATAATCGGCGATGGCCGCGTCGATGTCGCCTGTTCTCGCCTTGGACGCAACCTTGCTTCGCGCGAAAAACGTGTCGCCGCGCAAGCGCAGCGTCGCCGCGTCGCCCGGCGCGAGCCGCAACGCGGCGTCGGCGTCGGCCAGCGCGCGATCGAAGTCGCCGTGCTCCCTGTAAGCCAGCGCGCGCTTGCGCCAGGTCGGGACGAGGCCGGGATCAAGGCGCAGCGCCGCGCCAAAATCCGCGACGGCGCGCGGAAAATCCTTGATCTCCAGAAAGGCGTCGCCGCGATTGTTGTAGGCGACGGCGCGATCATGGGCCGCGGCGCGCTTGTCGCCGGCGATGCGCCCGCACGCCGCGACGAGCCGGTCGCGGTCGTCGCCGGTCCGCGCGCAGGCGAGCCACAGCGCCTCGCTGGCGGCGCGCGCCGGCCCGGCGGCGCAGAGCGCGGCGAGGAAGCAAAGGATTGTCAGGCGCTCGCGCATCCCGTTTTCTCTCCCGTGGCGACGCCGAGCATCATTCCGTCCTGGCGCGCGGCGGGGCAAGCATTGGAGCGCGGTAGGGTTACCAGTTAAAGCCACGCCTATCCCGTTAAGACAGGCATCCGCTTGATAGAGAGGGGCGGGTGAGCCGCGCCGACACCGCCTGATTGGCTCGACGTGCTTCCCTGCGGACATCGCGTGAATTTATGGTGTCCCTTGGTCCGCGCGGTTATTGGTGAGCTGCCGCGCTTTACAAGGTGCTTTCGGACGATGCATTAGTTCATAAACTTCATTGTCGGTGTATTTCCACATGGTCGAGAGAAATCCAAAGTACGACGGACGTTACGTTTACGTCATCGACGTAGCGAAATTGAGGCCGGGCGATGTGCTACTGACGCGTAACGCTGAGACTTCATCAATGAAGGAAGGATACCAATCGAGCGCAATTGCCCTAGCAACAGGCGGCAACTACAGTCACGCAATGCTATGCACCGTCCCTCCAACGCTCATTGAGGCGGTCGGTCATGGCGTGTCGAACGTGTCCGCACAGCGATGCTTCATTCATGATTTCAAGAACGTCCGACTGCTGCGCTATCCCGACGTTGCTGTTGCTAAGGATGCGGGTAGCTGTGCTTTGCCGTATCTGGGCCAGCATTATTCAATTAGGAAAGCCGTTCAGTCGATTTTGCCGAACACGAAGCTCGCCAGGATGGCCGACGATAAGCTTTTCTGTTCTGCTCTCGTAGCTGCCGCCTATCGCAAGGCCGGTGCGAAAGAGCTCGAACATATTGATCCGATGAGGGTGACGCCTGCCACTTTGGAGAAGGCAAATTATTTCTCGGATGTCACAGCGGAGGTCCTTGTCCGGGTTCTCTCGCCGAACAATATTGAGGAATTAAGCGCGCTCGATGGTGATCGACAGCCGTCGCCACTGGACAGGCAGGCAGAACTATTTCAGGACTTTACCGGCATCTTGTTGCCGAAGATCCGTGAGTTTATCAAAACAACGCCCGAGTTGACATTCAAGCTGGTGCCGACAACATTCTTGGAGTGTGTACAATTTATTGAGGCAGCGCGTCGTATCTGCGAGGAGACGCTTGACTCGCAGGAGGCAAGGAACAAAATCTCTGAAATTGACGACGTTGCTTACGCTCTTCTGGCGGATGGACGCTATGAAAAAATGCAAGCTGATGCGACATCGCAGGACGAGGGCAGCATTCGATACACGATAGAGCAGTCGTTCATGCCGAGACCAGATATCGATCTTAGGGAAACACGCGCGTTAATCGGGGCGACAAGACAACAGATTGCGTCTCGATCAGCAATATCCCAACGAAAGAAAACCTCTCGCGTAGGGATAAAATGGCGGGAAATCAGTGACGAAATTGTCAACGTTCAGAAACGACGGTTGGTCGGACTCGAAGAGTCGTTTCAACGCACTTTTCCCGGCGAACACTTGTGAGGCCTAATCGGCAGATTCTGTGAGCGACCACCTGCTATGCGATTTGATATCGCTTCTGGCGCATCGTCGCCATGGGAAGAATGGCCATGGCGTCCCTTTATGTAGTATGTGTCTGTCTTAACCGGACAGGCGCGGTCAAAGCCATTCGAGCAGCAGCGTGTTGACCTCGACCGCGCCATCCTCGGGGCTCCAGTGCGTGGGGCGCGGCAGGCGCTCGATCCGCAGGTTTCTGGCGTAGCGGCCGGTTCCCTCCAGGCAGGACACATCCAGCGCGACGTCGCGCTCGCCCCAGATCATCAGCGTCGGCGTGTCGAACGGCGTCGCCAGATCCTTCGCGGTGAAAATGTCCTCGGGGAGGACGCGATACCAGTTCAACATCGCGGTCAGCGCGCCGGGCTCGCAGGCCTCGGCGCGATAATGGGCGAGAATCTCGTCGTCCATGGCGCCGCGCCGCGACGTCTCGCGCAACAGCCAGCCGAGCAGAAAGCCGTCGCCCAGCGACAGCAGAAACTCCGGCAGCCACGGGGCGCGAAACAGTTTTATATACCACGAGCGCCGTTGCTGCGCCGGCGAATCGCGCAGCGCGCGGGCGAGGCACAACGGGTGCGGCGCGTTGATCGCGATCAGCCGCTCCAGCGGGCGAATCGCCCGCGCCGCGAAGGCGAAAGCCAGCAGCCCGCCCCAGTCGTGGCCGATCAGCACGACGCTTTTCGCCTTGGAGGCGTCGATCAGCCCGGCGATGTCGGCGAGCAGCGCGTCGAGCCGATAGGCCTCGCGCCCGCGCGGCCGGGTCGTGCCGCAATAGCCGCGCTGATTGACCGCCCAGACGCGAAAGCCCTTGGCGAGCAGCGTGTTCATCTGCTTGCGCCATTGCGCGGCGCTTTGCGGAAAGCCGTGCAGCAGCAGGGCCAGCCGGTCGCCCTCGCCCGCCTGATAGACCTCGAATTCGAGTCCGTTCGCCGCGACGACGGTGCGAAACGCGCCGAGCAGCTCGCCGACGCTTCTGTAGGGGTCAGCCAAAATCCATGCCGCCCATCGCCGGACAGGCGCCGCAGGGCGTTCCCCCCGACATCGCCGCGCAGGCCGGCCCCTCGCTCGGCGCCGTCGTGGTCCCGGTGGCGGGCTTGGCGATCAGCGACAGCTGGCGCTCGAGGCGCGCGCCGCCGCAACTCGGGCAGCTCGGCGTCTCGTCGGAGCGAACCAGGGTCTCGAAACCATGGCCGCAGTCGGCGCAGGCATAGGCGTAAATCGGCATGAGCGGTCCTTCGACAAGGTTGCAACGCAGGCTATATCGGAGCTTACGCGCCGCGATGCAAGGTTGAAAAGCCGCCCCCGACCCAGCCCCGCCTTCACCCATGACGGGCCATGGCGCGCCAGCCTTCGCCTTAGCGGGGCTACCGGGAGTCAGCGATTACGCGCGCCGCCGTGCTGGCGAGACTTCGAACAAATTCGCGACCGCGACGGCGCGATCCGGCCTGCCGAGCGTGAGCGCCGTGTCGCCTTCGCGCAAGCTCTCGTTCTCCGCCGGGTTAAGATGCACATCGCCGTCGGCGCGGTTTATCTGGATGATGAAAAACGCGCCCTTCGCTTCTCGCTCCAAGGCGCCAACGGTCATCCGCGACGCCGCGCTGCGCGACGCGACGGCGTGGGCCTGCAGCTCCATGCCAAAGTTGCGCAAGGCTTGTTGAAAGCCGTGGGATTTTTCCAGATTGTCCATCATCCGCGCGGATTCCTGATGCAGGAAAAGCTCCGCTATCCGCTCTCCGCCGATAAACTCCGGCAACACGACGCGATCGGCGCCGGCCAACAGCAATTTTTTTTCCGTGCTCGGCTTATCGCCGCGCGCGACGATCAAAATATCCGGATTCAGCGCCCGCGCGCCGAGGGTCACCAGGATATTCAGCGCGTCATTGGCGAGACAGCTGGCGAGCGCGTGAGCGCGCTTGACGCCGGCGGCGATCAGCATGTCCTCGCTCGACGAATCGCCGCAAAGGCAGAGATAGCCCGCCGCGCGGGCTTCGGCGATCCGCGCCTCGCTCTCGTCGATGACCACGAAACTGGCGCTGCTGCGGCGCAGCGCGTGACACAGCACCATGCCAACTCGCCCAAAACCGCAGACGATCACATGGCCCTCGACCTGCTCGATCTGTTGATCCATCTTCTTTTGTCCCGCGACTTTGTTGATCTGATTGAGTGTGAAGAATTGGACGACCACGCCGGTAAGGAAGATCATTCCCGTGCAGCCAAAAATGATCAATGTGATTGTCACGAAATAAAGAAACGTGGAATTGATCGGGTGAACTTCTTCGTAACCGACCGTGTAAAGCGTGACGATGACCATATAGAACGCGTCGCGCGGGCTCCAGCCTTGCGACATATACGCGAGCGTCGCCACGACCGTCACGAACAGAATGAAAGCGACGCCGCCGAACAGGTTGCGCTGAGGCGAGTCGAAAAAGCCAGCGAGATTGGGCGGTGGGGCGCGGCGGATCGGCCGGTGACGCGGCGCTCGGGAGCGTTCCTTGCCGGAGGCTCGCCGCGGCCGACTTGCATCCCGCCGCTCGGCGCCGGCGGGTGGTCGCGCTTCCGCTGGCTTTTCACCGTCCTCGGTCATTTTTCGCCCGGTTACGCATGCCAAGGACCAGGCCGAAACGGCCCCTCGACGCGTTCAGGCAAGCAAATTTCATGCGAAGGCTTCGCCAATGACAACCGCGGCTTGCGGACCACAAGCGCGGAGCCTGGAATTTTGCACCGCTGGCGGGCCAGCGTTTGGCGGGGGGTCACGCCGCCCTAAAACTGTCCGCCCGCGCGCTCGCCCAGGCGCTCGAAAAACGCGGGTCGATGTCGCCGGAAAGGAACGATCCGGGCGCGGGCGCGGGATAGAGTTCGGCGAAGGTCGCGACCTCGTGGGCGGAGACCCGCCGGCAGAAATGCTCGGGGCGAAACTCGTTCGGGTGCTCCAGCCCGACGGCGGCGGTGAGTTCGGCCAGCGCCATCAGCGTCGCGCGGTGGAAGCTGTAAACGCGGTCGGTCTTGTCGGGCACGTCGAGCGAGCGGGCCCGCGCCGGGTCCTGCGACGAAACGCCGGTCGGGCAGCGGTCGGTATGGCACGACAGGGATTGCAGGCAACCCAGCGCGAACATGAAGGCGCGGGCGCTGTTGCACCAGTCCGCGCCCAGCGCCATGGCGCGCGCGATGTCGAAGGCGGTGACGATCTTGCCGGAGACGCCGATGCGGATTTTGTCGCGCAAGCCCGCGCCGATCAGCGCGTGATGCACGAAGGAGAGCCCGTCGCGCATCGGCATCCCCAGATGATCCATGAACTCCAGCGGCGCCGAGCCGGTGCCGCCCTCCTTGCCGTCGACGACGATGAAATCGGGGTGAAGCCCCGTCTCCACCATCGCCTTGCAGATCGCCAGGAACTCGGAGGGCTGGCCGACGCACAGCTTGAAGCCGCAGGGCTTGCCGCCGGACAGCGCGCGCAATCGCGCCAAAAATCGGAGCAGTTCGACCGGCGTCGAAAAAGCCGAGTGAGCGGCGGGCGAGATGCAATCGACGCCCATCGGCACGCCGCGGATGGCGGCGATCTCGGCGTTGACCTTGGCGCCCGGCAACACGCCGCCATGGCCGGGCTTGGCGCCCTGGCTCATCTTGACCTCGATCATCTTGATCTGGTCGCTCGCGGCGACCTTGGCGAACAGCGTTTCGTCAAAACCGCCAGCGGCCGAGCGGCAGCCGAAATAGCCGGAGCCGATCTCCCAGATGATGTCGCCGCCGTTTTCCGCGTGGTAGGGGCTGAAGCCGCCCTCGCCGGTGTCGTGGGCGAAGCCGCCCCGCTTGGCGCCGGCGTTGAGCGCGCGGACCGCGTTGCGGCTGAGCGCCCCAAAGCTCATCGCCGAAATATTCAGCACGGAGATATCATAGGGCTTTTCGCATTGCCCGGCCCCGACGCGCAGGCGGAAATTCTCGCGCGAGACCGGCCGCGCCATCATCGAATGGCGCATCCATTCGTAGCCCTCCTCGTAAACATCGGCCTGCGTGCCGAACGGACGCTTGTCGATGTTCATCTTGGCGCGCTGATAGATCACCGCGCGCTTGTCGCGGCTGAACGGGCGTCCGTCCCTGTCGTCCTCGAAAAAATATTGCCGCAGCTCCGGGCGAATTTCTTCCAGCAGGAAGCGCAGATGCGCGAGAATCGGATAGTTGCGGAGCACCGCGTGCTTGCGCTGAATGAGATCGTGCGCGCCAATGGCGGCGAGCCCGCCGCAGGACAGGATCAACAGGATCGCCGGCGCGTGCCAGCCGCGCGCCGCGACGAAGACGAGACCGGCGACGAGCCCGAAAACGCTGAGCGTGAGCGCGCTCATGCGTGGCGCGAAGGGGAGCGGCGGCGGGCGAGGCGACATGCTGGGCGTTCCTTTGCGTGGGACGCCGCGGAGCGTGACGGGTTTGGCGACGCTTTGCAATTGGCGACAGCGAGAAATCCCCGCGAATTCGCGCGGGCGCCCCCTCCCTAACCCTCCCCCGCCTCGCGGGAGAGGGGACAGGCGTCGCGCTTGATGAAGGCTTCGGCTCGCGCCGAAAGAGGCGTATCCCCTCTCCCGCTTTAGCGGGGGAGGGTTAGGGTGGGGGCCGCCCCTACCCCCGCGCGAAACAGACGAGCCGATGCGCGCCATGTTGCGCGCCGCCGGGCGCGACCTCGAGCCCCGCCCCGGCGGCCAGCGCCACCAGCGTCGAATAGGGCTCGGGCATGTCGTTGCCGGCGATGTGATCGCACACCGCGTCGAGCTCCGCGGCGCTCATGCCCTTCCATTCGCGGCGCAGCCAGGCGCGATAGCGGTCGAGATAGGCGGCGAGCGACTCGCCCTCGTCGCGAAACGTGTCGATCAGCGGCAACAGGCCGCCGGGCGCGAGCCGGCGGGCGGCGCGGCGAAAGAACTCGGCCTTTTGCTCGGTCGGCAGGTGATGCAGCGCGAAGCTCGAATGAATCACGTCGTAATAGGCGTCCTCGCCCAGCGCCTCGATGATGTCGCCATGCGCCAGCACCACCGGACAGGGCAGATCGGCGAGCTCGCGCTCCGCGAGCGCCAGCGCGGTTCGCGACAGATCGACGCCCTTGTAGCGCGACGGCGGAACCGCCCTGAGCACCGGCGCCAGCGCGAAGGCGTCGCCGCAGCCGAGATCGAGGAACGCCGACGGACGCCCGGCGAATCGCGCGAGCAACGCCGCTTGCAGCGCCGCCGCGATCTCGCGATGGAACATGAAATTGGCGGCGACCACCTTGTGATAGGTGTCCCATGCGTCGAAAATGCTTGGCGAGGACGGGACGGGTTGCGTGGACATCGGCGGGGCGCCTCAAGATTCGGGTCTCCTCCTTTTCGACAAATCTAGCGGGGCTGGCAAGGCGCGCGACGCGTTCGCGCCCCCTCGCCCCACCGCCGCGCGAAATCTGCTATAGAGACGCTTCCGCCAGTGGGCCTCGTCAGGGATCGCCATCAGACATGAACGCCGAAGACAACGCCGCCGCCCCAAACCCGCAAGACGCCGCCAAGCGGGACGCAGCCAAGCAAGACGCGGCCAAGCAGGACGCGGCCAAGCGAGAGCCTTCCAGCCCCGCGGCGCGCGACAGCGACGACGGCCTGCAGGACGACATCCGTCTGCTCGGCCGCCTGCTCGGCGCGACGGTGCGCGAGCACGAGGGCGACGAGGCCTATGAGCGCATCGAGACGATTCGCCGCCTCTCCGTCGCGGCCTCTCGCAACGGCGACATGGAGGCCGACCGCAAGCTCGACCAGCTGCTGCGCAACCTCTCGGCCAAGGAGGCGCTGACGGTCATTCGCGCCTTCAGCTATTTTTTGCATCTTGGCAACATCGCCGAGGATTTGCACCCGTTGCAGCGGCGGGCCCGCGCCGAGGCCGCCGGCGACAAGACCAGCATGAGCGAGCCGAGCCTGTCGCGCGCGTTCGCGCATCTGCGCAAGGCCTCGGTCGGCGCCGGGCGCATCGCCCAGGCGCTGGCGCGCGGCTGGGTCTCGCCGGTGCTCACCGCGCATCCGACCGAGGTGCGCCGCAAGAGCCTGCTCGACGTCGAGCACTCGACCTTCGCGCTGCTCGAGGCGCGCGAGCATTTGCGCGCCAAGGCCGATCTCGCGCAAAACGAATTGCAGCTGCGCGCCCGCGTCTCGCAGATGTGGCAGACCGAATTGCTGCGCCAGTCGCGCCTCACGGTGCGCGACGAAATCGAAAACACCCTGAGCTACTACCGCTCCACCTTCCTGCGCGAGATTCCCAATCTTTACGCCGACATCGAGCGGCGCATCGAGGGGCTGCGCGTGCCGCCGTTCCTGCGCATGGGCACCTGGGTCGGCGGCGACCGCGACGGCAACCCCAATGTCACGGCGGCCTCGCTGGAAACCGCGCTGCGGATGCAGGCGGACGTCGCGCTGCGCTTTTATCTGACCGAGGTTCATCAGCTCGGCGCGGAGCTGTCGATCTCACGCAAATACGCCGGCGCGACGCGCGCGTTGGAAGAGCTGGCGGCGCGCTCCGGCGACGAGAATCCGCACCGCGACGACGAACCCTACCGCCGCGCGCTGATCGGCGTCTATTCGCGGCTGGCCGGCACGCTGGAGCATTTGACCGGCGGACAGGCGATGCGCCACGCCGTGGCGCCGGGCGCCGCCTACGCCAACAGTTGGGCGCTGCTCGCCGATCTCGTCACCATCGACGAGTCGCTGCGCCTGCACCACAGCGAGGTGATCGCCTCGCAGCGCCTGGAGCCGCTCATTCGCGCCGTCGAGGTGTTCGGCTTCCACCTCGCCACCGTCGATTTGCGCCAAAGCTCCGACCGCCACGAGGAGACCATCACCGAAATGCTGGCGCAGGCGCGCGTCGCCGACGATTACGCGGCGCTGCCCGAGCTGGAGAAGCGCGATCTGCTGCTCAAGCTGCTGTCCGAGCCGCGCCCGATCCGGCTGCTCGGCGTGAAATATTCGCAGGCGGTCGAGGACGAGCTGGCGATCTTCGCCAAGGCCAAGGCGATGCGCGAGACCTATGGCGAGGAGTCGATCCGCCATTACATCGTCAGCCACACCGAGACGGTCAGCGATCTTCTGGAGGTGCTGCTGCTGCAAAAGGAAAGCGGCATGACGCATGGGACGCTCGACCCGCGCGACGCCGGCCTCGCCGCGGCGGACCTCATCATCGTGCCGCTGTTCGAGACCATCGAGGATTTGCGCAACGCCGCGCCGATCATGCGGGATTTTTACGCGCTGCCGGGCATCACCAGGCTCATCGCCAATTCCGGCGGGCAACAAGACATCATGCTCGGCTATTCCGACAGCAACAAGGACGGCGGCATCTTCACCAGCATCTGGGAGCTCTACCGCGCCTCGACGGCGCTGGCCGAGTTCTTCGCGGGACAGCCCAACATCGCGATGCGGCTGTTCCACGGGCGCGGCGGCACGGTCGGACGCGGCGGCGGCCCCACCTACGACGCCATTCTGGCGCAGCCGCCGGGCACCGTGAACGGCCAGATACGCCTCACCGAACAGGGCGAGGTCATCGCGGCGAAATACGCCAATCCGCGCATCGGCCGCAATCAGCTCGAACTGATCGTCGCCGCGACGCTGGAGGCGACGCTGCTGTCCGACCGGCAAGCGCCGCCCGATGAATTTCTCGACGCGGCGGCCAAGCTGTCGACCGCGGCGATGGCCGTCTATCGCAAGCTCGTCTACGAGACGCCGGGCTTCGTCGATTATTATTTCGGCTCGACGCCGATCGCCGAAATCGCCTCGCTCAACATCGGCTCGCGCCCGGCCTCGCGAAAACCGTCGCGGCGGATCGAGGATCTTCGCGCCATCCCCTGGAGCTTCTCGTGGGGACAGGCGCGCGTCGCGCTGCCCGGCTGGTATGGCCTGGGCTCGGCGATCGCCGGCTTCGTCGCGGAGGACCGCGAGCCGCGGCTGGCGCTGCTGCGCCGCATGAATCGCGAGTGGCCGTTCTTTCGCGTGATGCTGTCCAACGTCGACATGATCCTGTCGAAGACCGATCTGTCCATCGCCCGGCATTACGCCGAACTCGCGCCCGACCAGGCGCGCGCCAAGGAGATTTTCGCGACCATCGAGGCCGAGCACCAGCGCGCCGTGACGGCGCTGGAGGAGATCACCGGGGCCAGCGAGCGGCTGATCGACAACCCCGCGCTGGCCCGCTCGCTGAAGCTGCGCGTGCCCTACATCACGCCGCTCAGCTATTTGCAGATCGAGCTAATCCGCCGCTGGCGCTCCGGGCGCACCGACGACGACATCCGCCAGGGCATTCTCATGTCGATCAACGGCGTCGCGGCGGGACTGCGCAACACGGGGTGAGCCGGCGCGTCACGGGTCGGCGGAAAAATCCAGCGCCAGCCCGCGCAGGCCGACGCCGAGCCGGCGCGCGTCGTCGGCGCCCCAGTCGCGCGGCGAGCTGGCGTAGGAGGTCGACAGCCCGATTTTGACCGGGCCGGCGAGGCCCGGGGGCAGCGCGCAGGCGATGACCGCGTCGCCGCTTTGGGCGAGTTCGACCGCGTGGCGCTCCACGCCGTCGATGGCGATGGCGAGGCGCTGCGGCCCGCGTGGCGCCAGCGCGGTGATGTTGAGCAGCAGGCGTTTTGGCGGGCGCGGCGTCGGCGCGATGTTCACGGCGATTTCCGCTTGTTCGCCGTCGGTCCAGCGCCCCCAGTCCTCGGCCGCGTGGGCGTTCGACACGCGAACGCGGCGATCCTCGCCGGCGGCGGTCAACGCGATCTCCTCGCCGGTCCACGGGTCCGCCGGCGGCTCCGGCGTGTTCGCGACATATTTGCAAGCGGCGCCGCGACAAACCGCGTGAACGCGATTCTCGGCGGTTTCGGCGCGCAGTTCTTGCATGACCGAGCCGTTCCACAGGCTTTGGAAATCGCCGTCCTTGATATTGCCGACCGGCCGCGAATAGCAGCAGGGCCGCCCGACGCCGTCCGAGGTCAGGATGAACGAATCCCAGGGCAGCGGACAGTCCTTCACGGTCTCGCGCGGCGCGGGCGCGGGCGCGTCGTCGTTCGCGAGGAACGTGTTCTTGCTCTCGTCGAACCAGACGGTCACGTCCAGTTCGCGGGCGCGCTCCAGCGCCGCGCGCAATGTCCGGTCGGACAATTCGGGGTCGTTCCACAGGCCCTGCGCGGCGTAATCGAAGCGCCAATCGCCGCGCGACTGGTTGTAGCGGGCCATTTCCGCGTCGGCCAGCCGGTTGAGGTGCCAGTAGCAGACCGCGTCGACGCCGAGTTGCTTGCCGAGTTCGACAAAGGCCACGGCCTCGCCGATGTTCTCGCGCATCAGCGTCATGTTGATCCAGATCGCCGGATGGTTCGCGTCGCGCCGCCGCGCCAGCAGCCGGCGGACGTTCGACAGCACCTCGTCCAGTTCGCCGCCGCGGATGCGCTGGTAGGTTCGCGCGGTCGCCGCGTCCAGCGACACGTTGAGCGTGAATTTCGCCCGCGTCTCCAGCAGCTTTCCCAGGCGGCGATCGTTCAGCAGCGTCAGATTGGTGTTGATGGTCAGGGCCGCGTCGGCGTCGAAGTAATTGTTCTCCACGGCGCGCCACAGCGCCGGGCTGGCCAGCGGCTCGCCGATCCCATGCAATTGGCAGCGCTCGGCCTTGGCCATCGGCGCGACCATTTTCTCGAAAAGCTCCAGCGGCATGTGATTGGGTCGATCCACCCCGCCAAACGAATGCGGGCACATGACGCAGCGCAGATTGCAAATCGCGGTCGTTTCTATCGTCAGGCGGGTCGGAAAATTATCGAGCGTGGTCGCGCGCGCCGCGAAATTGCGCCGCGTCAGCTCCTTGTTTTGTCGAGGACTCACCGCGCCTCCCCTGGATGTTTTCGCGAATCGAGATCGCGAGGAACGCGGCGCCCACGCGCGCCCGCCGTCCGGCGCGCCGGCCCGGCCCACTATGGGCGATCGCCATTTTTCGATCAAGCGTGGCCGGATCGCCCGCGCGCTCACAGCCGCGCGAATTCGTCGCGTTCGCCGGGCGTGAACGGCGTTTCGAACTTGGCGACGACGACGCCGTTGAAGGCGCGGCTCACCGTCGCCGGCGGCGCGCCGATCGTGCATTTGCTGCCGACGATGGTCCCGACGCTGGTCTCGATGCCGACGGCCTCCAGCGAGATGTCGTTGACGCCGACGACCAGCTCCTTGCCATTATACAGGCGCGACGCGACGCCGCGGCCTCACGCGAGCTTGCGCGCGCCAAGCCCGCGCTCCCAGTCGAGCGCCTGGCGGACCATCGCCTCGAGGTCGTCGTGGCGCGGCTCCCAGCCCAGCACTGCGCGGATGCGGTCGTTGGCGGCGACGATCGCCGCCGCGTCGCCGGCGCGGCGGCCGGAAATCTCGACCGGGAAATCGACGCCGGAGACGCGCTTGACCATCTCAATCACCTCCAGCACCGAAAAACCGCGCGCGTAGCCGCAGTTGCAGGCCAGGCTATCGCCGCCGCCGCGCAAATGGCGCAGCGCGTCCATGTGCGCGCGGACGAGATCGGTGACCTGCACGTAATCGCGCACGCAGGTTCCATCCGGCGTCGGGTAATCCGTGCCGTAAACCTGCATCCTCGGAATCAGGCCGATGGCCGCCTGCGCCGCCACCTTGATGAGATGCGTCGCCCGGGCGCCGGATTGGCCGGAGCGGCCCTGGGGATCGCCGCCGGCGACATTGAAGTAGCGCAGCGCCACATATTTGAAATCAAAGACCTTGGAGACATCCTCCAGCATCCATTCGACCATCAGCTTGGAGCGGCCGTAGGGCGAGACCGGCTTCAAGGGCTCGTCCTCGGTGACCGGGTTGTGGGAAGGGTCGCCATAGACCGCCGCCGTGGACGAAAAGATGAAGCGCTTTATGTCGCAGCCGGTCGCCGTCTCCAGCAGCGTCCGCGCCTTGGAAGTGTTGTTGAGGTAATAGCCGAGCGGATCCGCGACCGAGTTCCGGCACGACGATTTTCGCCGCGAAATGAATGATTTCGTCGATCTCGTAGCGGCCGATGGTTTCGGTCACGAGGTCCTCGTCGCCAAAATCGCCGACCACCAGCGGCACGCCCTCCGGCACCGCCCAGCGAAAGCCGGTCGAAAGATCGTCGAGGACAACGGGCCGCTCCCCGGCGTCGAGCAGTTCCAAAACCATGTGAGAGCCGATATAACCCGCTCCGCCCGTCACCAATACCGTCATCGTCAACACCTGCTCGCGAAACCACGTCATCCGAAATTAACGGGCGGACCCTAACTTTGCGTCAACTCTCGCGTCAAATAAAGCTTGGCGCGGGGTTTTCTGGCTTTTCCCTCGCCAATCAACGGACACGAAATGACTAAGCGCATTCGCAAGGCTGTTCTACCCGTCGCCGGTCTGGGCACGCGTTTCCTCCCCGCCACCAAGGCCGTGCCGAAGGAGATGCTCACGGTCGTCGACCGGCCGGTGGTGCAGCACGTGGTCGACGAGGCGCGCGAGGCCGGCATCGAGCATTTCGTGTTCGTGACCGGGCGCGGCAAGGCGGTGATCGAGGATCACTTCGACATGTCCTACGAGCTGGAGGACACGCTGCGCCGCCGCGACAAGACCAAGGAATACGACGCGTTGATGGCCGACCTGCTTCCGGCCGGGGCGACCAGCTTCACCCGCCAGCAGGCGCCGCTCGGGCTCGGCCACGCGGTGTGGTGCGCGCGCGACATTATCGGCGACGAGCCCTTCGCCGTGCTGCTGCCCGACATGATCACGCTGGCCAACGGGCCGCGCAAGAGCCGCTGTCTGGCCCAGGCGATCCAGGTGTATAACAAGCACGGCGGCAACGTCATCGCGGTCGAGGAAGTCCCGCCGAGCGAGACGCACCAATATGGCGTCGTCGGGATCGGCGCCGATTACGGCCACAGCTTCGAGATCAAGGGCATGGTCGAAAAGCCGCCGCGGGGAACCTCGCCGAGCAACTGGATCATCACCGGCCGCTACATTCTGGAACCGCAAATCTTCGAGCTGCTGGAAAAGGGCGAAAAGGGCGCGGGCGGCGAAATCCAGCTCACCGACGCGATGATCAAGCTCGCGGAGTCGCAGGCGTTCCACGGCGTGCGCTTCGACGGCAAGACCTACGACACCGGCTCGAAGCTGGGGTTTTTGGCGGCCAACATCGCCTTCGGCCTGGAGCGCCCGGACATCGCCGAGGGGCTGCGCGCGGAGATCAAGAAGCTATTGGGGTGAAGGGGCGTCTCAGTTTGAAATTGAGTCCCTTGACTCGGGCTCGCGCTCAGACAGCCTCCCTGCTATGCTGCGTGAGAAGCCGGGAGATTGCACATGGCTAGCGAAATCGGAGACGTCAATCCAAATGGGCAGAAATTGCTTGCCAAGACCTCATTCGGCGGCACGGACCATAATCAGAAAATATGGGCGGTCCAATGCACGAAAGAAGGTTGCGGGCATGTGTATGGCGTAAACGGTAGCGATTTTCACGAACGCAAATGCCCAAAGTGCCAAGGCGGAAAGCCAGGGAATTAGGACCAGCGACGGTCTACTTGAACGTGACAGGCGGCGCGATAAGGACGATTGGGTGAGAACCCCTCACCGCTTCTTCTTGCGCAACCTAATAATCACGTCGCAGCCGACGATCTCCATGCCCTCGGGCGGGGCCGGCAGGCGGGCGAACTCGACCGAGCCGTCGACCGCGTCGAACATGCGGCCGGAGGTCTCGTCCATGAAATGGTGATGCGGCGCGGTGCGCGTGTGAAAATAGGTGCGCGGCCCCTGCACGGCGATTTCGCGCAGCAGGCCGGCGCTGGCGAACTGGTTCAGCGCGTTGTAGACCGTCGACAGCGCCATGCGCAGCCCGGCCTCGCGCGCCTCGGCGTGCAGCGCCTCGGCGCTGACATGGCGGTCGCCATTGCCAAATAGCAGCCCGCACAACGACAGCCGCTGCACGGTGGGGCGCAATCCAGCCTTGCGGAGTCGGGCCTTGAGAACGGCTTCGCTCGGGGCGGGAAGCGCCTCGCCTCGCGCCGCTCGCGGCGGAGTTTGCGCGCCGCGGGCGCCGATCGAGGGCAATTGCGTCATTTGCTACATTGCGCGGCCGACCCGCGCCCCCTGATTGTCGAAAATATCACCGGGCAGTAGAAGGCAGGCTCCGGCGCCTGTCAAACATATTGCCCGAAAGTGTAATCTTTCCAGGAAAGCCCCGAATCGACGCCACTCGCCCCTGGAGACCGTCATGCAATTTTCGCGCAACGCCCAACGCCCCGACCGTCGCGCCCTGCTGCTCGGGGCGCTGGGGCTCGCCTGCGGCGCGCCGCTCGCCTTCGCGCAAGGGCGGGATTCGGCGCAATCCGAGGATTTTCAATCCTTTGTGCAAAGCCTGTGGCCCGCCGCGCAAGCCGCCGGCGTCTCGCGCGAGGTGTTCGACGACGCCGCGCGCGACCTGGTTCCGGAGCCCGCCGTGTTGCGAAAGCCCGCCGCGCAATCCGAATTCACGGTGTCGATTCCGGCCTATGTCGCGGGGGCCGCGACAACGGGTCGCGTCGCGCGCGGCCGCGCCATCGCCGGCGAACTGACGCATATGTTGCGACAACTCGAACAGCGCAACGGCGTCCCCGGCGAAATCCTCGTCGCGATTTTGGGGATCGAGAGCAATTTCGGGGTGGCGAGCGGCGGCGCCGACGTGTTGCGCGTGCTGGCGACGCTGGCCTGGAACGGCCACATGACGCAAAAGCTCTCGGAGGAATATGTCGCCGGGCTGGTGTTGCTGCAACAGGGCGTGCCGCGTCATCGGCTGCGCGGCTCCTGGGCCGGCGCGATGGGAATGCCGCAGTTCATGCCCTCCGCCTATCTCAAATACGCGGCGAGCTTCGCCGGCGACGGCGCGCCGGACATCTGGACCTCGCAGCCGGACGCGCTGGCCTCGATCGCCAGCTTTTTGCAAAAATCCGGGTGGAATCCGGCGCTGCCGTGGGGCGTCGAGGTCCGCTTGCCGCAAGGCTACGACTTCGCCGCCTTCGACATGGATTTCTCGCAATTTCGGGCGCTTGGCTTCGTCGCCGCGAATGGCGAGGCGCTGCCGGCGCAAGGCGCGGCGAGCCTCTACATGCCGGCGGGGGCGAGCGGGCCGGCGTTTCTGATCACCGACAATTTCGAGGTGATCCGCCAATACAACACCTCCGACGCCTATGCGCTGGCGGTGGCGATCCTCGCCGACCGCATCGGCGGCGCGACGACGCCGGCCACGCCATGGCCGCGGGTGACGCCGCTGACCACCTCGCAATGCAAGGAGTTGCAACAGGCGCTGACCCGGCTCGGCTTTTACCGCGGGACCATCGACGGCAAGCTCGGCCGCGTCGCCCGCAACGCGGTGCACGCCTTTCAACTCAGCGTCGGCATGCAACCGGCCGACGGGCTGGCGACCAAGGCGGTGCTGGAGCGGCTGCGCGGGGCGTGATTCAACCGACCGCGGCGGCGAGATGCGCGACGAGTTGGCGATCGACCGCGACGAAGGCGACGACGATCAGCACATAAAATATCACGGAGCCGACCAGCGCCTTGTTGATGGAAAAGCGGCTGGCCATGGCCGCCAGCGCCACGAACCAGATCGACAGCGCCCGGCCGATCCATATGAAGATGTTCGCCAGCGATTTCTCGGCGTCCATCAGCGCGGTCGGTTGTTCGATCGACCAACCCGGGAAATAGACATATTGAATCTCCACGCGCAGCGATATCGCGAACAGCAGGAGCGCCAACAGCACGCAAATCAGTTCAAGCAGCCAAATCGCTTCGGCCGCGCCAGAAGTCCGTTCGACAGCAGCGGTCTTCATCGTCGCCTCGACATATCCAAGCATTTCGCTTCCAAGCCTTTCACTCCGGCGCCAGGCGCGCCTTCGCGCCTCTCATCGGGAATCCAGACTATGACCTCTCTCGACGCGCGGCTGTGCGCCAGCGCACGCGGCGGCGAAGCGCCATGAGCGGCGCGCCGGACCGCTCGCCAGACTCTCCCGGGCGCGGCTCGGCGGGGGAGGTGTTTCGCGTCTTTCTCAAGCTCGGCGTCACCTCGTTTGGCGGGCCAATCGCCCATCTGGCGTATTTTCGCGACGAGCTTTCGGCGCGGCGCGGTTGGATCGACGACGCCGGCCTCGGCGATCTCGTCGCGCTGTGCCAGTTCCTGCCGGGGCCGGCGTCGAGCCAGGTCGGCTTCGCGCTTGGCGTGCTGCGTGGGCGCGGGCTGTTGGGCGGGCTCGCGGCGTGGCTGGGCTTCACGCTGCCGTCGGCGCTGGTGATGTTCGCCGTCGCGCGCGCCGCCGCGGGTTTGGACGGCCCCGCCGCGCGGGCCGCCTTGCATGGGTTGAAGCTCGTCGCCGTGGCGGTGGTCGCGCAAGCCGTCTGGGGCATGGCGCGCCGCCTGACGCCCGATGTCCCGCGCGCCGGAATCGGGTTGGCGGCGGTCGCCATCGTGCTCGCCTTTCCCGGCTCGCCCGGGCAAATCGCCGCGATCGGACTCGGCGGCGCGCTGGGGCTCGCGTTTTGCGGCGGACCCGTCGCGCCGGAGCGCGGGCGGCTACGCTTTCCGGTATCGCGGCGCCAGGGCGCGGCGGCGCTCGCGTTGTTCGCCGCGCTTTTAGTCGCCGCGCCGCTGGCCGCCGGCGGCGGCTGGGGTCCGTCGCTGTTCGACTCCTTTTATCGTTCGGGGGCGCTGGTGTTTGGCGGCGGCCATGTCGTGCTGCCCCTGCTGCGGGCCGAGTTCGTCGCGCCCGGCCGGGTGACCAGCGAGGCGTTCCTCGCCGGCTACGGCGTGGCGCAGGCCGTGCCGGGTCCGCTGTTCACCTTCGCCGCCTATCTCGGCGCGGTCGCGGCGGCGGCGCGAAATCCGGCGACCGGCGCGGCTGTCGGGCTCGTGGCGATATTCCTGCCGGGCCTGCTGCTGGTTTACGGCTTGCTGCCGTTCTGGGACGAGCTGCGCGCCCGCCCCGCCGCCCAGGCGGCCGTGCGCGGCGCCAACGCCGCCGTCGTCGGCGTGCTCGGCGCCGCGCTTTACAATCCCTTGTGGATCAACGCGATTTCGAGTCCCTGGGATTTCGCCTTGAGCCTCGCGGGGTTTCTGCTGCTCACGGCGTGGAGGACGCCGCCGTGGATCGTCGTCGCGCTGCTTGTTTGCGCGAACCTGCTAAGTATTGCTTAAACACGAATGAGATCGCGCATTGACGCGACCGCGGCTTGGGATAACGTTGTGTTTGCATTAAATGTCGGGCCCGAAATAAAGTATAGGAGGTAGGTCATGAACAAAAGCGGGCGCGAATTATTCGATATGTACATCGTGAGTTCTGCTGGCCGAATACGAAAAACGGAGCAGCGGGCTCGAACGCGTGGTCGAGGAACTCAGCGGCGCGGTCGCCGCGGTCAATGCGCGCCTTGGCGAGATGGAAGCGGCAGCCGCCCGCCCGCGCGACGCGCTCAACGCAGCGCCGTTCGGCGACCGAAGCCGCGCCGCGGCCGCGCGCCGCCACGACAACGCGCGCCGCCGCGTCGAATCTCCCGCCCTGTTCGCGGACTCGCGACCGCGGCGGTGATCCATTTGGCCCGCGTCGCGCCCGCGCTCGGCGGCGTTAGTCGCGCCCGCGCTTCGCGTCCCGCGCCACGCCGTCGGAAACCATGTCGTCCCGCGCCAGCGTATCGTGAACCACGCTTCTGCATTTCGCGCAGACGACGCGCGCGCCGCCGCGATCCACCATGCGAATGACCTCGAAGCCCGGTGGACAGGCCTCGACCCTGATCCCGCGCGAGCCGTCCTCGAAGGGATGGTCTTCCTCGGAAAAGACGATCGCGCCCGAATTCCCGCAATCGTCGCATTTAATACTGGATATCCAGCGCTCGCGTTCCGTCATGTTCGCATTATGCGCGCATTGTCGCCGCGGCGCCAGCTTGGCCGCGCCTCACAGGCACCGCTCATCCAGAATCGCCGCGATGTTCACGCTCATGAAGGTGCTGTCCAGGCTAAACTCCTCATGCGGCTGGACAGTGAAGCGCCCGCTCGGACCAAGCACCGTCACCCGCCGCGTCGGCGTCCACGAGCCTAGCCGATTGTGGTGAAAATCGCCGCAGCTCAGGCCGCGCGCCCGCAGCTCGGGAAACTGGAAAGGCTCGGTCCGGGCGAGCCCGGCGGGCGCCGGCGCCAGCGCCAGCGCGGTGAGCAACGCAACACCGATTTTCATCGTGGCCACTCCCCTTGTTCCAGCGGGGCGCCCCACGTCCGCGCCGCGCGGCGGCCCGCGGGGTTGATCTGTCGCGCGCGCCCGGTTGTTCAAGGCCGTCGTCGCTGTCGGCGCGCGGTTGATTTGACGGCGCCGCCACGCTCCTGTATGAAATCTCCAGCCGCGTCGCGGCGCGAGACGCTCCAGTCGCGTAAACAGGCCCTCCCCGGCCGACGAACTGTCGAGCGTCCCTTTATTCCTTCCTATCCGACGGCCCGTTACGCGGGGTCCGTCTCCATCTTACCTGATCGACCCCAACGGCCGGCGCCACGCCGCGCCCGGGGTTTGAATTGCATTTTGAAAGACAGCACGTGACTAAATTCAACGATCTCGGCCTCGCCGAGATTCTTTTGCGCGCCCTGACCGCCGAAGGCTACGAGACCCCCACCCCGATCCAGGCCCAGGCGATCCCCTCGCTGTTGCAGGGCCGCGATCTGCTCGGCATCGCCCAGACCGGCACCGGCAAGACCGCCGCCTTCGCGCTGCCGATCCTGCAACGCATCCTCAACGACCGCCGCCGCCCGGCGCCGCACACCGCGCGCGCGCTGATCCTGGCGCCGACGCGCGAACTCGCGGCGCAGATCGCCGACAGCTTTCGCGCCTATGGCCAGTTCTTTCGTCCGGCGGTCGGCGTCATCGTCGGCGGCGTCTCGCACCGTCCGCAGATCGACATGCTTTCGCGTGGGCTTGATGTATTGGTGGCGACGCCGGGGCGTTTGCTCGACCATATCTCCTCCGGCCACATCAAGCTGGCGACGACCGAGGTGATCGTGCTCGACGAGGCCGATCACATGCTCGATCTGGGCTTCGTCGTGCCGATCCGCCAGATCGTCGCGCGCCTGCCCAAGGTTCGGCAGAACCTGTTCTTCTCGGCGACGATGCCGAAGGAGATCGCCGGCCTCGCCAACGACATGCTGAAGGACCCGGTTCAGGTCAGCGTCGCGCCGGCGGCGACCACCGCCGAGCGCGTCGAGCAGCATGTGTATTTCGTCGATGGCGGCGCCAAGCGCGACCTGCTGGTCGAGCTGCTGCAAAACCCCGACATCTCCCGCGCCATCGTGTTCACCCGCACCAAACGCGGGGCCGACCGCGTCGCCCAGCATCTGGAGCACGCCAGCATCGGCGCGGCGGCGATCCACGGCAATAAGAGCCAGCCGCAGCGGCTTCGCGCCTTGAAGGATTTTCGCGATGGGCGCACGCGCGTGCTGGTCGCCACCGACATCGCCGCGCGCGGCATCGACGTCGATGGGGTCAGCCATGTCGTGAACTTCGAGCTGCCGGAGGTGCCGGAGGCCTATGTGCATCGCATCGGCCGCACCGCGCGGGCCGGCGCGACGGGCCGGGCGATCTCGCTGTGCGACAACGCCGAGCGGCCCTTGCTGCGGGCCATCGAAAAGCTGACGCGCCAGACCATCGACAACACCGACCGACGCGCGCCGGGCGGTCGCCACGACGACGCCGCGCACGAAATCCGCGTGCCGCGTCCGCAACAGCAGCACCGCCGCCCGCAAGGCGCCAACGCGCCGCGCGCCGCGCAACACGCGCAGGGCCGCCCGCCAGCCGCCGCGCCGCGCTCCAGCCACGGCGCCCAACGCCCGCGCGGCGGCGCGTCGCGACGCCCGGCGTAAATCCCCAAGCTCGATCCTTCTCCCGCCAGCGGGAGAAGGACATGCCCTTCGCGCGCCGCCTTGCGCCTTTCGACATTGCATCTTAATCTGCAAATCGGTGCGGCGTTGGTGACGGTGGGACGGCCATGGACAACGGCTTGGCGTCATTCTTCGCGCCGATCACGCTGCTGATCGGCGGCGCGCTGGTGGCGCTTGGGCTGCTATCCTTTTTCGATCTCAATTATTTCAAGACCCCGCTGCGCGCCAAGCTCGCCCTCGCGGCCGGACTCGCCTTCATCCTCGCCACCGAGGCGATGTTTCTCACCAGCAACGGCGCCGGGCGCTATCTGAGCGGGTTGCGGCTCGACGTGACCGATTGCGAATACAAGACCGAGGAGGCGTTTCCGCTCGAGCGGGGCAAGCCCGGCGCGGTGATCTCCGACCACATCAAGGCCTGCATGGACGATCTCGGTTATGATTGGACCACCGAGCATCCGCATTGCGCGGAGGCCAAGCTCGCCACCAATATCTTTTGCTATCTGCCGCGCGCGCCGATGGCCCGGGTGATCGTCGCCTTTCAGGCGAAGTTCGAATAGGGCGGCTCGCTCCCGCGTTGCATGCGCCGCCGCGCTGCCCTAAGACAGGCGGGAAAAACACGAGCCCGCGATGCAAGATCACGCCATTTCGAAAAGTCCGAGCGACGCGCTGAGCGAATTGCGCGGCGAGATCGACGAGATCGATCTGGCCATGCACCGCCTGTTGATGCGGCGCGGCGAGATCATCGACCGGCTGATCGAGGTCAAGCGCGCCCAGGGCGGCGGCTGCGCGTTCCGGCCCGACCGCGAGGCGCGCATGATGCGCGCGCTGGTCGAGCGTCACAAGGGCCTGCTGCCGCTCGACGCGGTCGAGGGCATCTGGCGCATTATCGTTTCGACCTTCACCTTCGTGCAGGCCCCCTACGCCGTGCACGCCGACGATTCCGGCGGCGACGCGCAGATGCGCGACAGCGCGCGGTTTCATTTCGGCTTCACCGTGCCCTACGCGCCGCATCACGGCGCGCTGGCGGTCATCGACGCGGTGAACGCCTCGAAGGGCGATCTCGGCGTGCTGCGCTCGGCCGGCGGCTCCGGCGACGGCGCGTGGTGGCTGCGGCTCGTCGGCGACGACGCGCCAAAGATCATCGCGCGGCTGCCGTTCGTCGAGCGGCCCGATCACCCCGCCGGACTGCCGGTGTTCGTCATAGCCAAGCCCGCCGCCGATGTTTTCGTTCAGGACATCGGGCTGTATTCGGCGTCGCTGCCGCGCTGGACGCATGGCGTGCCGGCGGCGATCGCGGCGGCGCAAGGCGAGATTCTCGCCAGCGCGCCCATCACCGGAGGCCACGCGCTGCTGATCGCCGCGCCGGTCGGCGGCGGAGCCGAGGAGTTGGAGCGGCATTTGCGCGATTGCGGCGTCGAGGCGCCCAAGGTCGAGAGCATCGGCGGCCACGCCACGCGTTTTGAAATGAACGAAGCCCGCGCCGGCGTGTTCGCGCCGAAGAGTTGACCTTAGGAAAATCCGCCCATGACCAAACCCGTCCCGCGCGAGAGCGTGATGGCCATCGACCCCTATGTTCCCGGCAAGAGCGCCGGCGCGGCGGCGGGCCAGCGCGTGTTCAAGCTCTCGGCCAACGAGACGCCGCTCGGCCCCTCGCCCCACGCCATCGAGGCCGCGCGCAAGAGCCTGGAGCGCGCCGCCGATTATCCCGAGGGCTCGTCCCGCCTGCCGCGCGAAGCCATCGGCGCGCGGCACGGACTCGACCCCGCCCGCATCATCGCCGGGGCGGGCTCCGATCAGATTTTGGAGCTGTTGGCGCTGGCCTTCATCGGCCCCGGCGACGAAGCGATTTATAGCCAGCACGGCTTTCTCGAATACAAGATCGTCACGTTGGCCGCCGGCGGGAAGCCGGTCGTCGCGCCCGAAACGCATTACACCGCCAGCGTCGACGCGCTGCTCGCCGCCGTGACGGACAAGACCCGAATGGTCTTTCTCGCCAATCCCAACAATCCCACGGGGAGCTATCTGCCGGCGCGCGAGGTGACGCGCCTCGCCGACGGGCTGCCGCCGCGCGCCATCCTGGTCATCGACGCCGCCTACGCCGAATATGTGACGGCGGACGACTACGACGCCGGCGTCGATCTGGCGACGACGCGCGACAATGTCGTGATGACCCGCACCTTCTCGAAGATATACGGCCTCGCCGGGCTGCGGCTGGGCTGGGGCTGCGGCCCCGCCCCCATCATCGACGCGCTCAACCGCATCCGCTCGCCGTTCAACGTGTCGAGCGTCGCCGCCGCCGCCGGAATCGCCGCGCTGGCCGACGACGCGCATCTCGCCGCGGCGGTCGCTCACAACGCGCGCTGGCTGCCGTGGCTCGCCCAAAACATCGGGGCGCTGGGGCTGGAGGTTCTGCCGAGCGCCGCCAATTTTTTGGCGATCCGCTTTCCCGACGCGGACGGGCGGCGCGCCGCCGACGCCGACCGCTTCCTGACCGAGCGCGGCCTCATTCTGCGCGCCATCACCGCCTACGGCATGCCGGAATTCCTGCGGCTGACGGTCGGCTCGCAAGAGGCCAACGAGCGCGTCGTCGCGGCCTTGGCCGACTTCATGGGGAACGCATGATCCACGCGCCGCTGTTCAAAAAGCTCTGCCTCGTCGGCCTTGGCCATATCGGCTCCTCGATCGCGCGGGCGGCGCGTGCGACCAACGCGGCGCGAACAATCGCCGCCTTCGACGCCGCCCCGCACGTGCTGGCGCGCGTGCGCGAACTTGGCGTCGCCGACGAGGCCGACGGCGATCTGGCGCGCGCGCTCACTGGCGCCGATCTGGTGATCCTTTGCGTGCCCGTGGGCTCCATGGGCGCGGTCGCGAAAAACTGCGCGCATTATTTGGAGCGCGGCGCGGTGCTGTCGGATGTCGGCTCGGTCAAGGGCGCGGTCGTCGCGCAGGTCGCCCCGCATGTGCCGCCCGGCGTGCATTTCGTTCCCGCCCATCCGCTCGCCGGCACCGAGTATTCCGGGCCGGACTCGGGGTTCGCCACCTTGTTCCAAAACCGCTGGTGCCTGCTGACGCCGGTGAGCGAGACCAGCGGCGAGGCGGTGGAGGCGCTGGCGGAATTCTGGAAGCGGCTCGGCGCCAAGGTCGAGGCGACGACGCCGGAGCATCACGACCTGGCGCTCGCGGTGACCAGCCATCTGCCGCATCTCATCGCCTTCAACATCGTCGGCACGGCGGCGCATCTCGAAACCGTCACCCAGAACGAGGTCATCAAATTCTCGGCCTCGGGCTTTCGCGATTTCACCCGCATCGCCGCCTCCGACCCGACCATGTGGCGCGACGTGTTTTTGAACAACAAGACGGCGGTGCTCGACATGCTCGGCCGCTTCAACGCCGACCTCGCCTCGCTCCAGCGCATGATCGAGACCGACGACGGCCAGGGCCTGTTCGACCTGTTCACGCGCACAAGGGCGATCCGCCGCGGCGTCGTCGAACAGGGCCAGGACACCGCCGCCCCGGATTTTGGCCGGACGCATGGGGAATAGATAGGGATCAAAATACTTGGCCCCCCGCCCCGCGCGGCCTATGATTGGCGCATCGAGGGAGCGGCGGCATGTCGGTCGAGGCGAAGGTGGTCACGGCGGCGATTCTCGTCATCGGCGACGAGATTCTGTCGGGCCGCACGCAAGATAAGAACAGCCAGTACATCGCCCAATATCTCGGCGAGATCGGCATCGACACGCGCGAGATTCGCGTCGTTCCCGATGTCGAGGCGGAGATCGTCGCGGCGGTCAACGCGCTGCGGGCGCGCTACACATATGTCTTCACCACCGGCGGCATTGGCCCGACCCATGACGACATCACCGCCGACGCCATCGCCCGGGCCTTTGGCGTGGGCATCGAGGAAGACCCGCGCGCGCTCAAAATGCTGCTGGAGATCATGCGACCCGATCAGCTCAACGCGGCGCGGCGGCGCATGGCGCGCATTCCGCTCGGCGCGGAGCTGATCGAAAACGCGATATCCAAGGCGCCCGGCTTCATCATCGGCAATGTGATCGTCATGGCCGGCGTGCCGCCGATCATGCACGCGATGCTCGACGCGGCGGCGGCGCGGCTGACCACCGGCCCGCGCGTGCTGGTCGAAACCGTGGAGGCGGGCGGCGTCCCGGAGGGGCGTTACGCGCAAGACCTCGCGGCGCTCGCGGCGCGCTTCGAGGACGTCGCCTTTGGCTCCTATCCGCATTTTTCCAGCGCCGGGGTGCGCAACCAAATCGTGCTGCGGGCGCGCGACGCGGCGCGGCTCGCCGTGGCGGCGGCGGAGACACGGGCGATGCTGGCGCGGCTGAACGACAAGGGCGCGACGCCATGAGCGTGGAGGCCACGCCGATGGAAGCCATGACAATGGAGGCCGAGGCCATGCAAAAGATCGTGGCCATTTCCTGGGATCGCTTTCACGCGGACACGCGGACGCTGGCGCATCGGCTCGCGACGGTCGGCGGCTTTTCGGCCATCGCGGCGGTGACGCGCGGCGGGCTGATACCGGCGGGCGTCGTGGCGCGCGAACTCGGCATCAGGGTCATCGACACGATTTGCGTGGCGAGCTACCACGAGGAAACGACGCGCGGCGAGATCGCCGTGCTGAAATCGCTGTCGGAAGAAATTTTGGCGCGCCCCGCCGCCGAGGTGTTGATCGTCGACGATCTCGTCGACACCGGCGCCACGGCGAAAATCGTGCGCGAGCTGCTGCCCGGGGCGCATTTCGCGACCGTCTACGCCAAGGCGGAAGGGTTGGCGCGGGTCGACACCTTCGTGCATGAGTTCGCGCAGGAGACCTGGATTTACTTTCCCTGGGACACCGCGCTGAGCTTCAAGGAGCCGATTGGCGGGCGCCGGCGCTGATTCGCGCCGCGATTATACTGGCCGCGCGCGGATAACGACCGGCGCGGCCGGCCGCGATTCGCCCTGAATCGCCGCGCCGTGGGAACCGCGTATTGACATAAGTTGATTTTGATAGTCGATTGCCTCGAATACGTTTGCAACACGCCGAGGTCAGCCGGTTTCAAGTTTTTTGTTGAGCGACGGCAACAACATGGAATCGCATATGTTTTTCCTAAGGCAACATCCCCGCCCCTTTACAAAGTCCGAGATCGAAGCATTGGATCCGGATTACAAGGGAATCTATGGTATATTTAAAGAAGAACTTTGCTTATATATCGCCAGCGGCCCTATTAGAACCCGATTACTTGAGCATCTGAATGGATGTAATCCTGGTGTAATTAATGAACGCCCCACCCACTTCCTTATCGAAATTACCGTGAGCCCGTCCCTTCGCGAGCGATACCTCATCGATACGCTAAAGCCGATCCTCAACACCGGCGGGAACATGGACCGGCGAGCCGACTGGAGCGTTGGCGGCGAGCCATCGTCCGGCGCGCGCCAGCGGCTTCACGGATAGCGCGGCGCGGTCGCGCCGAAGCGACGACCGCGGTCGCGCCGGGGTTACGAAGCGACGGGTTCGCCTTGCGGCGCCGCGCCGCGTTCGGCCAGGCGGTCGCGAATGAAATCGTAGGGTTCGCGGCGATCGAGCCAGGGCGAAATCGCGTTTCTAAAGTGCGACAGGATTTCCTTGCGACCGCCGCCGTGGTGCGGCGCGCAGGGAATTTCGTTCGTCGCCGGCGCGCCATGCCGGCGCGCGTATTCGGCGTAATTGTCGGCCTTTTCGTCGATGTGCAGCAAGGTCTCGCATGGCGCCCCTTCCGCGAAGATCACGTCGTGGCCCTCGACCTTGATGTGGAAATATTCGAGCTCGTCGGACTCTTCGGCGGGATCGAGCGTGATCGTCGTCCCGTTGATCAGCGCGCCGGCCGGGGCGAGCACGCCGTCGATGAGCAAGGCGTGGCCCGGCGTGACCAGCAGGTCGGCATGTGGCGCGTTGTCGCCGAGCGCGTGCTTGGCGATGCGAACCGGACGCGCGTATTTGGCCCAGGCCTTGTCGCCGGAGCGTTTCTTGTAGCTGAAGGAGTTCGATCCACAAGATCGGCCGCGCGCCGCCGAAAACCGTCGGCAGCAGATCGCCGGCCGCCAGATCCTCGATCTTGCGTTCGCCGTCGACGGTAAGAATGCGCGTGCCCCTCAGAAAACAGTTGTGTTCGCAGTCATCGCCCCGCTGAAATTCGTGACAGTAGGCGGCGGCGCGATCGACGCGCGCGAGCAGCGCGGTCGCCGCCACGGCGCCAATCCCCAGAACATGGCGGGTCACGAACTCGCGCCGTTGCAAACGATCGCCCGTCTCGGGCGACTCCGCATCATTTCCATGGGTCATGGATGTTCCCTGTTCCGCTCTAGGTGAGGAACTCCGGGCGATGTCGCCGCACGAACCGCTGAACACTTAAGAATTCGTTAAGCGTTGACAATTAAGAATTGATTAACGACGCCGAGGCGGATCAACCATTCTTGAAATATCGGCGCGCCGCCGTCGGGCGCGCGAGGACGGCGGGCCGCGCCGCATTTGCGCTGGCGCGCGGGGCCGCGAGTCTTTATTGCGGTCGTCATGCCGATGACGCCGCCCCCATCGCCCGCGCGCGAAACCCCGCTGACGACGCGCGCGCCGGCCAAAATCAACCTCACCCTGCATGTGCTGGGCCGCAGGTCCGGCGACGGCTATCACGAGTTGGAGAGTCTCGTCGCCTTCACCGGGGCCGGCGACGCGCTGTCGCTGGAGCCGGGCGCGGCGCTGTCGCTCGACGTCGTCGGCCCCACCGCGCTGGCGGCGGGCGCGGGACCGGACAATCTGGTGCTCCGCGCCGCGCGGGCGCTGGCCGAGCGCGTTCCCGGCCTCGCGCTCGGCGCGTTCCGGCTGACCAAGCGGCTGCCGGTCGCCGCCGGCATTGGCGGGGGCTCGTCCGACGCCGCCGGCGCGCTGCGGCTGCTGGCCCGCGCCAATGGGCTCGCGCCGGACGACCCGCGCATCCTCGACGCGGCGCGCGCCACGGGCTCCGACGTGCCGGTGTGCCTGAACCCTCGCTTAAAATTCATGCGCGGCGCCGGTGAGGATTTGAGCGCGCCGCTGGCGCTGCCGTCGCTGCCCGCCGTGCTGATCAACCCCGGCGTCGCCGTCGAAACCAAGCCGGTGTTCGCGCGGCTCGGCCTCGCGCCCGGCGAGCGCGCCGACGACGCGGCGCACCCCGCCATCGCGTCCGGCTCGGACCGCGAGACGCTGTGGCGCGCGCTGGCCAAGGGCCGCAACGATCTCGAACACGCGGCGGCGATCGAGGCGCCGATCATCGGCCATGTTCTCGCGACGCTGAGCGGCGCGCGCGGCCTGAAACTGGCGCGCATGTCGGGCTCCGGGGCCACCTGCTTCGGGCTGTTCGCGACGCCGCGCGCCGCCGTGAAAGCCGCCCGCGCCATTCGCGCCGCGCATCCGGAATGGTGGATCAAGCCGGCGATGCTGCGTTGAGGAGTTAAAGCATGAGCGCCCACAACCGCCGCACGCCGGCCGGAAAACAAAAGCGCGACGGCGGCCCCCGCCCCGCCGACGTGGCGCTGATCCATGGCGCTCACGCGGTGCGCGAGGCGCTGACCGCCGGCAAGCGCAAGCTGATCGCGCTATACGCCACCGCCAACGCGCTGCCCCGCATCGACGCGGCGGCCAAGGCGGCGGGGCTGACGCCGCGTCTCGTCGAGGCGCGCGAGCTGTCGCGGCGGCTCGGCGAGGACGCCGTGCATCAGGGGCTGCTGCTGGAGGCCGGCCCGCTGCCCGAGCGCGATCTCTCCGACGTCGCGGCGACCGGCGGGCTGATCCTGCTGCTCGACCAGATCACCGACCCGCACAATGTCGGCGCCATCCTCCGCACCGCCGCCGCCTTCGCGGTCGAGGCGATGGTCGTCACCGAGCGCCACAGCCCGCAAGTCTCCGGCGTGCTCGCCAAGGCGGCCTCGGGCGGGCTGGAGCATGTCGAGATCGTCGCGGTCGTCAATCTCGCCCGCGCGATGGAGGAGCTCGCCGACCACGGTTACATGATCGTCGGGCTCGACTCGGACGGCGCGGAGACGCTGGAGACGGTCCCGCTGCGCGCGCCGGTCGCGCTGGCGCTCGGCGCGGAGGGCAAGGGCCTGCGCCGCCTGACCCGCGAACGCTGCGACGCCATCGCCCGCCTCGACACGCCCGGCGCGATCAAAAGCCTGAACGTCTCCAACGCCTGCGCGGTGGCGCTGAGCGTGATTAGGCGAAGACTAACCTAAAATCTGGTTCCTTCGGCGAGCCCTGCCTTATCCTGACTTGCGACGAGAGGAGATGCCGGAAAAAGCGAACGCCCAGCTAATGTGTTACGCAAGGGTCGGTCGGCGAAACCGCGTTGATGAGGTCTGTTTTTGCATCGGCACAACCCCAAATTGGCACGACAAAATCCCCCTGCGACGAAAGAGCCTCAACTTTTTCGCGGAGCCCACTGAGTTCGCCGATTAGCTTGGACAGGATTTGTGACTGCGACGACAGGACCTCATCCTGCTTTTTAATAATTTCGATCATCTCTTCGCGCTCTTCGCGAGCGCGCGCAAGCGCGACGCCTGGCGCGGGAATCTCGCGATTTAATCGGCGCGCTTCGTCTAGCCATTCAATAATGGCTTCTCTTAAGTTAGCAACCGCCTCTTCGGGAGTTTCCCCATCTCCCATGCAACCCTTAAGGTCAACAGCCAAGGCGACGTAACCGCCCCCGTCCTCTTCGCTCACCCTTTTGACTGCCATCGGGTATTCGACATCAGCCATGGTTTTCCTCCTGGGCGACCAAATACACATGCTTATCGCAGAGGCTAACGAAGGACTTTATATAGAATGCCTTGATCGGCCTGCGAGCCGGGATAGACAGGATTCCGTCCAAGCGGCCGCTCGACACCTTGTAATGGGAGCCATTGCTCGGCGGAGATATTGTCAACCCTATGTCACTACACACTTTTTCGAGGTCTGGAATTTTCCAGTCCCCCTTTGGATTTTGTCGCATTTTTTCTAGGGCTTTGGATTTCACCCCTGGGGCTGCCGCGACAATCTCATCAACCAGCCCTTTTGTCTTGTTTGGTTCACGGCTAAGACGAAGGCTCACGAGCCTCCGCTTTTTTAAATTTGGAGCGACGGTCGTTTATATCTGTTTAAGATAGCTTGTCCAGAACCGCATGGACGCCGGTCGAAAATCAGCATCGAGGCCATATTCCCCGCGGAAGCTTGTGTGCCACCGACTCCTTCTCTCTCATTACAACCGCGGCGCCTGCAAAACCCGACTGAACGACTTCCACGCAATCCCTTCGCTTTCTCGCCAAACGTTTCAATCTACCCCCGCCACGAACGCGAAAAAGCCCCGCCAGCCTTGCGGCCAGCGGGGCGGAACCTCAAATTCATACCGACAAAACTATTGCAGCGCGCGCTTCAACCAGGTCGGGACGCCGTTGCCGAAAAGATAGAACGCGCCGACGCCGACGCCGCCGAACAATATCCGCACCGCCCAGATGATGCCGACGATGGTTTGCCGCTCGGCGTTGATCGCGTCCATTTTGCGATTGAGTTCGTCGAGCTGCGCGTCTATGCGCGTTTCGCGCTCGCTTTGCGCGATTTGGGCCACGCGATCACGTTCGGCGCGCGCCTTTTCGATCTCGTCGAGGCGCGCGCCAATCGCGCCAATGTCGTGGTAGCACTCCGGCGTTGGCATGACGCGCTCCATCGTGTCACGCCTTGGAGGCGGGTTGATCATTGATGAACGGCCCGGGTTTGTTGGAGGACAGCGCGCTGATCATCGGCGCGACGGCCAGCACGAACACGCCGACGATGAAGGCGTCCGTCTGCTGAATCACATGGACGACCGAGGCCGGAATGTAGTCGGGCAGCGCCAGCGTTCCCTTGGCGATGGCGTCGAGAACCGCCACGCCGCCGGCGATGGCGAGGCCGGTGGTCGGGTCGATGGTCGGGAGCTTCATGTTTTTCCTTTCAGTGGAGGGCTTGCAGATAGAGGCTCATGTCGTGCAGCGCGAACGGGCCAAGATTGGCCTGCTGCGCGAGGCTGGGCGCCGCCGATACGAAGGACAGCGAAGTGGCGTGGACGAAATCCTCCGGCGGGAAGGAGAACGGCAGTTCGCACACGAGATCGCGCCGCCGCGCCGCGTCGTCGCAGTTGCAATAGGAGCGCCCGCATTCCCCGACGATGCCGGCGAGCTTGGCGAAGCCGGATTTAGGCTCGCCGAACACCACGCGCCGCAAGGGACGAAATCCGTCGAGCGTCATCAGCGCTGTTAAAATCGTCGCGCGCGCCGCGCCAAGGCTGTGGCCGGTGACGACGACGGGCTGCTCCAGCAGCGGGCGCAGCGCTCCCCATGTCTCGCGCATGCCCGCGACGAATCCCGGATGCACAGGGCCGAGGTCGTCATCCTCGCGCGGATCGGCGAAGACGCGGAGATCGCGCAGCCAATCGCGCAAGGTGACGGAGCCGCGCAGCGCGATGACATCGACGCCGACGCAACGCTTGAGGCCCCAGCAAACGCCGGCGGCGTCATTGCCGTCGTTGTAGCGGTCCCATTCGACGCGCGTCGCGCCGACCGGCGCGCCGTAAATCGCATAAGCGAATTGCGCGATTTTCGCGTCCGAAAGCGCGATCATGCCGCGATCCGTCCGCCAATGGCGCGAAAGTCGGCGACGAGCTGCGGCCAGTTGAAACCGTTTGGCGCCTTGCCAATCGCGCGCGACACGATTTCCGGCGTGACGACCGCGAACAGCTGTCCGCCGGCGCCTTGCGTCGCGTAAGCGGCGACCGCCGCCCAGGTGATCAGTCCCGACATGCCCCAGGTGTTGATTACCGGCCCTTCCGCGAGATTGCCCTTGCTCGACACGAAGCAATGGCCGTTCGAAGGATCGGCCGCGCCGGCGACGGCCCATGTGAATCCATCGGCGGCGGGGAACGGGTTGATCCAGCGATCGGGGAGGCACACGCCGAAAAACAGATTCTCGAACAGCCAGCCGGCGAGCGCGCATTCGTTCTTGTCGGTCGCGTCGATGGCGAGGTAGCCGGCGATCTTGTGGCCCTCGAAACCGGCGTTCTCCCAATAGTTGAGCGCGGTGACCTCGTCGCAGCCCTGATCGGTCGCCTCGTCGCCGGGAACATAGCCGCCGATCGCCGAATACATGGCGGTGATCTGCGCGTCGTTGAAAGTCGCCGCGGCGCCGTTGCTCGCCGTGAACACGCCTTCGAGATGCGCCATGCCGGCGATCACGCAATCGCCGAGCCGGTCGTTGAGATAGACATTCTTCAGCGCGTCGGCGGCGGGCGCGGTGTAGTCCCATTCGGCGGGCGGGGCCGGCAGTCCGGGATGCAGGTAGTTCTTCAACGAGAGTTCTGGGTCCATGCGCGACAGGCGCGCGCCGCCCGAGCTTGAAACTTTTTCCCGTGATCGGCTGAGTAACGATCTTGACCATGCCGGCCTCCAAAAAATATAAGGCGCGCGGAACCCAAGCGCTCCGCGCGCCGTGATGAACATTCGCGTCGGGGGGGAGTTGGCGGGCCTAGAGCGCCCGCTTGGCGACCGGGGCCGGGAGTGGCGTCGGAAGATTGCCGATAACGCCGTTGATGGCGTTTTGCGCGTCGCCGTTCAGCGTGTTCACGTCGTTGACGATGTTGCCGGTCGGCACGAAGAACAGCCCGTTGTTGCCGCCCAGAAAATTGGTGTGATAGGCGAGGCCGATGGAGACCTTTTCCTCGGTGAAGCGCTTGGTTCCGATAAACTGTGATTGCATCGGCGCGAACACCGCCGGGGTCGCGCCATAGGCGAGGCCGGCGCCGACGACCGTGTGCGAGCCCCAATCCGCGTGGTCGTATTCGAGCTTGATCGACCAGCCGGGGATGGCCATGAACTCGACGCCGCCCTTGGCGTGCCAGCCAGCGAAAGCCGCGCCCTGCTGGCCGAAGCCGCTGGCGACGTTATACGGATTTCCCGAGTAAATGCTGTCGTTGGTCTTTAGCAGCGAAGGGCCGCCGCCGGCGTAAAACATGAATTGCGGCGTCAGCATGAAGCCGAGCTTGCCGGTTGCGTCGTAGCGCGCCGTCCAGCCGGCGCCGATCTGCGCGACGGAGGGAACGAGGCCAAGACCCGGCGTCGCGAAGGTCACGGATTTTTCATCGCCGCCCACCGGCAGATCGGCGGAGATTTCGCCGCCGAACACCCAGTTACCCGCTTGATAATTGTAGCCGACGTTGGGCGAGAAAACGAAGGCGCGGTTATTGAGCGCGGCGTTGGCGCCCATGACGCTCGTCGCATAGGGATAGGCCTGAAAGCCGCCGCCGACGCCGGCGCTATAGCCCTCCAGCGCCATGGTCGGCGCGGCGTCGAAGGCGTAGCCGCCGGCGACGCCGAGGTAGAGGCCGGTCCACGACGTCGCGGGAGCTGGAACCGGCGCCGGCGGAGCGGCCGCGCGGCTGGGGAGATCGCCGGCGCGCGCCTGCATCGGCGTGAGCGCGACACAAGCGCCGAGCATGAGCGCGCGGATCGCGAGACGGCGGAGGCGATCGTGTTTCTCAATGGTCATGAAGCGTCCTTTGGTTGCTAAAAAAAGCCGACGGCCCGCGAAGGTCGACGGCGCGGGTTGTCATGCCGGGGAAGGCGAGCGGACGCGGCCGCTATCTGGGGAAGGCGCGGATCGCGTTCACGCGGCTGGGGTCGCGAAATACTGATCCCATTTGTGGGCCAGGAATCCGCGTTTCGTCGTTTGTCCCAGCGCGCCGGGCCGTTCGTAATATTGGCTGGCCGCCGCGCCAGCGGCGTAAGGCGTCGGCGCCGCCTCGATCATCTTGAGCGCGGCGCCCTCCGAGTGCAGCAGCTCCCAATGCACCGCGGTCAACTGCATTACGATGCCGGGAAGCTTCGAAAGGTCGATGCCGCAGCCGGGCCATCGCTTGTCGCCATCGCGAATGAGCTTCACGCGGTCCATGTGCAGTTGATGCAGCCCATAGGCTTCGCGCTTGTCGCCGAACGCGCTTGGATCGAGCGACGACTCGGCGTCGGCTTGCGCGAGCATTCCGCAAGCGAAGATGTGGGAACAACATTGCGCGCGCCACCATTCGTAGATCGTCTTGGCGTTGGCGTAATACTGGGCCTGGCTGATGGCTTTCATGCCTCGACTCCCATGCCGGCGATTTCGTGCTCCGCCATGTCCTGATAGGGATCGTAGTTCGTCGCGGGATACCAATCCCCGGCGAACATTTGCGCCTGGCGGAAGACTGGGATGCGCTGCACGTGATCGAGATCGCGAAGCGTGTGCGCGCACTTCGGAGTGCCCCAGTCGCCGCCCCAGATAAGCCCGTGCTGTTTGGCGAGCGCGCGCAGCAGCGTGTAATCGGCCTTCCAATCGACGGCGCCGGAAGGGCCGGTGACGCCAATATCGCAAGCGACGCCAAAGCCGTGATCGCCGACCCGACGCAGCTCCGTCGCGCCCTGCTTGAACAGCTGCATCTGCCGCGCCTGCGAGCGAAAGGTTTCGAGCACGACGAGCCGATGGCCGCGCGTGGCGGCCGCGGCGATCAGCGAAAGCACCGCGGCGCGGGTTCCCGGCTCCAACAGCGCGGCGTCCTTGCAGATCGCCGCGCTGTTGAAACGATGGTCCTTCGCGAGGACGTCGGTATAAAAACTCATGCCGAGTCTCCATGCTTCGAATTTAAAAAAACCGGGAACGCCGCGACGCCCGACGGCAAGGCCGAAACCGCGCAAGGCGCGCGGATGATCAGCGGCGTCCGTAGCTGTTGTTCTCGCTGTTGGCGTCGCAATACTCGCGCACGATGGCGAGGAAATCGGCGCGACGCATGTTCATGCCGAGACACACGGCCTGCACCAGCGCCATCCAGATATTGTGATCGAGCAGCCAGCGCGACAGCACGAAACTTCGCCATCGCCGCGATTGCGACGCGTCATTGGGGATTGGCATCGTCGCGACTTCCCTAGATCACGCCTAATCCGCGCAGCGCGTAAGCGACGGCGGCGGCGACAATGGCGAAAGGGCCGGCGTGAAAAAACACGCGATCAAGAATTGACGGACGGGCGCGGCGCGGCGGGTCTCCCCAACGCCAAGGCTTTGGCGGCGGTTCGTCGCATCGCGCCCAGCGCGCGATGAGCCAGACGCCGACCGCGACATAAAGCGCCAGTCCAAGCGCCTCGATGCACAACGTGTCGAGCCCGAGGATTTGCGATGGCTGCGTCACCATGGGACCGCCTCCTTCTCAAATGAAATAGCAGGATGCCGATCAACAGCGTGGCCAACGCCAAGGCGAACACCACTTTGAATGACAAGGGGGCGCGCGACATGCGTCGTCTCTATTTGATGAAGGCGAGCGCCCGCCGTCGCGCGCCAACGAAACGCGCGGCGAGGCGAAGCTGGGCGAATGCGCGACGACGCAGGGCCGCGGCCCATTCGCCCCGCTATCGCGTCGCGGTCACGCGGGCGGGTTGAGCGCCGCCGCCGCCGTCGCCGCCGGCAAGCCCACCGCGTCAATAACATCGCGCAGCAGCGCCGGGGTGGCGATCCGGGTGGGGTCGTTGGGTCGGCCGAGCCAGGCGACATAGGTCGCGTCGGCGACTGGAACATAGGCGGCGCCCGCCGAGGAAAAAACAAAGCCGGGGTTGACGGTTCCGACCACCCAATACCAATCGTTCGGAGTATAACTCCTGGGCGACGGCGGAATTCGCGGTTTACGCATGGCGTTCTCCCTGAAGTTAAACATATTGGCCGCCGTACGCGGTGGTTCCAGGAAGACTTCCCGGAATGAAGTTTACTCCCGCTCCATAAGTATTAATGACGCCATTTAACTGGCACAAGTATCGCACTCCGGTAAACGTTCCAACAAATGAAGTGGCTCCTCCGAGATCGCAGAACGCGCCGCCTTCGACATCAAAAGCCGCGATTGTATAAGATGGATTTCCGACAAACGTGATCTGTCCATTGAAGCTGACTCTTCCCCCAAAACGTGCATCGACCAATCTTTGCGCGACTCCGGAGAATGAGCATCCATTTATATAGACGGCCGACCAGGTATCGTGCACGTTTATGACCTGATTTGTGATCAAATAATTGCCTGAATTGAATACGCAATTGTATATATTCGCCCAACCGCCCTCGAGGGCCGCGACAAACCATTCGGCGACAACGTTGGCGTTAAATGTAATGGCGAATATATCGACATATCCGGACTGCACCCAGATCAGACCTCCGTCGGAATATGTTGTATAATTCACGATCACATCCGCGGCGTTGCCCGTGGATGAAGATAGATAAATCGCGGGCTGCAGATATCCAGCGTATGATGTGAACACGCTTTGCTGCGACTCTGTATAAGTTCCCGGGAGCATCACGACGTTGACCTGCACCGGGGCGCCCTGATCGCTAATTATTTTGTTGCAAACAACGGAAGCATGGTAAAGCGACGCCCACGCATGCGCGTCGTTCGCCGCGCTGCCATCGTTCTGGTCCGACCCATTCGGTGAAATATAGTAGTTTATGGTCCCGGTGCCGCCCTGAACCTGCGAGGCGTAAATCAGTCCGCTCGCGTTCGCGCTGGAGCCGGCAAAAGACGTGATCTTATTGCCGGCGCCGTCCTCGATGACGACGCCAGTAGTGATGGACCCATCCGGGTTATGCCATTGCATCTGTTGCTCCTGATTCATGTCGGGCCGAAGTCGTTGGGCGTCGCGACGCGGGAATCCGCGGCGCGGCCATCGGCGACGGGACCCCAGCGCGACTCATTCCCACGAGTATTTTTGGTAGTCCTCCAAGGACAACGTCACCGCGCCATCCGCGACGCCGGGCAGCGTCTCGAAGGCGAAGGTCGGCGCTTCGGGCGTTCCGCCGATGGTCACGCCCGGCGGCGGCGAAACGCCGTCGGCGGGGAGCCAGCGCAGATGCGCCCACATGCCGGGCTGCGTGGGGCGAGGCGACGGTTCGATGTAGATCGACCAGAGATTGCCGCTGGCGTCGCGCGCGCCGGAAAGTATCGCGTCCGTCGTCGGGTTGACCGCGCCAAGCGCGACCGCCACCGCGAACATGGTGGCCGGCGTCGAGTCGTTGGGGGTGTTTGCCTGAATGTCCATCAGCACCCGCTCCCGTTTGGCCGCGCCGCGCGCGCCGTGGCGTAGCTTAGCGACACGCCGGACCTGTAGGCGCAGGCCAGCCGATACCATTTGCCGACCGGGAACGGGAAAGCCCCGGCGGCATATGCGGCGCGCGACACCACGCCGGTTTGCTCGTCCCGCAACTCCCACATCGAGGGGCCAGCGGCGAGCGCCGCGGCCAGCGGCCCCGCCGCCGCCGGGACATCGACGGCGCGCCCAGTCGCCGACCCTCCCGTGACGATAGGCGACGTTGGATAAGCGCCGGCCTCGACCTGCGGATAGGTAATGCCGCCGGCGTTGGCGAGCGTGTTGACGAGCGAGGTCGTCGAGGTCGTTCCCGAATAGCTGACGCGCGTGCTCGTTCCCGCGCCTGTGAGCGTCGCCGAAAGCGCGCCGGACAGCGTGTCGGTGTTCGATGAACCCGCGCCGTACATGCCGACGGCATAGGCGGTCGAATTGGAGACCGCGATTGTTTGCGTCGCCGGCGAACCGGAATTTAGAAACAGGTTGGTGCTCGCCGGCTCCTCCAACAACCCGACAAGTGAGCCGCCGGTGTAATCGAAGCGCGGGCCGTAATAAGGACTGGCCCCGGTGATGACCTGATCGACGGCGCGCGGCGGCGTCTCATAGGTGATTTGCGAGAGCGTGAACTCGGAGGCGTAAACCGTCTTTGAAACGCCATCCGCCCCGACCAGCGTCCGATTGTCTAGCCCTGTTTGGATGGAGTTGCCGTTGGCTCCCACGCCCACCGCGCAAACGTGTTGCGGCGTCGCCGATAGCGTCACGATCTTTTGCGCCGCCCCGCCGCCCGTGAACGCTATGCGGAGCGCCGTCGTCCCGGTCGAACTCGGCGACCAAAGCCAACCGCACAAGGCGTATTGACCGTTCAGCATGGCGACGGGGCTCGTTGGCACGTCGTAATAATAGCCGCCGCCGGTGAAGACGAACGACGCGGCGGGGTTCCCGGTGACGGCGTTCGTGGCGGCGTTTTGCGTGACGACGGTCGCCGACTGGACGAGGTTGACCCACGACAACGGCGCGTTGCTGTTGGCGATGAGGTTGTTGGGCGCGAACGTCACCGCGCCGGTGCTGTCGACCATCGTCGCGCCGGAGGTCCGCGACGAGGCGAAGCAGGCGGCGAAACTCGCGCAAGCGACGCCGGTCCCGCCGGTCAGGAAATTGACCGAGGCGGCGACTTGCGTCGAGGGATAGACCCGCCCCGAATTCGGCCAGCCCGCGTCGGAACCGGGCGCGAACATGAGGACCGCGACCAGCGCGGCGAGAAAACGGCGCATCAGTTCACGCTCCATTGCGAGTTGACATAGGTGACCGCGACCGAGCCGTAATTGGTGTTGAGCGAATAGCTGCTCGCCCCGTCGATCGTCCCGGCGGCCGGCGTGATGGCGATGGCGTTGGTTCCGGCATTGCCGCCGCAATCCTTGATCAGAAAGGTCTGGCCGGCGACGCCGGCCGGCAGCGTCTCGGTGACCGCGCCGGTCGACGTATAGGACACGCACAGGAAATAGTCGGTCGCCGCCGAGACGGTGTCGGTCGCGGCGGAAACGACGCGCGTCTTGACCTTCAGGCTGGCGTTGAAGGCCGTCGCGGCGTTGATCGCGACCGGCGTCGATCCGCCGATCGTCACCGCGTTGGTCAAGGCGTTCTGTGCGCTTCCGGACGCGCCCGACGGCGCGTAGGCGAGTTGCAGCAGTCCCGGCGCGCCAGTTCCCGTTCCCTTTCCAGCCGCGACCGTCAAATTCGCGCCGGCGGTGTTGGGCGCGCTAAAGACGATATTGTCGCTAAGCAGCACGCCGGAACCGGCGATGTTGTTGCTCAGCGTGAAGGTCGCCGCGCCGTAGTTTATCGACGCGACCGTCGTGTTGGCGGGAATGGCGCTGGGCGTCGTCGCGTCCGTGACGGTCATTCCAACAACGATCGTGTTGGGAATCTGCCCGCTCAAATTGTAGTTGTACTGCAAGACGTTTTGGCCGGCCGCCGAGGCAAGCGCCAGCAAGGTGACAGGCGCGATCGCGCTTGGCGCGGCGAAGGTTTGAGCGATGGGCGTGAAGCTGTCGGGTCCTCCGACCTGCAACAGCGCGGCCTGATTGCCGCGGCCGATCCATGTGTCGAGATTGCTCCAATTCGTCGTTCCGCGGTACTTACCGAAACCACGCGTGCCATCGACCGCGACGCCCGCCACCAACGCCTGCGAACCGTCGCGCCAGTCCGTGTTGAAGGTTCCCGGCGTCGCGTCCTGCGCGATGACGCCGAATTCCGCCGCCGGCCCAACCGTGTCGTTGACGACTTCCAGCGCGCCGCCCGTGCTGCCGCTTGAAGGCGTCAGGCAGGTGACGGCTTGCGTCAAGCCGTTGCCGGTGGTTCCCGTGCGATTGGTGCACAGGAAAATATTGACGGTCGTAAACATGCCGCCAGGCGTGAACCACGTATAGGGAACCGCCGGCGATGTTTGGTTGGTGAAAAGTCGTATAGCCGTCGCCACGCCGGCCGGGTCAGAATAAATGTCGAGGTCGGAGAACGCATTTCCGTTGACGCCGCCGGCCGCGGTGGGGGTGTTGATCGTCAGCGCCGTGTCGAAATTGGCGTTCGAGCGATTGATGGTCAGCGGAAAAACAGCGGTCGCGAAAGTTCCGCCGCCGGCGACGCCGTTCAACGTGAGGGGCGGCGAGACGCAGGGCGCGGTTCCCAGAACGCCGCCCGTCGTCGTCAGGCATTGCCCCGTCGCGCCGCCGGAAACCGGCGTGGAGCCGACCGTGAGTTTCGATGTATTGAAGTTGTCGGCGAGAGCGGCGTCGGCGCAAAGCAGCAACGCGGGCGCGAGGATGAGTTTCTTAAGCATTAGAAGGTCTCCGTGACGCCGATGATTTGGGTTCCGCTGGCCGCGATCCCGTAGATCGCCGCCGTCGTGTTGAGCGTCACCGCGGACCCGGCGGGCAGCGGCATTCCGGTCGTTCCCGTGACGCCGGACACGCCGAAAAAGACGGTCGCCGAGCCGAAATTGTAAAGCGTCGCGGCGATGCGGCCGGTTCCCGCCGCGCCGGCGCGCGCCGCGACGATCTGCGACGCGGACACGCCGATCGACGCTTGCGAGGTGGCGATGGCGCCCGATCCGACCGGGTTGTTATTGACGCCGACATTGCCGATGCTGTTCGAGCCAGCCGGCAGCGGCTGATTGGGATCGAGCCCCACCGTGACCAGCGAGACATCTGGCGCGGAAGAGACGATGCTGACGAGACCGACGGTTCCCGCGCCGGCAATCGCGGTCGAGAGGCGCGCGCGCACCTGCGGATATCCGGCGACGGGAAGTTGCCAGCTATGCGTGCCGGGCGACCCCGACAGCAGGAAGGTCGAATCGGTCAAATAGCTATCCGTTCGCGGCGCCTTGATCGTCACCCAATTGGTGCCGTCGAAAGCCTCGAAGGTCACCGCGCCCGCGGTGAGCCCGGCGGGCGGCGAGATCGTGACGATAACCGTGTCGTAACCGGAAGTGGCGGAGGTCAGGGCCGTGTTGAGCGCGGTCGCCGATGTCCAGTTCGTCGTCGCCGGCGCCTGAAACGCGTCGTAGATCGGCAAGGGCGCGGCCGCCGTGACGGGCGTTCCCGCCAAGGCGAGATTGGCGGTGACCGTGCCGCCGCCACCCGAAAAGGATGTGATCTTGTTGCCCGCGCCATCCTCGATGATGACGCCGTAGGTGATGGACCCATCCGGGTTATGCCATTGCATGCTGAATGCTCCTGTTTCGACGCAAGTGAGCAGCCGCGCCCGGAGAACCGGCCGCGTCGCGGTAAATCAAGATTTGCGTGGGGTTGCGCGGCTCAGTGCGCGTTCGAGCCTGGCGACGTTGGCGTCGCGCTAATTTTCGCGTGTCGCGAAGGCTTAGGCGGTCGCGACGTTCGGCATGAGATAGTGGATCGTCATTCGCACCGTTCCACCGGTGAAATTTCCGCCCGTCGCGGTGTAAAGCACGGAGGTGTTCGCATAGAAGGGATTGGGTCCGATCAGCCCGAGGTTGGTCGAACCCGCGCCGACGCCGAGCGAAGCGCCAAATTGCGTGGCGTTGCCGGATACGCCGCACCCATACGACGTCGCGCCGGTGATCGCCGTAACGACGCGATTTGAAACCGCCAGCACGATCGCGCCGGCCGGAATCTGCACGCTCGACGTCGTGGTCGCGCCGGCCAGCGTGACCAGTTGCTCCAGACAGCCGGCGGTCAAACCGCCGCCATGCGCGGCCTGCGCCACTAGCGACGACGCGCCGAGCGTGACGACCTCGGAGAGCTTGGCGGCGGCGAACCCGCCCGGCGTCGCGCCATCCTGCGCGACCAGCCGGTTGTTGGTGGTGTCGACGATGACCTCGCCCTGCGCTCCGGTGAAGGCGGCGACGTTCGCGGCCGTGTCGCGTCGCAACTGAACCTGTGTGCTCATACGAGCGTGCTCCCATGGATGTGAGTCATCAACGGCGCGGGCGTCAAGCGCCCCCGCCCCTCGCGCATGCGCGCGACGCCTCCTCCCCCGCGTGGAGCAGGATACTTTCGTCAGATTCGGGTTGTGGTGGACGCCGTTGGCCGCGCGGTCAGATGTTGAAATCGCTTCGCGTGAATATCGAGAAAAGTTCGACGCCATGGCGCGCGAGATTTTCCCGCGCGCCTTCCTCGCGGTCGATGACGACGAGCGCCTTGCGCGCGAAACTCGTCGGATGCTCGTCGCGCATGCCCTCGATCGTCTTGATGATCGAATTGCCGGAGGTCGCGACATCGTCGATCAAGAGCGCCTCGGCGCCGGAAGCGACAAAGCCGTCGATGCGCTCCAGCGCGCCATGGGCCTTGGCCTCCTTGCGCACGAAAAAGGCGTCGACCGGAAACGCCTTGATGAAGCTCATCACCGACACCGCGGCCACCATCGGAACCGCGCCGACCGCCAGCCCGCCGACGCAACGCAGATCATGGGCCTTCATGAAATCCACGATGATGTCGCCGATGATCTTCGCGCCCTCGGGCAGCATGGTGGTCTGCCGCAACTGGAACAAATATGTGCTCTTGCCGCCCGAGGAGAGCGTGAAGTCGCCCCGCTTGAGCGAGTGCAGCTCGATCAGATCGCGCAGCCGCGCCCAACGCGCGTCGGCGCGCGGGATGACGGCGAATTTGGCGCGCGTCGCGGCTGAATTGGTCATGGCTCTGAACCTTCTCGGCGAATGCTGGTGAAACGCGCGAGGCCGTAACAGTTTTTCAAGGCGCGGGCAATGTTGGCGGTCGAACCGTGCTACGAAACTTGTTCCTCGCCATGCTCCCGCATGGGCACGAATTCGGCAGCAATCGCCGCCAGTCGCTTTTGAATTTGTTTTGAAAAGTTTCCCCAGACTTGACCATGGTAGGGATTATTTGCTTCCGGATCATATCCGACGATTAAGCCTTCGGTCCGAAGCCCCCCGGCGGTAAAGCGAACTGCTCCAATCCAGGGCGGCGACAATACGTAGGTCTTTGGATCTAAGCCCGCTTCTTCGATCAATTTTTGCAGATCGACCGACATTCCTTCGCGCTCTCCCGTCGATGGTTTAAAGGCCATCGAAGATGGACGCTTTCCTTGAATTTTCGCGTCGTATACCAGTTGTTGAGGAGATATGCGCCTGATCACGCCATCATCTGGGAGAATTCCAGTATGATCGTGAGGAAGCACACCACGAGCATCACGCGGCGGAAGATCGAGCGGCAACCGGAGTCTCCGATAATTCAGCAAGCCAACCGGCGACGACCGCGAAGTTCATTGTGAGATGAAGTTCGTCTTCATGCTCAGGCACCGTCAGAACCGCCCGCCATGCATCGACGTCGTAAGGTGCGCGAATATGGAGCTCGATATCCATCGCCTCCGTGTGCCATTCGAGTTGTAAGTCGCCGTTCGGACCCGGAACGATTTGCGGAGCGGGTGCGTCCAAAGGGCACGCGGACGCCAGCATGCTCGCCGCAAAGTTCGCATTTGCAAAAGAAACCGGCGGAGCATGATAGCCATCCCAACCAACAGGGAGCTTGCATAATTCGTCGAGCCTTTCGACAACGATTTGTCTCCAAGCATGACGCGGCTCACATAAAACTCTGGACGAAAAAGCGGCGTGAGAAAAGACATTGGCCCCAGTATCAATCTGAAGTTTTCTCGCGAATGCATTGATAGAGTGCGCTCGGTTCACCGGACTCTTCCCCACAATTCATGCGCCGAATCAGTCGTAATCGAAGTGAATTCCTCGACTATCACATCTCGACCTTTCTTCAAAAAATCGAGCGCGGATGAAATTGACTGATCCAAAGGAGCTCCGCGAACCGTGAGCGTCACGACTAGCATTCGTCCCATTTCCGGGAACCATGCGGTGTTTACTTCGCAAATCATACGCCCGAAGGGAGCTCCGGCTGATTCGCGAAGCGCTCGACGTACAACCAACGATACATCGTCTGGCTCACTCTCCTCAAAATTGAGGAATCGCAACCAATCGCCAAGTTTCTGTGCTGAGCCCTCACCTTCAAGCGGGATGTGGTTGATATACGAGATTTCGACTTGATTACATTTGATATTTTGAGGAGAGATTCCGTCGAAATATTTTTCCAAACGACGCAACTCGCTCTCGAAGCTTACAATTATCTTCTCAAACCGAGGGGTACGAATTGTCCCGACCTCTCACTTTACGCCAATTATGCAACAATCGATCTTGTTGAAATTGAATTAATTCGTCTTTGTTCTGCGAAAGGAACCAGAAGCGGTCATGCATCGCCCCTGCCACCAAACCGAAATTAAAGGCGTTTCCCTGGAACGGAAGCCCAAAAGTCTCGAAGGCCGGCGGAAGTGGCGGCTGCTCCTCGACCAGCGGAAAGTCAGCCCGAAAGAGTCCCCAAACTTCGCCGGCACGAATTTGCTGATAACCCTGCGCCGGAGCAAATTGCACGCCAAGCACAACCTCATTCAATGGAGGATTCTGATAGTCTGGCAAATTGTCTGGGCGCGACATCATTTCTGGCATCATAACCCTCTATATAGAGGCAACATTAACCGCCGCCTAACTCTGTCGCGAGACCGGGACGCCGGCAGGAACACGGTAAGGCTCCCAGGCAGTATAGGGCGCCCAATGGATGCGCAATATCTCGCAGGCCCGTCACGAGCTTACATGACCAAGGTCGACCGTCGCGGAGACGGCGCCCGTCGCCGCGCCCCAATCGTCGAAAACGCCAGCCGGCGCGCTGGCGAGGCCCCAATTCTGCGCCTGGCCGAGCTCCAGCGATGTCGTGACCGGGCCGACCGCGCCGACGCCACTGGGAACATAAGTGTAAACCGCGCAGGTCGATAAATCCTCGAGGCCGCCGCCGAACACGTTGAAGCTCTGGAACTTGAGATAGATTGTCTTGCCGATGTAATTGGCGGGTAGCGCATATTGCGCCACCGCGCCATCCAGCCGCGCGAATGGCGCGCCGGTCGCGTGCGCCGCCGCCGCCGTCCCGTACATGCCGCGCGGCAGGCCGGTAAGATTGTATTTGTAAGGCGCGGTCAGCGTCGCGCTCGCGAACCCCAGCAACTCGCCATCGACGAGACAGAGCGTTTGGCCCGCCAGCGCCGCCGGCTGGGACGCCGTGGTCAGCGCGCCGCCGCTCTCGGTCAGGTCGACGCCGAGCGCGTCGCTTGCATCGTATCCGCTCGCCAAGGGCAGCGGCGCGGTCAGGAATCCCTGTCGCAGCGGCGCGGTGATCGTGGTGATTTTCTGAAAGGTCAGATTGTCGAGCGAGGCCCAAACCTGCGCGCCGCCCCAGTTTGGATCGGCCGCGCCCGCGAGGCCGCCCGAGGCGCCGAGCCAGATTTCCGCGACATTGGCGGTGAGGCCCGGCGGCGGCTCGAAGATCAGCGGCGTATTGACCGGATCGGCGACAACGCCCGCGTTGATGGAGGCGCCGCCGCTCGCGCCGGTCGGATTGACCGCCGGCGTCGCGACGCCAAGCGGCATTTCCTCGGCGATCACGCTCAACTTGCCGCTGTCGTCCTCCTCGATGCTGACGATGCGGACGGGATAATTGTTCAAGCCGAGATTGGCGTCGGTGAGCGTCACGATGTCCATTGGATCAAGCAGGCAGAACTCCCAGGACAGCGCGAATCTAAAGGTGGTGCGGATATAAAGGCCGCGTTGCAGGATCGTCTGCGCCACCACCGACGCAACGTTCAGATCACAGATTTCATGCGCGGTGATGGTGGAGCCTACGCGCAGCCCGAATTGTTCGATCATCGCCTGATCGCGCGCCGATACCGGCGTCGCCTGATACTCCGGCAGACCCTGCGGCTCCAAAATGTTCGACGGGCCGGTTGGCCCGGCGCTGATCCCGGTGCGATTGAGCGCCTCGATCCACTGCACGTTAGGCAGCGTGAACGGATCGACGCGCGAAACCCTGATCGGATCGTCGCCGCTCGTGTAAAGCAGATCGTCGTCGGTGAGCGCGTAGGCCGGCGTCATGTCGGGAACGAAGGTCGCGCCATTGCCCGCGACGCTCTCGTCGCCATAAGGAATGAAGCGCAACCGATCGCCGGACCACACCGCCGCGACATTCAGCAATTGCAGCCAGCGCGTCAACACGCTCGACGCCGTTTCCGTCTGGTTGAGCGTCGGGCTGAAGCAGAGTCCCATGGCGAGGCAATAGGTTTGCAGCGACGACCCGCCACTGGAGCCATAGACCGTCGTCGCGTCGATATTGGCGCCGGGGAAACCGACGCCATATTGCGGGTTCAGCAGAAAGTCGGCGATGACTTGCGCGGGATCGGCGTCGAGTCCGTTCGCGCCGGTGCCAAACAGCGGGCCCTGCACTTCGAAGTTCAGCGAGCCGATGCTGGCGGAGGGGCCAAGCCCGAAGTTGGCGGCGCAAACATAGGCCGTTCCGGGATAAGCGAGGCTTTGCGTCGGATAGTGCGCGGCGAGATAGCCCCATGGCGCCTGACCCACGGTCCCGTCGAAGAGCGTCAGCCCGAGCGACGAAAGCCCCGAGCCGCCCCCCGTGACAACGCCGCCCGTCGTCGTGAACTGCGTCCCGTAAACGGATTGCCCCTGCCAGATCTGATTGACGCCGGTGATCGGCCCCTCGCACAGCGCCATCATCAGATCGGCGGAATAGGTCCAGCCGGACAGACTCCAGGTGACTCCGCCGCCGCCGCCAAAACCCTTGCCGGTCGACTGCTGCGGCGTGAAGACCGGGGTCGCTTGGAAGTTGGCGTAAAAAAAGATGTTCACCGCGAGCTTGCTCATCCCCCACACAAGAGGAACCGGCAAGGTGTTGGCGGCGGTTTGCAGTTGCAGACCGGTGTAGGCTGGCCAGATCGCGGCGCTCTGCGGCGAAGCCTTCTTGGCGGAAAGGAAACTCATCGCGGCCCGTCCACGACGCTGGCGTAAAGCGCCGCGGCGACGCGTTCCGCCATCATGGCGTTGGCCTCCACGACTTCCTCCAGAACGACGCGCGACGGCAGCGAGGCGTGAATGATCGTCAGCGGATCGAGACGCGACACGATACCGGCGTGGCTATAGGATCGTCCAACCCGAAACAGCATGACGTCTCCCGGGCGCGGCGTCGTTGTCCTTCGGGCGCGCGGCAGCACGAAGCCGAGGTATCGCTCCTCGTCGCGGTGCATGTGCCAGTCGTGCGTATAGGGGCGCGGATCGAAGGGCTCGACGAGACCAAGGTCGACGAAGACGCGCACCAACAGCATCCCGCAATCGACGCCGACGCCCTTGATGTCGGCGCAATTGTGATAGGGCGTGCCAATCCAAGACCGCGCCTCGGCGATGACTTTTTCGCGCATCGGGATTCCTGTAAGGGAGATAAAGGGCCCTATACCGCCATCTGCGGCGGCGGCACGAAGGGGAAGGCCCGGAAATTCGCGAGGTTGTTGAACTTCGCCTGGCACGTGCCCATCGTGTGATCGCAACCGGCGTAAACGGTGATCGCGTCGCCTGCCGCCGGCGTTTGCGGCAGCGGATACATCAAGGTCAACGAGCTTCCGGCGACGACGTTTTTCACCGTCGCGACGACGCCGGCGTTGGCGCCGGAACTGAACACGATCTTGCCCTGAAGATGCGCGGCCAGCGCCCCGGAAAAATTGACGAGGCTCGTCGTCGACGCGGCGCCGACGGTTCCGTTCGTCGAAAACGCCCCCGCCGGCAAGCCGCAGCCCAGATCGAACAGCGTGTGCAGGCAGGTCGGCGCGAAAATGTTGCGGGGCATGTCGATGTCGAGCAGGACAAGCTCGTTGGCGACGGTGAGCTTCGCCCGCGTGCGGCCCACGTCGTCCACGGTGGAGACGCGGCCGTAAAACAGCGTGACGCCGTCGACCAGCGTTCCGCCGATGAAGTCCGAAAAGAACACGCGGTCGCGGCGGATCATGGCGCCGTCGAACGCGCCGTCGCGCAAGGCGACCAGGAATTGCGCGCCGCTGGTCAGATCGCTTGGCCGCGCGGCGATGGTGATCTCCTGGCGGTCGACGTTGAGCCCGGTCGCGGCGCGATATTTAAGCCCGGACACCAGCGGTCCATTGGCGAGGAACTGCGTTCCCGCGTAAACGATGGGCGCGTCGGCGTTGGTGTAGGCGAGCGTCGTCCCGCCCATCAGGATGAAGGTGTAGCAATCGGCGAAGGCGATTTGCGTATCGGAGCTGGCGCGCGCGGCGGCCAGGAAATCGATCAGCGCGGCGGAAGCTGTCTTCATTGCCGCACGCTCCGAAACTTGACGCTGTTGGCGGCCCAAAGATTTTGCATGAAGTTTTCAAATCCCAGACTATCTTCGAGAAAACGGCACACGAAGGCGTAGGTGAACGACGCCGCGATGCTCGCGCCGCTCGGCGGCGGAGCGGTGAAGACGAGGATGTTCGGCGCGTCGAGCGACCAGTTCGACGCCGCGCCGCCGTTGATCATGACGCTGGTCACGCCGGTGACGTAAAAATTCGAATCCGCTCCGGCGCCGATCGCCCGAAGCAACGTGAATTGCGTCGTCGCGCCGTCGCCGGCGGCGACTGTCTGGTTAACAGCGGCGTTGTCGTTCGGGTCGGTGTAAAGAAACGCGCCGTAGGCGCCGCCGCATTGCAGATAAAGCCCCATCACCTCCTGCAGCGATTGCGCGCCAAGACCGGGATTGGCCGCGGCGTCCGAGGCGAGCGCCTCGAAGCCCACCTCGAATTCGTATAGCCCCTGATACATCGCCGCGCGGACCGTCCGTCCGGAATCATGCTCGGCGACGATGCTCGCGGTGATCGGCCGCTTGGTCGCGAACGTCTGGCCGGACAGCGTCGGGAAGCTTGGAAGAGTCATGCGGGCCTCACAGCTTCACCGTCACCAGCTTCACGCTCTTCAATCGAAACAGATTGTAGGCGAATTGCTCAAGGTCGATGGCGTCGTCGCTGAACCGGCACAGCCAAAGGGCCGCGCCGTCGACATTGACGCTCGCCCCAACGCCCGGCGCGCTGGCGAGCGTCAGGATGGGCTGATAGCCCGCCGACAGACTCCAGGCGCCGGGAGCAAGCGGCGCGCCATTGACTCGCACCGCGCTCAGCGACGCGACGCCGGCCAGCGGCTCGGTGAACGCGCCGGTTGTCCGCTGCATCGGAAACGCCGTGGTCACGCCATCGCCAGTTCCCACGAGCTGATTGGTCAGCGCGGCGAGCCCCGGCGGCGCGAGCCAGAACGGTTGCGTCTGGCCTTGCGCGCTTTCGAAAAAGCCGAGAATGTTTTGCAGCTCCGCGTTCACGGCGTCGCTACGCAAGAAATCATAGGTCAGCTCGATCTCGTAAAGCGGCCAGCGCATTTTCATGCGTCGCGACGATTTGCCCGACGCGCGCTCGTGCTCCAGCGTCGAGAATCTTGGCGTCACCTTGCTCGACCAGCCCTGCCCAATCAACGCCGGGAAGGTTGGAAACGGCCCGAAACTCGGCGGGCTCGATGGCGCGATCGGCGGCAGCGACGGCAGCTTGCCATTGAGCCAATGGCCGTTTTGCCAATCGACGCCGTCGGACCAAATGTCCGCGCGCAGCGGAAACTCCGGCAGCGGCCGCGCGTCCCAGCACCAGGCGAACATCAGATCGGTTGCGATCATCGGCAGCCCGGCGCCCGAGGTTTGGTTGGCGCCGTCCGTCGTCCAATATTGCCACAGCGCTTGCAGGCCGGTCAGCGCCAGCGTCGAGTCGACGAGCGGCGCGGTTCGCGCGGCGTTCCAGACCGACCAGAACGGGCTGCCGCCCGATGTCGAACTGGGATCGTAAAATACGTTTTCTTCATTCGAGCAGCGGTCGGATGTCGGAAAGCCGTACTCCATGAACATGATGCTTTTCGACTGGGGAACCCACTGCGTCGTCGGGCCTTGTGGAACAGCGCCCGCGCCGGAGTCATAGACGGCCCGGTGTGTGTTGTTCCACCACCAGCGGATTTTCTTGAACGCGAACAGCTCCTGTCCCGCGTCATAGGCGTTGCGCGCCTGCGCGAGCCTGTCGCCTTGCGGCGCTGACACAAATTGCAGCGAGCCGTTCGGATCGAGCGTCACCGACGACGTATAGTCCTGATACCAGTAATGATATTTCTCGCCGCCCTCGATATTGGCCTTCAGATACTCCACGCGGTGAATATCCGGCGCGCCGGTCAGGCCAAAGCCGAGCGTCGCCGGAGTGGCGAGCGGCCAGCTTGTCGGCGCCGGCGCGCGCCAGTTCAGCGCGTCGAGCCCGCCGTCGCCGGTGGTCCAGTCCGACAGCGGCATGTAATTGTCGATCGAAACGAAATCGATGTTGGGCGAGCTGAACAATATGTCGAGATGCGGAAATATCCCCGTCACGCCGGCGTGCTGCGCGCCCATCCATTGCGACCAATCGGCGGAGTAAATGATGAGGTCTTCTCGCGCCGCGAGATTTTTGGCAAGGCCCGCCGCGTCGAACACCGCGCGGCAATCGTTGGCGAGCGTCACCAGCCCGGCGACGAAGGGATAATCCCATAGCGCGTTGCCGTTGGCGTCGGTGGTCCCGGCCTCCGTCCACGCCGGCCCGCGGATCGCCTCGATTCCGCGCAGCTCCGATCCGATGACAAACATGTTCACGCCGCCGGCGACCACAGCGAGATTGGCGTAATGCAGCACGAAACGCCGATAGGTGAAGTCCAGCACATTGCCCGAGTAATGCACGGTGAGGTTGGCCGGATCGCGCGTGAACTGCGATGTCGCGGCGGTTCCAAGGAAATTGTCGACCACCGTCGTCGCGGCGGCGCTGATGTCCGGCGCGTGGGTGACATAGCCGCGCCAGGGTTTGCCCGGCGTGTCCATGTTCATCAGCAAATACAGCGCGACCTTGAAGCCGCGGTTCTTGAGCTCCGCGATGCAGCGCGCCACCGATTGATCGGAGGGGGTGCCGCCATAGGTGGCGTGAACGCCGTCGGGACGGCTGATCGGAATGAGCCCGCTGGTGGCGAGCGTCACGTCGGAAACCCGCCAGGAGTCGGTTCCGCCGGCCGTCGGCGCGAACGCGCCGGTCACGCCGTTAAGAAGATAGGTCGACGATGGATAAACCTGACAAGTCGCGACGTCCATCGAATTGCCGAGCCATTGCACGACCAGCGCGACGGTGTCGCAGTTGGGCAGCGTGGCCTGCAACTGATCGAGCGCGAACATCACATCGGTACGCGTTCCGCCGGGCGCGTGATAGGTGTTGATCGGCGCGAGCGTCGCCGAGCCCGGCGGCGCGCCGCTGTACGCCACGGTGTCGTAAACGAACTCGCCCGACGCCGGAATGAGATTTATCGCGGTGAGATAGGGAAAGGTCATGTCGGGTTCAGCCCTCTCACCCCAAGATGCATGCCGTCCTGCACATGGCGGCCGACCGCGCGCATGATCTCGCGCCCGTTGCCCTGCAGGAAGCTCGCGACGCCTTGCGCGTCGAGCGCGTGGACGTGGAAATTGACCGGCGCGTGAACCTGCGGCGCGGCGTCGCCGCGCGCGCCGTTGTTGACGAGATCGCGGAACGCCTCGCCTTGCGACGCCGTCATCACCAATTCGTTCTTGTGCACCATCGCGAGCTGGTCTTGCGGAATGTTCCAGGCGCCGATGTCGAAGGACGCCACGCTGGCGACGCCGGCCACGGTCGCTTGCGCCGCCGCCGCCGGTCCCGCCGCCGCCGGACCGAGCAGTGGCGACATGAAACCGAACACGCCGGCGAACGCCTTGGCCGACGAAGCCATGATGCTTTTGATCACCGCCGCCGCCTTGCCGGCGATGTCGGCGACGCTTCCCGCCGCCTGGCTCGCGGTGCGCGCGGAGACGCCGAGCTGCGTCGCCGCGGTCATCGCCTCTTCGCCCATCGCGTGCGTCGCGATGTTCTTGGCGATGTCCAGGGCGAAACTGGCGACCCACTGCGTGCCCATGTTCACGAAATATTGCGTCGCCGCGAGCGCCATTTGCCGCGCGCCCTCGCGAAACGTCGTTGTGTGTTGCAGCAGTCCCATGATGCTGGAGCTCATCGACGAGCCAATGCGGCTCGCGAGACCCTGCCAGATTTTGTCCTGCTCCTTGGCGGCCTGGTAGGAGAGCTGCACCATCTGCTTTTGATGCGTCGCCTCCAGCGTCGCGATCTTGTTCAGCGCCTGCTGTTTTTGCTGCGCGCTCAGATCGGCGAGCCCGGCTTCCTGCTCCAGCAAGGCGCGTTGCGCCTCGTATTCCTCCTGGGTCGCCGCCCTCACCAGCGCGATCTTTTCGCTCTCGCTAATGTTCTTGAGTTTCGTCTCGCCGTCGAAGATCGTCTTCTTGATGGCGAGCGACTCCTGCAGCGCCTTGATCTCGCCGTCGATGCGCGTCTTGGCGGCGCCGGCGTCGTCGCCGAGCGCGGCGAAGGCGGCCGACGCCGGGCGCAGCGCTCCGCTGAGCCCATCGCCGATTGACACCGACATGCGCGAGAACGCCGCCGCCGCCGGCGCGGTTTTTTGCGCGGCGTCGCTAACGCTGTCCGAGAGTTTCTTGAGGTCCGGCGTCACCGCGCCGACCGCGCCGCGCACATCGGCGAGTCCATCCTGGAGATCGTCGGTGTCGGCGCTAAAGCGAATCGCTACGTCATCGACCATTGCCGCCCCGCCTCGGTGAGAAATCCGTCGTCGGCGCAACCTTTGAAATCGCGCCGCGCGTTAACCAATTTGCAACCTACAGGTTGTATAATGGCCAGAAGCGGCCGAATCGGCTGTGCTCCGGATTTTTGCTCATGCCCTTAATATTATTGCTGCTTCTTATGATGGCGGGACCCGCGATTGCACAACCTATACGGGTTGAATCCCTCCACAACCCCGCCGTCACCCAGGAGACCATCGAGACGACGATCTGCGTCCCCGGCTGGACGCGGGAGGTCAGCCCCTCGTCGTCCTACACGCGGCGCGTGAAGGTCGCGCTGGTCCATGAACTGGCCATCCCCGAGGAGATGCTCTCCGATTTCGAGCTCGATCACCGCATTCCGCTGAGCCTCGGCGGCGCGCCCTACGACCCCGCCAATCTCGAACTGCAACCCTGGAGCGAGGCCACCGACAAGGACCGCAAGGAGGCCTGCCTCGCCCGCGCCGTGTGCGACGGCCGCCTGGCGCTAAACGAAGCGCGCCGGCGTATTTTCGAGGACTGGCGCAACGTCGGCGCCGGCTGCGATTGAGCCGCGCGCGGTGGACGGGCGTGTGCTATATAACAGGCGGGAGCGACGCCATGACGACTATCGCCTTCGACACGTTGAAATTCGCCCAAGCGCTGAAAGAAAAAGCCCATCTCACCACCGAGCAGGCGGAGGGTTTCGCCTCGGCCATCGCCGACGCGCTCCATGATGACCTCGCCACCAAAGCCGATCTTCGTGAAGTGGAGCTGCAGCTTAACGCCAAAATCGAATCCGCCAAATCCGACATCATCAAATGGATGTTCGGCACGATTGGCTTTCAGACAGTGATTATCATCGGCGCGGTGATCGCGCTTGCGCGGATCGCGCATCCGTGACGCCAACCTAAATCCTGCCCTCCGGAAACATCGCCCTGAGCATCGCGTTGGCGTCTTGCGGCGGTGCCATCGGCTTGAACACGCCGAGCCCCACCGCGATGGCACGCGCCAACACATGCGTCGGCGGGAACTCCCGCCAATAGGCTTGGCGGGCGAACAGCCGCGGGAAGGTGAGGCTCGCCTCCAGCGCGTCGTCCCAGCGTTCACCGGAACATTGGCAGTAATGGGCCAGAAGCCTGTCGAAGAAATCCGGGGAGCCGGCGCGCGGCGCGTCGTCTCCCCCTAGATTTCCCCCAAAGCTTCCTCCGCCGCGTCGGCCGGCTTGAAGAAGCCGGTCTGGCGCGTGACGACGCCGAGCGCCGCGACCAGTTCCGGCGTCGAGGCCGGCAAATCGAGAAACGCCTCGCGCGAAAGGTCGGGATAGGCGCGAGTCAGCGCGGAATGCACGACGGCGATGATCGCATCGTAATCCTCCGACGAAAGCCGCGCCATCGCCGCCGGTTCGCCGCTCTGCATGTCCCTCAGCACGGGCATGAGCCGCATCAGCGCGGGCACGACGACGCGGGCCTGGCGCATGGCGAGCACCGGCACGAACCATTCGCGCCCGGCCAGCGTCACCACCGGCGCGCCGCAGCAGTCGATGTTGGGATCGGGATTCATCGGGCTTCCTTAAATCGCGGTGTTCACTTCGCCGATGTTGTTCGCCGCGTTGGCGAAGGCCTCGAAGTCCATCTCGGGGATGTTGAAGTCCTCGAGCTTGCTGGCCAACGCCAGCTTCGACGACATGCAGCTGTAAAGCCGCAGCGACCATTGCGCGCCCGCGATGTTGGGGTTGGTCTGATAGAAGTCGATCTGAAAGGTTGGCGCGACGCCCATCAGCTTGTTGCCAATCACCGCCTTCGAGCCGGCGACCGCTTGCGTGTAGCTGTAGGTGATCAGCACCGCCTTGCCGGCGTCGGCGGAGTTGAAGGTATAAACGCCGGAGGCGACGCTGTATTGCCCGGCGGCCGGGGCGCTGGCGACCAACGTGAGTTGCAGTCCGCTCGACGCATAGGCGACGCCGAGATTGGCGTCGAAGCTCGCCGCGTTGACCACCGTCGCGGTGTAGGGCGAGGATGCGCCGACCGTCGCGCCCTCGTTATACGACCACAGCTTTTGCCCGGTCGTCGGCGTGTTGCCGAAGAAAATCGTGTTGAGCAAGGGGCCGTCGATATTGGCGAACTTCGCCTTGCCCGACACCTTGCCGGCGCCGCGCGCCACCGCGACGGGAAACTGATACTGTCCCATCAGCGATTTCACCGAAAAGGAAAAATCGACCGACACATCCTGCAACGTGCCAAATTGCATCGGTCCGGTGGATGTCGTGCCGATGAGCACGCCAGAGCCGAAGGCGAGGGAAGTGTTGTTGGACATGGCTTGAGATTCCTTGCGTTACGTGTTGGCGGCCCCGCGCCTCAGAGCGCGAAAATCTTAAGGGGAACCCACAGCAGGCCGTCGCCGTCGAGATCGCCGGGGTCCTTCAGCACCGCGCCGTCGACGCGGCAATGCGAGACGAGCCCGCCGAGCGTCTGGCGGTTGCCCGCCATCGGCGCCGGCTTCAACGCCGCCTCGATCGCGTCCATGATCGTGTTGAGCGCGCTGGCCGGCACGGTGTTTCTGTCGCTGGAGTCGAGATAGATCAGCAGGTCGACGCTCAGCGTCGTCTTCGCCGGCAGCGCCTCGTTCTGATAATTCTGCTGCTCGCGATGTTCGGTGACGAACAGCGCCGGGCGCTGCGATTTCGGAACGTCCGACCAAAGCCGCAAGCGCCGCGAAACCACGACGAATCCGGTTTGGCCGTTCACCGGCTCCGCGAACACGGCGCCCCCCAACAGGGCGACCAGCGCCGACATCACCGCCTCGCGCGCGACATTCATGTGTCTAGCCCCTCGCTCACCGCGTCGCTCAGCGCTTGCGCGATCTCGTCTTGCATTTCATCGAGCGCGGAACGCATGAAGCTGTGTTCCGGCAGATTCATGTGGCGCGAGAAGGCGCGCACGAAGACCGCCTTGGGCGCGATGGCCTTGCCAAAGGCTTCCTTGATGACGCGAACATGCGCCGACACGGTTTCGTCGCCATCGAAGCCGTATTCCTGCGCGAAGGCGTATTTGACGCCGGACGAGACGACGCTGGCGCCCATGTCCTCGACGGAGGCTTCAATCGACGCCTGCAACGCGCCGCTTCGCGCGCGGAGCACCTGTCCGCCGAGCTTGTCGTTCTTGATCTTGTCGACGAGCCTGTCGGCGAGATCGTCGATCTTGGCTTTGAGCGCCGCGCGGATCGCTTCGGGCATCGCCTCGACGCGCGCCGCGAGCTGGCTCGCGCCGTCGATTTCGACATTCAGCATGGCGACGCGCTAATTGGCGATGATGCGGCGGAAATTGATCAGCGTTTGCGCGACGAAATCCGGGACAGCCTTGTTCTCGTACGCCGTCGTCTCCTGACCGCCGAGGCTCTTGCTCGTCATGCCGATGCGATCCTTGTATTTGTATCGATCGGCGACCCATTCAAGCGCGCATTGCTCGAGATCGGCGGGAATATAGCCGTAGGACAGCGCCACCGCCTTGCCCGCGTCGGCGGCGGCGAACGTGTAGGTTCCGCTGGTGGGGTCGACCGAGTATTGACCTTGCGCCGGCGCGCCGGCGACGGGGATCAGCGCGGCGACGCCAGCATAAGCGACGCCGGTGTCGACGGCCCATCCGCCATAGGGCGCGAGCGCGACGATCGTGAAGGGCGCGCTCGACGGAACCGTCCACGCCTCGCCGACGATCTCATAGCCGGCGCGGTAGGAAACGACGACGTTCTGCCGACCCTTGTGAAACTTGTGCGGTCCGCGCAGGAACAACTTCTGCATCGCGCCGGGCGGCGCGTCGTCGCTTTGCTCCAGCACGTAACCCGGCATCGGCCGCGCGCCAACCGTCATCATTGGCGCCGGCGGAATCGGCTGGCCGTCGACGATGACCGAAGCGATCGCGCCAACCGGCCAATTGCGCAGCAGCAACTGGTCGCGTCCCGAGCCGTCATAGGCTTCGATGACATTGGCCGGCAGCACGAAGGCGCGGTTGATGTAGTTATAAACGCCCCGGCTGATCTGCGAGATCAGCGTGCCGAGCAGCGCGTCGTCGGTCGTCGTGGCGACGCCGACCCAGTTCTTCACCGCGGCGAGCGAGACGAGATCACCGGTCGTCATGAAGCGTGTCTCCGTGGTTTCGTTCGCGCGTTCTTCCTTCCCCGCGCGCGGGGGAAGGAAGGATTGAGTCCCTCTCCCGGGCGGCGGGAGAGGGGAGTGGCGTTAGCCGTTGGCGATGTTGGAGATCACCGCCATGGACGGCGGGAAGTAGTGCTGCAACACCTCGTCCGCGTAGACGCCGTATTCATAGCGGCGCGTGCGCAGCGGCCATTCGATCTGGTAGTAGTCGCGGCGCGTTCTGATCTGGAACACATTGCCGACGCCCGACAGCGGATAGGGAATGCTGCGCGAGGTCATCAGGATCGTGCCCGCCGGCATGTTGGGATGCACGCGGATTTCCAACGCCGAGCCGCCGCTCATCGAGAAGCGGTTGAGGTAGGTCCGAACGATCACGCCGCCGTTCACCGCGTCCTGCGCCGCGTTGAACACGAAGCGCTGCGCCGAATTGCTGGCGCCGGCGATGATCTTGCGCGAGATGTTCAGCGCCTCCTGGCTGTTCACCCAGATGGTGTCGGGCGAGAGGCGATAATTGTCCCACATGGATTTCAACGCCAGGTCGATCTCCACGACGCCGCCGGCGCCGTCCGAGGTCAGCGGCGTGCCGACGCCGGCCGTCCCGCTGGCCTGGCTCGCGACATAGGCGCCCGAGCCGGCCTTCAGCGCGATGGTCAGCAGGCCGTCGAACACCAGCGTGTTGGCCGACCAGTCGGCGCTCGGCAGCGAGGTCGCCGTCTGCGTTCCCGCGGCGGTGGCCGTGATGACGAGCGAATTGATCGAGCTGATCGCGCCGAGCACTTCGGAGCCGGCGACGCCCCAGAACCAGGCGTAGCCGAACGCGCCGCGCACCGGCGTCACGGTGGCCGCGACCGAGCCGGTCGGACCGGTGACGGCGACCGTCGCGTTGGCGGACTTTTGCGCCGCGCCGCCGCCGAACACATCGGAGGAGCCGTCGGCGTTGGTGCGGGTGATCTGCGACTGAATGCCGTTCGCCACGCTGCCGTTGATGTAGCCGTCGAGCGAGAGCGCGACGCAGATGACCGACAGCGTGCCGGTGGCCAGCGAACCGTTGCTCGCCGAGGCGACCAGCGTCGGGGTCGGCGTGACGCCCAGCGCCAGCGAGGTGTTGCCGCCGAGGATCAGCGCTTCCTCGCCGATCATCGTCGCCTGGAGTCCGCGCAGGCCCGCCTGAGCGCGCACGTCGTCAAAGCCCATGCCGGCGTATTCGGCCTCGAAATCGACGTTGGTTTCAATGCCGATGCCCTTGTAGGACGCGAAGTAATCGGCGGTCGTCACCGACTGCACGCCGGCGCGGTTGCCGCCGGAGACGCCGAGCCGCAGGCCCGTGGTGTTGATGCCGGTGATGGCGCGCCAGTTGGCCTGGATGCCGCCCTTGCCGGAGACGCGCGGCGTCTCGTTGCGCAGCGGGGTCAGCACGGGAGCGAGAAACTTCGCGCCGGCTTCGAGGTCATAGAAGGCGAGCCCGTCGATCGGGCTGGTGGGCTCCTGAAAAGTGCTCTTTTCCAGAACGCCCGCGAAACGCCGCGGGTCGGTCTGGCGCAGGCTCTGCGATTTGCGAATGGCTTCGAGCACGTCATGCGTGGTCTGCTGGATGGTCATGCGAGAATTCCCGATGTGTGATGGATGCGCCGTCCCCGGCGCGGATGCGTTAAGTTGATTCCTCCCGTTCCCGGGAGAAGCGAAATGGCGGCGCTCAACGCCGCGCGATGGGCTGCGCCTGGGCGACCTTGATGAGCAGCGCGGCGCGCTCCTCGCCGCTCATCTTGGCGAGCGCCTCCGCGAGGTCCTCGCCGCGCGTCTCGGCGTTCTTCTCCACCGCGCGGGTGCCGGCGAGCATTGGCGGCGGCAACGGCTGGCGGGCGAGTTCCTCGATGCGCTGGCTGAGCTTTTCGAGCCGCGGCGCGAATTCGCTGATCGCGGCCTCGCGCGCGTCGCGCTCGATGCGCGCCTTCTCCAGCCGGGTTTCGCGCTTGACGAGACTCTTCGCCGCCGTCGCCTGGGCGAGCGCCTCGGCCGGCTCCTCGTCGTCGCCGTCGTCGTCGTCCGGTTCCGAGATTTCCGCGACGATAAAATCCTTCAACCGCGCGATGGCGTCGCGCAGCGCGTCGAGTTGCGCGGCGTCGCTTTCGTTCTCGTCGAGTTCATCGCGCAAAATGCCGAAGACGATTTCTAGCGCGGCGATGGCGTCGGCGGCGTCGAGCGTCTCGGCGCCCAGCGTGTCGCGCAAGCTTTCGAACGCGTCGGCGTGCGGCGACGGCGCGTCCTTGCGAAGTTTTTCGTCGGCGCGCGCCGCTTCACCAACGCCCGGCAGCGTCGATTGATGCGCGAGCGCCTCGGCCTTCTTCTTGAACGTCTTGCCGTCCGTGGCGATCCACACCTGTTCGACGGCGTTGTCGTAAGCCATGAATTTCATCATCTCGATCGCTCCATCGGCCTTGATCATCGCGAATGTCGCGCTCGGCAGACAGGGAAGATCGACGAGCGAGATTTCGGTGGGGCTCGCCGTGTAGCGCGTCAGACTGGGATCGTTGTCGTCGGGCCAGCGCTTCACATAGCCGCCGCCCTGCGAGAAGCCGGTGTAGACGCCGGCCTCGACCTTGGCCCACTCGGCGTCGTCGACGATCTTCGCGCAGACCTCGATCTGCCGGGCGTCGTCGTTGAAGTGAATCGCCTCGACGCGCCCGGCGGCGATCTTGCCGTGCATCGCGCGCAGATTGCCGAGGCTCTTGCCGCCGCTCGCCCTGCGGAAATCCTCCGACCACTTTTGGTAATAAGGCTTGGTGCTGGCGTAGTCGCAAACCTCATTGCCGCGATCCGGCGTCTCGGCGGTGACGACGCCATAAACAAGCCGCTTGCTCGCGTCGACCTTGGTGAGCGGAATGAACATCTGCAACTGCGTCATGTGTGCGAGTCCTTAAAGAAAAAGGCCCGCGCGCGGCGAGCCTTTGGCTGGAGCTTGGACGACTGGTGGATGAAGTCCGCGACGCCGCGCGATCAGTCCTTGGGCGCGGCGTTTCGCTGGCGTTTCGCGAGTTCGGGATCGACCAGGCCATGCTTGATCAGCCAGGCGATGGCGCGGCTCCAGGACTTGTCGGTTTCGCCGCGGTAATCGGTTTGCGAGACGTTGCGCAACTCTCCGGTGCGCGCGTCGCGAATGCGAAATTCGAGATTTTGCTCCATCACGCTGATCTTGCGAAAGAAGCCCAGAAACGACATGTCGGCGCCCAGCGCGCGGGCCGCGTCGGCCTCGCAGCCGTTGCATTTGCGCAGCCAGTGCGCCTTCACCATCGCGTCGCTGGAGCCGCCGGTGTCGACGAGTTCGAACAGCCCGGATCGCGCCAACTCCGCGCGAGCCAGCGCCGTCATGCGCTTGAGGCGCGCGGTCTCCTCGGCGCTCTCGCCGGCGAGCGGCCCGCCGGCGCTAAAATCGTCGAGTTCGAGATCGAACACCGCGAGCTTGATGGGCTTGGCCGCCTCGGCCCGCGCGGTTCCCACGCGCGGAGCGCAATATGTTATCCCCGCCAACGACAATAGCAGCGCGCACGCGACGCCTTTGGTTCGTTTCATCTCAGGGAGTCCCCTTCGCGCAAAAGCGCCGTCGGTTCGCCACTTGATTCACTCGCGACTTTCGTCCCGCGGCGTGTTCCCATGAACGTCCTCGCCAAATCTATTTGCAGACCACGAAACCGCTGATCGCTCGCGCCTGATCGGCGATATCGGGAGGGTCCAACGCCTTTTGCCCCTCCGGCGACGCAACGTCGAACGTCACGCGGTTGGCGCGAAGAAAAGTGGCCAGCACGGCGGAATTCAGAGCGAAATTGACGTTCTGCGTCAGGTCGCCGCCGTTCTCCGCGACCTTCAGCGCGTTGAGTTTCGCCGACACAACTCCCACCACATTGCCAAACCTATCAAGCAGCGGCCCGCCGGAATTGCCCGCCTGAACCGGCGCGGACAACTGGAGATACCGGCTGTCGTCGCCCATGCCCGAGAGCGCGGTGATGCTGCCCTGCGTGAAGTTTCCCGAGCTCGAAAGAATATCGGCATGCGGAAACCCGAACGCCGCCACGCCTTCGCCAAGTCGAATGCCCTCGCGAAGCACGGCGACCTTTTTCATTTTCATATCTAGGCGCAGGATCGCCAAATCATTGGCGGCGTCGGTGGCGATGATCCTCGCGTCCATGAACGGCGCGTCGTCGGCTTTCACCCGGATCGTCGTCTTGCAGTCCTCGATCACATGCGCGTTGGTGACAAACCCGCCGTCGCGCGACACGAAAAACCCGCTTCCCGTCGAGACCCGCTCGGCGGACTTCGTGTCGGGCTGTTCGGGCGGGGCGGCGTCATGATGCTCTTGCGCGGGCCGCGGCGGAGGGGGCTCCGGTCGCTCAAGGGCGCCGAGCTTCATCTGGGACGGGTCCGCCGCCAAGAAACGCAGCACGCCTTCATTCACATTGTCATCGAACTTCGCGATCCACACGAAGCCCTTGCCGCCGCCAAGGCGATAAACGGGCAAGCCGGCCTTCGCGGAGTCATGGAAATTCATGAGATAATCGACCAGGAAGCCCAAATTCGGATTTTGGTCCTGGGCCAGAACCGCCAGATCGTTCTGTGTGAGCTGTTGAAGTTTTATGTCGCCCCAGGCCGCGATAAGCCCAACCTTTGAGGAGTATATGCGCGGCCCGCTTCCAAAGCGCTGAGACAAACGCCTGATCTCGCCTTCCACGCCCTTTCTAGTAAAGGAGGCTGGATCAACTGATTTATTTATATAAGTGACGATATTATTATATAAATGCAGGATCGTGATAACCTTATGAATACCCTCCTTGGTTTCCGAGAACTTGCAAGTTACCGAGTTCTCATATTGCTCGCTTGGCTTGCACCTATACCTCTTGTATTGCGGCGAATTCGGCACGACGGGCGTGCCGACGCCCAGCCCTTCGATCGCGAAGGGCGTCATGTATCCCAAGCTTTCAGACGGCTCCGCCTTGCCTTGCGTCGCGACGAATACAAGCGCGGCGGCGCAAAGACATGCCTTCCCAAACACTCCCATCTTCGCGCCTCGCCATCAGCCTGTTTCTCGCTCCCGATCCTTGGATGGGATCAGTCAACAGACCGTACGTCAATGGGCTAGCGCGCGACTGAAATAAATCCATTTTTGCGTCGCGGGTCGGGATTGCATTGGTTCGCTAGTTTCCTTTTATTCCCTCGGGATCGTCGAGCCCCAAATCCAGCGGCGCGGGGCCAGCGCCCGTCGTCACCATCAGCAGATTGGCGGCGGGGTCGGTCACCGGCGTCTCGCCGAGCTTTATCCGCGCCTCGTTGCGGGTCAAAATCCCGGCGTTGACGTAACTCGACAGCACTCGCGCCTGCTCGGCCGCGTCGATCTGCGTCGCCGCCCCAGGCGAACTCCAACTCGGTCTCGCCAAAATCCTCGACCAGCACATCATCGATGAGCCGCTTGATCCATTTGAGGATCGGCCACAGCCCCTCTTCCTCGGCCATCTCCTTTTGCGTCTCGCCGGTCGAGCGGTTGCTCTGATTGACGAAGGGCGGATAGCAAGACGAATTAAGTCTCGACGCGAAACCTTTGATAAAGTTCAGCTCTTCGAGCGGGCTCCATGAACAGCAAGTCGTTTTCCATCATAGCCTTATAGGCTTTTTTGGCGCTAGCCATAACGCCTGGCCATTCCGGCTTGGCGATATATTCTGCGTCCGATAAATTCTTTCCGTATTTGTCGAATAATTCATCGATCAAATCGATCGTGTCCTTTATCAAATCCGCCTCTTTTTCCTCGAACAAAAGCACGCCAATGGTTCCGCGAGGCTCGCGCTCGAAGCCACTATCGTCGAAGAGACAGTGAATAACGTCATCGAATGAACCATATTTTTCGTGATTGACCCATCTATTTGTTTGATATGAAGGATCATTCAATACTCTCATGTAATATAAAACGTTCATGCGCATATCTGGATATTTTATTGTATTCACAACGCGCACTCCCTGTCTGATTTAAGCTTGCGATCTAATCCGCATCAACCCTGCATCTCAGCCGTGCGCTTATGGCTTATTCCAGCGCTCCCATTTTAGCCAGTCTTTTAGGGGAATGTGCGCGTTCACGGCGTCGTCGTCGATTGACCCGTTTATCGGCTTTCCATCCAATCCGATCACCTTTCCTCGGGAATTCACGATAACGTGGTCCTCCCTCTGCGCTGGGGAGGAACTGTCGGGATTCCCTTTATCGACCCTTACGCCATCGCCTTTATCGTTTGGGTTCTGCCACCGTTGGCCTTCTCCTTTGCTGTTCGGGCGTCCCTCGCCCCATTCAGGTGGAACTTTCTCCGCAGCCTGCCGCTTGCCCTCCCACTCCGTAGGCGCGGGAGATTTTTCGCTATCGCTTTGGGGCTTTTCGGCGGACGCATCCTTTTTCCGCTCTTCCTGGTCGCGGTTATCCTCCGGCGGCGGCGACGGAGCCGCCGCGACGGGTTCCTGCTGCGCCAGCGGATTTTCAGCGGAGGCTGGCTTCTCCGGCTCGTCTTTTACCGATGGCGAGACTGGAGCCGGCGCGGTCTGGGACCGGCCTGGTCCAACCAGTCCATGATCGCGTCCAGCGCGCCGCCAATCTGGCGGGAGGGGCTGTGCGCGTCTTTCGGGCTCGAAAACGCCATCGTCGGGCTATGCGCGGTCGGTGTTTCGGGAGCGCGACTCTTCTCCTTCACCGAACCACCCCCCGAGCCAAACCGCCCATGCCAATCGCGCGGCTGTTCGGGGTTAAAGCCTTTCTTCAGTTTTTTTTTAATCCCTCGGGATCATCCAGCCCCAAATCCAGCGGCGCGGGGCCAGCGCCCGTCGTCACCATCAGCAGATTGGCGGCGGGGTCGGTCACCGGCGTCTCGCCGAGCTTTATCCGCGCCTCGTTGCGCGTCAAAATCCCGGCGTTGACGTAGCTCGACAGCACTTGCGCCTGTTGCGCCGCGTCGATCTGGGCGTCCTCGCCCCAGGCGAACTCCAGCTCGGTCTCGCCAAAATCGTCGACCAGCACGTCGTCGATGAGCCGCTTGATCCATTTGAGGATCGGCCACAGCCCCTCCTCCTCGGCCATCTCCTTTTGCGTCTCGCCGGTCGAGCGGTTGCTCTGATTGACGAAGGCCTGATGCGAGACCGAAAACGCATAGCAAACGACCCGCGCCAGCCATTCGTCAAAACTGTTCTTGAGCTCCGGCTCCTTCGTTTGAATGAAGGTTTTCGCCACGCCGCCCGGCACGAACTTGGCGCGTCGACGCGCGGCGAGATCGCCGGTGAAATAGGCGTCCCAATAGTCCTGGAAATTCTTGATCTGGTCGGGCGTCCAATTCTCCGGCACGCCGATCAGCGACTCCGGAATATTGCCCTCGGTGTAATGCGACAGCGTGAACAACTGGCGCTTGAGCGCGATGCTCACGGTCATGACGATCTGCTCGACCGGGCTGAAGCCATAGACGCGATTGGAGCGCATGTTGCGCGGCGCGTAGATGATGTCGCGCGCCGGATAATCGACCGCCGGATAACCTTTCAAAATTTGCTGATAGGCGACGGGATGCACCAAGCCGCCCTCGTCGTGATAGGGTTGCGGCGTGCGGCCCCAATCGTCGATGACGCGCTTCATCGTCGCGCCGTCGAGCGGATGCAGCGCGATCAACTCGCCGCCGCGGTTGCGCTGCTTCCACAAGGTCGGCGCGTCGATGACGAACAGGTCTTCGAGCAGCATCCGCAGCCACGGCGCGAAGTTGTGCACGCCGTCGGGCTTGTGGAAGAACCGCGTGAGCTGTTTTATGCGCGCGGCGCCGGGTCCCGCCGAGCCGTGGCGCGGCCGGATCGACCAGGCCATGCGCTCGACCTGATCCTTGCGCGTTTCGATGACGAGGCGCAGCAGATCGTAGGTCTCGGCCAGCGAGCGCAGATCGACGAAGCTGATCGGCTCATAGGCGCGCGTGCCGACGACGATGTTGTAGCCCGACGGAAAGTCGAACTGTCGCCCGGAGACCTGCGGCGGCGCGATGGGCGCCAGCGGCGTCAGCGGGCCGAACCAGCCGGACGGGCTGGTCTCGCCGGTCGACGACATGAATTGCGCCTCGCCATAGGCGATGGAGAGGGTTTCCGGCGAGAGCGACCACATGGGGCGCCCGGCCTGGCTGTCACGCGCGGCCATGGGCGTTACGCTCCCGCGCCGGAAACAAGCGGAATCAACCGATGGTGCGGCATGTGAGGCTCCGGGGTTTTGGGGGTGTGTGGGTTCAAGGCAATGCGCGGCGGCGCGGGCGAGACGCTACTTCGCGTCCTTCTCCTTCGCCAGCCGGCGATAATAATCGATGATCGACGAGCCGTCGTTTTGCGATAGGCACAATTCGGTGATCGCCCACACCAGCGCGTCGACCCTATCGGGGGAAATCCCGGCGGCGCGGCGGTCGAAGTCGGGCGTCATCAGGCACATCTGGTCTTCAAGCTTGGCGAACACGCCGACATGCTTGGCGCGGCCTTGCTCGTAAAGCGCGGCGACCGGCTCGGCGCGGGTGAACTTGCCGCGGCTGGCGCGCACCGATTTGACTCTGATATTCGCGTCGACCTGGCGGATCACCGCCTCGACCATCTCGCCGCCATTGTTGACCTCGGCGACAATCGCGTCGGCCTCGAAGCGCCGCGCCGCCTCGACCGCGCGGCTCGCCCAGCGCAACGGCGTGTCGCCCCGCGAGGTGAGGTCCGCCAGCACGCAGGGCTCGCCGTTGTCGCTCAAGCCAGCGACGATGATGCCGCATTCGTCGGCGCGCTCGGTGGAGCTGGCCGGCGGATCGACGGCGACGACGACGCGGGTCAGCGCCGGGGGTTTGGCGAGATAAGCGGCCTCGATGGTCTCGCGCGTCCACAAGGCGCCGGGCGTGTCAAGCAGCAGCTCGCCGTCGAGCTCCTGGCGCCCGAGCCGCGTGCCCTCATAGGCGCGCAAAATCTTGTCGATGAAGCTTTGCGGCAGATTGGCGAGATTGTCGTAGGTCGTGGCGCGCGATGTGTGCGTCAGCGGATTGGCGAGCAGCTCGCGAATGAGTTTGGTGGGGCGCGGCGTCGTCGTGACGATGGCCTGCGGGCGCTCGCCAAGCCGCAAGCCGAACACCGCCTGATCCCAGGCTTCCGGGTAACGCCACGCCGCGAGTTCGTCGGCCCACAGCTTGCAATGTTGTTTTCCGCGCAACCTCTCTGGCGCTTCCGCCGAAAACAGCAGGGTGCGGGCGCCGTTCGGCCATTCCAGGCAGTTGCGCGCCGCGACATATTTGGGCCGCTCGCTCGGCGGGCAGATGTTCATCAGCCCCGACTCGCCCTCGACCATGACATCGCGCACATCGTCCGCCGCCGCGCCGATGATGTTGACGTAAGCATTGGTGCGCGCCCAGCGCCGCACGGTCTCCGCGCCGGTGCGCGTCTTGCCGCAACCGCGCCCGCCAAGCGGCAACCAGTAGACCCAATCGCCGGGCGGCAAGATCTGCGCGGGTCGCGCCCAAAACTCCCACAGGAACGGCAGCTCCAGCGCCTCTTGCGCGGTGAGCGCGGCGACAAACGCCTGCCGCTCGGCGTGCGTCATGCGCGCCAGCTTTTCTGAATGCAGCTTCAATGCGGTTGATGTCCTTTCCTTCTCCCACTTATGGGAGAGGGTGGCTTTAGCGTTAGCAAGGGTCGGATGAGCGTTCAGGGCACGGATTCAACCAATTCGCGGCGTCCATCAACTCGCTCGGAGACATGTCGCCTTCCGCGGTTTGTTCAACGACGTGGTCAGCGATATTTCCTTTGACAAACGCGCTACCAGATATAACGTGACCGCATCAGTTAACGCTCATAGATTGTTTAGTTCGTGGTTCGCCGTCACAAAAAGCATGCAATCACAAAAGCCCAGCGCGTTTCAGCATCTAACGCTCGCGTTAGAGGCGAACAAATAGCGCTTCCTGCCTCCACTCAAGAGCAGGGGTTGCATAATCAAGACCTAAGCCAAACACTTGAGGTTTGCACAGCGGTTAAGGGTGCAAACTATGCGAATCATGACGATCTCAACGAAACTCCCAAAGACAAAGAAACCATTCCGCAAGAAAAACAGCTGCAACCATGGCAGTCCAAGCTATCACCAAGAAAATGGTGGTGGCCATTCGGGCAAGTATGGACGATAAGCTTGGCCATAGCCACCCTGCTTGGCGGCCCGGCTGCCATCGTAACTTTTTGGCCTCGAATGACCGTCGTTCCATCCGGTCTCTCAGATGAATCAAACCCATATTCTGAAACCTTCGCCGTGAACAACACGGGATTCTTACCGCTGATAGATGTGAGGATCGGGATTGGATTTTGTACATTCGAGGCGGAAGTGAAGGAGCTTTTCCTGCCGCAAGGTAGTTGTGATAAGAATATGCAGCGTTTCGTAGTAAGCGCCGCCCGTTGGGAGACCAACGAACTCAAGAAAGACGAAACATTTTCTATCACTCTTACAGACGCCCTTAACGTAGCAACTCAAAAGTATAAGGACGACAATCCATATCTAGCCTTTAGCTTGCAAATGCTACCCGCATTAAAGAAAGCAGATGCTGTGATGATAATTCTTTATCGCCCATGGCTGTCGCCATGGCAGCGGAGATCTGAATTTAGGTTTGTTGCTGAGGAACAGCCAAATGGGAAACTGATATGGAAATCAGTCCCCCTGTCGTGGCACCCCGAATATGTTGAGCGCAACTGAACGCATCACCTATTCGGCGGTTTCTGGCTTTTATCTTATTTCTGCGTAACACTTGTCAGTGATGCAAGAAAGATTTTTCAGTCCTTCTCCCGTTCCGTTCCCATAAGCCGCGCCGCGATCGCGTTGAGCTTTTCCAGAAGGGCCTGTTTGGCGCTTTCGGCTTCGGCGGTCTCTTGCGCGATCTGCGGCGCGGCTAGCAGTTTGGCGCGCCGGTCCATGATGGCCAGCACGCGATCGGTGGCGGGGTTGTCGCCGGCCAGCGCCTTGGCGTAATGGGCGGCCTGGAGTTGATCGAGCCGCAGCAGATCGAGGCGGCGAAATTCGTCCCGCGGGCTGGCGCGTTGCGCCTCGCCGGCCCGCCGCAGCACGCGGCGCAGTTGCGACAGCGACAGCGGCTCGAAGCCCGCCCCCGGCAAATCGCGGGCGATGGCCTCCAGCGAGCGGCCCTGCAGCCGCCAATCGAGAATGGTGACGTCGCGGCGCGCGCGTTCGCGGCCTTGCTCGCCGGGGACAAGGGAGTCTCGCGACATGGCGTTCCGGGATTGGGACTCGAGGATTGGGCGGGGGAATGGGAAGCGCCAAAGAAAACGCCCGGCGGCCTCAACGGCCCCGGGCGCAACTTTCGACGATGCTTGTTCTCTACCATTCGAGCCCACGCGCGTCAACCGCGAAAAATCGAAAATCGCCAAAAAAACGCGAAAAACTTTCGCGCGCCCGAAAATTCGGCATTTTGTGCATTTTGATGTAGCCTGAGCGTGTCCATTTGGGACACCTACCCTAGGGAGTCGAATATGAAGAAGCTTCTCGCGACGCTAACGCTGGCCTCGGCCGTTGCTTTCGCTCCAATCGCCGCTTGGGCGCACTACACGGGCCATCCGCACCATCATCATCATCACCACCATCATCACCACTAGGCTTTTTCACCCTGGCGAGGGCGCCCGATCATTGCTACGGTTGGGCGTTCTCCTCGTTCCCCGGATACCGCCATGCGCGCTCGCCTCCTCGCCCTCTCCCTGCTCGCGTCCCTCTTGGGCGCGGACCGCGCGCTGGCGCAGCAAGGCGACGATCCGCTGGTGTCGACGGCGCGCGAATGGGGCGGCCAGCACGGCGTTTACACCTGCGAGCAGTGGCGCGCCTATGTCACGCGCATCTATCGCATCGGCGACCCGCGCCGTCGCGGCTTCATCGAGGCGGCGGATTTCGAGCGCATGAAAAAGGCCAGCCCGGTGTTTTCGGCGGCGAGCTTCGATTACTTCGACATGGCCGGCAAGGGCCGCGTCTCGCAAAAGGAATTCATCGAATTCCAGAGCCCGTTCTTCGCGCGCTTCGACGCCAAGCACACCTGCCATGTCACCAGCGAGCAGATGCGCGCCAGCGCCACGCCGACTGAAACCGCGGCGCCCGCGCCAACGCGCGGCGGCCGCGGCGGCGGCGGCATGGGCGGCGGCGGCATGGGCGGCGGCGGCTTCGGCGGCCCGAGCATGGGCGGCGTCGGCGGTTTTGGCGGACACTAGGCTGCGCCGTCGCTCTCGTTCCTATATGCTGGCGGCGGAGAATCATACGCGCGCGCCCTTGGAGAGAAAATGTCCGCTTCGAGCGATCTGCTCCAATTCGCGCGAGGCCGGCGCTTTTCGACCATCCTCGCCGATCCGCCCTGGCGGTTCCAGAACAAGACCGGCAAGGTCGCGCCCGAACATCGGCGGCTCAACCGCTACGCGACGATGACGCTGGCGGAAATCGAAAAACTGCCGGTCGCCAAGCTGGCCGCCGAGCCGGCGCATCTCTATTTGTGGGTGCCCAACGCCCTGCTGCCCGAGGGGCTGGCGGTGATGAAGGCCTGGGGCTTCGCCTACAAGTCGAACATCGTCTGGCACAAGGTCCGCAAGGACGGCGGCTCGGACGGCCGCGGCGTCGGCTTCTACTTTCGCAACGTCACCGAACTCGTGTTGTTCGGCACGCGCGGCAAGAACGCCCGCACCCTCGCCCCGGGCCGCACCCAGGTCAATCTGCTGGCGACGCGCAAGCGCGAGCACAGCCGCAAGCCCGACGAGCAATACGACATCATCGAGGCCTGCTCGCCGGGGCCGTTCCTGGAGCTTTTCGCGCGAGGCGGCCGAAAAGGCTGGAGCTGTTGGGGCAACCAGGCCGACGATTACGCGCCGAGCTGGACCACCTACGCGCATAATTCCGGTGCGAAGATCGCGGCGGAGTGACGCGCCTTTCACCGGGTCAGCAGCCGGTCGATGCGGCGCAGATCCTCGTGACGGAGCAGCAGCACCTGGTTCGACGCGGCGAGGCTCACCGCCGCCGGCGTGTAATCGGCGGTGGCGACGACGACGCCGCGCCCCGCGCCCTCGTGCGCGATGCCCGCGACGATCTCCTGCACGGCGCGATTGCCGACCGGTTTTGAGTATTTCTTGCATTGAACGACGATGCGCGCGCCGCGCTTGTCGGCGACGATGTCGACGCCCTGATCGCCGCTGGCCGGCGTCACCCGCGCCTTCCATTTCATCTCGCGCAACACGGCGGCGCAGTAGTGCTCGAACTCCTCCGGCGTCATGTCCTCGCGATAGCGCGCGCCGGTGATCCGCTCGTGAACGAGCACCGCGAGATGCAGCAGCCCGGCGTAGGCGAGCCCCATGCACGCGGCGCCGGGCGCGCGCGGCCACCAAAAGCCCGCGGCGACCACGAAGCCGACGATCCACGCGACGCAGGTCGCGACGCCGCCGCCGTTCTCATCGCGCCGCGCCATCGCGCGCCTTCACGCCCCGGCGGCCGGCGGCGCCGCCGGCAGCGCGTGCGCGTGCACATCGCGGCCCGAGTGGCGCGACAGCACGTCGATGGCCGCCGCCTCCTTGGCGTCGCCCGAGGTTCGCACCCACAGCAGCAGGCCGCCGTGCTCCAACTGCTCGCGCAAGGGCGCCGTGTGATGATTCTCGACGAAGTCGCCGAGAACGCCGCCGATGAAGCCGCCGACTTCCGCTCCGATCAGCCCCACTCCCAGCGTCGCCGCGAGGCCTCCGCCGGAGGCGAAGATCGCGCCCGCCGCGGCCAGCGCGCCGATCGGCGTCATGCTTCCCAGCAGCGCGGATTTCGTTTTGTCGACCGCTTCCTTCGAGTGATAGGCGACGCGCGGAATTTCGGTGTTGTCCTCGAGCTCCTCGACCCGCTGGTATTTGTGGCCGAGTTTTTCGACGATGGCCTTTTCGCCGGCGAGCAGGCTCATCCGCCCGTGCTCGAAGCCGCGCGACAGCAGCTCATGGGCCGCGCTCTCCAGCGCCTCGGCGTCGGCGAAGACGCCGACGACTTCCCGCCCCGCCCCAACCTGTTGACCAGCATCCGCCATGCGCCCTTCCCTCCAATGCGTTTTCGAGCGAAGTGGAAACCGGTTCGCGTTAACAAACCGCGAAGCGCCTCCGATCCGCGCGCCTTTTTAAAAAACACACTGTAGTCAGGGACGCCGCGACTTACCACCACGCCATCGCTCGCCGCCTCAGCCCCGCTTGCGCCCACGCCATCTCACATTCATGTCGATCACGTGAATCATTCCGGCGTTGCGCGGATAAAACGCCTTGGGAAACTTCGTCGCGTCGTCGAACACGGCGCCGGTCAGCCGCGCGCCGCCCAGCCGCGCGCCGGTCAGATCGGCGCCGTCGAATCGGGTCGGGTGGTTGGCCAGCTCCGACGTCGCGTCGACCCCGCGCAGATCGGCGCGGACCAGCTTGGCGCGGAAGAAATCCGCGCCGCCGATGCGCGCCCGGCGCAGATCGGCGCCGCTGAGATCGGTCTCGCGGAACGCCGTGGAGCCGCCGAGATTGTCCAGCGAGAAATCCGCGCCGCGCAGGTTGGCGCGGGCCATTCTGGCGCGGTTGAAGATCGCGCCGCGAAAGCTCCCGTCGCGCAGCACGGCGCGCTCCAGCATCGCGTCCTGCAACAGCGCCCAGTAGAGATCGACGCCGGTCATGTCGACGCCCTCCAGCCACGCCATCATCAGATCGCTCCCCGGCAAGTCGCGCCCGGCCAGCGAGCTGTCGCCGGGCGGCAGCGTCAGGAAAAGGGGTTCGTCCTGTTTTTCGTCGTTCATCATATCCAGCTCCCGAAATCATGAACTCAACGTCGACAGTGGACCCCGGGAGCGGGGAAAAATCCGTGCGCCGCCGCACGCGTCGCGCAACCTCAGGTTTCGAACAAATCCGCCGGCCAGTCCTCGGCGCCCTCGGCGAGCAGCGCGGCGATGACGTTCTGGTCCTCGCCGAAACTGACGATCGACGCCGGCAGGCCGATCAGCAGCAGCGGACAGGGATTGCCGACGCCGCGCCGCACGCGGTCGGCGAGCTTGCTCCAATGCGTCGTCGCGACGCCGAATTTGTCGGTGACGAAATGGTCGGTCCAGGCGGCGCGAAACGCCAGCGGATTGCGCTCGCGCTGGGTGCGCCTCATCACCTCCAGCTTTTGCCGGCGCGTCGGCGTCACGCGGAGCGCCTCCAACGCCTCGTAACCGTCGATGTTGTTTTGATCGGCCCATTTGCGCACGAGATTGCGCAACTCCAGTTGCAGCGAGGCGCCGCGCGTCACGACGACGCCGACCGAGATCGCCCCTTCCGCGTGCAGCCGCTTGAAATTTTCAAGATCGCGGTCGAAGAACGGGTCCTTGTTGTTCCACTCGATCTCCAGCGCCAGCATTTTGGGCCGCGCGCCGCCGGTCGCGAAACTACGGACGTGATCGACCTCGTGCGAAATCGACTCGGCCGCAAAACCGTTAATGGATTTTTGAATCTCGAACTTGGTTTTGACCCAGTTCTTCGCCGCCAGCCCGCGCCGCAGCCGCTGCGTGCCCTTGGTCTCGCCGCCGCCCGAGCCGACAATCTCCTCGATGGGAATGGTCAGGCCCAAAAGCACCTCCTCAAGCTCGGCGAGCGCCGCGGGAAAATCGACGCTGAGAATCGCCCGCGCATGGGCGTGAAACTCAACCTCGAAGCCGCGTTGGATGAGTTTTGTGAGATCAGCGGACATGCTTGGCCTGGTCATGAAACGATATAGTGGCGACAAGATTATTAAATATGTCTATTTAACTCCGTTTGGCATGGCGCGCCTCATATAACCATCAAATAGCGGGACGGTAAATGCTGTATCTCCATGCGATGGAGAATATATCATGCCTTTTTGTATAAGCTTTGATCGAGTTGGCGCAACACTCGTTGTTTTTAACTTAAGAATTTCGGCTATGTCCCCAGATCTATGCGAACCAATCCCAAGTTCAGCGAGCGCCCGCATATAGCGTTTTTCTGATGGGGTGCACCTATCGAATCTCACCTTAAAAAAACTATTATCTAATGTTCGAATTGCACATTCGGTTGCTTTTTCTACATCTGCTTCTGTTATCTCAGGATCAACAGATATATTCCATGCCTCATGCCCCCATTGCTGCAAAAAATATGGGTATCGCTCTGTTATATCTAATATACTTGTTATGGCGCCGCTCGTATACACAACACCTTCTTCTTTGGCGGGCTTTGCGATCGCATCAATCGCATCGTTAACAGCAAGCGCGCCAATTTCCGGAAAGGAAAAAAGACGCTCCGAGTATGATTTTGATGCGCCGGCTAAAGCCAGTATCTGCGGAAGGCCAGCCCCAATCAATAAAAATGGGAAATTATGTTGATTTATCTTGTGTATTGCCATTATCAGCGCGCTAAACTCCACCTCGGACAGGTACTGAAGTTCATCTATAAGTATCAATATGGGTTTATTTGCAGCCTTGGCGGCGTCTGCGACCGCCACAAACAATTCGCCCAAATCAACCTCTAGATCGCCACTATCTCCCGTTCCTTTTTCCGGATCAATAGAAAGACCTAAATCGATCTCGCCAACAGTAACCCTGAATGTTCTAACAAAACTTTTTAGTATTCTTAGGCCTCGACGAGCTTTAGTCTTTGCGTTTTCTACAATATCAAGTGAAAATAATATCTGCCTAAGGCTTGGAACTATCAACGCTTGAAGAGATTTGCTCTCATGCGCTTCAACCATGATCGTCTTATAACCGGCATTATCTGCGAGTTCCCTCATTTTTACTAGTAAAACCGTCTTTCCAACTCCTCGTAGCCCGACCAAAATCATGCTACGAGAACTTTTACCTAATTTAATACGCTCAAACGCGACATTTGCATCATTCAGGATGAGAGAGCGGCCCGCCAATTCGGGGGGCGGGCTTCCGGCTCCCGGCACATAAGGGTTCTTTATGGGGTCCATGTCATTTATCTCAGCTTATGACAAGTTTATCAAAAACTACGCATAATTAGATAAAGTTGCAATAGCTCGCTTTCAGATGAGATCGCGCCACCCGCCTCACCCGCCCCCCACCACCCGCGTCACCACCCGCGCCGTGTATTCCACCATCGGCACGATGCGCGCGTAGTTCAGGCGGGTTGGGCCGATGACGCCGAGCGCGCCGACGATGCGCTTGTTGGCGTCGTGCAGGGGCGCTGCGATCAGCGACGAGCCCGACAGCGAAAACAGCTTGCTCTCCGAGCCGATGAAAATCCGCACGCCCTCGCCCTCCTCGGCGCGCTCCAGCAGGTCGATGACGTCGGTCTTGGTTTCGAGATCGGCGAACAACAGGCGCACCCGCTCCAGTTCCTCCAGCGCGGTCAAATCCTCCAGCAGCCGCGCCTGTCCGCGCACGATGAGCTGGCGCCCGGAGCCGCCGCTCCAGCTGGCGAGGCCCGCCTCGACGAGCCGCTGGGTCAGCGTGTCGAGTTCGGCCTGCGCGGCGCGGCGGGCGGCGTCGATCTCGGCGCGCGCCTCGACCAGCGTGCGGCCCCTGATGCGGGCGTTGAGATAATTGGCGGCCTCGACCAGCGCCGAGGCCGGCAGGTCGCGCGACACCGGCAGCACGCGGTTCTCGACCGAGCCGTCCTCGGCGACGAGGATCGCCAGCACGCGCTCCGCCTCCAGCCGCACGAAGTCGATCTGCTTTAAGCGCGCGTCGTTCTTGCTCACCGCGACGACGCCGGCGACGCGGGTCAGGCCGGACAGCAGGCTGGTCGTCTCGGCCAGCACGCCCTCGAAATTCTGCTCGCGCGAGGCGGCCACCACCCGCGCGTCGATGCGCGCCCGCTCGTCCTGCTCGACATCGCCGATTTGCAGCAGCGAATCGACGAAAAACCGCAGGCCGATTTCGGTCGGCAGCCGCCCGGCGCTGATGTGCGGCGCGTAAACGAGCCCCAGCTCCTCCAAATCCTGCATGACGTTGCGAACCGAGGCCGGCGACAGCGTCATCGGCAGCAGCCGCGACAATTGGCGGGAGCCGACCGGCTCGCCCGAGGCGAGATACGAATCGACGATCAATCGAAAAATTTCCCGCGACCGCTCGCCGAGTTGCGCGAGCTGGTTGGCGGCGGGCCGCGGCGCTTTGGGGGCTGTCATCATACCGCCATGTTAGCGCATCGCGGCGCGAAAAAAAGATGGGCGAATATTCGCACCTTTGCAACCACTTAAAGCGACCCCGCGCTAATCGTCTGTTATTTATGCGAAAACTGATTTGCGGCCGGCGCGCGTTTCTCATAATGTCGGGCAACGATATGAGTTGTCAAATAAGCGATAACGAATCGTCATGGGTGTCGGAGGCTCGATCCGCGCCGCCATTTCCTTGAAGGATGGAACGATCACATGAAGTTGAAGGAACTCACGCCGGTCGCCGAGGAGGCCGAAAATCTCCTCAAGGCCATGGCGAGCAAGCGACGGCTGATGATCCTGTCGGAGTTGCGCGAACGGGAAATGACCGTCTCTGGCTTGAAAACGGCGCTCAACGTCGGCCAGTCCGCGCTGTCGCAACATCTCGCCCGGCTGCGCGCCGACCGTCTCGTCGAGACGCGCCGCGTCGCGCAGACGATTTATTATCGCGTTGAAAACCCCAATGTCGCGCGGGTGATGGGCGCGCTGTGCGACAGCTTCAGCGATTTGAGCGCGAGCCGCCGTCGCGAAGGCGAGAGCATGGCGAAACCGGCGGAATAGGCCGCGACGCCCGCGAACAGCCACGCGACGGAGTTGCGTCGCGCGGCGCGCAATCCGTCTTGACGATAAATTAGACATGCGTGATTAAGTGAAGCGTGCATAATGCGCTGGGAAGCTCCGCGGCTTGCCGGTTGTTGTGGATATTGACGTGATCTCATGGACAAAGCGTTATTGGCGCCCAAGGCGGCGCGAGCCGAAAGCTTCCTCAAGGCGATGGCCAGTCGCCACCGGTTGATGATTCTGTGCGAGCTGCAGTCGGGCGAGCTGTCGGTCTCCAAGCTGCAGGAGGCGCTGGGCCTCCCGCAGTCGTCGCTGTCGCAGCATCTGGCGCGGCTGCGGGCCGATGGTCTCGTCGAGACGCGCCGCGCCGCCCAGACCATCTACTATCGCATAGACAATCCCGTCGTCGCCCGCATGATGATGACCCTCTACGAGAGCTTTTGCGGCGACGCCGAGCGCAAGAAGGCGGCGAAACCCAAGCGGGCGCGCGGCTAGCGACCGCCCGCCCGTTCGGCCCGGCTCCCATTGACGCGTCGCGGCGCGGCTCCATAATCCCCGGCGCGCCCAAAATCCCCCGCGAGCCTTGTCGCGCGGCGCGAACTCAACCGAAGGGAACGGCCATGACCAGTCCGGACAAAAAGAAATTCCTCGTCTCCTACCTGATCCCGGCGGCGGTGATGGACGAATGGAAGAACACCGACGCGGAACAGCGGGCGAGCTCCGAAAAGAAAATGATGGAGGACTGGAAGGCCTGGACGACCGCTCACGAAAAAATGATCGTCAGCACCGAGATCGGCTGCAAAACCAAGCGCGTCACCGCGGATGGCGTCGCCGACGCGCGCAACGATATCGTCATCTCCTCGATGGTCGAGGCGGAATTGCACGACGCGGCCGCCAAGGCCTTCGAGAACCACCCGCATCTGCGAATTCCGCGCGCCTCCATAGAAATCATGGAAGTCCGCGCGATGGGGCCGATGTAGGCTTTCCGCTCGACCCCAAAACGCCCGGCGGGCGTTGGCTGGCGCGCCAACCAACGCCCGTTCGTTCGGGCTATTCGATGCGCCCGGCGGCGTGGCCGAGCATGGTGTAGACCTTGCCGGCGTCGCCGGTCAGCAGATCGAGCGTCTGCGTTCCGTCGCGGTCCTTGCGGCTGGTTTCCGCCAGCAGCTCCTCGAAGTTGCGCAGATAGTGGTCGATCGTGCCGCGGAAGTCGGGGTCGGCCGTGTAGCGTCGGCGGATTTCCTCCAGCGTCTGGCGTCCCTGCTGAGTATAGAGCCGGCGCGTGAACAGCCCCTCGCGCTCGCCGCGCTGGTGACGCGCCCACAGCTCGGCGACGGCGCTGGTGTCGACCATGCGGGCGATGTCCAGCGTCAGATTGTCGAGCGGCCCGACGGGACGCTCCCGCGGAGCGGCGGCGGCGGCGGCGGCCGGCGTCTCCTCGTCGGAGGCGCGCTCCAGCAGATTGCTGAGCCAGCCGGATTGGCCGTTCGTCTCGGGACGCGGCGCCGACGGACGCGCGACGGGGCGCGGCGCCGGAGGCGGCGCGGCGGGACGCGTCCGCGCCGCCGGCTCGGGCCGCGCGGGTTCGGCGCGCGGCGGCTCGGGCCTCGACGGCTCGGCGCGCGGCGGCTCGGGCCGGAACGATTCCGCGCGGGGCGGCTCCGGCCGGAACGGCTCGGCGCGCGGCGGCTCTTGCCGGAACGACTCGGCGCGCGGCGCGTCGAAGCGGCGCGGCGGCGGCGGCGCGGCCTCGGCGATGTCGTAGGCGCGGCCGGAGCGCGCCACGATATCCGTCAGCTCGTTCAGCGCCTTGACCTGATCGCCGACCACGCGGCGCAGCGCCGAGGCCTGTTCGGCGGTCTCGCGCGGCAGCTCCTGCGCCCCGCGCCGCACCTCGGCGCGCGTCGCCTCCAGCTCGCGATGGATTTCCTGCGCGAGGTTGCGAATCTCGCCCGTGGCGGCGTTGAACTTCTCGCTCGCCTGACCGAACACGCTGGAGATTTCGCTGTTGGCCTGCTCGTAGGCGGCGCGCATCGTCGCGGCGGCGCGCTCGCGCTCCTGCTCGGCGGCGGTCCGCACCGCCCCAAACCGTTCGTCGACGAGATGCGCGGTCTCCTGCGTCGTCTTTTCGATGACGCCGCCGATGTCGCGCGCCTTGGTCTCGACGTCGTGCAGGCTCGAGTCCATCAGCTTCGAGAAGGCGGTCAGCGTGCCCTCGAACTCGCCCTGCTTCTGTTCGACCAGCGTCACGAGGTCGCCGAGCGACCGCCGCCGCGCCTCGAACGCCTGGTCGAGCGCGCTCTGGCTGCGGGCCAGTTGCGCGGCGCTTTGCGCCAGCGACTGCTGATGCTGCTCCATCGCGCCGACGATCGAGGTCGCGTCGCCCAGCGCCCCGGTCGACATGTGATCGAGCGCCTGCACCTGGCTCGCCACCGTGTCGATGGCGTGCTGGAAGTCCTTGAGCCGCCCGCCGAGCGTCGCCTCGAGATTGGAAAGATCGCTCCCGGCGCGCTCGATGATTTTTTGCAGCGAGAAATTGGTGCGCGACAGGCTGTCGATCACCGCCGGCAACTCGCCGCGCAGCTTGTCGTTGGTCTCCATCATCGCGGCGACCGACGTCTTGGCGCCGGCGTCGAGCGCCTCGGTCAGCGCCCGCGTCGAGTCCTCGATCGCGCCGACCAGTTCGCCGCGCTTGTCGCCAAGATGCTCGACGATCGACGCGGCGCGGCTCGATATCGCGTTGGCGACGAGTTCGCCGACATTGGCGAGTTCGCGGGTCAGATCGCCGCCATGCGCGCCGAGCGTTTCGTGGATATGGTCGAGCCGTTGCTCCAGCGTCGCGCTGATCTCGCCGACGCGCTGGTGCAGCGCCTGGCCGAGATCGCCGGTGCGGGCGTGCAGCGTCGCGTCGAGTTCGCGCCGCGCGGCGGCCAGCGTCTCGTTGATCTCCGCGACGCGCGCGCCGATCGCCTCGACGACGACGCGGCCGCGTTCGGAGATTTCCCCCGAGGCGTGGGTGAGCTTGTCGACGACCCGCGTCTCGAAGTCGCCGATGCGGCTGTCGAGCGTTCCGGCGATTTGCTCGGCGCGCGCCCCCAGCGTCTCGTTGATCTCCGCCGCCTTGTGCGACAGCGATTCGGTCAGCGCGTCGGAGCGGGCGACGATGGTCGCGTCGATCTCGCGCGTCGTCCGCGTCAGCTTGTCGCCGAGATCGTCGGCGCGGGCGAGGATGGCGTCGTCCATGTCGCGCGTCGCGCGGGTCAGCGAGGTGGTCAGCGTGTCGGAGCGCGCCGCGAGGGTCTCGCCAAGCTCGCGGGACTTCTCGCTCAGCGCGCGGGTCAGCGCGTCGGCTTGCGTGGCGACGGTTTCGCTCAGGCCGCGCGTCTGGCTCTCCAGCGTGGCGGCCTTTTCGCCGAGCACCTGGTTCAGCGTGTCGGCGTGGCCGTGCATCGTCGCGTCGAGCGTCCGCGTGCGCTCGTCGAGCGCGTGGGTCAGCGCCTCGGCGTGGCCCGCGACGGTTTCGTCGAGCGCCCGCGCCCGCTCGTCGAGCGCCTGGGCCAGCGCGTCGACATGGCTGGCGAGCGCGTCGCTCAGCCCGCCGGTCTTGTCGCTCAGCACCTGGTTCACCGCCTCGGCGTGGCCGCTCATGGCGTCGCCCAGCGTCCGCGTCTTCTCGTCCAGCGCGCGGGTCATCCGGTCGGCGTGGCCGGCGACGGTCGCGTCGAGCATCCGCGTCTTGGCCTCCAGCGCCTCGGCCTTCTCGTTAAGCACAAGATTGAGCGCATCGGCGTGGCCGAGCAAGGTCGCGTCGAGCGCCCGCGTCCGCTGGTCGAGCGCGCGGGTCAGCGCGTCGGCGCGGCCGGCGAGGGTCTCGTCCAGCGTTCGCGTCTTGCTCTCCAGCGCCTCGGCCTTTTCTTCCAGCACATGGTTCAGCGCGTCGGCGTGGCCGAGCATCGTCGCGTCGAGCGCCCGCGTCTTCTCGTCCAGCGCGTGGGCCATGCGGTCGGCTTGGCCGTCGACGGTTTCGCTCAGCGTCCGTGTCCCGCTGGCCAGCGTCGCGCCGATCTCGTGCGAGCGCGCCACGATAGCCGCGTCGAGCTCCTTGAGCTTCTCGGCGAGGGTGTCGGTCGTCGCGCGCGCGCCGTCGTTGAAGGCCCGCGCCACGTCCACGGCGTGCTTGGCCAGTTGTTCCTGGAGTTTTTGGCCGCCGGCCGTCAGTCCGGCGTCGAGCCGGGTGGCCAGCGCCTCGACGCGGTCGCCGGTCTCCTTGAGCCGCGCCGTCGAAACGCTTTCGAACACGTCCAGCCGCTGGTCCATCGCCTCGGAGAGGCGCGTCGTCTGGTCGCCGAGCTTGCCGATCAGCGCCTCGCCCTTTTGCGAGATGGCGTTGTCGATGGATTCGAAGCCGCGCGCCACGTCCGTGGCGATCCTTTCCGCCGCCTCGCCGAGCCGCCGCGACGCCGCCGAGCCCTGCTCGCCGAGCGTTTCCGCCAGCTTGCCGCCGCGGCCGACGATGGTTTCCTCGATGACGCCGAGCTTGGCGTCGAGCTGCTCGCCGAAATGGCGGGAGTTGTCGCCGATGCGCGTCGCCGCCCGCTCGGATTCCGAGGCGATGCGGGCCACCAGCGCGTCGCCCTGGCCGGCGATGGTTTCGTCCACCGCCTTGACGCTGTCGCCCAGACGCGCCGCGAACCGCTCCGATTCCGCCGCCAGCCGCTCGACCAGCGCGCCGCCCTTGCCGCTGATGGTTTCGTCGACGTGCTTGACGCTGTCGTCGATGCGCGCCGCGAAGCCTTCCGTTTCCGCCGCCAGCCGCTCGGCCAGCGCGCCGCCCTTGCCGCCGATGGTTTCGTCGACCGCCTGGAGGCTGTCGCCGATGCGGCTGGTCAGATCGCGCGTGTGTTCGCGCAGCCGGTCGGTCAGCACGCCGCCGTCGCGCAGCATGGTCTCCTCGAACAGCCGCAGGTTTTCGGTGAGGCCCTTGGCGAAATGCTCGCCGCGCGCCGCCAGAGCCTGAACGACCTCCTTGCCGCCGTCGATCACCGTTCCCTCGTAGGACTTGATCGAGTTGGCCAGCGTTTCGTTGATCCGCTCGCCCTGCACGCCGAGCGCCACCACGGCGTCGCTCGCCGTCATCGCGAAGCGATCCCGCATCTCCGCCGAATGATCGGCCAGCGCCGCGCTGGCTTGCGCCACCGTGTCCCGCAGCGAGGCGTTGAGCGCCTCGCCGTGCGCCGAAAACTGCTCCTTGGCCTCGTCGCGGTGCGCCTCGAGCAGCGAGGCGAGTTTTTCGCCGCCGCGGCCCAGCGTCGCGACGCGCTCGGCCAGCAGGCCGTCGACCCGGCTGGCGTGCTCGGCGACCTTGGCCGCCGCGCCGTCGCCATGCTCGCGCACGCTCGCTTCAAACGCCTCCAGTTGCTCCTTGAGCGCCCCGCCGACGCGGTCGCCATGTTCGCCGACCGCGGCGGCGGCGGCGGTCGCCGCCTCGCTTACCTTTTGCTCGAACTCGGCGAGTCGCGCGCCGATCGCCTCGCGCGCCCCGGCCTCGCGTTGCAACACCGTCGCGGCGATCGCCTCGCCCTGCTTGGCGACGCTCCGCTCGAACGCGCCGAGCCGCTCGGTCACGAGGCTGGCGGCGCGTTCGCTGGTCTCCGTCAGCCGCGCGTTGACCGCTTCGCTGGCCTCCGTCAATCGCGCGTTGACCGCTTCGCTGGATTTCGCCACCTCGGCGCTGGCCCGCGCGCTGGCCTCGGTGACCAGCGACGCCGCGTGGGCGCTGGCTTGCGCGATGTCCGCGCCGGCCCGTTGCGCCGATTGGGCGATTTCCTCGCCGGCCCGTTGCGTCGTTTGCGTCATCATCGCGCCGGCCCGCTCGCCGGATTCGGCGACGCGCGCGACAATGGCCTCGCCATGCCGGCCAAAGCCCTCCTCGAACGCCGCCAGCCCCTCGGCCAGCGCCACCGCGACCTGATCGGCGTGCTCGCTGACCTTGGCGGCGGCGTCGCTGCTCGCGCCCACCACCTTCTCCTCGAACTCGGCGATGCGCCCGGCGAGGCCGGCGTGGATCGTCTCGGCGCGCTCGCCGAGCTTGGCGGCGGCGTCGCTGCTCGCGCCCACCACCTTCTCCTCGAACTCGGCGATGCGGCCGGCGAGGCCGGCGTGGATCGTCTCGGCCCGCGCGCCGACCCGGTCGGCGGCGTCGGCGCTCGCGCCCACCACCTTTTCCTCGAAGCGCGCGATGCGCTCGACGAGGCCGGCCTGAACGCGCTCGGCGTGCGCGCCGACTCTCAGGGCGGCGTCGCTGCTCGCGCCCGTCACCTTCTCCTCGAACTCGGCGATGCGCCCGGCGAGACCGGCGTGGATCGTCTCGGCGCGCTCGCCGATCTTGGCGGCGGCGGCGTCGCTCGCCCCCAGCACCTTCTCCTCGAATTCGGCGATGCGCCCGGTGAGCTTGGCCTCGATCGCCTCGCCGCGGCCGCCGACGCGCTCGGCGACTTCATCGCCATGGCGCGTCACGCGTTCCTCGAACTCGGAGAGGCCGCGGGTCAGCGCGGTGGCGGTGCGCTCGCCCTGCGCGGCGACGCGGGCGACCAGCTCGTCGCCCCGCCGTCCGACGCTCGATTCGACATCGGTCAGCTTTTCGGCCAGCGCCGCGCTCAGCCGTTCGCCCTGCTCGGCGAGGCGGCGCGCCACTTCGCCGCCGTCGCGGCCAAAGGTCTGCTCGAACGCCGTGAGCTTTTCGGTCAGCGCGTTGGCGACATGGTCGCCATGCGCGGTCACCGTGCTCGCCACGGCGTCGGTCCGTTCGGTCACCAGCGCCTCGAACGACTTCAGCTCCTCGGCGAGCTTGCCGCTGGACGCCTCGCCATGCTCCTTGACGCGCGACACGAGCTGTTCGCCCTGGCGCTCGAAATCATGCGAGAAGGCCTTGAACTTGTCGGCCAGCGCCGCGCTCATCAGCTCGCCATGCGTCGCCAGGCGGTTGGCCGCCTCGGTGGTTTTGTCGGTGAGTCCGTGCTCGAAGGCGGCGACGCTCTCGGCGATGACGCCGGAGACGAATTCGCCGCGCTCGACGACGCGGTTGACGATCTCCTCGCCGTGGCGGCCAAAGCCGTCCTCGAACGCCGCGATGCCCTCGGCCAGCGCGGTGGCGACGCGGTCGCCATGCTCGGCGACCCGGTTGGCGGTGTCCGCCGCGTTGGTCGTGACGCTGCGCTCGAAAGCCGAAAGCTGCTCGGCCAGCGCCGTTTGCACGGCGACCGTGTGCGCGCCGACCCGCGTCGCGGTGTCGGTGGTGCGCTGCGTCACGGTGTCCTCGAACGCCGTGAGCTTGTGGGCCAGCACGCTGGCCACCCGGTCGCCATGTTCGGCGACGCGGCCGGCGGTGTCGGCGGCGGTGGTGGTGACCGTGTGCTCGAACGCCGCGAATTTTTCGGTCAGCGCGCCGGCCACCCGGTCGCCATGTTCGGCGACGCGGCTCGCCGTGTCGGCGGCGGTGGTGGTGACCGCGTGCTCGAACGCCGCCAGCTTCTCGCCCAGCGCGCCGGCGACGCGGTCGCCGTGCTCGCCGACTCTGTTCGCCGTGTCGGCGGCGGTGGTGGTGACCGCGTGCTCGAACGCCGCCAGCTTCTCGCCAATCGCGCCGGCGACGCGGTCGCCATGCTCGGCGACCCGGTTCGCCGTGTCGGCGGCGGTGGTGGTCACCGCGTGCTCGAACGCCGCCAGCTTCTCGCCCAGCGCGCCGGCGACGCGGTCGCCCTGTTCGCCGACTCGGTTCGTCGTGTCGGCGACGGATGTCGAAACCGCGTGCTCGAACGCCGCCAGCTTCTCGCCCAGCGCGCCGGCGACGCGGTCGCCCTGCGCGCCGACCCGGTCCGTCGTGTCGGCGACCGATGTCGAAACCGTGTGTTCGAAAGCGGCGAGCTGTTCGACCAGCGCCGTCTGCACGGCGGCGCCGTGGCCGGTCACCCGCTCGGCGATTTGCGCGCCCTGCTCCACCACCAGTTGCTCGAAGGCGCGCATCCGATCGGCCAGCGTCTCGGTGACGCGGTCGCCCTGCACGCCAAGCGCGCTGACCGCCTCGCCGGCGACATGGGCGAAACGCTCCTGCACCGCCGTGGCGTGCTCGCCAAGCTCGGCGGCGCTGCGCGACAGCCCCTGGGTCAGATTGTCGTGCAGCGCCTGGCCGCGCGCCTCGAAATCTTCCCGCGCGACGCGGTGGGCCGTGTCGAGCAGCGCCGCGAGCTGCGTTTCCGCGCTTTCGAACACGCCGCGCGCGCCGTCGACATGCTCGCGCACCCGGGCGGCGAGCCGCTCGGCCGACTCGGCCAGCGACGCGTCGAGCGCGCCGCCCTGCGTCGTCAGCGTCTGTTCGAGCTTGCCGGTGACGTCGGACAGGCGCGAGGCCAGCCGCTCATGCTCGCCGCCGATGGTCAGCGCCAAATTCTTGCCGAGCGCCTCGAGCCGCTCCACGACGCCGGCGCTTTGCGCGTCGAAGTTTTGCGACAGCGCGCCGCCCATGCCGGCCAGCTTGGCTTCGACCTCGCCGACGCCCTTGGCGAAGCGCTGCGCGACGTCGTTGGTCGCGGCGCTGATGCCTTGCGCCGCCTTGTCGCCGGTTTCCGCCAGCGCGGCGGCGAGCCGATCCGCGTGTCCCGAAAATTTCTGCTCGACGCCGCCGCCGGCGCTCTCCAGCGCCGCCTGGACCTCCTCGCCCTTGGCGCTCAGCGCCGTGGTGACGCGGGCGCCGGCCTCGTTCAACCGCTCGGCGAGCTGCGCCGAGGCGCTGGCCAGCTCCGACGACAGCGCGTCGCGCGCCCCAAACAGCGAGGTGCGGGCGTTGTCGGCGTTGAGCACGATCGCCTCGCGCTCGCGCGCCAGCTCGTCGATCAGCAGGCGGATGCGGCGCTCGTTCTCGCTGTGCGAGCGTTCGAGATTGGTGACCTCGGTGCGCACGATGACCTCGAGCTCGCCGGCCCGCGCCAGCGCCCGCTCGATGCCGTCGCCCATCGACGCGGCCTCGCGGCGAATCGCCTGCGACAGCGTCACCACCTGTTCGGTGGCCACGGCCTCCGGCTCGATCAGCCGGATCGCCGCCTCGGTCATCGCCTTGGCGACCAGCCGCATTTCCTGGGCTCTACGCGCGGTGACGCCGGTCACGAAGAAGAACACGATCGGCCCGAACAGCGCCAGCAGCGTCAGCACCGGCGACGGCGCGAGGAAGCTGCCGTCCGGCCCCAAAATGCTGTCGCGATGGAAATAGACGTAGAGCGTCCACAAGGCGGTCCAGGCGATGATCGCCACGGCGGTCGCGATGGTGACCGCGCCGCTGGGGCGGATGTTCAGCGCCGCGCGCAGCTCGCCGATGGTGCGGCGGTCGTCGTTGGCGGGCGACGCTCCCGCGCCGAGCGGCGGCTTGGGGGCCGGCGGCGCGGGCTTTGGCGCGGGCGCGGCGGGTTGCGGGGCGGGCGCGGCAGCCTTTGGCGGCGGCGCGGAGGCCTTGGGCGCGGGCGCGGAGGCCTTGGGCGGCGGCGGCGGGGTCCTGGACCCGGCCATCATCGAATCGTCGGCGCGCGTCGCCGCCAGCACGTCCGGCCCGCGCGGCTTGTCGGCGAGCTTGTCGGTCGGCTTGTCGCCCGGCTTCGCGCCCTGCTTCGGCAGTTGCAGATTGAGCGTCGGATTGACGTCCTCGATATCGGCCTTGGCGGCGCTCTTGGCGGCGTTCCTGGCGGCCTCGCTCTTGCCGTCGCCGCTCATGCCGGCGGCGATGTTGGGCGCGCCCGATTTCTGACCCTCGCCCTCGGGTTTATTGAGATCCAGCGCTTCCTCAATCGCCGAGAGAGCCGCGGCGGCCGCGTCGTGGATCTTGCCCGATATCGCCATATCACCTACTCCCAGCGGCGCGCATGCGCCACGTCGGCGCCACGCAAAAGACGCGCGGGCGCCGAAAAAAAAGATTAACCAAATATTACAACCCTTCAACGCCAATTGAAACGGACTCGCGACGCCAATCGAGAATCGTCGTTAACGCGGCGTTCACCCTTGCGCGTCAATCATTCGAGACGATGTATCAGTTAAGCGGCAACGCCCGCGAACCAGCCTGTAAACATCTGTTTTCACGGGCGCGGGCGCTGGTGGTCGTCCATCACGGGCGAGGCGGCGATGGCGGTGGAGAGCGATCAATCACAGTCCCGTTTTGACACGGGGAGAAGTTCGGAGGCGGCAATGCCGCAACAGGCCACGGCACAAAAATTAGTCGATTCCATTTCCACCGCGCCCGACGCGGCGCCGGTGATCGATCTCGTCCATCTCTCCCGCCAGACGCTCGGCGACGGGGCGCTGGAGGTCGAACTGCTGCGGCTGTTCGAGGCGCAGGCGCGCGGCTTCGCCACGCGGTTGGAGGCGCCGCCGGCGCTCGCCGCGGCGGCGGAGGCCAAGCAGCGCGCCGACATCGCCCACACCATCAAGGGCTCGGCGCGGGCCATCGGCGCCTTCGCGCTGGCCGACGCGGCGCGGGATTACGAGGACGCGCTGCGCTCGGGCGCCGCCGACCCCGACCCGGCGCTGCGCCGCCTGCTGGCCGCGCTCGACACCGCCCGCGCCCAGGCGACGCGATTGCTCTGACGCGTTTGCTCCGGCGGGCCTTCCCCCGCCCGCCGCGCTTCCCATATCTCTCTTTAACGGAGACGAAAGCCGCGCCTTGGCGTGGCGCGCGAAGGGAGTCAGGTCATGAGAGTTGGAATTCGACGAGAGCGGCGGCCCGGTGACGATGACCGTTCTGGGGCTGATCGGCGCGGCGGCCGGCGGCAGCATATTGGGCGCGACGATGGGCCTCGCCGGCGGCATCGTCGGCATGGTGCTCGGCGCGGTCGGCGGCGCCTTGCTCGGCGCGGTGTAGCGCCGACGGCGTTCCCTTCTCCCACGCGTGGGAGAAGGAGGCTCCGCGGGGCGGTGTTCCCGCGCCCGCGCGGGGTTATTGTAGCCTGCACCCCCCACCCTGCGGTCCGGAAGGGTTGCAGCCGGGGCAATGAACCGGAATTCCATTCTCATAGCAGCCGACGCCGCCGCCACCGCCGCCGACACCACCACCGCCGCCGCCCGGCGGAGGCGGGGGGACCGGGACGCCGCCGCAGGAGGTCAGGGGCCCGGAGAAAGACGCCGACACGGTGAAACAAGTCCCGGATATTTGTTCGTCTATGCCGATGGCCATGAACGGGCTCCCGTGAGCCCCGGCGCTCGTGTCCGTCAACAGCGTGACCGCGGGGTCGTCGCCGGACCCGTAACTAACGCCAGACGTATTGGTGGCCCATCCCTCCATTTGCACGCCCGCGGATTGCTCGATCGCTCCAAACGGAACGACGAAGTCGGTAAGCGCCCCACTGGTTCCATTCTCGATGATGAATTCGGCCGATTTGCCCACTGTCATGCACGGCTTGGGTTTGGGGCTGATCGAACACGAGGGAAACGCCTTGACCGACGAGCACGGCGAGCCGAGGTATGAGGCGCAACTGACGATCGCGCCGGTGGTCAGGTTGTGCATGAAGACGCATCCATAGCCGCCGTCGATGTTTTGGTTTCCCGCAGCGTCGCAGTACCAGGCTTCGTCGAAAATCAAATCGCCGGGGTTTGGATCGAAAAAGCCCTGGCTTCCGGTTATCGGCGGCGATGGGCTGCAATTGGTGTTGCTCAGATTGTACTGACAATCGCCGCAGCAATATTCCCGAAAGGTCGAGTAAGTCGCGGCCGTCGCGGTCGTTTGTATGTCCGCGACGCCCTGAAATCAATCCGGCCTCCCCGCTGTTCCCGCCGAGCCCGTTCCAAATGTAAATATGTGTGTTGCCAGTATTATCTCCGCCGGGAATCGCCTGTGGAACATAAAACGTCGCCAAGGTGAAGACGTAATCCGGGGCGCCGGTGAGAACGGCTCCATACCAGGCGCCGCCTTGTTGCGGCACTAATAAATTTCGCCGGCCCTCGACCGGTTTTTGAATCTTCCCTGGCGGTAATGTGTTCATTGGCGGCATGATCGTCTTCGTCGTCGAAAGAAGCCGGCCAGGCTTGGTGGCCGCCGCGAGCCAACGCGCATAGCCGCCGGGATTTTTCACGGGGTCCGGTCGCAATCCATAACCCTCCGCCAATAGCTGCGATTGGGCATGGCTCAGTGGATCGCCTGTCAACGCCGGCCGATCCGTTCCCGGCGATTTGGCGAGATTGATCGGATTCGGCGCGAAGGTCTCGCTGGAGGTTAAATCGACCGAATAAGTCGAGCTCTTCCCGCTCGCGTCCAGGCAATCCAGGACGAGACGCTGGATCGCATCGTGGGCGGCGCTTTTCGCCGCGTGGAAACGCGCGTATCCGTCGTCGTCGGTGACCAGCGAGACGCCCGCGGATGGCGCGCCGGGAGGATAAAGCTTACAGTTCAACCCAGGCGACGCGCGAACCGACGCGGCGCTAAAACTCTTTGCGAGCGAAGGGGTCCGCGAGTCCGCGCGGGTCGCCAGTTCAGCCCCGACGCTTTTGGGCGTCCCCAGGATCAGGAGCGCGAGGAGGCTCGCGGCGACGCTGATTTTTTTCAAAACGAAACGCAACATAATTTTGCCCTCCATCGATCTGGAGCGAATTCGGCAAAGGTTGAAATGCTTTCGCGAAACGAATTCGCCGCCGGCCATGATGCGATGTTTCGACGGCGGCGCGACGCCGCGCCGCCAAGGCTCGCCAGGCGCGATGCGCCTAGACCGGAGGAACGGTCCAAGCAGCGGGTTCGTTCCAGGCGGCTGGCGAGAAATTCGCCCGCCAGAGGATTGATTCAGCCGCGATGAGCCGCCCTGTAATTTCAATCGACGATATTTTTCCTCACTGATGCAGCGCCTCGCCGTGCAGGGCGATATCCAACCCCTCGCGCTCCTCGTCGGGCTCGGCGCGCAGCGGAACCAGCGCGTCGACGAGCTTCAGGGTTATGAACGTGCCGACCGCGCACCAGGCGGTGGTGACCAGCACGCCGGTCGCCTGCACCATCAGCTGATGCGCGTCGCCCTCCAGCAGCCCGGCGGCGCCGGGATCGTCGGCCGAGGCGGTGATCGCCCGCGTCGCGAACACCCCGGCCAGCAGCGTGCCGAGCATGCCGCCGACGCCGTGCACGCCGAACACGTCGAGCGTGTCGTCGTAGCGCAGCCGCTGCTTGACCGCCGTGCACATGAAATAACACACGCAGCCCGCGAGCAGCCCGATGGCCGCCCCGTGCCACGGCAGGACATAGCCGGAGGCCGGGGTGATCGTGCCGAGCCCCGCCACCGCGCCGGAGATCAGCCCCAGCACCGACGGCTTGCCGCGTTGCAGCCACTCCAGCCCGCTCCAGGCCAGCGCGCCGGCGCAGGCGGCGAGATGCGTCGCGACGATGGCGAACACCGCGCGTGAATTCGCGCCGAGCGCCGAACCGCCGTTGAAGCCGAACCAGCCGACCCACAACAGCCCGGTGCCGACGACGGCCAGCGACAGATCGAACGGCGCGAGATTCTCGCGGCCATAGCCCTGGCGCTTGCCCATGACCAGCGCCGCGACCAGCCCGGCGACGCCGGCGTTGATGTGCACCACCGTGCCGCCGGCGAAATCCAGCAGCCCCATCTTTTGCAGGAAGCCGCCGCCCCACACCCAATGCGCGGAAGGGATATAGACGACGAACAGCCACACCGCGCAAAACAGCATGAAGGCCGAGAACTTCATGCGCTCGGCCACCGCGCCGCCGACCAGCGCGCAGGTGATGACCGCGAAGGTCATCTGATAGGCCATGAACAAAATCTCGGGGATGGTCTTGGCCAGCGGGCTGATCGTCTCGACGCCAATGCCCATCAGGCCGATGCGCGCGAAATCGCCGAAATAGGCGCCGTCGCCGGAGAAGGCCAGGCTGTAGCCGACCAGCCCCCACAGCAGCGACACCAGCGCCGTGGCGATGACGCTCTGCGCCATGGTGGCCAGGATGTTCTTCTTGCGCGTCATGCCGGAGTAGAACAGCGCGAGGCCCGGCAGCGTCATCATCAGCACCAGCGCGGTGGCGACGATCATGAAGCCGGTGTCGGCGGGGTCGAACTTGCCGGCCGCCGCCTCCGCCTGGGCGCGCGCGGGAACGGCGGCGATCAGGGCGCAACAAAACGCGGCCAGCGCCGCGAGGGGGTTTTTCATGATGTGAAGCCTCGCTGGAAGGGGAAAACTTAAACCGCGTCGTTGTCCGTTTCGCCGGTGCGAATACGCATCGCGCGCTCGACGACGGAGACGAAAATCTTGCCGTCGCCGATCTGGCCGGTGCGCGCGACGTCGGCGATGGCGTTGACGCAGGCTGGGGCGATGTCGTCGGAAACGACGATCTCGATCTTCACCTTCGGCAGGAACGCCACGACATACTCGGCGCCGCGATAAATCTCCGAATGGCCCTTTTGCCGGCCGTAGCCCTTGACCTCGGTCGAGGTCATGCCGTGCACGCCGACGCTGTTCAGAGCCTCGCGCACTTCGTCGAGCTTGAAGGGTTTGATGATGGCGGTGATCAGTTTCATCGGGCGTCATGCTCTCCGGCTAGGCACAATGGCGGCTTTGTGTGCAATCATCATGCCAAATCCGCCGAATAAACAGGCGCGCGGCGACGGCGCCAGCCCGCCGCCGGCAAGCGCCCGCTAAAGCGGCGCCATAAGCCTATCTATTAATCACATCGCCCATAAAACAATCAGACGGCCCGGCTTGCGGTTCGCGCCTGGCGGCGCTAACGCTAGGCGCGCCAGCGGACGTGGCGAAATGGTAGACGCAGCAGACTTCAATTGGAGCGCCCGCGGGGAAATCCGCGGAGTGGAACCGCCCAAATTCGGGGAACGCTAAAGGCCCGCATGGCGCGGCCCAAGCCGATCCCGAGCCAAGCCCGCGCCAAACCGCGGGAAGGTGTAGAGACTAGACGGGGGGCGCCTAAAGCCGAAACCGGCCATGGCGAAGGGATAGTCCAGACCACGAACGCCCTCGAAGGGTGTCCGCGAGGACGCCCGTCCCAAGGGACAAGGCGCGAGGGCGGCGGCGAAAGCCGAAGCGGCAGGAAAATCTGCTTCTCGCAAGGGAGTGCGGGTTCGAGTCCCGCCGTCCGCACCAGGGGCGTCATGCCTATTGGACTGTTTTTCAATGGGAAACACCCTCTTTAAGCAGACGTAGTGAGCAGGCAACTTCCGAACGCCCATCGACTCTCCTTGACGCTTCGTAGTAACCTTCTTACTCAAATTTTGGATGGGGCAAAAGAGAAGGTTGACTTTAATTGCAACTACCCCACATATTCCGTCTCAGCCAAGTTTGGAATGGGTCCGCCCGCGAACGATCCCCTCTCCGGAGATTAGATTTATGTTTGCGCCGACGGACATACATCAAATTTTTCGAGGACTGGATGGCGTTGAACGCGGCTTCCCTCACTTCCAAGCCGATGCCTTGATCCATCGTTTCGCAGCGGAGCACTTAATGTCGGTGAGTTTGCTCGGGAACCCAAATCTTTCACCCGATTTAGAGAGGCTCGACGGGATGGATGAGATTTGGGTTTTCTGTTTCCGCAAACCGAGGCCTGGATGGAGGCTTTTCGGCAGGTTTATACAAAAGGATCATTTTATAGGTCTTGACCTTCGAGACAGGCATGAATTGGGGAGTCGGAGCAGTTACCAATTCTTTGCCACGAACGCGATTGCTATCTGGGACCGATGGATAGGTAAGCCTCCAATAAGGTCTAATCAGTTACATGATTATTTGAGTGGAACGGTAAGGGACACGGACAATGCGATCATCTAAACTGTCGCAGAGTGAGTATGATCGTCTTTATCATGCTGACATTTTTATGTCGTCTGTGTTCAGTGCTTTTTTCTCAGCTCTTCAGTATAGAAAAAAGCATGACGGGCTGACCCAATCTGAGCTTTCGGCGCGAATGGGTAAGGACAAAACTCAGATAAGCAAGCTGTTTTCTGGTCCGGCAAATTGGGAACTGAGAAAAGCTTCTGATACCGCGCTTGCCATGGGCCTAGAAATACAGTTTTCCCTGCGCGATAAAAGCAATCCATCTGTTGTTTTTACACCACACGGACAGGTATTTTCTCCTGCGCGCGGCGTAAAAACTGGCATGCATGTAATTCCTGCGATGGCTACCCGCGCTATAGAAGCACAAACTTCTTCGAACCAGATAGGATTTGCTTCTCATCAGACCACACTGAAGAGTTCTGCTGGTATGCGGACCATTGTTAGACAACCCATCGTTTCAAAGGCTGGCAGCCAGCAAACTCAAAATATAGGCGGCCAGACGAATATAAGCGAGGTTGAGATATGAAAATCATCTCATACCTTGAAGCCACTGTAATGCTTGTAGGGTCTGTCAATTTGTGGCGGCCCGACGATGGGCTGCCTCATAGTGAGATTATAACTGAGCTTTCTGGGCGCTATTCATTCTCTATGGCAGGCATTGGCGAAAGCACGGGGATGCCTGCTTTCCAAGGCGGACAGTTTCTTTACAGTGATAAAAACGTCGCGATTCACAGTTTTGAGTTTCAACAAACAGGGCTTGTCGCGACAGGAACAAAAACGGATATCCTTGAAAAGTTTCTCGAAGATGTAATGATGTTTATTTGTGCAAAATTTGACTTTAAATCAGATGTATCTTTCAAGAAAGCATTCCGAAGTACTATGTTATCGCAATTTGACTTTGAGATCGGGGATGCACTTGATAGGCTTGATGAACTTACGCGGACTATAAGCGCTATAGCATCAAATGACTCCCGCAAATACGCGGTAAAGCCTGCGGGTATAAAGTATATGTATTGGGATGGGGACCGGTTAGTTGGAGATAGGCAGGTAATCATCGAAAAACGCATAGGGCAGGAAGCCGGACACGGACGCATCTTTAGCTTCGTTCCCGCATCTACCGAGGATCACATACGAGTGTTAAAATCCTTTGAAAAGGTGTTTACGCCCAAGGGCGGGTGAACCATCGCGACATCAGCCCAAACGGTGAAACCAAGGCGATTTGACATGTACTAAGACACCAGTTTTGCTAATCACCACCGAAGGCCCTGCTTTTCTCAGTGTTTGATTGCTTCGCTTTATGCCTTACAAAGCCCCCCTTTTCACACCGGCTTGCCCCGCTTCTCCCAGGCCAGCGCCAGCGCCTCCAGGCCGTCGCGGAACTTGCCGCCCACCGCCCGCGCCGCGCGTTCGTTGTCGCGGCCCTTGCCGGTCGGGACGGCCTCGCGGTTCTTGCCCGCGCCCATCGCGTCGATGCGGGCGATCATGCGGAACGACAGGCCCTCGCCGATCACCTTCACGACGATGCGGGCCGGCTCCGGGCCGATCTCTTGCGCCATCATGTCCTTCAAAACCCTGGCGCGGCTGGCGGCGTCGATGCGGGCGGCCAGCGCCTGTTGCAGCGTGAAGGCCGAGAAGCCGGCGCGGTCGGCCTCGCCGAACTCGCGGCCGGTGCGCTTGCCGCTGGCCGCCTCCAGCAGCCGGTCGATATAGCGCCCGGCGAGATAGGCGGCCTCGCTGATCCGCCCGCGCCGCGCCTCGTATTCCAGTGCGTCGGTCTGGGCGTTGATGGCGACGCGCTGGCGGCGCTGGCGAACCACGCGCGCCTCGCCGCGCCCGACCGTCTCCAACTCGCCGCCAAAATACGGGTCGACCTCGTGCCCATGGGCGATCTCGATCTTGCCGCCGGCCCGCTTGCCCTCGCGCGGCAGATCGAGCCCGGACAGCCCGCCCACGGAGGAATATCGGCCGATCAGTTGGGAGGACTTTTTCGCGCGCGCGGACATTTGGGGGTCCTTTCGGTGGGAGGAGGCGTTCCCTTCTCCCACTGGTGGGAGAAGGTGGCGCCGAAGGCGTCGGATGAGGGTTTTCGGGAGGTTCCAACCAAGTCGCGGCGTCCCTCATCCGACCCTCGCTTCGCAAGGGCCACCTTCTCCCGCCGGCGGGAGAAGGAGGGACCGCCGTTATTCGAGCGCCTCCACGCACATCGCCAAGAATTCTTCCGGCAGCGCGCAGCCATGACGGCGCGGCGGGCCGCCGAGGTTCAGCGGCCACTCGCCGCCGGCGTTCCAGTTTTCGATCGCCGCCAGCAGCGCGGCGCGCGGCGCGGCCTGGCCGTTGAGCAGCGTCACCAGGTCCGGGGCTTCTTCGAGTTCCCTGTTTGTTCCAAAGGCGTTGACATTCGCGTCCGCCAGTTGTTCCTCGACGATGCGCGCCCACAGCCGCCAGCTCTTGATCGGCCGCGACCGCTTGCGCCGCGCCTGCGAGGCCAGCTCCAGCGCCACCCGCCGCTCGCCGAATTTTTCCACGACCGGCAGCATCGGGCCGATCACCGGGTCGACCGGCGCGGCCGCGCCGAGCGCCGCGCGACAGGCGGCCTCGACCGCGTCGAGCCTCGCGCCGCAAGCCGCGTCGCCCGGCCCGAACTCGCCACCCCCGTCATTGCGAGGCGGCGAAGCCGACGCGGCAATCCAGGAGTCACACGCGGCCCCTGGATTGCTTCGCTCCGCTCGCAATGACGGGTCTCGCGCCGCGCCGCCGGCCTGCGCTGGCTTATGGATTCTGGCCTCTGGCTTCTGGGCTTTATCGCCCCCGTTAACCACTGTCTTAACCCTGGCCTTAAGCGCCGGGTTGCCGCCGGCCTTGCCATTGTCGCGGTCGGCGCGCGCCTTGGCGGCGTCGCGGCGCATCCGCCGGCTGTAGAGCGCCCCGTCGTCGTCGCGGCTGAACACGCCGGCCTCCTCCAGCTCGGCGAGATAGCCCTCGACCTCGGCCGGCGTCGCGCCGACCAGATTGGCGAGCTGCGCCGCGCTGACCGGCCGCGCGTTGACCAGCAGCGAGCCATGCGGCCGCGCCTCGTGCATCAGGCACAGCATCTCGATCCACAGGCCGCGCGCCGCCAGCGAGCACACCCGCAGCATCGGATCGGCCCGCCAGTCGGAGGGGAAGAATTTGAGCCAGGGTTGCTTCATGTTGTTTCCAAGAGAGTCGGGCGGTCCCTTCTCCCACTCGTGGGAGAAGGTGGCCCCGCGAAGCGGGGTCGGATGAGGGTTCTTTCGGCTTGGTTGGAACTTCCCGGCGCCCCTCATCCGTCGCGCCCTATTGCGCTGAAGGAAATCATCGGCGAAGTTGCGCCATGCCCGCGCGCGTTTCCGGCGACAAAACCGCGTTCGCCCGCAAGCTGCGGCGCGACATGACGGAGGCCGAGACGATCCTGTGGCGCTCGCTGCGCGCCAGCGGACTCGCCGGGCTGAAGTTTCGCCGACAGGTTCCCATCGGGCGCTATGTCGTGGATTTCCTGTGCGCCCAACATCGCCTCGTCGTCGAACTCGACGGCGCGCCGCATGACCGCGCCGAGCAAAAACACCATGACGCCATCCGCGACGCCTGGCTGCGCCAGCGTGGCTACCGCGTCCTGCGCCTCGACAACGCGCTGGTCATCGGCGGCGGAAACATCCCGCTCAACATGATCCGCGCCGCCATCGAAAACCACGAGGGATAGGGCGGCCCTCCCTTCTCCCACTCGTGGGAGAAGGTGGCCCTTGGCGTCAGCCAAGGGTCGGATGAGGGTTCCTTGGAGAGAGGCGACCAAGCCGCGGCGGCCCTCATCCGACCCCGCTTCGCGGGGCCACCTTCTCCCGCGAGCGGGAGAAGGAATCGCGCCCCTCGCGTTTTCGCGTGTCGCATCCATCACCCCGCCCCCCTCGCCGCGTCGGCCATCGTCGAGCAGGCCGGCAGGCACCACAGTTTTATCGTGCGCTCCGGGCCGGCGCGGTTCTTGCCGACGATCAGCTCGGCGTCGCGCTCCACCGCGGCGTAGCGGGCGTGCGCCTCGGCGCCGCCCGAGCGGAACTCGGGGCTTTTCAGGATGTGATGCGCCTCGCGGTGCAGGAACGCCACGACATCGGCGTCGGCCTCCAAATCCCCGGATTCCCGCAGGTCCGACAGGTTCGGGCGCTTGTCCTCGCGGCTCTCCAGCGCGCGGTTGAGCTGCGCCAGCAGCACGACGCACAGCTCCTCGTCCTTGGCCAGTTGCTTTAGCCCCGCCGAAATCTCGCCGACCTCGTAGTGACGCTGGCCGCGATAGCGGTCGCTGGCCCGGATGAATTTCAGATAATCAATGAACACCACGGCCAGCCGCGCCCCGCTTTTCGCCAGCTCGGCCTTTTCGGCGCGAACCCCGGCGCCGATCTCGGCCATCGTCAGTTTTGAGGAGGCGTCGAGCGTCAGTGGCAGGCGGCTCAGGGTCTTGCGCGCCGCGTCGAGCCGGGCGGCCTCCTCGTCGTCGTAATCGCCGCGGGCGATGCGGCCATATTCGATCGGCGCGCGCGGGATGTAGCAAATATCCGACAGATAACGGGCGCAAATCTGCCGGCGCGGCACTTCAAGACTATAGGCCAGCGCGCCGAAACCTTGAAAGTTGCTGGCGCTCGCCTTGAGACCGGCCCGCGCGACTTTCAGCGACGAGGTGACTTCAAAGATCGTCTTGCCGACGCCGGGCCGCGCCGCGACGATCCACAAGGCCCCCGCCTCATAGCCGCCGGTCGCCGCGTCGAGATCGCGAAACCCAGTCGTCACCGCCTGCGACTTGATCGCCCCGGCGCGGATTTTCTCGGCGTAATCAAGCAGTTCCCCGGCGCACTCGGCCAGCGGCAGCCGGGCCCGCGCGGTGGTCGCCGCGACGATCTCGTTGAAGCCGTCGATGGCTTGCGCGGCGATGACGGCGGTCGGCCCGCCGATGGCCGGGGCGGCGGCGGCCTCCAGCGCCGCATGCGCGACGCGCATGATCGCGCGCCGGGCCGCCAAATCGACGATCTGCCGCGCGTAATCGGGCGTGTTGACGATGGTAGGGGCGGCGGCGGCGCAGCGCGCCAGATATCGCGGGATGTCGACGCCCTCGGGCGGCTCCAGACCGGCCAGAAACGGGGCCAGCGTCACCAGCGTCGCGGCGGCGCCCTCGCCGAGCCTTTGTTGCATCGCCGCATAGACCCGGCGATGCAACTCTTCCGCGAAATGTCGCGGCTCCAGGAATTCGGCGACCCGCGCCAGCGCGTCGCGGCTCATCAGGCAGGCGCCGAGCACGGCCTGTTCGGCCTCGATGTTGGCGGGCTCCTTGAGGATCATTTTTCAGCCCCTTTTAAAAAAGCGGCCGATCCCCCCAGGGAGGTGTCGGGAGACCGGCCGCAGTCGCCGCGCGGGGGGAGGCGGGAGGAGGCACCGCCGTCGCGCGGAAGCTGAAACAGGGAAGCAACACTCGTGTTCTATGTGGTTTTTAAATCATCGTCAATTGGTTTTTTCACCACTAACGTTTTCTTGGTTAAGATTTTAAAATCGCGTCCATGGAAAACGCCCGCGAGCAAATCGTCGCCCGCCTCGCCGACCGGCTGGCCGAGCTGAAGATCACCGAGAACGACGCCTCGACCCGGGCCGGGCTGGAGCGCACCTTCCTGAGCCAGTTGCGGCGCAACCCGGCCCGCTGGCCGCGCGTCGACAATCTCCAGCGCATCTGCGACACGCTCGGCCTGCGGATGTATTACGTGACCACCGGCCTCGGGCCGCGGCTGATCACCGAGCGCGACTATGGCGCCGACGTCGCTCAAGTGCCGCTGGTGTCCTGGGTCGCGGCGACCGGCTTTTCCGAGACGACGGCGGTGGAGCGCGGCGACGAATTGCATTATTTGCCGGTGCCCAGCCTGCCGCGCGGCGATTTTCTGGCGCTGCGGGTGGTCGGCGACTCGATGAACCTCGTCGCGCCGGAGGGCTCGACGATCGTCGTCGACCGCGCCGACACCACGCTAAAGCCCGGAAATTTCTATGTGTTCACGACGCCCGATCTGACCGAGGCGACTTTCAAGCGCTGGCGAACCCGGCCCGACCGGCTGGAGCCCTACTCCACCAACCCCGCCCACGAAACCATCTTCCTCGAAACCCCGCCAACGGTGATCGGCCGCGTGCGAAAGGTGATGCTGGATTTGTGAGGTGTTTCGGCTCGCCCCGCCGCGCGTCATGGCCGGGCTTGCCCCGGCCATCCGCGCCCGGACATCGAGGCGTGTTCGAGGCTCCGCGCGCCGGCCATGACGCGGCGCAAGTCGACACATTCACCCCCGCGACCGCATGGAGCAGAGCCCCGCGGCCCCGCCGCGCGGCGGGGGAGGCGGCCGGCGGCGCGAATTTTTCCGCGCGGTGGAACCCGCTCACCCAAAATCCGTTTTGAACAAGGCGCCGAAGCTCGCGTTCGCGGCGTCCTCGCCCGAAACACGCCAAACCGCGGGAGAACCGACATGGTCGACAAATTGCCCCCCGTTGCAGCCTGCGACCATTCGATCATCGCCGGCGTCGGCGATCACCTCGCGGTCGCGGCGGCGATCATCGCCCTCACCGGGCTCGGCGAATTCGCGGCGCGGGTCGTGTGGCCGCTGATCGAGGGCGCGATCCACGACGTTCCCAGCATCAAGGGCCGCTGGAAGGGCGCGGCGACCTCGGCCGGCGGCGCGACGCCGGTCGTGACCTCGGACGACGTGGAAATAAGTCAAAGGGGCCATTCGTGCTGGGGAAGCATCACGGTGGCCGGCGCGCGAAAGGGATATTATGTTTTCAAGGGAACATTATTCAATAAAATCCTCACGGCCACCTACAACTCGCGAGACAACAGAAAGCTAAACAGGGGATCGCTAGCGATGATGCTTAATCCGGATGGCGACACCCTCAAGGGTATTTGTGTTCATTACGACGAGGCCGGAAATCATACCATGAAGGCGCAGGACTATACCCTGACCCTGCAACAGCCGTGAACGCCCGTCGCGGCCCAAGGCGCGCCGCGCGCCATCGCTCGCGGCGGGCGCGGCGCGGCGGGCCAATTCGGCGCGGCTGGTCGACGGCGCGATCTCGCGCATCGACCACCCGGAAGAACGCCGCGCGCGCCGCCCCCCGTCATGGCCGGGCTTGTCCCGGCCATCCACGCCGCGCCGCCGCCGCGTCGGCGCTGATCCAGCCGAATCACGCGATGTTTTTGCACCGCTAATGTAGACGCGAGGGCGCCACTCGCGCGGCCTTTTGACGTTTTAAAATCACATTTGCTCTTGACGCGGTTTTAAAACCGCATATCCTGCGCCTCATCATTTTTCGCAGGAGCCGCCCGTGACCGCGTTTTTTTCACCCGCTTTAGCCGGACCCCGCGCCCTCAGGCCGTCGGTCCGCGCCTATCTCGCCCGGCTCGACGGGCATCTTTCCACCGTCGCCGCGCCGCGCGAAAAAATGCGCCTCATCGACGACAAGCGCTGGCGCGTCGACCGGCTGGAGCGCGCCCTGTCCGACTGGGCCGCCCGCAACCATGGCGAGCAACCGCCGCCCACCCGCTTTTCCGCCTTCGACCTCGCCGTGCTGCACGGCGAGCTGTCCATCCGCTTGGAAGCCGCCCGCGACGCGGCGTGAAGGGGGGACAAACGGCGCGCCTCCCTTCTCCGGCAAGCGGGAGAACCCAGCCTCGCGAAGCGAGGTCGGATGGGGGCTCGGCGACCGGGTCGAATCTTTACGATGTTCCCCACCGTCATTGCGAGCGGAGCGAAGCAATCCAGGGGGACTGGGCCGGCTCTGGATTGCCGCGTCGCCGCGCTCCTCGCAATGACGGCGAGGGGGCGCGCTCGTCCCCGACCCCCTCCCTAGCCCTCCCCCGCTTCGCGGGAGAGGGGACGGGCGGGGCGCTTCATGAAGGTTCGGGGTCATGCCGAAAGGGGCGGACTCCCTCTCCCGCGCTAGCGGGGGAGGGTTGGGGAGGGGGTCTTGTAACTCACCCGCCACAGCGTCCCGTTCGCGTCCTCGGTGAACAGCAGCGAGCCGTCGGCGGCGGCGGCCACCCCCACGGGACGCCCCCAGACCTTGTCGTCGTCGATGACGAAGCCGGTGACGAAATCCTGATATTCGCCGGTCGGCTTGCCGTTGTCGAAGCGCAGGCGGATGATCTTGTAGCCGGTGCGCTTGGCGCGGTTCCACGAGCCGTGCAGCGCCACGAAGGCGTCGCCCTTGTAATCGGCCGGGAACTGTCCGCCCTCGTAAAAGACTATCCCAAGCGGCGCGCTGTGCGGCTGGATCAGCACGTCGGGCGTCGTGATCCGGTCCTTGAGATCGGGGCGCTCGCTTGTGGCGGGGGTCCTGGTTCGCGCCGATGTAATACCACGGCCAGCCGTAGAACGCCCCCTGCGTCACATGCGTCGCGTAATCGGGCGGCAGATTGTCGCCGAGCATGTCGCGCTCGTTGACGACGCACCAGGGATCGCCCGAGCCCGGCTGGATGGCGAGGCCCGACGCAATTGCGCAGGCCGGTGGCGAAGACGCGGCGATTGCCGCCGTCCGGATCGAAGGCGGCGACCAGCGCGCGGCCCGGCTCGACGCTCGCGCCGATCCCTTGCGCCTTCTCCAGCGCCTCGGTCTCGGCGCGCGAGAACGGATGCTGGCCTTCCGCGACATTGCTCTTCGAGCCAATCGACACGTAAATCGTCGCGCCGTCGCTGGAAACCGCGACGTCGCGCGTCCAGTGGCCGGCCCCGGCGGCCGGCAGCCGCGCCAGTTTCTCCGCCGGCCCGGCGGGTTTCAGCTCGCCGCTCTTGTAGGGGTAGCGCAACAGCTGGTTCTGCGTCGCGACATAGACATGCGTCGGGTTGGGCCCCGGCGGATAAAAGGCGACGCCGAACGGCCGGTCCAGCCCGCCGGCGAACACCTCGTTTTGGACGGGCGCCGCCTTGCCCGGCTCGAAGCGCAGCGCGCGCACCCGGCCGCCCTCGCTCTCGGTGAGAAAAATGTCGCCGTTGGGCGCGGCGCGAACCACCCGCGGGCCTTCCAGCCCCTTCAGCGCCGGCTCGGCGGAAAAGCCGGGCGGCAATTTGAGCGACGCGCCGGCCGGCGCGGGAACCACGGAGACGCCCGTCGCCGCCGAGCGGCTGGCGTAGGGCGCGGGCAGATCGGCGGGCGTGATGCAGCCGCATCAGCCCGGGCGAATCGGCGCGCCAGTCGCCATAGGCGTCGGCGCCGCGCAGCATCGGCAGGGTGCGGGCGGCGGCCGCGCAGGCGACCAGCGCGAAAATGGAGCCGGCGAGCAATTTGGTTTTGGTCATGTGGCGGGCCTTTCGCCGAGGACGTCGGGTTAGGCGGTTGTGTGGCGGAGCGGGGAGAAAGAGCCCCCTCCCTAGCCCTCCCCCGCTAAAGCGGGAGAGGGGACGCGCCTTTTTCGGCGCGATGCGCATTGTCGATGGAGGGCGGCGCTCGCCTCAGCGGAACGGGGCCAGCGCGGGGATCGCGGCGATGATCTTGTCGACGTTCTCCTTGCCGATCAGCTCCTTGGCGTGGGCGATGACCTCGTGGCCGACCTTCTGCATCTGGCCCATGTCGAGACCGATGCCGCTGAGCTTGCCGGCCAGCCCCATGATGTCGCCCTTGGCGCCGCCGAGCATCGAGCCCAGCCCGCCGAGCGCCGCGCCGAGCCCCTCGACCGGGGTCGCGTCGGCGGCCTGAATTGCCTCCTGCGATCCCGGGATTTGCTTGATGTGCTCGGCGAGCCCTTCCGGCAGCTCCTTTTGCAGGAACGCCAGCACATGACCGACGGCCGCCTTGGCGGTGTTCTCGTCGACGCCCACCGCCGCGCAAATGCGCTTGATTAAATCTTCCATCTTATAGTCGCTCCCAAAACCGCCGGCGCGTCGCCAGCCCGCGCATTTGTCGCCGGGGCGGAGCGGAAAAGCAAGCGCGCGCTTCATTCCCCGCGAAGCGTCGGAATCGCGAAGGAGAACGACGCGCCCTCGCCCGGCCGGGACTTGACGGAAATCCCCCAGCCGTGACGGTCGGCGATCGACTTGCAGATGGCCAGCTCTATCCCGGTCCCCGGATATTCGACATTGCCGCCCGGCCGCGCCAGCGGCTCGAAGATCGTTCGCGCGAACTCCTGCTCGAAGCCGACGCCATGGTCGACGATGTCGAGCCGCGCGGCGCTCTCGCCCATCGCGGCGGCGGCGATCTCTATTTTTGGCGGCTCGCCCGGCTTGCGATACTGGATCGCGTTCGAAACGACGTTGTGGAGCAGGCAGGCGATTTGCGACCGGTCGGCCAGGACGCGGATGGCGGCGAGGTCGACGCGGACATCCGCCTTGGTTTCGGCCAGCGCCTCCGACAGTTCGGCCAGCGTGGCGTCGATCATCTCGCGCAAATCCAGCGTCTCCAGTTTTTGGTCGCGCAGGATCGTCGAGGAATAGGTCAGCAGATCGTCGACGAGCTTTCGCGCCGTCCGCGCGCAGCCGCGCAGCGCGTGGCGCGCATAGGCCATGTCCTTCTTGTTGTTGGAGGCGATGGCGCTGTCGAGCAGTTCCGAAAACGCCTCGATCCTGCGCAGTGGGCTTTGCAGATCGAGCGAGGCGACGTAAACGAATTGGGCGAGCCGCTCGGAGCCGCTGGCGCTGGCGTGCTGGTTCTCCAGCAACCATTTGAGGTTCTCGACGACGCGCCGCGCGCCCTCCCGCAGCGCGGAGCCGATGATCTTGTCGAACGGGCGCAGGAACAGCCCGGGTTTCTCCAGCTCGAAGCTGAACACCATGTTCGTGGACGCGGCGCTCCGCGCCTCGAATTCATAAAACGCTTCGAAGGACTCCGAAATTCCCTTGAGCGCCAGGCGGCGCGGCGGGCCGAAGACGGCGATCTCGAAGGTCAATTCGTTGCGAATGCCGAGATCGAGCGTGACCTGGCGCGCCATCGCGCCCTCGCGGACCGGCCCGTCCGACAGCGGCTCCAGCGTGACGACCTGCGGGCACCACCTCGGGTAGTTCTTGAAAAAACCGTGACCCACGAAGTCGAAGGCGCCGCCGATGGGGCATTGGACCACCGCCTCGGCCTTGGCCGAGATGGGCCTGGACGTCGCCGGAATGAACATCGCGCCGTTCCCTCGAACGCCGCTCGCGTCCGATATCGCGTCATGTTGTGCGGCCGACCGTCCGCCGCAAGGACAAATTCCCCATCTTTCGCGCCAAGTTGCTCGACACTCGCCGGTCAGGGCTCGCGCACGCCGTCCGGCGCCGATTTCGAGGCGAGCACGATCAGTTGTTCGCCGGCCTTGTAGACCGCCTTCTCGCGCCGCTTCACGGCCGCGCCATAGTTGGCCTCGTGCGGCTGGTGATCGACCGGCGAGACATAGGCGACGCGGGCCGGGGTGCGGTTCAACAAGACGAACCGTTGCATCTCCGGCCGTTTCGCGATGGTCTCGGCGAGCGGACAGGGCATGTCGCGCGAGGTTTCCGTGGTCTTGCCGCTCGAGGCGAACAAATAGCAGGTCTCGGCCGGCCGCGCGATTTGCGCGTTCACCGCGACATAGTCCACGGCCTTCACATGCGCGTCATAGGCCTCGTAGCCGCGCAGCGCGCCGAGCACCAGCGTGATCATGACGATTTTGCCGACCATGCGGCTAAACAATCTTCCAAGCATCGATCCAGTCTCCGGCGAAAACGCGATCTGGATTTAAATCGGGGAAGATAAATCCCGGCCTAAGGCGTCGTCATATATTCCGCCGCGAGCTCGGATTGGTTAGGGATTGGTTGGCGACCGCCGGCCCGCCCTCCCCGCCGCGCGGGAGAGGGGACCGGCGCGGCGCTTCACGAAGGTCATGGCTCGTCCCGAAAGGAGCGCTCCCCCTCTCCCGCGAAGCGGGGGAGGGTTGGGGTGGGGGCTCGTTTAACCCGCCAGGCTCTTGGCCAGCTCGTCGGTGTGCGCGTGCATGCGGCGGGTCATCTGGTCGATCTCCCGCGCCAGCGCGACCATGGCCTCGACGCCGGCGCCGGTTTGCGCCATGGCGCTCGCCACCTGCTCGGCGTGCACCGACATGGAGTTGGCGCTGTCGGCGGCGGAGCGCACGCTGCGGGCGATGTCCTTGGTCGCGGCGTCCTGGGTGTGCACGGCGTTGGTGATCGTCGCGGAAATCTGCTCGACCTCGGCGATCTTGCGCTTGATGCGGTCGATCGACGCCACCGACTGCACGGTCGCCGTCTGAATCTCGGCGATCTGGTCGGCGATGTCCTGCGTCGCCTTGCCGGTTTGCGTGGCCGAGCTTCTTGACCTCCTGCGCGACGACGGCGAAGCCCCTGCCCGCCTCGCCGGCCCGCGCCGCCTCGATGGTGGCGTTGAGCGCCAGCAGGTTGGTTTGCGCGGCGATGCGCGAGATGAGGTTCACGACGTCGCCGACCCGGTTGGCGGCGGCCGACAGCCGCAGCATTTCGGCCGAGGAGCCATTGGTCTCGCTGACCGCCTGTTGCACGACGGCGGTCAACTCGACCGCCTGCCGGCTGATCTCGCCGATCGCCGCGAGCAGTTGCTCGGAGGCGTTGGCGACGGCGGCGACGTCGCTGGCGGCTTGCAGCGAGGCGGTGCGGGCGAGATCGCTGTCGGCGCGCGAGCGGCGCTCCTGGTCGATCAGCGCCTCGGAGGAATGCGCCATGCGCTTGGTCATGTCGCCGAGCTTGGCGGTGGTGGCGGACAGATCGACGGAGTAATGCTCGACCTTGTCGCGGATCGCCGCCTCGCGCCGCAGCCGCTCCTCGCGGTCGTCGCGCGCCTTGATTTCGGCGGTCAGCGCGTTGTTGGCGCGCACCGCGTCGCGCAGCACCACCAGCGCCCGCGAAATATCGCCGATCTCGTCCTTGCGGTCGGTCTCGCCGACCTCGATCTGCGTGTCGCCATTGGCGAGATCGCTCATGCGGCGGGCGATGGTCTTGATCGGCGCGGCGATGGTGGCGTTCATGGTCGGCACGGACACGCCGAGGATCAGCACGGTGGTGAAGATCGTGCCGACCGCCAGTTCGAAGGCGAGGCCGGTCGCGGCTTCATGGGCGAGCGCCAGCGCGCTGCTCGCCTGGCCGGAGCTGGCCGCCGCCGCCGCCGCGGTGAGATCGCGCACATTGGCGACGCCAAGATAAGCCGCGGCGCCCATGAACAGCATGAGCAGCAGGAAAAGCAGCTGCCGCACCACCAATCCGGCGCCGAGCGAAAGATTCCGCATGTGAAGCATCCGATCCCGTTTTTCCTAAATATCGGCTATTAGCGTTAACGGATCTTCACTCACGCGCGGTTAACGCGGGCGGCGTTGGCGTTTGGAAATTTTTCGCGCGCCGCTCGGGCGCATTTCCGGCTGGCCGCGCCGATCGCCGCGCCGGACTCGCGTTGCGCCAAACGGCTTTACAAGGCGCCGGACCGGACTTAGCTTGAGCGGGTTTCGACAGGCGCAAAACAAAAATCAGGAGGAAGACATGCGACATTTTCGCAAGATTTTCTGGATTGGCTGCGGATTGCTGGCCGGGAGTTCCGCCGCTTTCGCGCAGGACACGGCGTGTCCCCCTCCTATCGGACCGTGCAAGGGCTTTTACGTCTGTTACCCCGGGCCGCCCCCTCGTTGTGATTTTCCGGCGGAAATGATCGTCAAGGGCCTGCCGTTTGAATCCGTCACGAGCACTGGCAAAATAGTGCATTGGTCTCCGGCTCCCGGACCCGCCCCCACTCCGGCGACGCCGCCGGCGGCGGCGCCGGGTCATTAACGCGAACCTCGAAACGAAGGTTCGGGCCATGTTTGGCCGCGCGTCGCGCGGCCATTTTTCGTCGAGGCGCGTGATCGAGGCGCAAGTGATTTTAAACGTTACACTATTTTAAGAATTGTTGCATTTCGGCAACAGCCAGACTCAGGGGAGCCGCGTAATGTACTCGTGCTGATTCGCCAGGAGCACGATTATGCGACGACATCTTCTGATTAAAACCAGTTGGCTTGCGCTTGCGTCGAGTTTATTGAGTGGTTGCGGTCTCGCGGTTCCGCAGGTTGGAGAAATCTGGGACGACGAAAGCGGCAAGACCGCGCGCGTTCTCGAACTCAAGATCAAGGAAAAGGTTTTTTGTGAATTGCAAGCCGCGGTGGCGGCGGTCAATTCGGGGCCCGCGGCGGCCACTTACGAGGACAAGAAAAATCCTGGCCATTTAATCAAGGTGAAACCGGTGCCGGAGACCTGGGGCGCGACTCTGACGCTGGCCCTGACGGTCGAGGAAATGTCCGGCGTCAGTCCCGGCATCTCCTTCAACACGCCGATGATTCCCGCCACGACCTATTTCTCGCACGGCATAAACGTGCCCGGGTCGCAGTCCTATAATCTCGGCATCGGCGGCACGCTGTCGTCCGACGCGACGCGGATCGACAAATACACGTTCTTCTATCCCGTGACGGACCTCGAGCGCGATCAACCCGCCTGCCGTGAGAACGACCCCGTGGAGCAGCGCGCGCCGCTGGACTATCAAGGCAGCTCGCTGCTGCTCGAAAGCGACCTTGGCATATACAAATGGCTAAGGAACGCCGGCGACATCCGAACCAGCATCGGCGTGTCGCAGAAGTCGCAGCAGCAGGTTCTTTCCTACGAGGTCAAGTTCGACATCGTCACGAGCGGCAATATCACGCCGACATGGAAACTGGTGCGCGTGACGTCGCCCAACGCCGGCCAGAACCTGTTCAGCACCAAGCGCGAGCGCACGCATGACCTGACGCTGACGATCGGTCCGATGGCGGCCCCCGCCGGCGGCGGCAAGCCGTCGGAGCCGGACCTGCAATCGGCCAACTCGCATCTCGCGAACCAGATCGGCTCCGCGGTCGGCGACGCGGTGCGGCGGGCGCTCGCGCAATAAACCGGCTCGAAACGGCAACCGCCCCGCGCGCGCGCGACGCGCGTTGGGCGGTTTGGCGCGCCGATCAAGCCCCGCGTTGAAAAAAATGAGCGGTCACCCGACGGGAAATGGCGAGATTCGCCGGTCACGTGGCCGCCGATTTCGATATCCTCTCCCCAATCGAAAACGCCGCGTCATCGCGGAAAAATAATAGGGGAAGAGACATGACCAATTTGAGCGGCCCCGGCCACGACGACAAATACACCGGCATGCGCGAACTCAACTTCTCGCTGACGCCATATGTCTATCTGTGCGCGGCCGGCGGCGGCGTGCTGGGCTTGATCCTTTCGATGTGGGCGACCGACCAGGTCGGCATCATCGGCGCGACGGCGTTCGTCATGGCGGTGTTGTCGGGCCTGTTCGGCATGTTCCTGTAACAGCCCTTCTCCCACCTTGGGGCCGGCTCGCGCCCATGCTCCGCCCCTCTCGTGCGATGGAGAGGGGTCCTTTTCCGCGCGCCTCGCGCGTCTTTCCGCGTTTGCCGCGTTTTATCCCGGATTGGCGCCCGCGCGCGGGAACAGTCGCGGGCTTTCGCGCGTTGACTTGACCTCAAGACAAATCATGTTTCGCGGCGAGGCTCTGGCCGCGCCGAACATGGGGGAAGTCCATGCGCAAGATTTATTTGGCGCTGTTCGCCGCCGGACTCGCGACATCCGCTCCAATCGAGGCGCCCGCCGCGCCGGCGACGCCGCTGTCCAGCGCGGCGATTGTGGAGGCGGCGCGCGCCAACCCGCCGGTCGAGCCGGCGCGGCTATTCTGCTACAATCGCTATACTGGCCGCTTCCTGCACTGGGGGTCGTGCGGCCGCCGCCATTGGGTCCGCCATTACTACCACCCGCGGGTCTATTGCTACAACCGCCGCACCGGGCGGTTCCTGCATTGGGGGCATTGCTAGGCGGGCGTCACTCCGCCTTGTCCAGCCCGTACAGCGTGTGCAGCGTGCGGACCGCCAGTTCGGTGTAGGCCGCGTCGATCAGCACCGAGAACTTGATCTCCGAGGTGGTGATGGCGCGGATGTTGATGCCGCGCTCGGCCAGCGCGCGAAACGCCCGCGCCGCGACGCCGGGGTGGCTGCGCATGCCGACGCCGATGGCCGAGACCTTGACCACCTCGCGCGCGCCGGCGATCGAGGCGAAGCCGAGTTCGCCTTGCGCCTTCTCCAGCAGCGCGCGGGCGCGGTCGTAGTCGGCCGCGCCGACCGTGAAGGTCATGTCGGTCATGTTGTCCTGCGATATCGTCTGCACGATCATGTCGACGTTGACGCCCGCCTCGGCCAGCGGCATGAACACGCTGGCGGCGACGCCGGGCCGGTCGGCGACGCGCCGCAGGGTGATTTGCGCCTCGTCGCGCGAGAAGGCGATGCCGGTGACGACCTGGTCTTCCAAAATATCCTCCTCCTTGCAGATCAGCGTGCCCTGGCGCGGATTGGCGGGGTCGTCGAAAGACGAGCGCACATAGGTCGGCATGTCGTGCTTGAGCGCCGCCTCGACCGAGCGCACGTCGAGCACCTTGGCGCCCAGCGAGGCCATCTCCAGCATTTCCTCGAACGCCACGCGGTCCATGCGCCGCGCCTTGGGCACGACGCGCGGGTCGGTGGTGTAGACGCCGTCGACATCGGTATAAATATCGCAGCGCTCCGCGCCGATCGCCGCCGCCAGCGTCACCGCGCTGGTGTCGGAGCCGCCGCGCCCCAGCGTCGTGATGCTGCCGGTCTCCGCGCAAAGCCCCTGAAACCCGGCGACCACCGCCACCTCGCCGCGTGAAAAACCCGCTTCGAGCCCGGCCGGGTCGATCCGCAAAATGCGCGCCGAGCCATGCGTGTCGCAGGTGAGGACCGGCGCCTGCCAGCCCTGCCAGGAGCGCGCCCGCTGTCCCGCCTCTCGCAGCGCGATGGCCAGCAGCCCCGAGGTGACCTGCTCGCCCGACGACACCACGGCGTCGTACTCGCGCATGTCGGGAATCGGCGCCGCTTCCTTGCACCAGGCGACCAGCTCATTGGTCTTGCCCGACATGGCCGAGACCACCACGGCGACCTCGTAACCCGCCGCGACCTCGCGCAACACATGCCGCGCGACATTTTTTATGCGCTCGACATTGGCGACCGAGGTGCCGCCAAATTTCATAACCAACCGCGCCATGCGACACCGGGTGTGGGGAAACGGGAATCAGCGGCGCGGGTTATACAGGGTTTGCGGCGGGATTGCGAAGAGACCCCCTCCCCAGCCCCCCCGCTGCGCGGGAGAGGGGACGCGCCTCTCCGGCGTGATGCGGGAACTCCATGAAGCGCCGGGTCTGTCCCCTCTCCCGCGCAGCGGGGGAGGGTTAGGGAGGGGGCGGCCGCTCCAGCGCGCGAATCCGGATCAACTCCACGACGCCCTCGAACTCCTCGTAAACCTGCGCGTTGCTCACCCGCAAAACCACAAATCCGTTCCCGGCGAACCAGGCGTCGCGCCGCGCGTCGCGCGCCAGTTCCCCATCGGTCGAATGCGTCGCGCCGTCGACCTCGACGACCAGCCGCGCGGCGTGACAGAGGAAATCCGCGATATAGGGGCCGCAGGGTTGCTGCCGGCGAAATTGCAGCCCCGCGAGCCGATGACCGCGCAGCGCCGCCCACAGCTTGCGCTCGGCGGCGGTCATCTCGCGCCGCATGTTTCGGGCGCGGCGCGTGAGCAGGTCTTTCTCTGTCATTGGACCCCCTCCCTAACCCTCCCCCGCTGCGCGGGAGAGGGGACAGATTCGGCGCGTTGCACCATCCCGTATTACGCCGAGGCGGGCGTATCCCCTCTCCCCCTTTAGCGGCGGGCGGGGGGCGTGGCGCGCCGCCTCACCCCACATCCGTGTTCAGCACATTCACCCCGCGAAACCGCGCCGCCGGCGCGCCCCCGCCACCGGCGCGCAAGCTGGGGAGAGCCCCTCTCGCGTCACCCTCGCGTCATGGCCGGGCTTGTCCCGGCCATCCACGCCGGGACGTTGAGGGCTGTTCCAAGCCCCGCGTTGGCGCCGCGCAAGACTCGACGCGGCGGGGCGGTGGTTGCTTTCGCCCGGAAGCGTTCGGGCGGCGTGGCGTGGATGGCCGGGACGAGCCCGGCCATGACGGCGGCGGGCGGGGGGCGTGGCGCGCCGCCTCACCCCGCATCCGTGTTCAGCACATTCACCCCGCGAAACCGCGCCGCCGGGGCGCCGTGCGACACTGGCGCGAGTTGCATCGGCTCGGCCTTGCCGCAGGTGAAGACGCCGTGCAACTCGTAGGTGGAGGCGTCGCCGATCCCATCCAGCCCGCGCCAAAAATCCAGCGTGCGGCCCTGGTAGGCGGCGCCCTGCACCATGTCGCCGAGCGCGCCGTTGTTGATCTCGTAAAACAACTGGCCGCCGAACTGGAAATTGTCGCGCTGCTGGTCGATGCTCCAGCTGCCCGCGCCGACGATGTAGAGCCCGTCCTCGACGCCGCCGATGAGATCGTCGAGCGAGCACGGCGCGGGGTTGGGCTGGAGCGAGATGTTGGGCATGCGCTGGATGGGAAAGGCGGTGGGGCTGTCGGCGTAGGCGCAGCCGTTGGAGCGCGGCAGGCCGATGAGATGCGCCTGCCCCAGCGCCATCTGGAAATTCTTGAAGTCCCCGCGCTCGACGATGTCGAACTCGGCCGATGACGCCGGCGCGCCGTCGTCGTCGAAGCCGATGGTGGCGAGCCCGCCCGGCTGCGCGCGGTCGGCGCGAATGGTCATCAGCTCCGAGCCGTAGCGCAACGCGCCGAGCATGTGCGGCTTGACGAAACTGGTGCCGGCGAAGTTCGCCTCCCAGCCGAGCGCCCGGTCGAGTTCGGTGGCGTGGCCGACGCTCTCGTGGATCGTCAAGAACAGATTGCTCGGCGCGATGACCACGTCTTGCACGGCGGCGCGAACCGGCTTGGCGCGCAGCTTTTGCCGGGCCTCTCCGCCGGCCCGCCGCGCCTCGTCCATGACGCCGCTGGCGGCGACGTATTCCCAGCCCGCGCCGCGCCCCGGCGCCAGACTCTCGCGCGTCACGAAACGCCCGGCCGCCTTGTCGACCACGGTGATCTCGAAGCGCGGCGCGACGCGCGCGCGGGTCTGCGCGATGCGCGCGCCGTTGGAGCTGGCGAACAGCCGCTCCTCGCGCGCCGCGATGAATTCCGCCGAGCAATAATCCGCGCCCGCGTCATGCGCGGCGGCGGTCAGGCCAAGCAGGAACGCCGCCTTTTCCGCCACGTCGACCTCGAACGGGTCGATCCCGAGCGGCATCGCCCAGCGCGCCTCGACGCCGTTCAGAGTCTCGATGACGATGTCGCGCGGTTGCACGATTTTTACCGCGCGGGCGTTGGCCAGCGCGGTTTCGACGCCCTTGAGAATCGCGGCGCGCGACAGTTCGGAGCCGCCGAAAAATCCCCAGCAGCCGCCGCGCAGCACGCGAACCCCAAAGCCGGAGTCGCGGCGCTCGGCGAACGCCTCCAGCCGCGCGTCGCGGGCCCGCGAAATCTCGGTGCGCGTCTCGCCGAGCCGGATATCGACATAATCCGCGCCGGCGCCGCGGGCGGCGACGATCGCGATGTCCGCGAGGTCGAACAAGGCGGCGTGATCGAGCCCGAAGTTTTCGCGGGCGGCGTGGGGATGTGGCGCGGGCAAGCAAGTCTCCGGGGGTCGCGACCCCTGAAAAGCTAGCGCGCCCGCCGCCGTCGCGATAGAATCCCGCGCCGATTAAAGTTGCGCCGCGACTTCTTTTCGCTGCTTGCATCTGGAAATAGCTTCCCACGCTTCTATCTCATTTCATTAGGTAAACATGCGACAAGCGGTGTTTCGAAATTGAAACGCCGCGAGCGCGTGGCCATGTTTTTGGCAAGCCGGTGAAGCGGCGGGACAATTTAGAGCCGGCGACGTCCGCCGGGTTAAGGTCGTTTTAGCCATGGGGGACGGCGAGATTATTCATCTCATAGACAGCGACCCTGAAATGCTGGACGCGATGCGCCGGCTGCTGCAAGGCGGAGGCCACGACTGCCGCGCCCACGCCGCCCCGGCCGCGTTTCTCGACGCCATCGACGGCGCGCCGATCGGTTGCCTCGTCACCGAGGCGCGCCTGCCCGGCATGAGCGGGCTCGATCTGCTGGCGGCGTTGAAGGCGCGCGGCCTCGCCGCGCCGGCCGTCGTCGTCGGCGCCAACGCCGATATTCCCACGGCGGTCGCCGCGATGAAGCTTGGAGCCTTCGACTTTCTGGAAAAGCCGTTTTGCGCCGACGTCCTGCTCGCCGCCGTGCGCGCCGCGTTGAAACACCGGCGCGAGACGGCGGCGTCCGAGGCCGAACCGATCCGCGAGCGGTTCACGCGGCTTAGCAAGCGCGAAACGCAGGTGCTGGAACGCTTGGTGCGCGGCGACGCCAACAAGATCATCGCCCACGAACTGGGCATCAGCGTGCGGACCGTGGAGGTCCACCGGGCCAATCTGATGACGAAAATGAAGGCCGGGAGCCTGGTGGGGCTCGTGAAAATGTCGGTGATCGCCGGGCGCGGCGCGCCGCCGTCGCCTCGATCGGAGGAGTGCTAAGTAATTTTCCGTAATTGTCGGCGCGGCGAAAATCCCGCATGAACGCGCCGGGTGGCGGCTAGCTACTACTGGGGCCGACGACGGATTTAACCGGAGCGGACCAAGTCCAGGGAGGACGAAATCCGGATGAGCGCGTTTGGCGTTTCGTCCGGATTTTTGTGTAAGGCCTTTTACAAAGAATTGACGCGCTCATGATGGTTGAAATCGAAGACTGCGCGGCCTTCGCCGGCCTGGCCCCGCACGAACTGGTCGAGGGGGCGACCCCGTCGATCCTGCACCGTTCGCTGCTGTGTTTCTATGCCCAGGATTTGGATGCGCTGGGCGCGGCGGCGGTGCGCGAGCGGATCGTCGCGGACATCCGCGTCTCGCTCGACCTGGAGGCGCGGCGACAGGCGGCCGATCTGCTGATCGTGCTGCGCGAGTTCCTCTTTGTCTGTCCGCAAGCCCGCCTGAGAGGCAAGTCCGCCGCGATGGCTTGAGTCTACCGCGACGGCTTGGCGAAATGCCTGGCGAGGGCGCGTATCTCGTCGTTCGAGAGCTGCTGGACGATCTCGCGGACGCTCTCGCGCGAGGCGCCGTGCCGCCGATGGCCCGAGCGGAACAGCCGCAGCTTGCGCGCGATGCGCCAGCGGCTGAGCGTCGACAGGCTGTCCGCCTCGGTCTTGGGGTCCGCCGAGTGACAGGATTGGCAAAGGCGCTCGATCTCCGGCAGCGAACGGTCCTTGGCCAGCGCGGCCCCGCCGGCCAGCAGGCCGATCAGCGGGAGCGCGCGAAGGAAAAAATTCATGACGCCCCCTCGCGATTAAAATCGACAGCGCGACGATAATTAAATTCTCATCCTCTGGCGCATCTTGCTCCGGTCTCGCGCCGCGCGCAAGTCCGCGCCGCCGCGCCGGTTTTCGCCGCGACTAACGCGGCAGTTTCGAGAAATGGCGGGCCAGGGCGGTTATGTCGCCGTCGGAAAGCTGGCCGCCCATCTCGCGCATGTTGGCCGGCATGTCATCGCGCCCCGCGCCGTGCCCGCGCTTGCCCGAGCGAAAGGCGCGCAGCTGTCGCGCGATATATTCTTGCTTGAGGCCGGCGATGCTCGGAATGCCCTCGTCCTCGGATTTTCCGCGCAAGCCATGACAGGACTCGCAACTCAGCACGACATCGGGAACCGCCCGCTCCTTCGCCGAGGCGTTCGCGGCGGCGACGAGCGCGCCGCAAAGGAGCAGCGCCGCGAGGGCAGGAATTCATGAAGTTTGCTCCTTGAAACAGCGCCGGCGCCCGGCAAATCCTTGTCGGCGCGCGCATCTTGCCTCGATTGCCCGCGCCGGACAAGCGCGCCGCCGCCGCGCGTTAAGAACGCGCGCGAAATCCGCGGCGGCTGGCCTCCCAAGGCGGCGCGCGGCGTGCTAGTTCTTGGCCAGGGAGCGGGGCCGCGCGCGCCGATTCCATGAGTCCACCGTCTCCAAGGGAGAGAACCATGCGTCACCTTCTCGCCATGCTCCTCGTCTGCGCGGTCGGCGCGCCGGCGGCTTACGCCCTGCCGAGCGCCGGAGCGAACGCGCTGGCGCTGGCCAAATCCGACCCGATCACCCAGGTCTCCAAGCGCGCCAAGGGCGGCAAGTCGCGCAAGGGCGGCGGCGGCGGCGCGGCGAGCGGCATTCACCCGCTGGTCGGCAGCGGCGGGTATTGAGAGCCCCCTCCCTAACCCTCCCCCGCTAGCGCGGGAGAGGGGACAGGCCCGGCCCTTCATCACAACCCCGCATCACCCCGAAAAAAGCGCATCCCCTCTCCCGCGAAGCGGGGGAGGGTTAGGGAGGGGGCCTCCTCCCCCTCACCGCCCGCGCAGCGCGTTCAGCACCTTCAAGCCGGCGCGGCCGTCGCGGCGCATGCCGATCTTGCCCTCGTAGTCGGCGATGGCCTCCTTGGTCGCCGTGCCGACCACGCCGTCGGGTTCGCCGACGCTATAGCCCTTCTGGTTCAGCAGCGTCTGCAACTCGCGCCGCTCCTCGCGCGACAGGCCGGGATCGTCGGTCGGCCACGGCGTCTGGATGCCGGGCTTGCCGCGCAATCTGTCCGACAAAACGCAAATCGCCAGCGCGTAGGATTCGGCGGCGTTGTAGCCGTACACCGCGTCGAAATTGCGCGTCACCACGAACGCCGGTCCGCTCCGCCCGGCCGGCAGCAGCAGCGCGCCGCGCCCGGAGCCGAGCGAGCCGCCGTCGAGCCGCGTCACGCCGCGCGCCGCGAAGGCCGACATCGGCTGGCGGTTGGTGCGTCCCACCGGGCCGGAATAGCCGGACGGCAGCCGCACTTCAAAACCCCAGCCGAGGCCGGGAACCCAGCCGGCCTTGTGGAGAAAATTGGCGGTGCTGCCCAGCGCGTCGGCGGGCGAGCTGGCGATGTTCCTGCGCCCGTCGCCGTCGAGATCGACGGCGGTGGTCAGGAAGGTCGAGGGCATGAACTGCGTGTGGCCGAACGCCCCCGCCCAGGAGCCGTTGAACTCCTCCGGCGCGATGTCGCCATGGTCGAGAATCTTGAGCGCCGCCATCAGCTCGCGCCGAAAATAATCGTTGCGGCGCGGCGCCTCGCAGACCAGCGTCGCCAGCGATTGCACCACCGGGCGCTTGCCAAAGTTCTGGCCGAAATTCGACTCGACGCCCCACACCGCGACGATGACGGCGGGATCGACGCCAAACCGGCTTTGCGCCTTTTGCAGCGAGGCGGCGTGCTGACGCAGCAGCGCGGTCCCCTGCTCGACCCGCTCCTCGTCGACCAGCGCCGCGAGATAGTCCCACACCGGCGTCGAGAACTCCGGCTGCTTGCCCATGAAGCTCACGGCGTCGTTGGGTTCGAGATTGCCGAGCGCGCTCGAAATGGTCTCGGCCGAAACGCCGGAGGCCGCCGCCGAATGGCGCAGCCCGGCGAGGCAGGAAGCCCACTCCGCGCGCGCGGGTTGGGCGAGAAGGCACAGCGCGGCGAGCGCGGCGGAAGCAAGACGAAGCGTGTTCATGAGCCTCATCATAACGCAATAAGGTTAACAAGGGTTAACGCGCGGCGACGATTACGCCGCCCGTCTTGTCGGCGCCGGATATCCAACCATGATGACTCGGGGCATGATGTCGCCGACCCCCGCCGCCCCAGGAGCGCCCAATGTCCAAACCGAAAATCGCCATCGTCGAATTGCGGCCCACGCAAATGACGCTGGGGCTCGACGAGGTGCGGGCGCGCGCCGCCAAGATCGCCAAGCAGTCGCCGGCCGAGCGCCAGCAATATCTCGAGCGCAAATGCATTCCGCATGTGATCGGCCCGGGCCAGCGGCTTTACATCGTCGATCACCATCATCTGTGCCGCGCCTTGTGGTCGCTCGACATCCACGAGGCCGTGCTCGGCGAGCGGCTGGCCGATTGGTCGGGCATGGAGACCAAGCCGTTTTGGCGCGAGATGGAGGCCACGGGCTATTGCTGGCCGATCGACGCCGACGGCAACCGCCGCCCCTACGCCGCCATTCCCCATCATGTCGGCGAGCTCACCGACAATGTCTGGCGCTCGCTGGCCCGCCGGCTGCGCGGCAAGGCGTTCGACAATCTCGACACGCCGTTCCAGGAGTTCATCTGGGGCGATTACTTCCGCACCTTCATGAGCCGGCGGCTGATCGAGATGAGCTTCGACCTCGCCGAGGAGCTGGCCGGAAAACTCGCGAAATCGCCCGAGGCCCAGGACCTGCCGGGCTTTCGCGGCTAGCGGCCGGCGCGCCGGGCTATTCCGGCTTTCTGGCGCGGTCCGCCGCGTCGGCGACGCGGGCGGCGTGGTCGAGGATGCTCCGGCGCGCCGCCGGGTCCTCGATGCTCATGAATATCCGCAGCAATTGGCGCTCTTCCTCGGTACTGGCTTCCCGCCGCGCTCGGCCGCGGCGGCTCGCCGGGCAGGGTCGGCGGTCCAAAAAACGCCGTGACCGGCGTCAGCAGGACCTCCGCCAGCTTTTGCATGTGCGCGGCCGGGACGCGCGTCGCGCCCGCCTCGTATTCCCCAAGGCGCTCCGCCGAAACGCCGATCGCCGCGCTCAATTGCGCGGTGTCGAGACCGAGCGTCTCGCGTCGCAGGCGAACGCGGGCGCCAATTTGCTGGTCGATGAGACTGGTGAGTTTTGACATGACTTTTTTCGCGCAATTTCGCCCGTCCGGCCGATCGCATTTCGGCCGCGTGATTTCGAGGCGGTTGATGAACATCGAATTCATTTCGACGAAACTTGTCTAACACGCAAGCTCGCATTTGAAACAAAGTATAGGTATTAATAGAAATTATACACAGTTAACATCAATGCTTGAACAATGGGGTCGAGACGCGGCTTTATTGGCCTTGGGGCGCGCGACGACGGCGGTCGGCGCCGCGTCGTCAAGCGATTCATCCCGAACAACCGTCATCGCATGGTTCGAGCCCGCGCTAATTCTGGGACGAGGAATCCTCCGCCAGGGCGAGCAGTTCCGCGAAATTGACGATTTTGTCGCGCGTCGCCGGGTCCTTGACGCGCAGGAATATCCCCAGCAGCTTTCGGGCCTGTTGCAGCAGTCGCGCGTCTTCCAGATAGTCGAGCCCCTCGTCGAGCGGATCGTCGAGCGCCTGCTCGCCAAAGAAATAGGCGATGTTCCTTTGCAGCGCCTGCGAGAGCCGCCGCAGATGCACCGCGCCGACCCGCTCCGCGCCGGATTCGAATTCGGCGTGTTTTTGCGGCGTCACGCCGAGCATCGCCGCCAACTGTTCGATGGTCATTCCAAGTTCTTGCCGCCGCTCGCGAATGCGCTCGCCGACTTGCTGATCTATAAGGTTGATTTTGCGTGGCATGGCTATTTCTACAGCCCCAATATGCCGCCGTGATGGTGGACTTGTGTATAAAAAGGGGCTTGTTTGAGAATCGAATTCATTTCGACTGCGGACCTTATGTCATGCGCGTGAAATAATAGAAATATAAACGGACTTTTAACGTAAATGTGAAGCCATTAATGTTACTGGCCGGCGTTAAGCTTCGCGATATTAGCCAAGAATCGACATAAACGGCATAAATACAGCCGCGCCGCGGGGCGCTGGCCCGGCGCGATAAACTATTTATTGAGCATAGGTTTAGCGATCTCCAGCGTCAAGCGAGGCGCCGCTTTCGCCAGCCCCGGCGCGGCGCCGGGCGATTTCCACGCGCCCGGATTAATGCGATAAAAACGCCGTTGGTCACGAGTTGAAAGTTGGGAATCCTCGCGATGGTCTTATCGGCTCGCCTCCGCCGGGCGCGAATGGGTCTGGCCAAGCGCCGACGGGCGGCGGCGCAACCCGCGGCGCGCGACCCTCTCGCCCCCGCCCCCACCCGGTTCGACGCGCGCGCCGCCGCCGGGCGCGTCCTGCGCGCCACGCCATGGGCGGCGCGCCAGGCGCTTGGCGGCTTGCTTGTCGCCCTAAAAACCCTGCGCGCCGCGCTGCCCGCCCTGGTCGGCGGGGCGATCCTGCTCGGCGCCGCCGCGCTGATCCACCGCGCGCTGATGCGGCCGACCATCGACATCGCGCCGATCCCGGCGCCGCGCGAACTGACCGAAAAGGGCCTGACGCCCGACGCCGCCGCCCGCCGCCTGCAACAGGCCGTCGCGCAAATCCTCGCCGACGCGGGCGCGACCAAACGCGGCGCGCGGATCGCCGCGGCGGTCGAGCCGCCCGGCGTTTCCGCGCCCGAGGCGAGCCCGTCGATCGACGACGCCGTGGCGCGCGTCCGCGGCTTTTTCGGCGTCGGCGCGCGCTGGAGCGTCGCCGGCGACATCACGGCGGAGGGCGACGGCTACGCGCTCAACCTCAAAATCGCCAGGGACGGCGAGCCGGGCGCGCGGTCCAGCGTCGCGACGGCCGACGCCAGGCGTCTCGGCGACCTGTTCGCCGCCTCGGCCCGCAACGTGCTGGAGGCCGCCGACCCCTACGCGCTGGCCGCGTCGTCCCTCGACGACGACCCCGACAGGGCGACGCGGATCGCCCAGGGAATCATCGCCCGCCAGCCCGCCGACCCCGCCGCCAAATGGGCGTATATCGCCATCGCGCACGTGCTCTGCGCCCGCGGCAAAATCGCCGAGGCCAGCATCGAATACAACAAGGCGCTCGGCCTCGATCCCGGTTTCGCCGACGCCTGGTCCGGCCTCGGCTACACGCGTTTCGCCGAAAAGCGCTTCGACGAGGCGGTCGCCGCCTACAACAAGGCGCTCGAACTCGATCCCCGCCTCGCCGTGCCCCACAACGGCCTCGGCCTCATCCTGCGCGGCCAGGGCAAGGCCGGCAAGGCCTTCGCCGAATTTGGCAAGGCCATCGACCGCGACCCCGAGGACGCCGACGCGCGGACCAACCTCGGCGACCTCCTGCACGAGCGCGGCGACGACACGCAAGCCATGGCCGAGTTCAGCAAGGCCATCGCCATGGCCCCGCGCGCCGCCGCGCCGCATTACAATCTCGCGCTGATCCTGAAAGGGCGCGGCGAGATCGAGGCGGCCATCGTCGAATACAACCGCGCGCTGGCGCTCGACCCCAAGGACGCCGCGACCCGCAACAATCTCGGCGACGCGCTGCTGACCCGCGGCCGCGCCGACGAAGCCGCCGCCGAACTCGCCAAGGCGGTGGCGCTCGATCCACAAAAGCCGGTCTATCACCGCAATCTCGGCGTCGCCTACGAGCGCCAGCACAGATTCGCCGACGCCCGCGCCGAATACGACAAGGCCGACAAGCTCGAAGCCAGGGGCGAGACGAAAGCCAGATAGGTGGTCAGTCGTTGTTCCGGTCGCCCAGCGTGAACAAAAATTCGCCGACCGCGGCGGGCGTCACGAACAACAGCTTCAGATTGTAGGGGGCGGACTGGAATATCGCCAGCGCGTCGGCGCACGAACCGCCGGGCGCGGGGCACGCGGCCGAGACTTCGGCGCTCTTGTCGCAAGCTTGCACGATGATGGTCGAGAGGGGAACGGCGCATTTCAGCAACACGACCCTGGCGTGGGCCGGGGCGGCGAGCGCGCCGGGAGCCGGCGGCGACGCGGCGGCGATCAACGTCGCCAGCAATCTTGCGCGCGGCGTGAACATTCGTCCCTCCCCACGCCCCGCATTGGAGCAGGAAAACGCTCGATCGTCCAGCGGGAAAGCGCCGCCGCCCGTGTCAGCGCGCCAACCGCGCCGCCGCGACCAACGCGAAAACCCGTCCCGCCCGGGCGCGCGCCGCCAGCGGCGCGAGCAGCGGCGTCCACGCGAGTCCGCCGCGCAAGCCGTCGCGCAATCCGTCGCGCATGACGAGCTTGAGCGCGTCGGCGGCCCGGGCGACCAGCGCCGCCGCGCCGACAACGCCGACGCCGTAATAGACGACCAGCCGCCAGCCGCCGGCCTCGAACGGCCGCGCCGCCGCCAGCACGCACAACAACGGGTAATGCGTGATGTACAGCGGAAAGGTCAGCGACCCCAGCCAGCGGATCGCCCGGCTGAAAATCCGGCCCGCGACGACGGCGTCGGTCAGCAGATGCCGGGCGCACAGCAGATTGACCGAAAACGCCGCCGCGACCACGTAGTCCTGCGTGATGTTGCGATTGAGCTCCAGGCAGCCCCACGGAAAATACAGTCCGGCGGCGTTGCCCCAGTTGACCAGCGGCGCGGCGGCGACCGGCGCCAGCGAGGCGACGAACAGGCCGAGCGCCAGCGGGCGCGGGACGTTCACCGCGAGCCGCGCGTGATAAACCGCGAAGCCGCACAGCCACAGCGGCAGCATCGCGGCGATGGTGCGGCCGGCGAGGCACAGCAGCGCCGGCGCGAGCACGATCCACACCGCCCGGCGCGAGAACATCAGCAGCGCGGCGACGAGGTAATAAACGACCTCGAAGCTCAGCGACCAGTAGGGATTGTTGGTGCCGGGAGCGATGCCTTGAAAATCGAATATCCGCCACTCGTTGACGAAGAACAGCGCGCTCAAATAGCCCATGAAGCTTTCGGGCTTCGAAAACAGCTCCTGCGAGTAATAATAAAGCGGGTTGGTCGCCAGCCCGATGTGATCGCAAACATAGGTCAGCGGCAGGGCGACGGCGACCACGGAATAAAGCCTGGATATTCTGGCGATGGCGTATTTTTCGAAAGTGTTTTCGCGCGTCGCCGCGACATGGGCGATGACATAGCCGGACAACACGAAGAATACATCCACCGCGGCGCCGCCATAGCGGCACAGCGGCGCCCAGAGTGCGCCGTCCGCGAAGAACCCCGACGCCGCGTGGTCCAGCAGCACCGCCAGCGCCGCCAGAATGCGTATCGCGTCCAAATATAGGGAGAGCGCCTCCGTCATATCTCCTGCATCCCCGAAGTCTCGCGCCAGTGATAGACGCGCTGGAATTACAAATCGTTACAAGCTTCCAGAATAGTCCCTAGGATGTACGTGGGAGCGCGTGGCGAAAACTTGAATATTGCTTGTAAAACACCGCCATGACCGCAACTCACGCTAGGCCCGCCGCATTGCCGGGCGCAACGACGCCGAGCGGAGGGAAGACGAAAACGATCGGAAACGAGGGCGCGTCCGAATCGATTCGCGCCCTGGAGTCGACGCTGAATCAACAACCTTAGATTGCATTAATTTTTTTAATTAGTCAATAAGTTGTCCTTGCGGACGCAAAAAAGTCGCGGCAAAAACAACGCGGCGGCCCTCCACGCGGCCGGGGGGCGATTTTCATCTCGCCAAACCCATGCGATACTTGCCGAACTCGCGGCGATTTCATCTTGGGAATTTACGCATGGCCGTGGCGGATCGGCTTCGCAAGGCGCGGATCGGGCGGGCGTTGCGCCGGCGACCGGCGGCGCAAATCATCGCCGAGGCAAGGCTCTATTTCATCGCACACTCGGCGTCGCCCTCGAAAAACAAGGCAAACCCGCCGGAGCCAAGGCGGAATACGAGAAAGCCAAAAAACTCGAAGCCAAGCCGAAATGAGTTTTTAGCGGCGGCGCGTGTCGCACCCCGTCATTGCGAGGAGCGGAGCGACGCGGCAATCCAGGAGTCGCGGGCGGTCCCTGGATGGCTTCGCCATCGGCTCGCAATCACGAGGGACCGCTTCGCCAAGTCAGGAATCGCGCCGCGTCAGTTCCCCTCGCCCTGCGGGCCGGGGAACGGCATGATTTCAATGCCTTCCTCAAGCAGCGAGCGGGCTTCCTTGAGCGTGGCGCGGCCGCGGATCGGCCGCGGCCTGGCGTCGCCGTCCCGTATCTCGCGGGCCTCGCGCGGAAAACGCGCGCCGACATCCTCGGTCGACGCCACGATGGTCTCGCGCAGCTCGCGGATCATCGTCCGCAGTTGCGCGTGGCGCTCGTCGAGCAGCCGCGCCGACCGCGAATCGTTGGCCGGCTCGGCGGCCCGCCGCTCGCAGGCTTCGCCGGCGCGCGGCGCGGCGCGGCGCGCCACATGCGGCGACATCACCGCCCGGCCCACCTGGATCGACTGGCAATACGGACAGGCGACGTCGCCCTCCGCCGCCTGCGCGTCATAGGCGGCGCTGTCGCGGAACCAGCCCTCGAACTCGTGACCCTCGTGACAAATCAATGCGTAATGGATCATGCGCGCGCCTCGCCAGCCAGCAGCAGCGGGTCGAGTCGGCCCTCGCGCTCCAGCTCGTATAAATCGTCGCAGCCGCCGACATGCCGCCCGTCGATAAAGATTTGCGGCACCGAGGTTCTGCCGCCCGCCAGCGCGCTCATGCGGGCGCGGCCGGGCCGGTCGTTGTCGACCTTGATCTCCTCGAACGGCGCATGCTTTTGATTCAAAAGCCGCTTCGCCGCGAGGCAGTAGGGACAGGACGCGGTCGTGTAGATGACGATCTCAGCCATGACGAATCCGTGATTTTTTGGAGACGCTTCATACATCATTTTTCGCGCCTGTCACCGTCCTCGCGAAAACCAGCAGATCGACGCGGGCCGCGCCGCCCCGCAGCAGGCTCCGCGCCGCGACATTGGCCGTGGCGCCGGTGGTCAGCACATCGTCGACCAGCACGACCTTGGCGCCGGCGATTTTGCCGGCCCGCGTCGGATCGACCCGGAACGCCCCGGCCAGATTGCCGCGCCGCAGATCGCGCGACAGGCCCACCTGGGGCAGCGTCGCCCTGATGCGCTCCAGCGCGAAACTCTCAACGGGAACAGCGCTTTGGCGCGAGATCACCTTGGCCAGCGCCGCCGCCTGGTTGAACCGCCGCGCCGCCAGCCGCCGCCAATGCAGCGGCGTCGGCACGAGGATATCGGCGTCCCTCAAAATATCCGCGCCGGCGCGCGCCATCCAGCGGCCCATCGGCTCGGCCAGATCGAGACGATCGTAATATTTCAATCGGTTAACCAGGCCGCGGGCGCTCGCGTCATAGCGGGCGACGGCCCGCGCCCGGGCGAAAACCGGGGGATTGTCGGCCGCCTCGGCCGAGATCAGGCCGCGCGTCGCCGATTCGCGCTCGAACGGCAGGCACAGCCGCTCGCAAAACGGCCGCTCGATGAAAGTGATTTCGCTCCAGCAACTTACGCACAGCGCGCCAGAGGCGGCGATCGCTTCGCGGCAGGACAGGCAGACCGGCGGAAAGGCGAGATCCAGCAAGCGGACGCCAAAGCGCCGCGCCCTCTCGCTCGCCGTCCGCAACCGCGACGCGAGCAGCGATTCGGTAGTGTACATTTGGGCGAGAATAGCCGCGCGCCGCCGCGCATACAAACCGAAATTTCATGCGCGCCCGCGCATTTTCGCGCATCGGACCGGTCGCGGCCCGTGGCGATTTGACGCTGGCGCCGCCGCCGCCCAAGATGCGGCGGAAATCACGTTGCGAGGACGCCCGATGGACCCCAAAATCATACTCGATCGCGACGGCGCCGTCCAGCGCATCCTGATCAACCGCGCCGATAAGAAGAACGCGCTCGATCGTGGGATGTACGACGCGATGGTCGCCGCGCTGAGCGAGGCCGCCGCCGACCCCGCCGTCCGCGCCGTGCTGTTCGCCGGGGCCGGGGCCGATTTCACCGCCGGCAACGATCTGATGGACTTCGCCGCCGGCCCGACGCCCGGCGAGGAGTTTCCGGCGCTGACCTTCGTCAAGACATTGGCGACGTTCGAAAAACCCATGGTCGCGGCGGTCGCCGGCGACGCGGTCGGCGTCGGGACGACCATGCTGTTTCACTGCGACCTCGTTTACGCCGCGCCCACCGCCCGCTTCAAAATGCCGTTCGTCGACTTGGGGTTGGTGCCGGAGGCGGGGGTCAGCCTGCTCGCGCCAAGACTATTTGGGCAGGCCAAGGCCGCGCAGTATCTTTTACTTTGCGAAAGCTTCGACGCGGCGGAAGCATTGCGATTAAATCTTGTGAACGCGGTGACCGGCGACCCGCTGGCGACGGCCATGGACGCCGCCCAAAAACTCGCCCAAAAACCGCCCGCGGCGGTGCGCGCCAGCCGCCGCCTGCTGCGCGGCGACCCCGCTGAATTGCGCCAACGCATTGAACAGGAAGGCGAACTCTTTAAGCGGGCGCTGGCCTCGCCGGAAACCAAGGCGCGGCTGCTGGCGTTTTTCGCGGGGAAACGGTAGCGCGCCCCGGCGCCCGCCGTCATTGCGAGCGGAGCGAAGCAATCCAGAGCCGGCCCAGTCCCCCTGGATTGCTTCGTCGCTTCGCTCCTCGCAATGACGGCGGGGCGATTTGATCGACTTGAACCATTTTGACGGGAGCATTCATTGTCGCTCGATTATGTAAAACCGTCGCCGGCGCTGCTCGCGGAGTTGGAGGACGTCGCCGCCAACGCCGCGAGTTTGGCGGATTATTTGGCCGCGCCGAATATTCCGCTGGTCGGTTTCCCGACCGAGCGGCTGCGGCACATTTGCGCGTCGCTGAACCGCCTGCCCGAGGGCACGGCGGAGGGCTGCCGCGCGCCGCTGGCCTACGCCCGCATCGAATTGCCGAGGATACGCCGCGCGCATGTGCTTCGGCCCTCGGAGGCCAAGCCCGACGCCGACGCGCCGCCGGCGATTTCGCGCGAGGACCGGCTCGATCTGCTGCTCAAGGAGTTGATCGCCTCGGTCTCCACGGCGATCGCCGAATATCAGACGGAATCGACCAGCGAAATTCCCGAGGGGCTGGAGCCGGAGCCGCCGGTCGACGCGACGCGATCCGACGCGGCGGAAGAGGCGCTGCGGCAATCCGAAGAACTGGACGCCGCCGTAAAAGCGTCGCGGCCGCCAGTCGAGGCTTTGAAGAACGCCGGCGTCGCGCTGGCGGAAACCCTCGACCGGCAATTGACCGACATCGCGACCAATACGAGCGCCGCCCGCGCCGAATTGCGGTCCGAGGAGGCGCGGCCCAGTCTGTTGGAAATGCTGGCCGCGGCGAACAGGGCGTTGCCGGAGGTTTTGGATAGGACCGGCATCGCCATCGAAAAGCTCGCCGAGACGGCGGAAATCGCCCGCGACGTCTCGAAGCCCGTTCGCGACTGGATGCGTAAGGTGAGGCAGGACGGCCTGTCGCTGGTCATCGCTTCCGCCAAGGAATTCGGCAAGGCGCTGCGGGAGACCGCGACGGTCTGGAAGGCGAAGGTTGGGAGCAAGCCAGCCAAGCCGCCGGCCGATTTCGATATCGACAAGGTCAAGGAGATGATCCTCGCGGGCGTCGCGCCGCCGCTAACGTGGCGACCGTGGATCGACAAACTAGATTTCACGGGCGAAAAATTAACGGACCTCGCGCCGCTCAAAGGGCTGACCGCGTTGCGGACGCTCGACCTCTGGGGAACACAGGTGAGCGACATCGCGCCGCTCGCCGGACTGACCGCGCTGGAGACGCTCGACCTCCGGAGAACACAGGTGAGCGACATCGCGCCGCTCGCCGGGTTGACCGCGCTGGAGACGCTCGACCTCGGGACAACACAGGTGAGCGACATCGCGCCGCTCGCCGGGCTGACCGCATTGCGGACGCTCGGCCTCTGGGCAACGCAGGTGAGCGACCTCGCGCCGCTCGCCGGGCTGACCGCGTTGCGGACGCTCGAGCTCCGGAGAACACAGGTGAGCGACATCGCGCCGCTCGCCGGGCTGACCGCGTTGGAGACGCTCCACCTCCAGGGAACACAGGTGAGCGACATCGCGCCGCTCGCCGGACTGACCGCGTTGGAGACGCTCGACCTCCGGAGAACACAGGTGAGCGACATCGCGCCGCTCGCCGGACTGACCGCGTTGCAATCGCTCGACCTCTGGGGAACACAGGTGAGCGACATCGCGCCGCTCGCCGGACTGACCGCGTTGGAGACGCTCTACCTCCAGGGAACACGGGTGAGCGACATCGCGCGGCTCGCCGGACTCAATATTGAAACCATCTGGGTTGAAAACGAGGAGCGCCGGGCGGCGCTGGCGCGCACGCTCGGAGCACGCGGCGATATCGTCAAGGTCCGCGAATAGCTGAATTCGCATGGCGCCTCGTGATCGGCGCCCGGCCTCGCCCTATCCGTCATTGCGAGCGGAGCGAAGCCATCCAGGGGCCGCGCGCGACTCCTGGATTGCCGCGTCGGCTTCGCCTCCTCGCAATGACGGCGGCGGGCCTTCGCGGCGCCTCCCCCTCAGCACAGCGGCCAGAACAGCACCGCCAGCACGCCGATCCATATCGCGCACCAGACGGCCCAGGTGGTGTTGGGGTGGGCGGCCTGCCAGTCGAGGATTTGCTTGTGCAGGGCCATCGGCGGCTATTTCTTGGCCAGGCCGACGATATAGGCGGCGACCGAGTCGATCTCCTCGGGGCTCAAAATGAAGTTCGGCATGGTCGGGTGCGGGGTGCGTAGAAACACCTTGATCGACAGCTCGGTGGTCGAGGGCATGCGGGCGATGTCGACAAAGCTCGGCGCGGCGGCTTTTGGCTTGGCGGGGTCGGCGTTGATCGGGTGACAGGCGGCGCAGGTCGTCTCCGCCAAATGCCGGCCGATGGACGGATCGAACGATTGCGCCCGCGTCGGCGAGGCGAGGCCCAGCGCGGCGGTCAGCGCCGCCAGCCCGGTAATGACTTTCAACATGGCCGTCTCCATCGCGAGATCGACAGGAATATTGTCAAGAACTACGCCGTCGCGCCCGCCTTGTCACGCCTTTCGCGAGCCGCGCGCATTTTACCGGCGGCCGCGCCGCGCCATGGGTCGCCGGCCGCCGCCCTTGTCGCGGTTTGCTTGCGGCCAGATTAATAATGGGTCTGGCCCCGGTTTACTTGCGAGCGCCAACTTCATTCGGAACACAAGGAATCGTTCCGGCATGGCCCGCTTCCGGCGAAGCCGTCGGGTTCATCGGCACGGTTGCTGTATAGTCAAATTTCCCTAGAAACGCGACGACCTCACGGCAATTCGCGCCATGCGACGTTAGAAGTTCGTCACCGAGTTCGGAAACGATGACAGGCCCATGAGTGGCCAAGGTTTGGTTCGCGCCCTTGAACACCAACAACTCGGCGCCTTCCGCATCCACCTTGATGAGCGCGGGTTTAAGCTTATATTCCGACGCCAACCGATCGACGGTGGCGGCGGGCGCCTTCGTCGCCGACACAGCCTTTCCCAAAACCACTGGGTGCATGGGACTATTAATCGAGGAATACTCCTCCGATCCGGGCACGAAACGCACTTTTCTCTCGACATTGCTTTCAGCGATCAATCCATTGTAACGAATGGTTTTGTCGACGACTTCATTCCTTTTGACGTTGGCGACGAGCCGTTTATACGCGCCGTCGGTCGGTTCGGCGGCGAAAACCCTGCCCGCCGGCGGGTTTTTGGCCGCCAAGACCGTGAAAAACCGACATTTGCCCCAATGTCCAAAACATCAAGTTCGGGATTTATATACTTGACAAAAAGCTCCGCCACTTCGGGTTCATATTGTCCATAACCAGCTATTCCACGAAACAGGCTCGAACTCGCCGGAATGGCGAAGACACCATCAAATTCGCGAACGCGTGATACAATATCTTCCTTTGACAATTCTTGAAGTCGATGCCGGCGGTCATATGCGCTTTTGGTCTTGGCTCGCATCGGCATGCGACGTAATTACAAGAGGAACAGCGAACAAACGCCGCGCCATTCAGTTTGCTTTCAGCGCGTCGGTCAAATTCGCAATCACTAGACTTCTCCAATAACGATCCGCGACACCCACGGAAACGGAAGTCACGGGACGACGTCCCAAAGTCAAGCTTGCCGGCAAGGTTGCGCCCGGTCGCTGATTTCGCTCGCCGCGGCCAAGCCGGTTTTCCATTCGAGAATCGATTCTTCACTGTTTCGGGTTGTGGCAAGGCGTTTTGACCGAGATCGCGGATTAACGTGGCGGCCGCCAAGCAACTTTGGAACGCGGCATCGAGCTCCCGCGCCGTGGAGCGAATTCAGAGCAGCCAATGATCCGCCCGGCGTTCGACGAGGACGCGCCGGTCTGGACAGTTCCCCGCGGCGGCGTGCTACAAGCCGGGACTGAACGTCAACGGCGGCGGAAGCCGGTTGGGGGGAAAGCTTGGGCGAGCCGAACGGACTTTACGTGCAATATGGCTGCGGGCCCGCCTCGTGCCCGCCGGGGTGGCTGAGTTTCGACGCGTCGCCGACGCTGCGCTTGCAGCGCCTGCCGGTCGTCGGCCCGCTGTTTAGGCGCGGTCGGACGGTGTTTCCAGAGGACGTGCGGCTCGGCGACATCGTCGCGGGCCTGCCGATCGCCGACGGATCGGCGCGGGGGGTTTACGCCAGCCATGTGCTGGAGCATCTGTCGCTGGAGGATTTTCACGTCGCGCTGGCCAACACGTTCCGCGTGCTCGCGCCCGGCGGGGTTTTCCGGCTCATCATGCCGGATTTGCAGGGCCGCGCCCGAAGATATCTCGAAAGGGTCGAGGCGGGCGACGCCGAGGCCAACTGTTGGTTCATGCGGTCGACCTATCTGGGCGTCGAGAGCCGTCCGCGCGGCCTCGTGGCGCTGGCGCGGGGCGCGTTGGGCAATTCCGCGCATCTGTGGATGTGGGACGAGGCGTCGATGACGCGGGCGCTCGAGGCCGCCGGCTTCACGGCGGTGCGCCGCTGCCGGTTCAACGACGGCGCCGACCCGGCGTTTCGCGCGGTCGAGGACGCCGGCCGGTTCCACGACGAAACGACCGGCCTCGACGAATGCGCGATGGAGGCGATCCGGCCGGCGTGACGCCGCGCCAACCCGCGGCGCGCATCGAGGGCCGCGTTTATCAGTTGGGGCTCACCGAGCCGCCCGCCGCGCTGGCCGAGGACAGTCCGCCGCCAGTGGCGCCAGCGCCGCCCGCGCCGTGACCCAGCCCCTCGGCGCCGCCCTTGGCGGAGTTTTCGCTCGCGGTGGCGTTCTCCAATCCCGTGTTGTACGCGGCCAGGGTTTGAGGGTCGGCGCTCGCGGCGGCGTCCTTCAGCAGCTTGGCGCAAGGCGCGGATTTCTCGTCCGCCGCCAACGCCACTTGCGCGTCGGCGAGCGCCTGACCCACGGCGATTTTCTGGTCCAGGCTTGCCTTGCGCGCGGCGGCGACGATCTCGCGGGCCAGCTCGGGGCATTTGCAAACATGGTCGCCCGCCAACAAGGTCTTGAGGGCGGCGACCATTTCGGGCCCCCCGTTCGGGTATTTGGCGAAAATCTCCCGCACCTGGGCGGAAATGCGGCCCGCCATGCCGGCCGGGCAAGCGGAAGGAGCGGCGGTCGCGGAAGGAGCGGGACTCTCGCTCGCGAGAGGTTGAGCCGTGGCGGGCGAGTTCCGCGTCGCCATCGTCAGGGCGCTCGCGGCGATTATCATCATAATAATGCGTTTCATCACCAGATCTCCCGTGAGCCAAAGGTTTATACTTATTTATACTTTATAACCAACGAGGCGACATCGCGCGTGAGGGTCGCCGCCGCGCCGCTCGATTCCCGCCCCGCGACCAACGCCCGCGCCGACGACGCCCGGCGTGTCAAAACCCCGCCGGCGATAACGGCGGGCCATGCTTTTGCTGGCGTTCCGGTGGCGATCGCGCTCAGCTTCAAGGCCTCCAGCCATGCGCCGCGAGAGGATTTCCTTGCATGGTCGAATTATCCGATTCCGCTCGCCGACCACAAGGCGGGGATTGCCGTCGCGGCGCATTATTTGGTTGTGTGATATATTTGCAACACGTTTTACGTGTATTTCATCGCCATGATAAGATCATGACAAATTCAGCCGGCCTTGAACCGGCCGCCGCGCGGGTTATGCCAAATGACGACGCCGCGACGACGAGCGCGCCCTAGCGCGGCAGGTTTTCCTTGGCGATGAAGGCGAGGTTCTTCACCAGCGTCTCGCGGATGACCTTGGAGCCCATGCGCTCGTTGACGCGGTCGGTGATCTTCTTGGTCAGCGCGTCGAGGTTGATCTTCTCGACATGCTCGAAATCGAGGTTGTTTTCGGAGTAGAGCAGCCGGAACGCCTCGTCCATGAAATAGGTTTCCGCGTCGACCCCGCCGCCCCCGCCGCCGCCTTCGCCGTGCTCCTTTTCGCCGGAGGCCTTCACCACGAATTCGAACTGCGCGGAGACATAGCCGCGCAACTGGCCGCCGGAGATGACCGGCGCGGTGATCGGCTTGACCTTTTTCACCTCCAGCTTTTCGGCGGGACCGGCGGCGGCGACGGCGCTGGCGTGCTGCTTGTAATAGGCGCCGCCATAGGTCGAGCCGAGCGCCACCGCGCAAACCCACAGACCGATCAGCAGCGTGCGCATCATGGCGCGATCACCGCTCCGACTTGAAGCGCGGGCGGCTCGAATAGGTGCCGTCCAACTCTTCCTGCTGAATGCTGAAAATCATGATGCGGGCGATTTCGCGAATGGCCTTCAGATGCAGATCGAGCAGCCGCGCGTTTTCCGAGAGCTTGTCGTTGACGCGGGCGAGATGGCGGCCGATCGCGCCGGAACCCAGCCGCGGCAGCGCGCGCGACAGCCGCGTGCACTCCAGCAGGATATGCGCCTTGCGCAGATTGAACGGCTCGAAATCCATCGGCGCGCAGGCCCGCAGCGCCTCGCTCTCGGAATCGAGCAACGCCTCCAGCCGATCGAGGCAACTGGCGAAGGCGTCCTCGGCCCGCGCCCGGTCGCCGTCCGCCCTGTCGTTTTCCATCGCGCTCGTTTCGAGGCTCGCGGCGGCCGCTTGAGTCATGATCCAACCTTCCGCGGGGCTTGCGCGATCCCCGGCTTGTTTCAAGCGTGGCTAACGCGCCACGCGGCGCTCATCCGGTTTTTCGCTCGACGGCTTGCGGGCCATGCGACAGCAGCATTTTCCGCAGTCCCACGCCGCCCGCCTTGACGAGCTGGTTCGACAGCTGCTCGGCCATCATCGAGCGCCAGACGCCCGCGCCCGGCCCGTGGCCGAACGCCGCGCCGCCCTCCTTGGGCAGCATCTCCTCGATGAACGATTGCAGCACGAAGGCTTCGAACTTGCCGGCGGCGGCCGCCGCCGGGTCGCTCGTCGCCCCCGCCGTTCGCGTTCCGCTCACCGCCGCCGCGTGGACCGGCGCGGCGGTCGTCGCGCCGAGCGGCGCGGCGGTGGTCGCGCCGGTGGTTATGGCGCCCGCGGAGACGCCGCTCAGCGTCGCGCCAAACGCGTCGCCGGCGGCGGCCGGGGCGCGCGACAAAGCGGCGAGCCGCCGCGTCGCGGCGTCGACGCGCGCCGGGTCGGCGGCGCGCGCGACGTCCGTGACTATGTCTGTTGCGGGCAGTGTCGACATCGAGGCGCTCCGGCCAATCCCTAGTGAAGGGTGCCAAATCAATCTTACGGGTGGCTGACGGTCGCCGCGACGAACTGATCGAGGATTTCCTCGAGCCCCGCCGCTTCTTCCTCGGCCTCCAGCGCGCGCCGCGCGGCCGCCGCGAGATCGTCGGCCTGCATGACGCGCCGCGAGCGCTCCAACAGCGTCCGCCGCTCGGCGGCGAGCTGGTCCAGCACGCGCGTTCTGGTCTCCCTGGCGCCGCGCAAACGCTCCAGCACGATGGCCGGAAACATCGCGGCGGCGCCGTCGTCGCGCGAGAGAAAGGCGATCAGCGCCTGCTCCTGCTCGGCCAGCTCGCGCAGCCGCGCCTCGGTCCGCGCCACCTTGCCGGTCTCGATGTCGCGCAGGCGCCGTTGCAGGGCGGCGACGCGCCGCAGGCGCACATCCTTTCGCATTCGCCGTTCACCTCTTGGAAATCCATTGGCCGAGCTCGGCCGAATAGACCGAGAAGAAATCGGCGGACAGCGTGTAGAACCAATAGACGCCGGCCAGCATCAACAGCGGCGCCGAGAGGAAGTAGACGGAAATGTGCGGCGACAGCCGGTTCAAGAAGCCAAACGACAGATTGACCATCAGCGAAAACAACAGGAACGGACTGCAGATTCGAAACACCAGCTGATAGGATTCGCGCAGCGTGGTCAGTATCTCCGAGATCATCGCCTCGGCGTTGAAGGCGGCGCGCACCGGCGCGAACACGTAGGAATCCCGCAGGCCGCGGATAAGCTCCCAATGCTGGTCGGTCACGAAGATCAGCGTCGTCGCGCCAAACACCACGAAGGCCGCCATGGCCGGCAGCGGCTCGCCCTCGTTGACCGGCGCGCCCAGCACGTTGCCGATGCCGATGGCGAGCACCACGGCGGAGGCCAACGTCTCCAGCGCCAGCACGAACAGGCGCGCCAATATGCCGAGCAGCGCGCCGATGAGCAGCTCGACGACGATGATCATGGTGAGGGAGGGGATCGACGCGCCGACGACGCCGGCGCGGATCGAGTTCGGCGAGCGAGATCGACAGCGGAACCGACAGGCCAATGGCGATATAGAGCCGCGCGCGCATCGGTATCTGCTCGTTCGACAGACCGGGCAGCATCATGACGCAGGCGCCGGTCCGGCAGAACACGACGAAACCGATGAGGAAGGCGTGCGCCAGCTCGTCGGTCACGAAATGGCTCCAAGCGAGCGCAGTTGCACGCCGCAGGCGATTTCGAGATGCGACAGGACCGCCTGCGCCTTGAACATGCGGCCGACGATGAGCCGCACATAGGGGCGCGCCTCCGGCGTCGTCACCAGCGCGAATATTTCGCCGCGGTCGGTGTGGGCCTTGATCGCGGCGGAAGCCTCCGCGCCGAATTTCTCGATGAGGGCGGGTTCGGCGTCGAAGCCGACCACCTCCCCCTTGGGATCGCGCTTGAGATTCTCGTGGAAGAACACCTCCCAGCGAGCGCCGAGCCGCAACACGCTGAGCACGCCCTCGTTGGCGAGTTCGCTGCAAATCTGCGAGGCGAGGCGCACGCGCACATGCTCGGCGATCACCTCGGGCCGCCGCGCATAGGGAATGACCTCGCTGACGCCCTCCAGAATCATCTCGATGTGACGAATGGAGACCCGCTCGGCGAGCAGCAGCTTCAACACGGCTTGCAGGCCGGAATGCGAGATCAGCGCCGGCGTCATTTCGTCGAGCAGCTTGCGATATTCAGGATCGAGCCGTTCGAACAGCGTGCGCGTGTCCTTGTAGGACAGCAGTTGCGCGAGCTGGCCGCGCAGCACCTCGGAAAGATGTGTGAGCAGCACCGACACCGGATCGACCGGCGCGAGGCCGAGCCGCCGCGCCTCTTCCGTCAGCGCGTCCGGTATCCACATGGCGCGCACGCCGAACGCCGGATCGACGACCTCCTCGCCGGGAAGTTCCGGCATTTTTTCGTTGCCGACGATGATGAGCTGCTGGCCGAGCCGCAACTCGTTGGACGAAACGATCGCGCCATGAATCTTGATGTGGTAGCGCTTGGGGCCGATGTTCAAATCGTCGGTGAGTTTGATCTCGGGGATCACGAAGCCGTATTGCCTGGCGAAGTTGCGCCGCATCTTGCTCACGCGCACCGTCATCTCGTCCTGCATGCCGTTGAGACGCGACCACAGTTGCTTGCCGAGGCACAACTCGACGCCCGGCGACTTCAAGAACTCCTTGAGCGAATTTTTCGTGTCCTGCGACGTCTGGCGATCCGCCTCCGCCTGAACGGCGGCCGCGTTGGCGCGCGTCTCGGCGGCTTTCTTGGGGATCGCCCGCGCGATGAAGGCCATCAGGCCGCCGAGCGTCGCGAACGGCATGAACGGCAGGCCGGGGACCAGCGCCATGACGAACATCAGCGACGACGCGACCAGCAGCGCCTTGGGATAGGCGCCGAACTGCCGCATGATGTTCTGCTCGGCCGAACCGCGCGTGCCGCCCTTCGACACCAGCAGGCCGGCCGCCAGCGACACGATCAGCGCCGGTATCTGCGACACCAGGCCGTCGCCGACCGAGAGCTTGGTGTAGACGTCGGCGGCGTTCGACAGCGTCATGCCATGACGGGTGACGCCGATGACGATGCCGCCGAAAATATTGACCGCGAGAATGATCAGGCCGGCGATGGCGTCGCCGCGCACGAACTTCGAGGCGCCGTCCATCGAGCCGAAGAACGCGCTCTCCTCCTCGAGTTCGCGGCGGCGGGTCTGCGCCTGCTTATCGTCGATGAGGCCGGCGGAGAGATCGGCGTCGATGGCCATCTGCTTGCCGGGAATGGAGTCGAGCGTGAAGCGCGCGCCGACCTTGGCGATGCGGGTCGCGCCCTTGGTGATGACCAGAAAATTCACGGTGACGAGAATGGTGAACACCGTCAGGCCGATGACGAAATCGCCGCTCATGACGAGTTTCGAGAAGCCGCTGATGATGTAGCCGGCCGCCGTGGTGCCCTCCGCGCCATTGGCGAGGATCAGCCGCGTCGTCGCGATGTTGAGCGACAGCCGCAGGATCGTCGCGACCAGCAGCACCGTGGGAAACGACGAGAAATCGAGCGGCTTCTGAATCCACAGGCCGACCATCAGAATGACGACGGAGAGCGCGATCGAGAAGGCGAGGCCCATGTCGATGAGAAACGGCGGAATGGGCAGAAAGAAGATGCACAGGATGAAGATGATCGCCATCGCGAAGCCGATGTCGCGACCGTGCCCCTCTTCTTGTCCGGCGCCCTGCCCGGCTCGCGGCGCGGCGAGATCGGTCATCGCCGGCCCCGTTGTTCAGCCGACGCCGCGCTCAAAACCCTGTCTCGATTCGCGAATAGACCTCTTGCGTGAACGAATAGATCTTCGCGCCGATGAATGGCGCGGCGAAACTGAGCGCCGCCAGCATCGCGACGATTTTCGGCACGAAGGTCAGGGTCATTTCCTGCACTTGCGTCAACGCCTGGAGCAGCGCGACGACGATGCCGACGGTCATGGCCACCGCGACGATGGGACCGGCGACGATGAGCACGGTGAGAATGGCCCGCTGCAGCAGTTCGAGCGCGTCGGCCTGGTTCACGAAATCGTGACTCCGCTGGTCAGCGCCAGCGTGCTTCCGTTGGTGAGCGTCGCGGTCAGACCGTTGTTTGAATCGGTGGAGACCGACTGAACCACGCCGCTCACCGTTCCATCCGCCGACGTCACGGTTTGGCCCACCATGGAGCTTGCCTGGGCCAGCGAGGAATTGGTGAGCATGGAGGTCAGCAGGCTGTTGGTCTGGACCGACTGTTGCACGCCGGTGAAGGTCGCGAGCTGCGTGACGGTTTGCGTCGGGTCCATCGGCTGGGTGGGGTCCTGATTCTGCATCTCGGTCATCAGCAGTTGCAGGAACGAGTTGTAATTGACCGAGGCCGCGCTGCTGGCGGCGGCCGCCGCGCCTTGAGCGGCGCTGGTCGTCGAATTGGCGGCGACGGTCGATGTTGGCGTGATCATGGCATGGCGCTCCTTAGGCGACGAGTTCCTCGGCCTTGGGCGCGCGGGCGCCCATCAGCTCGGCTTCGACGGGAAACAACGAACGCACGATCTTGAGCGCGTCGAACGGGCGCTTCTCCGCGATGCTCTGCGACACCTTGGTCAGCCCCTCGGCGACGCGCTGATCGCCGGCGGCGTTTTTCAACGAGGTCAGCATTTTCGCGCAAAGGTCGACCGCCACGGCGGTGTCGTTGGGCGCGATGAGCATCATCTGCACGACGAAATACAATTGCTTCATCGGCGTGTTGGCGTCCGCGACCTGCATCACGTGATTTTCCAAAAGGAACGTCACATCGTTCATCAGTTCGAGGCACACCTTCCGGTCGACCCGGAAGATCGCGCCGTTCACGTAGATTTTCTCGCCCCTGCGTAGAGAAATATTCATCGCCGCCTCAGTTCAACCCGTCCGCGATCATTTGATTCACTTCAATCAATCCATCGTAGTTTTTGGAGGCGCCGGCGTCGATGAGATCGGCCTCGCGGCCAACCCACAGGCCGATCGAGATCAGCGAGCCCCGCAGATTGCGCGGCAGCGCGTTTTCCTCGTCGCTGAGGTCCTGCACGAAGGCCCCCCACACATCCCGCAGATGGCGCGTCGCCTCGAACGATTCCGGACTGCGCGGTCCCTTCATTCTGGCGATCGCCAGTTTCCTGATGCCGATTTCCAGAAGCTTGCGTTCCCGCTCGCGCGCGGGTTTCGCCGATTCACCGGCCGACTGGGCATAGAGTTGTTGATACATACCGCCGCTGCTCCCGCCTTGGCAGACTAGAGATACTGAGCAAGACTCATGTTTTGGAGTTTCGCCGTCAGTTGATAGGCTGTTTCGATTTGCGTCGTCAGATTGTTGATTTGGGTGGCCGTTTGCGTCTGATCGACATCCTCGAGATTTCCGATCTGCGTCTGGAAGAAGGTCTGCTGAATCGCCATGGTCGAATTGGCGTTGTTGACGTTGTTCTGTATTTGCCCGGCCGCCGCCTGCATCTGGGTGACGCCGGCCACTCCTTGAGCGACCAGCGTCGACGCGACGTTCAAGGCCGCGTCGTAACCGGCTTGCCCAAGGCTTTGCACGCTGGCGCCGCTCAACAGCGAATATGCCTCGGCGAGCTTTTGCATAACTGGCGTCGACGGATTGGCGGGATCGACGAAGTTGGCCGTGACCGACGTCGGAACATTCGTCACCGAGGTGGGATTGGTGGTCGAGGACAGCGAGATCTGCCCGGTGGTTCCCTGGGCGGAGACCTGTGACAAGACCCCGGTGAAATTGCTTTGGAAGGTCGCGGCGGTGGCCGACGCGGCGGCGGCGCTCGATCCGAAGGTCGCCGTGATCGCGCTGGCCATCGCCGTCTGGAAGGCGGACCCCGCCGTCGTGGGATCGGCCGCGATGGGCGGCGCGTCGGTGGTCGCGCCGCCAAACACATAAGCGCCGCCGATCGAGGTGTTGAGCGACGACACGAGATTGCTCAGCGCGTCTTGCGCCTGCGTCGCCAATCCCGTGGACGAACCGCCGGGCTGCGACGCCTGGAGCAGCGCGGATTGAAGGCTTTGCGCGTCGGTCTGGATACTGGTCAGCGCGGTCTGCGCGACGTCGAGGCGCGAGCCGACAAGCCCGTTCGTGGCTTGAATGGTGGTCAGCATCGCGTTGCTCGCGCCATAGGAGAAGTCGAGCCCGACGTTGGCTCCGAGCGCCTGCCCGAGATCGGCGACCGTCCCCGAGGTCATCTCCTTTTGAGAGCGCGCCAGTTGCGTCTGCATGTTGAGGATGGAGTTGACGAGCCCGCTCGACATGGAGAGGCTGGATGGCGAGGTCATCATCGGTTTGGTCTCATGGTTGGGCTTGCGGCTGCAGTGTCGTGAACAGGGTGGTATAGATGTCGTTTATGGTCGCTAGCAGTTTCGCCGACGCCTGATAGGAGTTCTCCAATGTCAGCATCTGCGACATTTGCGCGTCGAGATTGACGCCGGTGGCGCTCGACAGCGCCTGCTGCGTTTGCGTCATCAAGGCGCTTTGATAGGTGCTGGAGTTGTCGGCGCTTTGGCGTTGCGCCTCGAACCAGCCCACCGAATTCGTCGCATAGGATTGCACCGAGACGCCCGTCGCCGGAGCCAGCGAGGCGCTCGTCGACGTGTCGGCGACGCCGACGCCGTTGCCCGTCACGGAATAAAGGCTGGTCGGATTGCTGAGCGCGTCCTGCAACTGTTGGGCGTAGGCGAGACTGCCGCTGGCGCTCGCGGTGTTCGAGGAAATGCCGCCGGCGGACATCAAGACCCCGGGGTTGTTGACGGCGTTCGGGTTGACCGAGATTTCGCCCGCCAGTCCCGCGATGATCGCGGGCGGATTGGCCGCCACGGCGCTGTTCGCGTCGGTGGCGGGATTGGTGGTGAACAGCCCGGGCGACACGCCGACGCCGGAAGCGTTTTCCGCATTGGCGAAGTTGACGATCAGGCCGCGCGCGGTTTCGTCGAGCTGCGCCTGGAACTGCGGGGCGATCACGTCGCGCAGTTGCGTGAGGCCGGCGATGCTCCCCGATTGCAGCGCCATCGCGCCCGCCGACGCGCCGGTGACGGGAATGCCGCCGATCGACACGGAGTTTCCAGTGGTGGTCGCCGAAAATTGCGACGTGGGCGTGAAGCTGACGGCGCGCGGCGTCGTGTCGAACAACGTCACGCCGCTGTCGGTGTAAAGCGACATGCTGTTGTTGGGTCCGACCAGTGTCGAGACGCCCATGTATTGGGAGATTTGCGACACCAGTTGATCGCGTTGATCGAGCGCGGTGGTGACATCGGCGCCGGTCGCGCTGCCCGCGACGATGGCGTTGTTGACGGTCTGAAACTGGCCAAGCAGCTGGTTGACAGTGTTGACCGCCGTGCCGATGGAGGCGTCGGCCTGGGCGCGCACGTTCTGCGTCGCCGTCGTCGCGGCGTTGAGCGACTGCGCGACGCTCTGCGCGCTGAACACCACGCCTTGCGCGGCGGACGCGGAATTTGGCGTCGTCGCGAGCGTCTGCAGGCTGCTCGCGAGATTGGCGATCATGTCGGCCGGCGTGGTGCTGCTCGTCGTGCTCGACGCCGAGCTCGACGAAATATTGAGCGACTGGTCGATCTGATCGAGGCCGGCGGAAATCGCCGCGTCGGCGGCTTGTTGCGACGACGCGGCGAGCGAGCTTTTTTGCAGCGCGAGATTGGCGATGCGGCTGACGCCGCTCATTTGCGCGGAGCCGTCGGCGCCGGTGATGACGTTGGTGGTCTTCGTGGAGTAGCCGGTGGTGTTCGCGCCGGAAACGTTCTGCGAGACCACGCTTATCTGGCTGGAGATGGTCCCCAGGGATTGGTTGGCGATGCTGAACGCGCTTGAAAGAGTCATTTGGCCGATCCCGACGGTTGGGCTATTTCAGATTGTTCAAGACTTGCAGAATGTCCGAACTGACCTGGAAAACCTGGCTATTCGCGGTGAAGGAGCGCTGCGCGATGATCATGTTCGACAGTTCCGTCGCGAGATCGACCGTCGAGCTTTCCAGCTCCGAGGATTGTATGTTCCCCAGCGAACCGGTTCCGGCCGCGCCGACGAAGATTTGCCCGGACTGCGTGGTTTGGGAAAAGGTGTCGCCGCTCTGCGACGCGAGGTTCGTCGGACTCGCGACGTTGGCGAGCGCGATCGTGTAGGCGGGTATCGTCTGACCATTGCCGAGCAGATAGCTCATCGCGCCGTCCGTCCCGACCTGCACCGAGGCGATGGAGCTCGGCGCGTTGCCGTTGACGGTGGACGAATTGACGGCGAAGGCGCTCGCCAGTTCGGTCGTGCCGGCGATGCTGAGATTGAGCGTCGCGCCGCCGGTGACGGGAACGGACACGGAGCTTGGACCCGTCAACTGGCCATTGGCGTCGAAAGCCAGGGTCTGCGTCGAGCCGAGCTGGGCGCCGGTGGGATCATAGATCGCCATGGTCGTCGTCGCCGGCGTCGCCGGCGTGGTGGCTGTCGCGGCGGTCGCCGGCGTCACCCCGTAATAGACGCTGAGCGTTTGCGCCGTGCCCAGATTGTCGTAGGCGACCAACGAGGTCGTATAGGTATAATTGCCGCTCGCGGGCGCGCCGCCCGTATAGCCGTTCGTCGTCGGCGGCTGCGAGTCGAGATTGACGGACAGCGTGCCCGACGTCGACGCGTTGGCGAATAGCTTGTTGGTGGGAATCTGCACGACGGACATGCTGGACAACGAGGCGTTGGTGGCGACGCTGGAGCCCGAGCTGTTCGGGATGGCCATCAGATAATTGCCGGCGGCGTTGACGAGGCGGCCCTGCGCGTCCGGCGTGAACGATCCGGCGCGCGTCAACAAGGTCTGACCGGCGGTGTTCTGGACCACGAAGAAGCCGCCGCCTTGAATGGCGAGATCGGTGGGCGAGGTGGTCTGCGTCAGCGCGCCCTGGCTCGCGACGCTGTATTGACTCGTCGTCGTCACGCCGCCGCCGGGATTGTCGTTGCTTTGCAGGCCGTTCAAAACCGTCAGAAAATTCGTCGACGCGTCCTTGTAGCCAACCGTGTTGGCGTTCGCGATATTTTCGGAAATATTGGCGAGCGCCGAGGATTGCGCGCCCATCCCCATGATCGAAGTGTTGAACAAATTAAACGTCGAAGTCATCGCTGCCTCTCGCGCCGCCTATCGCCACTTCATTAGAGGCGAATGAGCTTGCGCGAGGCTGCTTTCGACGGGGCGAAGGCTAGAAAAACTCGGATTCTCCGGCCGCCTGCTGATGCGACGACGCATGGTGGCCGTCGTGGCTGGAGAGCTGCTTGGCCAGAGCGGAAAGCTTGAGCTTGCTGGCCGCGACATGGCAGTCGACGCTCCAATGCGCCGGCGTCATGTTCGCGAGCTCCGAGACGAAGTGCGCGAGCCCCGAAAGACGCTGCTCGACGATGTCGATCGACTGGGCCGAATGATAAAACTTGGCCTTGTCGCGAATCACTTCATCTCCGACGATCTCCACGATCTTGTGCAGATCGTCCACGCATGCGGCGAGATCGCTCAACTCCGCCTCGACGCGCGCCAAAATCGAAGGCATCGACTGCATCCGCTCCGCCTTTGTCATGTCAATCGCCACCATCTCCGGCGCCATCGATGGATCGGCGCGTTGCTTGCGTAATTGTCCCGATCCGGGTTCGACGCCGGCCCGCCGTCAAAACAGCTCCAACTCGCACTCTTGCGCGCCGCGCGCGACGAAGCGCTCCATCGCCGCCGGCATCGGGCCGCCGTCCGACAACAGCACCTGCCGCGCCCGACCCGAAACCGGATAATATTCGACGCGCCGGCCGGACACGCCGCCGATATTCTCGGCGACGAGTCTGATGCCCTCGTTGACCAGGAATTTCCGCGCGAAAATCGCGTTCTTGGCGCCGATGTCCGACAGGCCCTCGAGCATGCGCGCGCCGCCAAACAACTTGCCTTCCAGGCGTTCGCGGCGGGCGTTGCGCTTCAACAGGCCGTTGACCAGCATTTCCATGAGATGCACGCCATAGCGCTCGGCTTCGCCAACGCCCGGGCCGTCGCTTCCGCCGGGCAGTAAAAAATGGTTCATGCCGCCAACGCGAGCCTCCGGGTCGCGAATGCAAGCCGCGACGCAAGAGCCGAGCACGGTGGTCAGCACCACGTTGGGGTCGTCCACGACCTTGAACTCGCCCTGAATGACATGGATTTTTTTGAGGCGGCCTTGCTGAATGTTCATGGCAGCTTGCCGATGATGGCCTCGAGCGCTCGCTTCAGGGCGTCGGCCGTGAAGGGCTTCAGGAGATAATTGTTGACGCCCAGTTTCATGGCGTTCTCCAGCACCGTCTTGTCGGATCGGCCGGTCAATATGATGAACGGGACCCGGCGCGTTGGCGTGTAGTTGCGGATCGCCTTCAGCAGGCCCAGGCCGTCAAGCTTGGGCATGTTCAGATCGGAGATGATCAGATGGGCCGGCGTGGCCATCATGAATTGCAGCGCCTGCTCTCCGTCGTGAGCGAAGAAGATGTGGCGCAAGCCGATCTCTTCCAGGCCGTCGCGAATGAGCAATCGACTGGTCGACGTATCGTCCACGACGAGAACGCGGAGTTGATTGACTACAGACATGCTTCCCTCCCCGGCGCCAGGCTCGTCGTGTCGAGGACCTGGCGCGCAATTCTATTCAGCGGAAACTGATTGGCGACGCCGCAATTTCCCACGCGACCTTCGGCATGCCGTAAATCAGCGACGACCCATGGTCTTGCCCGATGGTCTCGGCGCCGGCCCTTCGCATCGCCAGCAGGCCGTCGGCGCCGTCGCGGCCCATGCCCGTCAAAATGACGCCTATCGCCTTCCCCCCGGTCGCGATCGCCGCCGAGCCAAACATAACGTCGATCGAGGGCCGATGGCCGCTCACCGGCGGTCCTTCCCGCAACCGGCACTTCAAGCCCTGGTGACGCTCGATCATCAGATGGGCGCCGCCGCCGGGCGCGATATAGATGCGCCCCTGAGCCAGCGGGGCGCCGTCCACCGCCTCGCTGATCGACGGCTTGCAAACCTTGTCGAGACGTTCCGCGAAGCTCTTGGTGAACACCGGGGGCATATGCTGGGTGATCACCGTCGGCGGACAATTGGCTGGAAATTCCGTCAGCAGGGCGAACAGCGCCTCGACCCCGCCCATCGACGCGCCGATGAACAGCGGGCGGCCATTCCAGTTATAGCCGCCGGGGCTCGACGCGACGGCGCGCTCCGGAGCCGCTTGGGCGCGCGCGTTGAGCGGCGCGAGGGCCACGGCCTTGATTCTGTCGCCGAGGTCGGCGAAGGACTCGGGGTTGCGGCGCGAAGGCTTGGCGACGCAATCATAGGCGCCGATCTCGATCGCCCGGATCGTCGCCTCCGCGCCCCTTTCGGTCGCGCTCGAAACAATGATCACCCGGGTCGGACGCAGGCGCATGATGCGCTCGAGAAAGTCGAGGCCGTTCATCTTCGGCATTTCGATATCGAGAGTGACGACATCGGGATCGAGCTGCTTGATCGCCTCGCGCGCCTCGACGGGATCGGCGGCTTCCCCGACGACGCGGATTCCCTCGTCGTGGCCGAGAACATTGGCGATCACGGCGCGCATCGTCGCCGAATCGTCAACTATGAGCACGCGACAGGGCTTCACGACCGCTTCTCCCCTTGCAGGCGATAGGTCGTCACGCCGTCGCCGGCGAAGCGCGACGCGGCGGGACCGGACACGCGTTCGGAGTGACCGATGTAGAGGCGACCGTCGTCGACGAGCATCGGAGCGAAGCGACTCCAAATCTGATGCTGAGTGTCCTCCTGGAAATAGATCACCACGTTCCTACAAAATATCACGTCGAACTTTCCCTTCATCGGCCAGGCTCCGATCAGATTCAATTCGCGAAAGGCGACGAGCTCGGCGAGATTGTCGCCCACTCGCCAACCGCGTTCGCCCGCCCCGTCGACCCGCGAGAACCAGCGGGACCGCATGTCGGCGGGCACCGCGCTCACCGCGTCGTCGTTGTAAACGCCGGCCTTGCCCGTCGCGACCATGTTGGAGTCGATATCCGTGGCGAGAATGCGCACATCGAGTTTGTTCGCCTCGGGGATGACCGACAGCACGGACATCGCGATCGAATAAGGCTCCTGACCGTCCGAGCACGCCGCCGACCAGATACGCAGCCGGGCCCCGCGGCGCACCGCGTCGGCGCGCGGCGCCAGGATCACCTTTTTCAAATGCTCGAAATGATGCGGCTCGCGAAAAAACCGGGTCACGTTGGTGGTCAACGCGGCGAGCATCATTTGCCGCTCGTCCGCGCCGTCGCCGCCTTCGAGCAGCGCGCAATAGTCGCGAAAATTCTTCAGCCCGAGGCTGCGCAGCCGCTTGGCGAGGCGCGAATACACCATCGTCGCCTTGGCGTCCGAAAGCGAAATGCCGGCGTCCTCGTGCAGCATGCGCGCGATCTGACGAAAGTCGCGCTGGGTGAGCACGAAGGGGCCGGACACGATCTGCCGTTCCTCCGCGCCGTCGAGCTGTTGATTGCGGCTCACGATATGCCTCCTTGCATCGAATGCGAGCCTAGCTCCACAAGCAAGCCGTTCCGCGCGCCGGTCGAACCCGTATTGATCAAAATGTCGCCCGAATTCATCGCGCGCGCCCTATTCAGCGGCGAGAAGGCTCATCTCCGGCGCCCTCCCCTCCGACCTAAATCCATTGAGGATCGCGTCCACGTCGACGATCAGAGCGACGCGGCCATCGCCGAGAATCGTCGCGGCGGCGATCCCTTGCACCTGTCCGTAATTGGCCTCCAACCCCTTGATGACGACCTGCCGCTGGCCCTGTATCGCGTCCACCAGCAGCGCGCATTTGCCGCCGCTTTCCGATTCCACGAGCAACCCCACCTGAGTGTTGGGATTGACATGCTCCACGCGATAACCAAGCACGCAGGCGAGATCGATCAGCGGGATGAATGTCTTGCGGCTGGAGATGACGCGCACGTCGTCGTAGAGAAGATGCACGTTCTCGGGTTTGGGCTGCAGCGTTTCCACCACCGCGCTCAACGGCACGATCAGCGTTTGCCCGGCGACCGTCACGACCATGCCGTCGAGCACCGCGAGGGTGAGCGGCAGGCTCATCGAAAACGTCGAGCCGCGCCCCGGCGTCGAGGATATCGAGATGCGCCCGCCGAGCGCCTGAATGGCGCGCTTGACCACATCCATGCCGACGCCGCGGCCCGAGATGGCGGACGCCGTGGCGTTGGTCGAGAAACCCGGCAGGAAGATCAGATTGTCGATTTCGTCGTTGGTGAGAGCAACGTCGTCGGCGATCAGGCCCTTCGCGACGGCGATCTCGCGCACGCGCCCGCGGTTGAGCCCGGCGCCGTCGTCGCTCACTTCTATGACCAGCCGGCCCGAGCGATGCATCGCGGAAAGCCGCAGCAAGCCCTCCTCCGGCTTTCCGGCCGCGAGACGCGCGTCGGGACGCTCGATGCCGTGATCCACCGCGTTGCGCACCATGTGGGTGAGGGGGTCGGTCAGCCGCTCGATCACCGTCTTGTCGACTTCGGTGTTCTCGCCCTCGAAAATCAACCGCGTGGACTTGCCGGTGATCGTCGAAACCTCGCGCACGGTGCGCGACATGCGCTGGAACACCGGCTTGATCGGTTGCGCGCGAATGGCCATGACGCTGTCTTGAATATCGCGTGTCAATTGTTCGAGTTCATCGAGACCGATGACGACGGACGAGGCGCGCGACAATCCAGCCTCGGAAACGCGCTGCGACAGCACGGCCTGATTGATGACCAGTTCTCCGACCAGATTGACGAGCCGGTCCACCTTGTCGAGATCGACCCGGATCGACGCCTGGGTCGCGGCCGCGGCGTGCTCGCTCGTCGCTTGCTTGGCGGCCGCCAACGGGTCGACGGCGGGCGCCTCCTTGTTGGGGGTCGCGGCCGGCGGCTTGACCTTCGTCGTCTCGGCCGGCGCGAGCACGGCGGCGGGCGCCGCCCCTCCTCGCCCTCGAGCGCGATATCCAATTGGCAATCCCACTCCACGAACTCGAAAATCTTGCGAATATCGGCCTCGCTGGCGCTCGTCGCGAGGCGGATCGTCCACGAAAGATAGGAGCCCTCGGGATCGAGCTCGGTGAGGAAGGGAATGTCACGGTCGTCGCACGCGACGGTCAGCGCGCCCAATTCGCCAAGGCCCCGAAACAGGCGGGCGGGTTCGTTGGCCTTGGCGTAGAGCGACGGGTTGGGCTTGAACTTTATGACATAGGTCGGATCGGGCGGAGCGTCTCCAGGGGCGACGTCCTCGAACAGCGAGTCGAGGGAGATCGTGATCGGCGTGAAGCCGAAATCGTCGTCCTGGGCGGCGGGCGCGGGCTTGGGCGCCGCGCCATTGGTCGGATTCACCAGGCTGTCGAGCTCGGCGCGGATCGCCGCCACGAATTCGCCGGTCGCCGGACGGCCCTGGCGCACTTCCTTGACGAGGTCCGACAACACATCGGACGCCCGCAACAATGTCCCGGTCACCGCCGGCGTCTGCACCAGCACATTCGATCGCAATAAATCGAGGGTTGTTTCGTAAACGTGGACGAAATCGACGAGATCGTCGAAGCCAAAAGCCGCGGCGCCGCCCTTGATCGAATGCACCGCGCGAAACACCGCGTTGATCAACTCGGGGTCGCTGTCGCCATCGGCGATCTTCAACAGCCCGCCTTCGAGTTCCGAAAGCTGTTCGTCGCATTCTTGAAAGAAGGTCTGCTTAATGGCGGCCAACGGATCCACGGACGTCTCCTCGAAAATTTAGTCGGTCACGCGTTTGATCGCGTCGACGAGCTTCGACGGATTGAATGGCTTGACGATCCATCCCGTCGCGCCGGCGCGGCGCGCCTTGTTCTTTTTTTCGTCGTCGCTTTCCGTGGTCAGCACGAGAATCGGAACGGCGCGATGGCGCTCGTGTTTGCGAACGCCCTCGATAAAGCCGAAACCGTCGAGGCGCGGCATGTTGATGTCGGTGACGACGACATCGGGCTTGATGGTGTCGAGCACTTCGAGTCCATGCATTCCATCGACGGCCTGAACGACCGAGTAGCCTGCGTCGGAAAGCGCCAGCATGAGCATCTCGCGCATGGTGCGCGAGTCGTCGACCGTCAGAATTGTCTTCGTCATTTCACGGGCTCCAACTCTCCGATTTTGCCGATCGGAATGCCTAAGGTGTCGAGGGCGTCCAGCAACGCCTTTGATGGGTTGACCATGCCTAGGATCGAATTGTCCCGTTCCCAGGTCGCCCGCGCGGACAGCAGGAGTTGAAGGCACTGCGCGCCGACGGTTTCGACCTTGGACGCGTCGACCATCAGGGCGCGGCCTCGCGCCTCCAGCAGTTCCGTGGCGAGCGGCGCGGCGGCGCACAAGGTCAACGCGGCCGGCAATTCGATTGTTCGCGAGAGACTGTCCGCGCTATCCGATTTGCTCATGAGGGACTCTTTCATGGGAGCGTCGTCCATCGCCGCGATTGGGCGTCCGGATTGGCGGGTTCAGGCGGCGCATTGTTGCGGGGGCGGCAAGAGGTTCTTGACGATGAGCACGCTGATCACGGCGTTCTCCACCGCGACGATGCCCTTCACGAGGTTGCGCGACTGTTCCGACGCGACGTCGGGCGTGGGCTGAATGGCGTCCGGCTGCAAGGTGAGGATGTTCGAAACCGCGTCGACCAGCAGGCCGACGACCTGATCGGAATGCTGCACGACGACGATGGCGTGACGGGCGGTCGGCTCCTTGGAGGTCATGCCGAGGCGCGCCGCGAGATCGACCACCGGCAGAACGGTGCCGCGCAGATTGATGACGCCGCGCACGAAGCCCGGAGCATGCGGCAGCGGAGTCGCGGGCGTCCAACCGCGGATTTCCCGCACCGCCATGATGTCGATGCAATAGGTCTGGTCTCCAACGTGGAACGCCACGAATTCACATGGCTCGTTGGCTTTGTTCTGGGCGGATATCTCTGTCATGGCCAAAATTCTTCCCAGTTGCGATCGCCGCGTGGATTAGGGTTCACGGTCGCGAAAATTCCCCGAAGCCCGCGTCGGGGCGCGCGATGAATTTTGTGAATGGCGCGCTTGCCGGCGCGAGGGCTTCAAAAGCGCGTTGGCTTGGCCAGCGAGCCGACGGCGACCCGAGAGGGCGCGTCGATCCGACGATGGGAAGCGGGAAGCGAAGTGTCTTCATCAAGTCCCTCGGCGCGCGACAGCAGTCGGTCGACGCCCCCGTCGAATCCGAACCTCTCAACGCTCGCCGCGGTCGCGTCAGCCAAGCGGCCGGGCGATCCGGCGCGATATTCGCGCCGCGCGAAGCGATGTGAAAATGTGGGTGAGGCATCCCAGTTGGGACATTCCGGATCGTGCCGGCATATCGGACGAGCTACATGCTTTTGACCACGCCTGGCGGCTCAATTGGTCAATCCGATATGCCAGCACTCTAGCCCGCACAGGTTAATCTATAATTAGCGAGAGGCGCTTGCGTCGAACGCGCGCGTTCGAACCTCGCTCAAGGGCGGCGTTTTTGGGGGAAAACACGCGCGCGAGCGGCCGCGCCGGCGGCCGCCGAAGTCGGTCGGTTCACGGATGTGGGGTGTCGTCGCCGGCCGCGGTCTATTTCTTGCCGGCGGCGATGACGTCCTCGAGGCTGCGCAGACCCGTGGTCGGCGCGCAGACCAGCACGGCCATGTTCCCCGGCGCGTGCTGATTTTTCCACATTTTCGTATGCGCCAGCGGGATTTTGTCCCAAGGAAACACCTCGGACATGCAGGGATCGACGCGCCGGTCGATGACGAAGCGATTGGCCGCGGCGGCTTGCTTCAGATGCGCGAAATGCGAACCCTGGATGCGCTTCTGCCGCATCCAGACGTAGCGCGCGTCGAAGGTCAGATTAAAGCCCGTGGTGCCCGCGCAAAACACCACCATGCCGCCGCGCTTGACGACGAGGCAGGAGACCGGAAAGGTCTGCTCGCCCGGATGCTCGAACACGATGTCGACATCCTTCTTGCCGGTGATGTCCCAGATCGCCTTGCCAAAGGCGCGGGCGTTCTTGGTCCACTCATTGTATTCCGGCGTGTTGACCGTGGGCATCTGCCCCCAGCATTTGAAATCCTTGCGATTGATCACGCCCTTGGCGCCCAGCGACAGCACGTAATCGCGCTTGCTCTTGTCGGAGATGATGCCAATGGCGTTGGCGCCCGCCGCGGCGCAAAGCTGCACGCCGAACACGCCGAGACCGCCCGAGGCGCCCCAGATCAGCACGTTGTCGGAGGGTTTTAGGCGATGCGGCTCGTGGCCGAACAACATGCGGTACGCGGTGGCGAGCGTCAGCGTGTAGCAGGCCGATTCTTCCCAGGTGAGATGCTTGGGCCGCTCCATCAGCTGGCGGTCCTGCACGCGGCAGAACTGCGCGAAGGAGCCGTCCGGCGTCTCGTAACCCCAGATGCGCTGCGAGGCCGAGAACATCGGATCGCCGCCGTTGCACTCCTCGTCGTCGCCATCGTCCTGGTTGCAGTGGACGACCACCTCGTCGCCGACCTTCCAGCGCTTGACCTTGGAGCCGACTTTCCAGACGATGCCCGACGCGTCGGAGCCGGCGATGTGATAGGGCTGCTTGTGGGCGTCGAGCACGGAGATCGGCTGGCCGAGCGCCGCCCAAACGCCATTGTAGTTAACGCCCGCCGCCATCACCAGCACCAGCACGTCGTGGCTGTCGAGCTCCCAGGTCGGCACGACTTCGAGCCGCATCGCCTCTTCCGGCGGCCCATGCCGCTCCTTGCGGACGACCCAGGCGTACATATTCGCGGGGACGTGCCCAAGCGGCGGAATCTCGCCCAGTTCATAGAGGTCCTTGGCTTCGCTCAACGTTGCGTCTCCCTGACGAAGTGTGTTCGCGCCGGCGCCTGGCGGCTAAATCAGGCGGCTATTCATATACGCACTGCTTTCGCCTGAATAGTGTCATCCGTCCGGCGCGGCGCGGCGTCGATCCCGCGAAAGGATTCACGATTAATGGCCCGAGGCCGGCGCTCCGGTTGGCGCGGCGCGTCATTTCGGTTAAGCACCAGCACGCGCTTTCCCGCTCGAGGAATTCCCAATGTTTCCCAAGCCCGTTTCGGATTTGACGCCCAACACCTACGCCTATGAACAGACCCCGCTGGTCAAGCCGACCGGGTTTCGCGAATACGACGCGCGCTGGCTGTTCGAAAAAGAACTGAATCTCATGGGCGTGCAGGCGCTGGGCCTCGGGCTCGGCACGCTGCTGCATGAAATGGGCGTGCCGCTGGAGCTGGCCACCGGGCACGATTACCGCGCCTACTCCGCCTCGATCAAACTCGCCATGATCACCGGCCTGATGGGCGCCGGCGTGCGCGTCCACGACATTGGCCTCGCTTTGTCGCCGATGGCCTATTTCGCCCAGTTCGACCTCGACGTTCCCGCCGTCGCGATGGTCACGGCCTCGCACAACGACAATGGCTGGACCGGCGTGAAAATGGGCGCGCAACGGCCGGTCACCTTCGGCCCCGAGGAGATGGGCCGGCTCAAGGAAATCGTGCTGTCCGGCAAATTCCGCCTCGCCGACGGCGGCGCCTATCGCTTCGTCGAGAATTTCGCCGAGCGCTATCTCGACGATCTCGCCGGCGGCGTGGATTTTTCTCGCAAGATGAAGGTGGTCGCGGCCTGCGGCAATGGCACCGCCGGCGCCTTCGCGCCGCGCTTGCTGGAGCGGCTCGGCTGCGACGTCGTCCCGCTCGACATCGAGCTCGACTACAACTTTCCGCGCTACAATCCCAACCCCGAAGACCTGGAAATGCTGCACGCCATCGCCGACAAGGTGCGGGAAAGCGGCGCCGATGTCGGCCTCGGCTTCGATGGCGATGGCGACCGCTGCGGCGTCGTCGACAACAATGGCGACGAGATATTCGCCGACAAGATCGGCGTGATGCTGGCCCGCGACCTCTCCAAGATTTATCCGAACGCGCGCTTCGTCGTCGACGTCAAATCGACCGGCCTGTTCGCGACCGACCCGGTGCTGATCGAGCGCGGCGTCGTGACCGATTACTGGAAGACCGGCCACTCCTATATCAAGCGCCGCGTCAGCGAAACCAAGGCGCTGGCCGGCTTCGAGAAATCCGGGCATTTCTTCTTCAACGCGCCGGTCGGGCGCGGCTATGACGACGGCTTGCTGACGGCCATACACGTGCTGGAGATGCTCAATCGCAACCCCGGCAAGTCGATGGCCCAGCTCTATGGCGAACTGCCGAAGACCTGGGGTTCGCCGACGATGTCGCCGCATTGCGGCGACGAGGTCAAATACGGCGTCGTCGACAAAGTCACCGCGCGTTTCCAGGACATGCTGGCGAGGGGCGTTCCGTTTCTCGGCGGTCCGATCCGTGATCTCGTCACGGTCAACGGCGTGCGGGTCACGGTCGGCGACGGCACCTGGGACTCGTGCGCGCCTCCTCCAACAAGCCGGAACTGGTGGTGGTGGTCGAAAGCCCCGCCTCGGAAGCCCGCATGCGCGAAATGTTCGCCGCCGTCGACGCCGTGCTGCGCGAAAACGCGGAAGTCGGCGCCTACAACCAGACGATCTGACGGAGCGGCGCCGCGCTTATTCGCATCGAATCAAAAAGCCTTCCTTGTGAAGATGGCGGACCAAGGCCAGCGTCGTCTCCTCGTTCAGGTCGCCGGCGAGTTCGGCGGGCCGGAACGAGCTCTTCGCGCACATATCAAGGAGAGTAGCGCGCGCGCGGGGCGACATCGGCAGGGTCTTGCCCTCGAATTTTAGCACTATGCCGCCGCCTTCCTCGGACACGACATAGCGGTCGCGGGGAAGCGTCTTGAGCTTTCCGCGGGGATCAATCACCACGACATTGGCGTCGAACCCGCCCTCCGCCGCGCGTTGGCCGGGATATCCATGCCGCGCGCGCCGCGCGAAGCTCTCGACAAGCGCCTCTCCGTCGAGCCTCGCCTGGAGATTGGCGACCAGTCTGGCGACGCCTTTTTCCAATTCCTGCTTCAATTCCGGGCGGTGAGCGAAACCAGGGGGCAACGCGCGGCGCAAATCGACCTCGTCCCGACTCGATTGCAGCCACGTCGCCAGCACCTCCACCCATGTGTAGACCGTGACGCCAAGCGTCACATGCGCGGAGGCGCGGTTCGACGTCGTGGTCGAGTGGACATAGCCGCGCGGCAGATAGAGCAGATCGCCGGGCTCCATGACGAGTTCGAGCAACGGCGTGGAGTCGTTGAACATGCGCGGGTGGAACGGCTGACTGACGTGAGGCAATTCGAGGATCGGCGCGTGAACTCTCCAATGCTTCGCGCCGGAAATCTGCAAGATAAAGACGTCGTGCGTGTCGTAATGCGGACCAAAGCCCGCGACCGCGCCGGGCGTCATGTAGATGTTGGTGTGGACGCCATGATCGAGATAGGCCTCGACGGCGCGGACGAGCCGCGCGAGCGGCCCCCAGGCGCGATGAAAACCGGGGAGCGAAAGCGTCGCGCCGGATTGATATTCCGCCCGAACGCGGCCAAGTTCCGGCACGCCCTCGAAGACGACTCCGCCCGCGCGAATATCCGCGCAGAAGGCCTCCGGCGGCAGGAAGCCGCCGTCCCGCGATAATTGTATCGCCGGATAGCGCAATCCGCCGTTGGAAATGGCGTCCTGAAGATCGCCAAGCGCGAGCAGGCCGTCGTAAAAGCCGGGGTCGGAGCGCCGGATGAACAGCGGCTCCTTCTCCCAATATCGCGCGAAAAATTCGTCCAATGAAACGGGCGCGATCATCGATTCCAACGAAGCGATCGTCGCGCCCATCTCTTGCTTGTCTCCAGGGTCCGCGCGGAGGTCGGCCCAACGCTCGATTAGTATTTGGCCATGATCGGGGCGGGCGCGCCCCAGTTGAGGTGATAGTTCAGACCGCCGCGCACGACATTGCCGTTAAAGCGCGCGCTGGCCTGCCCGGCGAGGCTAAAGGCGCTAGACGGAGCGCCGGCGGGCGTCGCTCCCGGCAACACGCTGGCGACCGAGACGGCGCCGAGATCGTAATAAAGATATTCCGCTTTAAAGCTCCAGTTCGGATGGAACATCCATTCGAGACCCGCGCCGGCCGTCCAACCGACGAGCGTGTTGGAATATCGGGCCCCGCCAAAGGCGGCCCCGAGCGGCGCGCCGGCGCCGTCGACCGCGAGCAGCGAGGTTTGCGTGCTCATCTCCGCTCCGCCATAGGCGAGGCCGCCGGTCGCGTAGGCGAGCAGGAACGGCTTGAGCAGATAGCCGACGCGGGCGCGCGCCGTGCCGAGATAGTCGAGATGCGACGACGCCGAGATATTGCCGGTGATGCTGTTGGCGGGGTTGAAGGCGCTCGGCGCGCCGTTGGCGAGCACGCCGCCGGCGCCCGCGCCGGCCTCCGCCTGAATATCCGCCTCGACGCCGACCACAAATCGCGCGCGGCCAAGCCGGTCGCGGCCAAGTTGCCAGTCGTAGCCGATCTGGCCGCCGCCCAAAAAGTCGCCGAAATTGCCCAGTCCGCTGGTAAGGGCGCCGGTGACGGCCGTCGCCGCGCCTAAATCGCCGCCGGGTGCGAGCGGGCCATTCGTGACATTGAGGTTGCTCGCGCCAAAGATGCCGCCGGCGTTCAGGCCAACATGGAGACCGGTCCATTTGACCGGCGGCGGCGCATAGGCCGGCGGCCCTTTTCGGTTGGGAAGACCCGAAATCGACCCCGTGTCGTCGTAGTCCGACGGGAAGGCCTCGCCGCTGGCGATATTGGACGCCAGCGCCAGGAAGTCCCTGTAGGGCGTGTGGGCGTTGGGGGCCGGCGCGAAAATCGGGTCGAAGGCGTGCGTCGACAGCGGCCCGCTCAACGTGGCGCGGATCGCCACCGGCTCGATCGGCTTGAAGTGGCGGTCCATCTGGCCGATGGCGCAGACCGCGGCGGGGGCGGTTCCCGTCTGGCACGGCGCGTAGAGCGGGTCGGTCGGCAACAGCGAGCCGTAGGCGTAGGTGATCTGATCCGACCGCGAGTTGAGGATGTTATAACCGTCGAGTTGCAGCTTGAGGCCGTTCTCCCACTTGTAGCCGACGCGCAAATTAACCGTTCCGGTCGCCGGCGCCTTGAAGTAGCCGTCCTCGGTCAGGGGATAGGCGCCCTTGAAGCGATATTTGAGCCCGGCGAACCAGCCGGTTTTCTTTCCCGCTTCGACGGCGATCGAGGCGATGACGGGCGGCCCCTCGGGAATATAATTGCCGGGCGCGTTGCCAAGATAGGTGAAATACCCGACCGTGCCGGGCGTGACGAGCTGCGCGTAGGCCGCGAGCTGCGGCGTGTCGAAACCGCGCGAGCGCGCATGGCTGAGCGCGAGATCGCCGTCGAAGTGCAGCCAGTCGTAAGGCGAATAATGGTTGTTGAGTTCGACGCCATAGCGGCGGCTCGGGCGCCCGAACAGCGTCGTGCCAGTGTCGCCGTCGAATTGGCTTTCGGAGTCAAAATTCAGGCCCCAGAAGCTAATGGTGGAGTCGAGCCCTTCCAGGAACTTGGTGCGCGCGCCGACCTCGACGCCGCGCGCCTTCACTAGAAAGGGAGTCGTCGCCGCGACCGAGCCGTCGGCGGGATTGAGCGTCGTGACGGTCGCGCGCGCGTCGACGGAGTGGAAACCCTCGCCCGCATTGACGAAGAATTCGGTTTTTTCCCATGGCCCCAGCGTGATGGCGAGCTTGGGGCTGTCCATCCCGTCCGCCTTATGACCGGAATTCCATGGGCCGGTCCAGATCGGCGTCGCGCCCGGCATGCCGAAGGGCGCGCCCGTCGGCGCGGCGAGCGGGTTCTGATAATCGCCGACGGCCGCGGCGAAGAAGTCGTAGCGAATGCCCGCCGTGGTGCGCAGCCACGGGGTCCACTTCACGGTGGTGTCGGTCCAGACGCCGACATTGCCCTGCGCGACCTGGTCATTTTCAACGGTCGCGTAAGGCACGGTCTGAACCGTGTCCTGCAAGCCGACGCGAATGTTGTCGTAGCGTGAACTCAGACCAACGCGAGTTTCCCAGGGCAGGCCGAGGAAGTTGTATTTCCAACCGTGCTCCAGGTTCAAGCCGAGGGTCGTGCGGCGGTCGAACTGGCGGAACTGATCGCCGAGGATCGGTTGGGTCAGGTAATAATCAAAGTCGTTGAAGAGATCGAGCGTGGTGTGCGCCGCGTAAGCTTCGATCCGCGTATGGCTCTTCTCGTTGGTCTCGCTCCAGCGCGTCGAGAGACTGAAGCGCGTCGTGTCGCCGCGATCCGTGGGGTCGATGTTGCCCCAAAGGGAAATCACCCCTTCCGACACGCCGCGCGCGGGAATCTGATTGCTGGCGTGCCAGTCGTTGGCGTAGGCCATGGCGGTGAGCGAGAAGCCGTTGGCCTGATCGCCTTGCGACCAGCGGAGCACCCCGTTGATCTTGTGCATCCCGTCGCCAAGCGTCCACGGACCATTATAATAGCCGCCCTGGACGGCGCTGAGCAGATTGCCGCCCGCGACCTTGTTGGAGGTGATGGCTTGCACGCCGCCGTAGTCGAAACTGCCGCCGGTGACGGAGAACGTGCCGCTGGCGCCGTTCGGCAGGCTGTCGATCAGGTTGATGTGAACCGCGCCGGCGGCGGAGAAATCGCCTTCGTCGGCGAAATACGGCCCCTTGTGCGCGAGTATGGTGTCGAACAGCTCCGGCATTAAAAAATTGGCGTCGGCGTAGCCCTGGCCATGGCCATGGGTCGGCATGTTCAGCGGCATGCCGTCGACGGTGATCGCGAGATCGGTGCCATGGTCGAGCTGGAAGCCGCGCAGCTGATATTGATTGGCCTTGCCCTCGCCGCTATGCTGCGTCACCAGCAGGCCGGGCACGATTTCGAGCGCCTCGCCGGGCCGCGTGTAGGAATGTGACTGAACTTCCGCGCCGGAGACATAAATCGAGCTGGCGGACTCCAGCGGACGCGGCGGCTTCACCGCATCGGGGTCGTTTTTCGACGGCGTGTCGAACGATGGCGGCGGCGCGGGGGCCGCGACGACAATGGGCTTCGGCCGGGGTTTCGCCACGACCACAGGCTTGGGCTTGGGTTTCACGGCGACCACGGGCCGCGGTTTCGCCGGGGCCGGCGCGGGGCGCGGCGTGGCGACGGCGACGCGCTTGGCGGGGCGAGCCCGTCGCGGCGCCCCAATGTCGATCGTCGGCAGGGACTCTTGCGCCACGGCGGAAACCGCCGTCATCGCCACCAACAGCGCTAGCGCGGAAATTTCTCGAAGACGTTGACGGCGGATCATGGCGGCTCCCGAGGCGCGTATGCTCTTATTGATCGCTTTTCTTACTGGTGCCGATTTTTTACGCTTCGGGGCGCCGCCGTCAATCCGACCCGGATGATTTATCGCGGGCGTGTCAATAATGTCACACTCGGCTAATCGGTCGCCGCCGCCTCAAAATATTAGGCGAAACTTGACGCGAGCCGTCCATCGCGGGTCGGGAGCGGGCGGTTCAAATGCCCTTGCGCGGATCGTAGGGTTTTTTATCGCGCCATTTCGTCATCAGCGCTTCGTATTCGGAGTCCGTCGCGTCGGGCGCCATGAGTTTTAGCGCGACATAAAGGTCGCCGGCCGGCTTGCCGTCGGAAGCGGGCAGCCCCTTGCCGCGCAGCCTCAAGGTCCGGCCGCCATTGGAGCCCGCAGGCACCGTCAACTCCACCTTGCCAGCGAGGGTCGGCGCGGCAACCTTGGCTCCCAGCGCCGCTTCATACAGCGTGATCGGCAATTCGAGGCGCAGATCGCGGCCCTCGACGCGAAAATACGGGTGCGGCAGGATTTTGACGGTGATCAGCGCGTCGCCCGCCTCGCCGCCCACCGGCCCGGGCTGGCCCTGCCCGCGCAGGCGAATCTGTTGGCCGTCGTCGATCCCCGCCGGCACCTTGACATCGACCATGCGCCCACCCGGCAGCGCGACACGGGTGGAGCCGCCGAGAGCCGCCGTTTCCAGCGGCACGGTGGCGGTCGCGACGACATCGCCGCCACGCCGGGGGGCGGCTCCGGCCCGTCCGCGCTTCGCGCCGGCGCCGAACAGATCGGCGAACAGGTCGGCCGGATCGAAGCCGGCGTGTCCACTCCCACCGCCCATGTTGAACTCGAAATGCGCCCCACCGGGTCCGCCCGCGCCGCGCGAAAATCCGCCGGGCCCGGCGCCAAAGCCCTCGAAGCCGGTGGCGCGCGGCTTGCCGTCGGCGCCGATTTCGCCCCGGTCGAACTTGGCCTTCTTGTCGTCGTCGCCGACGATCTCATAGGCCGAATTTATCTCCGCGAAGCGCTCCTTGGCCTTTGGGTCGGTCTTGTTGTGGTCGGGATGATATTTCTTGGCGAGCTGCCTGTAAGCCTTCTTGATCTCGCCGGCGCTCGCCGACTTGGCCACGCCCAATATATCGTATGGATCTCGCATGTTTTTTCATTAGCCCATTTACGCCTCCGCCCAAACCGGCGCGAACGCGGATGTCTCTTTTGCTATTTGGGAGCATTCGCGCCAAGGCGCAAGCGTCGCGCGTTCAGGGCGTTTCCGGCGTCACGCGCGTCACATGGCCCATTTTTCGGCCGTGGCGGACATCCCTCTTGCCATAAAGATGCACGCAGGCGCCCTCCTCCTCCAGAAACGCGCGCCACCGATTGGCGTCGTCGCCGATCAAATTGGTCATGGTGACGCGCCCATGCCGCCGCGTCGCGCCGAGCGGCCATCCGGCGACGGCGCGCATGTGCTGCTCGAATTGCGAGGTCGTCGCGCCGTCCAGCGTCCAATGCCCGGAATTGTGAACGCGCGGCGCGATCTCGTTGACCACCAGCCTTTCGCCCGCCGGATCGTTCGCCGCCTCGACCACGAACATTTCGACGGCGAGAACCCCGACATAATCGGCTGCCCGCGCGATTTCCCGCGCGATTTCGCGCGCGCGCGCGGCGGTCTCGGGCTTGACGCCGGCGGGAGCGGTCGTGGTGGCGAGAATGTGATGCTCGTGGGCGTTCTCGCAGACGTCATAGACGCGAAAATCGCCGTCGAGGGCGCGCGCCGCGACCACCGAAACTTCCTTCGAAAACGGCACGAAGCCCTCGAGAATGCACGGCGCGCCGCCCAGCGCGGCGAAAGCCGCGGCGAGATCGTCGCCGTCCCGCAGCAGCGTCTGCCCCTTGCCGTCGTAACCGAAACGCCGGGTTTTCAGAATCGAGGGCCGCCCGAGCCTGGCGACGCCGCGCTCGAGCGCCAGGGCGTCCCCGACCTCGGCGAAGTCCGCGGTTTGAATGCCAAGACCCTGTATGAATTGCTTTTCGACGAGGCGGTCCTGCGTCAGCCCGAGAACGCGGGGATTGGGGCGCACCGGCTTGCGCGCGGCCAGAAACCCGGCCGTTTCCGCCGGCACGTTCTCGAATTCATAAGTCACGACGTCGACCGCCGCGGCGAAAGCCTCGAGCGCCGCCTGGTCATCATAGGCGGCGACGCTGCGCGCCGCGCAGACATCGAAAGCCGGTTCGTCGGCGCCGGGGGAAAATATATGCGTCTTGAGGCCGAGCCGCGCGCCGGCCATCGCCAACATGCGCGCCAGTTGGCCGCCGCCCAAGATGCCGATGGTCGCGCCCGGCGTGAGCATCGGACTAAACCTCGTCGCTCGGCGTCTCGCCCACGGCGGCGGTCTGCTCGGCGCGAAACCGCGCGAGACGCCCGGCGAGGCCAGCGTCGCCGCGCGCGAGAATGGCCGCCGCGAGCAGCGCCGCGTTCACGGCGCCCGCCTTGCCGATGGCGAGCGTTCCCACGGGCACGCCGCCCGGCATTTGAACGATGGACAGCAGGGAATCCAGGCCGGACAACGCGGCGGACTCGACCGGCACGCCAAGCACGGGCAGCGCCGTCATGGCGGCGGTCATCCCCGGAAGATGCGCCGCGCCGCCAGCGCCGGCGATGATCACCTCGAAGCCTTCGCTCTCCGCGTTCTTGGCGAAGGCCACCAGCCGGTCGGGCGTGCGGTGCGCCGAAATGATGCGCGTCTCGCAGCCAATCTCCAGCGCTTCGAGCGTGCGCGCGGCGTGACGCATGGTCGCCCAGTCCGACTGCGATCCCATGATAACGGCGACAGGTGTTGCGGCTTTCGTCACGGCGCTTCCGGCGGGCGGGATTAAGGAAGCCATGCCGCATAGACGAAGCGGCCAGCCGGCGCAAGTGCGGATCGCCGCAGCTGGCTGGCGGGGCGAGCGGAGCGCCATTATCGACGCGGCTTCCCGTCATCGAAATTGATTGCTCGCGCCAGCTCGATGGTCAGAATTTTGACATGATTTCCGAGGATCTCCGCCACTGTGGCAAATAAGTCACACCCGTCGATATATGCGCGACATTTTTGTGATCCTGTCGTGTTGCGATTGACCTGCCTTTCGATAACGTGTTGTGTCCGGCATCTAGGGAGCGGGAGGCCGCCGTCTCTCCCTTTCCGTTCGCGATCGGAACCGATCCGATCATCGACGCGGCGCCAACGCCGCGATTAAACGCGGCGTTGTTTCAACTAAGAGGCATAGCTAATGAAGAAATCGCTCCTTTCCGCCACGGCGCTCGCCCTGGTCGTTTCGGCCGGAACCGCTTTGGCGGCCGACCTTCCCTCGCGCAAGTCGGCGCCCGTTTACGTTCCGCCGCCGCCGCCGCCGGCCATGTGGACCGGCTTTTACGTCGGTCTGAACGCGGGCGGCGCCTTCGGCGGCAGCAACGGCTCTAATATCACCGGCGGCCCCCTTGGAACGACCGTCGGCTCGGTCGCTGCTTTCAACTCCGTCACCGCCGTGGGCTCGACGATTGGCGGCGCCACGTCCAGCTCCAACGGCGGCTTCATCGGCGGCGGCCAGATCGGCTATAACTTCCAGACCAATAATTTCGTTTGGGGCATCGAGGCCGACATTCAGGGTCTCGCCGGCTCGAGCAACGGCTCCTCTGGCGTCACCGCCGCCGCGCCGATCCTCGGCACCGCCAACAGCTGGCTCGGAACGACCACGGCCAACAAGAGCCTCGACTATCTCGGCACCGTACGTGGCCGCGTCGGCTTCCTGTTCACCCCGACGTTGCTCGTCTATGGCACCGGCGGTCTCGCTTATGGCGGCGCGAACACGAGCTTCAGCTTCATCGGCACCGATATGCTGGGCGCGTTCCAGCCGTCGTTCCTAAGCTCCTCTTATTCGGACACGCTGGTCGGCTGGACCGCCGGCGGCGGCCTCGAGTGGATGTTCGCGCCTCGTTGGAGCGCCAAGGTCGAATATCTTTACTACGATCTCGGCACGATCACCGGTCAGCCGGCGCTCGGCGTCGTCGCCACCGCCCCCGGCGCGGTCATCGGCGCCATCGGCGCGTCGAACAGCACGCGCTTCAACGGCCACATCGTTCGCGCCGGCGTGAACTATCACTTCAACTGGTTCGCCCCGGCCCCGGTCGTCGCCAAGTATTGATCGCTTCATAACCGATCGAAGGAAGCCCGGTCTTTTGACCGGGCTTTTTTTATGGGCGTCGGCGCGTTTTATGGGCGTCGGCGCGGCGGCGACGCCCAATCAATTGGCGCAACGCTCTACCCAAATAGCGCGCTTAAGGTTACATCATGCGCGCCTCCTTGATGGATTCAACGCCCGTGTCGCAACTTTCCGATCTCTTGTTCGAGACGCGCATCGCCGCCGAGAGCCTCGCCGATTTCGTTTCCGGCGGCCGGTTGCGGCTTGGCGTGACCGGCTTGTCGCGCTCCGGCAAAACGGTATTTATCACCGCGTTCGTGCAGCAGCTGGTGCGCGCGTTGGCGGCGGGCTCGGGACGGCAGACGCCGCTGCCACTGTTTCGGGTTGTCGCCGAGGGGCGGCTGGAGAGCGCCCATCTCGATCCGCAGCCCGATTATGGCGTGCCGCGATTCGCCTACGAGGAGCACCTTTCGGCGCTGACCGGGCTCGACCGCCACTGGCCGCATTCGACGCGGCGCATTTCCGAGCTGCGGGTGTCGCTGGAATACAAGCGCAAGGCCACGTCGATATTTTCTCGCTCGGGAACCGGGCGACTCGATATCGACATCGTCGACTATCCCGGCGAATGGCTGCTCGATCTCCCCCTGCTCGAAAAATCCTACGCGCAATGGTCGCTGGAGACGCTGGCGGCGGCGAGCGCGGCGGCGCGCGCCTCCATCGCCGCCGAATGGCGCGGCGCCAACGCGTTGGTCGATCCGATGGCGCGGTTCAAGGAGCCGACCGCCCAGCATCTGGCCTCGCTGTTCACCCAATATCTTCGTCACGCCAAGACCGACCGCTTCGCGCTGTCGACGCTGCCGCCCGGCCGCTTTCTGATGCCCGGCGACCTCGAGGGGTCGCCGATGCTCACCTTCGCGCCACTGATCGTCGAGGAAGGCGCGACGCCGCCCCCGCGCAGTCTCGCCAGCGAAATGGAACGGCGTTACGAAGCCTATAAGGCGCAAATCGTGAAGCCGTTTTTCCGCGACCATTTCGCGCGGCTCGACCGCCAGATCGTGCTGGTCGACGCGCTCGCCGCGCTCAACTCCGGGCCGGCGGCGATGCGCGATCTGGAGACCGCGCTGACCGACGTGCTCACCGCCTTTCGCACGGGACGCTCCAACCTGCTCAGCGCGATTTTCAGGCCCAAGATCGACAGGATATTGTTCGCCGCGACCAAGGCCGATCATCTCCACCACACCAGCCACGACCGGCTGGAGGGCATTTTGCGCCTGGTGACCTCGCGCGCCATCGCCCGGGCGGAAGGGGTCGGCGCCAAGATCGACGTGATCGCGCTCGCGGCGGTGCGGGCGACGCGCGAGGCCGTGGTCAAACACGACGGCGAGTCGCTGCAGGCCATCGTCGGCACGCCGATCGCCGGCGAGCGCATCGGCCTCGACGCCTTCGACGGCGTCGCCGAGGGGGCGATTTTTCCGGGCGAACTGCCGGCCGACCCGCGCCTCGTGTTTCGCGGCGACGCGCTGGCGACGCCGGAGGAGGAGGCGGATTTCCGCTTCCTTAAATTTCGTCCGCCGGTGGCGCAGCTGGCGCGCGACAGCGAAGCCCTGCCGCTGCCGCATATCCGCCTCGACCGGGCGATCGAATTCCTGATCGGCGACCACCTCGAATAGCGAGACCATGACCAAGGACATCAAGCCCTTCGAGGAAATCCGCCTGCTGCTGGTCAATTTGCCGGCGCCTTGCGCGCAAAGCGTCGCGGCGGCGCGCGCGCGCGACGCGCGGCTGACCAAACCGCCGGGCGCGCTGGGCCGCCTGGAGGAGCTCGTGCTTTGGCTCGCCGCCTGGCAAGGCAAGGCGGAGCCGACCATCGAGATGCCCGTGGTGGCGGTTTTCGCCGCCAATCACGGCGTCGTCGCCCAGGGGGTCTCGGCCTTTCCGGCCGAGGTGACGAAGCAAATGCTCGATAATTTCACGGCCGGCGGCGCCGCGATCAATCAGATCTGCAAGAGCTTTGGCGTCGGACTCAAGGTGTTCGAGCTGGCGCTGGAGCATCCAACGCGCGACTTCACGCACGGGCCGGCGATGGACGAGCCCGCCGCCGCCGCGACGCTGGCCTATGGCATGGAGGCGATCGTCGGCGGCGTCGATCTCCTGGCGCCGGGCGAGATGGGCATTGGCAACACCACCTCGGCGGCGGCGATTTACGCGGCGCTTTATGGTGGCCCGGCCGCCCGCTGGACCGGACGCGGCACGGGCGTCGACGACGCCGGTCTCGCCCGCAAGAACGCGGCGATCGACGCGGCGCTGGCGTTACACGGGCCGTTCTTGAGCGATCCGCTGGAAGTTTTGCGCCGGCTGGGCGGCCGCGAGATCGCCGGCATGATGGGGGCGATCCTGGCGGCGCGGCGCGAGCGCGTTCCCGTCGTGCTCGACGGCTATGTCGCCTGCGCCGCGGCGGCGCTGCTGCACGCGCTCGAACCGGACGCCATCGCCCATTGCGTCGCTGGCCATGTCTCGGCCGAGGGGGCGCATCGCGAGGTGCTGGAAAAGCTGGGCAAGCGGCCCCTGCTCGATCTCGATATGCGGCTTGGCGAGGGCTCCGGCGCCGCGCTGGCGATCGGCCTCATCAAGGCGGCTCTCGCCTGCCACCGGGACATGGCGACCTTCGAGAGCGCGGGCGTGAGCGGCAAGGCGTAAAGCAAGTTCGGCGTCATGCGATGTTCATGGGATTGCGCTCAAACCGTTACGGAAACAGGATGCCGCCATGTCCAAGTCCAAAGCCATCGTCGCCAACACGACCCGTGATTACGCCGCCATGGCCGCGACCGTCGGCGTCGTCGGGCTTGGCGCCGCGCTGATCGAGGCGGCGCTGATTCCGGGGCTCGCGATCGGCGTCGCCGCGGTGTTGGCGCCGAGATTGTTGCCGCGCGGACTGCTACCTCGCTTTCGGCGGGGCGCGCCCGCTCTGGTCGAGGCCCAGCGGACGTCCGCGCTTTCGGGTTTGGCGATGCGGCAGGCCTTGGCCAAGACGATCACCTATCGCATCGTCGTGACCGGGCTGGACTTCACCTGGAATTATCTGATTATCGGTGAGGTCGCGGCGTCCGCGGGTCTATCGGCGATCTCTTTTTCGGTCGCGCCGATATTTTATTGTCTCCACGAAACCGTCTGGAATTACGCGGGCCCCCAACTAAAAAGCGGCGGGGACGGCACGTTGCCGGTGGTTGGTCTTGGCGGCTTTTCGGTCAATCGCGCCCTGGCCAAGACCATCACTTTTCGTACCTTCGCCACGGTCACGGATTTCGCCACGAACTATGTTTTTGTCCGCGACATCGGTCAGGCCGCGGCGCTGTCGGCGTTCGGCTTCGTGATCGGCCCGTTCCTCTATTATGGCCATGAGAAGGTTTGGGGCGAACAGGTCTTGGCGAAGGCGCCCGCGAAGCCGCCGGCGCCGCGCGCGATCAGTTTGAAAGCCGCGCCATCTTCGCCGCGTTCGCCATGAGCTGTTGCATTCCGGTGGTGATCGCGGGCCCGTCGGTCGCCTCGAAATAGAAAAGATTGGACGAGGCGCAGGCCTGGAGCGAAGGCGCGATATTCGCGGCGATTGGGTCGACGAGCGTCGAATATCTATTGTCGAGGCCCTGCGCCGGATCGTTGTTGGTGTAGATGACGTTATAGGTCGTGTAGATCACGCCGACCGTCGCCTTGGTTTGCAGATTCGCGCAGTTGGCCGAATTGAACGCCGACACGCAATGGCCCCAGGTACATGACGAACTATAGGTGTCTTCGACGCCGTCGGTGATGATGAACACGAAATTCTGCGGCGTGGCGGGCGTCGCGCCATTGCCCTGCGACACCGTGAAAAGCACGTTATTGTATAAATCCGTGAGCCCGTTGCCGGAATAGGAATCGCCATAGCCAATGAGGCCGTTGTTGGCGCTCAGATCGATGGTCGGCGTCTGCGTCGACAGCGGCGACGAAGCCGGCGACGCGGCCAGGGGCAAAAGCGCCGCGAAATTGGTGGTGAGATTGGAGATCGTGTTCAGCATCGTCGAGGCGGCGCCGGGCGGATTGGGCTGGTTGACCGTGGTGGTGCCGGTGGTCGCGAAGCCGCTCATCGTATAGAGGCCGATCTGAATGAGCGACCCGCTGTTGCCCATGGCGAGGGAATTGGTCTGGGAGTTTTGCGCATTGGTGATGACGGACTGAATCGCCGACAGCGCGGCGTCGATGCGCAGCGTGATCGGCGTGCCGAACGCGGAATTATGCGCGACCTCCTCCATCGAATAAGGATCGCTGTCCGATTTGACATGGCAGCCGAAGACACAGCCGCCATTATTGAGAGTGGCCGCTCCCATCGCCTGCGCGCGGTTGAACAGATTGGCCATGTCGGTCGGCGTCGAGCCAATTCCCATGGAGTTGGAGACATCGAGCACGATGTAATAATTTTGATAGACCGGCATGGTCAGCGTCGCCGCCGAGCTTCCCGCGACATTGAGCACGGGGATGCCGATGACCTTGGAAAACGTCGTGTTTTCGGTCGTGGCATAGGTCACCGTCGCGCTGATCGTGGCGGAGGTGGGCGTCGGCACGTTTATGGTCGGCGTCGGGAGAGTGGCGGCGGTGAGCTGGCCGGCGTTTGCGTTGAACGCGGCGAGGCCCGCCGTTTGCGCTTGCGCCAGCGCCGCCGTCGTCGTGCCGCCGCCCGTTAAAACCGACTTCACCGTGTTGATCGCCGTGATCGCGGCGGCGTCGGCGGCGGCGTTCAATTTAGCCTTGTCCATCAGCGTGATGCCGTAATCAACGGCGAAGCCGATGCAGCCGACGATGGGGATGATCAGAAATCCCATGATGATGAAGACGTTGCCGCGATTATCCTTGGCCAGTCGTCGCAGGCTGTCCTTGATTTTCCGAAACATCAGCGCGCTCTCCAGCGAAGGCGTCCAACCGACTTAAGGGCAGATCCCGTATGGACCGCCCGTGTTGACCATTGCGATCGTCGTCATGTAACGCGGCTGCAAATAGATGGAGCGCGTCAACGTTATCGACGGCAGGAAGTTGCCCCACACCAAGGGCACATAGGGATAGGACACGTCGGCCACGATCACCGAACCCGCGGTGAAAATATCCTGCGGCAAGGTGGCGAGCGACGGCGGCGCGGTGTCCGCGACGGCGACCGGCGCGACGGTGCAGGAGCGGGTATCGAGCGTCCCGTAACTCCAGGCGACCTTCGCCGTGTAGGTGCAACCCGACGTGCATCCGGCCACGGTCGGCGTGAAGACGACGCTCGAAAGAGTTAGCGACAGATAGTTGAACCAGACCGCGCCATTGCGGGCCGGGTCGTTCAACATCGACGGGAACGTCACCAAGGCGGAGTTGAACGCGAAAATGATCCCATTGCCGTTGATGGGCGTGGTGCGCTCGACGATCATCGTCGCCACCGAATTGGCGAGATACGTCAACTGCTTGGAAAAGTTGATGTAGCGCACGGTCTCGAATCCGGCGAAGCTCAGAAACAACAGCACCGGAAGCGCGAAGCCGAACTCGATCAGCGACGTCGCGGAACGCGAGCTCCAAAATTCCGAAACGGCCCGCGAGCGCGGCGCATGTTTTAGGATCGCGCGCATCAGCATGGCGAGACCGGAGCGACAAAGGGTTCGTTCAGGAACGTCGCGGTCGACATGAGAATGGAGACATTGGTTCCCGCGAATGTATTGGTGGAAACCATGTTCATTATCGTCGATAGAAACGCGGGTATTGGATAAATGATTTGCAAGTAGACATAACTCTCCGCGTTGCCAGGGCAAAAAGTCGTTTGAGTGTTCGACAGCGGCGGAACGGTCAGCCCCGTCGCCGAGGTGTTGAGAAACCCATAATACTCGTTGGGAAAGGCGGCGTCGCCGGTGGGCACCGGCTGAACGTTAACGATCACGTTGGCGCAGGTGAACATGGCGGGCAGCGTGGGACAAACGACGTTGGAAATAAATTGCGCCTGCGATAACTGCGCCGCCTGAACCTGTCCGGTGGCGATTTGCCGCGCAACTTGCACTGTCCCGTAGTTCAGCGCATGCGAGAGCACCATCGTGTAGCCCATCGCGATCGGGAATATCAGCACGAGAAAGAGCAGCGGCGCGACAAAGGCGAATTCCACCGCCACCGCTCCGCGCGAATGTTTGCTGAACGCCGCGAAGCGCGCGGCCAACGCCCGCCGCGCCCACGCGCCGCGCGAATAATCAATTCCGGCTCGCATGGTATTCAAATCTCTCCGGCGCGGAACCAGGCTTGGGGCGAGCGAAGTCGACCAGGCCCTGGCGCAAGGAGATGATGTCATTCAATTAATAAGGAATCCTATATTCGAATGACAAACTGGCGGCGCTCGCGGCTTAGACGCGGATCGTCTCTCGCTCGGTGACGATGAAGTCCAGCCTTTGGTCATGCGGTTCGGTGGGAACGGCGTCCACCTCCTGCAGCGCATAGGCGAGACCGATGGCGGTCACCGGATGTTTGGCGCGCGCGGCTTGGAAAGTGGCGTCGTAGATGCCGCCGCCATAGCCAAGGCGATAGCCTTTTCGATCGAAGGCGGCCAGCGGCGCGAATATGATGGTCGGCTCCAGCTCCGGCTTGTCGGGCGAGGGCTCGCCGAGGCCGAACGGTCCCTTGACGAGCTCGTCGTCCGGCGCGAACGCGCGAAAAACCAGCGGACGCTTGACCGCCAGCATCACGGGAAGAGCCACCTGGAAGCCCCGGTCATGCAGGGATTCGATCAACTGGCGCGTATTGATCTCGCTGCGAATCGGCCAATAAACCGATACGATTGGCGGCGCGCCCCCGGCCGCGAGCTTCTCCACCAGGGCAAGGCCGCCGGCCCGGATCGCGGCGGCGGCCTCATGGGCCTCCCCGGAGGTAACGAGATCGCGGTGGGCGAGGGCGTGCCGGCGCAGATTGGTTTTCACATCGGTCATCGACAAAAATATAAACCACAAAGCCTTTAAAAATAAACTCGGGGAGAAAGGCGCGGGCCACGTGAGCCGTGGGACATCGATCCCGGGAACCTACAGAGTAGGTGGGCGCCATGTGACCAAGCCCACGGGCAAGGTCAGGGACAGCTCCCATGAGGATCGATAAGGCCCCGGGGAATAATAGTCCTGCACGCGCCCCGCAGCACCGCTTTCCCATTGTAGCGCTCCGCCCTCTCCCCGCGCCAGAGGAAAGCCGCGCGAAGTTTAAGGCGATTGCGCGCTCCGGTCCGCCGCCGCTATCCTGATCCGCTCGCCAAGGCCAAGAGACCCTCATCATGACCCGATTTATCGGCGCGATCGACCAGGGAACCACAAGCACGCGCTTCATCGTTTTTAACGCGGCGGGCGAAATCGTCGCGATCGAGCGGCGCGAACACGCGCAAATCTGTCCGCGACCCGGCTGGGTGGAGCACGACGCCGCGCAAATCTGGCGCGATACGCGCGCGGTTATCGGGGGCGCCCTGGCCAAGGCGGGGCTCGCCGGAAGCGATCTCGCCGCGATCGGCGTCACCAACCAGCGGGAAACCACGGTGTTGTGGGACAAGGCCACCGGCGCGCCGCTCCACAACGCGATTGTCTGGATGGACACGCGCAATGACGAACTGGTCGCGCGCTTCGCCGCGGATGGCGGCGTGGATCGCCTGCGCGCGAAAACCGGACTGCCGCTCGCCAGCTATTTCTCCGGGCTCAAACTGGCTTGGCTGTTCGAAAACCTGCCCGGCGCGCGGGAAAGGGCCGAAAACGGCGAAATTCTCTTCGGCACGATGGACTCCTGGCTGATCTGGAATCTAACGGGCGGCCCACGTGGCGGGCGGCACGCCACCGACGCCACCAACGCCTCGCGAACGCAAATGATGAATCTCGCGACGCTGCAATGGGACGACGCCATCCTTCGATTGTTCGACATTCCCCGCGCCTGCCTGCCGGAGATCCGTTCGTCCGAGCGAATCTTTTGGAGAATTCCAGGGCGTCCCGCTCGCCGGAGCGATCGGCGACCAGCAGGGCGCGCTGCTCGGGCAGGCCTGCCTGAAGCCAGGCGACGCGAAGAACACTTACGGCACCGGCTGCTTCCTGCTGATGAACAGCGGCGAGATCCGCATATCTCCAGTCGAGGCCTCATCACGACGCTCGCCTACAAGCTTGGCGACGCCAAGCCCGTTTACGCGCTCGAAGGCTCCATCGCCATCGCCGGCGCGCTGGTGCAATGGCTGCGCGACAACCTCGGCGTGATTGAAAGCAGCGGGGATGTCGAGGCGCTGGCGCGCACGGTCGCGGACAACGGCGACATTTATTTCGTGCCGGCGTTTTCGGGCCTTTACGCGCCGCGCTGGCGCGCCGACGCGCGCGGCGTTATCGCCGGCCTCACGCGGTTTTCCAACAAGGGCCACATCGCCAGGGCGGCCCTGGAGGCGGCGGCCTATCAAACGCGCGAGGTTCTCGCCGCCATGACCGCCGACGCCGCCGTCTCGCTAAAGGAACTACGCGTCGACGGCGGCATGGCCGCGAATGAACTCTTGATGCAATTCCAGGCCGATATTCTCGATGTTCCCGTCGTGCGCCCGCGCGAACTCGAGTCCACCGCGCTGGGCGCCGCCTACGCCGCCGGACTCGCGGTGGGTTTTTGGCGCGACCCCGAGGACATCGCCGCCCACTGGCGCGAGGAGCGGCGGTGGACCCCGGCGATGAGCGTCGCGGAACGCCAGCGACTGGTCGAGCGCTGGGAAAAAGCCGTCGAGCGGTCGCTTGGCTGGATGACTTAGTGAATCGCCAGCGAAAACCCGAGGAAACCCGCCGCGCCCGCCCCGCGAGCGCGGCGGGTCGCCGCTACTTGATCATTCTCACGGTTTTGCCAATGCTGGTTTGATCCTCGGTCCCGCCTCCCGGCGCCAAAAGCTCTGGCACCCAGGTGAGCGCGATCACGACAAACACGACGACGCCGACTACCGCGAGCATGACCTTGCTAATTTCGGAATTGTGGTGGACCGCGAGTGGCATGTCACTCTCCTCCAGACACTGTATCGCGACTTTGCGCGAGATGACCGAGGAGGTAGCGGCGCGGCGCGGCGCGGCAATCGCGCGGAGCGAAAAAAAATGGCGCGGACGCCGCGGCGCGGCGCCCGGACGTCGAAACCGCCCCGCGAAAACGGCGGCGCTGGCGCTAGAGCCGCGTGAGCTCGTCGATCGCGCCTGGGGCGAAGGGCTTGGCGAATTCGGCGGCGAAGCCCTTTTCGAAGTGACGCACGACCGCAGCCGGAGTCGAGCCCAGCACGATATTGGCGCCCAGCGGCGGCGGGACTTCGGTTTCGACGCCTACGCCCGAGATCGACAGGTCGAGAATCTTGACGATGATTTCGCGACTGTCCTCCAACCGCAGGATCGCTCGCCGCATCAGCGGGGTGATGCGCTCGTGGCGGCGATCCTCGGGAAGCCCGATCGCGTTGCGGCTGGCGAACCAGGTCAACTGATCCGCGAGCTTGTCGCGCTTCATCAGCGGCAGGTTCATCGTGATGGCGAATCCCGTGGAATCGAGGCGCACCGTGTTGCCCGCGAATCGACCGAGTTCGTCGAGATACACCACCACCTTTTCGCCGATCGCCGGCTTTACCGGCGCGAAAAGCAGCATGTCGCCGGGCGACATCTCCACGGTTTGACAGGGGTACTCGCTCTTCGATTCCAGCATGTAGCGGCCAAAAAGCGCCACCGGCACGCGTTGAAAGCGCCGGCCGTCGGTTTCGTCGAGGGGTTTTTGCAATGGCAGTGACATGGCCGCCTTCGTCAAAGCGGGGATTCGCTCTTGGGAGTCGATTGTTACAGGCGGCAGCTTAACAACGCCTTTACCCGGAAAATTAAACAAGGCCCCTACATGCGCATTTTTCCGCCCTCGAGCACCACGAGTTTCGGGACGCCCCGGCGCGGCGGCGTGGCGCCCTGCGCCTGGCGCGCCTGAATGACCCGCAGAGATTTCAGGTGGAGCGGCGACGCCACGGCGCGGCCCAGCCAAGGCGTCTGATCGGAAGAGGCGAGCGAACCGAGCAGGCGCGAATGCGTCTTGCCGAAGTGGCGCAGCGGGAGCAGCAGCAGCTCCAGATTCATGTCCCGATCGAGGTCGGCGGCCAGAACGCCCGGACCGGCGCGATCGATGCTTGGCGCGCGGGCGAGCGCGCCGGCGACCACCGGCGTTATGCCGTCGATCACGGTCAGCAAGGCGGCCGCGACATTTCGCCGGTCCTCCTCTCGCCACAGATCCAGGAAGGATTTGCCCTTTTGATCGGAAAGCCATAGCGCGTTGAGCCGCGTACCGCACAAGCGTATCGGAAAGACACAGGACGGTTCGACTTCGATAATGAAGCTGTCGGCCAGCACATGTCGGATCGCGGCGGGGTCTATGTCGGTGCGATCCGGCGCGGAGCGGTCGCCGCGCAATTGGTTCCAGTAAGCGTAAAGGTCTCTGCTGACGGACTGTCTCATCATCGGTCCTGCACTCGCACGCTGGGTCGGAATGGCGCCGTTTCGGGACGCTCAAACGCGAATTCGGGGTCTCGAAAGGCTTAACTGCAGCAAACGCGCCACGGCGAACGCGATTAACCCTTTCGAAAGAGTTGCGTTGCGCGAGGGCGGCGCGCATGACATTCTCCATCCTGTCCCCGGGACGCTTGAAACGAGACGCTCCGCTCGCAAGACCAGGCGTCCCGGGGACGCCGACAAGGCCAGGAAAGTTATTGCACCTCCGATTTGAAGGAATGGCGTTGCACCGCGCGGCAAGCGCGGGAGGGACCGTCCGCTCCGGCGATTTCTCCCCGTCGACGCTCGGGTTTTTCATGGGCCGCGTTCGCGACGGGCGAACGCGGCCCGAAATGAAACATCTCGTTTCCCCAACCGCGTCAAAATGGCGCGCAATGTCGCGGATCGTCGCGCGCGCCGACGGACAGGAGTCGAGATGAGCCGGGAGAGGATTTTCAACCTGCCTGGCGTCATCACCGGGCTCATCGGCGTGCTCGCGCTCATCCAACTCGCCGTCGAGCTGGCCCCCCTATCCCTAGGCGTCTGGACGATCACGTATTTTTCCTTCATTCCGGCGCGTGTTAGTTTTTTCATCGCGCCCAAGGCGGCGCTGGAAGCGCTCGCCGATGTCGACGGCGACGAGCTGGCGGCGCTGCTCAACACGGCGCGATTCGCCTGGTGGACGCCGCTCACCTACGCCTTTTTGCACGCCAACTGGACGCATCTTGGCGTCAACAGCCTGACGCTCGCGGCGTTTGGCACGCCGGTCGCGCGTCGGCTGGGCGCCGCGCGCTTCCTGTTGTTTTTCTCGATAACGGCCATCGCCGGCGCCCTGGCGCACCTCGCCACCCATCCATTCGACCTGGAGCCGGTGGTCGGCGCCTCGGCCGCGATCTCCGGCGCCATGGCGGCGATCGCCCGCTTCGCCTTCGCGCGGGGCGGAGCGCTCGGCGAACCCGCGCGCGGACACGCGGACGACAAGGATGATTCTCGCGGGCCGCGAAAGCTGGCGCATCTGGTTGAAGACCAGCGCGCGGTGCTGTTCCTGGCGACCTGGTTGCTCGCCAACATCGCCTTCGGCGTGATGGCGCCGGCCCCCGGCGGCGCGGGCGTGATCGCCTGGGAGGCGCATATCGGCGGTTTCCTGGCCGGCCTACTGCTGTTTGGCTGGTTCGACCCGGCTGGAGCCGACAAGCGGCGGTAGGGCTTCCCCGAGCGTTCCCTATTTTTGGCAGACGGGACAATAAAACGTCGAGCGTCCAGCCTGGATCACTCGTGAAATTCTTCCGTCGCAGTTTGGGGTTGGGCAGGCATCCCCCGCGCGGTCGTAAACCCGAAAATCATGCTGGAAATAGCCGAGCGAACCGTCGGCCCGCCGGTGGTCGCGCAGCGAGGAGCCGCCCGCCTCGATCGCCTCGCTCAAAACCCGTTTGATCGCCGTCGCCAGCCGCGCCAGATCCTTGAGCGGCCGACCCGACGCGTCGACAAGGCTTCCCGCGGATCGCAGTGGCGACAGCCGAGCACGGTGCAGCGCCTCGCACACATAGATATTGCCGAGTCCGGCGATGTTCTTTTGGTCGAGCAGCGCGGATTTGAGCGGCGCCGCGCGGTCCTGAAACACCTTCGCCAGCTTGCGCGCGTCCATCGCTGGGTCCAGCGGCTCTCCCCCAAGCGCCGCGAGCAACGGGTGGCGCTCGCTTTCCCCGGCGGCGAGCAGCAGCATGAAGCCGAAGCGGCGCGGATCATTATAGGTCACGCGGGCGCCGTCCTCGAAGTGAAACACCACGTGATCGTGCGCCGGATGGTTTGAGCGCGCGTAATAGCTCTCCGCGACGGGCGCGGCCTCGTCGACGCGAAACGACCCGCTCATGCCAAGGTGCATGAGCAGAGTCTCGCCATGCTCCAATTCGCCGAGGAGATATTTCGCGCGGCGCCGCAGCGCGACGACGCGTCGGTTCGCCAGTCTCGCGCAAAAATCCGTCGGGAAGGGAAAGCGCAAATCGGCGCGGCGCAGCTCCACGCGCGCGATCGCGGAATTCTCGAAGACCGGCGCCAAGCCGCGCCGGACGGTTTCGACTTCGGGCAGTTCGGGCATGTTTCGCCTACGGCCAGTGGATGAGATCGGCGATCCCTTGGCGCGCGCTCATGTTCCAAGACTTCTAGCGCGCGGCCTTGCACAGGCGGCGCTTCCAGCGCTCCCCGACCTTGAGTTTCGCATCGAGCAGCCGGCGCTTGCGCGACGATCTCGACTCGTGATCGGGCGCCGAAGTGGCGGCGCCGGCAACGGCGCTCGGCGCAAGCGCCGCGAGTTCGGTTGGCGCGGGCGTCGCCGGTTCCCGCGTCGCGACCCGCTCCGGCCGAAGTTTCGGCGTCTTGAGCCGCGGCGGCTTTAGCGCTGGCGGACTCGCCGTCATCTTGGCTTTTTTCGCGGTCGGGACCGGGCGAGGCGTTTCGACGGGCCGCAGGGGCGCGGCGGTTGTCTCCACAAGGCTTGGCAACACCCGGCCCGTTGGCGCGTCCGCCGCGTTAACCGACCCTGGCGCGGAAACGGGCGCGCGACCGAACACCGCGTCGGCGGCTTTCATCGCGCTTTCATAGTCCTCGCCGTGACCGCTCCGCGTCGAGTTGAAAGCGGAAACATCGAGGAACGCCGGAAACGCCGGCGGCGCGCTCGATTTGGCGGCGCTGGTTTTAACGGCGGCGGATGCGGCTCTTGGCGCGCGCGGCACCGCGGGTTTGGATGAACGAGTCTTGAACTCGATGAGGAATGGACGGACGGGATGGCGCACGGGACCTCGACCAATTGATGGCTTTGCGACGGGCTGGAACTCATGAAAAATTCTGGCGAGAATTCTTGCGGCGCGACGGTTTGGCGGCGCCCATCACCACATTGGCAAGAATGGACCACGCCAAGACGCCAGCCATTACATACACAAACTGGCTCTCCACATATTCCTCGCCATCGAACCGGAGAAACTGACGATTGGCAAGGGCCTTGACTTGCAACCTAACGACTTTGGAAGAAAAAACAACTGTCCTCCGAGCTATCAACACAACTATTCACCAGTGAATGCGCCCCGATCCAGTTCGACGCAACTTGTAAAATATACACATGTCGATCGACTGTAAGGAGCGCGGAAAAATGCACATGCCACATTTACGGCCATTCCCGCCGAGCCAAATGACGCCGTTACGCGAACCAAAGCCCCCCGCTGAACCCATGAAATCACAAGCGCTTCAGCGAATCGTCCCCAAAACCGACCCCGACGAAAATTCGAAACAGCGCGGCGAGCAACAGCGGCGTTCTCGCGAGAACGAGACGGCGAGGAAGCCGCGTGGCGACGCTGGCGATCCCCTACAATCGTTGTCGGCGCGGCTCGTGGTCATGCAGCTTGGCGCCCTGGACGGCGAGACCGTCAAGGATGGCTCCGAGGTCGCCGATTCAGACGCCGCCACTCCCGCCATAATCGTTTGAGCGCGCTCAAGGCGCTCATCGCACCCGCACCGGAATGATTTCCGCCGAAAGCTGCACTTCGTCGCCCAAGCCATAAGCGTGATAAGCGGGACGCGAGACAAGACGCAGAAACAGAAACAACCGGAAGCGCAAACGTCTAAACAGAACTCATTCGCTTGGCGGGAAGTAGATTTTCGTATGAAACATGAACGCTCCAGTGTTTTCGATTAGTCGGCAAATCAATTTCCTTGTGCCGCGCCAAATCCGCCAGATAGGTTTCGACGTTCGGCTCCTCCATGAAACCAAAACGCAGTTCGACGCCAATCACCCCGCCACGCTCCTTGTCGCGGTCGAACACTGTCACATGATAGCGATGATCGCGGATATACGGCGCCTTTGGATGTGTAACCTCGACGAAAATCAGATTTCGCGGTAGCAGGCCGTATCGCTCCCACAAGAGCCCCACCAAAGCGGGCGCGCGATCGGTCGGATGACGCAGCGGCGACGGCGACATGAGCAGCGCGTTGCGCTCGATGAAGCGTGTTTGCGAGCGGTGTAGCGCGACGACGTCGGCCATGGTCAGATTGGAGCGCGCGGTATAGGCCGCGAAAGTCGCCTTGCGCCCCCAACGCCACGTCGCCATGACGAGAAAGGTCGCCACGCCGACGCTCAGGGGCACGTATCCGCCCTCCAGGAATTTCAGCGAGCTGGCGACTAGAAACGCGCCATTGAGCGCGGTCAGCGGCGCCCACACGAGCGCCGTCCGCGCCCGGCTCCACCGCCAGTAGCGCAGCGCGATGGGAACCATCGCGACCGAGGTGATGAGCATGACGCCCGCCACCGCGAGACCATAGGCGGCGGCCAGCGCCGAGGACGATCCGAAGCCGATCACCAACGCGACGCAGCCAAGGTACAAACCCCAATTCACGACCGGAATGTATATTTGTCCCGCGTGATGAAGATGGGTGTGGAGCACGTCAATGCGGGGAAACAGTCCGATTCCGATCGCCTGCGAAGTCAACGAAAAAGCGCCGGAAATCAACGCCTGCGACGCGACGATCGTGGCCAGGGTGGCCAATATGACGAGCGGCGCCAGCAACGGGCCCGGCGCGAGGCTGAAAAACAGTTTGCCCGCCGCGACCGGTTCGCCGCCAAGGAGATGCGCGCCCTGCCCCAGGTAATTGAGCAGCAGCGCGGGAAACACCACGGCGAACCAGCCAAGGCGGATCGGACGCGCGCCGAAATGGCCGAGGTCGGCGTACATCGCCTCGCCGCCGGTCACGACCAACATCAGCGCGCCGAGAATGAGCAACGACTGGCGGAGGCCAACGCGCGCGATGAAGGCGACGGCGAACGCCGGATTGAACGCCGCGAGAATGGCCGGTTGCCGTGCGATTTCGGCGGCGCCAAGCGCGGCGATAACGACGAACCAGGCGATCATCAGCGGCCCGAAAATCACGCCGATTCCGGACGCGCCCTTGTGCTGGATCGAGAAGAGTCCGGTCAGCAGGGCGAGCGTGATAGGCAAAACATAAGGCGCGAACGTGGGCGTCGCCACATCGAGCCCCTCGACCGCCGACAACACGCTGATCGCCGGGGTGATCATTCCGTCACCCAGCAGCAGCCCGGCTCCCAGCATGAGCGCCCCAAGCAGCAGCCGCGCGCCGTGGTTCTTATACTTGTGCAAGAGGGCATAGAGCGCGAAAACGCCACCCTCGCCGTCATTCTCGGCGCGCAACACCAACAGCGCGTATTTGATCGCGACGATGATGAATATCGTCCATATGGCCGAGGAGATCGCGCCAAGCACGTTTTCGGGCGTCGTCGGCATGCCGGCCGAGCCGAAAAAGATCTGGTCGATCGCGTAAAGGGGAGACGTGCCGATGTCGCCGTAAACCACGCCAATCGCGCCAATCGTCAGCGCCGCGAGCCCGCCATGCGGAAGATGCGTGGGCGCATCGTTCGCCAGGACGACGCTCGCTTCGCGCCGGAGGGGTGGTTCCGTTGAAAGTGCCGGATCGTGCATGGCGCCGCTTCCTCGACCGTCGTAATCGAATCACATTTCGACTTGCGCGCCTAACTCGACGACGCGGCCGGCCGGAATCTGGAAGAATTCGGTCGCCGAAAGCGCGTTCCGGTGCATGAATCCAAACACGCTTAGCATGAAACTCCGCCACAATGAATCGCGCGACGGCAGGATCGTCAGTCTGCCGACGAAGAACGAAGTGTCCATCATGTTGAAGCTCAGCGGGCATCCCACGGATTCGAGCAACAAGGCGCGCGGAATGTTCGGACGCTCCATGAAGCCATAACGCGCCGTCATCGCGTGAAAACCATCGCCCAAGGCGGTCGTCTCGATGCGCCGCGCGGGATTTACGCGCGGGACGTGTTCCGTCAGCACCCGCAACAGCACGACGCGCTCATGCAGGACTTTATTGTGCTTGAGATTATGCAGCAGCGGCACCGGCGCCACGTCGGAGCGACCCGACATATAGACGGCCGTGCCGGCCACCCGGGGTTTGTCGTGGAGTCGCGCGATGAAGTCCCGAATCGGAAACGTATCGCGCTCCAGGGCCGCGCGCATGGCCATGAACCCGCGGCTCCAACAAGCCATCAAAAAATACAATATGCTCGCCACGAGCAGCGGGATCCAGCCGCCCTCGAAGAACTTCACCATGTTGGCGGCGACGAACGATCCATCCACCGTGACGAAAAGCCCGGCGGCGAGCAGGCTCAAGGGCAAGCTCCATAGCCAGATTTCGCGCATCGCGAGATACATCAGGACGCTCGTCAACAGCATCGTCAAGGAGACGGCGATGCCGAACGCCGCCGCCAGGCTGTCGGACGAACGAAAGACGATGGTCAGCAACAAGGTGAGCGCCATCAAGGCCCAATTCACGAAGCCGACGTAAATCTGCCCATAGCTCTCGGCGGAAGTCTGCGAAATACTCATGCGCGGCAGCAGGCCGAGCTGAATGCCCTGGCGCGTCATCGAAAAGGCGCCGGTGATGATCGACTGGCTGGCGATCACCGTGGCGACGGTCGCGAGGCCGACCAGCGGAAGTTGCAGCGCCGCCGGGCAAAGATCAAAAAACGGATTGGTCGAGGGCGCGAAGGGTCCGTCGACCAGCAACGCGGTTTGGCCAGCATAATTGAGCAGCAGGGCCGGCAGCACGAGGCCATACCACGCGAGCCGGATTGGCTGGCGTCCGAAATGTCCCATGTCGGCATAGAGCGCCTCGGCGCCGGTGGCGCACAGAAACACCGCTCCAAGCACGAGAAACCCGGCGGTTCCGTGCGTCGTCAGGTAGATCAGGCCGACACGGGGATCGAGCGCCCACAGCACGTCGGGATGCCGCCAGATGCTGGAGAGGCCCAAGCCGCCGATGGTTAGAAACCAAGCCGTCATGATCGGACCGAACAGCCTGGAAATCGACGCGGTTCCCCGGGATTGAAAGCTAAACAGGGCGATAAGCACGACGACGGAGAGCGGGACGATGTAGGGCTCGATCGCTGGCGCGGGGGTTTTTAGCCCTTCGAGAGCACTTAACACCGAGATTGCCGGGGTGATCGCGCCATCGCCGAACAACAAGGCCGCGCCGAGCATCCCGATGGCGTAGACGAAGGGCCGGCGCCCGTGCTTGTCGCCCAAGAGCGACATCAGCGCGAGGATTCCGCCCTCGCCATTGTTGTCGGCGCGCATGATCACCGCGACATATTTAATGGACGTGATGATCACCAGCGTCCAAACGATAAGCGACAGTATGCCCAGGGCCTCCTCGGGCGCGATGGAGCCGCCGGCCCAATCGACCGCCGTCTTGATCGTGTAGAGTGGGCTGGTGCCGATGTCGCCGTAAACGACGCCCAAGGCCCCGAGCGCCAGCGCCCCGGTTCGATCGCCGCCGCGCCCGTCTTTTTGCATGATTGTCGTCATTTCCGTCTCTGTTCGGTTTGATTAACCGTTTATGGAAATAGCAAGTCGCGGCGAGCGACGCGAAGAGAGGTGGCGAAAAACGCGCGGGGATGACGCCAAACCGCGCGCATCAGGCATGATCCGAAGGTCCGCCGCCAGGATTCCCGGCGCCTCCAATAAAAGCGTCGTCCAAAATAACGCTCTTAAATGATTCGCGCGAGAATGTCGACATACTATTTGCCAGACATCGATTCGCGGTAAGAGACTACGAGATATTAACGTGCAGCTCCCAGTATTCAGCGATATGTATACTACGGGAGTGCAGCCCCATGGCCAGTAAGCTTGCCTTTCAGTTAACCGACGCCGGCGTTCCCGGCCATTTCGCCATTCGTCTCATCGACAAGCGGCAAGTCGCCGCGCTCGCCGAGGCCGAGGGTTGCCAGCGCCCGATCGCGCTGGAACCGGTCGTCATCTACTACGACCGGGGAAACGGCGAGCTTGCGCCAGTCGACGGCTATACCGACGCCACGGCGCGAGGGCGCATCGCCCTGAAGGTTCTGTGCAGCGTCTATGTCGAGGCGCTCGAACTCATCACCCGCGCCGCGGCGGATGGCGAGCAAATCCCGAACTGAGCCGCCCCGCGGCGAGGCGGGGCGAGCGAAAATAGCGATCCTCGCGCCGGCGCGCCGCCCAACTCACGCGCTCGTCGAAGATTCGTGGCTCGGGCCGCTAGTCATCGATTCGTCGTATTGTTCCCGGCCCGCGCGACTGCTATGAGGCCGCGGGTTCAATGTGCGGGGATAGCTCCATGGCGGCGATGAAACTACTCGCGGGCAACTCCAACCGAGGCCTGGCCGAGGCGATCGCCGCGCATCTCGGGGTCGCGTTGTGCCGGTCGGTGGTGCGCCGCTTCGCCGACCAGGAGATCTGGGTCGAGATTTTGGAGAACGTGCGCGGCCAGGACACTTTCGTGATCCAGTCCACCTCGGCGCCCGCCAACGATCATTTGATGGAGGTGCTGATCATGATCGACGCGCTGCGACGCGCGTCGGCCCGCCGCATCACCGCCGTGATCCCCTATTTCGGCTATGCCCGCCAGGACCGCAAACAGGGACCGCGCACACCCATTTCGGCCAAGCTCGTCGCCAATCTGATCACGCGGGCTGGGGCGGACAGAGTGCTGACCGTCGATCTGCACGCCGGCCAGTTGCAGGGCTTCTTCGATATTCCGACCGACAATCTGTTCGCGGCGCCGGTCATGGTGGCCGATATCAAATCCCATTCAAAGCTGAAAAACGTCATGGTGGTCTCGCCCGACACCGGCGGCGTGGTGCGCGCCCGCGCGCTGGCCAAGCGCATCGACGCGCCGCTGGCCATCGTCGACAAGCGCCGCGAACGCGCCGGCGAATCCGAGGTCATGAACATCATCGGCGACGTGCGGGACCATAATTGCATTCTGATCGACGATATCGTCGATTCTGGCGGAACCCTGTGCAACGCCGCCGACGCGCTGCTGGCGGCGGGGGCGCTGTCAGCCTCCGCCTATATCACCCATGGCGTGCTGTCGGGCGCGGCGGCGGCGCGCATCACGAAATCTAAATTGCTGGAGCTCGTCATAACCGACACGATCCAGGCGACACCGGAAGTCACGGCCGCGCCGAACATTCGGGTGATTCCGATCGGTCCGCTGATCGGCGAGGCGATCGCCCGCACCGCCAAGGAAGAAAGCGTCTCCAGCCTGTTCAACTAAAGCCGTTCGCGCGAGCCGCGCCCGCGCGCCAAATATGAGAAATCGCCGCATGAGCGAGAACCTCCCCACGCGAGAACCCGTCCCCGCGAGCTTCAATCTCGCGCGCTATTGCCTCGCCGGGAACGCGCGCGTCCAGCCGCGCAAGCCCGCGCTCACCATCGTTGGCGACGATCACATCCTCGACTGGACGCATGGCGAACTCGACGACAAGGTGCGCCGACTCGCCGCCGGTTTCGCGGCGCTCGGCCTGCCGCCGGGCGCGCGGGTGATGATCCGCATGGGCAACGAGGCCAACGCCGCGCTGGCCTATTTCGCGGCCATCGCCGCGGGTTACGTCGCGCTGCTGGCGTCCTCGCAGCTCACCTTCGAGGAGGCGGATTTCTTGCGCGAGGATTGCGGCGCGGCGGCGTTGCTGCTCGGCGCCGGCTTCGAGCGCGAGCCGCACGACGCCGCAAGGCTCCACGTGCTGAGAAACGACGATCTGGAGCGCCTGCTCCAGCACGAGCCGCTCGCCGGCTACGCCGACACGAACGCCAACGACCCCGCCTATCTCGTTTACACCTCAGGCACGACCAGTCGGCCGAAGGGCGTCCTGCACGCGCATCGCGCCGCATGGGCGCGCAAAATCATGTATCCGCATTGGATGGGACTGACCGGCGACGATGTTATGCTGCACGCCGGGGCGATCAACTGGACCTATACGCTGGGCGTCGGCGTCATCGATCCCCTGGCTTCCGGCGCCCGGGCGATCCTCTATAACGGCCATCCCGATCCGGCGATCTGGCCGCGCCTCGTGGCGCGCCATGGCGCCACGATTTTCGCCGCCGTTCCCGGTGTTTTTCGTCAGATTTTAAAACACGCCGCGCCGGGGAGTCTTGAGCTTCCCACGCTGCGCCATGGCCTGTCGGCGGGAGCGGCGCTGACGCCCGATCTGCTGACCGAGTGGCGCCAGCGCGCCGGCAAGCAGATATTCGAGGCGTTTGGGATGAGCGAGGTTTCGACCTTCGTTTCCAGCGGCCCGACCACGCCCGTCCATCCGGGCTCGCCGGGGCGCCCGCAACCGGGCCGCCGCGTGGCGGTGCTGCCGCGCGACGGCGGCGCAACGCCCTTGCCGCCCGGCGAGACCGGCCTTTTGGCGGTGCACCGCGACGAACCTGGGCTCATGCTGGGATATTGGAATCGGCCGGACGAGCAACGCGAGGCGATGCGCGGCGATTGGTTCGTCTCCGGCGATCTCGTGGAAATCGACGCCGAAGGCTATGTCTGGCTGCACGGGCGCGCCGACGAGGTGATGAACGCCGGCGGCTACCGCGTCTCGCCGGCGGAGGTCGAGCGCTGCCTGCTCGCCTATCCGGGAATCGCCGAGGCGGCGGTCGCCGAGCGCCCCGGGCGCGACAGCGGAACCACGATCATCACCGCCTATGTCGTTGCGCGCGAGCACGAGAAGCTGACCGAGGCCGACATTCTCGCATATTGCGCGCGCCATCTCGCCACCTACAAGCGCCCGCGCGCGGTGCGAATGCTGACGGCCTTGCCGCGCAACGCCAACGGCAAGCTCGCCCGCGCGTCCCTGCCCTGAGTCGCTTCGCGCCGGCACCGACATACGCCGATATCGTGGGCTAGCTTTTCTGGCCGACCCGTGGAAGCGCCGACTGTTCAGGCGCGCCCTCGCCATTGACGATGGCCTTCATGTTCGGCGACGCCTTGAACACGACCACCTGCCGCGGCTCGATCGGCACCTTGGCGCCGGTGCGAGGATTGCGCCCGGAGCGCTGCCCCTTGGCGCGCACCACGAAGGAGCCAAAGTCGTGCAGCTTGAGAGTTTCGCCACTGGTCAGCGTCGACACGAACTGGCCGATCACGTCGTCGACAAGTCGCTTGGCCTCGCGCTTGGAGATGGTGTTGCATTTCTCGGAAATCGCCAAGGCGAGGTCCTGGCGCGTGAGCGTGCCCTGCGGCTCGACCTTCTCGCGCGTCGCGGCGGCAGAGTTAAGCTTGTGAATGTTGGGCCCGGAACTGGCCTTGAGGGAGGGAGCCGTGGACATGACGTGTACTCTATGGTTGCCGACTTGCCCAAGCCCGACGTCATCACGCATTGCTATAAACGGATGCTCGACCAAGGACTAAGGCGACACTGCTGAAGTCTTCCGCTCCACGAAAGTGCCAATCGTCACCTTCACGCCATGACTTTAGGCAGGGATTTGGCGTAACGTGCTCGAAATTAATTGTTTAGCATGCTAAACGGCGAAAGCTAGGTCCCGCGTTGTCGCTGACATTTATATTTGAGAACGCCGCGGGCGACACTTAACCGATCTGACTAATGGAAAGCGTTTCGGAGGCGTGCGGATATGACGCGAGTTAAAGGGGAAGACGTCGCCGGGGATGAAGTCGCGAGCTCCGCCGCGCCCGACCCCATGGAACAGGTGCGGGAACTGCTGTTTGGCGAAGCCAAGCGGACGCATGAGCAGAACTTTCATGCGCTCGATGAAAAACTCGAGGCGATGCGGGCGGATTTTCTCGGCCGCTTCACCGCGCTGGAAAGCCGGCTCGTGGATTTGTCGCGCGAGACCGAGGACGGCAGGGCTGCTTCCATCGACGCCATTGGATCGGCGATCGCGCAGCTCGGCGCCAATGTACGGAATTTGAGCGCGCGGCGAAAGGACGGCTGACATGGCGTCCCCCAACGCGAACGATCAGAGCTTTGAAAAGCTCAAGGCGCTGTTTTTGGGGGACGCGCTCGAACGGCTCGAACTCGGTCGAGACCAAGGGAAACGCGCTCGACGCCTATGTCGGCGACAAGACGCGGCTCGAGGCGGCGACGGCGGAAATTCTGGCCGGGGCTTTTCGCAAGGCCGAGGTCGCCCAGCACAAGGAACTGGCGACCGCGGTCGCGCCCCTGGTGGTCGCGGCGATCCGCAGCGAAATCAAGAACTCCAAGGAAATGATGGTCGAGGCGCTCTATCCGATCACCGGGCGCCTAGTGACGGCGGCGGTGGCGAACGCGTTTCGCGACCTCGTCGAATCGCTCAACCAGCGCATCGACGCCATGGTTTCCACGGACATGTGGCGCTTGCGGCTTAAGGCGATCGCGACCGGGCGCTCCATGGCGGAGGTGGCGCTGGCCGACGCCGACTCGGCCAGCCTAAGGCGGGCATTGCTGCTCGAACGCGGCGGCGGACGCGTGCTCGCCTCGTGGCCGCCGGAAACGCAAGGCGGCAATCAGGACGAACTGACAAGCGAACTCATCGCCGCGATAACCGAATTCGCGACGACCGTTTACGCCGACCGCGGCGGCGAGTTGCGGATGCTCGATCTGGGCTCCAGCCACGTTTTTCTGCGCGCTTCCGCGCGCGTGATCGCCGCCGCCGAATTCGCCGGAGAGCTCTCCTCCGCGCGCGAGCGCCGACTCGACGCGGCTTTTCTGAAAATCGTCGAGACGCATGAAGGCGACGAGCGCGCGATCAGCGCGACGGCGCTCGGCGACGAACTCGGCGAGGCTCTCGAGGAAGCGCCGGCCAAGCCCGCCAGCAAGACGCCGCTTGTCGTCATCGCCTGCGCGCTGGCCGGTTTGGCGATCTGGGCGGCGATCGACCCCGCGAAACGCGCTCTGCGCGAACACCGCATCAACGGCGCCTACGCGGCGGCGCTCAAGGATCATCCCGGACTCGCCGACTTTCCGTTGCGGCTCGATATCGACCACGCCAACGCGCGCGTCGTGCTGCGCGGCCTTTCCGCCGATGAAAACGAGCCGCAAAAAATTGTCGACGCCATCGCGCCGGCGGCCTCGCCCTACCGCGCCGAGCGCGACATCATGACCTTGGCGACGGCCTCGACCATGCGGGAACGCGCCCGGCAGGCCGCCGCCGAGCTGGAGCGGCTAAACTCGGAGGTGGCGCGATCCAAGGCTTCGCTGGAGCAATTGCGCGCGGAAAACGACGCGCCGAGCCTCAAGCTGCATCGGATGATCGAGCGTTTCGCGATTTTCTTCACCGAACAGGACAATCTTGTCGCTCCCGCCGCCGTCAACGCCGGCCTCGACGCGCTCGCGGAACTGCTCAAAAGCAGTGGCGAAGGCCTGCGGGTGGTCGGCTACGCCGACGACGTGGGGTCGGCGGTGTCGAACCGGGCGATCTCGCGCCGGCGCGCCGAAAAAGTCGTCGGACTGCTCGTCGAACGTGGCGCGGCCCGCGAGAAACTCGCGATCGTGCCGCGATCGACGCAGGACCCGATCGCCGAATCCGAAGTCGGCGCCGCGAGAAGCCGGCGCGTCGCTTTCGAGCGCGTTTATGATGGAGAGTTCGACATTCGATGATTTCGGCGAAGGTCATGCTGCTCGGAGATATCGGCGTCGGCAAGACCTCGCTGGCGCGCCGGTGCGTGTTCGACAAATTCGACGGAGACTATAAGTCGACGATCGGAGTCGACGTGCTGACCCACGACCTCGCGCTCGGGCCGGCATGCGACGGGGACGTTCTACGTCTCGTGTTGTGGGACACGGACGGCGACTTCGGGTCTCGCATTTTCGAGACGGTCTATCTCGCCGGCGCCACCGGCGCGATCATCGTCGCCGACGCGTCGCGTCCGGGCACGCTGGTGAAGATGACCACGCTCGCCGACCATTTCGAGCAAGGTTTTCCTGGCCGGCCCTGCGTGATGATCGTCAACAAGATCGACCTCGCGCCACGACCGTCGATGGAGCTGGCGCGGCGCGCGGGAAACGCCGGCGAGCTGCTCTATTCGAGCGCCAAGACCGGCGAAGGGGTGACGGAATTGTTTCTGCGTCTGGGCGCCGCGATCTGGCGGCGCGCGCGTTAATTCGTTCGCGAAAGCAACTTCTGCTGATGATCGCGCAGCAGCGCGTCGATGATCTCGTCGAGCGCCTCGCCTTCCATCACCTTGTCGAGCTTATAGAGCGTCAAATTGATGCGGTGATCGGTGACGCGTCCTTGCGGAAAATTATAGGTGCGGATGCGTTCGGAACGATCTCCGGAGCCCACCTGCTGGCGCCGATCCTCGGAGCGCGCGTTGTCGAGGCGCGACCGCTCCGCGTCGTAAAGCCGCGACCGCAGCACGGCCATCGCCTTCGCCCGATTGCGATGCTGCGAGCGCTCCTCCTGCATCATCACGACGATGCCGGAGGGAATGTGCGTGATGCGGATCGCCGATTTGGTCTTGTTGACATGCTGACCGCCAGCGCCTTGCGAGCGCATCGTGTCGATCTGCAAATCCTTTTCGTCGATGTCGAGATCGACCTCCTCGACTTGCGGCAGCACGGCGACGGTCGCGGCGGAGGTGTGGATGCGCCCCTGCGTCTCGGTGGCCGGCACGCGCTGGACCCGGTGCACGCCCGACTCGAACTTGAGCCGCCCGTAAACGCCGCGGCCGCCGATTTCCGCGATGATTTCCTTGTAGCCGCCCAGCGCCCCCTCGCTGGCTGAAACGATCTCCACGCTCCACCCCTTGAGCGCCGCGTATTTCTGATAGGCGCGGAAAAGATCGCCGGCGAACAGCGACGCCTCGTCGCCGCCGGTTCCGGCGCGAACCTCCAGGATGACGCTTTTTTCGTCGGCGGCGTCCTTGGGCAGCAGCGCGAATTTCAGCGCCTCGCTCGTCTCCTCGAGCCTTTGCTCGGCCGCGTCGATCTCGCCCTTGGCCAGCGCCCGCATGTCGTCGTCGCTCGAATCCGCGAGCATTTCGCGCAGATCGTCGACCTCCCGCCGCGCCGCCCGATAGGCGTCGATCGCCGCCGCCACCTCCTCCAGCGAAGCCAGTTCGCGCGAGAGCGCCACGAAACTCTGCGAGTCGGGACCGCCGCTGAGCTTCTCGTTGATTTCCTGGCGGCGGCGTAAAATGAGATCGAGTTTGTCTTGCGCGAACATTTTCATTCCATGCGTGGGGCGGCGAGCTGCGCGAAAAAACGAGCGTCGCTACAAGGGAACCCCGTTCGCGTCGGCGAATTCGCGCAGATGCTCGCGCAGGGAATGCCGACCCTCGTCGTTCGTCATCAGCTCGGCCAAACACTGCCGCGCCCGCTCGAGATCGAGCTCGATGATCATCGCCTTGACCGGGCCGATCGCCGACGGCGACATCGACAGCGAGCGATAGCCAATGGCCAGCAGCGCCAGCGCCTCGAGCGGCCGCCCGCCCATCTCGCCGCACAGCGTCACCGGCGTTCCGGCGCGCAAGCCGGCGTCGTTGATGCTTTTCAGCGCGCGCAGCACCGGCGTCGAGAGATTGTCATAACGCTTGGAGACGCGGTTGTTGTCCCGGTCGGCGGCGTAGAGATATTGCACGAGGTCGTTGGAGCCGACCGAGAGAAAATCGGCGCGCTCGGCGATCTGGTCCAGCTCCCACAACAGCGCGGGAACCTCGACCATGGCGCCGAGTTCGAGCTTGGTCGGCGTTCCGTGTTCATGGCGGCGGATCAGCTCCAGTTCGCGCAAGGTGATCGCCTTGGCGAGCTCGAATTCCGCGACATTGGCGATCATCGGAAACATGATGCGCAGTTCGCGGCCGGCTCCGGCCTTCAGCATCGCCCGCAATTGCATCCGCAGCAGGCCCGGCCGGTCGAGGCCGATGCGGATAGCCCGCCAGCCGAGCGCCGGGTTTTCTTCCTCGATCTTCGCCATGTAAGGCAGAATCTTGTCCGAACCGATGTCGAGCGTGCGGAAGGTGACAGGCTTGTCGGGCACCGCGTCGAGCACGGATTTGTAGAACTGATACTGCTCCTTCATGCGGGGGAAGCGCGGCGCCAGCATGAATTGCAGTTCGCTGCGGAACAGACCGATCGACGCGGCGCCGGTCTCCTGCACGAAAGGCGTGTCCAGGGTCAGGCCGGCGTTCATGTGCAGGGCGATTTTCTGGCCGTCCTTGGTGACGGGGGGCACGTCGCGCAGACGCGCGTATTGCTCCTGCCGCCGCGCCCGCAGCCGCGCCTTTTCCGCATAGGCGGCGCGCACGTCGGACTGCGGGCGCACCCGCACGTCTCCGGTGGAGCCGTCGACGATCACCGGGTCGTTGGGCTCTACGAGATCGGTGATATTGGCGACGAGCCCGACGGTGGCGATGCCGAGCGCCCGCGCGACGATCGCCACATGGCTGGTCGGGCCGCCCTCCTGCAGGATGAGACCGCGAATCTTCGACCGGTCGTAGTCGAGCAGCGCCGCCGGTCCCATGTTGCGGGCCACGATGATCGCGTTCTCCGGCACGCTGTCGCGATCGGCGACATAGCTTTGGCCGGTGAGTTGATGAAGCAGGCGGTTGGCGAGATCGTCGAGGTCGTGCAACCTGTCGCGCAGATAAGGGTCGGTCTGGCGTTGCATTCGGGCGCGGACGTCATTCTGCACGCGCTCGACGGCGGCCTCGGCCGTGAGCCCGGTCAGCGCCGCCTCGCGCAGCCGGCGCAGCCACCCCTGGTCGTTCGCCACCATGCGCACTGTTTCGAGCACCTCGCGATGCTCGCCGGCGCCCATGCGGTCGCCATGGGCGACCAGATCGTCGATCGACTTGCGCATCGCGTCGGTCGCCGTGTCGAGACGCGCCAATTCGGACTTCACGTCCTCGGCCAGCAGATTCTTGACGACGACGCGGGGCTCGTGCAGCAGCACGTGGCCGAGTCCGACGCCGTCGCAGATCGCCGCGCCCTTCAGCGACAAGGGGCCGTTCAGGGCCAGAAGCTCGGCCGATTTGGCTATGGATTGCAACTCGCCGGAGGCGATCATTTCGGCGAGCAGCATCGCCGTGGTTTGAAGCGCCTCGACTTCCTCCTCGGAATAGCTGCGTCGCACCTTGTTCTGCACGACGAGCACGCCGACCGTGTTGCCGCCGCGCAGGATCGGCACGCCCAGAAAAGAGTGATAGACTTCCTCGCCGGTCTCCGGATGGTAGGAGAACGCCGGATGTTCGTGGGCCTCGGACAGCGCGAGGGGCTCGGCGCTCGAGGCGATGAGCCCGACGAGGCCCTCGCCCGATTTCATGGTCGTCAGATGCACGGCCTCGCGGTTGAGGCCCTCCGTGGCGTAAAGCTCCAGTTGCCCGTCGGCGCGCAGGACATACACGGAACAGACCTCGGCCACCATGTTGGCGGCGATCTGCATGACGATCTTGTCGAGCCGCGCCTGCGCGTGCACCGGCTCCGCGCTAATCTCGCGCAACCGGCGCAACAACAGGCGTGGTCCGCCGTGAGCGCTACGCATCGGGTTCCTTCCTGTCCAACCGCCGCCTGGCGAACCCCGCCGAAGCTCAATCCAATATCATAAAACTGTATATCACGCGCTGGCGGCGGCGCTCGCCACCCGTCGCCAGCCAGCGTATATTGCCGCCCTCCAGTCTCCGCAAGAGCGCGAAGACCATGGATTCGCCACGCAAGGACCATACCGTCCACACAAGCTCGACGCTAATCGGCTTGCGGGACGACGCCGAAATCTCTACCAGTCTTCGCGCCGCCGGCATTGGCGCCGTCGGCTTTCGCGTCGCCCCTCATCTCCCGCGCCAGAGCCGGCGTGGATGGAGGGCCGTCGGATTCCATCGCAAGGTGGCTCGCCCGCGTTTGGCGAGCGGCCCTTCGTGCTCGAGAAGAGACTTCGTGGGTTTCAAAAGATATCTGCTCGCCTTGCTGCTGCTCCTCGCCCTTGTCCCCGCCGCTCGCGCGGTGGAGAGCATTCGCGTGCCGCACGACACCGCGGCGATCGATCTCACCAACGCCGTCGAAAAGCACGCGGCGGAAGGGGATCGCCTTCAAGTGTCGACCGCCCCGGGCTCCGACGGCATCACCCGCCGTATCGAGGTCGAGGCCAAGGAGCCGGGCACCCACCCGAGCTGGATCGTTTTCGCGCTCACCAACGACACCGACGAACAAGTCGAGCGATTGATCGTCGCGCCGCATTTTCGCCTGCAGAACTCAGGCCTGATCTGGCCCGATCTTGGCGCGGCGCGCCTCTCCACCATCACCGCGAGCCAGGGATTTCCGCCCGAACGCGAGGAAAGTTCCGACGCCGACGTGTTCCGCCTCACCCTCGATCCCGGCACGACGATCACCTATGTCGCGGAATTGCGCACGTCCAGCCTGCCGCAACTCTACCTGTGGGAGCCGGACGCCTATAAGGACAAGATCACCAGCCTGACGCTCTATAAGGGCATTGTGATCGGCATTTCCGGCCTGCTGGCGCTGTTCCTGACCATCGTTTTCGTCGTCAAGGGCGCGGTGATTTTCCCGGCGGCGGCGGCGCTGGCCTGGGCGGTGCTGGCCTATGTCTGCATCGATTTTGGCTTTTGGGATAAAATATTCGGCGCCGACCCATCCACCAACAGCATCTGGCGGGCCGGAGCGGAGACCGTGCTCTCGGCGACCCTGGTCGTGTTTCTGTTCGCCTATCTCAACCTCAACCGCTGGCATGTGCGCGCTTGGCATATCGCCTTGGTTTGGCTGCTGATTTTAGCCGATCTCGTGGGTCTTTCGGTCTTCGACGCGCCGGTCGCCGCCGGCGTCGCCCGCATATCGCTCGGGACGGTGGCGGTCGTCGGCTTCGTGCTGATCCTCTATCTCGCCTCGCACGGGTTCGAGCGGGCGATCATGCTGATCCCCACCTGGTTCCTGCTGGTCCTGTGGGTCTGCGCGGCGGGCTTCACCATCTTCGGCTGGCTGACCAACGACCTTGTCGCGCCCGCGCTGGTCGGCGGTCTCGTGCTGATCGTCATGCTGATCGGCTTCACGGTGATGCAAAACGCCTTCGCGGGCGGCGGCCTCGCCCAGGGCGCGATCTCCGATATCGAGCGCAAGGCGCTGGCGATGACCGGCGCCGGCGAGATCGTGTTCGACTGGGACGTGCCCTCGGACCATATTTTCGTCAGCCCGGAGGCCGAGGCGCAGTTGGGGCTGGATCGCGGCGGCCTCGAGGGCGCCGCCGCCTCCTGGCTCGATCTGTTGCACCCGTTCGAGCAGGACCGCTACCGCGCCAGTCTCGACGCGATCCTGGAGCAGCGGCGCGGCCGCATCGATCAGGAATTCCGCCTGCGCGCCGCGGACGGCCATTATCTCTGTTTTCGCCTGCGCGCCCGTCCCGTGGTGGGTCCCGACGGCGAGGTGATCCGCGTCGTGGGCACGCTCACCGACGTGACCGAGGAGCGCAACGCCCAGGAGCGGCTGCTGCACGACTCCGTGCACGACAATCTCACCGGTCTTCCCAATCGGGCGCTGTTCTTCGACCGCCTGGAGAGCGCGCTCGAATTCGCGCGCACGGAAAAGGAGGTGCGGCCCTCGGTCCTGTGCGTCGATATCGACCGCTTCAAGCAGATCAACGAACAGGTCGGCGTCGCGACCGGCGACAGCATTCTGCTGACCATCGCCCACAGGCTCACCCGCTTGTTGCAGCCGCGGGACACGCTGGCGCGCGTTTCCGGCGACACCTTCGCGATCATCCTCGTTTCGGAAACCCGGCCCGACCCGGTCATCGCGATGGCCGACGCGGTGCGTCGCGCCCTGGCGACGCCCATTCGGTTCAGCGACCGCGAAGTCAGCCTGTTCGCCTCGATCGGCATCGCCTTGTTCGACCCCGGCATGCACCCCGGCGCCCAGGACATGATCGAGGACGCCGAAATCGCCATGCGCCACGCCAAGCGGTCCGGCGGCAACTGCATCGAGCTGTTTCGCCCGGCGCTGCGCGGACAGCGTTCCGACCGCCTGACGCTGGAGGCGGATTTGCGCCGCGCGCTGGAGCGCTCCGAGGTCAAGATGTTCTTCCAGCCGATCGTCCGGCTGGAGGATCGGACCATCGCCGGCTTCGAGACGCTGCTGCGCTGGGATCATCCAAAGCTCGGCCGCCTCGACTCAAGCGAATTCATGCCGATCGCCGAACAGACCGGGCTGATCGTCGATTTCGGGCTGTTGGCGCTGGAGCGCACGGCGCGCGAACTTTCCGCCTGGCAGAGGGCGCTCGCCGTCGATCCGCCGATATTCGCGTCGGTCAACATGTCGTCGCGGCAATTGCTGCGGCACGATCTGCTGCGCGACGTCAAGAGCGTGTTGATGCGCAACGAGGTCATTCCCGGCAGCTTGAAGCTGGAGTTGACGGAGTTGCTCGTCATGGAGAATCCGGAGTTCGCCGCGCAAATGCTGGCGCGCGTCAAGGAGCTCGGCGCCGGCCTGTCGCTCGGCGATTTTGGCAGGGGTTATTCCTCGCTGGCCTATCTCCAGCGTTTTCCCTTTGATACGATCAAGATCGACCGCTCGTTCGTGAGACACACGGGCAAGTCGTCGCGAACGGCGATCCTCCGCTCGGTCATTTCCCTGGCGCAGGAATTGGGCATGGATGTCGTCGCCGAGGGCGCGGAGACCGAGTCCGACGCGATCGAGCTATACCAGCTCGGCTGCGGTTACGCGCAGGGCTACGCCTTCGGGCGCCCGATCAGCGCGCAGGACGCGCGTCGGCTGGTCGGCGCGGCGCCCGAGGCGGCCTCGGCCTAGGCGGAACTGGCGAGGCGCGGCGCGCGATGACCAACACTCGACCCGTCGCGACCCTGACCGCTCTCGAGGCCCGCGCCGAACACGCAAGGCTTGGCGAGGAGATCGCCGAGCACGACCGCCGCTATTATCAGGACGACGCGCCGACCATTTCCGACGCCGACTACGACGAACTGCGCCGCCGCTACGAAGCGCTGGAGGCGCGGTTTCCGCGGCTCGCCACCGCGCGATCGCTCAGCGGCAAGGTCGGCGCCCCGCCGGCGGAAAAATTCGCCAAGGTTCGGCACGCCGTGCCCATGCTCTCGCTAGGCAACGTGTTTTCCGACGAGGAGGTCCACGATTTCGTGGCGCGCGTCAGGCGCTTCCTGGGGCTCTCCGACCAAGCGCCGCTCGCCTTCACGGCGGAGCCGAAGATCGACGGGCTTTCCTGTTCGCTGCGCTTCGAAAAAGGCCGTCTGGTCGGCGCGGCGACGCGCGGCGATGGTTTCGAGGGCGAGGACGTCACCGCCAATATTCGCACGATCGGCGAGATTCCGCGCGAGCTCGACGGCGATCCGCCCGATGTGCTGGAGGCGCGCGGCGAGGTCTACATGGCGCACGCCGATTTCGCCGCGCTCAACGAGCGCCAGGCGCGCGCCAAGAAGCCGATCTTCGCCAATCCGCGCAACGCCGCCGCTGGCTCGTTGCGGCAACTGGATTCCAGCGTGACCGCCGGGCGGCCGCTGCGCTTCTTCGCCTATGCCTGGGGCGAGGTCAGCAAGCTTCCCGCGCCAACGCAAATGGGCGTCATCGCGGCGTTCGCGCGCTTCGGCCTGCCGGTCAATCCGCTCACGCGCCTGTGCGCGAGCGCCGAGGACATGCTGGCGCATTACCGCGAAATCGAATCCATGCGGGCGACGCTTGGTTACGACATCGACGGCGTCGTCTACAAGGTCGACGACGTCGGCTTGCAAGCGCGGCTCGGGTTTGTCTCGCGCGCGCCGCGCTGGGCGGTGGCGCATAAATTTCCCGCCGAGCGCGCGACGACGATCCTGCGCGACATAGAAATTCAAGTCGGCCGGACCGGCGTGCTGACCCCCGTCGCGCGGCTGGAGCCGGTGACGGTCGGCGGCGTCGTGGTGTCCAACGCGACGCTGCACAATGAGGACGAAATCGCCCGCAAGGACATTCGTATTGGCGATGCGGTGGTCGTGCAGCGCGCCGGCGACGTCATTCCGCAGATCGTCGAGGTTATCAAGGAAAAGCGGCCAGACGGCGCGAAGCCCTACAAATTTCCCCACGTCTGCCCGCGCTGCGGATCGGCGGCGCTGCGCGAGATAGACGAACGCACCGGCGAGGCCGATGTCGCGCGCCGCTGCACCGGCTCGCTGGTGTGCCCGGCCCAGGCGGTCGAGCGGCTCAGGCATTTCGCCTCGCGCGACGCGATGGACATGGAAGGGCTTGGCGACAAACAGATCGAATATTTTTACGAACAGGGTCTCATCAAGACGGCCAGCGACATTTTCACGCTTCAAGCGCGCGACGCCGAGAGCCTGACGAAACTTAAAAACCGGGAGGGGTTTGGCGAGACTTCCGCGAAAAACCTGTTCAACGCCATCGCCGCGCGCCGGCGCGTGCCCATTAATCGTTTCATTTACGCGCTCGGGATCAGGCATGTCGGCGAGACCAACGCGCTGTCCATCGCGCGCGAATATCCAGATCTTGGCGATCTGCGTCGCGCCGCGGACCGCGCGGCGCGTCAGCGTCCCGGGCCAAAATATCGCGAGTTGATGACGGTTCCGGAAATTGGGGAAAAGCGGCGGCGCGCGATAATCGACCGGCTAAAGGCCGACGACCTCGCCGCCGGCGTCAAGCCCTCCGATATCGACTTGCCCGCGAAAATCCTGTCGCGTCCCGCGCGCGCGCAATTGGACGCGCGCTATCACACATGGAGCCATTTCCGGCAATCCATGCTGGAGGCCGCGTCGCAGGAGCCGGGCGAGGACTATCTCAAACTCGCGAGCATCGAGGGGCCGACGGTCGCCGACTCGCTCATCGATTTTTTTCAAGAGCCGCACAATGTCGCGGAGATCGACAGGCTGACCGAGCTCGTCGAGCTCATCCCCGTCGCGTCGGCGCGATCCGACACGCCGGTCTCGGGAAAGACGATCGTGTTCACCGGCAATCTCGAGCGGATGACGCGTGGCGAGGCGCGGGCGATCGCGGAGCGGCTGGGGGCCAAGGTCTCCGGCTCCGTATCAAAAAAGACGGACCTCGTCGTCGCGGGTCCAGGCGCCGGGTCGAAGCTGGAAGAAGCGCGAAAGCACGGCGTGCGGGTCGTCGACGAAGCCGAATGGCTCGACATGGTCGAAAAGCTGACTCATTCCGGTCCGCGCTGACGATCAGCCGGACAGGGCGGCCGAGGCCCGCGACGCGGCGAGCCGCGCGGCGATGGCGCTCGCCTCGACGGGTCGCCCGAAGTGATAGCCCTGGAACGAATGCACGCCGGCGACGCGCAGGAACTGGTGCTGTTCGTCGGTTTCGATGCCCTCGGCGGTGACGTGCATTCCCAATGCGCGGCCAAGGCTAATTATGGAATGAACAATCGCGGCGCCGCTGGACCCGGCCTCGATCTTCAACACGAAGCTGCGGTCGATCTTCAGCTTGTCGAACGGCAATGACAGCAAATAGCTCAGGCTCGAATACCCCGTGCCGAAGTCATCGAGCGCGAAGCGCACGCCGAGACCTTGCAATGCCTGCATTCGCGCCTTGGCGTCCTCGAGATCGCTCATCAACACGCTTTCGGTGAGTTCGAGTTCGAGCCGCGTCGAATCGAGTCCGGTTTCCGCGAGAACGCGCCGCACGAGATCGACGAAGCCGTCCCGCCGGAATTGATGCGCGGAAACATTAACGGCGATGCGAAGTCCCGGCCAATCCAGCGCATCGCGGCAGGCCTGGCGTAGCGCCCATTCTCCGAGCGGGATGATCAGTCCCGTGTCTTCCGCGAGTGGGATGAATCGCGCCGGCGAGATATCGCCGTGAACCGGATGAGGCCAACGACACAGAGCCTCGACGCCAAGCATGGCTTCGCCGTTGCGATCGACGATGGGCTGATAGACAAGGTTTAATCCGTTGTTTTCGATGGCGTCGCCTAGATCGCGCTCCAGCGCGGATTTTTCGCGCGGTTTGTTGGCGCTATTGGCGTCATCGACATGGACGCGCGCGCCGCCGGTCCGCGCCCGATCAAGCGCGGTTTCGGCCCGTCGCATGATGACGCCGGCGTCGCCGGATCGCGCGTCGAACGGCGCGACGCCCACGCTGGTGGCGACGCTGATTTCGCGGCCGTCGATACGATAAGGGGCGTTCAAGGCGTTGACGATGCGGTCGCCGATGAGCCGCAATGATTCTGGCGTCGAGGCGCCGGGGATGATGAACGCGAATTTCTCGGCGTCGAGCCGCGCCAAAAAATCCTTTTCGCGCGCGCTTCGCGCGATGCGTCGCGTCACGGCGCGGGCGAGCATGGCTCTGCCATCGTCGCCAAGCCCCGACACGGCCTTGTTCAATCCGTCGATTTCAACGCACGCCGCGGCGGCGTGGCCAGCGTCGGCGACGATTTGGGAAAGCCGCTCGTGGAAATCATCACGGCCGGGTAGTGGGGTGTCGACGGGCGACGCCAGGCCCGCGCGCTTGCCGTTCTCGACGGCCGCGCCGCGCAGGGTCAAAAAAGCGAGCGCCGCGATGCAGAGAAGCGCGCTGTCCAGATACGCCGCGCGCTCGCCGGCCCTGGACTCCGCGAAAACCATGACGCGAACGAAGCATGAAATCGCGGCGGCGGAGGCGAGGCCGGCCGCCAGGACGACGAAGGCGCGCCGGGTTCTGGAGGCCGCGCCGAACCGCGGCCAGCCCGCCCTTGTCAAATAATTCCTGATCATAGCCGCCGTTCCAATCCACCCCGCCACCCCGTAACAATGGAGCTCAATATCTTTATCGGCAATTACCGGCATATGAAAATCATCCACATGCATAATTGCCGATTTCTACCTAATGCATACGTCTACAAACGTAAATATGTGTCTACAATGCTTTGATTGCAAACATCGCGCGCAACATATATGTTAATAAGATACAAATTAAAGTCATACTGGCGACTAACAGCATTTTAAGTTGTAATGATGCAATGTATAAATATCGAATCCAGCGCGCCGCCACGAGACAAATGCGATGAGCCAGTGGACATTTGTTCTTGACGAAAGTACACGTATACTTTTTGTCGACGATGATTTAATTCTTGCCGAATTCGCCAAGGTTCATCTCGCGACGCCCGTCGCGTCGGTGGAGTCCGCCGCCAATGGCGCGGAAGCCTGGGATTTGCTGAACCGCGAGTCCTTCGACATCGTGCTCCTCGATATTGAAATGCCGGTGCTCGACGGCTTCGCGCTGTTGGAGAAACTGCGCGCCGACGACCGCTTCAAGCATTTGCCGGTCGTGATGCTCACCGGCCGGGAGGACATCAAGTCGATCGATCGCGCCTTCACGCTGGGCGCCAGCTCGTTCATCACCAAGCCGATCAACTGGCGGATGCTCAGCTACGCGTTGCGCTATGTTCTGCGGACCACGCGGATGGAAGCGGAGTTGCTGCGCCAGCATCAGCGCGCCGAGGAGCTGTCGCAGCTCACCAACAATCTGCTGTCGCTGCTGCGGCTGGAGGCGCGCACGCCAATCGGCGCGATCATCGGCTTCAGCGACTGCATAAAGCAAGAGATCGACGGACCGATCGCGATCAAGAGCTACGTCGAATACGCCGAGCAGATCGGGCTCGCCGCGCGTCAGTGGCAAGACGATTTCATGGATTTGATCCAATACGCGCAGCTCAGCTCGGGCGACGCGCAGCTGACGCACGACGAGCATTCGGTCGGCGCCATCGTCGACGCGGCGCTGGCCGGCGTTTCGCCCAACGCCTTGCACGAGGGCATCGCCCTCGATGTGCGAAAGCCCGCGCGGGATTTCTACCTGCTGTGCGACCGCCACTGGCTGACGCGGGCGTTGAGCCGCCTGCTGGAAAGCGCGCTCGGCAAGCCGGGCGTCGGCTCGGTCACATTCGCGGTCGAGCGTTCGGCCGAGGCGGCGGCGATCTTGTCGATCGCCGCCAAGGGTCCCGGCGCGCCGGACCCTCGGCGCCTCGACGGCGCGGCGACGACATCGCTCGACAATGTTCGCCTCGGGCTCGGCATGGGCATCCCCTTCGCGGTCCGCATCGCCGAGTTGCACGACGGCAAGTTGACGCAAACGAAACGCGACGGGGACGGCGCGCGGGTCGAGATCATTCTCCCGGCGCGACGCGTGATCGAAGCGGTTCGACCCGCCCCGCTCTCGTTGTCGGCATGAGCTCTTGCACAAGTTCCCGAGCCGCGCGATGAAGCTCCGCTTGCTCAATCTGGTTGGCGTGTTGAGGGGCGACCGGCGCGGCGGCGTCGCGATTCTGTTTTCCCTGGCGCTGTTGCCAATGATGGGCATCTGCGGTCTCGTGCTGGACTATACGTCGATGATCCGGCAACGGACCGTGTTGCAAAACGCGGCGGACGCCGGTGCGCTCAGCGCGGCGGGGGAGCTGCATCTCGCGCAGGTGGGTTCGGGCGGCGTGGTCGTCAACATGGCCCAGACCTATGCCAACGCAACGCTGTCTTCGCTCAGCTCGCAAGTCAGCAATGTCGTTGTTAATGTCACTCTCTTGAATAACAACTCGTCCGTGCAAGTGTCGATCAGCGCGGACTACGCCGCGACATTTTTCAAGACCCCCACCACGATCAGCGCGCAAGCGACGGCCAGCGCGATGGGTATTCCGGTTTGCGCGCTCGCCCTTGATCCGTCGGTGCTTGGCATCGCGACATTATGGCTCCAGGCGAACGCTAAAATGACGGCCCAATCATGCGCCGTGCAATCGAATTCGCCCGACCCGATTGGCATAACCGCGGCGAACGCCTCGCAGCTGACGGCCGGATCAATTTGTTCCTCGGGCGGGTATTTTGGACCCCGGGCCAATTTTTCTCCGACGCCGGTTCAGGATTGTCCGCCGATTCCGGACCCCTTGGCGTCACGCGCGCCGCCGCCGGTCGGCGCCTGCGACTACACGAATCTGGTGATCGGCGTCGGCACGGTGGCGTTGTTGCCGGGGACCTATTGCGGTGGCCTCTATGTTACCGGCGGGGCGATCGTCACGCTTACCACCGGCGTTTATGTCATGCAGGCCGGCCAGCTAAAGGTCGATCAGGGGTCGACGCTGAACGGACAGGGCGCGGGCGTATATTTCACCGGAGCCGGCGCGACGATTTCCTTCGCCGCCGCCAGCAACATCAATATGACGGCGCCGACCAACGGACCAATGGCGGGGCTTTTGTTTTTCGAGGATCGCACGGTGACGGTGAATCAACTGCATCAAATTTCCAGCGACAACGCTTCGGTGTTGCTCGGAACGATCTATCTGCCGCAAGGCAGATTGCTGGTCGACGCAAACAGTCCTGTCGGCCAGCAATCCGCCTTCACGATCATTGTCGCGAGGCGCATTGCGTTGCAGGCCGGTCCGACGCTGGTGCTGAACTCCAACTACGGCGCCACGACAGTGCCCGTGCCGAACGGTTTGAATCCCGGCGTCCCCTATTTAACGCAGTGATAAAGAGCCGCGGAAAAAGCAATGAAACGTCCCTTTCATCCCTTTGCCGCGGTTTCGCCTCATGAAACCTGACGCAAAATCGCCGAACCGCGCGCGCGAGGCCCGGCGAACCTCGATCGCCACGAAGCTGGCGCTGCTCGTCATGATCGCGGTGGGCAGCGCGGCCCTATTGATGAGCGCCGTGTCGATTTGGCTGGAGATGGCGCAATACGCGCGGACGAAAACGCGCGCGCTGCTCGGCTCCGCGCAGGTGTTCGCCTCGGCCGCCGCCAGCGCCACGGCGGCGCGCGACTCCGGCGCCGCCTATCAATCGATGAAGGCCATCGCCCACATTCCCGATTTGAATTACGCGCGGATCGACGTCGCGCCGGGTCAAATGCTGGCGGTGCTGGGCGCGGCGACGCGGCTCGCCGCCGATATTCGCCTGAGCGCTGAACAGCGCGTGGAGATTTCGCCGCTCGAACTCGCCTCCACGCGCACCATCGAGGTCGATGTTCCCATCGTCAACGGCGGCGTCAACGTCGGCCGCTTCATCCTCGTCGCGGACACCAGCGACCTTGCCGCGCAATTATGGTCGTCGCTACGCGGGACGATGATCGGCGCCCTGGTCGCCTTGTCGATCGGCCTCATCGTCGCCGGACGGCTGCAACGCGGCCTGACTCGGCCGCTGCGCGAATTGAGCCAGACCATCGCCGGAATCCGCCACGGCCATGATTACAACGCGCGCGTCGCGATCAGCAGCAACGACGAGGTCGGACTGCTGATCGACGGCTTCAACACGATGGTCGAGGAAATCCGGGCGCGCGATTCCAGTCTGGAATCGCATCGGCGCAATCTCGAACGCGAGGTGAAGGACCGCACCGAGGATTATCGGCTCGCCAAGGACGCGGCCGAATCCGCCAACGCGGCGAAATCCGAATTCCTGGCGACGATGAGCCACGAAATCCGCACGCCGATGAACGGCGTGCTGGTCATGGCCGAATTGCTCGCGGCGGCGGACATTCCGCGCCGCCAGCGCCGTTACGCCGAGGTCATCTCGAAGTCCGGGAAAAGCCTGCTGGCGATCATCAACGACATTCTCGATTTTTCCAAGATAGAGTCCGGCAAGCTCGAACTGGAGCGGCTCGACGTCGATCCCGCCGTGCTCGCCGAGGATGTGACCAGCCTGTTTGGCGAGCGGGCGCGCGAAAAAGGGCTCGATCTCGCGTCCTATATCGCGCCGGAGACGCCGCGCGGCTTCACCGGCGATCCCGTGCGGATCAATCAGGTCATCTCCAACCTCGTCAACAACGCGCTGAAGTTCACGCAGAGCGGCTCCGTCGTGCTCGACGCGCGGCCCGATCCGCGCGACGCCGCGCGCATCCGCTTCTCCGTCACCGACACCGGCATCGGCATCCCCAGCGACAAGCTCGCCGATATCTTCGGCGCCTTCACCCAGGCGGACCAGTCGACGACGCGCCGCTTCGGCGGCACCGGACTGGGCCTCGCCATCAGCAAGCGCCTCATCGAGGCCATGGGCGGCGAACTCAGCGTGGAAAGCGTTTTCGGCCAGGGCTCGACCTTCGCCTTTTCAATTCCGACGGGCGCATGCGTTCCCGCCGAGCCCTGGCCGCGCGTGGCGATCGGCGCCCCGCCCACCGCGATCGTCGCCGTCGCCGGCGACGCGACGCGCGTCGCCCTCGGCGGATATCTCACGGCTTCGGGCTACCGGGTCGAAACGCCCGCGAATGCTTGGGCCGCGGGCGCCGCGGTGGTCGTCGCCGACCCGGACCGGCTCGCGGAGCCGCGGCGGGACGACGGCGCGCGCGTGCTGTGCCTCGCGACGCTTGGCGATCCCTCGGCCCGCCTGACGACGCAGCAAGGCCGCGCCGACGCCATTATCGCCCGGCCGCTGGCGCGCTCGGAAATCCAGGGCCTACTGGCGGCGATCACGGCGGGCGCGCCGTTGAGCACGGCGATTTTCGCGTCGACCGCCGTCGCGGAAGACCTGCCGAAATACCCGGGGCTGCGCGTGCTGGTCGCGGACGACGCCGCCATCAATCGCGAGGTCGCCATCGAGGCGCTGAGCCGGCTCGACATTGGCGCGGCGACGGTCGAAAATGGCCGCGAAGCCATCGCCGCGGTGACAACGAGCGACTTCGACGTCGTGCTGATGGATGTCAGCATGCCGGAAATCGACGGGCTGGAGGCGACACGCCGCATTCGCGCCGCCGAGGCTTCGAGCGGGCGCCGGCGCACGCCCATCGTCGCCGTCACCGCTCATGTCATCGGGGGGGCCGCCGACGCCTGGCGCGAGGCCGGCATGGACGCGGTTCTGCACAAGCCGTTTTCGGTGCGCGAGCTCGCCGCCCGCCTCGGCGCGTTCGCGCCCGAAGGGCCGCTCGGCGAGGCCAATGGCGCCGCGCCGTCGATAGAGATCGCGCCGGCGCGGGAAGCCCCGGACGTTCCGCCAATCCTCGACGCCAGCGTCGTGCGTCAGCTCCACGCCCTCGACGGCGCGGGAACCGGCGACTTCTCGCGCCGCGTGTTCGGCCTCTATCTCGACCACGCGCCGAAAACCATCGCGCAAATGACGGGCGCCTTCGACGCCGGCGACATCGCGGCGGTCGGACGCGCCGCGCACGCGCTGAGATCGATGAGCCTCAACATTGGCGCGAGCCGCGTGGTCGACATGTCCGCCGATATCGAGCGACGCGCCAATCTCGATCCGGCCAGCGTGACGAAAGCCGACATCGCCGCGTTGGAGCAAACGCTGGACGAGGCGCGCGCGGCGGTCTTGCTGTCGAGGAACGCGGCGCCATCGCCGGAAGTCGTCGCGGCGTCCGGCGCGAGCCATTAATCTTCCGATATCACGCCGAAAACGGCCCACGCCGCGCGAACTCCCCGTCCTTGCGGCCCGTTGCGCCGACCCCGCGCCAAGACAGACTCGCGTCAGACAGACCCTTTAGCGTGCGGCTTTCGACAGGAACAAACGGGAGCTCCGCATGAGCTTGCAATACACAGCGCCATTTTCGAGCGCGGACTCGCTGGCCGCGATCAAGGAAAAATGCCCGCGCTTCGCGCTCGCTCTCGATCAGGGCGCCACGCTGACGACCGCGCTGCGTCGCAGCGGCCTGGAGTTTTGGCGCGAGGGCAGAATCGAGGAAGCCGCTCAAATGCTCGGGCTGGCCGTCTCGGCGGCGGCCGACGATCCCGTCGTGCTGGCCGAATTCGGCTGCATCCAACGGCAACTCGGCAAGCGCGCCGAAGCGATGCAGTGTTTTCTCGACTCGCTTTATCTCGACTGCTCGCAGGTTCAGGTTTGGCTGAACGCGGCCAATCTGAGCTCGGAGGCCGGCGACCGGGACGCCGCACGGGAAGCCTACGCCCAGGCGCTGCAACTCGAACCGACGTGCTCGGAGGCCGCGGTTGGGCTTGGGCTGATTTACGTCGAGCGGCGAGACCACGCGGCCGGCGCCATGCTGCTCGCGCAAGCCGTCGAGCACGGCGGCGGCACCGGACCCGTTTACGCCTGCCTTGGCCAGGCGCTCTATCTGCTCGGCGAATTCGCGCGCTCCAGCGCGGCTTTCGCCTCCGCCGCGCGGCTTTGTCCCGGCGATGCGTCGATTCTCAAGCGGCTGGCCCGCGCCCGGCTGATCGAGGCGGCGCTCGGCGGTTCCGCCGAACAGGCGTTGGCTGAATACGCGCGGACCGCGGGCGCGCACGCCGAGGATTTGCTGACCGTCGGCCGCGTCGCCTTCCAGGCGCTCGGCGGCTTCGACAAAACCGACGCGGCGATCAGGCTCGGCCGCGCGCTCTTGCGCCTCGCGCCCGGCGATCCCGTCATCGGCTTCCATCTCGACGCCTTGATGGACGAGCCGCGCGAGCGGGCCCCCGACCAATATCTGACGGCCTGTTTCGACAAATACGCCGAGCAGTTCGACAAGCATCTGGTCGAGGTGCTCGGCTATCACGTTCCCGAGGAAATGCACGCGCTGCTGCTGCGCGCGCGGCGCAATTTCGCGCGCATCCTCGATCTTGGATGCGGCACCGGTCTCGCCGCGCGCAATCTCGCCTCCTTTCGAGGGACGCTGACCGGCGTCGACATTTCACGCGGCATGCTGGAAAAGGCGCGCCAGCGCAAATGTTACGACCGCCTCGTCGAGCGCGAGGCCGTCGACTATCTCTCGCATTGCGACGAAAGCTTCGACCTCATCGTCGCGCTGGATGTAACCATTTATTTCGGCGATCTCGCGCCGCTGTTCGCGGCGGCGGCGGCGCGTCTCTCGCCCGACGGCGTGCTGGCCTTCAGCCACGAGACCGACGATTGCGCGAGCTACCGGCTGCGCCACTGCGGGCGTTTCGCCCACGCCCCCGCCTACATCGAAACCTTGGCGAGGGAAAACTTCAGCGTCGCGGCGAGCGTTTCGACGACGCTGCGCTGGGAGGCCAACAAGCCCGTCGAGGGCAAGCTCGTCCTGCTGCGCCGTTGCTGAGGTCTCGCGTTCCAGCGAACCTCGCGCAAGCCACGCCACCTAGGATTGGCGTCATGTAATGACGCCATGAGGATAGGGGATCATGCAATCGTCCTTTTATGTCTCGCTCGCGTCGGCCATCTCGCTCGACCAGCGCATGACCGTGATCGCGCAAAATATCGCCAACGCCGGAACGGCCGGCTATCGCGCCAGCGGACTCAATTTCGAAGCCGTGATGTCGAAGGCCGGGACGACGCCGACGGCTTTTCCCTCCGCCAGCGGCGACTTCATCTCGCGCGCGCAAGGCGACGTCTCGAAGACCAGCAATCCGCTCGACGTCGCGATTTCCGGAGAAGGCTGGCTGTCGATCCAGACGCCGTCCGGCGTCGCCTATACGCGCGACGGCAGAATGCAAATGTCCGAAACCGGCGATTTGCAGACGGTCCTCGGCTTTCCGGTTCTAGACGCCGGCGGCTCGCCGATCGTTCTCGATCCCGCCGGAGGGCCGCCGACGATTTTCGGCGACGGCACCATCAACCAGGGAACGCGCCAATACGGCGCCCTGGGCCTGTTCGCGATCGACTCCGACGCCGTGCTGACCCGGGCCGAAAATTCCAGCGTCATCCCCTCCAAGCCCGCGACGCCGGTGCTCGACTTCGCCCGCAATGGCGTCGCTCAAGGGTTTTTGGAAGGCGCCAATGTGAATCCGATATTGGAGATGACCAAGCTGATCATGACGTCGCGCGCCTTCGACGATGTCAACGCCGTCAACGATATGCTGGACTCGTCGCAGCGCAACGCGGTTCGCACCATCGGCGGCGCCAGCTAGGCGCCCGCCGCCGCGATCATCCTCGTTCCAAGCGACCTCGTTCCAAGAGACCTGAATGTCCTACTGCGGGAATTTGCTGAGTCTCGTCGACGATTTCACGCGCATGCGGACCAAAATCCGCGTCTTCGGCGCGGTGACCGAGGTGCTCTCCTCGCATTACGTCGTCGAGGGTCTGTCGGAGTTCGTCAAGATCGGCGATCGCGTCGAGATTCTTGGCGGGGCCGCGCCCAGTCTTGCTCAGGTCATTCGCGTCGGCAGGGATCGCGCCCTGGTGAAATCCTTCGACAACAACGCCGTCGTCGGGCTCGGGGCGGCGGTTCAATGCGCCGGCCCGATTGAAATCGCCCCCGACGAGGAATGGATTGGCCGCGTTCTCGACGCTTTCGGCCGTCCCGTCGACGACAGGGGCGAGCTGAAACACGGCGATCGCTATTACTCCGTCAACAACGCGCCGCCCAACGCGCTGAACCGCGCTCGGGTCGAGGACCCCGTGCGCACCGGCGTGCGCGTCGTCGATTGCTTCACGCCGATCTGCGCCGGACAGCGGCTGGGCATCTTCGCCGGCTCCGGCGTCGGCAAATCGACCTTGCTGTCGATGGTCGCGCGCTCGCCCGGCTTCGACCTCGCGGTCATATGCCTGGTTGGCGAGCGCGGGCGCGAGGTGCGCGATTTCCTCGACGAAATGGCCAATTCCAGCGCCGAGCGCAGCGTCACCATCGTCGCGACCGGAGACGAAAGCCCGATGATGCGCCGCCTCGCGCCGCTGACGGCGATGACCGTCGCGGAATATTTTCGGGATCGCGGCGCCTCGGTGCTGCTCATCGTCGATTCCGTCACGCGCTACGCGCACGCCGCGCGCGAGGTGGCGCTGGCGGCCGGCGAGCCGCCCGTCGCGCATGGCTACACGCCGAGCGTCTTCGCCGATCTGCCGCGCCTGCTGGAGCGCGCCGGCCCCGGGCTCGATCGCAATGGCGGCATCACCGCCATTTTTTCCGTGCTGGTCGACGGCGACAATCACAATGATCCAATCGCCGATTGCATCCGCGGCACGCTCGACGGCCATATCGTGCTCGATCGCGAGATCGCCGAACAGGGCCGATATCCCGCCATCAATGTCCTGAAATCAATTTCGCAACTCGCCGATCGCGTCTGGACGCCCGAGCAGCGCGAACTCGTGCAGCGGCTGCGCGGACTGCTGTCGCGCTACGAGGACACCCGCGATCTTCGCATGCTGGGCGGCTATCAGTCGGGAACCGACGCGCAGCTCGATCAAGCCGTCGCTCTCGCGCCGCTCATTTACGACTCCTTGCGCCAAGCGCCTGGAGATCCGCCAAGCGAAAACGCCTTTTCGGAAATCGCCGCGAATATCAGCAACGTGCCGCAGCGATGAGGCTCGCCGGCGACCGTCAGCCACGTGCAAGCTCGCCGCGCCAATTTGAGCGCCGCGATGAGCGCGAACTCTGAACGAAGGACGAACGATCCTGCGATGGCGCGGCTCTCGCGAAAATCTTGCTGGCGAATCGCGCCGCCGCTCTTCGCGCTGGCGATCCTGTGCGCCGCCGCGCCGATGTTCTCTCGCGCTGGCGCCGCGCCCGCCGAAGCGAAACTGGACGCGCCGGGGCGATCCAAATCCGCGTCGTCTCAGCCCAGCGACGACAATCAACAATATTGCGCCAATATCGCCAATGTCACCGCGGCGGCGCGCCTCGCCGCGCAGCAAAAGCAGCTCGGCGAACTCAATCAGCAATTGCAGAAACGATTGACGGAGCTCGAAGCCAAGCGCGCGGAGTTGCAGGAGCTCGTCGACCGCTACGACGACTTCATAAAAAAATCCGACGAAGCCCTGGTCAATGTCTATTCGAAAATGAAGCCGGAGGCCGCCGCGACGCAACTGACCAACCTCGACGAGGATTCGGCGGCGGCCCTGCTGCTGCGCCTGAAGCCAAAAAACTCCAGCGCGATCTTGAGCGAGATGGACTCCTTCCACGCCGCGTTGCTCGCCAAGAAAATCGCTATTTTTTCCTCCATGAAACCTGGCGCCAAAAAGCTGTGAGACGATTTAGCGGAATGCTCATGTGTCTCCTGGCGCTGTCCGGCTGCGCGATCGATCCGAAAGATGTCGGCCGCGAACCGCACATGTCGGCGGTTGGCAGCGGGCTGGCCTCGCTCGACGCGGATTTGCCGGTCACGCGGGCGCGCGTCGCCAACCTCGGGCCGGGAATGGCGCTCGACGAAAACCGCCTCAGCCTCTATCGCGACTTGCGCGCCATGTCGGTCGGCGATGTCGTGACCATCAACATTGCGATGGACGACAAGGCGATCATCGGCAACTCGACGGATCGCTCGCGTCAATCCGAGGTGAAGACCGTCTGGTCGTTTCTGTTCGACTTCGTTCCGGGAACCGGCACCCCGGCGATCGGCGAACACAAATGGTCGGGCTCCATCAACAACGATCTTCAATCCAGCTCGAACACCAACGGCCAGGGATCGATCAATCGATCCGAGCAGATTCATCTGGCCGTCGCGGCGATCGTCGCCGCCGTCTTGCCGAACGGCAATCTGGTGTTGCGGGGAACACAGGAAATCAGAGTGAATTTCGAGCTGCGCGAATTGACCGTCGCCGGCATCGCCCGCCCCCGCGACATCTCGAAGGACAACACCATCTCCTACGACAAGATCGCCGAAGCGCGCATCTCCTATGGCGGTCGCGGCCGTCTGACCGAGGTGCAGCAACCCGGGCTCGGCCAGCAGCTCTACGACATCGCCGCGCCATTTTAACCAAGGAGCGATCGCCATGGCCTCGACTCCAGTCGCCGCCGACGCGCACGGCAAGCAGAAATCGGCGATGACGGAAACCATCATTCCGCTGGCCATCGCGACGCTGCTCGCGGCGGGCGGCGGCGCGTTCCTCGGCATGAAGCTGGTCGGCGACGCGCCGCCGCCCAAGGCCGTCGCCGAAGCCGCCGCCGCCGCGGGACACGGCGGCTCCGAGCATGGCGAAGCGGCTCCCGCGGAGTCCGGCCACGGCGAATCCGCGCATGGCGAATCCGGCCACGGCGACGAGCACGGCGGCGCGCCAAAGCCGGCGCCGGCGCCAGTGCTGGTGTTGAAGTCGCTCACGCCGATCGTGACCAATCTCTCCGGCTCGCAAAAGAGCTGGATACGCATGCAATGCGCCGTCCTCTATGATTCGGCGGCGACGCCGCATCCCGACGAGATGTTCGCGAAGATCACGGCGGACACGCTCGCCTATCTTCGCACTCAGACCATGGCGTCGCTGGAGGGCGCGGAGGGCCTGCGCCGCGTTCAGGAAGATTTGAGCGAGCGCGTCGCGATCCGCTCCGAGGGGCATGTTCACGAACTCATAATCGAAACCATGGTGGTTCAATGAAGCGCGTTCTCGCAATCGCCTTGCTCGTCGCGATCCCCTCGGTCGCGCGCGCGCAAGGGTTCGATCTCAACGCGCTGTTGCCGGCCGGCGGCGCTTCGGCCACCGGCAAGATGATTCAGCTCGTCTCGATCCTGACGGTGCTGTCGATCGCGCCCGGCCTGCTCATCATGGTCACGAGCTTCACGCGCTTCGCCATCGCCCTGTCGTTCCTGCGCTCGGGACTCGGATTGCAGAGCACGCCGGCCAATCTGGTGCTGATCAGCCTCGCGCTGTTCATGACCTTTTACGTGATGACGCCGACCTTCAATCAGGCGTGGGAGACCGGCCTCAGGCCGCTCAGCGAAAACAAAATCTCGGAAGGCGAGGCTTTCGACAAGATATCGCGTCCGTTCCGCGATTTCATGGTCGCCCATGTGCGCGAGAAGGACATTCGCCTGTTCGAGGATTTGAGCAAGCAACAGCTCTCCGCCGCCGCGCAAAAGGACCCGGGCCTGCAAATCCTGGTGCCGGCGTTCATGATTTCCGAACTGCGGCGCGGCTTCGAAATCGGCTTCCTCGTGGTCCTGCCGTTCCTCGTCATCGACATGATCGTCGCGATCATGACGATGACCATGGGCATGATGATGCTGCCGCCGACGACCATTTCGCTGCCCGTCAAAATTCTGTTCTTCATATTGATCGACGGCTGGAACCTGCTCATCGGCAATCTCATCCGCTCCTATAATTGAGCGGCCTACGTCACCCGGCGCAGCGTCAGGTTTATGCGCGCCGCGCCCGCCGGCAGGCTGGGCGCGGTCAGCGTCGGCAATATGCGGTCGACGCCGTGAAAGCACAGCCGCGCCTCCCCGCCCAGCACCAGCGCGTCGCCGGACGACAGCACCAGCGACATCGTCGCGCCGCCGCGCCTGGCGCCGCCGATGCGAAAGCGGCAGTCGGCCCCGAGCGACAGTGACACCACCGGCGCCGAAAAATCCGCTTCGTCGCGGTCCTGGTGCAGCCCCATGCGCGCCGCCATGTCATAGACATTGACGAGGCAGGCCTGCGGCGGCGCGGGAAAATCCGCGAGGCGCGCCCAGGCGTCGAGCAGCGCCGCCGGCATCGCCGGCCAGGGCTCGCCGGTGACGGGATGGCGCGGCGCGTAGCGATAGCCGCCGTCCTTGTCGCTGAGCCAGCCGAGCGCGCCGCAATTGGTCATCCGCGCCGACATCGGCGCGCCGGTTTTCGGCATGGTCGAGGTGTAGAGCGGCGCGCGGGCGATGACCGCCGCGACATCGCGCGCGAGGCTTTGCTGGGCGTCGGCGTCGAGGAAGCCGCGACGCAACGCGACGCCAGGAGGCAGGTCGAGCATGATTGGAGCTTACCGCGAAAGCGCGTCGGCGCGAAGCGGCGTCCCTAGGCCACCACGTCCTTCGACTTCACCGTCGAGTCCGCGTTGAGCGTGTAGATCACCGGCACGCCGGTCGCCAGTTCGAGCGTCATGACGCTTTCCGGCGTCATCTGGTCGAGCACCATGGCCAGCGCGCGCAGCGAATTGCCGTGCGCCGCGACCAGCACGCGCTCGCCGCGCAGCACCGGCGGCAAAATGCGCTGGCAATAAAACGGCACGACGCGCGCCACCGTGTCCTTGAGGCTTTCGCCGCCGGGCGGCGCCACGTCGTAGGAACGCCGCCACAGCCGCACCTGCTCCTCGCCCCATTTGTCGCGCGCCTCGTCCTTGTTGAGGCCGGAGAGATCGCCGTAATGCCGCTCGTTCAGCGCGCGTTCGCGCACGATCGGCACGTTGGATTGCCCGAGTTCGTCGAAAATGAGGTCGAGCGTGTGCTGCGCGCGCACCAGCGCCGAGGTGAAGCCGATGCTGAACAGAATGTCGCGGCGGCGCAATTCATGGCCGGCGCGGCGCGCCTCCTCGACGCCGAGCGGCGTCAGGTCGGGGTTTTTCCAGCCGGTGAAAAGATTCTTGGCGTTCCATTCGCTCTGGCCATGGCGAACGAGGACGAGCATGCGGTTCATGTTACGAAGCCCTCGTGGCGATCAGCCGCCGGAAAGACCGAGCACGTCGGCCATGGAGTAAAGCCCGGGCGCGCGGTCCCGCGTCCAGAGCGCGGCGGCCAGCGCGCCGCGCGCGAAAATACCGCGGTCCTCGGCGCGATGCGAGAATTCGATCCGCTCGCCCATGCCGGCGAAAATGACGCTGTGATCGCCGATCACCGTGCCGCCGCGCAGGCTCGCGAAACCGATATCGCCGGCCTTGCGCGGGCCGGTGAGCCCGTCGCGCCCGCGCGCGCTGTGGTCGCTCAGATTGACGCCGCGGCCGCGCGCCGCCGCCTCGCCAAGCAACAGGGCGGTGCCGGAGGGCGCGTCCACCTTGAGCCGGTGGTGCATTTCGACGATCTCGGCGTCCCAGGCCGGCCCCAGCGCCCGCGCGGCGCGCTCGACCAGCACCGCCAGCAGATTGACGCCCAGACTCATGTTGCCGGAGCGCACCACCACGGTCGTCTCGGCCGCCGCCGCGATGCCGGCCAAATCCGCCTCGGAAAGGCCGGTGGTGCCGATGACATGGGCGACCCGCAGGCGCCCGGTCAGCGCCGCCAGCGCCACGGTCGAGGCCGGCGAGGAAAAATCGATCAGCACGTCGCAACCGCCGAGCGCCGCCTCCGCGTCATCGCTAATGACGACGCCATTGGGCTCGGCGCCGGTCACGGTTCCGGAGTCGCGGCCGAGCGCCGGCGACTTGGCGCTCTCCAGCGCGCCGCGGAGACGCACGCCCAAGGTGTCGGGGATGGTCTGCACCAGCATCCGGCCCATCCGGCCGGCGGCGCCCACCACGGTCAGCCGCAAATCGTTCATGATCTCCAACCCCTGGTTGTTTGTTCGTGTTGGCGGCGCGAAATGCGTGGCGGCGGGCGTCGCGCGGCGATTCGAAGCGAGAACCAGTCTATACAGGCGGCGCCGCCCGACGGGAAGCGTCCGCGTTGTCGCGCGAACGCCGCCCGCCCCGCCCGTTCGAGCGGGCCGCGTCGCCGCGGTCATTTGGCCTTCGGGCGGAACGTCTTGACCCGCGCCGGATCGGTGTCGATCCAACCCGCGCCGATGAGATCGAGACAATAAGGCACCGCCGGCATCACCGCGTCGAGGCACAGTTCTATCGCCGCCGGCTTGCCCGGCAGGTTGATGACGAGGCACTTGCCGCGATGCGCCGCGAGCTGGCGCGACAGGATCGCCGTGGGCGCCTGCTCCAGCGAGACCCTTCGCATCAGCTCGCCAAAACCCGGCAACTCGCGCGGCGCGGCCGCCAGGGTCGCCTCCGGCGTCAGGTCGCGCGGGCTCGGCCCGGTCCCGCCGGTCGTGATGATGAGATCGCAGCCCACGTTGTCGGCGAGGTCGATCAGCGTGTCGCGCACGCTCTCGAAGCCGTCGGGGATGACGCGCCGCTCCAGGCGGAACGGCGTGGTCAGCGTCTCGCGGAAATAAGCCTCGATCGCCGGCCCGCTCTCGTCGGCGTAAACGCCGGCGCTGGCCCGGTCGGAGGCGGTGACGACGCCGATGACGGCGGGGCGGCTTGTCGTGTTCATGCTCAAAGCGTTACGTCACTCCCGGCGAATTTGGAAGGGCCGTCCCGGCCCGGTGGCGCGCATATTGCTAAAAGGTTCCCCATGACGACACAAGACGTTCAGACGACGCCCACGGTTTTCGACAGCATCGGCGGCGCGCCGGCGGTCGATCGGCTGGTCGAGGCCTTCTATAAAAACATGGACACGTTCGAGCAGGCGCGAACCATCCGCGCCATGCATGGCCCGGACCTTGCTCCGACGCGGATGATCCTCAAGCTTTACCTTTCGGAATGGCTGGGCGGGCCGAAAAACTATTCGGAAACGCGCGGTCATCCCCGCCTGCGCATGCGGCACGCCAAATTCGCCATCGGTCCGGCCGAGCGCGACGCCTGGATGGATTGCATGCGCGCGGCGCTGGAGCAGGAGATCGACGACGCGCCGACGCGCGCGCGGCTCGAGCAAGGACTGGCCAAACTGGCCGATTGGTTTCGCAACGACCCGGAAAATGAACATGACAAACATCACTGAAACGGCTTTCGCGACATTGGACAAACAGGGGCGGCTGCTGAACGCCGTGCTCAAGGGGCCGACCGACAAACCCGGCCGCTTCGGCTTTCGCGGCGAGCTGGCGCTCAAATTCCAGCAGCAATTCGCCGACGAGAAGCGGCCGCCGGAATTGTCCATCGATCAGATGATAGCGGTCGCGAATGTCGGAGAACCGACAATCGCGTTCTTCGCCGCCTACATGCACTCCTTCGAGTCGCTCACCGTGGTGGCGGAGGTGCTGAGGGGCCTGCTGAGCCCAACCGGCAAATATTTCATTTTCTGCAACAATATCGATATTCTCAGCAAATATGAGGTCGAGGTCGACGGCATCACCTTCAACGTGCTGCCGATCGACGAGGCGACCGTCTACAACGAATTGCTGGAGCTGCTTTATCTCGACAAGACCTCGCTGAAGCGCGCCTCGACCGGCGGCAAGGTCGACGTCATCTACGACGCCGCCATGAAATTCGACGGCAAGTTCGGCCCGCTCAGCTACGCCAAGGGCGTCGAGATCATGAAGCCGGTGCGCGACCGCTACGCCGACCGCCCGGTCTAAGTCGCTCGGGCGGGCGCCAGCGGCGCGATCGCGCGGGCCAGCGCGGCGGCATAGGCCGCCGGGCTGAACACGGCTTCATAGAGCCGCCGCGTGTCGCTCGTCGCGGCGTTTCCTTGCAACGGGGCCGCCGCGAGCCGCGCGGCGGTTTCGCGTAGCGCGGCGGCGAAGCCGGCGGCGTCCTCGCGCAGCGTCACATTGCCAAGTTCGCGCGGATCGACCCCCATGCCGCGAAACGCCAGCGGCGTGGCGATCAGCGGCGCGCCGCACGACAGCGCCTCGACCGCCTTGATCGACAGCCCGTGGCCCTCGACGGTCGGCAGCAGCACGCAGCCCGCGGCCGCGTAAACCGCGCCGAGATCGGCGACCCGGCCCTTGAACAGCGCCCGATGCGCCTCGAACAGCGGCTTGTCGCGGTTTTTCACGCCCGCGTCGATATTGCCGTAGATCGACAGCGGCGCGCCGCCGGCCAGCGGCAGCACCTCGTTCAGGAACCAGCGCAGGCTGACGAAATTGGCGTAATTGTCGCTCGCGACGATGATGATGTCGCGCCCGCCGGCGCTCGGCGGAACCGGCGCCACGGCCGGATAGACGAGGGCGTGGCGCGCGTTCGGCAACAGCTCCTGAAAGGCGCGGTGCTCCTCGGCGTTGAGGTGGACGCACAGATCGGCGCTCCCCGTCCACGCCAGCTCGACCGCCAGCATGTCGTCGTAGCTGGCCAGCGGCTTGAGGAAAAACCCGCCCTGGTTGCGCAGGACATACTGGCGGGCCTGAATGTCCTGGGTGTCGATGAGGATCGGCGCGCCGGTCGCGCCGCGCAGCCGCCGCGCCAGCGGCAGGGTGAAATAATGATTGGCGTGGATGAGGTCGATCCGCTCGGCCTCGATGCCCTCGGGGAGCGGCGCGCGCTCGGCCAGCGCGATCAGCCAGCGGGCCTGATCGCCATGGATCAGCGGCCACCAGCCGTCCTTGAGCAACGCGGAGGTCCACAAGGCGCGCGGCGGCGCGGCGGCGAAAAAGCGGCGATCGGCGGGAAAATCCCGGCTCGCGGCGAGATAGGCCGCCCAGCGGCCGCCCGGCGGCGGCGGCGACAGCGCGTCCATCAGCGCGACGGAGATCACCCGCGCGCCGAGCGATTTGTAAGCCTCGATCTGGCCGACGTTGACCTGATAGCTGCCGCAGGAATGCCAGGCGGCGTGCGCCACGGCGACGGTCTTGCCCGCCAGCGGCGCGGCCGTCCCGCCCGCCAGCGGCGAAGCCGCAATGCTTTCAGCGCCGCCAGACCGCAAAACCGCCCCTCTTGCTAACCGTCGGACTTTCCAAGTAGAGCTTCCTATATGACCACGACTCCCTCGAATCCAGCGATTTCGCCATCCGGTCCGGCCGCCGGCGACGCGCCCGCGCCGCGCCGCGGCGTCGCCATCGTCGGCAACGACAAGATCATCGATTGGCTGCTTCCCTTTCTGGAGAGCTATCGCGACACCAACGCGGCCCTGCCGCTTTATCTCATCCCCTACGACGACAACGTCGCGCGGACCCGCCGCGCCGCCGAGATTTACGGCGCGCGCTTCGTCGAGGACGAGCCGACCGAGATCGACCGGCTGGCGCAAGAGCTCTATCCCGGCTTCCTCAACAACAACCGCCGGCGGCTGCGCAAGCTCCAGGCGCTGGCGCTGCCGCTCGACGAGGTGATTTACGTCGACGTCGACGTGATCCTGTTTCGCGACTTCGCGCCGCTGTTCGGCCGGCTCAAGGCCGGCGAGACCGAGTTCATCGTGGCCTCGCCCAGCTTCGAATATGTCTATAACGACCGGCGCGCCGCCTATCCGTTTCTCAACGACGCGCTGTTGTTCAACGACGGCTTCTGGGTCACGTCGAACAAATATCTGAAGCTTTCGGACTTCATCGACACCATGGCCAGGGACGCCGGGATTTTCCACGACGTGCGCAAGCGCGGCCAGCTGTTCGCGCAGCCGCTGGTGAACTTCGTCACGCATCGCCGCGGGTTGAAGATCGCGCTTCTCCCCAATGTCGTCGAAAACGCGTCGCATGAAAGCTTCTACAAGGCGCCGGGCGTGACCTTCGCCAATGGCAAGCCGCTCGCGCCGGACGGCAAGGAAATCTATTTCGCGCATTGGGCGGGGGCGACCGCGCTGCCGTCGCGCGGGGTGTTCGATCCGGCCTGGACCGAATACTCCAGGGCCGCCTGGGCGAGATTCAAATCGTGACGCGGCGCGCCGGCCCGGCGCTTTCGGATGACGCGCCGCTTCCAGACACGCCGCTTCCGGGGGAGCGCTAAACCATGCCGCGCCTGCTGTTCTTCTATTTGATGCGGCGCATGGCGGTCGGCGCGATCGTCGTCGAGGCCGCCTTGTGCGTGCCCGTGGTGCTGTCCTATCTGCTGGCCTCGCTGCCCGCCGCCGCCGTGCGCGGCGGGCTGGTGGGGGCGGCGCTGGTCGGCGTCGCGCCGACCGTCACCTATCTGGCCTTGCCCATGGCCGTCGGCGTCGCGGTGGCGATGGAATTCTCCCGCATGGCGAGCGAGGGCATGATCGCGGTGCTGTATGCGCTGCGCCTCTCGGTCTGGTCGATCTGCCGGCCCGCCCTGATCCTCGCGCTGCTGCTGGCCGGGGTCGGCCTGGCGCTGGCCAATTTCGTGGCGCCGGAATACCAGGGGAAAATGCAGGACGTGCTCAACGTCGTGCGCAACTCGCTCAACCACCGCATGCTGGAGCCGGCGCATTTTTATACTTTCGACGGCGGCGCCAAGACGCTTTATCTGGAGCGCTGGGAGTCGCAGGACATCGCGGTCAATCTGTTCGTGCGGCAGATTTCCGTCGAGAAGATGGAGGAGCAGACCATCACCGCGTCGCGCGCCGAGTTTCGCCGCAACGAATCCGGCGTCGTCGTCGCGCTGACCAGGGGCAGCATCCAGACCCGGCCGCTCAACTCCAACGACGTGCGGATCGCCGCCTTCGACGAATACGCGATCGTGTTGCCGATGCAGGGCAGTTCCGGCCTGCCGCCACGCAACTGGCGCGGCGTTTACGAATTGCCGGCGGGACCGTTCATCGCCCGTCTGTTCGCGGCGCGCGCCGATCCGCGCATGCTCGCCGAGTGGACGACCGAGGCGGCCATGCGGATCGGCGTGCCGATGCTCACGTTGGGCCACGCGATGCTCGCCATGGCGCTGGTGCTGGGCTCCGGCAACATCACCGGACGGCGCGGCGCCGGCGGCTCCTGGATCATCATCGCCATACCCGCCGCGCATATCGCGTTTCTGGTGGTCCTGCAGTCGCTGCTGCGCAGCGACGCGCGCTTCGCCCTGCTGCTCGCCGGCCTCGTGCTGCTGGAAATCCTCGGCTCGGCCTGGATCATCGCGGGCCTCAATCGCGGTCCGCGCGTCCTGGCGAACGCCGCGCGGCCCAACCGGGGCGGCCGCGAGGCCCTCGCGGCGTGACCGCGCCTCAGATCACGTCGACGATCACCGACTTATAGCGGATGAAGAATTTATAGCCGAGAATGAACACCGCGTAGGACACCGCGACGAGCAGCGCGTAACCCAGCGCGCCGGGCAGGCGACCCTCGATCGCGATGGCGCGGAACATCTCGATGTAATCGCCGATGATGTTGAAGCGCATCAGGTAGAGGTATTCTTGCGGCACCTGCTCCAGCGAGTAAAAAACCGGCGTGGCGAACATCAGTATCGGCACGATGGAGGCCATGATGTGGGCGACGTCGCGCGTGAAGGCGCCGAGCGCCATGAAAAACCAGACGATGCCCAGGATGAACAGGGCGAAGGGCAAGAACAGCAGCGGCGCGAACAGCAGCGTCGCGGGCATGACGCAGCCGGTCACGACGCGGAAAACCAAGAACACCCCGAAGGCGATGACGCCGTAGGTGAAGCCGCGGATGGTCGCGGTCCAGGCGATGGTCTCGCTGGGAAAGATCGACTTCTTGACGAAATTCACATGCTCGTGCAGCAGCATCGGCGCGCGATAGGCGAGCTCGCTGAATAGGTTGAACACGATCAGCCCGAGGAAGATGCCGCTGGCGTACTCCGTCACGGTCTTGCCGGCGGAAAGCTGCGGCAGGGTGACCGAGAACACCGCCGTGTAGGTCAGCATCATGAACAGCGGCGACAGCACGGCCCACAACGGCCCCAGCATGGAGCCGCGAAAGCGCGACAGGAATTCGCGCCGCGCCACGGCGCTGATGAGCTCCCTGTGCCGCCAGGCGCGAGCGAAGGGTTCGACGCCGGCGTCGAACAGGACGGCGGGCGACGGCGTGGGCGACGGCGTGGGCGTGGGCGACAGGGGTCGAGTCCTCGGTGCGATGCGCGCCGGCGGCGCGTCGCCCGCATAGACCAGCACCCACGGGCGCCTGTCAATGCCGAACCGCCTGACCGAACCCGCCGGGTTTTTCGAAAAGCGCCCGGCGGGACGGAAAGCTTTTATCCGCCATGCGAAAAGTCCATGCTAGTTATCGACGGTCCGGCTTAACCGCCGGACCGGAGCGCGCGGGAACCGGGCGCCAGGAAACGAGAGGGATGATGACGGAACGCGTGCTGATCGTCTGCAATCATTATCCCCCCAATTTCGTTGGCGGCGCCGAAATCGTCGCGCACCGCCAGGGGAAAATGCTGCGCCAGGCCGGCTGGGACGTCCGGGTTTTCGCCGGCGAGCTGATCCGCACGCAAATTCCGGTCGGCGACCCGCCGGTGCGCCAGGACCATTACGACGGCCTCGACATCACCCGGCTGCGTTACCACCCCACCCATATCGGGACGGATTTCTTCAACCTTGGCAATGGCGTCCAGTTCGACCGCGTGCTCGCCGACTTCCGGCCCGACGTCGTGCATTTTCACAATGTCACCGGCCTTGGCGCCAATCTGATCCCGCTGGCCAAGCGGAGCGGGGCCAAGGTCGTCGTCACGCTGCACGATTACTGGGGGTTTTGTCTCAAGAACGTGCTTTTGCGGCGCAACCTCTCGCTGTGCCAGGATTTCGAGGAATGCCACCTCTGCGCGAAGACCGTCGCGACGCCGGACGGCGATCTGCCGGCGCGGCTGCGCCGCGATTTCGTCATGAGCTGTCTCGATCAGGCCGACTTCTATATCTCGCCGAGCCGGACGCTGGCCGCCAATTACGCGCGGGCGGGGCTTGGCGTCGACCGCATCGAGACGATCTCGTCGGGCATCGATCTGTCCGCGATCGAGCCGCGTCCGCGGCTGGGCGGAACCGGCGCGCCGATCCGCTTCCTGTGCTCATCGCATCTTGGCGAGCACAAGGGCATTCCGCAACTCGCCGAGGCGCTCAAGCTGCTGTGGGCGCGCAAGCCGCTGCGCGGGCGCTGGGAAATGCAGATCGCCGGCCACGGCCATCTCGACGCCTTCCTGCGGGAAACCGTGGAGGAGGCCGGGCTCCAATCGGCGGTGGCGCTGCTCGGCCGCGTGACGCGCGAGGAGCTGCTCGCGCGGCTCGGGGGCGTCGATGTGGTGGTGCTCGCGTCGATCTGGCCGGAGAACGAGCCGGTCACGCTGCTGGAGGGGATCGCCTCCGGCGCGGGGCTGATCGCCAGCCGCGTCGGCGGCGTCGCCGATCTCGTCGAACATCGCGTCAACGGCCTGCTCTACGACGCGCGCGACCCCGCCGCGCTGGCCGCGGCGATGGAGGAGCTGATCGTCGACGCGGACCAGCTCGCCACCTTCTCCCGCGCCAATCTGCAACTGCGGCCGCGATTCGACGAGGCCAACGCCGGCGCGCGGATCGACGCGATCTATCGCCGTCCGGCGCCCGCGCGCGCCGCGGCCGAGACGATCATCGTCTGCGGCCTCGCCGCGCCCTCCGCCCGGACCATCGAGAGCATCGAGCGCGCGCCGGCCATTCTCGACGGCAGGCGTCTGCGGCTGTTCTGGTCGCGCTGGGCGGAAGCCGAGACGCTGGAGCGCGCCAAACGGTTCTGGATATTCCGCTTCGGCTGGAGTTTTTTCCGCTGGAGGGCCGCCAAAAGCTGGCTCGGCGAGGCCCGCGTCGCCAAGACCCTCGATCTCGACGACATCAAGACGCACCACCACTTCGGCGCCGACTGATCGAATCCGGTCCCAATGCGAAGATCATAGTGACATTGGGGGTAATGCTCTTGTCCCGTTGATCGGGTTTTGGCTTCACGACAGCGCTGTTAGCACTGTTTCCGTTAGTCCTGTTTCCGTGGCGGAGTAGGTATCCCGCGCAAGAATTCAAGTCGGGAAATGAGCGCTTGCCCATTACTTATTGCATTCTTTGCATATTTAGCTATTTCGACAAGCCTCTCAGCCGGGTATTGTTCGAAGGCGACAAGACTTTGATCCGGCGTGTCGGCCCTGAGCGATCCAACAACCGGTATACCGTTGAATTCAGCCCAGGTTCCATGAACTATTATGTTCCTTTCGTCTTTAGTTTCATTAATATATTGAATTAGATTTACTATCAATTTCCTCTCGTTTTGGAATGATGGTCCTACAAGGTGACTTTGCATAGCGTTTTGAAGGGACACCAAAAGCGTAGATATTTGTAAATCTTGAGTTGCCGTCCTGCCTGATGCTAAGTTCTTGCCTTGTATTGTCCATGTCAGGTCATTCAGGCAGTTTTCCAGTTTAGCCCACGCTACGACAGCTTCGCCAATGCGGCGATATTGCGCCATGCGAACCCGTGGCGATACCCTGAAGCTCGGCGAGGGCGGAAGAAGGGGTAGGCGACGAATGGTTGGCGCTTCAAGCGCAGGCGGCAGCGGTGGCTTCATGAAACAGAAATCCGATGATTTGAAAGCGGCAACGTTGATGCGCCTTCTCACAACACCGCAGATGCCACACAAACCTATACCTGAATCCACCTCCGGAGCGAGTCCGAAACAGCCCTAGCACCCGCCGATTGCGCGAACTAAGGAGACTCCGCCAAATAACTGCTTCAAGTTCCGGAGGCGCGTTGCCGACGATGTCGCCCGGATTTCGGGCGGCCACGTGACCTCGCCTCCCTCCGACTTGATTCACTTATTTGACCGCCTTGCCTAATTTGCGAGGATTCTTATCGTTCGAACGATTCAGTTCGAACGGAGAGCGCCCCCTACGGCAGATCGAACAACAGGATTTCCGCGCCGTCCTGGCGCGACGCGATGCGCAGCGACGTCTCGTCTCGCGCCGCGACGCCGTCGCCCTCGCGCGCCAACTCGCCGTTGACGTAGACGCTTCCGCGCGTCACCTGCGCCCAGGCGCGGCGACCGGGCGCCAGCGCGTGATCGACGGCGGCGTCGGCGTCCAGCAGCGCGTCGAACATCTCGACGTCCTGGTGGATGACGATCGAGCCGAGCCGCCCGTCGGGCGATCCGACCAGGCGCAGGCGTCCGCGCTTTTCGGCGGGCGCGAAGGATTTTTGATCGTAGCGGGGCGCGATCCCCAGACGATCCGGCAAGATCCAGATTTGCAGGAAGTGAACCGGGTCGGCGGCGGAATGATTGAATTCGCTGTGCCGAATGCCGGTCCCGGCCGACATGATCTGCACGTCGCCGGGGCGGATCACCGACCCGCCGCCGATACTGTCCTTGTGCTCCAGCGCGCCTTCCAGGACATAGGAAATGATCTCCATGTCGCGATGACCATGGGGACTGAAACCGCCGCCCGGAGAGACGCGATCCTCGTTGATGACGCGCAGCGGACCAAAGCCCATGTGCCGGGGATCGTGATAGTCGCCGAACGAGAAGCCGTGCCGGCTGTCCAGCCAGTCCAAATTGGAGCGCCCGCGCTCGGCGGCGGCTCTCAGGGTGATCATGATAGGCTCCGGTTCGCGGCCCCGACCGCCACACCCGAAAAAATAACGCGCCGGACCGCCCCGGCAAGCCGCGCGGCGCCGGGCGCGGCCGTCACGTCGCGCCCCTCGCCCCGGCCCGGGCGTTCCGCTTCATGAGCCGCTCCGCCGCGCGCCGCCCCGACAGATACGCGCCATGCGTGGTGGCGGGATAGGCGGCGTGCGTGTGCTCGCCGGCGAAATACAACCGCCCGGCCGGCGCGGCCAGTTGCTCGCGGCAGGCGGGCGAGCCGCCCACCGCCATGTAGGAATAGCCGCCGCGGCACCAGGGGTCGTGCTCCCAGGCGCTCGTCGTCACCGCGCGCGGCGGCGCGGCGTCGGGATAGGCGATCCGCAACGCGGCCAGCGCCTCGCGGGCGATGTCGTCCCGCGCCATCGCCGCGAGCCGCGAGGCGGCCGGCCCGGCGTGCAGCGCCAGCAGGATCGGCCCGCCGCATTCCCTGGCGATGTTGATGAACTCGGGAAACAGCGGCTCGCCGCGCACGATGTCGATGGTTTGCGCGTCGTCCCAGAACACCCGCGGGAATTCGAGAAACGTCTTGTGCAGATTGCCCATGCCGAGCCCGTTCAGCGCCCGCTCCCGCGCCGGCGAAAACGCGGGCGTGAAGCTTACGGCGCCCGCCTTGAGCACGCCGAGCGGCAGCGTCACGATCGCGAAATCGGCGCGATGCTCCACCGCGCCGACCCGCGCCAAAACCTCGTCGCCGGCGTCGAGAATCGCCTCGACCGGCGCGTTCAGCCGGATGTCGAGGCCGCCCGACAGCCCGCCCAACGCGGCGTCGTAGCCGGAGGCGACGAGCACATTGCCGCCGGCCAACTCCTCGCCCTCTTCCAGCCCGGCGCGCGAGAGTTGTGCGAGGCCCGCGCCATATTCGGTCTCGAATTCGGTCGCGACGAGGTGGCGCGGCAAAATCTCGTCGTCGCCGGAGATGTTTTCGCTCCGCATGTAACGCTCCAGCGCGGCGAGCATCGACTCGTCCGGGCCCGGCTCCGCCTGGAGCCGCGCGAGATAGGCGTAAAAACCGCCCAGCTTCCTGTCGCCGGACTTGCGGCCCTTCCAATACAGCGCGACCCAGTCGAAATCGGTCTTGTGGAGCGTGGCGCCGGCGTCCCTCAGCAGGCGCGCGACCGGGTTGCGCCGCGGGCCATGAACCCAGGACGCGCCGATGTCGAGCGGGATTCCCGAGGTCCGGTCGGTGAGGATGCGCCCGCCGATGCGCGCCCGCGCCTCCAGCGTCAGCGTTTGACAGCCGGCGTCCTCGAGAGCGCGCGCGGCGGAAAGACCCGATATGCCCGCCCCGACGATGATGACGCGCATTGCTGTCTCGCCTTGCTGTTCGAGGCGAGGCTCCGCCGCGCGCCGACGCGAATTTATCGCGCCCCGGCGAAAAGCCGCAATTGGAAAATAGCGTCGCCGCCGCGAAGCTCGCGATGGCGCGCAAATCCTTCTCACGCCAGATGATACGGGAGGTTGCTCGCGATGTGGTGGAGGTTCTTCAATCTCATCAGCCCGCCGCTCGACGCCGGCGAGAGCGATTTTCAACCGTTGGAGCGGCGCGAGGGCGTCGTCGTCACGCTCGGCCCCAACGCGCATTTTTTCGACCGGCCGGGCCGCTCGGTGTGCCGATGGACCGGCACGCGGCAGATCCCGCGCCAGAGCCCGCACCCGCCGCGGCGGCGCTCCTGGCTGCGCCAGGAGGGCGCGACGTTCCTGCGCATCCTGTGCGGCGGCGGCGATGTGAAGATCAACATGATCGCGACGCTCGACAAGCAGCGCGACATTCTGCTGACCGCCGGCGACGGCAATGTCGTCGAAAAGATCGACCTGTCGGAACTCGCCCGCAAGGGCGCGCCGCCGCTGCGGTTTTTGCAACCCGCCTATCTGTGCTCCAGCGCCGCGGTCGGCTTCCAATCGGTGTTTTGCGACGCCTCGGCGATGAGCTGGGCGCGCGCTCCCTACGCCTATCGAACCCATGCGCTCAAGGATGTTTTCACCCCGGCGATCCTGTGTCTTTCCGGCCGCACCAATGTGTGGCGCGAGCGGCTGGAGCCCGGCGAAAGCCGCGACTTCGCGCTCGGCAACGTCATCGCCGCGACGGAGAACATCGTCTCGAAACTGCGGCCCAGCAATCAATACCATCCGGACGAATTTATAATCCCCATCGCCGAGGAATCCAGCGAGGAGGAAGACGCCGCTCCCCCCAAGAGAAGCGTCAAGAGCACGCTGCGCGAGTTGCGGGCCTCGCTGAAAACCCTGTTCGAATCGATCCGGGCGCGCGAGGGGTTTTTCGTCTGCGAATTGAGCAATCCGTCGCGCAAGCCGGCCTTTGTCTATGTCCAGCTTAACAAGAGCGACCTTTACGGCGGCTCCGGCCTCGTCGGCGTGGCGGTCAAGGCGCTGGCGTTTTTGTTCCGCACCTCGCATTTCACGCTGGGGTAGGTTTGCGCGCCCCGCATTGCATCCGGGGCGAAGCGTCGCCATTTCCACGTCTGGAACTCGAAAGGAGCCGTGAATGGCTGCTCATGGATGGCGGCGCGCGCCATATTTGGTCGTCGCGCTGGCGCTGACTCTTCTCGCCAATTTTTACATCGGCGAAACGCCGCTCGGCTGGGCGGTCGCGTTGCTTGGCGTCGGCTTTTTCATATACGGGTCGGCCGGGCTGTGTCCGGCCTGCGCCTTGCGCGGCTGCCGGATCGAGCCGCGCGAATCCTCGCCGGAGGAATAATCGCCGGCCCCGACCGAAGGGGAAGGCGACGCGGGGAATTTCCGCCGTCGCGAGCGGACATTCGATCGCGAGGCGCTATTTTGCGCTCCAAGATGAGCGGGGAGCATCGACCGAAATGGACGACAAGCTAGGCGGCGCGCTTTACGCGGCGGCGATGGCTGCCGTCATCGTCGGCGTGGATGTCGCGTTCCTCAAACACCGATTCTGGGCGCGGCTCATCGTGAATATCGGCATTGTCGTGGCGTTCGCGGCTTTCCATGTCGGTTTTTTCAAACGTCCCTGAAGGCCGCGCCTCGGCTCATCCTGGGGTCGCCGCGAGCCCCGGCCGTCTTTCGAGCCACCACATTTGCGCGACGAACAAGCCTTTCGCCCGCGGCAGCAGGAACAACACGAGCGCGGTGAGCGCCGCCACGCCCAGCCCGGTTTCCGCCGCGATGGATAGCGAGGCCTGTTGATCGAGAAACATGAACACCGGCCCGAACGCATGCGTGGAGAGCACGATGGTCAGCCACGCCGGCCCGTCGTCGGCGTCGAGGCCGACGAAACTCTCGCGGCAATGCGGACAGGCGTCCACCCGCTTCAAATAGCTGGAGAAAAGCCGCCCCTTGCCGCAGCGCGGGCAGGTCAGTCCGACGCCGTTGAACAGCGCGGTCTTGAAGGTCGGCTCTTCGGTCATGATGCATCCCCCTCGAAGCGCCTTCGCCGCGCCACGGCGAGCCGCCGCTAAAGCTCGGCTTGGGAGCTATTCACGCCGCCGTCCGGATTCAAGACCGCGAAATTTTGCGACAACCGCCCCCGCCCCCGAGCGCGGTCCATTCGCGCGGTCCTCTCCAACACCGCCCGCCAAGTCGGAAAGCTTATTGCTCTCGAAACCTCGTTAGCGACCAATAGCCCGGGCCGGTCTTTTCCATTTTCCGCATGCCGCGCGACAGCAGGGCTTGGCCGATCATGCGGTTCATCCACCCGTGCCCGACCAGCAGAACGCCGCCCGTCGCGGCTTCCGCGCATAGCAAATCGGCGGCGCGCGCCGCCCTGGCCTTGGCGCTGGAGACGCCCTCCGGACTGGCCGCGCCCAGGAGCCACGACAGCCGCCCCGCCGCCGTCCAGGCTTGGGGAGGCAGCGCCAGGCCGAACGGGGGAATGGCGATTTCCGCCTCTCTAAATATCGCATTGGTTTTCACGAGCCGCTCGCCCGCCAAAATGGTCGCGGAGTCGCGCGCGCGCGGCGAGTTGCTGGCGAAAATCGTCCGCGCGTCGCGCGCCGCCGCGCGGCACGGCGAGGCGCGCGAGGGTTCGCGCGAGACCCCGGCCGCCGCGTAAGCCGCCAGCCAGTCCACGAACGCGTCGCGCGCCAGCCGGCCGCGCGTCGCGCAATCGGGCTCGCCGTGTCGAACCAAAACAATATCGTGGCGATGCATGGGTTCGCCCCAAAAACCGGCGCGCCGGAGCGGGCGAAGCCCTACTCCACCGTGACGCTCTTCGCCAGATTCCTCGGCTGGTCCACGTCCTTGCCCATGAAAACCGCGACGTGATAGGCGAGCAGTTGCGCCGGCACCGCGTAGACCAGCGCCGCGAAGGCGCCCGCCGCCTGCTCCGGCATTTCGATGAAGCCGGCCAATTCCGCGCTGGCCGCGACGCGGGCGCTTTGCGGGCCGATCAGGATGATATGCCCGCCGCGCGCCGCGACCTCCTGCAGATTGGAGACGGTCTTTTCCAAGCTCGCGTCATGCGGCGCCAGCACGATCACCGGCATCGAAAAATCGATCAGCGCGATCGGGCCGTGCTTCAGCTCGCCGGCGGCGTAGCCCTCGGCGTGGATATACGACAGCTCCTTGAGCTTTAGCGCGCCCTCCAGCGCCAGCGGATAGGACGGGCCGCGGCCCAGATACAGCACGCTGGAGGCCCGCGCCACGTCACGCGCCACCGGCTCGACCCGCGCCTCGTCCTTCATCACTTGCGCCATGAGTCCGGGCGTCGCGATCAGCTCGGCGACCAGCTCCTTTTCGCGCGCCTCGGTCAGCACGCCGCGGGCGCGGCCGAGCGCCAGCGCCAGCGCCGCGAACACCGCGAGCTGGCAGGTGAACGCCTTGGTCGAGGCGACGCCGATCTCCGGCCCGGCCAGCGTTTGCGCGACGGTGTCGCTCTCGCGGGCGATGGTCGAGGTCTCGACATTGACGATGGAGAGAATGCGCTGGCCCTGCCCTTTGGCGTAGCGCAGCGCGGCCAGCGTGTCGGCCGTTTCGCCCGATTGCGAGACGACGATCATCAGCCCGTTGGCGGGCATCGGCGCCTCGCGGTAGCGAAACTCCGAGGCGATGTCGATTTCGACCGACAGCCGCGCGAACCGCTCCAGCCAGTAGCGCGCCACGAGCCCGGCGTAAAACGCCGTGCCGCAGGCCGAAATGGTCACCCGCGACAGCGCCTTGGCGTCGAAGTTCAATTCGAACGGCAGCCGCGTCACGCCATTGGCGAGATCGAGATAATGGGCCAGCGTGCGCCCGACCACCTCGGGCTGTTCGTGAATTTCCTTGGCCATGTAGTGGCGGAAATTGCCCTTGTCGACCATCAGCGAGCCGGCCTGCAACGGTCGCCGCGGCCGCTCGACGATCCGCCCGGCGGCGTCGAAGAAGGTGGTTTTTTCGCGGGTCAGCGTGACCCAGTCGTCCTCCTCGAGATAGACGATTTCCGTGGCGAACGGGGCCAGCGCCAGCGCGTCGGAGCCAAGGTATACCCCCTCCGGGCCAAAGCCGACCGCCAGCGGCGAGCCGCGCCGCGCGCCGATGAGAAGATCCTCCTCGCCGTCGAACAGGAACACCAGCGCGAAGGCGCCCTTGAGCCTAGCCAGCGCCGCCGCCACCGCCTCGCGCGGGCGCGAGCCGTGGCGCATCTCCTCGGTGACGAGATGGGCGACCGCCTCGGAGTCGGTCTCGGAGGCGAAGACGTGGCCCTTGGCGATCAGCTCCTCGCGCAGCTCGCGGAAGTTTTCGATAATCCCATTATGAACCACCGCGACCTTGTCGCTGGCGTGCGGATGGGCGTTGGTCTCGTTGGGGCGTCCATGCGTCGCCCAGCGGGTGTGGCCGACCCCGACGCAGCCGGCGAGCGGGCAATCCTTCAATCTTTCCTGAAGGTTGCGCAGCTTGCCGCTGGCCCGCAGGCGGGTCAGCCGGCCGCCCTCCAGCGTCGCGACGCCGGCGGAGTCATAGCCCCGATATTCCAGACGCTTGAGCGCTTCGATCAGCGCCGGCGCCACGGGCTCGCGCCCCAAAATTCCAACAATGCCGCACATGGTGACCTCCGAGCCGCCAGCAGCAAGCGCCTTGCCACCGCCGCGATGAATCTCGCCCGCCTGTCGACAGGGTTAACCCCTGAGCGGACAAGCGCCCGTCGCGCATAAATCCTATTGATTCTTTTGAGATTTTCTCGCCCGCTGGGTGTCGCGGAACGCCTTCGCCCAGCCGGCTTTCTCGACCTGCCGGCCGCGCGCCACGGCCAGCCCGTCGGCCGCGACGTCCTTGGTCACGACCGAGCCCGAGCCGACATAGGCGCCCGCGCCGATCGTCACCGGCGCGACCAGCGCCGAGTTGGAGCCGATGAAGGCGCCCTCGCCGATGCGGGTCTTGTATTTGAAGAAGCCGTCGTAATTGCAGGTGATCGTCCCCGCGCCGATGTTGGCCTCGGCGCCGATCTCGGCGTCGCCGAGATAGGTGAGGTGGCTGACCTTGGCGCCCGGCCCCAATGTGGTGGATTTGATCTCGACGAAATTGCCGACCTTGGCGCCAGTTCCTAGCGTGGTTCCCGGCCGCAGCCGGGCGAAGGGGCCGACATGCGCGTCGGCGCCGACATGGGCGCCCTCGATGCGCGAAAATGCGTGAACATGCGCGCCGTTTTCGACCTCCACCCCCGGTCCGAACACCACATGCGGCTCGATGAGAACATCTCGCCCCAACTTCGTGTCGAAATTGAGAAACACCGTCTCGGGGGCGATCAGCGTCGCGCCGCCGATCATCGCCGCGCGGCGCAGCCGGTCCTGGGCGATGCGCTCGGCCTGCGCCAGCTGGGCGCGGTCGTTGACGCCGAGCACCTCGCTCTCCGCGCCGACGACCACCGTCGCCGCCAGGCCCTTCGCGGCGGCAAGCTCAACGATATCCGTTAGATAATACTCACCCTTGGCGTTGTCGGCGCCGATGCTCCGCAACAGTTCGAGCGCCCGCCGCCCGTCGATCGCCATGAGCCCGGCGTTGCACAGCGTGATCGCCCGCTCGGCGTCGCTGGCGTCCTTCTCCTCGCGGATGGCGACCAGCCGTCCCGCCGCGTCGCGCAGCAAACGTCCGTAACCAAACGGGTTTTCGGACTCGAAGCCCAGCACGGCGACCGCCGCGCCGCCGGCCAGCGCGGCGCGCAGCGCCAGCATCGTGTCGGCGGTGACGAGCGGCGTGTCCGCGAACAGCACGATGATGTCGTCGTGCCCCGCGGCGATCGCCTCGCTGGCCGCGAGCACCGCGTGGGCGGTGCCAAGCCGGTGTTCCTGAACAAAAATGCTCGCGCCGGGAAAGAGTTTCGAGGCCTCCGCGCGCACATCGTCGCGACCGGGGCCGATGACGACGGCGACGCTTTCAGCCCCGGCGCCGGCGACGCCAGCCAGCACATGAGCCAGCATCGAGCGTCCCGCGACCTCATGCAACACCTTGGGGCGATTGGATTTCATCCGCGTGCCCTCGCCCGCGGCGAGAACGATGGCGAGAGCCGCGCGGCTCGATGATGACGACATGGGCGGGCAAGACCTTTCGCAAGGGGTTCCTTGTCAAAGCGAACCGGATTGAGCCTCCTCGCGCGCGAAACGCGAAAAATTCAGGGAATCCAGAGCCGTCGCGATTCGGATTCGAAGCGAAACGAGTCTAGCCGAAGCGGCGAGTCGGGGCGACCTTTTAGCAGCTCTTCGCCGATTTCGAAGCCTAGGCGCGACCGGCCAAGAATTTTCGCGGCGCCACGGCGAGGGGTTTTTGAAATGACGCGGCGGCGCGAAGAAAGGCGTTTTGAATCTTCACAGTTCTTGTATAGATGAAGGGGCGCGCAACGATGAAATCGCTTACGGGTTCTGAAGTCTCATGGTGGAACGCAGGGACGTTTTAAAAGCGGCGCTTGGCGCGCTGGCCGCATCGATCACGCCTGTCAACGCCGCCCCGGAACCCGGACCAGCTCCCGCCCCCGCGGGCGAAGGGTTTTCCCACGAAAAAAACGTCGTGGAGCTGGCCCGCGCGCTGGCCAAGACGCCGTTCTCGCCGCCCGCCAACGATCTGCGCGAGCCCTTCTCGACGCTCACCTACGAGCAATATGTCCTCGACATAAAAATGAAGCCCGGCGCGGCGGTGTGGGCCGGCGAAGGCAAGGGATTCTCCATCGAGCCGCTGCATCGCGGTTGGATTTTCACCGCGCCGGTCGATTTATACGTCGTCGAGAACGGCGCGGCGCGGCCGGTCGTTTTCGATCCGTCGCAATTCGATTACGGCGCGCTGAAACTTCCCGAAAAGCTTCCCTCCATTGGGTTTTCCGGCTTTCGCGCGCTGCGCGCCCAAAACGGCGGCGAGGCGGAAATGATCGCGCAGTTTCAGGGCGCGAGTTTCTATCGCGCCCGCGTGTCGACCGACCAGCCGCTGGGCGTCACCGCGCGCGGCCTCTGCCTGCGCACCGCCGATTCGCGCGGCGAGGAGTTTCCGATTTTCCGCGCCTACTGGATCGAAAAGCCGGCGCTCGGCGCCAACACGCTGGTGATCCACGCGCTGCTCGACTCGCCCAGCGTCGCCGGGGCCTATCGCTTCACGCTGCGCCCGGGCGAGGCGACGATCATCGACACCGAACTGACGCTGTTTCCGCGCGTCGATCTCGATCATGTCGGCGTCGCGGGGCTCGCCGGCGCCTCGCTGTTCACGCCGCTGGACCGGCGGCGCGCCGACGACATCCGCCGGGCGGCGGCGGAGATGAACGGCCTGCAAATACTGACCGGGACCAACGAATGGCTGTGGCGGCCGCTGTCCAACCGCAACAATCTGCAACTCTCGTCCTTCGTCGACTCCAACCCCAAGGGGTTCGGATTCCTGACCCGCAATCGCGACATCGCCGCCTATGAGGACGACATCGCGCATTGGGAGCGGCGTCCCTCGCTGTGGATCGAGCCGCTCGGCGAATGGGGCGAGGGCGCCGTCCAGCTCGTCGAGATTCCCTCCGAATCCGAGGTCAACCAGAACATCATCGCCTATTGGCGGCCCAAGCGCGTGCTCGCCGCCGGTTCCGAAACAAATCTGGCCTATCGGCAGTTCTGGTGCTGGGAGCCTCCGACGCGGCCGCCGCTGGCCTATGTTTCGGACGCGCGGGGCGGCCGCGGCGCCGGGCCCAAGCTGCGCCGTTTTCTTGTCGTTTTCAGCGGCGATATTCTGGGCGACCCGGCCCGGGCCGCGACGCTCAAGCCGGTCTTGACGACCTCGCCGGGCGCGGCGCGGGTGGTCGGCTTCCACACCAATCCGCAGGCCAAAACCTGTCGGGTGATTTTCGACGCCGAAGCGGGCAGCGACGCTTTTTGCGAGCTGCGGCTCGTCCTCAATTCGGGCGACGACCCGATTAGCGAAACCTGGTTGTACAGATGGACCTCGTAAAACTAACGGTCGCCGAAACCGCGCCGCCCGCCAATGACGAAGCCGCGCTGGCGCGCGTCGCGGGCGCGCCGCCGACGCCGGTCGAGAACCGGCTGTCGATGCCGGCGCAGAATCTTTTCAAATTCGAGTCCCGCCAGCGCCGCCGCCTCGCCGCGCCCAATCTCGCCACTCATCCCTGGCTGGCGCGGCTCGTCGTGTTTGGCGGCGGCGCGGCGCTGACCGTGCACGGCGGCCTCGAAATGTACGGGGTTATCGACGTGGGCGGCGTCACTTTATCGAAGTGGGTGCTGCTCGGCCTGTTCGTGCTGAATTATTCGTGGATCGCGCTGTCGTTTTGCAGCGGCGTCGTCGGCCTGTGGATGCTGCTGCGCCGGCCGGCGCCGTTCACCGCGCCGACCCGGCTCGCCGCCAAGACCGCCGTGGTCATGCCGATCTACAACGAGACGCCGAGCCGCGTCTTCGCCGCGCTGCAGACGATTTTCGAGGATGTCGAGACGACGGGCCTCGCCGCCAGCTTCGACTGGTTCTTCCTTTCGGACACCACCAATCCCGACGTGTGGATCGCCGAGGAGCGCGCCTTCATCGCGCTGCGGCGCCGGCTGGGGGCCGCCGGGGCGCGCGTCTATTACCGCCGGCGCGAGAAGAACACCAGCCGCAAGGCCGGCAACATCGCCGATTTCGTCATGCGCTGGGGCGGGGCCTACGCCCACATGGTGGTGCTCGACGCCGACAGCCTGATGACCGGCGCGACCATCGTCCAACTCGCCGCCGCCATGGAGGCCGACCCCGATTCCGGCATCATCCAGACGCTGCCGCTAATCATCAACCGCAACACGCTGTTCGCGCGCGTGCAGCAATTCGCGGCCCGCATCTATGGCCCGGTCATCGCGACCGGCCTTTCGGCGTGGATGGGCCGCGACGGCAATTACTGGGGCCACAACGCGATCATCCGCGCCGAGGCGTTCGCGCGCTATTGCGGCCTGCCGGACCTGCGCGGCCGTCCGCCGTGGGGCGGCCACATATTGAGCCATGATTTCGTCGAGGCGGCGCTGATGCGCCGGGCCGGCTACGCCGTCTATATGTTGCCGACGCTGGGCGGCTCCTACGAGGAGAGCCCGCCGTCGCTGATCGACCTGTCGATCCGCGACCGCCGCTGGTGCCAGGGCAATCTGCAGCATATCCGCGTGCTGTTCGGGCGCGGCTTCCACTGGGCGACGCGCCAGCATTTCCTCACGGGAATCTTCGGCTATCTGACCTCGCCGCTGTGGCTGCTGCAACTGCTGGTCGGCATCGCGCTGGTGTTCCAGGCGAGCTATTTCCGCCCGGAATACTTCACCTCGGACTTCACGCTGTTCCCGGTGTGGCCGCGGTTCGACGCCGAGCGCTCGCTGCGGCTGTTCGAGCTGACCATGAGCATCCTGCTCGCGCCGAAACTGTTCGGGCTGATCGTCGCGATCCACGATCCCGAGACGCGGCGCGGCTCGGGCGGCGTGTTGCGGCTGCTGATCTCGACGCTGTTCGAGGTGGTGCTGTCGGCGCTGCTGGCGCCGATCATGATGCTGATTCAGACCGGCCATGTCGTGCATATCGTGTTCGGCTTCGACACCGGCTGGGACCCGCAGCGCCGCGACGACGGCTCGGTGCCGTTCGCGGCGATCGTCCGCCGCCACCGCTCGCACACCGCGCTGGGCGTGCTGACGCTGGTCGCGGGCATGCTGATCTCGCCGTCGCTGGTGGCCTGGATGTCGCCGACCATCGCCGGCCTCATCCTGGCGATCCCGATCTCCTGGCTGACCAGCCAGCGCTGGCTGGGCCTCGCCTTTCGCCGCGCCGGCGTGCTGGCGACGCCGGAGGAGACGACGACGCCGCACGTCGCGAAGCGCGCCCGCGGGCTCTACAAGGTGCTCGCGCGAGCCGCGCAAGACGAGACCAACGGCCTGCTCGCCATCCACGAGGACGCGGAACTGCGCGAATTGCACGAGGCCTGGCTGCCGGAGCGCAAGCCGCGCCAGCGCGGCCAGATCACCGCCGACCGCGCCGTCGCCGAGGCCAAGCTCTCGGACGCCGAGTCGATCGAGGACGCCGTGCAATGGCTCAATCGCGGCGAGCGGCTGGTGACGCTCGGCGACCGGGCGCTGCTCGCCATGCTGGCGCGCCTGCCCAAACGCGCCAAGGGCGGCGAAAAGGGCTCGGACAAGAGCGGGGCCGCCGGCGAGACCAGCGCCGCGGCGTGACGAAAGGGCGGGCGGGTGACGCTCATCTACAAGATTGTCGCCGCTCCGGTCTGGCGAGCCGCGCGCGGCGCGTTTCGCGGCGCCGGCGTCGATCTCGTCGACGACTACATCCATTTCTCCACTTCGGCTCAAGTGGAGGACACGGCGGCGCGGCATTTCAAGGGCCAGTCGGATTTGCTGCTCGTCGCCGTGGAGGCCGATAACCTCGGGGACGCGCTGAAATGGGAGGCGTCGCGCGGCGGCGCGCTGTTCCCGCATCTTCACGGCGAACTGCCGCTCGCCGCCGTCGCCTGGGCGCGGCCGCTGCCGCTCGGCGAAGACGGCCGCCACGATTTTTCGGGCCTCGCGCCATGATGGGATCATTCGGCGGCGCCGCGACCGCCCTGCTGCGCGGACTGGACGCCGAGACCGCGCACCGCCTGACGATTTTGGCGCTGCGGCTGCTGCCCAGGGGGGCCGGCGCCCCGAGCGACCCGGTTCTCGCCACTTCGGCCTTCGGGCTCGACTTCCCCAATCCGCTGGGGCTCGCCGCCGGGTTCGACAAGAACGCTCAAGTCTTCGAGGCGACGCTCGGCCTGGGCTTTGGCTTCGTCGAGGTCGGCACGCTGACGCCGCGACCGCAGCCCGGCAACGCCCGGCCGCGCGCCTTTCGCCTCAACGAGGATCGCGCCGTCGTCAACCGTTACGGTTTCAATAACGACGGTCACGCGCCGGCCCTGGCGCGCCTCGCCGCGCGGGGGCGGCGCGGCGTCGTCGGCGTCAATGTCGGCGCGAACAAGGACGCCGCCGATCGCGTCGCGGACTATGTCGCGGGAGTCGGGGCTTTCGCAAACGTGGCCGACTATTTCACGATCAACGTCTCCTCGCCGAACACGCCGGGGCTGCGCGACCTGCAGGAGCCGGCGGCGCTCAAGGAATTGTTGGCGCGCGTGATCGAGGCGCGCGACAACGCGGCCACGCGCCGCCCGGTGCTGCTGAAGATCGCCCCCGATCTGGAGCTGTCGCAACTCGACGGCGTGGTCCGCGTCGCGCGCGAGGCTCCAATCGACGGCATGATCGTCTCCAACACGACGATCGCCCGGCCCGCCTCCTTGCGTTCGAAGCTGGCGCGCGAGGCGGGCGGGCTCTCCGGCGCGCCGTTGTTCGCCCTGTCGACGCGGCGGTTGGCGCAGGTTTTCCTGCGCGTCGAGCGCCAATTCCCGCTGATCGGCGTCGGCGGGATCGACGGTGCGGACGCCGCCTTCGCCAAGCTGGAGGCCGGGGCCAGCCTGCTGCAGCTCTATTCCGCGCTGGTTTTCGAGGGACCGGGGCTCGTCGCCCGCGTCAACCGGGGGCTTGGCGCGCGCCTGCTTCGCGAGAACACGGCGCTCAAGGACGTGGTCGGTCGCGAGGCCGCGAATTACGCGCGAGAATGACCGCCGGCTAACAATGCGGGAAGGCGCGCAAACCGCGCCCGAATCAGGATTGGCGCATCGTCCCGCGGACCCGCCCGCGGCGCGCTTTTCGAACGAAGCGTCACTCCGCCGCCGAGCGATAGTCCCCAACCAGCGCGCGCTCGCCATCGGCGGCGGTCGCCAGATTATTGTCGCGCCAATGCATGGCCTCGGCGAGCGCGGAATGGTTCATTTTCTCGCCGGACAACGCGAACAGAGCCGTGCTCAGGGCGATCCTGAGGTCGAGCCAAAGCGAAGCGTGGCGCACATACCAAACATCGAGCGCGTCCTTTTCGGCCGGCGTGACGATGGTGCCGCCGTTGATCTGCGCCCAGCCGGTGATGCCCGGCCGCACCGAAAGACGGACGCGCGGATCGGTCGGTTGATCGACGGGCAGCAGCGGCCGCGGCCCGATCAACGACATGTCGCCGACCAGCACGTTGAGCAGTTGCGGGATTTCGTCCAGCCGCCCCGCGCGAATGGCCCGGCCGAGCTTCGACAGGCGCTCGTTCTCGGGAATCCTGTCGCCATTCTTGTCGAACGGCGCATGGTAGGTGCGGAATTTATAGAGCAGGAACTTGCGGCCGTTCAGCCCTATTCTCTCCTGCCAGAACATGACGGGAACACCGACATCGAACAAAACCAGGCAGGTGGCGATCAGCGTCAGCGGCATTAGCGCGACCAGCAGCGCCGCGGAGGCGAGAACGTCGATGACCCGCTTGAGCTTGAAATAGTCGCCCAGCTCGATGGGCGGCGGCCCGCCGGCGGGCGAGATCGCGGATGGCGAGCCCATTTGCGGGGTGAGATTGAGCGCTTCGGAAATCCTCACGAATTTCAGGCCGCGGGCGGCGCATTGTTCGGACACGCCGGCGAGCGTGGCCTCGGACAGGCCGGACACCTCGTCGGAAAGCCAGACTTCGTCCACGTCGACGCCGTGGACGGCGTATTCGTCGATAACCGCCTCCAGGTCGCGGACATGGCCAACGATCTTGACCCCGCTGACGCTGCGCCCCAACAGGGTTTCGCCGGGGTCCAGCGCCGCGACGACCTGGATCGAGCGCGGGCGTTGATGGTCGGTCAATTTGATCGTCGTCGCCGAGAAACGGTCCACGCCGATCAAAATCACGCGACGCGGGTCGCGCCCCTCCGCCTTGCCGGCGATCGCCGCCCGCTCGGACCATGCATCCTTATGCAGCACGCGCGCGAAGGTCCGCGCGACGATCAGCCCCGAACCGAGCACGAGGCCGTAAATCAGCGGCGTCGAACGCGGAACGCCCTCGAGGCGCGTGAAGACGAAGAGAACGACGTCGCTGGTCGCCACCGTGACGGCGACCGCGCCGGAAACCGCGAGGACATCGTGGACCGAGAAAAAATGGCTCATCCCGTCGCTGATTCGAAACAACAAAAACGCCACGATCGAAACCGCGATCGTCACGAATGCGTATTGATAGACCGCCGGAAGCCCCTTGGCGAAACTGTGAATGTCAAGCAGGCCGGGATCGCGCAGCTCGATCGCGATGAAAGGCGCCACCACCGCCCAGAAAACGTCGAAAGGCGAGAGATTTAGTCTGAAGCTCGACTTTGATGTCGGCGGACGTGATCGCATTGAATGGTCCTATTTGGCGATTCTCAAGGATTAGCTTCCAACGCCTCGACTTACAATAGCGGACTCCACGTACCCGCGCCCGACTCAATCAGGGGTTGCATGTTCCTTGGACGCGGCCAAGTCAACATTCAATTTAGGTGGTAATAGGGCGAAGCCTTGAAAATGAACCCCCGCGCGGCGCGCTTTAGCGCGGCCGGATTCCCGCCTCGACATGAAAAGCGGCGTGTTATAAAGCCTTAGCTGATATTCGTTCAAGCCGAATCCGGTAGCGGCGGAGGGTGTGGATGTTCGATAATCCGGCGCGACTCCTTATCGAGACCCTGCCGTCCTGGATTCGCGACGCGCCGGCCAGCCCCTATTCCGCCTACGCGCTCGACGCCCTCGGATGGGGCGAGGTGCTGATGTCGGTGGGGGCCGCCTATGCGACGCGGATGATTCCGCTGCGTTTCATGGCGATGCTCGGCAACCTGCTCGGCCTGGCGCAGGGGGTCGCGGCCGGCAGCCTTGCGACGATCGTCGAGCATGGCGTCAATCTGCCGTTGAACGCGGCGCGCTTTCGCGAGATGCGCAAGCTGATCGCCACGGTGCGCGACGCGAGCCAGACCGACCTCAACATCGAATGGCTGAAGCCTTTCGCGCATCCGCGCGCGTTGAAGGCCGGCGCCGTCGTGTTCTCGAAGGGGGACGAGGCGACGGCGGCCTTTATTCTTGTCGAGGGCCGGGTCGAGCTGCCGGAGGTCGGCGTCGCGCTGCGGCCCGGCGATCTGTTTGGCGAGATGGCCTTGTTCACGACGGATGGTCGCCGCACCGCCTCGGCGGTCTGCGCGACCGACGCCCGGCTACTCTACATCACCTACGAGGAGTTCGAGCAGCATTACTTTCAAAATCCGGAGTTTGGCCTCTATCTCGTGCGCTTGATCGTGCGGCGCCTCGACATGAACCATCGCGACGCGCTCGCCGCCGTCCAGAAAGTTCAACAGGAATTTGAAGTCGCGGAGGGCGGCCCGCGACGCGCGGGCTGAGCGCGGGGCGACGGGCGACGGAGCGCTTGGCGGCTCGTTTCGCTCGGCGACGCCTTTTTATAGAAATTGCTTTCGACTCGCTCCGCGAAAGCTTTATGGTGCGCCGTCGGGGGACGATCGAATTGCGAAACGGGCCGAGGGGCGAATGATGGTGTTCAATTGCTGGACGCGTGGCGCGCGGAGCCTCCTCGCTCTCGCAGCGGCGGCGGCGTTGTTGGGCGGGGAAGCGCGAGCGAGCGATTCGATCGGCGTCGCCTCCGTGGTGAAAAACAACGTCACGGGCGTGATCTCCTCCAGCGCGGTGCGACTTAGCCCCGGAGCGAGCGTGGTGCGCGACGAAACGGTGAAAACCGCTCAGGAAAGCTCCGCGAAGATCGTTTTCACCGACAGCACCAATTTGGCGATCGGGCCGGGCTCGGCGGTCAGGCTCACGCATTTCGTCTCGGCCGGGCCGTCGAGTTACGGCCAGGCGAGCATCGACGTCGCCAAGGGCGTCTTCCGCTTCACCACCGGGAGTTCCGATAAGCGCGCCTATCAAGTCAACACGGGAGCCGCCACCATTGGCGTGCGCGGAACCGTCTTCGAGGGCTCGACGGCGAACCGCAAGACCAGAATCCACGTGATCGAGGGGGTCGTCATCGTCCACACCCGGCATGGCCGCGTCTGCGAAATCGCCGCCGGGGAATCGAGAGTCATCACCGAGGACGACTGCTTGCCGGTCGTCGGGTTCGACCCGTCGTTTCAATTCTTCAGCGGGCCGTGCTCCAGCGCGCCCGAGCTCTGCGAGCGGCAGGAGTTCGCGCAAGTCGCGCAACCGCGGTTCGTGCAGCCCCTCGATCAAGCCGGATTTTTCGGCGGCGAGGCGGCGACCTATGCGCTGCCGGCGGCGGGCGTCGCCGGGGCGGTCGCCGGAGGCGTCGCCGCGGGCGTATCCAACAGTTCGTCGCAAGCGGCGAGTCCACCCGTTTCCCCGTCGCTCCCGGCGAGCCCGTGAACCCGTCCGCCCGACGCTGGTAAGAGACGCCTTGGCGGCGCATCGCGGCGCCGGCCGCCAAAACGGAGCGCGCGATGGGGAGACGGCGGTATCTTTATCTGCTCTCCACGCTGTTTTCCGCGCTGCTGATCTTTCCCTGGGGCGTGACGCAACCGCCGCTGCTCGACGATCTGCGTAATTTCGTCTTCGATTCGCTGCAGCGCGCCGCGCCCCGCCGCTATGATCCGGAGACGCCGGTTCGCGTCGTCGGAATCGACGACGAGAGCCTCGCGACGTTTGGCCAATGGCCCTGGCCGCGCGCGCGGCTCGCCGAATTGACCGACAAACTGGCCGGGCTCGGCGCCGCCGCCATCGCCTTCGACTTCATTTTCGCCGAGCCGGACCGTCTGAGCTTCGAAAGCGCGCTCTCGGCGCTCCCCGGCGGACCCGCGCGCAAGGATTTGGCGCGGCTTCTCGCAACGACGCCGACCAACGACCGCGCCTTCGCCAAATCGATCGCCGCCGCGCCGGTCGTGCTCGGCATGACGCTGGCGCGGTCCGGCGGAGCGGCGCAACCGGCGGGAAAGGCCGGCCTCGCCACGGCCGGCGACGATCCCGCGCCGTTCCTCGCCGCTTATCCGGCGGTCGCGGCGCCCCTCGGCTTGCTGGGCGACGCGGCGCGCGGGCTCGGCGTCACCAACTGGCTGCCCGATCACGATCAGGTGGTGCGCCGCGTTCCGCTGTTCGTCGTCGGTCCCACCGGGCTCGCGCCGTCGCTGGCGCTCGAAGCGCTGCGGATCGCGAGGGGCGAGACGACCTATATCGTTCGCTCCTCCAACGCGAGCGGCCAAACGGCGTTCGGCCGGCAAACCGGCGTCAACGCCGTCGCCGTCGGCGACCTCGAAATTCCGACCGGGGCCGGCGGCGACATTCGCCCCCGCTACGCCCCTTCCGCCGCGGCGCGGGTGATTTCGTCGGCGGCGGTGCTGCAAAACCGCGTCGCCAGAAGCGAAATCGAGGGTCGCATCATCTTCGTCGGCGCCCTGGCGGCGGGGCTCGGCGACGTGCGCGCGACGCCGCTGGAGGCGGCGACCCCGGGCGTGGAGATTCACGCGCAAATCATCGAGTTCGCTCGTCTCCGGCACGCTGCTGTCGCGACCGGACTGGGCGGCGGGGGCCGAATTTTTCGCCGCGCTGCTGTTGTTCGCCATCGTCATGGCGCTGGGCGCCGCCATCCCGCCGATGGCGACGGCGCTGATCGTCGCGGCGACCAGCGCCGCGCTGTTTTTCGCGTCCTTCGTCATTTTCGACCGACACGGCCTGCTGATCGACGCGCTTTATCCGAGCGCGGCGATCGTCGGCGGCTATGTCATCGGCGGCGTCACGCTGTTTCAGTTCGAGCGCGCCGCCAAGCGCCATGTGCACCGGGCTTTCGGCAAGTTCCTGTCGCCGGTGGTCGTCGAGCGCCTCGCGGAGAATCCGGATCGCCTCGTGCTCGGCGGCGAGACGCGGGAACTGACCGTGCTGTTTTCCGACCTGCGTAATTTTTCGGCGCTTTCGGAAGGCCTGAGCGCGCGGGAATTGACGCGGTTCATGAACGATTATCTCACGCCCATGACCGACGCGATTCTCGACCGCGACGGCACCATCGACAAATACATCGGCGACGCGATCATGGCGTTCTGGAACGCACCGCTCGACGTGCCCGCGCATGCCTCAAAGGCCATCGCCGCGGCGCTGGCGATGCGCGCGGCGCTGGCGGATTTCAACGCGGCGCGCGGCGCGAAAGCCGCGCTGGACGGACACGCCTGGCGGCCGGCGATCATGGGAATCGGCGTCAACGCCGGTCCTTGCAGCGTCGGAAACATGGGGTCGACGCGGCGCTTCGACTATTCGGTGCTCGGCGACACGGTGAACCTCGCCTCGCGGCTCGAGGGCGTCAGCAAGCTGTTCGATGTCGACATCATCGCCTCGGCGAGCGTGCGCGACGCCGCGACGGAGGGCGCGTGGCTGGGCCTTGGAGAGATCGTCGTGATCGGCAGAAGCGCGCCCACGGCGATCTTCGCCATCGCCGGCGACGACGCCCTCGCGCGCACCGTCGCGTTTCGCGATTGGCGCGCCGCGCACGACGAAATGCTCGAACATTACCGCGCCCGGAGATTCGGCGAGGCCGCCGCGCTCGCGACGCGGCTCTCGGCGCAAGTTGCCCCCTCCTGGCGCGGCCTCTATATGCGACTGGAAAATCGATACGCCGCGTTGGCCGGCGCGCCGCCCCCGGAAGATTGGACTCCGGCGTGGATTCTGGGCGAAAAGTGAGGCGCGCGACGTGATCGACGAGGTCGTCAGGAAATACTGGAGCCGGCTCGCGGCCGACCACGCGCAAGGCGCCTGGGAGGCGCTCGACGCCGGTTACGGAGCCCGCGACGGCGGTTACCATGACTGGTCGCATATCGCCCATTTGTTGCGGGCGCTCGACGCCTTTCGCGGCCTGGCCGCGAAGCCGGCGCTCGTCGCCACCGCCGCTTTTTGGCACGACGCCGTTTACGTGACGCGCGAGCCGGATGGTCGTCGGCGCCGGGACGTTGAAAACGTGCGCGCCAGCGCGGAGCTGTTTCGCCGCCATGCGCTCATGGACGCGCGCGACGCGGACGCCGTGCATGAAATGATCATGGCGACCGCCAACCACATGCGCGCCGCGCCGAGCCAGGAGCGCTACGAGGGCTTTGGCGGCGATCTCGAACTCTTTTTGGATTTGGATCTAAGCCCGCTCGCCGTGTCCTGGAAACGATTCGCGACGAACCTCGACAAAATCCGCCATGAAGCCGCCCTGCCCTCCGACCTGGAGTTTTACGCCAGCCAACTCGAATTGCTTGAAGGCTTCCTGAAGCCCGAGGCGCGGCTCTTTCGCCGCGACGAAACGCGGAGCCGATGGCTCGGCCCGGCGCGCGCCAACATCGAGCGGTGCGTGGGTGAATTGCGCGCGAAACTTTCCGCGGCGCCAAGCTAGCGGGATTGTCCGCGAGGCGCGATTCGCAGCCCGGCGCAATGAGTCCCGCGCGGTGAAAAGTCTCGACAGCTTTATTATTTAACGCCAATATGCGCGTGTATCATCTCGATGGGATACTCCAGCCGTGGCGGTATTCGCGCGCATTCCATTTCTTGACGGCCTCGCCTCCGCCGAAGCCGAAACATTCGCGCGCGGTTGCGCGTCGAGGCGTTACGAAGCCGGCGAACTCATCGTGGATTTCGACGACGGCTCGACCGACGTCTACTTCATCATTTCGGGCGACGCCCGCGTGCTGGTGCGCGCCGCCGGCGGCAAGGAAATCATCTTTGGCGACCTCGGCGCCGGTCAGTTCTTTGGCGAGATGGCGGCGATCGACGGTGAGAAACGCTCGGCGAACGTCACGGCGCTCACCCGGGTGGAACTCTGCGTCATGCCCGCCTCGGTGTTCAAATCCGTGATATTTTCCTCGCCGGTGATTTGCGAAAGATTGCTGATGCTCATGACGACCAGGCTGCGCGCGTTGAACGCGCGCCTGTTCGAACGCTCCGTGCTCGACTTGCGTCACAGGCTGTACGCGGAACTGCTGCGACTCGCGCATCCGCGGCACGGCTTCGAGGGCCAATCGATCATTTCGCCGCCGCCGCTGCAACAGGATCTCGCGGCGCGCATCGGTTGCCGCCGCGAGCAAATCAGCCGCGAAATCCACGGAATGATCGAGGAGGGCGTGGCCGAAAAGGCCAAGGGCGGCCTGGTGATCTTGCAGCCCAGGCTGCTGAGGACCCGCATTTCCGCCAGCCTCGAGAAGGCCGACTGACGGGAGCCTCGCGCCATGTGCGCGAGAACACGGCGCCGCGCGCGCGGATGGTTAAGTTGGGTGCGTTCGCTCTAGGTGGATGTATCCATATCCGCCTTGCTCGATGGGGAGAGCAAGATGACCGCCGACTTGATAAGCATTTCGAGATGCATCGCCCTTTCCGGGCTCGCGGCCGACGAAGTGGTGCTGGGCGTGACGCCGGTGAAACGGCACGCGGATCTCCGTCAAAGCTACATGCTTTGCCTGGGCGATCGCCAAATGGCGCCGCGCGAGAGGATGATCCTGGATATTCGCGCGTCCCTGGATCTTGGAGCGACGCGGCTGGCCGCGGACCTGTTCATCGTGTTGCGAATGACGCTGGCCGAGGAGCTGAAGAAACCACGCCAGCGGCGCCGGCGAAACGCCGCCCGCGACGTCTCGCCGCGCGAGTTCGCGCGTCGTGTCCCGCCCGCGATGACGACGCTGCCCACGAAACGAATCGGTCGAAACTAGGCGCATCCGCGCCGCGATCCCGGCTGTCGCCCAACGGGACAATTCACGGCCGCGCGTTGGCGGGGTCGCGTCGAAACGGCGATCACATTTCTCGACACTAAATTTATCGCGAGGATTCGAGGCGCTTTCCCGCGAAATCGGCCCCGATTCCCGCCAGCCCCAAAGCCAAAAGGCTCACGCGCTTCGCTAGGAAGCGTCGGGAGCCCTTCATCGGTAAACATGCGCTGTTGCGTTGCGATTGGCGCGGCGGCGTCGAGGACCCCAAGCCGGCGCCTCCAAGACTTTCCGGCGCGCCGCGACCAACTCGCTCCGGCGCGCGAAGCGACCTTCGATCCGCGTATCACAACGCCCTGCGGCACACCCAGCGGGTCACGTGATCGCTCACGCCGTAGCCTTCATCGATTTCGACGATGACCGAGCGGCACTCCTGCCCCTGGGAGCCGTCCCTCGGCAACGAAGCCGGCTTGGCGCTCGGCGCGGCGGCCGGCGCCGCCCCGCTTGTCGGCTCCAGGCCGTTGACCAAAAGAAACTTTCCGGCGGCGAGACTGACATCGGCCGCGAGCAGGCAAAGGGTGATTTTCGTCGCCAACGCGACGGCGGTCGAGCGGGACCGGAATTGCATCGAAGTTGAGATCATGACGGACTTCCATGTCATCTGGGCTTCGTTTCGAGCCCGCGAGCCTGTTCGCCTCTTCGCGAATGACTGGAACTTAGGACCGATCCCTGGCGGTTTCCGTGCTCTGGCGCACAGGACAAGCGCCGACGGGTGTTATTTCTTGGCTGTCGGGATTCATGAAAGGCGCTTGGGCGCTGGTCGCCGTCGCGAAACTGGCCACGCGAGGAAATTCGAGCCAGCGAAGACGGTTTTGTCCGCGAAAACCGATGACTGGAAACGCAAATGGGTGGCGAGCCCCAGTCTCGCCACCCAATTGCAATTTACTCGGCCTCGTCGGATTCGGGATGGCCCCATGGCCAATAGCACACGAACACAACGCCCGGCCGCATGGCGCCCGGGTCCGAATTATCGCCTGTTTTCGTAATCAGAGGCGCGTCAGCGTGACGGCGCAGATAACGATCATCGCGAGCATGCATGCGGGAATGAGAAAGCCCATAGTTACCTCCCAGTTGAGTGCGCCATTTGGTGGCGTCCAATTTCTAGCCTTACAGTTAGATACATTTTCATCTAAGGGCCCCCTAGTCAAGCTCCTTTCCCGCGACCGGGAGAGAACGAGGCGCGAATGGCCACGAAACGCCTGCTGATAATTTCCCACGCGCCGTCGCCCAATCTCGAACGCATGCGCGACGCGTTGCTAACGGGCGCGCGCGCTCCGGAGATCGAGGGGGTCGAAGCGGCGGCGTTCAGCCCCTTCGCCACAACGCCGGAGGAGGTTTTGCGCGCCGACGCGGTCATTTTGCTGACGCCTGAGAATTTGGGTTACATGAGCGGGGCGCTAAAGGATTTTTTCGACCGCTGCTATCTCCCCTGTCTGGAGCGAAAGCAGGGAACGCCCTATGCGCTCTGCGTGCGCGCCGGCATGGACGGGACGGGCGCCCGGCGCGGCGTCGAGACGATCATCACCGGTTTGCGTTGGCGAGCCGTCCACGCGCCCCTGATCTGCAAGGGGTCCTGGCGCGAGGAGTTCATCGCGCGATGCACGGATTTGGGCATGTTCGTCGCCGCCGGGCTCGACGCCGGGGTGTTTTGAGGGCCGCGGCGCGGGCGGCGCCCGGTCGCCGCGACGGCCTAGAGATCGCCGGTGTTGGCGTAGTTCACCAGGCGCGAGGCGCGAATCAGAATGATGCGCATTTTCTCGGCGGCGCGGTGACACGTCATCGTGGCGCGCTCCATGTCCTTCGGAACGCCCTCGCGGAATTGGCGCCGCACCGAGGCGACGCTGGCCAGCGCGATCAGGTCGAGTTCGGCGACGAAGGTTTCGAACCGCCGACGGAACGAGGGCGCCAGCCGGTCGTAAGCGTCGAGCGCGGAATGCCGGCCCGGCAGTTTCGAATTGGAAAAATACTCCGTGTAGCTGACCGGCCGCCAGGCCAACAAATCCTCCAGCAACTCCGGCATTTGCGGGATCTGCTCCAGCATCATCACCAGTTCGTTGAACAGGTTGAGATAGTCGTTGGCGAGGCCAGACACCGGATTGACCAGGGTCTTGCTCTGCAACGCCTCGACCGCCTGTTCGCGGGTCTGCTGTGACGGTTCGATGAGTTGCAAATCGAAGGACATGACGCCTCGCGCTAAATTCCAGAGGATTATGCTTAGGATTCGATAATTTTCTATTGATGCGCGCCGCCGCGCCGGGCCAAGCTGAACAAATTACTAATTAAGCACGTTGAATTAACACCGAAAAACAATGTTGACATTGGCGGCGGGCCAGCGCCGCCGAGCCGCTCGCCATTCCGTTTCGCGAGCGTCGTCGCGCTCGCGCGGCGCTCGAAATGATTAATGACGCGTAAAGAATGAAAGCCTCGGCGGGCCTCCAGTGGCCCGTCCCGTTTTCGAACGGCGCCAGCGCCTTCTCCCCGCCAATAGGGGAGAGGCGTCGGCGTGGCGCTCAGGCCTCGTAGAAATCGCGCACCAGGCGGTCGAGCAGACGGACGCCCCACCCGGAACCCCAGCTTTGATTGATGTCGCCGGCGGGCGAGCTCATCGCCGTGCCGGCGATATCGAGATGCGCCCAAGGCGTTTTGTCGACAAAGCGTTGCAGGAACTGCGCCGCCGTGATCGATCCGGCGTGGCGTCCGCCGGTGTTTTTCATGTCCGCGAAGCGCGAATCGACCATTTTGTCGAAGGCTGGCCCCATCGGCATCCGCCACACCTTTTCACCGGTCGCCTCGCCCGCCTTCGCCAGGCGCTCCGCGAGTTCGTCGTTGTTGGAGAACAGGCCGGCGTATTCCTGGCCCAGCGCGACCAGTATGGCGCCGGTCAGCGTGGCGAGATCGATCATGAACGCCGGTTTGTATTTCTCCTTGACGTGCCATAGCGCGTCGGCGAGCACCAGCCGGCCCTCGGCGTCGGTATTGATGATCTCGATGGTCTGCCCGGACAATGACTTGACGATGTCGCCGGGCCGTTGCGCCCCCGCGTCCGGCATGTTCTCGACAAGTCCGATGACGCCGATCACATTGGCCTTGGCCTTTCGCGCGGCTAGCGCGGACATCAGCCCCACCACCGCCGCGGCTCCGGCCATGTCGCCCTTCATGTCCTCCATCGAGGCGCCTGGCTTGATGGAGATGCCGCCGCTGTCGAACACCACGCCCTTGCCGATGAAGGCCAAGGGCGGAGCGGTCGCCGCGCCGCCGCTCCACCGCATCACCACGACCAGGCTCTCCTGAGCCGAACCTTGGCCGACAGCCAGCAGCGCGCGCATGCCGATTTCAGCCAGCGCCTGTTCGTCGAGCACCTCGACCTCGACGCCGAGCCCGACCAGCTCCTTGGCGCGCCGCGCAAACTCGTAAGGGGTCAGCACATTGGCCGGCTCGTTGACCAGCGTGCGCGCCGCCAACACGCCATCGGCGAGGCCGGCGGTTTCGGCCAGCGCGGGCTGAGCCGCGGCGGGGTCGGCGACGCCCAGGACGATTTCGCTCGCGCCCTCGCGCTCGGCGTCGTCCTTTTTCTTCTTTGTCTTGTACCTGGTCGAACTTATAGCCGCGCAGCGTGGCGCCGAGCGCGAATTGCGCCGCCGCCGCCGCCGCGTCGGACGGGGGCTTGGGCGGCTCGAACAGCACGACGGCCCGCGCGCCGGCTCCAAGCTTGCCGAGCGCCTGCCCGCCGAGCGTCAGATAATCGTCGAAATCCTTGACCTTGTCGGCGGGGACCCCGTCATTGGCGGCGGGACCGACTCCAAGCATGACGAGACGCGACGCGCCCTTGACGCCGGCGGGAGCGAGAATTTCTAGCGCGGAACCCGACTTGCCGGTGAATTTCGCGTAAGCCGCCGCCCGCTCGATCTGCTCGCTGGCGTCCGCCAGCAGCGCCTTGGTCGTCGCGCCAAGCGCCAGCTCGGCGCCGCACAGGACGACAAGGGTCCGGGGGCTCGCTTTGTCTTCCGGGACTGCAAGGCGATTCTTGGCGTCGTCGAGGGACAGCGGTTCGAATTTAACGTCAACGGACATTTAAAACCTCGCGGGAGGCGCGGCGCGGCGGAGAATCACCAGCGCGCCGCGCGAAACAGAAGGCGCGCAATATCGACTTACCGCGAGGCCGGGTCAATTCAACGACCGGCGGTTTTTTCGGCGCCGCCGAAAAGCCGCGATGGGCGCCTAAAAGCGCGGCGGCGCGGATTCGGCCCGCGAAAACAACGGTGGAGTGGACAACCACGGTTGTTTCGCGCGATAGAGGCGCGTGTCTTGACCTTCAAGGGCTGATGGCGAAACGACGGTTTTCCTTCCCATTCCTCACGCCGGCGCGTTTTTCGCCGCGGGCGACCGGAGCGCGACGATGATCGGGCTCACGCTGTCGCGCTATCTCGCCTGGCGTTTTCTGCGGACGATCCTGTCGATCTTCGTCACGATCTTTTGTCTGATGTTCGTGATCGTTTTCGTCGAGCTGCTGCGCCGGGTGAGCGACAATCCGCAAACCGGCCCGGGCACGGTGGCGCTGATGTCGATCATGCGCGCGCCCTATTCGACCGAGATGATCCTGCCCTTCGCGGTGCTGTTCGGCTCGATGTCGACCTTCGTCGATCTCACGCGCAAGCTCGAACTGGTCGTCGCCCGCGCGGCGGGCGTGTCCGTGTGGCAATTTCTCGCTCCGCCGCTGCTTGCCGCCTTTCTGCTCGGCGTGTTTTCCGTGACCGTTTACAACCCGCTTTCGGCCAGCCTGAAGCAGCGCAGCGACCGCATGGAGTTCGAGCTGTTCGGCGTTCAAGGCAGCGTGCGCGTCGATCATGGCGTCTGGCTTCGCGAGCATGGCGTCGACGGCCTGTCGATCATCCACGCGACCGGAGCCGCCAGCGGCGGCGTTCTGCTTACCGGGGTGAGCGTCAACGTCTACACGCCGGACGGCGACTTCATCGAGAGGATCGACGCCGACCGCGCCATTTTACAAACGGGGGCCTGGTTGCTGGAGGGGGCGCGCATCACTTCGCCCGGCGAGGCGCCGGCGATCGTCGGCCAGTATTTGCTGGCGACCGATCTAACCCCGGAGGAACTCGCCGCCGCCGCCGCGCCGCCACAAGGCGTGCCGTTCTGGAGCTTGCCCGAGATGACCGCGAGAACGCTGGAGGCGGGGCTGGACGCTCGCGGTTACCGCCTGCAGTTTCAGCGCTTGTTGGCTCGACCGCTGCTGCTCGTCGCGATGGTTTTGCTGGCCGCCGCCTTTTCGCTACGGTTTTTTCGCTTCGGCGGCATCGCCAAGACCCTGGCGGGTGGCGTCGCCGCCGGCTTCGTGCTTTATATCGCGACCGAAGTCTTCTCCGACCTCGGCGGCGCGGGAACGATAAGCCCGGCTCTCGCCGCTTGGGCGCCCGCACTCGTCGGGAGCATGTTGGGCGCGCTGTCGCTGTTGCATTCGGAAGACGGTTGACGCGGCGCCGGCGGACGGCCCGCTTCTGGCGAAATGTCGTCGCCGAACCAGGCGGCGCGCTCGACGCACCCGGAGCGGGGCGACGAGCTCCACAGGGGATAATGATGCGATTTTACAAGAGACTCTCGACCGCTTGCGCCCTCTCGCTGGCGATGTGCGCCCTTTTTTTGGGGACGCCGGTCCGCGCGGCGGAGTTCAGCGCGGAGCAGAAGGTCGAGATCGGCAAGATCGTCAAGGACTATCTTGTCGCCAATCCGGACGTCATCAAGGACGCCATCGAGGAGTTGGACAAGCGCGAGAAGGTCGCCGAAGCCAGCGCGCGCGAGAAGACGCTGGAAAAGGATGGCGATAAGCTGTTCAACTCGGCCAATCAGGCGGTGGTTGGCAATCCGGACGGCGACGTCACGATCGTCGAGTTCTTCGACTACAACTGCGGCTATTGCAAGCAATCCCTGGCCAATGTCGCCAAACTGATCGAGGCGGACCCCAAGGTCCGGGTGGTGCTCAAGGATTTCGCCATTCTGGGACCGGAATTGGTCGAGGTCGCGCAGGTCGCGACCGCCGTCCGCAATCAGTTCAAGGGCCAGAAATTCTGGGAGTTCCACCGCAAGGTGCTCGGCGCGCGCGGACATATCGGCAAGCCGCAGGCGATGGCCGCGGCCAAGGAGCTCGGCGCCGACACCGACCAGATCGAAAAGGATTTGAAAAGTCCGGCGGTGCATCAATCGCTGGACGAGGTCGCCAAGCTGGCGGAGGCCTTGCACTTTAACGGCACGCCTTCGTGGGTGATCGGCAAGGAGGCGGTCGTGGGCGGCCTGTCCTATGCCGAAATGAAGTCCAAGGTCGACAATATGCGCAAATGCGGCAAAACCTCCTGCTGACGCCCCCGACGCCCTGGACGACGCGGTGGGGCTTCCCTTGCGGCGCGGACGCGTTTAAGAATTGGGCAATGGCGAGGCGCCGAGCTTCAGGTGTATTGAATGTTAGCCGTCCACGTTCTCAACGGCCCCAACCTTAATCTGCTCGGCTCGCGCGAACCCGAAATATACGGCGCGCGGACGCTTGACGACATCCGCGGCGAGCTCGCCGAACGCTGCGCCGCGCGTGGCGTGGAGCTGACGTTCAAACAGTCGAATTTCGAGGGCGATCTCGTGACGTGGATACAGGAGGCGGGCGCGGCCAACGCGCCGGTGATCCTGAACGCCGGCGCGCTGACCCACACATCGATCGCCCTGCTTGACGCGATCAAGGGCGCGAACGCCAAGGTCATCGAGGTGCATCTCTCCAATGTTCACGCGCGCGAGGATTTTCGCCATCATTCCTATATCTCGCCCGCCGCGCGCGGCGTGATCGCGGGCTTTGGCCCATTGTCCTATCTGCTGGCCCTCGAGGCTCTCTTCGCCAACGACACGAGAAAGACCTGAGCCCCATGGCGCGCAAAACTCCGATTTTCGACTCCCCCGAGGAACCCGCCAAACCAAACGCTCCTTCCTCGCGCGAGGAAAGTTTGTTGCGACTTGTCGCCGGCCTCCTCGCCGAGAGCGACCTGACCGAACTCGAAGTCGAAATGGGCGAATTGCGAATCCGCGCGGCGCGCGCGGCCGCTCCGGCGCCCGCCCCCCCCTCGTTCGTCCCGACCCACCATGCTCCGCCGCCCGCCGCCCCGGCGGCGGCGGCGCCAAGGCACGCGCCCGTGCAAGCGGCCCCCGCCGACAATGCCGACGCGGTGAAGTCGCCGATGGTCGGCACGGCTTACTTGCGGCCTAATCCCGAGTCCAAGGCTTTCGTCGAAATTGGCGCGCGGGTCTCCGCCGGCGACAAGCTATTGCTGATCGAGGCGATGAAGACATTCAACGATATCGTCGCGCCAAAGGCGGGCGTCGTCACGGCCATTCTCGTCGAGGACGGCCAGCCGGTCGAATATGGCGAGCCCTTGCTCATAATTGAATAGGCGACGCCGCGAGATGATCGATAAAATTCTCATCGCCAATCGCGGCGAAATCGCCTTGCGCATTTTGCGCGCGGCGAAAGAGCTTGGCATCGCGACGGTCGCGGTTCATTCGACCGCCGACGCGCATGCGATGCATGTGAAGCTCGCCGACGAATCCGTGTGCATCGGCCCGGCGCCGGCGCGCGACTCCTATCTCAACATACCCGCCCTGCTCTCCGCCTGCGAGATCACCGGCGCCGACGCCGTTCATCCCGGATATGGCTTTCTGTCCGAGAACGCGCGCTTCGCCGAGATATTGGAGGAGCACGGCATCACCTTTATCGGCCCCAAGGCGGAGCACATCCGCCTGATGGGCGACAAAATCGAAGCCAAACTGACCGCCAAGCGCCTCGGGATTCCCTGCGTGCCGGGCTCCGAGGGCGCGATCAGCGGCGAGCGCGAGGCGCTTCTCGCCGCCGAGCAGATTGGCTATCCCGTGCTCGTCAAGGCGGCGTCGGGCGGTGGCGGCCGCGGCATGAAAGTCGCGCACGACAAGCAGGAATTGGCGCAGGCCATCGTTTCGGCGCGCACGGAAGCCAAGGCGGCTTTTGGCGACGACACCGTCTATCTTGAAAAATACCTGCAAAAGCCGCGTCATATCGAAATCCAGGTGTTTGGCGACGGCAAGGGGGAGGCGATCCACCTTGGCGAGCGCGACTGCTCGCTGCAGCGGCGTCACCAAAAGGTCTGGGAGGAAAGCCCATCCCCCGCGCTCAATGACGCGCAGCGGCGCGAGATCGGTGAAATCTGCGCCCAGGCGATGCGCGAAATGCAGTATTCCGGCGCCGGCACGATCGAGTTTTTATACGAAAATGGCGGCTTTTATTTCATCGAGATGAACACGCGCATTCAGGTCGAGCATCCCGTGACCGAGTTCGATCACCGGCGTCGATCTTGTCGCGGAACAGATTCGAGTCGCCGCGGGCTCGCCCCTATCGATGAAACAGGCGGACATCTCGTTCTTTGGCCACGCGATCGAGTGCCGCGTCAACGCCGAGCATCACTCGACATTCCGACCCTCGCCCGGCCGCATCGCTTATTACCATCCACCGGGCGGCGTCGGCGTGCGCGTCGATTCCGCCGTGTATCAGGGCTATTCGATTCCGCCCAACTATGATTCATTGATAGGCAAGCTGATCGTGCATGGCCGCAACCGGACCGAGGCATTGATGCGCCTGCGGCGCTCGTTGGATGAATTCATCGTCGACGGCGTGGACACGACGCTCCCGCTGTTTCGCACGCTGGTGCGCAACGCCGATGTGCAAAACGGTATTTACGACATTCATTGGCTCGAACATTTCCTAGCCACCGGCGGCATAGAGCCAAATTTCTAAAGACGCGTCGAGCCACGGCAAAGTTTCGCGGCGCGCTTGCCACCCCGCGGGCGGCGGTCTATAGATCGTCATCATCGCCACGCTCCCTTCGTCTAGTGGCCTAGGACGTCGCCCTCTCACGGCGAAAACAGGGGTTCGACTCCCCTAGGGAGCGCCAAACCATCCAAGATTCGGGATTTTCCCATAGAAGATCAAGGCTAGTCCATCGTCCAGCCGGCTTGCAAGCAAGCCGAATGCATAACATGTTGCATAACATGGACGAGAAAATGGCGTCCCAAACCTCGTCGCTAAACGTGGTCCAGCCTTTCAATATGTTCGCCTGGTTCCGGATGGCATCGCGTCTTCCTTTGGCGCAGCGCGTATCCAACAGTCCCTGTGGACCGCAGACAAGACGCATCATATTCCCTCTGCTTCTCGCCGAAATATTGGAGAAATGCGGCCGCGATCGGACCGCGGAAGGATTTTTGGCCGAAGCGCCGCGCGCGCTGGCGCGACGCACGTAGGACGGGCCGCGGGCGAGATGGCTTCTTGCCCTTGCGGCGATCCATGCCGAGGCGACGCGCGGCGAAGATCGGCGGCGCGACGCTTCAGATCGTTCGCGACTGGGTTGTTCGTTTCAACGCCGACGGTCCGAATGGCGTTGTCGTTTGCAAAGCTCCAAGACAGCGGCGGCTTTTGAACGACGAACATCGCGCCGCGCTCTCGCGCCTCGTCGAGGACGGCTTCGCCCTGGATCGAAAAGGGCTGGCGCGTCTTGTTCGCCAAAACCACCGACCTCGTGCAAAAGCTCCAGATCGCGCTCACGAAGCGGCTATCGCCAAGCTCGAGAAGTGTCACCCGCCGATCCTCGGCGATCTCGTTTAGATCACCAAGGACGCGCCGGATTATCAAGGGCGCAGCCGATAACCGGTCCGGAAGATCCATGCGATCACCCCAATGCAGAAGATCATGAAGACGACAATCATGCCGAGACTGAACTCGATGGCGACATCGGCGATTCCATAAAAAGCCCAACGAAAGCCATTGACCAGGTAAACCACCGGGTTGAACAAGGCGATTGTTCGCCATGGCGGCGGCAGCATTTCTATCGAATAGAACGTCCCACCGAGGAAGGTTAGAGGCGAGAGGATCATTAAGGGCACGAGTTGCAGCTTCTCGAATCCATCCGCCCAGACGCCAAGAATGAAACCGAACAGGCTGAAGGTGACCGAAATCAACACGAGGAACGCGGTCGCCCAAACCGGGTGAACGATGTCGAATGGCACGAAGAGTCGCGCGGTCGCCAGGATGATGACGCCAAGAATAATGGACTTGGTCGCCGCGGCGCCGACATAGCCGAGCAGCACCTCGAAAACGGAGACCGGCGCCGAAAGCAGTTCGTATATGGTTCCAGTGAAGCGCGGCAGATAGATTCCAAACGACGCGTTGGAGACACTCTCGGTAAGCAGCGCCAGCATGATCAACCCCGGGACAATGAAAGCTCCATAGGACACCCCGCCGATCGTTGTCATGCGGCCACCAATCGCTGAACCGAAGACGATGAAATACAGGGACGTCGAAATGACCGGAGCGGCGATGCTCTGCAGGAGCGTTCGCCTCGAGCGAGCAAGCTCGACTACAAAGATGGCGCGAACGGCGAAAAGATTCATGAGCGCTTTCCCACCAGATCGACGAAAATATCCTCGAGCGAGGACCGATTCATGTTGATGGTTTTGAAGTCGACCCCCTTGGCCGCGAGCCGCTTCACCAGATCGGCGACACCGCCGTCCTCGTCTTCCCCCGTGAATGTGAACGAGAGTGTTAACCCGTCCCGCGACATCGTCATCGGCCGCTCATCGATGTCTGGCGGAAGGACTCGCAACGGCTGTTTGAATCCTATAGTCACGGTCGTTCGCCCCAATCGTTGCATTAACGCGTGTTTTTCGCCGACCACGACGATCTCGCCATTGTTGATCACGCCGATGCGGTCGGCCATTTCCTCGGCCTCTTCGATGTAGTGCGTGGTGAGGATAATGGTGACGCCCTGTTCACGCAGTTGACGGACCATGGCCCACATGTCACGCCTCAGTTCGACGTCGACTCCCGCGGTCGGTTCATCGAGGAACAGAATGCGTGGTTCATGCGCGAGCGCCTTGGCGATCAGAACGCGACGCTTCATGCCGCCGGACAACGCCACGATCTGACTGTCCTTTTTGTCCCACAAGGAAAGTTCGCGCAAGGTTCGCTCAACATGCGCGGGGTTCGGCGGCTTGCCGAAGAGACCGCGGCTAAAACTGACGGTATCCCATACCTTCGAGAACATGTCCGTGGACAGCTCCTGCGGCACAAGTCCGATCTGGGCGCGCGCCGCGCGATAATCCCGGCGGATGTCGAAGCCGTCGACGGTCACGGAGCCCGCTGTCGGGCGCACGAGCCCGCAAATAATGCCGATCAGCGTGGTCTTTCCCGCGCCGTTAGGCCCTAGCAAACCGAAGATTTCGCCTCGGCGAATATCGAGATTGATTGAATTCAGCGCGCGAAATCCGCTTGCGTACGTTTTATTTAAGCGGGACACGATTATAATTGGATCCACGGGAAAACCTTCGTGAATAGGGTCGCTTCATCGGATGCCGAATTGGTCAGTCTAGGACCATCAACCTCAAAATACACGGCGGTTTTTCGACAACCCTCATTAAAACTTCCCAGCGTCAGCCTGCATTAGGTGAGCGCGGCGCTCGAGCGGCTTCCTCGCGAAGGCTTTACCTGGACATGGCGCGCAACGCGGCGCGCCATGTCCTCCGGTTAAGCGAAAGTCGAGCGCGTATCTTGACGTCGAGCCCGGAACCAGAGCCTATTGCCGCGAGCACCTGCTCAAAGCGCCGAAATCGATGAGAGCCCTTGTTTGAACCTGGTGCAAAGTCTTAAGCCGCGATCATCGTCGCAACAGCGACTCCGAGGCCATCAATCTTTTACCGGCTCGTTCATCGCGAGGGGCACGCACCTCCTGTACCGAGCCACGCCGCGACAAGTTCGCCAAAGCGCTCCTGCGTGCCCGGCGCGGGACTCAGGCCGAAGCCTGGCTTCCAGCCCCAGGCGACAAGCGAATCATGCGCGGAATGATCGATCAGTTCCTTTGTGTTACGTCCGCCATTGCGCGTCGGGTCCTTGATCTGCTCGCATATTTCGACTTTGCTTTTGCCCTGCCAAGCCATGCTCGGCGGCGCCAGTCGCCACTTCTCGTTGCCCGGAACGTGCGCTTGATCGTAATTGGCCTCGCCGTGGCACGTCCCGCAACGCATCCCAGTCGCGCCGAGCCCATCATCTCCGCGGACGACCAAAGGCTGATGCGGCGTCATGGTGTCATGTTGCGTAGGACGGTCGCCAGACGGATGACAATTTAGGCAGCGTGGACTCTGAATGACCTTTGCGGCTTCCTCGAACAGCGCGATCGAGCGCGCCCGCTTTTCGCGAATGCCCTCAAAACTCGCGACGGAATTCAGTTCCTCCGCCGCGACCGCGTTCCGCTGATTCGTCCCGCTCGCGCGTACAATCGACTTACCGAATGTGGCGCCGCCCGCGAGCGCCAGCGCGCCCATCGCGGCGACGCTGGCTAGTAGGCGCGAACGAGCCATCACGCGTCTCCCTTGTAGATCGGAAGCACGCGCACCCGTTTGCCATTTAGTTTGGCCAGCGCATTGGCTACGGCTGGGCCGATCGGCGGCACTCCCGGCTCGCCCACCCCTGTCGGCTTCTCCGTCGATTGCAGGATGCGCACTTCGATTTCCGGCATTTCCTGAATGCGCAACGATCTGTAGCCGTCGAAGTTGCGCTCCACGGGCCGCCCATTTTCGAGCCGAATCTGCCCGTAAAGGATATGCCCGAGCCCAAAGCCAATACCGCTTTCCATTTGCGCGCGAATGATGTCTGGATTGACCGCCACGCCGCAATCGATCGCGCACCAAACCTTATGCACGCGCGGCTCGTTGCGCTCGCCAAGCGAAACTTCCGCGATCTGTGCAACATAGGTGTTGAAGGCCTTCGCCAGCGCGACCCCTCGGGCGCGACCCGCCGGCGCCGCCATCGACCAGTTCGCGAGCTCCGCGACGCCACGCAGCACCCCCGCTTCGCGCGGCGATTTACCGAGCAGTTCCAGTCGGCCTGAAACGGGGTCCTTACCCTGCAGTGCGAGCAATTCGTCAATGAAGGTCTCGACGACGAAAGCGGTATGCGTGCCGCCGACCGAGCGCCAGAAAAGGACCCGCGGTCCGCCGTCGACAATATGCGCTTCGCAACGAAAGTTCGGAATGTCGTAGGGAATTTCCTTGGCGCCTTCGACCATTGTCGAGTCGACGCCATTTTGCAGCATCTTCGATTCCATGATCGTATTCTTGCCGATGGAAGGGCTCGCCACCGTGTCGCTCCAGGCGACGATGCGGTCGCCGTCAATCGCGGCGCGCATTTTATGCACAACGATGGGGCGGTAAAAGCCGCCGCGAATATCGTCCTCTCGCGTCCACAACAGCTTGACCCAGCGATGGGGACCAATAGCTTTTGTCGCCTCGCACAATTCGCCAAGCTGGTCACCACCGAGATCGCCGCGTCGCCCGAAACTGCCTCCGGCCAACAAAGTGTCAATCTCGACACTCTCCATGCCCACGCCGAATATTTTGGCGATCTGCATCTGGTCGAGAGTTTGCAACTGACAGCCGTAACGAGCCCGCACGCGCACGCCGTCAAACATCATCAAGCCGTCCCGCGGCTCCATCGGCGCGTGCGCGAGGTAGGGGAAGTAGTATTCCGCCTCCACGAGTCTCGCGCCTGATTTAAGCACGGAGTCGACGTCGCCATGCTTGGTCGCGACAACTCCGGGCCTGGATGCCGCCTCCGACAGCCTCGCGAAGATTTGGTCGCTACCATCAGTCTCGGCTTTCGACTCGTCCCAGACGACCGTCAGGGCTTCACGACCTTTTATCGCGGACCAGGTGTCTTTCGCATATACCGCGACGCCCGTTGAAAGCGCGCGTACATCGATCACGCCCCGCTCCGCGCGGGCCTTGGCGTCGTCAAAGGAGCGTGGCGTCGCGCCGAACACCGGCGGATGCGCGACGACGGCAACGAGCGTGTCAGGTTCAACCGCATCAATTGTGAACAATGCTTTGCCGTTCGTCTTATCCGGCACGTCCAGCTTTCTGACCGCGCCTTCCTTTCCGATGAAGCGGAACTGAGCCGCCGATTTCAGCTTCGGTTCGGCGGGCGCCGGTAGTCTCGAAGCCGCGTCGGCGAGGGCGCCAAACGACTCCGAGCGCTTCGTGCGCGCATGAAGCGCCTTGCCGTTGCTAATCGTGACCTCTTCGATCGGCACATTCCATTTTAAAGCGGCGGCCCTGGCCAGCATTTCGCGCGCCGCCGCGCCCGCCTTACGCATGCGCATATAAGAATCCGCCATCGCGGTCGAGCCGCCCGTGCCCTGTCCGCCCAGCAGCGCATTCGCGTATAATTTGACATTAGCCGGGGCGTGAACGGCGCGCATTTGCGCCCAATCGGCATCCATTTCCTCGGCGACCAGCGTCGAGAGCCCAGTCAATGGACCCTGGCCAAACTCCAGATGATTGACGATAACGGTGACCGTATTATCGGGCGTGACGCGAATGAACGCGTTGAGCGCCGCGCTTGCGATCGGCGCGTCGTTCGGGGCGCCGCGCACCGAACGCGGCGTGATGAATGTCCCGACGACAAGAACACCCATCCCGTGCATCGCGGCGCGACGCGTGGCCCCCTTCGTATGTTCCAATCGCCGCGGCATGCTAGCCTCTAAGGATACTCGACGCGCCGTGGATCGCCGCGCGTATCCGGACATAGGTAGCGCAACGGCAGATATTGCCGTTCATCGCGAGATCGATATCCGTGTCGGTCGGCGCCGGTTTTTCGCGTAGCAATGCGATGGCGCTCATGATCTGCCCTGATTGGCAGTACCCGCATTGCGGCACGTCATGAGCGATCCAGCTTTTTCGTACAGCCTCCGCTTCGGGCCCGCTGACAGCTTCGATCGTCACAATATCGCGGCCGGACGCACGCTTGACAGGCAGGGCGCAGGAGCGAATGGGCGCGTCGTCCACATGTACGGTGCAGGCCCCGCATTGCGCGACGCCGCAGCCATATTTCGTGCCGGTAAGATTCAGCGCGTCGCGTAAGGCCCACAACAACGGGCACTCGCCATCGACATCCACCTCGCGCGTCGCGCCGTTGACTCTCAAGGAAAAGGTCATCTTAGCTCCGGTTCATCCAGGACGCTCGGAGTCACGTGTTTCGGGCTAGAGCTTCGCTCCTCCTGCCCATTTAGAGTCCGTCGGCGCGATGTCAACAACCCCGGATTGAATCAGCGAAGGCAAGGAATTTCGCTAGCTGCGCGCGGGCTGTAGAAGTTTCATCGCTCGCTAGATAACCATGCTCTAACCCGGACCGGCGTTGGAAGCATGCCAACTCCCCTTCGGCTTCTTCACGATATGATATGTAAGAATTTCACGGAAAAATGGCCGCCACCGGATTGCCCCCGCGCCGCGATCCGGACCGCTCCAACGTACGGATCGCGCTTTAAGAAAGAGGAAGCGAGCCCTCCGCGCCCCAACTTTCAGTTTCGTATTTTTCCGCCCGAAAAGCCGACCATACAGCGCCGGTAAATGGGGTTCGGCCTTGCCGCAGCATTTGAATGCAAATCACTGATCCAATAACAAGCAGCGAAGGCTGACAGACCATCATCACCACGGCGAAGGCATTCGAAGAAAATAGATTTCTCCGCGGACAATTACCGTCTTCGGAGCGCTTGGGCCGAGCAACGCGCGTTACCGCGCCAACCAAAACCGTAGCTGCCGTGAACGCACCGGCGCCGATGAACTCCCAATTAGTCAAGGAACGCCCCCAAAGTGTTATAGCCCGGCCGTTCGAACGAATCATGCTTAACCTTATTGCGCTCCTCCTTTCCGAGAGATGAAGACTTAACGATCTTTCGCCAAAAGTGGGCTTGCTACTCAGCATGCGTTTTGATCGCGGCTCGAATCGTGGAGCGGGCAGCCCCCTCGGGCTGCTTACCGCTTACCGGCCGATCGAAAGCGAAGGCGCGGACATGCCGGTCGCGCGCGGTCCAGCGATGAAGCTCCTCGTCTTCCGATGCCGGCGCGGAACGGCCCCGCACGTCCACTGTCCGCGCGCCATATTGACGGAAACCCAAGTCTCGCCGAAGAAGACGAGGCGTTCGGAATCGAGGTCGAGTTGCCCATGTAACCAGTCGTCGCGCGGCTTCGAGATGTCCGGCCGTTCCTGTTCGCTGGCGTGCATGGTCATTTTTGTATGTCGCGCCATGGCGCTCGGAGAAACGCCAAAGCGTGCCAACGCCAAAGCGATGACCTAGTACATCGTTTCCTAAATTCGAATCATATCGTGCGGCGTCGAGGTAGTAGGTCCAGCAATGGATCACCGGATTTAAGTTGACGTCGTCGATGGCCGCCATGATTTGATCTTTCAGCTCCGTTTTGGACGCGACGCGGATGTGGCGTAGCACGGAGCAGGTGAGTTTAGAGAAGAAGCCCTCGATCAGATTGAGCCAGGAGCCGTGCTTCGGCGTGAAGGTGAATTGGAAGCGGCCCGCCGGCTGCTGCGGGAGCCACGCCTTGGTTTCCTTGGAGATCTGCGCGGAGTGATTGTCGAGCATCACTTTGATCGCCGTGTCCGTCTGGTAAGCCTTGTCGAGCAGTTCGAGGAATTCGATGAACTCACGACTGCGATGGCGATCCTTGACCAGGGCGTGAACCTTGCCGGTCAAGAGATCAATCCCGGCGAGAATGCTCACGGTTCCGCGCCGGACATATTCGTGATCGCGCCCAAAGCAAGCATGTTCGCCAGGCTTTGGCGGCAGGTCTAGCGCGGTCGTCCCGATCGCCTGCACGCCCGACTTTTCATCATAGGAGACGATCGCGACGTCTTTGCCGGTCTCGCTCGCCGCAGCCTCTCCGGCGGCAGCCTCTTTGAGACAAACGGGGCGGGTTGAAGAAAGGAGGATTTCTGGCCCATCGTAACCATCGAGGAGTGAAGATGAGCCAGAAATCCGGAACCCCGAAATTGTCGTCCGAGCAGGTCGTGAAAGACATTCGCCGGGCGACGCGCCGGCAGTATTCCGCCGAGGAGAAAATCCGCATCGTGCTGGACGGTCTGCGCGACGAGCACGGCATCGCGGAACTGTGTCGACGCGAAGGCATCGCCGGGAGTTTGTATTATGCTTGGTCGAAGGAGTTTCTGGGGGCCGCCAAGCGACGTTTTGCCGGCGATACGGCGCGGGCGGCGACGAGCGGCGAGGTCAAGGACCTGCGTCGCGAAGCCCGGGAGTTGAAGGAAGTCGTCGCCGAGCAAGCGCTCGAATTGCGGCTGCTTAAAAAAGCATGATCGCGGATGAGGGAGGCGAGGAATGAGATATCCCGCCTCCGAAAAGCTGGAGATCATCCGTCGCCTGTGAAGAACGCTCTCAGGCATCGGCGGGATGGTTTTCCGACGTTTCTGCCCGGCTGAACGCTTCGAGCAATAGGGCGCACAAGAGCGCCAGCCAAGCCAGCAGGCGCCGGAAGTTGTATCCTGCGGCGGCGAGGACGGCGTTGGCGGCGTCGCCTGCCGCATGGGCGAGGAAGTTGCGGCCCATTCGGTGCTCGGCCTTGAGATGTCCGATGACTGGTTCGACCGCGGAGCGGCGGCGCAGTTCGCGTTTGATTTGCTCGGTGACGCGACGTCTCTGCCCGGAGATGAACACCCTGAACTTATGCTCCTCTGGAGCGTTCTGGCCGCGATAGCCGCGGTCGGCGACGACGCGTTTGATCGTCGCGCCGATCTGTTTCTCCATCTCGGGGATCACCACGCCCAGCGTGTGGCCGTCGTAAGGCGCGCCCGGCATGGCCTTCACATGGGTGATGAACTGCCCGCCCTTCGACGCATGCAGCGTCGTCGCCACCGAGACTTTGACGCCGAACTCATAGGGGCGGTGCGCTTTGCCCTTGCCGATGCATTCGACCTCGGGCGCATGCAGCGCATGGACCTTCTTGCCGCGCTGCCTCGAACGCTGCTCGCGCACGCGCTCGGCGAGCCAGAGCGGACGCGCAAGAATGTCGCGCAACCCGAGATCGCCCTTGATCCGCCGGGCGATGTCGCGCTCGACGCGACCCAGGAAGGTGCGCGGCTTGCGCAGCGCCTTGCCCGCGCGCTTGAACTGTTTGGCGTGCGCGTAGCGCTGATGAGCGATCAGCGCGTGCTTGCCGATCCGCTCGTGGGATTGGCGCAAAACCACGCCGTGCTTCTTCGCCAGCCGCACCAGGCGCTCCCTCGCGCGATGCATCAGTTTGGCGTCGGTCGGAAAGGCGACAGCCTTTTCCTGCACGGTCGTGTCGACGATGACCTTGGAGAAGTCGGACGGCTTCGCCGCGCCGGTCCTGGTCGCGACGGAGAGGCTTTCCTGCAGCAGCGCGGCGAGCTTCTCTTCGCCCATGCGCTGGCGCCAGCGCGTCAGCGACGAGCGGTCGAAAGTCAGTCGGTGCTGGAAGAACTCCTCGCCGCGGAACAGCTGAAAATAGGGGTTCTCGATCCAGCGGTCGCACAGACCCTCGTCGGAGAGATCGTGCATGTGCTTGAGGATTGCGAGGCCCGCCATCAGGCGCGTCGGCAAGGGCGGGCGCCCCGGAACGTCGGCGTAAACCGTGCCAAAACGCTGCTCCAGAAAGCCCCAGTCGAGCGTCGCGGCGAGCTTGGCCAAGGGATGGCCCATGTTGACGATCTGATCGAGCCGCGAGCGAAACAAATCCCTCTGCCCGCCGTCCCGCCGCTCCTCGGCCGCATCGCGAATCTCCCTTCCTCGACCTCGTCGAGAGAAGAGAATCACAGCCCGGCCCAAGGATCAATTTGCAGGAAAACCGCGCCAAACACGCAGCAAACTCGCGAAAACGATTACTTCGGCTTGTCCGAAAGCACTGTGACGTCAGAGGTTTAGGAGTTGTTCACGGACGACTCATCCGACTGGTCGAGCAATCGCATCTGTCGGCGCGCCGCACGCTGGAAAAGATTGGCGTCCCGCGCGCGACATTTGTAAACGCTTTTCCGATGACCTACGCGGCGAGGCTTGACGCCGGCTGAAAGTTCCAAGGCATGAGTTCCTCGATGCGGCTTTGAGGCTGGCCTTGGAGAATGGCATTTAACGTTTCGGTGATGTAGGCGACGGGATCAACCTCGTTCATCTTGCAGGTCGCGACGATCGACGCGAGCAGCGCCCAATTTTCCGCGCCAACCTCGTTTCCGGCGAACAACGCATTCTTGCGCGTAAGAGCTGCGGGTCTGATGGCGTTTTCGACCGGGTTCGTATCCAGTTCAAGGCGGCCGTCCTCCAAGAACCAGGTAATACCAGCCCTCGCTAACGCAGACTCATGTGGAGGATTCTCGAATCGGTTAAAATCTGATTTGGCTTGGCGAACGCGCGGAGGTTCGCCATGGCGGCGGCGATTGGACTTCGAGAAGATTATGATGCGGGTGCTATGCGGGCGCTTGCCAAACGCGCGAAGGACGGGCCGCAGGCGCGCCGGCTTTTGGCTCTCGCTTCGATCTACGACGGCGCCTCGCGAAACGGGGCGGCGGAGAACGGCGGTGTTGGCCTCCAGGTCATCCGCGATTGGGTTTTGCGCTTCAACGCCCATGGTCCCGACGGACTCGTCGACCGCAAGGCGCCCGGGCAGACTCCAAAGCTCAATGACGCCCACCGCGCCGCGCTGATGAAAATGATCGAGGAAGGTCCAACGCCGGCAATCCATGGCGTCGTGCGTTGGCGCATCGTCGATCTTTGCCAGTGGGTGTTCGAGGAATTCCGCATCGCCATCGCCGAGCAGACGATGAGCCGAGAACTGCGCAAGATGGGCCTCCGCAAGCTTTCGGCAAGGCCGCGCCATCATGCGCGGGCCGACGGCGCGCTCGAGAATTTTAAAAACGTATGGCCCGCCCCGTCTGCAAGCAGTTTTATCGAGAGCGGCGCTTGATCAGTCTGCAGCAACGTATCCGGCCTTGAGGACAAAGCCTCGGGCCAAGATGGAGATACGCGCGTTCCGGTCCTCATAAGCTTCTCGGCGTCGAGCGCCGTTTTTTAAACCAGGTTTCCGGAACGCCATTCGACTGTTAGGCCATCTCGCTTTCACCACCCGCAAACATCGTCGGCTGATCAGCGCATTATTCGCCGAGCAACCAATGCCTATGCCGCCAGAAGCAAGCCGTTGGCGGTGAATTTTTCACCGCGCCGAAGCACCGCCCAAGCGATCCGCGCCAGCTTGTTCGCCAAGGCCACGATGGCGACATTCTTGTGAACGCGGGCGAGCAAATTCTTGGCCCAACGACCGAGAGCCGCGTCGCGTTCGGCGATGTGCGGAAGCGCCGCCCGTGCTCCATGGATCAACAATTTACGCAAGTATTTGTTGCCCCGTTTGCTGATGCCCAGAAGCCTGGGCTTGCCGCCGGTGGTCGATTGGCGAGGAACAAGCCCCAACCACGCCGCCAGATCACGACCGTGCTCGAAGGTTTCCGCGTTTCCGACAGCGGCGATCAACGCCGAAGCAATCGTCACGCCGACGCCAGGAATCGTGGTCAATCGCCTTGCGTCTTCGCTTTGCTTCGCGAAGGCCGCAAACTCCTTATCGAAGACGGCAATGCGTCGATCGAGTTCCAGCCATTGCCCCCGAACGTCGGCGAGCAGCATTCGTATCCGTGGGCTCAATCGCATCCCCTCTGGCTCTTCCACAAAAGCCGTAAGATATTGTTCAAGCTTCCTTTTGCCTTGCGGAACAATAATTCCTCGTTCCAATAGGATCGCACGCAACTGGTTGATCAAAGCGGTTCGTTCCGCGACCAAACGGTCTCTTGATCTATGGAGCGTCTGTATGTCGAGCTGTTCTTGTGTCAATCGGCGTCGAAAATTGACCCCCGATCGGCGTTCAAAATTGACCCCTGTTTGGTCGTAGCGCGCAACGGTAGCGCTCGCCCCGGCGAAGCTGGTCGGGGTTGCGCAGCCGGGGCGGGCGCGGGTCGGTTCGCGGTTTGATGGGGACCGTCAGAGGCGGTTCTTGAAGCGCCGGCTCTCGTTGCCGGTCTCGACGATGTCGCAGTGGTGGGTGAGGCGATCGAGCAAGGCGCTGGTCATTTTCGCATCGCCAAAGACACTCGGCCATTCGCCGAAGGCGAGATTGGTCATGACGATCACCGAGGTTCGTTCATAAAGCCGGCTGATCAGATGGAAGAGCAACTGCCCGCCTGATTGAGCGAAGGGCAGATAGCCGAGTTCATCGAAGACGACGAAGTCCATTCTGGTGAGATATTCCGCGAAGCGTCCCTGACGGCCTGCTCGCGCCTCGGTCTCCAGTCTTGTGACGAGTTCGACGGTGTTGAAAAATCGGCCGCGTTTTCCAGCGCGAATGCAACTTCGGGCGATCGCCATGGCGAGATGCGTCTTGCCGGTTCCCGTCCCGCCGACCAGCACGCAATTACGTTGTTGCTCGAGGAAGCCGCCGCCGGCGAGATCGCGCACCAGTCGTTCATTGATCGGCGTGCTTTCGAACGCGAAGTCATCGATGTCCTTGGCCAACGGAAGTTTGGCGATGGTCATCTGATATTTGATCGAGCGCGCATGTTTTTCCGCGATTTCCGTCTGAAGCAGATCGCCGACAATGCGTGGCGGCTCATGCTGTCTCTTGATGCCGGTCGACATCACCTCATCATAGGCTGACCTCATGCCGAAGAGCTTGAGTTCCGCCATAAGATCAAAGAGCTGCGTGCGTTCCATCAAGCCGTTCTCCTCAACTGGTCGTAGCGGGCGCAATCGGCGACCGGCATGTGCCGCAGTTTCAGCGCTTCGGGCGTGTGGATCACCGGTGGCGGCGGCGGCTCGCGGCGGCGGGCGAGAATGTTGAGAATGACATCGGCGGAATGGACGCCCTGGCTCATGGCCTCGGCGCAGGCGGCTTCGACAGTAGTCAGCCCGTCTTCGAGCACGGCGGCGAGAATCTTGACCATTTGCCGGTCGCCCGCGTCGCTGCCGGCAAGCTTGCGCCGCACGCGTTCGATTGCTCCCGGCAACACCCAGTCCTTGAACGGCGCGCCATTCCTCAGAGCGCCGGGCTTGCGCACGAGAACCGGCACGTAATGCCAAGGGTTGAAAATCGTCGCGCCGCGTTTGAAGGCGCGGGCATGTTCGGCGACGACGCGCCCCTTTTGCCTGATGACGATGCGATCGGCGTAGGCGTGCAGATCGACGGGGGCGCCGACGGCGCTGGCGTTGACCGAATATTTGTTGTTGTCGAACCGCACGAGGCAGGTCTTCGAAACCGACGCCGTCACCTCGTGGAATCCATCGAAGCGACCGCGCAGTTCCACCAGTTTGGGGCGCTCTTCCTCGAAAACCTCCCAGACCGTCTTGTCCGCGATCTCGGGATGAGGATGCGCCTTGGCGTAGACGACGCATTTGTCGAGGAGCCAGGCGTTCATCTCGTCATAGCTTTTGACCCGCAAGCGCGGCGTGAAGAACCGCTCTCGAGCCAAGCCAACCTGGTTCTCGACCTGGCCTTTCTCCCAACCCGACGCCGGCGTGCAGGCGACCGGTTCGACAAGATAGTGGCTGCACATCTGCGCGAAGCGGCGATTGAACTTGCGCTCCTTGCCAACGAAAATCGTCTCCACCGCCGTCTTCATGTTGTCGTAGATGCCGCGCGTGCAGGCGCCCTTGAAGAAGGAAAAGGCGCGCTCATGCGCGTCGAAAACCATCTCCTGAGTCTCGCGTGGATAGGCGCGAACGAAAATCATCCGGCTGTGGCACAGGCGCATGTGGGCGACCTTCACGATCGTCGTCACGCCGTCGAGCAAGACGATCTCGTGGCTCCAGTCGAACTGATAGGCTTCACCCGGATCGAAGCTGAGCGGAACAAAGGCGCCAGCCGTCAGCGCGCCCTGCTCATCGCGCCATTTGCGCGCATAGCGCCGCACGGCGTCATAGCCGCCTTCATAGCCAAGGCCGTGCAAATCCTCGAAAACGCGGATCAAGGTCAGCCGCTCTCGCGCCGGCTTCTTCGCGTTCGTCCCCAGCAAATCGTCGAGCTTTTTCGACCAAGGTCCAAGCTTGGGCAGCGGCTGCGTATCGCGCCCGTAAACGAAGGACGTCTCTTCCGAACGCAGCGCCTTACGGACGGTATTCCTTGAAATGCCCAGATCGCGAACGATCTCCTTGATCGTCTTGCCTTTGACGAAATGTTCGCGCCGGATCCGTCCTATCGTCTCCACTATCAACATCCCCCACCGCCTGCTCGTTCAACCAAAACGAGCAGACTGTCCAAGCCACACTGGAGGGGGTCAATTTTGCACGCCGATTCCCCTCATATGGGGGTCAATTTTGCACGCCGAATAACACTCATATCCGTCGTAGCCGTCGCATTGCAGATAACGCCCCCGGTAGCCGCGCGGGAAGCGCTCGGCGTGAGCGCCGCCGCGTCCTGGCGCGTATCGGAAGAGCACAATCGGCGGCCCGGCCCCACCATGCCCGCGATCATCCGACGCTATCGCCCAGAAGAAGCCCTTCTTGGTTCGTCCTCGTCCAGGATCGAGAACCGGAGCGGTCGTTTCGTCCATGAAGACGCGGTCCGCCGAGGCGAGACGCTTGGACATGTGGTCGGTGATCGGTTAGAGATGAAAGCAGGCGCGCCCCGCCCAGTTGCCGGCCGTCGCCCGATCCAGGACGACGCCCTGGCGGGCGTAGATTTCGGCCTGTCGATAAAACGGCGGATGATCGCCGAACTTCGCGACGATGACTTGGGCGATGAGCGTCTCGGTCGGCAGACCGCCGGGCACGACATGCTCGGGAGCCTGCGCCTGCGCCACGGCGCCCGAACAGCGGCGGCACGCGTATTTGGGACGACGCGTCACCAACACCCGGAACTGGGCCTGGATCACGTCGAGGCGCTCGGAGACATCCTCGCCAATCATTGTCATCGGGCCGCAGCCGCAAGGGCACATCGTGCTACGCGGTTCGACCACTCGCTCCACGCGCGGCAGATGAACGGGCGGACGTCCTCGGTTGCTGGCGCGAGATCGATCGCGACGATCCGATTTGCCATTGATGATCGCCTCGGCCTTTTCCTGCGCGGCGTCCAACACGCCTTGAGCGATCTCGACGTCCTCGAGCAGAAGATTATACTGATCGGGCGTCAGCTTCTCGGACTTCGAGCCGAACTTTTCGCGCCGCGGATCGTCGATGATGATTTCCAGCCGACGGCGCGCCTCCTCGGACGCGGCGAGCGCCGTCTGATGTTCCATCAGGTCCGATCGCGACCGCGCGAGCAGCGCTTTCAAGGCGGCGTTTTCTTGCGCGAGAGAAGCGACGTCCATGCGCGCAAGCAATCATATTCGCGACGTTTTCGCCACGTCGAAACAAACCCCGAGTCAATTGGTCGCGGTCATCCCGCAAGCTCTGGACGGCGCGCGCGCTCGGGTCGAACAAGCCGCCAATCGAGCCCTTCGAACAACGCCGCGAACTGCGCGGGCGACAATCGCATGACGCCGTCGCGCACGCCGGGCCAAACGAACTTACCGCCCTCGAGCCGCTCGTGCGCCAGCACCAGCCCGGTTTGATCCCAGACCAGGACCTTGATTCTGTCCGCGCACTTCGACCGGAACACGAAGACGGCGCCGCTGAACGGATTGAGCCCGAACGTCTCCCCCGCAAGCGCCGAGAGGCCGTCGTGTCCCTTGCGAAAGTCGACCGGCCGCGCGGCCAGGTAGATCATTAGCGGCCGCCCGCTGGGACCAATCATGTCGCGGCGCGAGCCGCGCGGAATATCCGCGCCAGATGCTCCTCGCTCACGTCCTGTCCCACGCGGATCGAAATGTCGCCGATCGTCACCTCGACGATATCGGCGGCCGGCGCCGTCCGTGATCCATCATCAATGGTCAGCGGCACGAACGCCGGCAATTCGGCAATCTCTTCCGCCGCTAAGCGGTCACTCCGAAAGCGACGACGCCAATCGTATATCTGCCAGCGTGTGGCGCCATGGCGGCGCGCGATATCGGAGACCACGGCGTCGGGCGCGAGACTTTCGGCGGCGATCCGCGCCTTTTCCGCGTCGGAACGATGCCGACGCCCAGTCGGACCGTTAAGCGCCTCGATTCGCCCCGCGTAGCCTCCTCTTGAGACGCCTAAATGGGCGTCCATTTTGACGTCTCTGCTCATGTGACCGCCCTCGAAAAGCGGGGCTTCTTCGCATGATCAGCAAAAGTCCAACAGAAGGGGATCGGCTAAGCGCTTACCTATAACGCTGCGCGGAAAATACGAATCCCTTCCAACCAAGCGCTTTCACGGAATTGATGTACTAGTTTTGCGAGCATGAGCCGCAAATTCTTCAAGGTGAAGCCTGTCCTTGCTTTGCCACGCGAGGGTATGGCTCCAGCCGGCTTTGGAGGAGCATGCACTGGCAGGCCACAACACAACGACCCACACAATATTTTGTCAAAATTTCGCGTACCATGCTCGCGACTTCGCACTTCCCGTCACGATGCTTGAGTGCTTTCCAGTCCAAGCGGTAATCGACCGCGTCCTTGGTAAAACAGTCGCGGACCAGCGCTAACTCAACTGTTTCTTCAGCATTCCTTGGCGCCAATAAGCCTTAATGCTCCCTGTAGCGCCGCCTCGCTTGGCTCGAAGACGCTCGCGTCTTGCGTGAAAACCAGCATGCAGCGTAATACTTTACCTGGATAAAGCGGCAGGGCGGCGGCGCGGTAGAGCGCGAGTTGGACTAATTGTGAGGCGCTAGGCATTACCCTTGGGTCGCCGGTTTTGAAATCGGCTAAAAGCACCTTTGTCGGCAGTTCCGCGACACGGTCGATTCGGCCAACGATATCGCGCGGTCCGTTTAACGTATCAATACGTCCAATTATGTCGACTTCCGGAGCGGATCCGTCACCGAATAACGGCGCCAAAGACGGAGCCCCGATGATCTTTAACACCGCGCCCACGAGTGCTTCTCTATGAGACGCCTCAAGGCGCATCCCGTGAAGCTCTAGGAAGCGCAGCCCAAGCGCCCGACGTTGGTCCGGAGCGTGCCGCGGGAGATTTTGCAATAGCGCATGAGTTAGTCGTCCGACCAGTAGCTCGTCGCTTGGTTGTTTCATCGAGGCGTTATTCACCTCGACTAGAGCGAGAGAAGGTCGGAACACTGGCGTTGGCGACGCTTCGGGCCGAGCCGCAGTGCGCGCCCAACCGGGTATTCTGGCTATCTCATTTGGCGCCGCGTGATGAGTGAGCATAATTCTCGCCGGTGCGTTGGGGCTACGCAGAATGTGTTTTTCCGTGTCATCCGGGTCAGGCAACGTCACGAAGTTTCCTTCGAGCGCCCCTCGAATCATTCGATACCAACAGCCGTCTGGCGGCTCCCTGTCACCAAAAAAGCCCGAAATATAAAGTCGCTCCTCGGCGCGCGTCAGCGCCACGTAAAGGAGGCGCCGATACTCGTTGTGCGCGGACTCACGTAATTTCGCACGAGCCCGAGCCACGCATGCCGGATCGGCATCCGCCTTCGGCGACCATGCGAAACTAGCATCGTCAGCATCCTCGTTTTCCATTAGCGTGAAAATTTTTGGATCGTGTCGGCCTGTTGGCCCGCCGCAACAGTCGGGTAAAAACACGATTTTCGATTCCAGTCCCTTTGCCGCGTGCACCGTCATCACGCGCACCGCGTCTCCGCCGCTTTCCATGTCACGCCGGACCGAGATATTTAGTTTTTCCACGCGAACAAGAAATCTAGTCAGCAACCCTGGTTCATTATGTTCAAATTCGAGTGCAAGGCGTAAAAATTCATCCATTGCGTCGTTCGCTTCGGCGCCCAGTCGAGCAACGAGCTTTTCGCGACCACGCCCGGCGCCGAGAATGCGACTGTAAAAGTCGAATGGCGCCAAACGACGCGCCTCTCGACTCCATTCGTCAATGCATTGCGCCGCCGCTTGATGAGCGGACGCGCGGGATCGTTTCAATGCATCAAACAACGACCCAGCACGCCGAGGCGCCAGCGCGACGAGATCTTCGTCGTCAAGGCCAATGAGTGGAGATTTCAGGACCGTCGCCAGCGTCAGATCGTCTTCGCGCAATAGCGCGGCGCGACCCAGCGCACAAAGATCCATTACCGCGATGTGGTTCATCAGGTCGAGACGATCCGCTCCGGCGACCGGGACGCGAAGCTCTTTAAGCGCGCGAATCATCGCTTCGAAAAAATTGTCGCGCTTGCGCACGAGAATCATAATATCACCAGCAGTCACCGCGCGTGGTCCGTGCTTGCCTTGAACCCATTCGCCTTCGTCCGGATTAAGCAGCAACACAATTTTCCTCGCCACTTTGCGCGCGAGACGCACCGAGGGAGCTTCCTCCACGACGAAATCCAGAGGTAAACGCCAATCCTCAGCTATCTTGGTCGTAACAGGGCCCAAGGCTTCCCAGATCTCAACAAGGCCGGGAGCCGCGCGTTTCCAGGCGGAATGTGCCGGCGCTGGTTCTTGTGGGTCGACGGACAAGCCTTGCTTATTGTGTCCAAATTCAAAGATCGCGTCGACGCTAGCAAGAATCGCCGGCGATGAACGAAAGGAAAGAGTTAAGCGGACATGTTCGAACGGTAGCTGAGCCTGTCCAAAGCGTGTCTCGAACCCGCGCCGCATCGCTTCAAATTTATCTGGCGCCGCGCCTTGGAACGAAAAAATCGACTGCTTTTCGTCTCCCACGGCAAAAAAGGTTCGAGGTCGCGTTGACTCCGCGAATTCGTTGGCGATGATTTTCAAGATCTCCCACTGCGGCGCGCTGGTGTCTTGCGCCTCATCCAGCAATATATGATCGATTTGCTGGTCGAGCTTATAAAGAACCCACGAGGGGCTGGACCGCCGCAGTAGCGCCCGCGTGCGCTCAATTAAATCATCGAAGTCGAAAAGACCTCGATGGTTCTTCATGCGTTCGTAATTAGAAACAACCGCTTCGCCGATTACCGCCAAGGCTTGAGAGAGCACAAAGGATCTCGCGACCTTTCTGCGTTCGATCAATACCAACAAACGCTCATGCTCCCGTTCCAGTAACTGCGCGAGTTCTGGGTCACTCTTGCGGAGCTTTTCCGTGATCATCGCTCCGCTGCCGCCGCGCGGGGTGCCTTTTTGCGTGAAAAACACCAAGAGATATTCTTCGATGCAGCTGTTTTCAGGCGCACGATCGACGGCCTTCATGAGTTGTTCGGCGAGCTTACCATCGTTCGCGCTACCTTGCCGCAGTCGCTTGGCGAGTTCCCGCCAATTTTCATATTTTATACCTTCACTTATTATTCGCGCTTCGATCATCGCGAGAGATTCGTCTTTCTCAAGACCTAGCCGAACTCGCAGAGTGCGCTCATAGCTCGCGGCTCGCGCTTCCCCGCCCGAGAAGACGCGATGACGTAGCAACTCCTCGATCAAGTCATCAAACGCTTTTCCGCTCGCATGTCGCGCTACCATCTTAAGCGATTCGAGCAATTCGCCGTCTTCGCTAAACGCGCGATCTAGCGCCTCTTCGCGGGCGCGGGACAATAAAGTGGCGCGCTCGATGTCGTCCATCACGCTAAAGCCCACGGGAACATTGGCCTCGAAAGGAAAAAGATGTAAAATTTTTTCGCAGAAGGCATGAATGGTCTGGATTTTCAGTCCACCAGGAGTCTCCAACGTACGCGCGAACAGTTTTCGCGCAAAATCACGGTCCGATGGTGTAAGTGGGGCTCCAGCCGCTTCTTGGACGGCGATGTCAAGAGCGTTGTCCTCAAGCAGGGTCCATTTGGCGAGAATGTCGAATATTCGGGTCGCCATATTGGCAGCGGCGGCTTTCGTGTAGGTCAGGCAAAGAATTCGTGAGGGTGGGACGCGCGCGAGCAGCAAACGCACAACGCGCCTCGACAAAACATGAGTTCTTGCCCGACCCCGCATGAGCGGAAACCCATGCTGAACGCTTTGGATCCGAAGCTATTAATTGATTTCGTTCTGTTTCTACAGGAATTTTGAACGTTGCGTTCATTCACTCGATTCTCCGCCATTGCGCGACCACTCCTTTACGCGCGCGAGGTGATCGTAATCGCCGTGACGCGAGATAAAAGCGACGTAGGGACGCGAAGGGTAGGAGCGCCTCGGGTCACGGAACTGATCCAACATCTTCAGCAGTTGAGCGCGGTGTTCGGCAACTAAATCCCCAAAACAAACTTCCTTGCTTTTAATCCATAGCGGCGCGCCGTCGCCATTACCGCCTATATGCACGTAAGCTCCGCCATGCGTTCGACGTTTGCCAACTTTTAGAAAGGCGCCAGATTCGATCATCGCTGCTTCAAGAGTCAACTGCGGCGAAAAGCCCGCAAGCACTTGCGAGTTACTTGGCGGCGCGCCAGTTTTAAAATCATATACCCAAGCGGTTCCGGCTGGGTCGACTTCGATCCGATCGGCGTTGGCTGTCAGAAGAAATGTCGTTTGATCGAAAAGTTGAACGCGCCACTCGCCATGTTCCTCGATAAAAATTTCGACATCTTGCGTCCGGCGAGATTTTTCGAACGCTAGCGCATGATCTAGACCCATTTCGATGCGCGGCCATTTGAACGCCAGAAATCCCGAATCGTTCATAAAGTTTGCAAGTTTCCGTTTAGCGATGGCTAACAGTGTATCCCGCGCATTTTCGGGAAGGGCGCCGCACGGGTGCGTCAACACAAACTCCGCCAGCGCTTCGTGAATCGCCGTTCCCGCTTCGCGCGCGCCAGACTCACTGCCCAGCGATTCCAACGGAGTGAGCCGGAGGATACGCTCAGCATAAATTGAATATGGATCGCGGCGCAGGATCTCGATACGCGTCACGCTCAGTTGCGCCGGACGCAATTCGACGGGCGGACGTGGCTGAGGTCGTTCACAACTTTTGATGGATCGCGGCTGATCAAGTGCGTGAGCGATAGACAGCATCGCATCGCCTCTCGCCTTGCAATTACTATACGCCTCGCCGGCCAGCGCACCCAAGCGAGCAACGAAACGGGAGGCGACGCAGGGCGATCCGCCGCGCTTTACCGCTCGGCTGAGCACCACTTCCGGTGAGCCAAACGCCATAACGAAATCATGTGCGCTCTGACCAATGCGTCGCTCAAGAGGTGATAAGCCAAGCGCATATCGCATGGAGCGGTTCAAGAACGGCCCAGCGTTCGTTTGAGGAGGCCAAACGCCTTCGTCCAAACCCGCGAGTAGAATTAGATCGGCGTCGATTAGGCGTGCTTCGAGTGGTCCAAGAATCTTGAGGCGCGGATAGGTATTGCTTGGTTCGCGAATTCTAATTTCGGACAACAGGGAACTTAGAAAGCTTGCGAAACCTCCGTCGTCGAAATCCATGGGTGCGTCGGCAATCAGCAACTGTTCGAGAAGCGCCGCGAACTCCTTTAACCCTCGGCTTGAAGTCAGCGGATCGCCGCACTCCCGCAGCGTCGCGACCGATCTGATACTGTTGCGCAGCGCTTCAATCCGAGCGGTAAGCATCGCATCTCTAGAGAGAGTCGTCATCGGTTTTAGCGCGACGTCGAGCTGTTCAAAAAAATCCGCTATGAAGTGATAATCGCTTGCCGCAAAGCTGTTCAACGCGTGATGAGTTTTGTTTTCCATTACTAATTCGCGGGCTAGTCCACCCCATTCCACTCGGCGCGCCCCGCTACGATCAGTTCGCCGAAGCACCACAATCTCGATCAACGGCGCAAGTGCTGCGATGCGATCGCGGGAGAAATTCAACGTCACGAGAGGATGAGCGAGTAGCGTGGCGATATCGGTCCCCGACGGGCCAACCGAGCCGATAGACACGAGCAGTCGCGCCAGAGTTCCTATCGGCGTCGTGCTGAGAGGCTCTCCGTCGGAGTCTTCGATATCAATATCGAAGCGCGCGAGCTCTGCGCGCACGCGCCGCGCTATTGTGCGATCGGGCGTGATCAACACAGCCGTGCGGCGAGGCGTCTCCAACGCTTGTCGCATGAATAAGGCTAGAGAGAGAGCTTCCAAGCGTTCGTCGGGCGCCTCTATTAGGGTTACCCCTTCCAGCGAGGAGACAAACAAATCACTTTCCTTTGCGCGATATTCCCGCCACTGCTCCGTCGTGTCCGCGGGACGTAACGCATGTGCCGCCAATGCACATCGTGCTGATAGACGGCGCGATGGCGCGCCAATATCTCGCACGACGTCGCGATCGATATTCAATTTCTTTAATAACCGTTTCAAATTATATTGCGGGTGCGTATGCGTGGGTTCGTCGTATTGCTCACCAGTTTCGCCGATTCGTAGCCATGTGGCGTCATCAAGTATGCGATCAAGGCCTGGCAAAATCACCGCCCCATGCGTCATCCGCGAAATCGCATCAATAAGTGTTGCTGTCGCGGGATTCGAGCCGGTCGATCCAAGGGCGATAACTGGATCGCCTCCGTCAGCATTTTCTATCTGTTCCGTCCGCAGGGTTAATACTGCCATGCTCCGTCGAACTCTATCGACAAAGCCGCGTTGTTTCAGAATAGCGGGCCATTCTCGTAAGGCGATACGTAGAAACCGAGTAGTTATACTCCAATATTTATCAAATGAGGCATCGACTACTTGATCAATCGATGTTGGTTCGATATTTTCGATGATAAGCTCATCGATCAACGCGCCAAGTTCTTTGGCTAGCGCGATTGCATTTGCCGATGATGGCGAGACCAGAATATTCTCACGCATATCGAGCTGCGGCGCCCCGTCCGGATCAATGGAGACTATCGCATAACTCAATGACCGAGCCCAGCGCAAAATTAGTTGCGCGAGAATCAGGCGTCGCTCAATGTCTCCAATCGCGAGCGCTACCTCATCACCAAATGTCCCAGCATCGTCGCTGAATTCCGTCAGGTCTTCGGTGTCATCGAGCGTACCCAGCGGCTGGATACGAGGCAACAACACGGCTTGCGTTGCACTCTTTCGCATAAATTCCATCGCGAGCGTGCGAGCGGCGCGCTGTGTTGGCACATAGATCGTTGTGCGTGCAAGATTGAGCGGCGGCGCGCTCGGCCCTATGCACTTAATTACTTGGCCTGATAAAAGTGCGTCGACGAAAGTCGACAAAAACGGAACGCCAGAGGGGATGTTGAGGACATTGCGTCCCACGATTGCTCCTGGTTCTTGCACAAGCCATAATCACACGCGATACCTTCCGCTAAAGGGTCATCGTCCGCTCGGCTTGCGCAATTGCCGCGACCGTACCCACATGCAACCAAAGCGACCGTGTGGCGACGCCGTAAAGTCGTTTCTGCTTCGCCGCCGCGAAGAAGAATGGAGCAAGTTTGAAAACGTCTAGGGTTACATTCTCAAAGAGCTCGGGCTTAATAATTCCCACGCCGGAATAGACATAGGGTCTTGATCCTTCCGGTTGCAAAATGCGTCCGTCAGAATCAAGGTCGAAATCACCATCCCAATCGACACCCACGCTATTCTTGGTTTCCGCCAACGATAGCGCGGCGTCCATTTTATCGTCGTCCCATGCTCGCGCCAACGCTCGAAGGTGCTGCGCGCCCAACTCCTTCCAAAAAGCGTCTGTGTTGCAAATGAAGAAGGGTCTTCCCTTGAAAATGGGCAAAACCTTTTTGATTCCGCCGCCTTGATCGAGAAGCAAGGAGCGCTCGTCTGAAATGATTATGCGCGGGGACTTGCGAGTAGAAAGATGGCTTTCAATCTGATCAGCCAAATGGTGCACATTGACGACCACCTCTGTTACGCCCGCCGCGGCGAAATCGTCGAGCGCATAGTCAATCAACGCCTTGCCGGCTACGCGAACTAGCGGTTTGGGGATGCTATCGGTCAGGGGACGCATTCGGGTCCCGAGACCAGCCGCGAAGACCATGGCCACTGTCGGGAAATCCGCCGATGGGCGTGGCTCAGGAGAAGAGTGCGGGAAGATTTGATTCATACCAGGCCTTCAGCTCGGCGAGCGCCGCATGACGCAAACTCTTTTTTAAATAATGCTCGACGCGAGGTAGATGAACTAGATAGTTGGGCTTGCCGTCTCTTACATTGAGCCGCGCGAAAATACCCAATATTTTTGTTGCCCTCTGCGCACCGAGCAAGGCATATGCCTTGACAAAACCGGCCATGTCAAAACTCGCATCCTTTTCACGCCGCAATCTCGCGTAATGAGCGATAAGCTTCATTTCGAGTTCGTCAGGGACTGTGACACGCGCGTCTTGCGTCAACGACACCACATCATAGGCTGGATGGCCGAGCACGCAGTCCTGAAAATCTATTATGCCAACCCGGGCCAAACCTGCCCGTTCAGGCAACCAGAGAAGATTTGGCGAATGATAGTCACGTAGCGTCCAGGTGGGCTCCGCCATGGAAGTTTCGATCAGCGCTTGCCGCCAAAGATTGACAAAAACCGCGCGCGCCCCCGAGGCTACGATTGATCTCGCAATGTGACTCACATACCAGTCGATTAGCAGCTCCACTTCAATCAGCAGCGCGTCAATATCGTATGGCGGAATTCGAAAGACACCCTCTTCGATGTTGACCGCGTCAGGGAGCTTGCGCGAATGGATTTCCGCGAGCGTGGCGATGGCTTCGAGATAACGATCCTGAATTGGGCCGCTGTCGTCCACAATTCCTTCGCGACCAAGATCCTCCACGATCAATAACCCAGCATCGATATCGCGAGCAAGGACCCTCGGAGTGGAGAAGCCTTCACGTGAGAGCCCTTCCGCGATCGCAACAAACGCTCTGACATTTTCCGCCAGATGCGCAATCGAGCTATAGGATTTACCAAAACGAATTGGCGGCCCATCCGGCCGGGGCGGCGAAATCATCAATATCGCCTTTTCGCCGTTCGGCTTTTCGAGAGTCTCATATGCGCGAGCCGAGGCATCGCCCTGCAGAAAAGATCGGCGCGCGTCCGACCAAAGCGCGCGACGCAAAAACTCGTTCAGCGATTTGAAGGCGGCAAGGCGCGAGGCAAAGGCGCCATAGCCCGATATGGTGACCATGCGCGCCTCACGCCGTTCGGGTTCGGCAAAGCTCAAACGAACATCTAGACGGTCTACGTTGAAAAGCTCTGGTGCTTTTTCGGCCCATTCAATTAATAAGATTGCGTCTTCGCAAGCATCTTGCCACCCGAGTTCCGCAATGTCAGTGACCGTCTCAACTCGATAAAAGTCGCCATGCACGATTTTTCCATATTCGCCCTCGTATACTTGCATCAAGGTGAAGGTGGGGCTCGGTACTTCAAGCATTGAATCGTGAGAAATACATTGAATTAATGCGCGCGCGAACGTGGTTTTACCCACGCCGAGGTCTCCAGTTAGAGTTACGATATCTCCACAGGTTAGCAACGTCGAGATTTCCGTTGCAAGTGAGGTAAGCTTTTCCTCATTGGCAATATCTAGACGCCAGATGGTCCTTTTGGTAGTCGCGCCCAGCGCCTCAACGTTCATGATACCAAATCACTCCGTTGGACAACGAGTGGACAGTTTGAAAACGGAAAAACGCAAGTCACGATCGAACCTTCGCCAGGAATTGTATCGATATGCATAACGCCGCCATTGCTTTCGATTAATTTTCGCGCTCGCTCACGTCGTTTGTCAATACCACCGCCTCGATCTGTAATTTTGAACACCAGTTCATGCTCGCGCTGAATACCCGCGAAGGTGATCGCCTCACCATGACCACTTGAGTCGATCGCATCGAGAACTATATCGGCGAGCGCCGCCCGAATTTCGATTTCGTCGCCGAGTAGGGTATCCAGACAACCTGTGGGAAGTGTGCGCAGTTTTACCGCTTTATGGTCAAGTTGCGCCTGCACGCTTTCGGCGATATCGCGCATGAGCGCTTCAGGGTCGATGTGATCAAGGTTGCGCGCCGGGAGCATACTCTCGACGGGCGTCGATGCATCCTCACTCGCTGGCCCAGGAAAAATGCAGGTCACCGCAGTCCCCTCACCGGGCGTCGAATCGATCAGAATTTTGCCGCCATGCAGATCCATGAAGGCTCTGACTATGGATAAACCAAGACCAACACCGCGATGGCGAGAACCGGCCGTATTTGACTCAAAGCGATCAAATACGCGCTCGAGAATTTCCGGGGGGATGCCACGGCCTCGATCAACTACCTTAAAAACGACATCACCATCGCGACGAAAAGCAGCTAGCGTCACCACTTGACCAGGACGCGAAAAGCCGATCGCATTTGAGAGAAGATTAAACAATATTTGACGGACTCGCTTGGAATCGCCACGGAAAGTTCCCACTTTCTCGGGCGCGACAATTTGCAATTCAACCTTATTCTCGGCTAAGCGATCCTGCAATCCTTGGATAGCGCCTTTCATGGCGCTTTCGGCATCGACATTTTCGATTTCGAGCGCCATCGCATCTTCATCGATTGTGGCGAGATCGAGAATGTCATCAACGATAGCAAGTAACGCGGCAGACGATTTGCGAACGTAGCCGAGATACTCGAGCTGTCGCGGGTTCAACGCTCCGGTCGCTTCCTCACCAAGTAAATGCACGAAGCCGTTGATGTTGGTTAAAGGAGACCGCAGTTCATAGCTAACGTGGTGAATAAAATCATTGCGTAACTTTTCAGCGGCGAGCAACGCCTTGTTTCGATCCGTTAACGCGCGCTCGACATTGACATCGGCCGTCACATCCACAAACGTCAGCAACGCCGCGCCCTCCGGCAGCGGTTGCGCCGTAAGATCGAGAACGTTACCGTCCCTGCGCTCCAAGCGCCGTGTAAAGCCCATGCGGTTATCACTCAAGCCTGTTACAACTCCACGCAAATCAACCCAAGTCTCATCGTTTGGATGCAGCTGCTTGCACATTTCAACAATGCCCTCGAAACGAGGCTTTCCCGCCAGAGCCGCGAGATCAAGTCGCCACAAATTCGCGAATGCGGGATTGCTAAATTTCAAGCGCCCATCGGCCCCAAACACCGCCACGCCTTCACGCAAGGTCTCGAGTGTTTCATTCTGCATGCGATAAAGCGCGTTGAAACGCGATTCGAGATCGTAACGCTCACTCATATCGTCATAGAGATAGGTGACTCCGCCTTGCGGATTGGGCGTTACCTTGACGCAGATCGTGCGGCTATCGGGCGTGTGCCATATATGGGTGTTTTCGTCGGGAGAGCGATAGGCGTCCAGATATCTCGCCTTCCAGGCGCGAAAGTCGCCATCGAGCGGCAATCGCTGCTCCAGGCGCAAGCGATCGAGAATTTCACTGTCGGAAGGCCGCCCACTAAGAAAGCCCGCATCCAGCCGCCAAAGTTTTTCGTATGCGGCATTGTGATAAATGAGTTGCTGCGCCCCATCGAAAATTGCAACCGCGTTTGGCAACTGATCGAGAGTACGCGAATGCGATTGCATCTGTTTTTCAAGATCCGCGCGCACGGACTCGATCTCCTGACGGTCAATCGCTATGTTGGCGGCGGTCTTGGCTAGAGGCGCCTGAATGACGTCCAGCAAATGCCTAGATCCTGCTACGACGGCGGTGACACGACCCCGCCAAACTTGGAACTTTGATTGCACCTCCGCGGTCGCCATGCGCGCGGAATGGTCGAGTAGTTCGATTTGCTTGTCCAGAACGTCTTGAGAGTCTCGAGCTTCCACCGCTTGCGAATAGGCGCGGTTAACGAAAACGAGCCGCCCCGATGGGTCGCGCAGCCACACAAGCAAGGGCAACGCGTCAATCAGCGCCCGCATTCCCTCAATATCGGCTTGACTGGCGGCGCAGCGCTCGCGCAGCGCGCTGAGTTCCAGTTTGTCTCCGGAAACCTCGCGCAAGCGCAAAACAGCGCGCCCGCCTACCGCGCGACCCTCGGCATCGAAATGTCGGCCCGTCCGCCCAATCAGCGTGACACGGAACGCCTCGCCGCGCCGTCTCAATCGATCGACGTGAAGCTCGAGTTCTTCCGCCGCTTCCGGAGACAGCCACGAGCCGAAGGCGAGAACGCGACGGGACGTCGGCATGTCAGTCACAAGCCGTGGTAAACCCTCAATATCAGGCTCCCCGGAAGCGCCATTCCAGGCAACGAAAAGCTGCGGCTCGCTAGAAAGAAAAATCTCGGCTCGATCCCGCTGCGAACGCGTGAGTTCCAGCTTCGTCGCCAATTCCGCTTCGCGTCTTCGCCAGGCTTTCCGCTCCGCGATGTAAGCAAGGGCGAGAAATGCCGTAAATAACGCCAGCCCGCCGCTCAGCGCTGCTCCATAAATCTCAATATCGCGACCAAAATCAGGAAGCACGTGGATCATCGCTTGCGCGCGCGCGCATGTCACGTCGCCGAGCAACACCGCGCAAAGGCCCAAGCCGCTCACGGCACCAGAAAACTGACTGCGCGCGCGCGATGCGATCGCTGGTCGGCATGCCGATGTCGGCGCGCGGTTTCCAGATAAAGGCCCAACTTTTTTTCGTATCATACGAACCGATCTCCACGGTCGACTATAGGGGCACGCCTAAAACAACGCCACAAATCGTCCGCGCTTAAGAGCCTTCAATTCGAGGCGTTGAAAACGCCCGTTTTCAAAGAAAACGCGATACCCAAATGAGTTGGGCGGTTATTGTGAGCTGTCCGCGCCAAAAGCAATGTCACCATGGCTCATCCGAATCATCCCAATCTAGAACGTGCCTGCAAAAAGGGGAATCGTGTTCGTGAAGAATGTCTCGCAATGCACGCATGAAGCACACGGCACTGCGAACCGTCCATTGCGCCGTCGTGCAAAAATAATTTTCGGCGCCAATTCCGCGCGAATCGCGCTAATTTCACAGAATGTCCAAGAATGAAGATCTATTTGCCGGAGGAGCCGCTCCTCCCAAATCGGGCAAAAGACCCTCCGCCGCTTCCTCCAGACCCGGCAAAAACTCCGTACCGGGTGAATATAACGCCAACTCGATAGAGGTGCTCGAGGGACTGGAACCGGTCCGCAGACGTCCCGGCATGTACATAGGGGGCACGGACGAAGCCGCGATGCACCACCTCTTCGCGGAGGTGTTGGACAATTCGATGGATGAGGCCGTCGCCGGATTTGCAAGCTTCATAGCCATCACGCTGGAGCCGAACGGCTGGCTATCAGTCGTTGATAATGGGCGCGGGATACCCGTCGGCATGCATCCCAAGGTTCCCGGAAAGTCCGCGCTGGAAGTTGTGATGACCGTCCTACACGCCGGTGGCAAATTCGATTCTGGCGCCTATCAGACATCCGGCGGACTGCATGGCGTCGGCGTTTCGGTCGTCAATGCCTTGTCGGAATGCCTAGAAGTCGAAGTGGCTATCGATCAGCAATTGTATCGCCAGGCATATTCGCGGGGCGCGCCACAGGGTAAACTTCAAAATCTTGGCAAGACCTCCAATCGCCGCGGCACGAAAATTAGATTTAAGCCGGACCCACAGATATTTGGACCTGCGGCGCATTGGAAGCCCGCGCGGTTATTTCGCATGTCGCGCTCCAAAGCCTATCTCTTCGGCGGGGTCGAGATCCGCTGGCATTGCGCCCCCGAATTGATCGAAGCAGGCTCCGAGGTTCCCACGGAAGCGGTATTACGATTTCCGGGCGGGCTTCGAGACTATCTCGCGCGGGAGATCGCGGGGAAGGAAACCGTCACCGAGCAAGCATTTACGGGCAAGATTGATCGAGAAGCTGGACATGGCTCGATTGAATGGGCGGTTTCTTGGCTGAGCAATGACGACGGCTTTGTTCATTCTTATTGCAACACCATTCCAACTCCAGACGGCGGCACGCACGAGGCTGGTTTTCGCCTTGCGCTGCTGCGCGGCCTCAAAGATCACGCCGAACGTCTCGGCCAGGCGCGGCGCGCAAAGGACATTGTGAGCGACGATTTGACTGGACAGTCCGCGGCGATGATTTCGGTTTTCGTTCGTGAGCCTGAGTTTCAAGGCCAGAATAAGAGTAGACTAATGAGCGTCGAGGCGGCGCGTCTCGTCGAGACCGCCGTGCGTGACGCATTCGATCACTGGCTGGCTAGCGCGCCTTCGCAGGCGACAAGGCTCTTGGACTTCGCGGTCGAAAGGGCTGAGGAGCGGCTACGTCGCCGTCTTGAAAAAGATGTCACCCGCAAGAGCGCTACACGCAAATTACGGCTGCCCGGGAAGCTGGTTGATTGCATCAATAATTCAGCTCAAGGCGCGGAGCTCTTTATAGTTGAAGGAGATTCAGCGGGAGGCTCGGCCAAGGAAGGCCGCAACCGCGTCAATCAGGCTGTTCTACCGCTGCGCGGCAAAATTCTTAACGTGGCTTCTGCGACAAGAGACAAACTCATTGCGAATCAGCAGCTTTCGGATTTAGCGCAAGCCCTTGGCTGCGGTCTCGGGATACATTACCGGGCGGAGGATTTGCGGTATGAGAAGATCATCATCATGACCGACGCCGACGTCGATGGAGCGCATATAGCTTCTCTCCTTATCACATTCTTCTATCGACAAATGCCCAAGCTCATAGAGCGAGGGCATCTCTACCTCGCCGTGCCCCCCCTCTATAAACTCACGCAAGCTTCCAAGACCGTTTATGCGCGTGACGACGAGCACATGAACGAACTGATCCGCACCGAGTTCGTTGGCCGAGGCAAGATTGAGACCAGCCGCTTTAAGGGACTAGGAGAAATGATGGCCAAACAGCTAAAAGAAACCACGATGGATCCGAAGCATCGTGCTCTACTGAGGGTCGTGGTCGACAGCGACGAGAGGGAGGAAACCGCGGACTGCGTGGAACGGTTAATGGGCAACAAGCCCGAGGCTCGCTTCGCATTTATTCAAGAGAGAGCAACGTTTGCTATGGACCTCCTCGACGTATGAGGAAAGCGACGCCAAACTTGGGAGTTGAGCCGAAAAATCCCATCGCCGCCGTTCGCGAGAAGCGGAGATTACGATGGGTATGCTTTTTACCCTCCCCTGTTCACGCCCTTATCCCCCGCGACTGCCGGCTGTTCAGAGAGCCCGTTTCTGATCTTTTCGAGAATGCGAGGGAGATCCTCCGGTTCTGGACTGAGATCGCGAGCGTGGTTCCACTGAAATTGCGCTTCTAATTTACGACCGATGTGCCAATAGGCGTCTCCCAAGTGGTCGTTGATCACCGGATCCGACGGCTTGAGATCAATAGCCTTTTCCAACTCGTTGACCGCTTCGTCATAACGCCCGAGGCGATAATAAGCCCACCCCAAGCTGTCCACGATGTAACCATCGCGTCCCTTTAAATCGACCGCCCGACGCAGCATGCGGAACGCCTCGTCAAGATTGACACCCTTGTCCACCCAAGAATAACCGAGATAATTCAGCACCAAAGGTTGGTCGGGGTTGAGTTCCAACGCTTTCTTAAGATCATTTTCGGCGCCTGGCCAGTTCTTACCCCGTTCATTTGCAATGCCGCGATAATGGTACAAGAGCCATTGATTCTTTTCCACCTTTGGTTGCAAGTTTAGCGCGCGCGTATAAGTTGCGGCGGATTCAGTAAATAGTTTGCGTGAACGCTGAAGATTAGCCAGAGCGGTAAGCGCGTCAGCATCTTTGGGATGAGCGTCGACGACCGCCAGCAAATGCTCGCTTGCTTCCTTGCTTTCGCCAAGTGTTTCCATCAAAAGCGAAGCTTGAACGTCCGCGGTGACTCGCAATGGACTCGTGTTTGGCACGCTATCATACAAGTCGATCGCGGCTTCTTCTTGCTTGAGTCGCTCATAAATATCCGCAAGCGTGAAGGTGGCCAACCCATTTTCAGGCGCGAGCGCCAAGGATAGGCGCAAATAAATCAGCGCGGCCAGTTCATCACCCTGGCGTCCGCCGCCAAGCGACACCAGCCCGTAGAGAACCTCGCCAGCGCCCTCCTCCGCGCTGCGTATAAAGGGTGTAAGCGTTTTGCCCGCGTCGAGGTCGGCCAACGCGGTAACAACAATCGGATGATTCGGCGCCGCTTCGTCGAATGCTTTATACAAACGGCGAGCCTTCTCGTTGTCGCCATGGCTGGACAAAAATCGGCCGTAAGCGTCGACAAGACGTAAAACGGTGCGCTCGGCGCCCAACACTGCCTTGTAACGCCGCTCCGCTTCCGCCGTGTCTCCGCCCATGTCGGCGATTAACGCCGCATGATAATCTCGCAATACAGAGAAGCCCTCGCCGTGTAATTTGTCGAGAACCGCCAATGCCTTTCGGGTGTCCTTCGCGCCCGCGTAAGTCCAGGCGGTCAGCAACACGTTCTTGATGTCGATCTGGCGACTTGATCCGTCCTTGGTGAAGTCGATCCGCGCCTTCGAATATTTATGCCCCAACATCGCCTCGACGCCCGTCGTCAAATTGGCAACGGCATTTTTACGATCATGCGCCAGCACATTGGTCGCGAGTCCATAGGCTTCGCGCATGTTGCCATTCGCGAGGGCGGCGATCAACGCCCGTTCAGCAAGCTCACGATTGCGCGGATCTTCCCGCAAGGCCTCGCGGAAGAAGGTCGCAGCGGCCAAGGTGTCGCGCTCGGAATTAGCGACGATGGCCGCCAGATAATTGCCGGAAAGGCTCGCACCCACCTCGAATGGTCGGGCTATCGCGAGACTATCCTTCGCATGAGCGGCTGCTCCGTTCATGACCAAGAAGCTGTTCAAAATTGTCAGAACTAGAACGCTGCCAAGAGTGCGGAAACGCGAAACAAAGATATTCGGGCCGCGCCCGCTCGCCGGAAGTAGCGTGGAGAATAGCTGCACGAGGAGATCCCAACCTTGGCCAGATTGAAGAGACACAGCGCGTTAAGCGCACCAACACTGCTATTTATCGCAAAAAATGATGGCGGTTTTTGGCCCTGATCGCAAGCACGAAAGAAATATGTCTCGAGAACCGAGTCTCGCATGCCCCTTTTTGTGCCCGATTCGTATAGCCCCCCCGGCCATTGCGGCTCGCGCCACGAATGACCAGGGGTAAACGGAATTACGCGGCGACTTTTACCGCGGCAACGATCTTTTGCGCGGCGTCATCGAGGTCGTCGGCGGCGATTACATTGAGGCCAGACGATCCGATTATGCTTTTACCGAGGTCCACGTTGGTGCCTTCAAGACGCACCACCAGCGGTACTTTCAGTCCGACTTCCTTGACGGCGGCGATAACGCCTTCGGCAATCACGTCGCATTTCATGATGCCGCCAAAGATATTGACCAAAATCCCCTTCACCTTGGGATCAGCGGTTATGATCTTGAACGCGGCAGTCACTTTCTCGGTGGTGGCGCCACCGCCGACATCGAGGAAGTTGGCGGGAAATTCGCCATACAGCTTTATGATGTCCATGGTCGCCATCGCCAAGCCGGCGCCGTTGACCATGCAGCCGATATTGCCATCGAGGGCGATATAGGCAAGATCGTGCTTGGAAGCCTCGATCTCCTTCTCATCCTCTTCGGTCTTGTCGCGCAGCTCGACGATGTCGGGATGGCGGTATAGCGCGTTGTCATCGAAGGAGATCTTGGCGTCGAGGCAACGCAGCGTTCCGTCCTTGGTGACGATAAGCGGGTTGATCTCCAGCATCTCCATGTCCTTGGCGATGAAGGCCGCGTAGAGTTGCTCGGTCAGCTTGCCCGCCTGTTTCACAAGATCGCCCTTGAGGCCGAGCGCGCCGGCGACATGGCGACCATGGTGCGGCATGATTCCGGTCGCCGGGTCGATTGAGAAAGTGACGATTTTTTCCGGCGTGTCGTGAGCGACGGTTTCAATGTCCATGCCGCCTTCGGTCGAAACGACGAAGGAAACGCGCGACGTCGCGCGGTCAATCAACATCGACAGATAGAATTCCTTGTCGATCGCCGCGCCATCCTCGATGTACAGGCGATTCACTTGCTTGCCCGTTTCACCCGTTTGCACGGTCACGAGCGTGTTGCCAAGCATCTGCGTTGCGAAAACCTGCGCTTCCTCGACCGACTTAGCGATACGCACGCCACCCTTGTCGCCCGCGGCGGCCTCCTTGAACGAACCTTTGCCGCGTCCTCCGGCGTGGATCTGCGCCTTGACCACATAGACTGGGCCAGGAAGCTGCTTCGCCGCGGCGGCCGCGTCGTTGGCCTTCAAGACCGCGACACCAGCGGCGACGGGCGCGCCAAATTCACGCAAAATGGCCTTGGCTTGATATTCGTGGATGTTCATCCGGTTATCTCTCCCTACAGCAATGTCGCGCCGCCTCGGAACTGACCGTCAAAGGACATAAGCAATAGGGATTCGTCAAGAGGGCGGAACGACGCTCGGCGAACTCCCTTCGGAAGTTGGGCGCTTCTAGCTAATTTTTAAACGCCTCAAGCAAAAACCGGATTGAGCGCGCCTGCGGCCGCGATCAGCGACCGCACCGAGGCCACCGACTTTTCGAACATTTGCTTTTCGCTCGCGTCGAGCTTGATCTCCATCACTCGCTCAACGCCGCCTGAACCAATGACCACGGGCACGCCGACATAAAGTCCGTCGACCCCGTATTGGCCGCTAAGATAGGCGGCGCAAGGCAAGACCCGGCGCTTATCCTTGAGATAGCTTTCGGCCATCGCGATCGCCGAACTCGCCGGAGCGTAAAAGGCCGATCCCGTCTTCAGCAAACCGACAATTTCACCACCACCCTTGCGGGTGCGATCGACGATTGCATCCACGCGCTCACGCGTCGTCCAGCCCATTTCGATCATGTCGGGAAGCGGCACCCCGGCGACGGACGAATAACGGATTGACGGGACCATGTCGTCGCCATGCCCACCCAAAACGAAGGCGGAGACATCCTCGACCGAGACTTTGAACTCGTCGGCGAGAAAATAGCGAAAGCGCGCCGAATCCAGGGCGCCCGCCATTCCCACGACGCGGTTTACGGGCAGGCCCGAACATTTTTGCAGCGCCCAGACCATTACGTCGAGCGGATTCGTAATACAGATGACGAAAGCGTTCGGCGCGAATTGCTTAACGCCCGCGCCAACCGCTGAGATGACTTTGAGATTGATGCCAAGCAGATCGTCGCGACTCATGCCGGGCTGACGCGGCACGCCGGCGGTCACGATCACTACGTCGGCTCCCTCGATGATCGAATAATCGTCGCCGCCCGCGATACGCGAGTCGGAGCCGGAGATCGGGCCGGCCTGCGCGAGATCAAGCGCCTTGCCGCGTGGAACGCCCCCTACGATATCGAAAAGGACAACGTCGCCAAGCTCCTTGAGGCTCGCCAAATGCGCCAATGTGCCGCCAATTTGGCCAGCCCCGATGAGTGCGATTTTCTTCCGCGACATAATTATTCCCGTGCTCGAAGACAGATCAAATTGCTACCTCGCTTTTCGAGCCGTGGGAAGCCGCAATTCCCGTTTCCTGGAAGAACTTTGTCGCCGCCGCGTAAGGCCGCGCGGCAAATAGGCAGTTTTTCCAAAATGCGCGAGGCGCCCAGAACATAGGCGGCGCGACTCGCGCGCGTTGACTCACTCGCCTTCTCTGCATAAAAAGACCGACAAATCTCGGCAGAGATGTATCTTCAAACCTGTTCGCCCCGAGGGACGGCAGGCTCACGTTCGGCGGCGCGACGCGCTCCCGGGCGCGTTTTGCATTGACGATGCCTATGCCCGAGTGGGAGAGGCGAAGGAGAAGTCCCATGTTCGAGAGCCTTTCCGACAAGCTCTCCGGCATTTTCGACAAGCTCACGCGGCGCGGCGCGCTTTCCGAGGCCGATGTCGCGGAGGCGCTGCGCGAGGTTCGCCGCGCCCTGCTCGATGCCGACGTAGCGCTCGACGTGGTGCGCTCATTCACCGACAAAGTGCAAGCCCGCGCGGTCGGCGCCAATGTCGTGAAGTCGGTTTCGCCCGGTCAGATGGTCATCAAGATCGTCAACGATGTTCTCGTTGAAACGCTGGGCGAAACCGCCGAGCCCATCGATCTGGACGTCAGGCCGCCGATGACGATCATGATGGTCGGCTTGCAAGGCGCCGGCAAGACCACCACCACGGCTAAACTTGCCAAACGCTTGAAGGAGCGCCAAAAAAAGCGCGTGTTGATGGCCTCGCTGGATGTAAAGCGCCCGGCGGCGCAGGAGCAACTCGCCATTCTCGGTCGGCAAGTCGAGGTCGACACGCTGGAGATTCTCCCCAACCAGACGCCGTTGCAGATCACGCGGCGGGCGATGGAGGCGGCTCGGCTCCAGGGTTACGACGTGATTCTGTTGGATACGGCTGGCCGCACTCACATCGACGAGCCGTTGATGCAGGAGATGGCGGACATAAAGTCCTACGCCAGCCCGCATGAAATCCTGTTGGTCGCCGACGCCTTGACTGGTCAGGACGCGGTCAATCTCGCCAAGAACTTCGACGCCCGCGTCGGCATCACCGGCATCGTGCTGACGCGCATGGACGGCGATGGCCGCGGCGGCGCCGCATTGTCGATGCGCTATGTCACGGGCAAGCCGATCAAGCTGATCGCCACCGGCGAAAAGATGGACGCGCTAGACGAGTTCGGGCCCAAGCGGATCGCCGACCGAATTCTCGGCATGGGCGATATTGTCGCCTTGGTGGAGAAGGCCGCCGCGACGATCGACGCGCAAGAAGCGGAGCACGCCGCGCAACGCTTGGCCAAGGGCAAGTTTGACCTGCAGGACCTTTGCGATCAACTCGCCATGGCGGAAAAGATGGGCGGCATCGGCGGAATCATGGGACTGTTGCCCGGCGTCGCCAAGATGAAGGAACAACTCGCCTCGGCGAATATCGATGAGAACATGATCAAGCGCCAACGCGCGATCATCCTCTCCATGACCCCTAGGGAGCGGCGCAATCCGGATATACTGAAAGCCTCGCGCAAGCGCCGCATCGCCGCCGGTTCGGGTTGCAAGGTCGAGGAAATCAATAAACTCCTCAAGCAACATCGCGGCATGTCGGACCTGATGAAGTCGATGGGCGCCGGCAAGCGCGGCGGGCTGATGGGCAAGGCCGCGCAAATGATGGGCATGGGCGGAATGCAAATGCCCTCGCGCGAGGAAATTGCCGAAATGCAAAAAAAACTGGGCGGTGGTCACCCGCCGCCCGGCGGCGGATTGCCGGAGGCGCCGCCAAAAGAATTGTTTTCGCAAACGCCCTCTCTGCCAGGGCTTGGCGGCAAAGGTCTTCTGAGCGGACTAAATCCGTTTGGGAAGAAAAAATAGGCGCGACGCCCCGCGCGTTGCGATTCTTGCAACAACAAACAAGGAAATCACTCATGTCGCTGAAAATCAGACTATCTCGCGGCGGCGCCAAGAAGCGCCCGTTCTATCGCGTCGTCGTCGCCGACTCGCGCTCCCCGCGGGATGGCCGCTTTATTGAGCGTCTTGGCACTTTTGATCCGCTAAAACCCAAGGACGCCGCTGATCGCCTCGTGCTTGACGCGGAAAAGGCGAAGGAGTGGATCGGGAAGGGCGCCACCCCGACAGATCGCGTGGCGCGCCTTCTCGAAAGCGCGGGCGTCGGTAAGCGCGATAAGCGCAATAACCCGGAAAAGGCCCTGCCGAAGAAGAAAGCGCAGGAACGCGCCGCGGCCGCGGCCGCCGCCGCGCCCGCCGCGGAATGAGCGACGACGCGCCTCCCGCCTCGAATTCGCGGCGGGAGTTCGTTCTGTTGGGGCGGTTTGGAGCGCCGCACGGCGTACGAGGCGAGGTCCGGCTACAAAGCTTTACAGTGGATCCTCTGGCGATTACCGCATACGGCCCGCTTTTCGATGAAAGCGGGAATCGCGGTTTTGTTCTGACGCAGGTTAAGTCGCGCGGCAAGGGCTTGCTCATTGCGCGCGTTGAGGGCGTCAACGATCGCCGCGACGCTGAAAAACTGACGCGAATCGAACTTTTCGCGCCTCGCGCGAATATGCCCGAGCCTGAGCAAGATGAATATTATCTTGCTGATCTCGAAGGATTGCGAGCGGAGTCCACCGAGGGGGCGCTGCTCGGCCAAGTGGTCGCGGTGCGCAACTTTGGGGCGGGCGATATTCTCGAGGTGCTTCCGCCAAGGAGCGGCGAAAGCCTCCTTTTTCCCTTTACCAAAGCGATTGTTCCCATCGTCGATATTGCTCGGGGATGCGTCGTGATCGTTCCCCCGCTGGAGATCGACGGCGAAATCTAGCGCCGGCATTTCCGATACGCCGGCCAGCGTGTCATAATTATTCAATGTGGCGCGCGACGATTCTTGACTCTGTTTCCTGAAATGTTTCCCGGTCCGCTGGGCCTTTCGCTGGCGGGCGACGCGCTTTCGCGCGGCGTTTGGGCGTTGGAAACACGGCAACTGCGCGAACACGGTCTTGGCCGCCACCGCGCGGTGGATGATACGCCGGCGGGGGGCGGTCCTGGCATGATCATGCGCGCCGATGTGCTCTGCGCCGCCATAGACGCCGCATTCGAGTCGGGCGACGCGCGTCCTCGCATATTGATGAGCCCGCGCGGCGCGCCTCTAACTCAGGCGCGCGTGCGTCGTCTTGCGCGGGGTCCCGGCGCGTTGATCCTTTGCGCGCGCTTCGAGGGCGTCGATGAACGCGTGATAGCCGCGCGTGGTTTGGAAGAGGTGTCCATCGGCGACTATATTCTGTCCGGCGGCGAGATCGCCGCGCTGGCGCTCATGGACGCGTGCGTGCGTTTGCTGCCCGGCGTAATGGGCGAAGCCGCCTCCGGTTCCGACGAAAGCTTCGAGGGCGGGCTGTTGGAGTACCCACAATACACGCGCCCGCGCGACTTCGAAGGGCGCGAGATTCCACCGATCTTATTGTCGGGCGATCACGTCAAGATCGCGCGCTGGAGACGAGAGCAATCCTTGCGCCTGACCAGAGAACGCCGTCCCGATCTCATCTCCGAATCCGACGAGAATGCGTAGCCCCGCTGGCTCGTCAGCGCCATCCGAAGCTGAGTCCGTCATAGATCAGGCAGCCCACCAGAGCGCCGCCCGCGTCGAATTCCATCATGCCCAGATCCGCGAACTCGGGGACGAATTTTTCCGCGAGCGCCGGCAGCGCGAAAGCTCCGCCGATCGCCGCGCCCGCGCAAAAATAATCGAAATGGCCATAGCGCCATTTTGACCAGAATCGAGTAAGGAATAGCGCCGTGGCGACGGTGATGACAACATCGATCACGGGTCCACTCCTCGCCTGATTAACCGGGCACGATCAACGCGTCGGCACCGGCGCGCCGCTGCGATAGTCGTAAAAGCCGCGCTGTGTCTTGCGTCCGAGCCAGCCAGCTTCGACATATTTCACCAACAGTGGGCAGGGGCGATACTTGGAGTCGGCAAGTCCCTCATGCAACACCTGCATAACCGAGAGACAGACGTCGAGACCGATGAAATCAGCGAGCTGAAGCGGCCCCATCGGATGGTTTGCGCCCAGCTTCATCGCTGTATCGATCGCTTCCACCGAACCCACGCCTTCATAGAGCGTGTAGATAGCCTCGTTAATCATCGGCAGCAGGATGCGATTGACGATGAAAGCCGGAAAATCCTCTGAAACCGTAATCGTCTTGCCGAGCTTGGCGATAAAGGCGCGCGCCTCCTCGTAGGTGCGATCATCCGTCGCAATACCGCGAATGAGTTCGACAAGCTGCATCTTCGGCACGGGATTCATGAAATGTATGCCGATGAACCGCTCGGGTCGTCCCGAGATCGCGGCAAGGCGGGTGATCGAAATTGAAGACGTGTTTGTGCCAATTATCGCGTCCGGCTTAAGGACCAACGCGATATCGGACAGAATCTTGCGCTTGATATCTTCGCTTTCGGACGCCGCCTCGATGACCATGTCGGCGTCGCGAAAATCGGGCAAGGCGGGCGCGGCGGAAAGTCTGGCTATCGCCGCGTCGCGAGCCGCGGCGTCAATGGTCCCGCGTTCGACCGACTTTTGCAGTTGCGCTGCAACATCCCTAATGCCCGCCGAAATTCGTTCGACGGTCACATCGTTCAATGCGACATCCAGTCCGGCCAGCGCGCAGACATGGGCAATGCCCTTGCCCATCTGTCCCGCGCCAATAACGCCGATCTTGCGAATTTCGAGACTCATGTTTGCGGCGCCTCCGGCGAGAGTTCGGACCGTATTATGCAGTGCAATATAGCGCGGCTTTGGCCTGCATGAAAACGGTGATTTCGCAAAATCATCGGGCACTTTGCGGCGGCTCGCCGGCAATGAGGGCGAGCTCGCTATCTTTTTTGCCGCGCGCGGGCATCCCCCAGCATTAATGGAGCGCGTTTGCCCGGCGATTTCGAGTCTTACATCCCGCCTTTGGCGAGTTCGGCATCCAACTCCGGAAGGGCGCTAAAAAGATCCGCGACCAGTCCGAAATCCGCGACTTGATAAATCGGCGCTTCCTCGTCCTTGTTAATGGCGACGATGATCTTGGAATCCTTCATGCCGGCCAAGTGCTGAATCGCCCCCGATATTCCGACCGCTATGTATAGATCCGGCGCGACCGCCTTGCCGGTCTGGCCGACCTGCAGATCATTGGCCGCGTAACCGGCGTCCACCGCCGCCCGAGAGGCGCCGATCGCCGCGTTGAGTTGATTGGCCACGGGTTCGATATATTTACCGAAATTCTCGGCGCTGCCGAGTCCGCGCCCTCCAGACACGATTATCTTGGCGGCGGTTAGTTCGGGTCGTTCCGACCGCGCCAAGGCTTCGCTCTTGAAGGTCGACAGACCCGGATCGCTCGCCGCGGCGGCGGATTCGATACCCCCATCGCCACCCTCTCCCGTCGCCGCGAACGCCGTGGTGCGAACCGTAATGACCTTTTTCGCATCTTTCGAGCGCACGGTTTGCACCGCGTTGCCCGCGTAAATCGGGCGCTCGAAAATGTCGGGCGCAACGACTTTGATGATATCGGAAATTTGCGCGACATCCAGTAGCGCGGAGACACGCGGCAGCACGTTCTTGGTCGCGCTAGTCGACGGCGCGAGAATCACGTCATAGCCGCTGGCCAATGCCAAAATGAGCGCCGCGACCGGTTCGGCCAACATGTGATCGTAGGCGGGCGCGTCGGCGAGAAGCACCTTTTCAACGCCTGAGAGCTTCGCCGCTTGTTCGGCGGCGGCGCGGAGCCCCGATCCCGCGACAAGAATATGCACTGACCCACCGATTTCCTTGGCGGCGGTGAGCGCCTTGGCGGTGGCGGGCGCGAGCGCGCCGCCGACGGTTTCCGCTAGGAGAAGCGTCGTCATGGTTAAAGAACTCCCGCTTCCTTGAGTTTGGCGACCAGCTCCGGAACGGAGCCAACTTTGACGCCGGCCTTGCGCTTCGGCGGCTCGGCCGTCTTAATTACTTCGAGTCGCGGCGCGATATCGACGCCGTAATCGGCGGGGGTCTTGGCGACGACCTCTTTCTTTTTCGCCTTGATGATGTTTGGCAGACTTGCGTAGCGAGGCTCATTGAGACGCAAATCGGTCGTTATGATCGCCGGCAATTTCAAAGTCACGGTTTGCAGCCCACCGTCGATTTCCCGCGTTACATCCACCGTGGCCTCGGAAAGATCGATTTTAGATGCAAAGGTCCCCTGCCCCCATCCGAGTAGCGCCGCAAGGCTCTGACCGGTTTGATTGCTGTCGTCATCAATCGCCTGTTTGCCCAGAATGACCAAGCCTGGCTTTTCCTCGGCGACAATTTTGGCGAGAATTTTCGCAACCGCCAGCGGTTCAACGGCGTCGTCCGTCTTGACCAGAATGCCACGATCCGCGCCCATGGCAAGTCCGGTGCGCAGGGTTTCGTCGGCCTTGGCGGGCCCGATTGACACGACGATAACTTCCGTGGCCTTGCCAGCTTCTCTTAATCGTAAAGCCTCTTCAACCGCGATTTCGTCAAATGGATTCATTGACATTTTCACATTGGCGAGGTCGACGCCGGAGCCGTCGGCCTTGACCCTTATCTTCACGTTGTAATCGACCACCCGTTTGACGGGCACGAGAATTTTCATTGCGTAACCCCCCGCGTGACCTGGCGCCACGTTAATCAGCGAAACCCTGGAGTCTTCGCCGTTTCGGGCCGAACCGGAAAGACTTGAGACGCCTAGGCGTTTTTCAGTCTCCACGTCGCGAAGCGCCGAGGCTTCGTTCGAAGACATCGTGGAAGGCGTGTTGGTAGCGGGCGCATTCGTTCAAGTCAAACTCCAAACATTGTTGGATGTCCGGGAGCAGTTGGCTCACGCGCATGGATGCGGCCTTTGCTTTATCGAAAAGGCTTGCGCGCGGGCGCATCAAAAAGTCGCGCGTTCCGTCGCTTGAAAATGGGCGTAAGCGCAATGCCCGCCAAAATGCCACCGACGTGCGCGAACCACGCAACGTGGCCGTGTTCGCCGGAAACAGCGTTGAAGAATTGCAACGCGATCCAGGTTCCCACGAACATCCAAGCCGGCGCGTGGATCGGAATTACGCCCATGACCAAGCCAAAAATGGTCGATCGAGGATGGAGCAGTAAGAAGGCAGAGCAGACCCCTGAAATCGCACCCGAGGCGCCGACCAGCGGCGTGATCATATGCGGCGACGAATAGGCGAAAACGACCCCAGAAGCGACGCCGCAGGACAAATAAAACAACAGGTAATACAAGGAGCCCATCGCATCCTCGACATTGTCGCCGAAAACGTACAGAAATAGCATATTTCCCAGAATATGCAGAAAACTGGAGTGAAAGAACAGAGACGTCAGCAGCGTTAAAGGCGCGGGGGGGCCAACAATCCATTTTGCCAGCGCCGCTTCGCCGAACAACACACGGGGAATTACGGCGAAGCCGCGCATAACGGTCAAGGGATCGCCGAAAATCTCGCTTTGCACCACCAGAAACACGGTCACATTCACGAAGATCAGCGTCCAATTCACCCAAGGGCGACGCATGAAGCGCATGGGCGTATCGTCGTAAATCGGCACGACCATTTTGGTGCTCCCGGTAGTGCGCGAAAAGCACTCTAATCCGCGGCGGCATGCGCGCAAACGGCACACGCCCCTTCCGGGAATCCGTCGCCATCGGATCAATCGCGCGTTCACACCTCAAAACCAAAACGCTCGGGACGTGTCGCGACGGCCCGAGCGAATGCTTGCGATAATAGGCGCCTCAGTGAGCCATGGCTTTAATGATGGACTCGACGGTCTTTTTGGCGTCGCCAAACAGCATCATGGTGTTTGGCCTAAAGAACAACTCGTTCTCAACACCCGCGTAACCAGACCCCATTCCGCGCTTTAGGAAAAGCACTGTCTTTGCTTTCTCGACATCGAGAATGGGCATGCCGTAAATGGCCGAGGACTTGTCGGTCTTGGCCGCCGGATTCGTCACGTCGTTCGCCCCGATAACAAAGGCGACGTCGGTTTGGGCGAATTCCGAATTGATATCTTCCAGTTCGAAGACTTCATCGTATGGGACATTCGCTTCGGCAAGCAGCACATTCATATGCCCCGGCATGCGTCCAGCCACGGGGTGGACGGCGTAGGTGACTTCGACGCCCTCTTTTTTTAGCAGATCCGCCATCTCTCGCAGAGCGTGCTGGGCCTGCGCCACCGCCATTCCGTAACCGGGAACGACGATAACCTTGCCTGCGTTCTTCATGATATACGCCGCGTCGTCGGCCGAGCCTTGCTTGACCGGGCGCGTTTCCTTGATCCCGCTCGCGACCACTGTATCGCCGCCAAAGCCTCCAAGAATCACGGATATGAAAGAGCGGTTCATCGCCTTGCACATAATATACGAAAGTATCGCGCCCGACGACCCCACCAATGCGCCCGTGATGATCAAGGCCAAATTGCCAAGCGTGAAACCGATGCCCGCGGCCGCCCAACCCGAGTAGGAATTGAGCATCGACACGACCACCGGCATATCGGCTCCGCCGATCGGAATGATCAGCGTCACCCCAACCACCAGCGCAAGCAAGATCAGCAGGAACAACCATATTCCACTCTCGGTTCCCACAAACAACGCAATGCAGACGAGTATTCCCACGCCCAGGAGGATGTTGATCGTATGTCGCTCTGGCAGCAGGATCGGCTTGCCGCTCATGCGCTCGGAAAGCTTTAGAAAGGCGATGATCGAGCCGGTGAAGGTGATCGCGCCAATCGCGGCGCCGAGCGACATTTCGAACAGGCTGCCTCCCTCGATATCCCCAGAAGAGCCAATGCCGAATGCGTGGGGCGCGAAAAAGGCGCTTCCCGCGACCAGGACCGCCGCGAGACCAACCAAAGCGTGAAAGCCCGCAACCAGTTCGGGCATCGACGTCATCGGAATACGTCGCGCGACCGTGGCCCCAATGCCGCCGCCGAGTCCGACGCCCACGACGATGAGCAGGAGACTCGAAAAACTCGGCGCATGCGCTAGTAGTGTCGTCGCCACCGCGATCGCCATGCCGATCATGCCATATTGATTGCCCTGACGGGAACTCGATGGCGAGGAGAGACCGCGCAAGGCAAGTATGAATAGAACGCCCGCGACGAGGTAAAGAAGGGCTGCGATATTGGCGCTCATTGCCGTCAGCCCTTCTTTTTATACATTGACAACATACGTTCGGTGACGAGGAAGCCGCCGAAAATATTTACGCTTGCGAGAATGAGCGCAATGAATCCAAACCAACGCGCCCATCCGGCGCCGGTGTCGGCGGAGGATGAAGCCTGGACGCCGACCGACAAAAGCGCGCCAACCACGATGACCGATGAAATTGCGTTGGTTACCGACATCAGAGGTGTGTGCAAGGCCGGAGTCACCGACCAAACGACGTAATAACCGACGAATACCGCCAGCGCGAATATCGCCAAGCGAAACACGACCGGGTCGATCGCGCCGCCGCCGAGTCCGTGCGCGGTCGCCGCGGCCGCCGTCTGAGCCAATTGCTCGGAATAGGCTTGCGCCTGCTCCGCCATATGGCGCGCGGCTTCCGCCGCGGCTTGGGCTTTTTCCAGCAATTGCTGCGTTGAGTCGTTGGCCATCGCTTAGCGCCCTTTTCTTGTGAATATTTTGCCGGCTCAGGTTTTTGGTTGAAAGCGTGGATCGATCACCGCGCCGTCGCGGGCGAGGCATGTGGCTTTCACCAGCTCATCGTCCCAATTGATCGCCAACTGTTTGGTTTCCTTGGAAATCAAAGTTTCCGTGAAGGCGAGCAGATTTTTCGCGTAAAGGCTCGAAGCCGTCGATGCGAGTCGTCCCGCGAGATTGAGCGCGCCTATGATTTTCACGCCTTCCGCGACGACGGTCTCGCCAGACTTGGTCAATTCGCAATTGCCTCCCCGTTCGGCGGCGAGATCAACGATGACCGAACCCGGCCGCATTGTGCGAAGTTGCGCGGCGGAAACCAATTTGGGCGCCGGGCGCCCGGGATTAGCGCCGTGGTGATGACGATGTCCTGCTTTGCGATATGCGCTCCAACCAGTTCCGCTTGCGCGGACTGATATTCGGAGGACATCTCCTTGGCGTAGCCCCCCGAGGTTTCGGCCTGCTTGAATTCCTCGTTTTCAACCGCGATAAACTTCGCCCCGAGCGACTCGACCTGCTCCTTCGTCGCTGGGCGGACGTCCGTGGCCGTAACAATCGCGCCGAGCCGGCGCGCCGTGGCGATCGCCTGCAATCCCGCGACGCCGACGCCCATGATGAAAACTCGCGCCGCCGGGACGGTGCCGGCTGGCGTCATCATCATGGGCAGGACGCGGCCATATTCAGCCGCCGCGTCTATCACGGCGCGATAACCGGCTATGTTGGCTTGCGACGACAGAACGTCCATTGACTGCGCGCGCGTTATGCGCGGCATGAGCTCCATGGCGAACGCGGTGGCCCCTGCCTTGGCGAGTTCGGCGAGGGCGGCTTCATTGCCGAACGGGTCGAGAATGGCGATGACCACCACGCCCGGCTTCGCGCCCTTGATTTCGCCTCCCGCGGGTCGGCGAACGCGCAAAATGACATCCGCCGCCGTCGCGGTCTCGGCGGCGGAGCCGCCAATTTTCGCCCCAGCGGCCGCGTAATCGGCATCGGAAAACCCTGAAAGCGCCCCCGCCCCGCCCTGCATGGCGACTTCCGCGCCAAGCGCGATAAATTTTTTCACCGTTTCAGGAGTCGCGGCGACGCGGGTTTCTGACTTGTCGGTCTCGGCGAGGACTGCGATGCGCATCAAAAACTCCAATCGCGCCAAAAAACAAGGCCCGCCATGGTCGATCATATCGACCATCACGTTCTAGCCCGCGGCTGTTCGGTTCAGCGCGCCAGGAAGAAATACATGAGAAGTAGAGTGACGACCGTCGCTCCGGCGGCGCCCGCCATCAATGAAAGGAAACCACCGTAAGTTTTCAGATGCTCGCTGATATCACCAACGGCGTTTCCGTATTCGTTTTGCTGGCTCGACATCGCTTCCCCCTAATGGCGACCTTCCGTGGAGATTAGGGTAAACGAGCTTGATCGATCTCGCAACAAAATCCAGCGCAAACCAAGCCGCTCCGCTTCATTGATCATTTGGCGCCGCGATGCTCCATATCCATCGCCGACGCTCTCGCGACGCAAAAGGCCCCGGAGATACCGGGGCCTCTGCTGTTGTCGCGATGCGAAAACGAGGTTTTAGAAATCCATGCCGCCCATTCCGCCATGCCCGCCCGGGAGGGAGGGGGCTTCTTTCTTAGGCGCATCGGTGATCGTCGCCTCGGTGGTGACGATCAGACCGGCGATCGACGCCGCGTCCTGAAGCGCGGTGCGCACCACCTTGGTCGGGTCGATAATGCCGAGCTTCACGAGATCGCCGTAGACGCCATTCTGCGCGTCGTAGCCGTAGCTATACTCCTTGGAGTCCAGCAGCTTGCCCACCACGACGGCGCCGTCGCCGCCGGCGTTGTCGACGATCTGGCGGGCCGGTGCCTGGATCGCCTTGCGCACGATGTCGACGCCGGTCTTCTGATCGGCGTTGGCCGCCTTCACGCCATCCAGCGAGGCGATGGCGCGTAGCAGCGCGACGCCGCCGCCCGGAGAGACGCCCTCCTCGACCGCCGCGCGGGTGGCGTTAAGCGCGTCGTCGACGCGATCCTTCTTTTCCTTGACCTCGACCTCGGTCGCGCCGCCGACGCGAATCACCGCGACCCCGCCCGCGAGCTTGGCCAGACGCTCCTGGAGCTTCTCGCGGTCGTAGTCCGAGGTGGTCTCCTCGATCTGCGCCTTAAGCTGGCCGATCCGCGCCTCGATATCCTTCTTGGCGCCGGCCCCGTCGATGATCGTGGTGTTCTCCTTGTCGATGCGCACGCGCTTCGCCCGACCCAGTTGGGTCAGCGTCACGTTCTCGAGCTTGATGCCCAGATCCTTGGCGATCATTTCGCCCCCGGTCAGGATGGCGATATCCTCGAGCATGGCCTTGCGGCGATCGCCGAAGCCCGGCGCCTTGACGGCGGCGATCTTCAGGCCGCCGCGCAGCTTGTTGACGACCAGCGTGGCCAACGCCTCGCCCTCGATGTCCTCGGCGACGATCAGCAACGGCTTGCCGGTCTGCACCACGGCTTCGAGGATTGGCAGCAACGCCTGCAGCGACGACAGCTTCTTCTCGTGAATGAGAATGTAGGGATCGTCGAGTTCGGCGATCATCTTCTCGGAATTGGTGATGAAGTAGGGCGAAAGATAGCCGCGATCGAATTGCAAGCCTTCAACGATGACGGTCTCGGTTTCGAGGCTCTTGGCCTCCTCGACGGTGATCACGCCTTCCTTGCCGACCTTATCCATCGCCTTGGCGATTTCCTTGCCGATAAAGGCGTCGCCGTTAGCGGAAATCGTGCCTACCTGCGCGATTTCATCGTTCGAGGTGACCTTCTTCGAATTGGACTTGAGGTGAGCGACAACCGTTTCGACGGCGAGATCGATGCCGCGCTTGAGGTCGAGCGGATTGAGCCCGGCGGCGACGGCCTTGGAGCCTTCGCGGGCGATCGCCGAGGCGAGCACCGTGGCGGTCGTGGTGCCGTCACCGGCCTGATCGTTCTGCTTCGAGGCGACCTCGCGCACCAACTGGGCGCCGAGATTCTCGAACTTGTCGGCAAGCTCGATCTCCTTGGCGACCGTCACGCCGTCCTTGGTGATGCGCGGCGCGCCAAAGGATTTTTCGATGACGACGTTGCGGCCCTTGGGCCCAAGCGTCACCTTGACGGCGTTGTTGAGAATTTCGACGCCGCGCAGGATGCGGTCGCGCGCGTCGGAAGAAAAGCGAATTTCTTTAGCGGCCATGGTTAATCAGCTCCATGAGGGACAAATTTCAGTTGCGCGTCAGCCGGCGCGTTAATCGACGATCCCGAGAACGTCGCTTTCCTTCATGATCAGCAAATCCTCGCCGTCGATCTTGATCTCGGTGCCCGACCATTTGCCGAACAGCACGCGGTCGCCGGCCTTGACGTCGAGCGGAACCAGCTTGCCGCTCTCATCGCGCGCGCCAGGACCGGCCGCGACGATTTTTCCTTCTTGCGGTTTTTCCTTGGCGCTGTCCGGGATGATAATGCCGCCCTTGGTTTTTTCTTCGCCTTCGAGGCGCTTGACCACCACTCGGTCATGCAGGGGACGGAAAGTCATTTTGGATTTTTCCTTTATTACGCCCTAGCGGCCGCTCATGGCGCCACTCGGCAAAGGGAAAGAGGAAAGCGTCACTAGCACTCGACATACGTGAGTGCCAACAACGCTGCTGGTGAAATAAGAGCGCGGCCTACGCCTGTCAAGGCGCCGCAAGCGTCGCTTTCGAGACCAAGCGGGCGTTGGACATCACACGAAGAAAATCGACTGTCGCCAATCGAGTCGAAGCATTTTATAAATATTTCTTTAATATGGCCAAAGCAATAATTTCACGTAAGGCTGAAAGTGTATGACCATCGCGTACATTTTTTGGCATGGAGAACGATTGAATGTCAACTATATCCAGCTATTTGCAAATAGCCAACAATTTATCGAAATGGCAAGCTATCACAGCCAAGCAGCCCGCTGCCGAAACGCAAACAAAATATTTTGAAGCGAATATCGGTAAAGTGACAAATATAAACGATCTGTTGAACAACACACAGTTGTTCAATTATGCGATGACGGCTTTTGGTCTCGGCGACATGACCTACGCCAAGGGAATGATGAAGGAAGTGCTGCAGCAAGGCGTGACAAGCAGCACGGCGCTCGCCAATACGCTCGACAATCCCAATATATTAGCTTTCGCCAAGGCGTTCGATTTCGCCGATAATGGCGCAAGCACGACGTCGTCGTCCACGCTGCAAACCACGGTCGTCAACAATTATGTCCAAAACACCATGGAAACCAACCAGGGCCAGCAAGACCCCGGCGTTCAGTTGGCGCTATATTTCCAGCAGCACGCGCCGAGCGTGACAAGCGTATACGGCATCCTCGCCGATAAAAATCTGCTCACGGTCGTGCAGACCGCCCTGGGCATCTCGCCCATGACATCCGCAGAACCGATCGACACGCAAGCCGCCCAGCTGAAGGTCCAGCTGAACCTAGCCAATTTCCAAAATCCCACCAAACTCAATAATTTTATCGAGCAGTTCTGCGCGATGTATGATTCTAACAATAGCTCTTCGGGCGGTTCTTCTTCCACGAGCGCCAGTTCGACCAACGCCTTGCTGCTGGGCGCCTCGGCGGGAACCGATGGCGTCCAGGGAATAGACGAAACTCTGCTCCAGAGCCTTCAGGGCTTCAGCGCGAGTTCACTGTAAATCGCGCGGTTTTGTTCGCGACGTTCCAATCGCGCCGCCAAGCGCGGGCAATGTCATTGGCCCTAATGTCGCGGGTAGGATCCGAGCGACATTTCTCCGCAACCGCCAGAGTATCGAGGAGCGTAAAATGTCCATTGCTTCCATTGGATCGTCCCTGTCGACGATAGACGCGCCGCGACGGCAGGACGCTGTTCAACCGAGCGAGAGCGCGGCCCCGAGCGGAAACATCGCCAACGCGCCCGGACGACAAACACAAAGCCCGGCGACGAGCGAACAGAGCGGCGGCGCGTTCCACAATCCCATCGAAGCCGATTTGACCGCCATCATGAACTCGGTGCAGGCGGGCAATTTCGGCGCGGCGCGAAACGCGCTGCAACAGTTGTCCGCGGACCAGGAGGAACCGCCCTACACGCCCAATAGCGTGGCCACGTCGCAAAACGCCTTCGTGCAGCTTGTGGCTTCGCAGTTGAAAGCCGCGGCGGCCGGAGATGCGACGACGACAAATGGAACCCAGAACCCCAATCTTTCAAACGCAGACAATGGAGGCGCCGCCGCTTGACGGGTCGGCGGCGTTGGGCGAAAGGATAAGCGTTCGCCCGAACTCGCCAACGACGCGCCGCCGCGAGGCTCCATTGACAGGGAAACAGTTGTTTGGCTCGCCTCGGAGGCTCGGTTTCGCCGCCGCTTGCGTCGCGCTCGCCATTGATCAGGCGGACAAGTACTGGATGCTCCACATTTTCGACATCGGATCGCGCGCGCCGATCCAGTTGTCGCCATTTCTCGACCTAACCCTGAGTTGGAACCGCGGCGTTTCCTACTCTCTATTCGCCGCGCATGACGATGCCGCCCGCATGCTTTTGCTGGGCGCGCAGTGTATGATTATCACCGGGTTGATTATATGGCTTTGGCGGGCGCGACAGCGGTTTTTCGCGTTGGCGCTCGGACTGATTATTGGCGGCGCGCTCGGCAATGCGGCGGATCGGCTTCATCGTGGGGCGGTGGCGGATTTCTTCTATTTTCACACGAGCTTGCCGGTCGGTCCCTTGGCGAATTACGTGTTCAATCTTGCCGACGTGGCGATTACGCTTGGCGTGATGCTGCTTTTGATCGAAACCTTCGCGGCGCCCGCTTCCGCGCCTTCGGCGGGATAAGCGCCGCGGTGAAAGGACTCGCGAGGATCGCGGTTTTGCGATAAACGCCGCGTTCGCCTCTAAAACGCCAAGAAGTCGCGCTTACTGGAACTCGTGGGCGTCGCCGCCAATTTGCAACGGCTCGAATGCCGCTCGACGGACCGCAAGGAGTCTTTAGTGATGAAGCAGACCCGCATTCTCGGAAAGTCGGCGTCGATCGCCTTCCTCGCGGTTGGCGCGGCGATTGGGGCGCCGAGCGCGACTCCGGCGCGCGCCAGCGACGACGGCTCGACCATGTCGGCCGTGCTTGGAGTTATTGGCTTGGGTTCGAGCCAAAACGGGGAAAAGATCGACTATCGCGAGCGACCGAAAATCGTGATCCCTCCAAATCGGCAAAACCTGCCCGCTCCTAGATCGAGCGCGGAGTCCCGACCGCCGTCCTGGCCGGTGGACCAGGAAAACTCCCATCGACAAGGCGCCCGGGTCGCCAATGGCGGCGCTGGCGGTCCCGATGAACCCGCGCGCAAAACCTTGACCGAACCGCCCGAGGGTTTTCGACGTCCCACGAAGGATATGTCGACATGGAAAGACCCAAGCGCCAAACCTTCCTTCTGGACAAACCCGGTCGACTCGCTGCGTAGCGCCGTCGGTCTCGCGAACTGATTTTAGATCAGGCCCTAAAACAACGATCCCTGGTCATCGTAACGGGTTTTGCGTTTGGTCGCGAGGCGAGACTTTTCCGACCGCGGACCCGATTTTCGGGCCGCCGCCTCGTCTAGGCCTTTCCCGACTGGTTGGACTCCGAGCGCTTTGACGCCCAGCGCCTTGGCGGAGACCTCGCCATCCGCGAATTGCAGGCTCAACTCTTGATCGCGCTTGATTTCCGCCGCGTTCCGAACGAGCCGATTGCTCGCGTCCCGCACTAACGCGAAGCCGCGCGCGAGCACCGATGCGTGGCCGAACGATTGGCGTAATTGCTCCAGTTGCGCCAATCTCGCCCGCGCCGCCTGGGTTTTCGCCGCGACAGCTCGCGCCAGCCGCCCGCTGGCCCCATCAAGTCGTTGTTGGGCGGCGGCGCGCGCTTGCTTCGCGAGACCGATGCGCGCAAGCAATCCTTGGCGCAAGCGCGCCGATAGACCCTTGAGCCGCTCGCCGGCGCGCGCCAGTTCGACATCGGGAGCGTGGCGTGCGAGAATTTGCGCGGCGCGGGACAGACGCAGGCGCCTCCGGTCGAGCCCGGCGCGCCAACTCGTCCGCAGCCGTTCCCGCGCCAGGTCGCGGCGTTGCCGGGGAGTCGCCAGCACCTGATCGGGCGAGGCGAGCAACCGCTGGAATGTAGAGAGCCGCGTCGCGAGGCCGTCCAACAAGCGCCGTTCGGCCTCGGCGAATCGGCGGGCGATGGCGGCGGTCCGCTCGACGAGTTCAGCGCGAACGGGAACTGCTTTTTCGGCCGCCGCCGAAGGCGTGGGCGCCCTCAGATCGGCGGCGAAGTCCATCAGCGTCGTGTCGGTCTCGTGACCGATGGCCGAGATGAGGGGAATCGCGCTGGCGACCGCGGCGCGCGCCGCGATCTCCTCGTTGAAACCCCAGAGATCCTCAAGCGAGCCGCCACCGCGCGCGACGATGAGAACATCGGGTCGCGGAATGGCGCCGCCCGCTCCCAGCGCGTTGAATCCAGCGATCGCGGCCACCACTTCCGCCGCGCTGCTGTCGCCCTGCACGCGTACGGGCCAGACCAGCACGCGACGCGGAAAACGATCGTTGAGGCGATGTAGAATGTCACGAATCACCGCGCCGGTCGGCGAAGTGACAACTCCGATCACTTCAGGCAAAAAGGGCAATCGCCGCTTACGTCCGGCATCGAACAGGCCCTCGGCGGCGAGTCGCTTGCGCCGTTCGTCGAGCAGCGCCATGAGCGCGCCGACCCCCGCCGGCTCGATCGACTCGATGACGATCTGATAGGACGATTTTCCTGGAAAAGTCGTGAGCTTGCCGGTCGCTATGACCTCCATGCCTTCCTCGGGCTTGGTTCTCACTCGCGCGAACACGCCTTTCCAGATCACCGCGTCCAGCCGGGCGTTCGCGTCCTTCAGCGAAAAATAAGCGTGGCCAGAGGAATGAGGCCCGCGATAATTGCTGATCTCGCCGCGCACGCGCACCAAGCCAAAACGATCCTCCACCGTGCGCTTGAGCGCGTTGGCGAGTTCGGAAACGCTCAACTCGGGCGTGTTGCCGCTAGGCGGCGAAGCCTCGGCGTCGGCGGCGTGGGGGCGGCGTGGCGACATTTGGCCAGCTATGCCGATATTTTCCGCTAGGGCAAAAGAAAACGGCGCGGGCCATGGGCCGCGCGCCGCTTGATCGCGTTCGGTCGTCAGACTTTAGGTACTTGCTGACCAACGGCCCGGGCGCCGGCATATAGGCCGGAGCGCCGCCAAAGGCATAGCGGAAGCCCAGGCGGACGTCGTGAGAAGCCGAATGATACGACTGCGTTTCGAAGAAGCATCCGCTGAGCTGGGTGCATGCGATCGGATTGCTGGTCAGGCGACCCATGTCGACATAGCGATAGCCGAGGTCGATCTTTAAATTCGGCGTGACGTTGAACGCCAGTCCGCCCATGACGGCCCAAGCGAAATTCGTCTGCGATCTGTCGGTCGAGTAACCCTGGCCTATGCCGAGATCGGAAATGCCTCCAAAGGTGTGGAACGCCGCGCCGATGCCCGCGCCCACATAAGGGGTTACGCCGCGCCAGGTGCCGAGATCGAAATAGCCGTTGGCGAGGAAGAGTGTCGTCTGATTGTTCGATGTGTATGCGTCCAGGCAAAAATCGCCAGGGCAAGACTGCGTGTAGGTTTCGCCGGCGCGATAGGCTGCGGAGGTGCGATATTCGCCGCTAACATCGGCGCGCAGCCAGTGATTGAACTGGTAACCGACGCCCGCGCCGAACAGCGCGGAATTGCCGATCGACGTATAAGCTGTGGCGATAGCCGGGGCGCCGCCGCCGGCCGCGTTCACCGGCGCCAGCGTGGAGCGAAAATCGCTGAGTTGATTGGCGCCGACGCCGACGTCGCCGCGCAGATACCAGCCACCGCCGAAATCCATGGGCGGGGGAGCCATTTCAAGTGGCGGGGGAGGAGGGAGCAGGTCCGCGCCAAAAGCGGCGGAACTCGCGCCGGTGGCGACCAGCGTCGCCAGAATGAGGGCTTTGGATTTGCCCATGATGTGTCTTCCCTTCGTTCTAAAAGGGTCGCGGTGCGGACCCTTGGCGCCATGCCAATGCGAGGGAAGATCGCGCTAAAGATTTAAATTCGGGTTAACCTTAGGAATTAAGGTAAATACTCGTGGTTTTTCCTGGATCGGCGCGTTTGCCGCCAGGCCAACCGCCTCGCGCGAATGTATTCGCCCCGACACGTCGTCAAGCGGCCTCGGCCGAGGCTTTCAGCGCGTCGCACACGTCACCGACGATTTCCTCGATCAAGGCGCGGTTGTCGCCCTCGCCCATGACCCGGATGACCGGCTCCGTTCCGGAGGGACGAATCACCAGCCGCCCCTCCCCGCCAAGGCGTCGACGCGCCTTGTCGATCGCGCTCACGACCGCGGCGCACTCTAGCCGCGGACGCGGCGCGCGCACGTTCTTCAGCACCTGCGGCAGCGGCTCGAAACGCCGGCACACCTCGCTGACCGCTTGATCGCGACGCTTGACGACCGCGAGCACCTGCATCGCCGTCACCAAACCATCTCCAGTCGTCGAATAGTCGGAAAGGATCACGTGACCGGATTGCTCTCCGCCGACATTGAAGCCACCCTCGCGCATCCGTTCGAGAACATAGCGGTCGCCGACCGCCGTGCGTTCAAGCGACAAATCCAGCGACGCGAGGTAACGCTCCAGACCGAGGTTTGACATAATGGTGGCGACAATGCCCGGCTTTGACAATAGACCCTGCTCGCGCCAGCTTTCGGCGACCACGGCCATCAACTGATCCCCGTCGATGACCTGGGCGCGCTCATCCACCATGATGACGCGGTCCGCGTCGCCATCAAGCGCGATCCCGACATCGGCGCGCAACTCCCGCACTTTGTCGCGTAGCGCCTGGGGCGCGGTCGAGCCGCAGTCTCGATTGATGTTGAAGCCATCCGGCTCGACGCCTATCGTTATGACTTCCGCGCCCAATTCCCAAAGGGCTTCCGGAGCGACCCGATAAGCCGCGCCGTTGGCGCAGTCCAACACGACGCGCAGACCCTCGAAGCTCATGTTGCGCGGCAGCGTGCGCTTGGCGAATTCAATGTAGCGGGCGCGCACATCGTCGATTCTGCGCGCTCGACCCAATTCTTGCGGCGCGGCGAGCTTGCGGCTGAGATCGCTATCGAGCAACTGTTCAATCTCAAGCTCTATCTCATCGGACAACTTATGGCCGTCGGGACCGAACAACTTGATGCCATTGTCCTCGAAAGCGTTGTGCGACGCCGAGATCATGACTTCGACGTCGGCGCGCATCGAGCGAGTCAGCATCGCGACGGCCGGCGTCGGCATTGGGCCGAGCAACAACGGGTCCATGCCCACCGAAGCGAATCCGGCGACGAGCGCGTATTCGATCATATAGCCGGAGAGGCGGGTGTCCTTGCCGATCACCACGCGATGCCGGCCTTCGCCCCGCCGGAAAATAAGTCCGGCCGCTTGGCCGATCTTCAACGCCAGCTCGGGCGTTATTTTGTCGTTCGCCCGACCGCGGATGCCGTCCGTACCAAAATATGAGCGGGTCATTTGTCTTCAGATCCCTCGGGAGATCGAAATATCGGGTCGCCGTCAACGCGGCGGACGAACTTATCGCACTCTTGATCGTGCTTGTAGATGCGGATTCGGCGGATTGGTTAGCACAAACTCAGCATTCGGCGCAAAGACGATACCATGCCGGCACATAAAAAGCCCGGCTTTCACCGGGCTTTTCAATGGCTTCCACTTCTCGGGCGCGGGTGGGCCGCCGGTCACACGGGGCGGGGCTCGAGGCCGCCGACGTCCGGCTCGGGCTTGCGGCCGGTCGAGGGCACCGGCGAGGCGCGCGGCGGTTGCGGCGCCGAGGGCGGCGTCTCCTCGCGCACCGGTTGCACGCCCGCCATCAGGCCGGTGATCTCCTCGCCGGTCAGCGTCTCGAACTCCAGCAGCGCCTTGGCCAGCGTGTCGAGGTCGGCGCGCCGGTCCGTCAGGATTTTCTTGGCGGTCTCGTAGCCCTCCTGAACGAAGCGCCGAACTTCCGCGTCGATGGTCTGCTGCGTCGCCTCGGAGATGCTCTGCTGGCGGCCCACCGAATAGCCGAGGAACTGCTCCTGCTCGCGGCTCGGCGTAGGCCACCGTGCCCAGCTTGTCCGAGAACCCCAGCTGCGTCACCATCGCCTTGGCCACCCGCGTGCATTGCTGGATGTCGCTGGCGGCGCCCGACGTCACATTGTCGTGGCCAAACACCAGCTCCTTGGCCACGCGGCCGCCCATCGCCATCGCCAGCATGGCGATAAGCTGCTCGTAGCTTTGCGAAATCTGGTCGCGCTCCGGCAGCCCCTGCACCATGCCGAGCGCCCGGCCGCGCGGAATGATCGTCGCCTTGTGGATGGGGATCGAGCCCTTGACGCTGATCGACACCAGCGCGTGGCCGCCCTCGTGATAGGCGGTGAGGCGCTTTTCCTCGTCGGTCATCATCAGCGTGCGGCGCTCCGCCCCCATCATGATCTTGTCGCGGGCGTCCTCGAACTCCGTCTTGGTGACGATGCGCTTGCTGCGCCGCGCCGCCAGCAGCGCCGCCTCGTTGACCAGATTCATCAGATCGGCGCCCGAAAAGCCCGGCGTGCCGCGCGCCACAACCTTGAGATCGACGTCCGGGGCCAGCGGCACCTTGCGGGCGTGCACTTTCAGGATTTTCTCGCGGCCGATGAAGTCGGGGTTCGGCACCTGAATCTGCCGGTCGAAGCGGCCCGGACGCATCAGCGCCGGATCGAGCACGTCGGGACGGTTGGTCGCGGCGATCAGGATGATCCCCTCGTTGGCTTCAAAACCGTCCATCTCGACCAGCAACTGGTTGAGCGTCTGCTCGCGCTCGTCGTTGCCGCCGCCGAGCCCCGCGCCGCGATGGCGGCCGACCGCGTCGATTTCGTCGACGAAGATGATGCAGGGGGCGTTCTTCTTGGCCTGCTCGAACATGTCGCGCACCCGCGACGCGCCGACGCCGACGAACATCTCGACGAAATCCGAGCCCGAGATGGTGAAGAACGGCACATTGGCCTCGCCGGCGATGGCGCGGGCCAGCAGCGTCTTGCCGGTGCCGGGCGGTCCGACCAGCAGCACGCCGCGCGGAATCCGCCCGCCAAGCCGCTGAAACTTCTGCGGATCGCGCAGGAACTCGACGATCTCCTCAAGATCCTCCTTGGCCTCGTCGACCCCGGCGACGTCCTCGAACGTCACCCGACCCGACGCCTCCGTCAAAAGCTTGGCCTTCGACTTGCCAAACCCCATCGCCCGACCAGCCCCGCCCTGCATCTGACGGGACATATAAATCCACACGCCGACGAACATCACGAGCGGCAGCGCGTTCAACAGCAGCGACATCCAGAACCCACCCTGCTCGCTGGACGGCTTGGCGCTGATCTGCACCTTTTTCGCTTCAAGCTTGGAAACAAGATTGGGATCATTGGGAACATAGGTCGCGAAACTGCGATTGTCCGAGAAGTGGCCCGTCACTTCATTGCCGGCGATTGTCACGTCGTGAACACGACCCTCCTCGATCTGGACGAGTAGTTCGCTAAAGGAGATATCGCGAATCGACGTGCGTTGTCCCTGTTGCTGGAATGTCATGAAAGCCGCGATAGCCAGCGCCCCGATGACAATCCAAGGCGCGTATTTCTTCCAGTTCGCCTTCATGTTCACGATCTCCTTGTAGCGACATCCTCTCGCGGCGCCCCGCGGCCGACGCGGCCTTTGTTCTCTTTTTGTATGCCGTTCCCCGATCGGCGTCCATTATTTATGACGACTTGGCTAAAATGAGCAGGGTGGCGGAGTCGCCAATTTAAGCGCATAACTCGCCAAACGTCGGGTTCGCAATGGTAAAGATCGTTATCGTTGGAATAAACGGCTGTCTTGGCTCCGCTTTTGTTGGGCTCGCCGACGCGCTGGCGCTCGCGCGCCAAGCCATCTCGCGCGCGACGGGCGAGGACGCGCCCTTCAATATGGTGACGGCGAGTTTGGACGGCAACGCCATTACCGATGGTTTCGGGCGCCGTTTCGAGGTCACGACCTCATTCGATGAGATTTCCACCTGCGACGCCGTGATGACGCCCGGCTTTCAACTGGATGAAACGGGACAAGCACCGTCGATGTCGCAACTCTCCGGCCTCGCGGCGTGGATTCGGCGCCAGCATTCGCGCGGCGCCCTGGCCTGCGGCGCGGGCGCCGGCGTGTTCCTGCTCGGCGAGGCCGGTCTGTTGGATGGCCGAAGGTGCACGACCAGCTGGCGGAGCCTCGATGAACTAAAGCATCGCTTTCCGCGGGCCGACATCGCGCGCGGCGCGACGTTGGTCGAGGACAGGCGCGTCGTGACCACCGGCGCGCCCCTGGGCTGGATCGATCTGGCCTTGCACTGCATCCGCGCGTTGTGCGGCGAGGCCGCGGCGCGCGTCGCCGCGGAGTTCACCGTGCTCGACACCGCGACGAGCGAACTCGCGATCTATCAGCCGAACGGATATCTATCGAGCCTCGACCCTTTCCTTGTCGAGGCGGAGCGCATCGTGCGACGAACCAGCGACAATCCGCTCTCCACGCTCGATCTTGCCCGCGCGCTCTCCACCTCCGAGCGGACGCTGCACCGCCGATTGAAGCAGGCTTGCGGCGAATTGCCAAAGGCGTTCATCGATCGCGTGCGCGTCGACGCCGCGCGCACTTTGTTGGAGACAAGCGGACAATCCATCAAGGAACTGGCCGGCGGCGCCGGTTTTATCGACGAGTTGAGTTTTCGACGGGCGTTTCGCCGTTATGTCGGCATGACGCCTGGGGCCTATCGCGTTCTCGCGCGCGCCAGAAACCAGCCCAAGGGCCATGTCTTCGACCTGCGAAAGCGCCACGACCTCATTCCGGAAATGCTGACGCGCATACTCGACTTATGCGTCAACGGCGTGACCCTCGCCGACCCGGATCAGGAAGACGCGCCAATCGTCTATGCGAACGAAGAGTTTCAGCGCATCACGGGTTACTCGCTCGACGACATTATCGGTCACAATTGCCGCTTCCTACAGGGTGAGGATCGCGACCAGGAGGGCCGCAAGCAATTACGCGAAGCAATAGATAAGCGTTCGCATGTCGAAACGACTCTTCGCAATTACCGCAAGGACGGTTCGCTCTTTTACAACAAGCTGACCATTACGCCGTTGTTCGACGCCCATGGCCAGCTGCTCTACCTGCTCGGCATCCAGTACCATGCAACCGCGCAGGTCAGGGCCGAGGCGGAGATTGGCGAGCTCAAGGCCAAACTCGAGGAATTGCGGGAAGACGATTTTCCAAGCGACGCAGGCGCCGCCGCGCCCTAGCCTGGAGCTCGGCAAATCGGCGCGACGATCGTCGCCGCGTCGCAAGATATTCGGCTAATCCCGCAAGTCGGGCGCGCATCGACGCCATGGAGCGTTTCGTATTGTCAAGCCCGCGATGACGCGGTTGCGACGCAATATACTTCGGACTTGAGTTTGATCGTTTAAATATGCGTTAATTTGTCGCAGGGAGGAGGACGGAGAATCTTCCCCCGAAATGTATTGCGGCGAAATCAGTCGTTCGCCGGGAATCAATCGAGAAAAAGTCTCGGGTGGGGCTCGCTCATCGTCATGTGGCTAGCTCCGGCAAACAGAGGGAACGCAGATGAACGCGCTTACAGCAATACTCTCGATACTGGCCGCCTCCGCCGCCGTTACGCTCGCGATCACGGCTTTCGTGAACGCTTGAACTTCTTGCGCCGACGCTCGAGCGTCTGAACGAGCGTCGGTCGATTAGCAGCCAAACGCCACGGCGAGCTCGGGGTGGGTTTCCGCGGCGCGATTTTATAGGGCCGCGTTTTTTCTGCGAGCGAGCATTAACTTTAGTGGAAAAACCCGGGCTCATCGCCCGCGCGGCGCCACCGCGTTTTGGGCCTCGATGCTCTCGATGAGAGCGAAACTCCGCCCCGCTAGGTTGCGCCAAGCTTGTCGCGCCCGCGCCGATGGGGATGACCTTCCAGATATTCCGGCTAATGATAGCGACCACGTAAAGCCTCGAATCACCATGCTTGCATTCGCGAGCGGGGAGCGGAGCAATGTGGCCATCATCGAAGATGTTAAAATCCAAAACGCCCCAACGTGTCGTGGCGGGACGCGGCCGTGACGATGAAGACGCGGCGATCGGCCGCGGAGAGTGGGCGCTGCGCCTCACCGGAGTCGCATTGGCGATCGGATCGACGGCCTTCGCGTCGCGGATGATCACGAATACCGACTACCATCCGCAGTTCGCCGGAATGGAGTATCTGTCGATCTTCAACAAGCCTTCGACAACTCTCGCGGCGCGAATGAAGGGACCGCGGTTGGCTCGCCACGACACTAGCGTCGATTACGCGCCCGTGGGCGCCATCAACCCGGCGCGGAACGAGCGCGTCGCGAAGGATTTCACGCTGCTGGAGGCCTCTTTCGACTTCGCGATCGTGAAAACACCGCGCGGCGACATCGTGCGGGTCGCGCCGGGATATGAATTCGAGCGCGTTGGGCGCGTGGTAGCGGTAAAGCGACGCGGCGACGACTGGGTGGTCGTGACGTCAAGCGGCGCCATCATCGAATAAGCGCGACCGCGCGCCAAGATATGCGCGGCGGGCGGGGCGACGAAAAAGTCGAACCCAAAGCCACGACGCGCAAGTCTGGCGTCAGACTTCGCGCGTAGCTTCGAACAGCGTCATGATCGATGATTTCGAATCCAGCCCATCGCGGATGGAGAGGCGCATTCGAGGGCGAGATGACACTCGATGATGCATTGGTGGTCGTGAAATGCGACGATTCGGTAATTTTGAGATACGCCGGTCCCGCGGTCCTGCGCTTAAAGCTGCTCGAGGTCAGCAGCGTTCTGGCGAAGCCGCACCTTCCCGATGATATCCGGCTCGCCGCGCAAACCGCCGTCGCCGAGCTTAAACAGCTCATCGCCGAAAGGCCATGCGTCTCGCTCGTGGATTACGCGGCGCGCGAAAAGGTGCTCGGCGCCGGAGCGTCGCGGACCGTACCGGCGGCGATGCGCGCGGACTTTATTTCGCCGCCGCGCTCCCAAGACACTCTTTGATCGCAACGTCTATGCGCGCGTTCATTTCCGCCAAAAGCCCGGTCGCGCGCGGGTCCATTCGCCGAAGATCGGGATGGCAGCGGCGCGCGATGTCGCGCCGCAGCGCCTTGAGTTTGGGAAGCGATCTTCGCGCGTCTCTCAACTCGTCGAGCAAAGTGGCCAGATTGGGAGCGGCGGCGACCGTCGCGGGTCGCCCGTTCGGTTCCAGATTGCGCGGTTTTGGCGGGGAGAACGCCGCCGCGTACATTTTGCGCGCTTCGGATTGCCCGGGCGCGCGGCGGCCGTCGCTCTCGGGCGGCCGAACTTCGAAGGCGCGATACAGCCTCGACGAAAAACTCGTGAAGTCCGCCTCGTCGACGGTCGAGGCTTCGATTTCGTCCAGTATTTGCGTGAACGCGGTCATGCGACACCCCCAATTCCCGAGGCCTGCTAATGCGCGTCGAATAATTCGATGTTTTTCGAGGACGCCGAGTTCAGCTAGCCCGCGAAAACCAGCGCGAACCGGCGAACGACATGGCGTCGTCTCCCGACGCGGACCGAAAAAGTCGAAGGACCAATGCGGAGCCCGGCGTCAATTCTTGGCTGTGAACGCGCGTCGCCGCGTCCCTTCCGCGCCGGCGGAAACCGGCCGCGGGGAAGCGCCTCGACTCAGGCCTCGCCGCCCAGCGCGAGACGCAATTTTCGCGACGCCGCCCATCGCGCGGCGCTCTTGGCGCTGGCGACGAAAGAGTCGATATCGAAGGACTGGTTCGAGTCCGCCGCCACGCTCTCGTGCAAACCGGCGGAAATCGACAGCAACACGGTCGTCGACGCCTTGATGAACATGATGCTGTTCTCGTCCGACAGATTTGCTTCCGCCAGCAGTCGCGAAAACGCGGAGCGCACGGTGTAGTCGAATAGCTCCAGATCGTCCCGAATGGGGCCCGTCAATCGCTGACACTGCTCGAATGTTAGATGCGATTGATCATCGGGTGATTTTATATTAATTACTTTGTCGATCTTTTTTTTATTATACACCTTCCGCCCCCGCATCTCGAACTCCATGCGGAATAGATAGCCAAAATTGATGAATAAATATTTATGCGACCAGCTAATGAGTTGGTTTCGATGACTATTGTAGACGAACGCGTTTGTTTTATCTTTATGGGTCGCCCGTATACATTAGCCGAGCGGCCTCCTTGTGACGGACCCTTGTTCGCGGCTCAATCGCTCACCCGGCCGCGCGCCATCGCTCCTCGACGGCGGCGATCAGTTCCGATGGTCCCTTCATCGGCGAAGGCGAGAGCATATACCCCAGAAAACGTTGGGATTCGATGAGGTCGTAGCCCAAGCGGGCCCGGAGTTTCTTGCGCAGCTTGCTAATGTGGCTTTCGACCACGTTCTCTTCGATCGCATCATCGAACAGCCCGTAAACCGCGTTGAAAATTTGCGATTTGGTGAGACGGCGGCCCTTGTTCATCACGAAGTATTCGAGCATGCGGCGCTCGCGCCGCGGCAACGGCAATATTTCGCCATTCACAAGTGGATCGCGACCGTCGAAAAATACCTGTATGGGACCGACAACCGCGAAATCCTGCCGAGCTTCCGCCCGCCGCCGTATCGCGTTCACGCGCGCCAGCAATTCCTTGATGTGAACTGGCTTGCGCACGACGTCGTCGACGCCGGAACTGAACAGCCCGAGCGTCTGCTCCAGCGACGGCGCCTCGTTCAGCGCGATGACCGGCGCTTGCGAGCGCCGCCGAATAAGCCTGGGCAACTCCTCGCGCTCCGGACATTCGCCGATCAAGAAGGCCTCCACCGCCTGCACGTCGCCCTCGATCGCGCTATCGACCCAATCGACGAATTGTCCTCCGCAAAAGCCCGCGGAGGCGATGCCCTCCTGATCAAATCGGCATGCGTATCCATTCGTCACGAGTTCTCTCTCGTCTACGATAATGAACATTGCTTGCCTCCTTGAAGGGATTGTCGACGAATTACCTGCGCCGAATCAGTTTCTAAAAGTATTTATTCGCAAGGAATCCGAGCCGTCAACAATTTATGACCACGATGGCATGTATACATTCTTAAAACATTATTGTATGTGCGTATATATTGTATTCGTGGTTTAATGAATGATATTGTAAACAGCCGCGCCCTTGCGTTAACCTTTGATGGACGCGGGCGTTGACCGCGACAGCCGAAGCTGGCCGGACACGTGGCTTCGCTCACGGCGGCCGATACCGATTACAACAACGGGAACGGCGATCCGGATAAATCGTCGCCGATCACGGGACGCGGATCGCCCTTCGCGGGAGGCGCCAATCGGAAAGATGGACCGCGCCCCTTATGCGCTCGCAAACGTTCGGCGCGCGGTCGAGATCGCCCCGGCTCAAGCCGCTATTGACGTTCGATCGCATCAGGCGGCGACGCGACGAAAACCGCGATCTTTGCCCGACGCGGGCGGCCTTGGCGGTCACGTCGTCCTATTCGTCGATCGAGGATTTAATTCTTGGCTTGCTTCCCGTTCACGCGCGCCAAAATCACATCCAGCTTTTTCAGCAAGGCCGGGTCACGCGCCTCGGGCGCCGTCAGAATCGCGTGGTCGAGCGCGCGATCCGAACCCCTGGGGCAGGCTTCGCGCTCCTTGGGAAAATCGCGGAGCACCCGCGCCAGCAACTTGCTGGCCGCCTGAGCGTTGTCCCGCACGACATCGATCACCGCCGCCACGTCGACATCGTCATGCTCGGGATGCCAGCAATCGAAATCCGTCACCATGGCGATCGTCGCATAGGAAATTTCGGCCTCGCGCGCCAGCTTGGCCTCGGGCAGCGCCGTCATGCCGATCACATCGTAGCCCGCCGCCTTGAAGGTCAGCGACTCGGCGTAGGAGGAAAACTGCGGCCCCTCGATGCAGACGTAGGTCCCCCCTTGGGCGCAGGGGATGCCCTCGGCCTTCGCGGCGTCCCGGATGCGCTCGGAAAGCCTGGGCGCGACGGGGTGCGCCATTGAGACATGCGCCACGCAGCCATTGCCGAAAAACGACGATTGGCGGGCGAAGGTGCGGTCCACGAATTGATCGACGAGAACGAAAAGCCCCGGATAAAGCTCGGATTTGAACGAGCCGCAGGCCGACACCGAGATGATGTCGGTAACGCCGGCCTGCTTCAGGGCGAAGATGTTGGCGCGGTAATTAATGCCGGAGGGCGAGAGCGCGTGGCCACGCCCGTGACGCGGCAGAAACACCGCGGGCGTGTCGCCGATCGTTCCAAAACGCAGGGTGTCGGACGGCGCGCCCCACGGCGTGTCAATCCGCTCCTCGCGCATGTTTTCAAGCCCCGGAAGCTCGTAAACCCCCGAGCCGCCAATAACGCCAACGACCGACGTCGCCATGCCCGCCCCTCGCGTTCTCGCGCGAAATCGCGCCTGGGAAGCGTATAGCGCGCGCAACCGCGCATGTCGCCGATTTTTAAGGCAGCCGCCCTTGGCCCGCTTTCCGGCTCTGGCCAAGCGATAGGGTTGCGCCACAAAATAGCCTGTGTTAGGGGACCCTCGCATTGGAGCGAAGGCGTTGCGGCCTTGGCTCCTCATCCTGACCTTATCGTCGCTTAGACGCTCCATATTCCGCCGCCGCGCAAACGGCGCGACCGGGAGCTTTTAAGGCGACGCCGATCTTAAAAGAGCAAAACCAGTGGCTCAAGACGGAACCGACCTTTCCGGCGTCGCGGGACGTTACGCCCTCGCCCTTCACGAACTGGCGTCCGAGCGAAACGCGACGGAAGAGGTGTCGAGCGCCCTCGCCGCGATCAAGCAGATGCTCGGCGACAGCGCCGATCTGCGTCGGCTGGTGGAAAGCCCGGCGTTCTCCGCGGCCGACCAGGTCAAGGCGCTGGACGCGGTGATGTCCTCGGCTCAGATCGGCGGAATCGCCGCGAATTTCGTCCGCCTGGTCGCGACAAAACGTCGCCTCTTCGTGCTCCCGGGAATCATCGCGGCCTATCAGCGCCTCGAGGAGAAAGCCAACGGCGTCGTTCGCGCCGAGGCGACCGTGGCGGGGCCGCTCCGCCCCGAGCAGCAAAGCGCGCTGCGCCAGGCGCTCGCGGCGGCGACGGGCGGCAAGTCCGTCAATCTCGAAATAAAGACTGACGCCTCCATCATCGGCGGCATCATCGTCAAGCTCGGTTCGCGCATGGTCGACGCTTCGCTGAAGACCAAGCTCAATTCCATTCGCACACGCATGAAAGAGGTCGGCTGATGGTGGATATCCGCGCCGCGGAAATTTCCGCGATCCTCAAGAACGAGATCGCAAATTTCGGCAATGAGGCTCAGGTCAGCGAGGTTGGCCAGGTTCTGTCGGTCGGCGACGGCATCGCCCGCATTTACGGCCTCGACAATGTTCAGGCCGGCGAGACCGTCGAATTCGAGAACGGCGTGCAGGGCATGGCCCTCAATCTCGAGGCCGACAACGTCGGCGTCGTTATTTTCGGCGCGGACCGCGACATCATGGAAGGCCAGACGGTCAAACGCACCGGCGCCATCGTCGAGGTGCCCGTCGGTCGCGAACTGCTCGGCCGCGTCGTCGACGCGCTCGGCAACCCCATCGACGGCAAGGGCCCGATCAACGCCTCGAAGCGCTCCCGCGTCGACGTCAAGGCGCCCGGCATCATTCCCCGCAAATCCGTGCATGAGCCGATGGCGACCGGCCTCAAGGCGGTCGACGCGCTGATCCCGATCGGCCGCGGCCAGCGCGAATTGATCATCGGCGATCGCCAGACCGGCAAGACCGCGATCGCCCTCGACACGATCCTGAACCAGAAGTCGCTAAACGACGGCGACGACGAGAAGTCCAAGCTCTATTGCGTCTACGTCGCCATCGGCCAAAAGCGCTCGACGGTCGCGCAATTCGTGAAGGTGCTCGAGGAGCGCGGCGCGCTGGAATACTCGATCATCGTCGCGGCCACCGCCTCGGACCCCGCGCCGATGCAGTTCCTCGCGCCCTTCTCCGGCTGCGCCATGGGCGAATACTTCCGCGACAACGGCGGACACGCGGTCATCATTTACGACGATCTGTCCAAGCAGGCCGTCGCCTACCGCCAGATGTCGCTGCTGCTGCGCCGCCCGCCGGGCCGCGAGGCCTATCCGGGCGACGTGTTCTATCTGCATTCGCGCCTGCTGGAGCGCGCGGCCAAGCTCAATGACGATCGCGGCGCCGGCTCGCTCACCGCGCTTCCGGTCATCGAGACCCAGGCCAACGACGTGTCGGCCTATATTCCGACCAACGTCATTTCGATCACCGACGGCCAAATCTTCTCGAGACCGATCTGTTCTATCAGGGCATTCGCCCGGCGGTGAACGTCGGCCTGTCGGTGTCGCGCGTCGGCTCCTCCGCGCAAACCAAGGCGACCAAGAAGGTCGCCGGCAAGATCAAGGGCGAATTGGCGCAGTACCGCGAAATGGCGGCCTTCGCCCAGTTCGGCTCCGACCTCGACGCGGTGACGCAGCGCTTGCTCAACCGCGGCGCGCGACTCACCGAATTGCTGAAGCAGCCGCAGTTCTCGCCGCTGAAGATGGAAGAACAGACCTGCGTGATTTACGCGGGCGTCAATGGCTATCTCGATCCGCTGCCGGTCAACCGCGTGCGCGCCTTCGAGGATGGACTGCTGGCGCTGCTGCGCGCGGCGCACAACGATCTGCTCGAGGCGATCCGCGCGTCGAAGGACCTCTCCGACGACTCGGCGGCCAAGCTCAAGAGCGTGGTCGAGGATTTCGCCAAGTCCTTCGCGTAAAACAACCTTCCGCTTCCCTCCAGGGGAGCGGAGCCTTTCGATCCGTCAATGGTCCCGCGCGCGTCTTGGGCGCGAAAACCTTAGAGCAAGAAGCTAGCACATGGCCTCGCTAAAGGATCTTCGAAACCGCATTTCTTCCGTCAAGGCGACGCAGAAGATCACCAAGGCGATGCAAATGGTCGCCGCCGCGAAGCTGCGCCGCGCCCAATCCGCCGCCGAAGCGGCGCGCCCCTACGCCGAGCGCATGGAGAGCGTGCTCGCCAACCTCGCCGGCGGCGTGGTGGGAGGGCCGCAACTGCTGGCCGGCAACGGTCGCGACGACACGCATCTGCTCGTGGTCGCCACCGCCGAGCGCGGCCTGTGCGGCGCCTTCAATTCCTCCATCGTCCGGCTGGCGCGCGAGCACATCGTTCGCTTGCAGGGCCAGGGCAAGACCGTCAAGATTCTCTGCGTCGGCAAGAAGGGCTTTGACCAGTTGCGCCGGCAATATGAGAAGGACATCATCGAACTGATCGAGATGCGCGGACTGCGCCAAATCGGCTTCGACAACGCCGATCCCGTCGGCAAGAAGATCATCAAGCTGTTCGAGGACGGCGAGTACGACGTCGCGACGCTGTTCTTCTCGCGGTTCAAATCGGTGATCGCCCAGATTCCGACCGCGCTGCAGTTGATCCCGGCGCAGATTCCGATCAACGAGAACGCGCCGGCCGCGACGGGCGCGCAATCGGCCTATGAATACGAGCCCGGCCAGGACGAAATCCTGTCCGAGCTGCTGCCGCGCAATATTTCCGTGCAGGTGTTCCGGGCGCTGCTGGAAAACGCGGCGTCCGAACAGGGCGCCCGCATGAGCGCGATGGACAACGCGACGCGCAACGCCGGCGACATGATCCGCAAGCAAACGATGCAATATAATCGTTCACGGCAGGCGATGATCACCAAGGAACTGATCGAAATCATTTCGGGCGCCGAGGCGCTCTGACCCTAAAGAGTGAGGACTAACATGGCATCGGGCAATCTCGCCACGGGGCGCATCACCCAGGTCATCGGCGCCGTCGTCGACGTCGAATTCGACGGGCATCTGCCGAAAATTCTGAACGCGCTGGAAACCGATAACCAGGGCAACCGCCTCGTGCTCGAAGTGGCGCAGCACCTTGGCGAGAATTCCGTGCGCACGATCGCCATGGACACCTCCGAGGGTCTGACCCGCGGCCAGAAGGTCATCGACACGGGCGCGCCGATCTCGGTGCCGGTCGGCGACGAAACGCTCGGCCGCATCATCAACGTCATTGGCGAGCCGGTCGACGAGGCTGGCCCGATGCTGACGACATCGCGCCGCGCCATCCATCAGCCGGCCCCCTCCTACGCCGAGCAGGCGACCGAAGCGCAGATTCTGGAGACCGGCATCAAGGTCGTCGATCTGCTCGCGCCTTACGCCAAGGGCGGCAAGATCGGCTTGTTCGGCGGCGCCGGCGTCGGCAAGACCGTGCTGATCATGGAGCTCATCAACAACGTCGCCAAGGCGCACGGCGGTTATTCGGTGTTCGCCGGCGTCGGCGAGCGCACGCGCGAGGGCAACGACCTCTATCACGAAATGATCGAGGGCGGCGTCAACAAGAAGGGCGGCGGCGCCGGCTCCAAATGCGCGCTGGTCTATGGCCAGATGAACGAGCCGCCGGGCGCGCGCATGCGCGTGGCGCTGTCGGGCCTCACGGTCGCCGAGGATTTCCGCGACCGCGGCCAGGACGTGCTGTTCTTCGTCGACAACATTTTCCGCTTCACCCAGGCCGGCTCCGAAGTCTCGGCGCTGCTCGGCCGCATTCCCTCGGCGGTGGGCTATCAGCCGACCCTGGCGACCGACATGGGCGCCCTGCAAGAGCGCATCACCACGACCAACAAGGGCTCGATCACCTCGGTGCAGGCGATTTACGTGCCCGCCGACGATTTGACCGATCCGGCCCCCGCGACCTCCTTCGCCCATCTCGACGCGACCACGGTGCTGTCGCGCTCGATCGCCGAAAAGGGCATTTATCCGGCCGTCGATCCACTCGACTCGACCTCGCGCATGCTGTCGCCGATCATCGTCGGCGAGGAGCATTACGACATCGCCCGCAAGGTGCAGTCGACCTTGCAGCGTTACAAGGCGTTGCAGGACATCATCGCCATTCTCGGCATGGACGAACTGTCCGAGGAGGACAAGCTGACCGTCGCCCGGGCGCGCAAGATCGAGCGCTTCCTGTCGCAGCCGTTCCACGTGGCCGAGGTGTTCACCGGCTCGCCCGGCAAGCTGGTGTCGCTCGCCGACACGATCAAGGGCTTCAAGGGCCTCGTCGCCGGCGAATACGACCACCTCCCGGAGGCCGCCTTCTACATGGTCGGCACCATCGAGGAAGCGGTCGAAAAGGCCGCCAAGCTCGCCAAGGAAGCGGCTTAATCACAATCGGACCGTGCCTGGCCGGGCTTGGGCGCCGGCCGGAGCCCATTGAACAGCGCCGTCGGAGACAGAGACATGGCCACATTTCACTTTGAACTCGTCTCGCCCGAGCGGCTGCTGTTCTCGGGCGACGTCGACCACGTCGTGGCGCCGGGCGCCGACGGGCAGTTCACCGTGCTCAAGGATCACGCGCCCGTCATGACCACGCTGAAGGCTGGCGTGGTGCGCATCGAGGCCTCCGGCAAGGTCGAAAAGCTCTTCGTGCGCGGCGGTTTCGCCGATGTGAGCGCCAACGGTTTCACCATTCTCGCCGAACAGGCGGTCGCCGTGGCCGACGTCGACGTTGTCAAGGTGGAGGCCGACATCAAGGACGCCCGCGAGGACGTGGCCGACGCCAAGACCGACGACGCGCGCCTCGCCGCCAATGACAAGCTCGCGCAATTGCTGGAGTTGCGCGCCGCGATCGGCGCCTGACGCGCCGCCCGCCCGTCAATCCGACTGGATCACGATCTCCGGCATCTCGTCGTTCTCCTCGCGGTCGAGACCGTCTTCCTCGGCGATCCTGACCCCGGCGACGCAGACTTCCTCGCCGTCGACGACCACCTCGACCGCCTCGAGCCGCTCGCCCTTGCAGGGGCCGTCGATGCAAAGGCCGGTGGCCATGTCGAATTGCGCGCCATGCTTGCCGCACAACAGATTGGTCAGGCTCGAATCCAGGAACTGCTTGGGCTCGAAATCCAGCCGCGACCCCTGATGCGGACAGCGATTCACATAGGCGTGGAACTTGCCTGCTCGCCGAGCGATGACTATTGGGAAGGGAACGGTTTTCCCAGTCTCGTCCAGTCGGGCGAGCACGAAGCCGACGGCGCGTCGCTTGGCGACATCATTGACGTGGCATACGGCATAAATTTCGCGGACTTGTTCGCCAAAAGACTCCATTAACCAATCTCCCCGGCTGGCGACGGCTCCAGCCGCCGCCTCCCAGGGATGCAATTTTCTTACCCCTCGCCCGATGGCGAGCGAGGGTCAGCTTTCATCAATGCAAACTGACCGTCATCAGTTTGTTTTCCCAAGCGTTCGCCAGCGCGCCTTCCTTGGTGTCGGCCAGCACGATCGGCGATCCGTCGGCCGACAACAGCGCGAAAACCGTCAAACCCGGATCGATGCGCGGCGCTTGCGGGTAGATGCGCGTCACATCCTCGGATCGCATCGACCGCACATACGCGATCGCTCCGTCGCCCAAATGCGCGAATTGTTCGGGGGTTAGCCGCGGCGTCCGAGTCTCGGGCACAACTTTAGCTTCCATAATCGTCCTCCTGGGCGGTTTTCTTGAAAACCCGCCGCTTCGGCGCCTAACACGATAGCGCGCCTCCGATACTAGATACGCACGACTAACGATTTTTAAAGAGCCGTCCCGCCCGCCTATAAATCCAGCACCAATCTTTCGGGATCCTCCAGCGATTCCTTTACGCGGACGAGAAAAGTGACCGCTTCCTTCCCATCGACGATTCGGTGGTCATAGGATAACGCCAGATACATCATGGGCCGAATTTCGACTTTTCCCGCGACGGCGATCGGGCGCTCCTGAATCTTGTGCATTCCCAATATGCCCGACTGCGGCGCGTTGAGAATTGGCGTCGACATCAGCGAGCCGTAAATCCCGCCATTGGAGATCGTGAAGGTGCCGCCTTGCAGCTCGTCGATTTCGAGACGGCCCTCGCGCGCCTTCTTGCCGAGCGCGGCGATGGTTTTTTCGACTGTCGCGATGCTCATCCGATCGGCGTCGCGAAGCACCGGCACGACAAGGCCCTTGTCGGTGCCGACGGCGACGCCGACATGCGCGTAATGCTTGTAAACAATGTCGGCGCCGTCGATTTCCGCGTTGACGGCGGGAACCTCCTCAAGCGCGCGGCAGCAGGCTTTGACGAAAAAGCCCATGAAGCCCAGCTTCACGCCGTGCTTTTTTTCGAACAAATCCTTGTAGCGGTTGCGCAGATCGATCACCGCGCTCATGTCGACCTCGTTGAAGGTCGTCAGCATGGCGGCGGCGTTCTGCGCCTCCTTGAGCCGGCGCGCGATGGTTTGGCGCAGGCGACTGAGGCGAACGCGCTCCTCGCGGCGCGGGTCCACGGCGGTCGAGCGCGCCAACGCTGGCTGGGGACGCGCCTCGCCAGCCGGAGGCTCCGGCGCCGAGACCGGAGGCGAAGCCGGCGCGCGGGCGATCAAATCGCCTTTCAGGATTTGTCCGCGCTTGCCGGAGCCATCGACCGTCGCGAGATCGGCGCCGGTGTCGAGGGCGATTTTCGCGGCGGCCGGCGAAGGCGGCATCGCGGGCGACGCCCCGTTGGGCGGCGCGGGCCTTGCGGCGGGGGCGGAGCCTTGCGCGCCGGCGAAAGCGGGCTTCGGAGCGGAAGCCTGGCTCGGGGCGGCGCCCTCCCTGATCTGGCCGAGCAGCGCGCCGGCCGTCACCGTTTCACCCTGCTTGGCGACAATTTCGGCGAGCACGCCGGAAGCGGGCGCGTTGACCTCCAGCGTGACCTTATCGGTCTCCAGTTCGGCCAGCGCCTCGTCCGCCCGCACGGCGTCCCCGGCCTGTTTGAACCAGCGACCAACCGTCGCCTCGGTTACGGACTCACCCAGGGTCGGCACGTGAATTTCAACCATCGCCGCGTCATCCATCGATTCATCGACGGCATGACCGCCGCCGGCGCCTTAGCGTTTACTCCCGACCGGCGGTCGGGAAAGTTCGATACTCCAGCGCCCCGTCCCGGGCGGGAAAACTTCACGCGGCCAAGGCTTCGTCGAGAAGCGTCTTGAGCTGGGCCAGATGCTTGGACATCGTGCCGGCGGCGGTCGAGGCGGAGGCCGGGCGTCCCGCGTATCGCGCGCGCTTGGTTTCGCAACCCGCCTGCGCCAGCACCCATTCCAGATAGGGCTCGACATAGGACCAGGCGCCCATGTTCTTGGGCTCCTCCTGGCACCAGACGATATCGGCTTTCTTATATTGCGACAGGCGCACCACCATCTGCTTGAGCGGCAGTGGATAAAGCTGCTCGACCCGCAACAGATAGATGTCGTCGATTCCGCGCTTCTCGCGCTCCTCCAGCAGATCATAGTAGACCTTGCCGGAGCACAGCACGACCCGGCGAATCGCCTCGGCCGGCCGCAACGTCAGGACGCCCGCGCCGGACGGCGTCGCCGCTTCGTCCGACAGCAGCCGGTGAAATCCCGAGTTTGGACCAAAATCCTCGATGCGCGACACGCAGCGTTTGTGGCGCAGCAGCGATTTCGGGGTCATCAACACCAGCGGCTTGCGAATGCTGCGATGCAGCTGACGACGCAGAATGTGAAAATAATTGGCCGGCGTCGAGCAATTGGCGACCTGGATATTATCCTCGGCGGCCAGTTGCAGGAAGCGCTCCAGCCGCGCCGAGGAATGCTCCGGTCCCTGGCCCTCGTAGCCGTGCGGCAGCAGGCACACCAGGCCCGACATGCGCAGCCATTTGCGCTCGCCGCCCGACAGGAATTGATCGAAGACCACCTGCGCGCCATTGGCGAAGTCGCCAAATTGCGCCTCCCAAAGCACCAGCGTCTGAGGCTCGGCGAGCGAATAGCCATATTCGAAGCCGAGCACCGCCTCTTCCGACAGCATCGAGTTGATGACCTCGAACTGCCCCTTCGCGTCGCCGAGATGTTCGAGCGGAATGTAGCGGCTCTCGTTTTCCTGATCGATCAGGACGGAGTGGCGTTGCGAGAAGGTGCCGCGCTCGCTGTCCTGTCCGGAGAGGCGGACACGGTGACCCTCGCGCAGCAGCGTGCCGAAGGCCAGCGCCTCGGCGGTGGCCCAGTCGATGCCGACGCCGGAGTCGATCGCGGCGCGGCGCGCGTCGAGAAACCGCTGAATCGTGCGGTGAATGTTGAAGCCCTCGGGCGGCGAGGTCAGCTTTTGGCCGATCTCGCGCAGCACTTCGAGCGGCGCGCCGGTCTTGCCGCGCCGCTCGTCGTCGTCGGATTGATAGCCTGGCTTCAGCCCCGCCCAATGACCGTCGAGCCAATCCGCCTTGTTGGGCTTGAACGACAACGAGGCCTCGAATTCTTGCGAAAGCTGCTCGCGCCACTCGGTCTTCACGGCGTCGAGCTCGGCCCGCGTCATATGACCCTCGGCCACCAGCTTTTCGCCGTAGAGGTCCAGCGTCGTCTTATGGCCGCGAATCTTCTTGTACATCAACGGCTGGGTGAAGGCCGGCTCGTCGCCCTCATTATGGCCGAAGCGCCGGTAGCACCACATGTCGATGACGACGGGCTTTTGAAACTGCTGGCGAAACTCCGTGGCGACGCGCGCCGCGAACACCACCGCCTCGGGGTCGTCGCCATTGACGTGAAAGATCGGCGCCTCGACCATTTTCGCGACGTCGGACGGATAGGGCGAGGACCGCGAATAGCGCGGATAGGTCGTGAAGCCGATCTGATTATTGATGATGAAATGCACCGAGCCGCCGGTGCGATGCCCCTTGAGGCCCGAAAGTCCAAGGCATTCGGCGACGACGCCCTGCCCCGCGAAGGCCGCGTCGCCGTGGATCAGCAGCGGCAGCACGGCGCGGCGGTCGTCGTCGGCGCAAAAGTGCTGATCCTGCTTGGCGCGCACCTTGCCGAGCACGACGGGATCGACGATCTCGAGATGCGACGGGTTGGCGGTCAGCGACAAATGCACCTTGTTGCCGTCGAACTCGCGGTCGGAGGAGGCGCCAAGGTGATATTTGACGTCGCCGGAGCCCTCGACCTCGTCGGGCAGGAACGAGCCGCCCTTGAATTCATGAAACAGCGCGCGGTGCGGCTTGGCCATCACCTGGCACAGAATGTTCAACCGGCCGCGATGCGCCATGCCCAGCACGATTTCCCGCACGCCCAGCGCGCCGCCGCGCTTGATGATCTGCTCCAGCGCCGGGACGATCGACTCGGCCCCGTCGAGGCCGAACCGCTTGGTGCCCGTGTATTTCACGTCGAGAAATTTTTCAAAGCCCTCGGCCTCGACCAGCTTGCGCAGGATCGCCCGCTTGCCCTCCCGCGTGAAGACGATTTCCTTTTTCGGGCCTTCGATGCGGGCCTGCAGCCAGGCCTTTTCCTTCGGGTCGAGCACATGCATGAACTCGAAGCCGATCGAACCGCAATAAGTGCGGCGCAGGATCGTCACCATCTCGAAGACGCTGGCGTATTTCATGCCCAGCACGCCGTCGATGAAAATCTTGCGGTCGTAATCCTTGTCCTCGAAGCCGTAGGTCGCCGGATGCAATTCGCCGTGATCGTGGCGCTGCTCCAGCCCGAGCGGGTCGAGATTGGCGTGCAAATGGCCGCGCATGCGGTAGGCGCGGATCATCATCAGCGCGCGCACGCTGTCGCGGGTGGCGCGCTGCAACTCCTCGCCGAGCGGCGGGCTGGGCGCCGCGACCGCCGCGCCATTGGGCCTTGGCGCCGTCGCCGGGGCGTCCTTGGCCGCCTTGGGCGCGGCCCAGTCGCCATCGAGCGCGCTCACCCAGTCGCTTTTTGGAACCCGCGGCCAGTCCTCGCGCGCCCAGGAGGCGCGCGGAGCCGCGCCGTCGCCCGGACGCGGCGTGACCCCGAGTTCGGCGAAAAACGCGCGCCAATCGGCTCCGACCGAAGCGGGATCGGCCTCATAGGCGGACAGCAGATTCTCGAGATAGGCGCCGTTGCCGCCCTGCAGGAAGGAGGCGCTGGCCGCCGACGCATCCCTTTGGGGCTCGACCCGCGTTTCGACGCCGCCGCCAGCGCCGCCGTTGGTTTCCAAACGCGCCATTGTTCATTCTCCAGGGCGCCGCTCGCGCGCCCAACCCCTCTCCCCGCACGGGGGGAGAAGGGATAGTTCCTTACGCCCGCAACGCCTCGACCAGGGTTTTTCCCAACCGCGCCGGCGAGGGCGAAATCCGTATGCCCGCGGCTTCCATCGCCGCGATCTTGCTTTCCGCGTCGCCCTTGCCGCCGGCGATGATCGCGCCCGCGTGCCCCATGCGGCGGCCGGGAGGGGCCGTGCGTCCGGCGATAAAGCCGGCGATCGGCTTTTTGCGCCCGCGCTTGGCCTCGTCAATCAAGAATTGGGCCGCTTCCTCTTCCGCCGAGCCGCCGATCTCGCCGATCATGATGATCGACTTGGTGGCTTCGTCGGCCAAGAACAACTCCAGCACCTCGATGAAGTCGGTGCCCTTGACCGGATCGCCGCCGATGCCGACCGCGCTGGTCTGGCCGAGGTTTTCGCGCGTCGTCTGGAACACCGCCTCGTAGGTCAGCGTGCCCGAGCGCGAGACGACGCCGACCGAGCCCGGCATGAAGATGTTGCCGGGCATGATGCCGATCTTGCACTGGCCGGCGGTGACGACGCCCGGACAGTTGGGGCCGATAAGCCGGGATTTGGAGCCCGACAGCGCCCGCTTGACGCGGATCATGTCGTGAACCGGCACGCCCTCGGTGATCGCGACGATCAGCGGGATTTCCGCGTCGATCGCCTCGCAGATCGCGTCGGCGGCGCCTGGCGGCGGCACATAGACGACGCTCGCGTCCGCGCCAGTCTTCTCGCGCGCTTCCGCCACCGTGTCGAACACGGGGAGATTGAGATGGGTGGAGCCGCCCTTGCCGGGCGAAACCCCGCCGACCATGCGCGTGCCATAAGCGATCGCCTGCTCGGAATGAAAAGTGCCGGTCTTGCCGGTGAAGCCCTGACAAATGAGCTTGGTGTTCTTGTCGATCAGCACGGACATGAGTCGAAATTCCTTGGGACGCGCGACGGTAAAGCTGGGTTTTGGCCCTTATATAAAGACAGATCGAGCGAGGGCGCGGCATGTTCATACCACGCTTCGCGAATTTTCGTGGGTCGCCCGATTCTCCGTCTCGACCCAAACTATTTTGGATAGGCGCCCGTTTCAAGGCGGAATATGCCCAAGGCCCGCGCCGCCCGCGACCAAATAAGCGCCATGTCGCCGACATGCGCGCTTTTTTGGCGGTCGCCAAGGTTCCGAGCGACCCTTACGGCGCGGCTCCGCCGGGCGGCAGGATGGGCAGCACGACTTGCGGCTGGCGGCCAGTCAGCGACTTGAGAAAAGCCACGATATTGTCGGTCTCGTCCGCGCCGAGCTTTTGACCAAGCTGAGCGGCGGCCATGATCGACACGGCCTTTCTCGCGTCCCAGTTCCGCCCCGTGTGGAAATAGGGCGCGATCAACTCGAAATTGCGCAGGCTGGCGACCTTGAAGACGTATTTGTCGGCGACATTCTTGGTGATCGCGAAGCGGCCCCAATCGTCCGAAGGCAGCAAATCCGGGCTTGGCGCCGCGACCACGCCAAATTTGGCGAAGGAGCCGCCGCCAATGTTGATTCCATTGTGGCAGCTGGAGCAGCCCTTATCGATGAACAGCTTCAATCCGGCCTTCTGGCTGGCGGACAGCGCGGCGTCATTGCCTTTCAGCCAAAGATCGAATGGCGCGTCCGGCGTGATCAGCGTCGCCTCGAACAAAGCGATCGCCTTGCCGATGTTGTCGTAGACGATCGGCTCCGACTCCGACGGAAACGCCTTCTTGAACGCGTCGACGTAACCGGGGATCGACTTCAACCCGTCGACGACATGCTGCTTGACGGCGTTGTTGGCCGAGGGCTCGCCGATGATCGGGCCGCCCCTCGCCTTGAGCAGGGCGGCGGGATTGGCCATCACGCCGGACACCACCTGCTCCTTGAGATCGGCGGCGCGACCATCCCAAAACTGCGACTTGTTGAACACCGCGTTCAGAACCGTCAGGATATTGCGGCCGGCCAGCTCCCCGAAATGGCCCTTGCTGGTCGCCGGACCGCCGACGCCGCCCATGCCGATGTTGTGACAGGCGGCGCAGCTGAGGTCGTGGTTTTCCGACAGGCGCGGATCGAAAAACAGCATGGTCCCGAGCGCCAGCTTCTCCGGCGTCGCGGGGTTGCCGGCCAGCGCGGGCGGCGCCTCCGGAATGGGCTCGAACAGGCCCTTCGCTTGCTCGCGCAAGGGATCGGCCGCCAGCGCCGCGCCGCCCAGCAGCGGCCACAACAAGAAAGCAATTATCGTAAGTCGCGATTTCATGGCCTGCTTCATGGTCCGCCCTTGTCCGCCAGTTCTCGCGCCAAACTAGCACGTTTTATGCCCGACGCGACCCGCCCGCGCGGTCCGGCGGCGGCGTTTTTAAACAGCCCGCGCCGCAGACGCCGCGTCATATTGGCGCGGATCTCCGGCAACGCCTCTCCCGCCTCAATCGACGGCGAGAATCACGTCGGTCGCGTTGAAGCTGGCCACCGCCCGCGCGCCGACCTTGATGTCGAAATCCTCGGCGGTCTGGCGCGCGATCACCGCCGTCATGGTCTTGCCCGAACCGATGTCGAGCAGCACCTCGCTGTTGCGCTCCGCGTCGATTCGTCGCCGCACCTCGCCCTCGAAGCCATTGCGGCCGGGCGTCGTCCCGACGCCCACCGGCGCGAGACGCACGAAGGAGGATTTGATGAGAGCCAGCGCCTTGCGCCCCGGCGCCAACTCCAGCTCCTCCGCCAACTCGTTGGTGACGATGGCGTGGATCACGTTTTCCGCCGTGACCTTCAGCGTCACCTCGACGTCGACCGGCCATTTGCGCACCGCGACGACTTCCGTCTGAAACATGTTTCGCGTGGAGATTTTGATCCCCAGGCTCCACAGCGCGAATTCGTCGTGGCCGCCAAAACCTTCCGAGGCGATCAGCGAGGAAATGCGCGACATGCGCGCCTCCAGCCGGTGAAAGGTCTCGATCAGCCGCCGTCCCTCGTCGGTGACATGCGCGCCGCCGCCGCTGCGCCCGCCGGCCTTGGTGACGAAGGCGGGGCTCGGCAACAGATTATTGATCGCGTCGACGGCGTCCCAGGCGGTTTTGTAACTGAACCCGGCGGCCTTGGCGGCCTTGGTTATGCTGCCATGCTCGGCGACCGCCTCGAGCAGTTTGATGCGATCGCGCCCCACCAACAGTCGACCGTCGCTCCGCAACGCCAAATGCGCGTCGATTTTTTCGGCGGTCATTCAATGATTCTCCACATGCGGCGATCATAGCGCGGTTTCGCGCCGCCGCGCCAGTTTCGCGAGCGAGAGGGGGGGCTCGGTTTTGCGATATATACCCATCCTGGCGAACAGAAACGCTCGCCTTCCGTCATGGTCGGGCTTGTCCCGGCCATGACGCGCCAGGACATCGTGAGATTGTTTCCATATGAAGCCGAATCTTTGGCGTTTTCCGTCGCGGAGCGCCGGAACCCCCGGCGTGGATGGCCGGGACAAGCCCGGCCATGACGCGCCGCTCATTCCGAGCATCTGAATTATCCTAACGCCTATGGGGGTTGGGGCGGTGTGAATTTCCGCTTCCATGGCCTGGAGCGACCGTTCCCGTCGGACCCAGCAAGCCGCTGCATCGTCGATCAGTTTGGCGCCGGAGTTTCGCGCCAAAAATGTTCTGATTTTTCACGCTCCTGGGTTTTGGAACGCCATAGGATATTATACGGTGAGGGCGTTAAGTAGTTTCAAATTTGATAGAGGGGCATCAGATGAAAAATATGCGACAAATCAGGCCGGTGGTTGCTTCGATTGCACTGGGACTTTTGCTGTCGGCGTGCTCTGATTCCTTAAGCTGTTCGTCAGATGACACAAAGCTTCTGATTCAAGATTTAGCAAGGCAGAGACTAGATACAGCAGGAAAAAGGTTAGGCATATCTGATCTATTTAGGGATGCTGGAGTAATTGAGCTAGAATTGAAATTATTGGACATACGGACTGAGGGCAATGACAAAGAATTGAAGAAGCTATCGTGCGCGGCGAATGCTCATATCAGGCGTTTTGTGACGCTGTTTAATGAAAAAGGTAGGCGTGATTTGTCAATGTTAATTGGTGGGCGCGATTTCCCACTTAATACGCGATCGGAATATGATAGCGAAGACGTGCAAATTAAATATGATATTCAGAAAACATCAGAAGGTAAGTTGTATGCTACTGCTTATGGCTTACCCTAAGTGCGTCGCTTTTGTTCTCCAAAACCGCTATGCGAAACTCTAGACAAGGAATGGTGAAGTTGAGAACATGGATTTATAAAAGATCGCACTGTGGGGATCCAAATCCTCGGACGGGAATATTTGGTTGTGGAGATTGCGGGCACTCACAAAGAGGTCGGCAATATGATAATGTTATTGGTGTCTGGGGAAGTAGTAATTGGGAGGCGGATAAACAAAAAGCAACGAAGCTGAGTTGGGTTGGAATTAAAGCGCACAGACTCGAAAAAAATACTGTGAAAGAACTTGAGCCTTTATTTAAAAAATGGTGGAAACCAGAAGAAGGACAATGGACATCGGAAGCGCCATTGTTGGCGTTCGAACATTTTCTATACTACAAAAATGGATATGACTTGCTAGAAAAAGCCAGAAATCTTGTAACATACTTGGCGGAAGGGAATCCACCAGGTCACCATCCTCTACGGACAGGTGGTGTATTCTCTGACTCTGTAAGGTTACCCAGAGAGGCGCAAGAGGAACTTGACCCCATTCTTGATCTTGCAAGTACTGCCTCACAATCCCAATATCTACCTAATTTAGACTACATCAATCAAAATTTCCAACATTTGGATCGCTCAACAAAGGAACGGCTAGTTAAGGAACTATTAGAAAAAGATCATATCTGCAATTGAGAGTCGTGATGTCTAGGCAGATTTGAGACTTTCGGCCACAGGCCATAAAGAGGCTGCGATTTCTCATGTGCATCACATGAGTAACCTCCCGCGTCACCGAAAAATGATCGTCTCGTTATTTGCGCAGCAACGGCTACTTCCGGCGCTTCGCGGAAGTTTCAAACTTACCCACCACGGAGCGGCCGCTCTCGACGCTCATCGCCCGGATTTCCCCCGAAAAGTCACGGCCCAACTCGCCGCCGCGGGCCGGCTTCCCGCGCCGGTGGCTCCCTCGCCGCGAGCACGATTTTCGCGCAGGCCATCGCGTCGGACAGCGCCTCGTGGTGGTTGAGCGGAATCTCCAAAACCCGGCAGACGTCGGACAGCTTGGTCGGACGGATGTCGAGAACGCGCCGCGCCAGTTGCACCGTGCATTTGAACGGCAGGGTCGGCGCGGCGATTTTATAACTGGCGCAGCAGGCGCGCAGCACGCCGCGGTCGAACGACGCGTTATGCGCGGCCAAAAACTCCGCGCCCTCCAGAAAATTCGCGATGACCGGCCACAGCGCGCCGAAATCGGCGGCTTTCGCCACGTCGCTCCACCGCAAGCCGTGGATATGGGTGAAGGTGAATTGTCGGGTCGGCGGCCGGATCAAATGGACCATCGATTCCGCGATCTCGCCGCCCACGACCTTGACGAGGCCGACCGCGCAGGCGCTGTTCGCGGCGTAATTGGCGGTTTCGAAATCGATCGCGACGAAATTCACGGCGCCGCGCCCGCCAGCGCCGCGCCGATCAACACCAACACCGGCCCCTCCAGCGCCTCCCGCGCGATTCTCTCGGGCAAATCGCCGATCGTGCCGCTAAAAATCCGCTGCGACGGGGTGCTGGCGCGCTCGATCACGAAGGCCGGCGTCGCGGGGTCGGCGCCCTTGGCGATGAGCCGGCGCGACAATTCCGGCAGCGTGCGGTTGCCCATGTAGACCGCCGTCGTCGCGCGCGGGTCGGCCAGCGCGCCCCAATCAAAGTCCTCGGGAAAGACCCCGTCCTTGCCGTGCGCGGTGATGAACTGCACGCGGCGCGCCGTCTCGCGGCTGGTCAGCGACGCGCCGATCGCCGCGGCGCCGGCCAGCGCCGCCGTCACGCCCGGCACGATCTCCACCGAAAAACCGGCGGCGCGCAGCGCGGCGATCTCCTCGTTGGCGCGGCCGAAAATCATGGGATCGCCGCCCTTGAGCCGCACCACGTTCTTGCCTTCATGGGCGAGTTTTAGCAGCAGCGCGGTGATTTCCTCCTGCCGCACCGAGGGGCCGTGGCCGCGCTTGCCGACATTGATGCGCGTCGCCTCGCGGCGGGCGAAGTCCAGCACGCTGGCCGGCACGAGATCGTCGAACAGCACCACATCGGCGCCGGCCAGAACGCGCAAGCCCTTCAAAGTCAAGAGTTCCGGATCGCCCGGCCCGGCCCCGACCAGCGTGACCCGCCCGCGCGACGGGGCGTCGCCGCCGGCCCGCGTCTCGGCCAGCAGCGCGTCGCGGTCGCGCGGCGTCGGCGGACGCTCGACATTGGCGAAGGCGAGGCGGGTGAAGCGGCGCCAAAAATCGCGCCGCGCCAGAAAATCGAGCCCGGAAACAAGAACTTCCGGGCGCCAGAGTTTCGCCGCGCGCGCCCAGGCGGCGAAGCTCGCCGGCACCAGCGTTTCGATTCGCCCGCGCACCGCCTGCGCGAACACCGGCGCCGCGCCGCCCGTCGACACGCCGATCACCAGCGGCGAGCGGTTGACGATGGCGCCCATGATGAAGTCGCTCATGCCCGGGCGGTCGGCGAGATTGAGCGGCGCGCCCGCGGCGGCGGCGGCCTCGCGCAGCGCGCGCGCCCGGACGTCGTCCTCGACGACGCCGAAAATCAGCGCCGCGCCCTTCAATTCGCCCTCATGCGCGTCGCGCGCGAACAGGGCGATATTGGCGCGCGCCAGCGCGATTTCGCGCATTTTCGCGCATGGGTCGATCGCGAACACCTCGACCCTGGCTCCGGTCGCGGCGGCGAGGTCGGCCTTCCAAGCGGCGCCCTCGGAGGCGCCGACAACGATCACCCGGCGCCCCTCGAGACCAAAAAAAACCGGCAGGGCCTCGAGCGGGGCCATCAGGTCGGATGAAACTTCGTCGGGTTCGCGGGTCACTTCAGAATTCCTGTCGGGGCTGAAGCGGTCGTATAACCCATCCCGCTATTTCGCAAAGAAAAAGCGGCCCTTTGAGGGCCGCCTTGACAATCCGGAGCTTAAAATTTCGCGCTCGATTACTTTTGCTTGCCGTCGGCGCCAAAGCCGGAAAGATACGCCCACACGTCGGCGGCGTCCTGGTCCTTGGGCAGTCCCTGGAAAATCATCTTGGTGCCGGGAACCTTGGCCTTCGGGTTCTTGATGAATTCGGCGAACGAGGCGGCGTCCCAGGTGATGCCGGAACCCTTCATCGCGTCGGAATAATTATAGCCCTCGGCGGTTCCAGCCTTGCGGCCGTCGATGCCGTTCAGCTCCGGCGCGATGGAGTTCTTGGCGCTTTCGCCGACCTGATGGCAGGCCTTGCACTTGGCGAAGACTTTCGCGCCCGCCGCCGCGTCGCCGGCCGCGAGGGCCGAGCCCGTCAGGGCGGCGAAAGCCGCGGTCGCCACGAATGTCATCAGGGAAATTGATCTCATCCTCGTTCCTTTCCTCACATCGACCACCGTGAATCGGTCGTCTTTTATTTTTAAAGCGATCGTCAATAGTCCGGGCCCGCCGTCCTGGGCCGCGACCTCGCCGCCGCGCCTACCCCCGCGCGCTGGTCGCGAAAACTATAACGTCGCGGCGCGCGACACAATATCCCCGGCGCAAGATCGCGCCGCTCCCGGCGTTGAATGGCTTTCGCGGTTTCCCGCAGGCGGTTGTCGACGCCGGCCGCAAACCGTTTAGAGTCGGCGGCGGTGATTCGTCGAGGGCCTTTCGCGCATGCATGAAATCGTCGCACCGTTCGACGGAACGGCAAGCCTGTCCATTCCCCAGCGCATCATCCTCAGCGAGGGGTGGGCGCGCCGCGCCGTCGCCTTTTGCGCCGGCGCCTGCGGGGCGCTGGCGCTGGAGCCGATCGGCTTCGCGCCGGCCATGGCGATTCCGCTGACCGTCGCGGTCTGGCTCGTCGACGGCTCCAGCTTTTCGGCGGGGCGGGTCGGCGTCGCGTCGCTGCGCGCCGCCGCGGGCGCCGGCTGGTGGCTTGGATTCGGCTATTTCATCGCGGGCTTTTGGTGGCTGGGCGCCGCCGTGCTGGTGGAGCCGGACCAATTCGCCTGGGCGCTGCCGCTCGCCGTGCTCGGCGTTCCCGCCGGCCTCGCCGTGTTCACGGCGCTGGGCTTCGCGCTGGCGCGGCTGCTGTGGTCGCCGGGGTCGCTGCGCGTCTGCGCGTTGGCCGTCGGCCTCGGCGGCGCCGAATGGCTGCGCGGCCATGTTCTCACCGGCTTCCCCTGGAACGATTTCGGCATGGCGCTGGCCGGACCGCCGATCCTCGCGCAGACGGCGGCGCTGGTCGGGCTGCACGGCCTCGATCTCGCGGCGGTGCTGATTTTCGCCGCGCCGGCCACGCTGATCGACGCCGAGCCGCGGCGCTGGCGCTCGCCGGCCATGACGCTCGCCGGCGTTCTGCTCGTGGCGATGGCGGCGTTCGGCGCGCTGCGGCTGGCGCGCGGCCCGGACGGCTTCGTCGACGGCGTCAAGCTGCGGCTGATGCAGCCCAATTTGCCGCAGGAACTCGAAATTCCGGCCCGAGATCGGCGAGGCGATCCTCAACCGCTACCTCGAGCTGTCCGACCGGGCCACCGCCCCGACGCATACCGGCATCGCCGACCTCACGCACCTGATCTGGCCCGAATCGGCTTTTCCCTTCCTGCTGTCGCGCGAGCCGAAGGCGCTGGCGACCATCGCCCGCGCCCTGCAAGGCAAAATATTAATCACCGGCGCCGCCCGCGAGCAGGAGGAGCGGGGCCGCTCCAAAATCTTCAACGCCATCGAGGTCGTGCAAGGCGACCGCATCGTCGCCGCCTACGACAAGATGCACCTCGTGCCGTTCGGCGAATATCTGCCGCTCGCCGCCCTGCTGCGTCCGCTTGGGCTCCAGCATCTCGTGCCGGGCACCTGGGATGTCGGCGAGGGGCCGCGCCGCCTGAGCGCGCCCGGCTTGCCGCCAAGCTCGCCGCTGATCTGCTACGAGGCGATTTTTCCCGGCGCGGTGGTCGAGAGCGCCGGCGAGCGGCCGCAATGGCTGCTCAATGTCACCAATGACGCCTGGTTCGGCAAGACCAGCGGCCCCTATCAGCATTTCGCGCAGGCGCGGCTGCGGACCATCGAGGAAGGACTGCCGCTGGCGCGCGCCGCCAACACGGGACTTTCCGCCGTCGTCGATCCGTGGGGGCGGATTTTGGAGCAATTGCCGCTCGGCGTCGAAGGCGTCATCGACAGCGGGTTGCCGAAGCCGGCGCCGCCGACCTTTTTCGCCAAGCATGGCGCGGCGACCTTCCCGGCCCTGTGGGCGCTGCTGTTTTTCGCCGCCGCCATCGGCCGCTGGCGCGCCTGAAGCGGCGGGGTTAGCTCAAATCTTGCGGCCGATCTCGAATCCAGCGAGATAGGCGCCGATGTCGGAGGCGTCGAAGGGCGGCTCGCCAAAGGCCCCGACCGCCCCCGCCGGCGCCCCCCGCCCCGTCGCTCCCAAAGCGGCGTCATGCAGATCGGCGCGACAGGTTTTTCGCGCCGCCGCCAGCCATTCGGGCGCGTGGCGCGTCTGCCCCCAGCGCAGCATTTGCGCGTAAAGCCAAGCCCCCGCCGCCGGGTCCGGGCGGCTCGCGGTCCCGCCGTCGATCAGCAGATAATTTGGGTTTTCCCGCGCGCCGCCATCCGGCCCGACCGTGAGGCGGCCTTCCAGCGTGCGCCGGATCACCTCGGGCTCGACCCCGACATGGTCGGGCCGCGCCAGTATGGCGGCGACCTCCGCCCGGTTTTCCGGCGCGGCGACAAAGCGCGCCGCCTTGTCGAGCGCCCGGACCAGCGCCGCCGCGATCTCCGGCCTCGCCTCGGCGACGCTGTCGCGCAGCGCCAGCAGTTTTTCCGGCGAGCGCGCGAAAATCTCCACGCCAAGGTGCAGGATGAGCCCGACCCCGGCGTCGACGGCGAGCGAATTCCATGGCGCGCCGACGCAAAATCCGTCCACCTGTCCCTTGGCGAGACTTCTCGACCATGTAGCTCGGCGGCAAGGCGACGAGGCGCGCGTCCTCGTCCGGATCGACGCCGCCGGCCGCCATCCAATAGCGCAGTTGATAATTATGGGTCGAGAACGGGAAGGTCATGCCAAAGGTCGGCGGCTCCGCGCCGATTTTGGCGCGGCGGCGGACGACCTTGGCCAAGGCGCGCGCGCTGGCGGCGGGATCGGCGAGGTCGCCGCCGTCGGCGTCGGCCACGAGCTCGGCGCGCAGCCCGCGCGACACGGTGATGGCGTTGCCGTTCATCGCCAGGCTGAACGGCGCGGCGATGGGAACCCTGACGCAACCCAGCCCAAGGCTGGAGGCGACGGCCATCGGCGCCAGCAGATGCGCCGCGTCGAACAGCCCGATGTTGAGCTTGTCGCGCACGTTCGACCAGGAGACCTCGCGCGCCAATTCCAGGTCGAGCCCCTGCTCGGCCGCGAAGCCCTTGTCCGCGGCGACGAACAGCGCCGCCGCGTCGACCAGCGGAATGAAGCCGACGCGCAGCTTTTCTCGGGCGCCGGTCATTTCAACAGCTCCGCCGCCATGACGACCGCCGACGCGATCTCGGCGATCTTCTTCTTGTCGCGCATCGCCGCGCCGCGCATCAGCCGATAGGCTTCGTCCTCGGAAAGACCCTTGTTCTTCATCAAAATGCCCTTGGCGCGGTCCAATGTCTTGCGTTCCTCCAGATCGGTCTTGGCGCGCTCGAGCTCGGTTCGCAGCCTCGAAAACGCGTTGAACCGGGAGACGCAGAGATCGAGGATGGATTTGACCCGCTCCTTCCTCAAGCCGTCGACGATATAGGCGGAGACGCCGGCGTCGACCGAGGCCTGAATCGACATCGCGTCGCTCTGGTCGACGAACATGGCGATCGGCCGCCGCACGATGCGGCTGACCTGGAACATCTGCTCGAGCGTGTCGCGGGACGGGTTTTCGAGATCGATGAGGATCACGTCCGGGTCGATGGCGTGAATCCGCATCAGCAGATTATGCATCTCGCTCAGGATTTCGATCGCCGTGAAGCCGGCCTCGCGCAGCCCGGCCTCGAGAATGGCGGCGCGAATGGGGTTTTCGTCGACGATGACGATCTTCAAGAGCCGCGGTCCCTCCACTGTCGCCTCACGCCGATATACGCGCCTTCGCGCCCAGCGAAAAGCCGCGAGCGCTCCTCCGGTCGGCGATGGCCCGGCGCCCGGTTCGCCGGTCTAGATCTTCCAACGCAACGCCAGCCCGGCTTGCCAGTTCTTGGAGAGCTGCGGCCCGTTGAGATTTTGGTAAACGGGAATTCCGCCCTCGAGCGACACCGAAAGCCGCTCGACCCCGATCAATTTTCCGGCGATCGTCGCGCCTCCCCACATCTCGATGCGCTGGCCGCCGTAAAAGTTTGGATTGGCGGCCTGCGCCTTGCCGGCGATCAGCGGATCGTTGCCGACGATTTGGCCTTGCAGGCTGCCGCAGACGCGAACCGTGGTCGTGAGGCCGGGAACCCAGCTGTAACCGCCCCAGGCGTTGAATTCATGCAAATCGCCAAAGGCCCAGCCCTCCGGATTGACGGCGAGCGGCAGGCGACCGCGATAGGAGAGGCCCCACGACCACTTTCCGAGCTGGCCCGCGTAAACGACGCCGGGCATCGCGTCGAACGTGCCGGACCCCGATTGCATCGCGTAAAAGGCGCGGCTCGTCGCGTAGCTTCCGGTCGGCTGAAGCAGGGTGAAGGTGTCGTGATCGCTCCCCGTCGGAAAGGACATGCCCAGATTGATCTGGATGCGATTGATCGGGTCCCGATAGACGCGCCAAATCGCCGCCAGCGAGGTGTCGGTCATGCCGTCCGTGCCGGTGAAGCTCATCCCGAGCGGGGTGATTCCCGACGCGCCCTTGAAGGTCAGCATGTCGAGGTTTTTCTCGATCATGCCGGTGGTCAGAACAACCGAAATATTCTCGGTGACGCCATAGGCGAGCGCCACGGTCTGCGTCGCGACGGCGGTGTTCTGCGGCACCAGCCGCAGATTCTGTTTCGGGTTCCAGTACCATGGGGTCGTCGCGACGACCTGCTGCGACGACACGCCCCGCGTCCCGATCAGCGTGTGCGAAAAATTGGCGAATTGCGGAATGACGGAAACCACCAGCCTCCCCGCCGCGGGCATGTCGGCGCCGAAGACGCCGAGCGGAGCCGGCGCCAGGCTCGGCGCGGGCACGGAGGGCGCGGCGACCGGCGGCGCGGCGGAAAGATCGGCGGCGCCGGCGGCCCCAAGCCCGGCCCAGCCCATCGCGACGGCGGCGGCGATACGTTTTCCTGTCATCGGGGAGATGCGCCGCCGGCTTGCTGGCCGGCTTGCTGGTCGCATTGCGCTCATCGCTTTTTCTCTCTGTTCGTCGGGCCATGAAAAAAGCCGCTGTTCCCAAGGAACACGCGCTTGACGTGACTCCTTGGGAACAGCGGCGTTGCTGCGGGGCCCCTCATTGGGCCGGCGCGAACCTGTGAAGGGCGCGCGCCCCAGCTCACGCAAGAGCGGCGCCACGCGAGGGCGACCCGCTTTATTGCATAAGTTCAATTACATAGGATATTGCGCGCGCCGTTTCGCCGGGCGGCTGCGCGGTTTTTAGCGGGCGCCGCGCCCGCAAATCGAGCAAACCGCCCGCCCGAGCGCGCGCGACGGCGGGCCTGTCGCCCCAGGCGAGGGGCGTGTCGCCAAGCGGCGGTCGCCGTGCGAAAAACCCAATCGACCAGTCTTCGCATCATCATGAAATCAATTGATATTTCCAAAGCTTCGCCCGCGAGCGCGGGGCCGGTGACCTCCCGCGCGGGGCTGGTCAGCCCCACGGCCTTCTGTTACCAGTCCGCTAAATACTGGGCTGAATCGCGACAATGGCCGCCGCGCGGGGAGCGCGACGCGCGCCCGCGCCGGGCGGGCGACGCACGCCCGCGCGGCGCGAGGACAAGGAGAGCTTACCGTTGCGAAAACCGCGAATCGCCATCGCGACATCGGGCAGGTTTCATGTTCTCGATCTCGCGCGCGAACTCGACGCGCTCGGCCACGAGGTGCGATTCCATTCCTATCTCACAGCCTCGCGCGCGGCGCGGTTCGGGCTCCCGGCGCATTGCCACGCCGGCTATCTGCCGTTCGTCGCGCCGCTGCTGGCCTGGGAGCAATTCGCCCCCGGCCTCGCCAGCGACTGGCGCGTCAAAATCTTGTACGCGGCGTTCAACCGGGCCGTCATCGCGCGGCTTCGCCCCTGCGACGCGTTCATCGGCATGTCCGGCGCGTTCGTCGAGGCGCCGCTGGAGGCGAAGCGGCGTTACGGCGCCAAGATCATCATGGAGCGCGGCAGCCGCCACATTCTCTCGCAGCGCGAAATCCTCATGGCGACGCCCGGCGCCCGTCCACCCAATGATTACGAGGTCGAACGCGAGTTGAGAGGCTATGAATGCGCCGATTACATCTCGGTTCCGTCGCGCCAGGTGGCCGCGAGTTTCGACCGCGACCCGGCGCTCGCCGCCAAGCTGATGATCAACCCTTATGGCGTCGATCTCGACCAGTTTCCGCGATCGCCAGAGCCAAGGCCGGATGGCAAGGTCACGCTGTTCGTCGGCAACTGGATCTTCCGCAAGGGCGTCGACATATTGACCAAGGCGGTGGAACGGATTCCGGGCGCGCGGCTGATTCATGTCGGCGCCCTTGGCGACGCGCCGTTCCCCGACGATCCGCGCTTCGTCCACCACGATCCCGTGCCGCAATGGCGCCTCAAGGAATTTTACGCGAAGGCGCATGTCTTCGCGATGGCGTCGCGCGAGGAGGGGCTGGCGCTGGTCCAGGCGCAGGCGCTAGCCAGCGGCCTGCCGCTCGTGTGCACCGATCGCACCGGCGGGGCCGACCTCGCGCATACGCCGGCGCTCGCCGCGCGCATCGCGGTCGCGCCCAGCGACGATGTCGAGGCGTTCACGCGCGCCTTGAGCGACATGCTGGACAAGGTGGCGGAGCGCCCGGATTTCCGGCGCCTGCCCGAGGCGGATCGCCAGACATTGTCGTGGCGCGCCTATGGCGAACGCTACGCGGAGAATCTCGCTTTACGGTTTGGCGCTCAACAGGGGAGACTGGCGCTCGATGAGCATATCTGAAAAGGCTAATTATTTCATTGAGCTGCTGGGCAAGCGCCTCTCCGGGAAAGGTCTTGTTTGCCCGGATTGCGGCTCCTCGGATTTCCGGCTCGCCGACCGGAAATTCCTCGTCGCTGAGCTGCGCCGCTGCGACGCCTGTAAGCTGCTTTATCGCGCGCCGACGGATACGCTCGCCGAGAACGAGGGATTTTATCAGGACGACTATTCGGAGGGCTTCACCACCGACACGCCGGACGACGCCGAACTCGCCCGCTTGAAGGAGACGGTGTTCGCCGACAGCGGCAAGTCCTTCGCCTATTATATCGGCCTGCTGGAGGCGCTCGGCGTCGCGCCCGGCGCGCGCCTGTTCGACTATGGCTGCTCATGGGGCTATGGCGACTGGCAGTTCGCGCGACACGGCTATGACGTCACCGCCTGCGAGATCTCGCGGCCCCGCGCCGAATTCGCCCGGCGCAAGCTCGGCGTCAACTGCCTGCCGCGCCTGCCCGACGCCAATAATCTCGGCGAGCTCGCGCATTCATTCGACGTGTTTTTCTCCTCGCATGTGTTCGAACATGTTCCCAGCCCGCGCGAGGTCATCAAGCTGGCGCGCGCGCTGCTCAAGCCCGACGGGCTCTTCGTCGTGTTCACGCCGAACGGTTCGGCGGCGTTCAAGGCGTCGAGTCCGGCCGAGTGGCATTCGATGTGGGGCAAGGTGCATCCCAACGTCATCGACGATGTCTATTATCGCGCCGCCCTGCCCGATGCGCGCCTGCATCTCGAATTCGTCGCCGGTGGACCCCGGGCGACTGACCGCCTGGGCCGCGGGGCGCGAGCCCGGCGACGCGCCGCTGACCGGCGGCGAGCTGCTCTGCGTCGCGCGGTTCTGACGGCGGATTGACGCAAGGGGAGCCGGCGGCGCCGGCCCCCGCCTTCCCCTCAGCGACAGGGGCGGCACCAGCAGCGGAATGGGCCGCAGGCCCGCACGAAGCCGGGTCCGCACCAGCGGCCCGGTCCCTGGCAGGCGGCGTCCCGCTTCAGCGAGAGATTGAGCGAATCCCTGGACTGACCGGGGATCGTCAGGGCGTTGGCGCCGCCCGTGGCGCCGACGCACAGCAACGCGGCGAGCGCCGCCGCGGCAAGCTTCGGTTTTGTCATCGTCCATTCCCTTTCCCAGCGTGAACCCAACGGGAAGGAAACGTGGGCGGGGCCAAATGGTTCCCTCGGGAGCCAACCGCGCGATTCCGGCAAGTCCATGCGCCAGCGGCCTTATCCAGGCCGCCCTAGGTGGCGGAGCCCTTGAGATCATAAGCGTCGGCGGATTCGATCTTGACGCTGACGATGTCGCCCGGGCGCGTCGCGCGCCGCGACGAAATGTGAACGACGCCATCCACGCCGGGCGCGTCGGCCTTGCTCCGGCCCTTGGCGAGCTTACCCGCGCCGCCGGCCTCGTCGATAATGACCCGCATGTGCTTGCCGATCTTGCGCTTGAGCAGGCTGGCGCTGATCGCCTGCTGGCGCTCCATGAAGCGCTTCCAGCGGCTTTCCTTGACCTCGTCGGGCACGAGCGGCAGCCCGAGATCATTGGCCGGCGCGCCGGCGACCGGCTCGTATTTGAACGCGCCGGCGCGGTCGATGCGCGCCTCGCCGAGCCAATCCAGCAGATACTCGAAATCCGCCTCGGTCTCGCCGGGAAAGCCGACGATGAAGGTCGAGCGCAGCGCCAGATCGGGCACGAGTCGCCGCCAGTTCTGGATGCGCTCCAGAGTCTTCTCGTCATTGGCGGGACGCTTCATCGCCTTCAGGACCGAGGGCGCCGCGTGTTGGAAGGGAATGTCGAGATAGGGCAAAATCCTGCCCTCCGCCATCAGCGGCAGCACCTCGTCGACATGCGGATAGGGATAGACGTAATGCAGCCGCGTCCAGACGCCGAAATTCCCCAGTTCGCGGGCGAGATCGACAAAGCGGGCGCGCACGGCGCGGTCGCCGAACATGCTCTCCGCGTAGCGCAGATCGCGGCCATAGGCGCTGGTGTCCTGCGAGATGACCAGCAGTTCCTTGACGCCGGCGCGCACCAGTTTTTCCGCCTCGCGCAACACGTCGACGGCGGGGCGCGAGGCGAGCTTGCCGCGCAGATGCGGGATAATGCAAAAAGAGCAGGAGTTGTCGCAGCCTTCCGAGATTTTCAGGTAGGCGTAGTGGCGCGGCGTCAGCTTGACGCCCTGCTCCGGCACGAGATCGACGAAGGGATCATGCGGCGCCGGCGCGGCGCGGCGCACCGCCTCCAGCACGCTCTCGTAATCCTGCGGGCGGGTGATGGCGAGCACATCGGGAAATTTCGCCAGAATATTCTCGGGCTCGGCGCCCATGCAGCCGGTGACGACGACCTTGCCGTTTTCGCCGAGCGCCGCGCCGATCGCCTCGAGCAACTCGGCCTTGGCGCTGTCGAGAAAGCCGCAGGTGTTGACCACGACGACATCGGCGCCGGCATGGCCGCGCGACAGCTCATAGCCTTCCGCGCGCAGCCGCGTGAGAATGCGCTCGCTGTCGACCAGCGCCTTGGGACAGCCCAGCGACACGAAGGAGACGCGCGGCGCGGCGGCGGCGGGATTTGGCGGCGTATCGGGTGTTTCTCGCATCGCCGTGGCTTGCCACGCCCGGGCGCGGATGGCAAACGCGGCCGTGCGGCGGGGTTCCCTTGGGCCCCAAATCACGGTAAACGGCGGGCTAACTTCAGGCCTCGGCCAAACCGGCAAAAACACGGAAATTTGAATGACACAGGAATCGCCGACGACTTTCCCGCCGCACGCCGGCATTTTGAAGGGCAAGAAGGGCCTTATCCTCGGCGTCGCCAATAATCGCTCCATCGCTTATGGCATCGCCAAGGCGGCCAGCGAGGCGGGCGCGGAGCTGGCGCTCACCTATCAGGTCGAGGCGCTGGAAAAGCGCGTGCGCCCGCTCGCCGCCGAGCTGGGCGCGGTCGTCGTCGGCCGCTGCGACGTCGCCGAGGCCGACACCATCGACGCGGTGTTCGCGGAGGTCGAAAAGCTGTGGGGCAAGCTCGATTTCGTCGTGCATTGCCTGGCTTTTTCCGACAAGGACCAGCTCGACGGCCGCTATGTCGACACCACCGCGGAAAACTTCAACCAGTCGCTGGCGATCTCCTGCTTCTCGTTCACCGCCATCGCGCAGCGCGCCGAAAAGCTGATGACCGACGGCGGCTCGCTGTTGACGCTGACCTATTACGGCGCCGAGAAATGGATGCCGCATTACAACGTCATGGGCGTCGCCAAGGCGGCGCTGGAGGCCTCGGTGCGCTATCTCGCCGCCGATCTCGGCGTGAAGAACATTCGCGTCAACGCGATCTCCGCCGGGCCGATCAAGACGCTGGCGGCCTCGGGCATTGGCGATTTTCGCTACATTCTGCGCTGGAACGAGTATAACTCGCCCCTGCGCCGCGTCGTGACGATCGAGGAGGTCGGCGAAACCGCCGTCTATCTGTTGTCGCCGATGTCGCGCGGCGTCACGGGAGAAATTCTCCATGTCGACGCCGGTTATCACGTCGTCGGGATGATGAACCCGTCCGCCGCGCCGAAAATGGCCGATCTGCTGGCGCTGTTGCCGCAGGAAAAATAACGCCGCGCCGTCGCGAGACGGGGCGGCGCGACCAGACGACGCCCCTCTCACGGCAGGTGATCCTTAGAAGTGACTTTTCTTTCAACCAGCCCCGCGCTGGCCCGCGCGCTCAAGGAGCGCGACTATTCCGAACCGACGCCGGTGCAATCCGCCGTGCTCGGACCGGCGACGCGGGGACGCGACATCCTCGTGTCCGCCCAGACCGGCTCCGGCAAGACCGTCGCCTATGGCCTCGTCATGGCCGCGACGCTGCTCGGCGACGCCGAGAAAATGCCGCCGGCCGGCGCGCCGCTGGCGCTCATCATCGCGCCGACGCGCGAACTCGCCATGCAGGTGCAGCGCGAACTGGAGTGGCTTTACCAATATTCCGGCGCGCGCATCGTGTCCTGCGTCGGCGGCATGGACAGCCGGGCCGAGCGGCGCAAGCTCGCCGAGGGCGCGCATATCGTCGTCGGCACGCCGGGGCGGCTGCGCGACCATATCGAGCGCGGCGGCCTGCCGACCACGGCGCTCAAGGTCGTCGTGCTGGACGAAGCCGACGAAATGCTCGATCTGGGCTTTCGCGAGGATCTCGAATTCATTTTGGAGACGACGCCAAAAGAGCGGCGCACGCTGCTGTTTTCGGCCACCATGCCCAAGGGCATCGCCAATCTCGCCAAGCGCTATCAGAACGACGCGCTGCGCGTCGAGGTGGCCGGCGGCGCGCGCGGCCACGCCGATATCGAGTATCGCGCCATTCGCGTCGCGCCCAAGGAGATCGAGCACGCCGTCGTCAATCTGCTGCGCTTCGTCGAGGCGCCGACCGCGATCGTGTTCTGCAACACCCGCGAGGCGGTGCGCCATTTGCAGGCGACGCTGCTGGAGCGCGGTTTTTCGGCGGTGCTGCTGTCCGGCGAATTGAGCCAGCACGAGCGCAATCAATCGATGCAGGCGCTGCGCGATGGTCGGGCGCGGGTTTGCGTCGCCACCGACGTCGCGGCGCGCGGCATCGACCTGCCCAATCTCGGCCTCGTCATCCACGCCGAATTGCCCAATGACGCGGAGACGCTGCAACATCGCAGCGGGCGCACCGGCCGCGCCGGGCGCAAGGGCGTCAGCGCGCTGCTGGCGCTCCCCGCCCGTCAACGTCGCGCGGAAATGCTGCTGCGCGACGCCGGCGTGCACGCCCGCTGGAGCGGCCCGCCGACCGCCGAGGAAATCGCCAAGCTCGATCAGCAAAGGCTGCTGCAGGATCCGCTGCTGACCGAGGAGCCGACGCCCGAGGAGCTGGAGCTGGCGGCGCTGCTGCTGGCCGAACGCAAGCCCGAACAACTCGCCGCGGCGCTGGTGAAACTCTATCGCTCGCGGCTGCCGGCGCTGGAGGAGGTCGAGGACCCCGGCGGCGGCCCCGCCCTCCGGGAGCCGCGCGAAAAATCGCGGCGCGACGCGCGGGGTCCGCTGGACAAGCCGGGGCGCGTTCCAAAATCGGCGGCGGCGCGCTTTCCCGAGGGGGCGGCCTGGTTCCGGCTCGACATCGGCCGCGCCAAGAACGCCGACCCCAAATGGCTGCTGCCGATGCTGTGCCGCAAGGGCGACATCACCAAGCAGGACATTGGCGTCATTCGGATTTTCGACCAGGAGACGCAATTCGAGGTCGCCGAGGCGGTGGCGGCGCGCTTTGCCGCCAACATGCGGCGTCCCGGAGGCGAATCGGTGCGAGTCGAGCGCATGAGCGGCGGCGGCGGGACCGCCCCGGCCGGCCGGGCGCGACCCGACGGGGCCCCCGCCCCGAAGGCCGGCGACAAGCCGAAACGCCGCGAAAAAAGCGGACGGAAGGACGACAAGGCGAGAGGCCGAGCCTCGGCGGAGGACTGATAAGACCCGCCGAGGGGCGGGCCCTACGGCGCGTCGGCGGCGCGTTGCGGCGGCGCGTTCTCGGCCAGCTCCTCGCGCTTCCTGAAGCGCAGGACGGAGCCCGGCGCGCGGTTGCGCGAGTTGATGCGAATGCGGCCCGTGCCGGTCAGCACATAATGGCCGCGGCTGTCGTCCCACCGCATCAGATCGGCTTGAATGGCCGTCTGACGCAACACCATGGTCATGGGATCCTGCACATGAGCCGGGGCGACGTCTCCATGAGCGTCGACCTTCCTCAGCGCTTCGACCAGTTTCGTTTCGTGAGCGTCGGTCATCGTGATCCGAACATGGCGCCAAACCGCGCCGCCCGCAAGGGCCACGCGCGTCTCGTCAAAAACAAGGGTTTAGTCAACGCTCAGCGATCCCGGGGACGCCAGCCCGCGACCTGGGCCTCGATTTGCTCGCCCGTCGCGGAGTTGCGCCAGCCATCGCCGACGCGGCGGCAGGGGAACGGCAGGACATATGTCCCGTTATGGTCCAGGCACAACAGTTCCACCGCGAAGTCGTCGGCCGGCAGGTGGTCGGCGATGAAATCGGCGAGTCTTTGATTTAGGGTCGTCAATTTTCGAGCCTGTCCATGAGCGCCGGGTTCGTATCCCGGGCGAAATGAAGAGTGCGCCCCAATAACGCCCGAAGCATGGCGCCCGCCTCTGGCGCCCACTCGAAAAACGGGCGCGCCCGCGACTCGCGCCGCGATCGCGCCCAGTGACACCAATTAGCCTGGATATGGGGCGTGAGCGGCGCGGCGCAAGCCTCCGCCTTGGCGATTCGTCCGGCGCGCCCCGCTATTTGCGCAGAAACGGCGCCATGCCGGCCCGCGCCAGGGCGTCGGCGCGCTCGTTCATTTCGTCGCCGGCGTGGCCCTTGACCCAATGCCAGTCGACCTCGTGCCGCTCGAACGCCTCTTCCAGCCGCCGCCACAGCTCGACATTCTTGACCGGCTTCCGGTCGGCGGTTTTCCAGCCGCGCGCCTTCCAGGCGGCGAGCCATTGCATGACGCCATTGCGCACATACTGCGAATCGGTGTGGAGGTCGACCTCGCAAGGTCGGGTCAGCGCCTCCAGCGCGACGATGGCGGCCATCAGCTCCATGCGGTTGTTGGTGGTGTTCGGCTCGCCGCCGATTATTTCCTTCTCCCTGTCGCCGAACCGCAGGATCGCGCCGTAGCCGCCGGGACCCGGATTGCCCGAACAGGCCCCGTCCGTCCAGATTTTCACCCGCCGCGTCATGATTGGTCCTTGGTGACGAGCGGCGGTTCGCCGCGCCCGCTGGGGGTTTTTACCACCGCCCTTATCGGTTATTATGTCTTGTGGCTTTCTTACTCTCCTGATTCCCTTTCGGGAAACGATGTAATCATTCGCATTCTAAGTATTTACGAATGCAAAGCTTTTCCATGACTATCGCAGCCGGAGCCGCGCGATCATGAGTAGTCGTTCATTGCCTCGCTTGATTGTTTGGTTGGGTTTTACAAGCTTGTTGCTGGCGATCCTGTTCGCTCTCAACTTGATCGCCGCGCCGTGGGAAGCGGACATCCCCTTCGTATTGCTGGCGCTGTATGGTCTTCAAGGGCTTGTCGCCGAACTCGTCGGCTTTTGCGCGGACGAATGGGCCGTTTCATTTCCGCGGCGCATCTTCCCGGCGGGCGCGCTTTTTGTATTCTGGCGGAAAAAGATCCCGGCCGACGACCTGTCGCGCATCGACACGATCGGCCATTGCTCGGTTCGCTTCTCGCTCGTCAGCGCGAAAAACATCGACGTCGTCGTGCCCGGGCGCGACGGCAGGCGGCGCTTCATGACCTTCGCGCGCCACAAATATCCCTGGGTCGACGTTTTCTGACCTTCGGTCGGCCGCCGCTACCAGCAACCCCGCAATATGCAGGCGCGGAGCTGCTTGTCGCAGCCGCCGATGCAGGCGGCGTCGACGCCCTTGCACGTCTGCGAACAACTGGCGTTCTGGTCGCTGCACGTCTTGCAGGCGGCGGCGTCGTAGGCCAGGGAGACTCCGCCGTTCCTGGACGGCGCCGGCGCCTCGGAGCCCCCTTCCTTCGCGAATGCGCCGCCAGCCAGCAAGAGGGCGAGAGAGAGCGTGAGAATCCGCACGATTTCTGATCCTTTTTCCAAGGTTGAACTATCGCATCCGTTTCAAATTCAAGCCTTCGGTCGAAGCCGCCGCGCGGCCGCCCGAATTATTTGTGTCCAACAACTGAATACAGGCGATTCGTTAACGAATGTCGACAACCGACACTAAAGTGTCATCCTTTCGCGCATTGGCGTCTCGCCCCGGGCCGCGCGACCGCGCCGTGCGGCGGCGCAATTTCCCCGCCGCGCGCTTCCGTTAATGGTGTCGGCGAGGAGAACTCGGATGACAACCTTATACGGTTACACATCTTACGACATTCCCGCTCCGGTCGGCGTCAACACCTATATCTCGGTCACCGGCGTCGACGCCGCCGGCGAGGCGGTGGGCTATTACGGCTTTGTCGACGGAGACGGCGATTCGACCGATTACGCCTTCGTCGGGACAGGCGGCGTCGCGACGCGGTACGCCATTCCCGGCGCGAGCAATTTGATCGGAATTGGCGTGACGTCGTCGGGCGAGATCTGGGGAAGCTATACCGACAATTACAATCGCGACCAGGGCTTCGTCGTCATCAACGGCGTCGTCGACGAATTCGCGGCCCCGTTGGCCACCGCCACCTACGTGACCGGCGTCACCGACGGCGGCGTGATCTACGGCTACTTCAACAATGGCTCCAACCTGTTGGAAGGCTTTGTCTATCACTACGGCTACTCGATCATCGCCGTTCCCGGCGCGTCCTCGACCATCGTCACGGGCGTCAACGCCAGCGGCGAGATCGTCGGAACCGTCACCGACGCCACGGGCGCCGGCCATGGATTTACCGACTCCAACGGGGTCTTCACGACGTTCAGCGTTCCCGGAGCGACCGACACCTTCGTGGCTGGCGTCAGCGACGCCGGGGTGATCGCCGGGACTTATGTCGACGCCTCCAATAACGCGCACGGCTTCATCGACAATAACGGCGTCGTCACCACCTTCGACGCGCCGGGCTCCAGCTACACCAACGTCACCGCCGAAAACGCCTCCGGCGAAATCGTGGGCTTTTACGTGGACGGCGCCGGCAATGTGCACGGCTTCGTCGACGAGAACGGGTTCGTTTCGTCGGTCGACGTTCCCGGCGCCACGCAGACCAGCATCTCCGGCGTCGCCGCCTCCGGCGAAATATTCGGTTTTTACAACGACGTGGCCGGCGTCCAGCATGGTTTCGCGGCGCAAACCGACCCCGTCGTGGCGGCGACCGACGACGGCGCCGCCGAGGTCGGCATCGGCCATGTCGTCACGATAACGCTCAACACCGCGGCGGCGGAGACCGTGACCGGCGCGCCGACCCTGCAACTCAGCGACAACGAGGTCGCGACCTATGTCGGGGGCTCCGGAACCACCGTTCTGCGATTTTCCTACACGGTCCAGCCCGGCGACGGCGCCGCCGATCTCCAGGTGACCGGGCTCGATCTTCCGTCCGGCGCGACCATCGCGGACGCGGGCGGACAGGCCCTGTCCACCGCCGTGACCGCCGACCTTGGCCTTCGGATCATCACGCTCGTCACCAATCTGACCACGGCCGAGGACCACCTGGTCTATCTGCTCTATCAGGCGGCCTTTGACCGCATGCCCGATTACGCCGGCCTCGAATATTGGGCCGGCCAGGCCGACGCCCAGCAATTCACCGCCTTGCATCTCGCCGACATTTTCATCGCCGCGCCGGAGTTTTCCGCCAAATACGGCGCGAACCCCGACAACGACGCTTTCGTCGGCGCGCTGTACTCCAATGTGCTGGGGCGAACGCCCGACGCCGCCGGCCTCGCCTATTGGGAAGCCGAGGCCAACGCCGGGACGCCGCGCGATCAGTTGCTGGTCGATTTCGCGACCTCGACCGAAAATCTCCAGATCACTGCGTCGCACACCGCCCATGGCTATTGGGTGACCTGAACGGAGAAAAATATTTTTCTCTGGCCGGAAACAGCATGCTCCGCGGCCGAATTCGCTTAACCGGCGGGACTTTGTCGAAAAAGACGGTTCGCGCGTCCCGCCGCTTCCGGCTGGTTATTCGGCCCGCCGGCCAAGCGCGAAGGGAACCATTGGCCAGCTCACGGCGTATAAATCTCAGGGTTGGCTGCAGCCCGCCGCTCGATTTGGAGAACAACATGAAAACGAATGTCATATCCGGTTCCATGATCGCCGCCGCCGCCATTGCTCTCGCGCTCACCGGCGCGACCGTCGCGCCCGCCCAGGCGAACCACCGCCATCATCACATGTGGGGCAAATCGGGCTGCAAGCACAAGGCGGTCTGCAAGTCGCGCATGATGCGGCATCACAAGGGTCATTGCGCCGGGAAAGCCCACTGTCACCAGATGTGATTTTCGACCGCTCGCGAGGGCGGCGCGCCGGCCCGCCCCTTCAGCGACGGCGTGGCGAGGCTGTTGGCCTCGCCGTTTTTCGCGGCGTGGAGATTTGCTCGTCTCGCCGGAAAAACAATTCGCCCAATCGCCATTCGCCCAATCGCCGAGACGCTACGCGGAGTCCTTGAACATCCCGCCGCCAATCGCCGCGCGCGCGGCGCGCTGGCTATCGCCTCGTCGTCCCATCGCTTCCAGCGACTTCAGCGGGCATTCGGGTTGTTGCAGCAGATCGCAACTGATGCGATGGCGGTTCGAGACGCGTCGCATTTCGTGTTTGATCGGGCAGTCGAAGCATGGACATTTTTCAATCGAGGCGAGCACGGTTTTAACACCGGCGCGCGCGATGAGTTCGCCCCCGGAGTTCTTGACTCGAATGAACGTCGCGTCACGGTTTCGCATGCACAGGGCCAGCGCCTCCATGTTGCGCCACACCGCGCGCTCGTCGGCCAGCGGCACAAGCCGCGTGTCCAGGGGCTCGTCGCCTTGGTGAACGATTTCAAAGGAGAACATGGGCACGCAATACCCCTTGAGTTGCCCCAATTTAAGTAAACCAAACCCGCGCGGGCGTCATCTAGCGCCGCAACATGTGACGGCCGTGTGTCGGGAAAATTCGACGCGCGCCCACACTTTTAAAACCCACGCGGTAAACGCGCGAAGCTTTATCGGGTTCCAACCCTAGCGCGAGGGGTTTCGGCGGCCGCGTTCAAACGGCTCGGCGCGACCGGCGGCACGCCGGCGCGCTAGACCTCGAACCCGTACTCGGCCGGACTGGAAATCCCCTGGTGAAACCGCAGTTTCGCCAGATATTCGCGCGGGTCCTTCGGCCGCACCAGGGCGCCGGGCGGCACGTTCAGCGCGTCGACGAAGCGGGTCAGCAAAAAACGCATCGCCGCGCCGCGCGCCAGCAGCGGGAAGGCGGCGAGTTCGCCGGGCTCCAGCGGCCGCGCGGCGCGATAGGCGTCGACCAGGGCGCGGCCCTTGGCCGGATCGTAAACGCCGGCCGCGTCGAAGCACCAGGCGTTGAAGCAGATCGCCAGATCGTAGGCGAAGGCGTCGACGCAGGCGAAGTAAAAGTCGATGAGCCCGGACAGGCGGTCGCCCAAAAACAGCACGTTATCGGGAAAGAGATCGGCGTGGATGACGCCGCGCGGCAGGTTTTGGGGCCAGTCGCGCTCCAACAGATCGAGTTCCCCGGCGATCAGCTGGCGCAGCCCCGGCTCGATTTCGTCGGCGCGCGCCGCCTGTCCGGCGAACAGCGGGCGCCAGCCGCCCACCGACAGCGCGTTGGCGCGCGACAGGCCAAAGCCCCGGCCGGCGAGGTGCAGCCGCGCCAGCTCCGCGCCCAGCGCGGCGCAATGGGCGACGTCCGGGTGACCGAGCGAATAGCCGTCGAGAAAGGTGACGATGGCCGCCGGCCGCCCCGCCAGGCGGCCGAGCGCGCTGCCGCTCTTGTCGCGCACCGGCAGCGGACAGGTGACCCCGGCCGCCGCGAGATGCTCCATGAGCCCCAGGAAGAACGGCAGATCGGCCTCGGCGACGCGCTTTTCGTAAAGCGTCAAAATGAAGTCGCCGCCCTCGACGTGCAGGTAATAGTTCGAATTCTCGACGCCCTCGGCGATGCCCTTGCAGGACAGGAGCGCGCCAATTTCATAATGTCCGAGGAAGTCGATCAGCTCCTCGTCGTCGATGTCGGTATATACGGCCATGACCTTCGCTTAGGTTTTATAAAAATGGGGCTATATATTTGACGCCTTCAGTGCATTTTCGGCGCTCAATCTGCTCAGATTTTATTTCGGGGGAGGAGGCTTGAATAATATCTTTGCCGCATCCGAGCTTATGTCTGGAAAACGCTCTCCGATCATTAATAATGGAATGTCCATTGGAGCGTTCGGTATATGGGTAGTCTCCGGAGATAGCTTCGACACCGCACCCAAAAGGCCTACACCAATAAATGTATTTACCAATATGTTGTCTTGCGGGAAATCTGGATACTTAACTACAATCTCGTTCCAAGCGCCAATAAAGTTTTCCGCAATGAAGTATTTTACATCAACATTAGCTTCTCTGAAAGCAAACATGATTTGTTGCGCATACACGCTGCATTCCACGCAGCTTGATGCGTATGCAATGCTAACAGAAGATATTCTGCCTTTCAAGCCAGCAATAGCATCGAATTGCTCTTGCGTTAGCACGCGAGATTGGCGCTTCGCTCGTTCTTTCTCTAGGTCCAAAGCAATAGCCGCCGTCTGTCTGTTTACAATAGCTACTAATCTTGCGTTAGCGGCATTGGTATTTGGCTGCGTAACGCATTCTCCCGCAAGACCGACAATTAAGACAAGCACGGACACACGTGTAACCAGCCTTTCAATCCCGGCACGTGCTGGCCAATCAGTGAATTCTTTTAGGGATTCTCCAGCAACTCCAACCAATACAGCGCCCAACGCCACATATCCTAAAAACTCCCAATAGGAGATGTCTGACATTAATGTGGCAATATCTGGCGTCATCGATATCAACATTCGTTTCAATTCGAGCAAGATCAGGCGATCGCCCGCAATTCCTTGGGCAAGGGGAAGGAGACGCTTTCGTCGGCGGCGGAAATGGTCTCGACGGTGACGGTGTAGCGCTCCGCGAAGGCGTCCATGATCTCCTCGACCAGCACCTCGGGCGCCGAGGCGCCCGCCGTGATGCCGAGCGAGCCGATGCCCGCGAAAATGCTCCAGTCGATCTCGCCGCGTCCCTGCACCAGTTGCGCCGGCGCGCCGGAGCGCTCCGCGACCTCGCGCAGCCGCTGCGAGTTCGACGAATTGGGCGAGCCGACGACGATGACGGCGTCCACCTCCGGCGCCACGCGCTTGACCGCCGCCTGGCGGTTGGTGGTGGCGTAGCAGATGTCCTCGCGGTGCGGGCCGACGATGGTCGGGAAACGCCGCGTCAGGGCCGCGACGACCTCGCGCGAATCATCGAGCGACAGCGTGGTCTGCGTGACATAGGCGAGGTTCGACTCGTCATCGAGCTGGATGCGTTCGGCGTCGGCGACCGACTCCACCAGAATGACCGCGCCGTCCGGCAATTGCCCCATCGTGCCAACCACTTCCGGGTGGCCGGCGTGGCCGACGAGCAGCACCCGCCGGCCGCGGCGGAAGTGAATCTCGGCCTCGCGATGCACCTTGGTGACCAGCGGGCAGGTCGCGTCGATGGCCAGCAGGTTGCGCTTGGCGGCGTCGGCGGACACCGATTTGGCGACGCCATGGGCCGAGAAAATCACCGGCGCCTTGGCGTCGGGCACCTCCTCGAGCTCCTCGATGAAGATCGCCCCCTTGGCCTTCAGCGCCTCGACGACATAGCGGTTGTGGACGATTTCATGCCGCACGTAGACCGGCGCGCCGAAAATCGCCAGGGCGCGCTCCACGGCGTCGATGGCCCTCACGACTCCCGCGCAAAAACCGCGCGGCGAACACAAAACAATCTTGAGCGGCGGCTTGTCGCGCCGGGGCTGCGCATTCATTTTCCATGGCTCCACGCGGGGGGCGACATGCGCCGGCCGTCGTCTTAAAAAAACTAGCGCGAGTCGCGCCGATTGGCGCGAGGTTTGTCGCGCCGAGGCGAGGGTGTCAAGCCGGACGGTTCGGCGGGGGGCGATGGGAGAGGCCGCGGCGCTTGTTTTCGCGCGCCGCGCATGGTCATGGCGGGTTGGATGCGCGAAAATGCGCGCGACGCGCATGCCCGTCGGGCCGGCGAACCTGTTTAACCTAGTCCGTCGCGGCGGCGTAATTGTGGCGGCAAAGTCATCGGGAATTAAGAGCAGCCATGCGGATAAAATCGCTGTATCGCTATCCAGTCAAAGGCTTGTCGCCGGAGCCGCTGAGTTCCGCCGAGCTGATCGCCGGCGCTTATTTCCCCGGCGACCGGCTGTTCGCGCTGGAGAACGGCCCGTCCGGCTTCGATCCGGCGGCGCCGGAGCATCAACCCAAGATCAAGTTCCTGATGCTGATGCGAAACGCCGTTCTCTCAAGTCTTTCAACGCGTTACGACGCCGCGACGCGTGTCCTCGCGCTGCGCGGCCCCGGCGGCGAGCGGGCGAGCGGCGCGGTCGACAACCCCGAGGGCCGCGCGGCGATCGAGTCGTTCGTGACCGGGTTTTTGGGCGATCAGTTGCGCGGCCCGGCGCGGTTGCTGGCGGCGCCGGATGGCTTTCGCTTCACCGATTCGAAATCGGGATTCGTGTCGCTGATCAACCTCGCCAGCGTCGAGGCCATCGCCGCGGCGCAAGGCGCGGCGGTCGATCCGCTGCGGTTTCGCGCCAATATTTATGTCGAGGGGCTGGAGGCCTGGGCCGAGGCGGCCCTGGTCGGCCAAACCTTGCGGCTGGGCGGGGCGCGGCTGGAATTCCTGAAAATGACCGACCGTTGCGCCGCGACGGGCGTCGAGCCGGGCACGGGCCGGCGCGACATGGATCTCGTCCAGACGCTACGCCAAAACTTCGGCCATATCGATTGCGGCGTCTACGCCCAAGTTGTCGAGGGCGGCCGCATCGCGCCTGGCGACGCGGCCGCGTGAGGCGATTCAGTCGCCGAGCGGCGGTTCGCTGGAGGGCGGCGCGCCGGCCTCGGCCTCGCCCGCCTCGTCGATCACTGGTCGCGGCCGGCGACGACGACGTGGAGCGAGGTGGAATTCGGCGCCCTCGTGCTCCTGCTCTGGCGTGACCAGCGGCGGCGGCTCGGGCGCCTCGGCGACTGGCGCTGGACGCGGCGGGACGGCGATCGCCGGCGGCGCGGTGATGAAGGCCGGCAGTCCGGCGGGGCTGGCCACATCGGCGATCGGCGGCTGTTCGCCGGCCGGCGGCGCTTCGGGGCGCGGCTGATAGCGGTTGCGATCGCGGTTGCGATCAAAGCCCATGCGCGGACCCCGCTCGCCCGACTCGCCACGTTCCGCGCCAAATTCCGGGCCGCGATCCTGATTGCGATCCTGGTTCCGGTCTTGGCCGCGATCCTGGTTGCGATCCTGGCCGCGATCCGGATTGCGGTCCTGGCTCCGGTCCTGGTTGCGATCCTGATTCCGGTCCTGGTTGCGGTCCTGGTTCCGGTCCTGGTTGCGATCCTGGCGTCCCCGGAACGGCTGGCGCTCCGGTCGATTCGGCCGCTCGTGGCGCGGCGCTTCGCCATAGGGCCGTTCCTCGAACGGTTGCGGCTGAGGCTGCGACTGCGCGAAATGCGGCCGCGGTTCGGACGGCTGCGGCTGATAGGCTTGAGGCTGCTGCTGATAGGCCGCCGGAGGCGGCGGCAAACGCTCGGCCAGCGGCGCGAAACGATCGGGAATGCCCGTGAAATCGTCGTCGTCGTCCTCCATCTCGGCCTCGGGCTCGAAGGACTGGCGGCCGCCGTAGGCCGGGGCGTTCTGCTGCTGCGCCGCCGCGATCAGGCGGAAATAATGCTCGGCGTGCTGCAACAAATTCTCCGCCATGACGATATCGCCGGAGGTTTGCGCGTCGCGCGCCAGTTGCAAATATTTCTCGGCGACGTGCTGGGCGGTGCCGCGGATTTTTACTTCGGGTCCGTTCGATTCGAAGGAGCGCGTCAGCGGATTCGGTCCCTTGCGCCCGCTGTTGTTGTTACGACCGCGCAACCGCTTGTTTTGTCCTGGTCTCATTGACAAGCCTCAATAATCCTCTTGATGCGGCGAGCGGTTCGCCCTGTTCTCGCCTTCGGTGTGATCGCGACGCGCGTTGAATTGTTCCGACATTGGAGTTCTTGGTCTCGAGGCGACGCCTCGAGGAATGAGCCTTGAGGCGAATCGCCCCGAGGATTTCGCGGCGGGGTGAAAGGCCTCGCCTCTCGCGCGCCGTCTCCCCTTCGCGCGCCGCGCCGTGGTTAGGCGCTTGTCTTGAGCGGCGGCCTCGCGGACCGTGACGGCGACACGCGCGCCCGATGCGCGGCGAACGCCCCGCGCCGCCAATACTTATTATTGGACCTATCGTTTGGCCCCATTCCACCCGATCGAGTGACTTTCCGTTGATGCCCGGCCCGCCACCGCCCCGACCCGCCACGCCGAACGTCATAAGCTAACATCGGCGCTCGCGCGGACTTTCGCGCGTTTCGGGAGGTGGTCGATCGCGCCATCGGCGGTCGCCGTTCAATCGGCGAAACTCCGAACTGGCCCATTGCTGTCTTTGGCCGCTGAATACGGTCGGCGGGATCGAAAACCCGCTTTTTCACCGCCACGCCGCGGTGCATGTCCTCGATTGCCCAGAAATGATTCCGACGGGAGCTGACAGCCGGCTATCGCGTTCGACAGCAAAACGAGTCGGTTTCATTCTTCTATACAAGACCCTCGCCGTTTCGCCAAGGGCGGCGGGCGGGCGAATCCAAAAAAAGCGGGACCGTGCCTAAATTGTCACGCCTCGCCATCAAGTCCAGGCTTCCGGCCCGGGGCGGCCTCGCGAACGCGCCCTCCGGCCCACCGCGCCGCGACGACCCTCTCATGTCCGCCCGCGTCGCGTTCAACCCCCATGATTTCAAGGCCGGCGCCCTGCATCAGCCCGGCTATTTCCACCGATTGCCCGGCGCCCGCCTCGAACAGCGCGACGCCTTCCCGCGCCAGAATCCTCGGCAGCGCGGCGATTATTCGCCGATAGCATTCCAAGCCGTCGACGCCGCCATCGAGCGCCAGCGCCGGATCGTGCCGCGCGACCTCCGGCGGCAGCGCCGCGAGGTCTCCGGTTTTTATATAGGGCGGATTGGACACGACAACATCGAACGCGGCGCAAATCGCGTCGGCCCACCGGCCGCGCACCACATGCGCCCGCCGCGCCAGCTTGAGCGCCGCGAGGTTGGCGCGCGTCGCGGCGCAGGCCGGCGCGGAGAGATCGACCGCGACGCCCCAGGCCGCCGGCAGTTCGGCGAGCAGCGCGCAGAGAATGGCGCCCGAGCCCGAACCCAGATCCACAATCGACAAGGGCGCGCCGCGCCGGTCGGCGACGAGGCGCAGCGCCAGCGCCACCAGCGTTTCGGTGTCGGCGCGCGGGTCGAGCACGTCGGGGGCGACTTCAAAATCCAGCGTCCAGAAACCGCGCCGCGCCAGAATGCGCGACACCGGCTCGCGCGCCGCGCGCCGCGCCGCGTAATCCGTGAGCCGCCGCGCGGCGGCCTCGCCCAGCGGCGCCTCCGGCTCCAGCACCAACCGCGCGCGCGAAATACCCGCGGCGGCGAGCAGCAGCGCGCGGGCGTCGAGCCGCGCCTCCTCGATCCCGGCGCGCTCCAGCAGCTCGCCGACGCCGGCGAGCGCCTCAAAAAGCGTCGCGCTGGGGGCGATTTCCAAGGCCGGCGGCGCGCGCCCGTCTCGCCTCACGCGCTTTTGGAGAGCAGCGCGGCGAGGCGCCGCGCGAAGGCGCCGGAATCCACCGGCGGCTCGCCGTCGGCGATGCGCGCCAGATCGAGCAGCAGGAAATAGCCGTCCTGGGCTTCCTTGCCCTCGGGCGCCTTGGCCACGGCGAGCACGGCGGCGTGGCGCGGATTGATCTCCAGCACCGGCTTGCCCATCATGCCGGACTGCCCATGCTCGGCGAGCAATTGCGCCAGCCGGCGATCCAGCCCGTGCTCCGAGGCGATCAGGCACACCGCGCTTTCGCGCAGTCTTGTCGACACCTTCACGTCGTCGACATGCTCCTTGAGCGCTTCCTTCAGCTTCGGGACCAGCGCCGCGACGTCGGCGTCGGCCTCGGGCTTTGGCGGCTCCGCCTCGCCTTCCTTTTGCGGCACGAGGCTGATGTCGGCGTCGCCTTGCGTGACCGATTTGAACGGCTTGCCCTCGAAGCCGACGCAGCTCGTCACCCAAAACGCGTCGACCGCGTCGTCGAGCAGCAGCACTTCCACCCCTCTCGCGGAAAACTCCTCGATTTGCGGGCTTTGCGCGAGGCGCTTCAAATCGTCGCCGACGAGGTAAAAGATCGCGGTCTGGTTTTCGCGCAGATCGGCGATGTAGTCCTTCAGCGCGCGCGTCTTTTCGCTGGAGCGCGTCGAGGCGAAGCGGGCGATCTTGAAGATCTCGTCGCGCCGCGAGGGGTCCTCGTGCAGCCCCTCCTTGATGACGGCGCCGAAATGCTCCCAAATCTGGGCGAATTTCTCGGGCTCGCTTTCCGCCAGCTTGGTCAGCTCCTGCATGACGCGCGTGGCGATCGCCTTGCCGATCTGGCCGATGATCGGGCTTTGCTGCGCCATTTCGCGGGACATGTTGAGCGGGATGTCGGCGCTGTCGACGACGAGCCGCACGAAGCGCAGCCAGGCCGGCAGCAGGCCGGCGTCCTTGTTGATGAGCACGCGGCGGACATAGAGCTTGCTCTTGCTCTTGCGCGCCGGATCGAACAGGTCGAGCGGGCGCGATCCCGGAATGAAGGCGAGCACCGTGTATTCGGTGCGCCCTTCGGCGCGCCAGTGGATGGTCAGCGCCGGCTCGTCGGTACTGGCCGGCGAGCTGGCGGTAGAAGTCGGTGTATTCCTCGGCGGTGATGTCGGACTTCGATTTGGTCCACAGCGCCGCGCCCTCGCCGATGCGGCGCGGCTCCTCGCCGGGCGCGCCGACGATCTCGATGGGAATGGCGATGGCGCCGGAATGCTCGCGCAGCACGCTCTCGACGCGATAGGCCTCCAGAAATTCGTCGCTGTCGGCGTTGAGATGCAGCGCGACGCGCGTGCCGACCTTGGGCGCGTCGTCGACGGCCGCCGGGGCGATTGTGTAGGCGCCCTTGCCGTCGGAAGTCCACAGCCAGGCCTCGTCCGAGCCGGCGCGGCGCGTCGTCACCTCGACCTTGTCGGCGACCATGAACACCGAATAGAAACCGACGCCGAACTGGCCGATCAACCCCTGCCCGAGCCCGGACTTGTCGTCGCCGCCGATCCTGTCGAGAAAGGCGCGCGTGCCGGAATTGGCGATCGTGCCGAGCGCCGAGACCAGCTCGTCCTTGCCCATGCCGACGCCATTGTCGGTGACGGTGAGCAGGCGCTTTTCCTTGTCGAGCGCGATGGTGACGAGCGGCGCGCCAGCCTGGGCGGCCAGCGCCTCGTTGGACAGCGCCTCGTAGCGCAGCTTCTCGCTGGCGTCGGCGGCGTTGGAGACGAGTTCGCGCAAGAACACGTCGCGCTCGGAATAGACGGAATGCGCCATCATCTGCAGCAAGCGCGCCACGTCGGCGGTAAAGCCGTGGCTGCTGGCCCGCGCGTTCGGATCGAGGGTCGCTGTGTCAGTCACTTCGGCGGCTCCAATGAATGAGCGTTAATGGATCAAGTCCCGTCGCTCGGACGGGCGGACAAGAGGCCTGCTCGGCCCCGCGCGCTCCAAGGCGAGACAGGCGACTCGTGATATCGGGGATGAGGCGGAAACTTGCAAGGCGCCCGACCGCGCCAATCGGGCGGGAAAAAAGACGAGTCGGCGGGAGGAAACCTCCCGGCCGACTCGTCCATCGCCATATCATGCCGGCAACTCCGTCACACGCGATTTTCCGGGGGCTGGGGGGCTGACGAAAACCGGAACTCCGCTCGACGACCGGCCGAGGCAATGAACATGATATTGGGCGCGTTTCCTGGCCCGCAAGTGGCCCAATGGCGACGAAATCGTGAAATCTTCGAAAGGTTTTCGTCGCGAAAGCGTCATCTCCGCTTGCCCTTCCCCCGCGAGCGCGCGAACATAGCTACATTGAAAGAGCGGATCTGATCGCGCCAATCCCAAGGACGCCGCATGAGCGAGACCGAGCCGAACCAACGCGCCGCCGGCGGTCGCCGGTTGACTCTCGTGGAGGGCGCGGGTTCGGGGCGGGAGCCGCTCGGCAAGGCGGCGGCGGGGCAGGCGTTGGTGCCGTTCGACCGGCGCGAGCTGCGGGTTATCTTCGATCTTTACGGGGCCAAGGTGGCGAGCGGCGACTGGCGCGATTACGCCATCGACTTCACGGCGTCGAAGGCGGTGTTTTCGATATTTCGCCGCGCCTGCGAGACGCCGCTCTATCGCATCGAAAAGAATCCCGCGCTGGCCCGCCGACAGGGGACCTACAGCGTCGTCGACGCCGCCGGCCTGATCCTGAGGCGCGGCCACGACCTTTCCCGCGTCATCGGCGTGCTCGACCGCAAGCTGCGGCTCGTCGGGGCGGAATAGGCGCGAAAAAAGCCCCGCGCGAGGCGGGGCCTTCGTTCATTCCGCGAGGCGGGCCTAGCGGCGATCGCCGAACAGATAGAGCAGCGACTGGAACATGTTGATGAAGTCCAGATAGAGGCTCAGCGCGCCGAAGATGCTCTTCTTTTGCGCGACCTCATAGCCGTCGCCGGCGTAATACTGATCCTTGATCGACTGCGTGTCCCAAGCGGTCAGGCCGGAGAAAATCAACACCGACAGGATCGACAGGCCAAACTGCACGCTCGAGCTATGCAGGAACAGGTTGACGATTCCGGCGATCACCAATCCCCACACGCCCATGATCAGGAAGGAGCCGATCGGCGACAAATCCCGGCGCGTCGTATAGCCATAGATGCTGAGTCCGCCGAACGCCGCGGAGGTGATGAAGAACACCCGCGCCACCGACGCCCCCGTGTAAACCATCAGCAGCGCCGACATCGACAGGCCCATGACGCCGGCGAAGGCGAGGAATATCGCGCGCGCGGTCGACACCGACATCGAATTGGCGCGGGCGCTCAGGAAGAACACGAAGCCGAGCGGCGCGAGCACGATCACCCAGCGCAACGGGCTGGTGTAAATCGCCTGGCCGAAGGGCGTCAGGGCCAGGCGGCCCGCGGCGTTATGAGTGACGGCGAGCATTTGCGCGCCGAGCGCGACAAGACCGGTCACTCCCAAACCCAGCGTCATGTAATTATACACGCCGAGCATATAGGCGCGCAGGCCCTGGTCGATTTCCGCGGCGGCTCCGCCGGCGACACGAGCGCCGAAGCCTGTATTGCGGTCATAGTTGGACATGAGATCCTCTCGTCTGGCATCCCCGCGGTAACGAAAAGCTTACGGCGCGGGTCTCGCCGTCAATATGGCGCGGCCCCCGCGAAGTGGCAAGAGCGCCCCGCATGAACTCTCGTTAAGATTAGCCCGGTGGACGGCGGGCGACGGCCTATCCTTGGCCGCGAAATCTCAAATTAAGCAGCAATTTTTTTGGACTTGTCATTCGAGCTCGAACATTTGCGGGGCGCGCGCCCCTCAAGCTTGCCGAACGGCCCGAACCGAGGAAAACATAGTAAACGGCGGGCGCTCGGTCGTCGAAGCGACAAAACATTCCGTGCAATTCAACTAAATACAACAGATCGACTTCGAGCGGCCGGCGATGACCATCGCTCGATTGGTTAAGGACCCAGGCGAAACCGGGATAGTCTCTGCGCGTCGCGCGTCCCGCTGGCCGCGCCGCCAGCCTCGCGCCGGGCTGGCGCGATCAGCCACTTGTCGATACGCGAGAATGCGGTAACATCACAGCAAGGCGTCATGCGCCGAAGGCTGGAAGGCCGTGCATGCCGCGATTTCCGTTTCCCTATGAGTCTCGCCTGTGAATCACGGAGACCAAGGAGGATAACCATGCGTGACGACGATGCCGCGCCACTTTCACGATCCGCCGCGACGAGGCGGCCCGAAACTCAGCTCTCTCCCCTCGCGCCGCTTTATTCTGCGGCCACCCGAATCGCCCTGTCCATGGGGCTAATGGTCGCGGCGCTTCTGTTCGCCGCGGTCCCGGCTTCCGCCCATGGCGGGCTTCGGCAGCCGACGCGCTGCCAACTGTTCATCGGCCCCGACGTCATGAACTTCACCGGCTATTTGCCGGACGCCGACAAGAACGAGTTCTGCGAGGATATTCCCTCCACCGGCCGGATGATCCTGGCGCTCGACGATATCCAGGACGAATTGCGCGAGATGAAAATCGAAATCCGCATCGTCAAGGACGTGGGCGGCGAAGCGAAGGAAAACGAGAACCTCGACGCCGTGACCGTGGCCTACAGCGAGCCCAAGCTGTATCGCTCGGGCACCATCAACTTTCAGCACTATTTTCCGGAGCCGGGATATTTCGTCGGCATCGTCACCGCGACCGGCGAACACGGCGAGCGATGGGTTTCCCGCTTTCCGTTCTCCGTCGGGGAGAGTTTTTTGCGCGCGCTGCCAGCGTACACCCTGCTCGCGCTGGGCGTCGTCGCGGCGTTTTTTATCTATCTGCGACACCGAAAGTTGACGCCGCCCGAGGTCAAGGTCATCAAGCCGCGCGACCCGGAACCGCAAGATCCCGCGCCGACGCCGGCGGAATAGTTTTCGCCGGCGCGATACACTGGGTTCGGCGCTCGCCGCGTCATCGCCGGCCGGCGAGCTTGTCCGCGAACAGCGCGATCGTCTTGGTGTAGACTTGCGCCTCGTTCCATTGCTGTAGCGCCGCGAAATTCGGCTCGCCCTCGTCCCAGCCCTCGCCGCGCCGCCAGCCGTTGGAATAGAGAAAATTGGCGGTGGAGGCGAGAACGTCGGCGGTGTCGTGGATGAGATCGCGTCGGCCGTCGCCGTTAAAGTCGACCGCGTATTTGAGATAGGACGACGGCATGAATTGCGCCGGGCCGATTTCACCCGCCCAGGCGCCGCGCATTCGCGACGGCGCCATGTCGCCGCGCTGCACGATTCGCAGCGCGTCCATCAACTCCGCGCGAAACTGGCTCGACCGGCGGCAATCATAGGCCAGCGTCGCCAGCGCGTTGAAGGTGCGGAAATCGCCGTTGTCGTCGCCATAGGTGGTCTCGAGTCCCCAAATGGCCACGATCACCGGGCCGGGCACGCCATATTGTTGCTCGATGGCGCGAAACAGCGCGGCGTGGCGCTGCAATAAGGCGCGCCCGCGGGCGATGCGCTTCGGCGTGAGCAGATAGTTCGAGAATTGCTCGAAACTCTTGTGGAATATGCCCTGCTTGCGGTCATGGGCGATGACCGACGTGTCGTATGTGACGCCGCGCATCGCGGTTTCCACCACCGCCGGGGAAAAACCCTCGGCGACCGCCTCTTGCTTGAACGCCGCGAGCCAGGCCGGGAACCCTTCCGGGCCGTTGCCGCACTCGGCGGCGCGGGCCGGCGCGACGGACAGCATGGCCGCCGCCACTCCCGCGAAAAGCGTCGCCTTAAAGGTGATTCGCTGGTCGCCAGCACAAAACATGGGTCGCTCCCCCCTGAACATTCCTGAAGCGACGGCCCGCCCCGCGGAATGCGGTAACTCGGGCGCCATCATAAACCCAGTCCGTCGCCGCGCGGGGAAAAACCCGCCCGCGCGCGCCTAGCCGAGGCGGCCGCGCGCGGCGCGCAGCTTCTCGACGCGCGCCCGCGTGGCTTCGAGACGCTCGCGATGCTCGTCGACGACCTCTTCCTCGGCCTTGGCGAGAAAGCCGGGATTGGCCAGCTTCGCGTCGAGCTTCTTCGCCTCGCCCTCGAGCTTGTCGATTTCCTTGTCGAGCCGCGCCTTTTCGACACTAAAGTCGATCGAGTGCGAAAGATCCAATATTGCCAGGATTCCACGTATGTCGAGTTGAATTCCTGTCTTGCCCGACATCAGGCGCGCTGATTCTGGAGTCTCTATTCTCGCCGCAACTCGTGCAAGGCGATCAACGGTTGGTAACCACTTGTCGATCATCGGGCCAAACTCGCCGATGCTTTCCGAGTCTACAGCTATCACCAACGGAAGCTGTGCTGCCGCCGGCAGGTTCATTTCGGCGCGCAGCGAGCGCACCTCCGAGATCAGCTCGACGATCCAGCCGACCTCGCCCTCCGCCGCGGCGTCCTCGTATTTTTCGAGCGACGGCCAAGACGCCAGCGTCAGCGGCGATTGGCGTGGCTCGCCCTCCTCGCCCTTGATCGCCCAAAGCTCCTCGGTGATGAACGGCATGAACGGATGCAGCAAGGCGTAAATCTGGTCGAGCACGAAGGCGGTGCAGGCGCGGGTCTCAATTTTCGCCGGACCGTCCTCGCCTTGCAGCAGGGGCTTGGTCAGCTCGACATACCAATCGCAGAAGATGTTCCACACGAAGCGATAGGCGACGCCCGCCGCGTCGTTGAAGCGATAGGCGTCGATGGCGCCGCTGATGTCGCGCGCCGCGCGCGCCGCCTCGGTGACGATCCAGCGATTGAGCGTGATCTGGTTGGCGGCGGGGTCGTAACCTTTCACGCGCGCGCAACCGTTCATTTCCGCGAAGCGCGAGGCGTTCCACAGCTTCGTCGCGAAATTGCGATAGCCCTCGACCCGGCCGGTCGCGAGCTTGATGTCGCGGCCTTGCGCCGCCATCGCGGCGAGCGTGAAGCGCAGGGCGTCGGCGCCATATTGCTCGATGAGCCCGAGCGGGTCGATGACATTGCCCTTCGACTTCGACATCTTGGCGCCCTTCTCGTCGCGAACGAGCGCGTGGATGTAGACGTCGCGAAAGGGAACCTCTTTTTTGAAATGCAGCCCCATCATCATCATCCGGGCGACCCAGAAGAAGATGATGTCGAAGCCGGTGACGAGCACCGTCGTGGGATAGTAGCGGGATAGCTCCGGCGTCTCCTCCGGCCAGCCGAGCGTCGAGAACGGCCAGAGGGCTGATGAAAACCAGGTGTCGAGCACGTCCTCGTCGCGCCAAATTGCAAATTTTTTAGGCGGCTTCCCTTGTCCTGTTTGTGGGGAATATATTTCGTCCAGCGCCGCTGTCTCGTTCTCCACGATCACAACATCGTCACAGCTATAGTAATGACGCGCCGCCGTGATTGCGTCGCTCTCAGTCATTTCGACGAAAACGTTAGTTGCTCGCCCCGTGGAAGCGATCGTAAGTGCGCCAGCTTCAAATTTGAACCCGTACCACGCCGGTATCCGATGGCCCCACCACAGTTGGCGCGACACGCACCAGGGCTGGATGTTTTCGAGCCATTCAAAGTAGGTCTTCTCCCAATTTTTCGGCACGAAATTGGTTCGCCCGTCGCGCACGGCGGCCAGCGCCGGCTGGGCCAGCGTCTTGGCGTCGACATACCATTGGTCGGTGAGGCGCGGCTCCAGCACGGCGTGCGAGCGGTCGCCATGCGGCACGGAATGAATATTGTCGGCGATCTCGGCGAGCAGCCCGCGCTCGTCCATCATCGCGACGATCCGGGCGCGCGCCTTGAAACGGTCGAGACCGTGCAGCGCCTCGACGGTCGCGTCGAACTCCACCGACGAGGCGACGCCCTCGAAAAACTCGTCATTGCCGCGCAACGTGACGCGGGCTTGCGCGTCGAGCACGTTGACAAGCCGCAAGCCGTGGCGCTTGCCGACCTCGAAATCGTTGAAGTCGTGCGCCGGGGTGATCTTCACCGCGCCGGTGCCCTTTTCGGGGTCGGAGTATTCGTCGGCGACGATCGGGATGATCCGCCCAACCAGCGGCAGGCGCACGTTGCGTCCGACCAGCTTCGTATAGCGCTCGTCCTCGGGATGGACGGCGACGGCCGTATCGCCCAGCATCGTCTCAGGGCGCGTCGTCGCGACGGTGATGAACTCGCCGCTGTCCCGCCCGTCATGCGTGACGATCGGATAGCGAAAATGCCACAGATGGCCCTTCACCTCGGTCGGCACGACCTCGAGATCGGAGATCGCGGTGTGCAGCATCGGATCCCAATTGACGAGGCGCTTGTCCTTGTAGAGCAGGCCCTCGCGATGCAGCTGCACGAAGACCTTAACCACCGCGCGCGACAGCCCCTCGTCGAGCGTGAACCGCTCGCGCGACCAATCGCAGGAGGCGCCGAGCCGCTTCAACTGCTCGACGATGGCGCCGCCGGATTCGGCCTTCCAGGCCCAGACCCGCTCCAGGAATTTTTCGCGGCCCAGTTCGACGCGGCCGGGCTCCCGGCGCTCCGCCAGTTGGCGCTCGACCACCATTTGCGTCGCGATGCCGGCGTGATCGGTGCCGGGCTGCCACAGCACATCCTTGCCTTGCATGCGCGCGTGGCGAACCAGAATGTCCTGCAACGTGTTGTTGAGCGCGTGGCCCATGTGCAGATTGCCGGTGACATTGGGCGGCGGAATCACGATGGAATAGGGCGGCGCGCCGAGGCGCTCCGGGCGCCCAGCCCGAAACACGCCAGAGGATTCCCATTGCTCGCGGATGCGCCGCTCAATGGCGGCGGGATCGAAGGTTTTTTCCATGGTCATGGCGCGACGTCGCAAGCCCGCTTCCTCTCGCCGCGCGCGGCGGGAGGAAACGCCTTACGCCAGCGCCTTCAGCGCGCCGCGGCCCGCGTAGATGGCCGAGTCTCCCAGTTCCTCCTCGATGCGGATGAGCTGGTTGTATTTGGCCAGCCGGTCGGAGCGGGCCAGCGAGCCGGTCTTGATCTGGCCGCTGTTCACGGCGACGGCGATGTCGGCGATGGTCGAATCCTCGGTCTCGCCGGAGCGGTGCGAGAGCACGGTGGTCCAGCCGGCGCGATGCGCCATTTCGACGGCGGCCAGCGTCTCGGTCAAAGTGCCGATCTGGTTGACCTTGACTAGCAACGAATTGGCGACGCCCTTCTTGATGCCCTCGGACAGAATATCGACATTGGTGACGAAAATGTCGTCGCCGACGATCTGCACGGTCTTGCCGAGCTTGTCGTTCAAGAGCTTCCAGCCGTCCCAGTCGTTCTCGGCCATGCCGTCCTCGATCGAGACGATGGGATAGCTGGCCGCGAGCTTGGCGAGATAGTCGACCTGCTCCTGAATGGAGCGCGTCACCTTTTCGCCGGCGTAGACATATTTGCCGTCCTTGAAGAACTCGGAGGCCGCGGCGTCGGTGGCGAGGCAAACGTCGACGCCCGGCTTGAAGCCGGCGGTCTCGATGGCCTTCATGATGAAGTCGAGCGCGGCCTCGGCGGAAGGAAGATTCGGCGCGAAGCCGCCTTCGTCGCCGACCGCCGTGTTGTAGCCGCCCTTTTTGAGCGCGCCCTTCAGCGTATGGAAGATTTCCGCGCCCCAGCGAATGGCGTCCGCGACATTGTCGGCGCCGACCGGCATGACCATGAATTCCTGGAAGTCGATGGGATTGTCGGCATGGGCGCCGCCGTTGATGATGTTCATCATCGGCGTCGGCAGAATGCGCGCCTGCGTGCCGCCGATATAGCGGTAGAGCGGCAGCGCGGCGGCCTCGGCGGCGGCCCGCGCCACCGCGAGCGACACGCCGAGAATGGCGTTGGCGCCAAGGCGCGACTTGTTGTTGGTGCCGTCGAGCTTGATCATCGCCTCGTCGACCGCGACCTGCTCCTCGGCCTCGAAGCCCAGCAGCGCGCCGGCGATTTCGCCGTTGACGTTCTCGACCGCGCCGAGCACCCCCTTGCCGAGATAACGCTTGGCGTCGCCGTCGCGCTTTTCCATCGCCTCGCGGGTGCCGGTCGAGGCGCCCGACGGCACCGCGGCGCGGCCGGAGGACCCGTCCTCGAGCGTCACATCGACCTCGACCGTGGGATTTCCACGCGAATCGAGGATTTCGCGGGCGTGGATGTCGATGATCTCGGTCATGTGGAAGCCTTCTTTGGTGCGTCGCGGTATCTTCGCGCCTTTTAGCCCGATTGGCCGGCGCGGGAAAGGGCGGAATGTTTTGAGACCGCGGATTTACCGCCGCCCGCTTGACGCCCCGGCCCGCCCGCCTCTAACTCCCCGCATGACCAAGACCCACCAAGGCGCCGCGCTGCTCGGCCAAAAGTCGACGCTGCCGGCCTCGCCCGACGAGGCCGAACTCGATATCGTACCCAATCCGCACCCCGGCGAGAGCTATCTGGTGCGTTTCGCCGCGCCGGAGTTCACCTCGCTGTGCCCGGTGACCGGCCAGCCCGACTTCGCGCATATCGTCATCGATTATGTGCCCGGCGAATGGCTCGTCGAATCAAAATCGCTCAAGCTGTATCTCGCCAGCTTTCGCGCGCATGGCGCCTTTCACGAGGACTGCACGATGCGAATCGCCCTCGATCTCAAGTCGGCGATGGCGCCGAAATGGCTGCGCATCGGCGGTTACTGGTATCCGCGCGGCGGGATTCCGATCGACGTGTTCTGGCAGACTGGCGCGCCGCCGGAGGGGCTGTGGCTGCCCGATCAGGGCGTGCCGCCCTATCGCGGGCGATAAGGGTCCGCTCCGTCAGGCGGCGAGGCTTTCCGGGCGCCACGCCAGGACAAAGGCGATGAATTCGGCCTCGGCCATGGGCTTGCCGATGAAATAGCCCTGCGCCTCGTTGCAGCCGGCGGCGCGCAGCCATTCCAGTTGCTCCGCCTCCTCGACGCCCTCGCCAATGGTGGTCATATTGAGATCGGCCGCCATGCTGATCAGGCCGCGCACGATCGCCGCGCAATCCGGCT
>CAVOTY010000008.1:0-1355192 GCA_963699455.1 uncultured Alphaproteobacteria bacterium | reverse complement strand
ACGCGACAGTTTTTCGATGTCGGAGGCGTCGCGGAAGGTGTGCATGCAGCCGAGCTCGACGCCGGCCATCGGCGGCAGCAGGCGCGCGAGCCGGTGGCGACGCCACGTTTCCGGCAACGATGTTCTTGTTTCGGCCAGCACGACGGTTCGGCTGGCGGGATCGAAGGCGCGCGCCGCGCATCCGTAGCGCAGGGTGACGCCATGGTCGCGCCACCAGGCGGCCGGTTTCAAGCCGATGTCGGCCGCGCTCATCTCGCCGGCGAGCACCGACGACAGCAGCACGCGGTTATAGGCAAGGCTCGGCTCCTCGCCGACGACGGCGATCGCGTGCCGTCCCAGCGCCAGTTTCGCCAGCTCCTCGACGAGGCGGGCGGCGGCCATGCCATTACCGATGATAACCAGCGCTTCGCTCATGTTGTATTCGCCTTTCGCGCGCCCTTGGGAATGGGCGCTCCTTGAAATTTCGCTTTGGCGTCGGGCGCGGCGCCCTGGCGATCGGGTCGTCTTGGCCTCGCGCGAAACGAAAAACGCCGCTTCCCGAAAACACTCGCGCATGAGGCGGGAGTTCTTTCAGGACAGCGGCGTTGCTGTTGTGGCGCTTCTTTGAGCCCGTGGTCGCGAGCGGGCGACGACGGCTCCTTATCTGCAAGCAAGGCGCCAAGCGCGCGGGAACTTATTTATCCATGGTAATCAGGCGTATGTGAAAATGCGTCGCGACTTTCGCGGGTTGCCGGCGCCGATTATCGCGTCGGCAATCCGCCTAATTTTCACGCTCGGCGCCCGCGGGCGCTACTGACGAAGCGCCGCGCCCGCCTCGAGCACCGACGCGCCGCCGGACATGACGACGCGCGCCAGTCCCGGCGCGGCGACCGCGAGATTTTCGGAGAAAAATCGCGCGAGCGCGATGCGCCTGGCGTCGCCCGACCGCGCGGCTCCCTTGGCGAGCAGCGCGCCGCCGCGCGCCAGCGCGAACAGCCGCAGATAAGGCGTGGCGCCGGCCAGCGCCGGGCGCGGCGCGGCGGTCATCATGAAACTCGTCGCCGCGTCGAGAGCCTCGACGGCCTCGCGCAGCGCGCCAAGCCGCGGCTCGCGCTCGACGATGATTCGCATGTCCTCGATTTCGCGGCGCGCCGCCGCGCCGCCCGAAAGCTTGAGCTTGCGCGAGACGAGGTCGATCGCCTGAATGCCGTTGGTGCCCTCGTAAATCGCGGCGATGCGCACGTCGCGCAGCAGTTGCGACGCGCCGGCCTCCTCGATAAAGCCCATGCCGCCAAAAACCTGCACGCCGAGCGACGCGACTTCATTGCCGATGTCCGAGCCAAACGCCTTCGCCACCGGCGTCAACAGGCCGGCGCGCTCCAGCTCGCGATGCGCCGCCTCTGGATCGGCCAAGCGCTTGGCCCGGTCGAGCGACGCCGCCGTCTCGTAGCAGATGGCGCGCGCGGCCTGCGTCAGCGCGATCATTGTCAACGCCATGCGCGCGACGTCGGGATGTTCGATGATCGGCGCCGCAGCGTCGCCGTCCTCCCCGCGTCCCTGCCGTCGTTCGCGCGCGTAAGCGAGCGCCTGTTGCGTCGCCCGCTCGGCCAGCGCGACCCCCTGCAATCCGACCGCCAGCCGCGCGTTGTTCATCATCGTGAACATGCAGGCGAGGCCCTTGTTTTCCTCGCCGACGAGGAACGCGGTCGCGCCGCCGGCGTCGCCATACACCATCGTGCAGGTGGGCGAGCCGTGGACGCCGAGCTTGTGCTCGATACCCGCGCAACGCAAATCGTTGCGGCGGGTGAAGCCGCCCGTTTCGTCGGCCAGGAATTTGGGCGCGAGAAACAACGAAACCCCGCGCGTGCCGGCCGGCGCGCCGGGCAGGCGGGCCAGCACGAGATGCACGATATTGTCCGAAAGATCATGCTCGCCATAGGTGATGAAGATTTTTTGTCCCGTGAGCCGATAGGAGCCGTCCCCGGCGGGTTCGGCGCGCGCGCGCAGCAAGGCGAGATCGGACCCCGCCTGCGGCTCGGTCAAATTCATCGTGGCGGTCCATTCGCCGGAAATGAGCTTGCGTAGATATGTCTGCTTTAGCGCGTCGCTGGCGTGCGCCTCGATTGTCTCGATCGCGCCCTGGCCGAGCAGCGGACAAAGCGCGAAAGCCATGTTGGCGCCGTTCCAGATTTCCATGCAGGCGGCGCTGAGCAGCGACGGCAACCCGAGGCCGCCGTGATCCGGCGCCGCCGCGAGCGCGTTCCAGCCGCCGGCGATCCACTCGGCGTAGGCCTCGCGCCAACCCGGGGGCGTCGTCACCGCGCCCTCGCTAAAGCGCGAGCCGGCCCTGTCGCCGATCGTGTCGAGCGGCAAAAGCCGCTCCGCCGCGAATTTGGCGGCTTCGGTCAACGTCGCCTCCGCCACGCCGTCGCCAAGATCCTTGTAAGCGCCGTCGGCGTCAAAGGCGCCTTCGCCGGCGGCGAGCTTCATCGCGAACAGCATGTCGTCGAGCGGCGCGTGGTAGGACATCGAGGCTCCCTGAGCGAATCGTCGTTTCCCTAAGTCTAGCGCGTCGACGCGGCGCGATCAGCCTGTCGTCGAAGGGACGCGAACTTGTTTGCGCCGGAGCGGCTATCGCCGATGTCCCGCGAACGGGAGCGGTTCGCGGCGGAGCGCCGTGACGAGGGCCGCGGAAATTTCGCCGCGAAAAATTCCCGCGGAAAAATCTTCGCCGGCAATGCGGCGAAATCGCTGGCTTTTCCTCATTTTCGACGAATATGTCGCAGGCCGAGACATCGCCTTCGGCTTGACAAGCCGGACGAAAAATAATCCCATGATTAAGTGTGGAGTCCGGCTCCCGCCTCGTGTTGGCCAAAGCAGTCACACAAGAAAAATAACAACCCGACGGAAGTTCAAGAGGAACCCCAACTATGAAAATCAGCACCTTTGTGACGGCTATCGCGATTTTGGCTGGCGTCGCCGGCCCGAGCCTGGCGTTCGATCGCTCCGCTCCGGCCAACAACCTCGTTCATCAAGTGGGCTGCAACCCCAACGACGAGGACAAGCAGGGCAAGTGCATGGAGAAGTGCGACGACGACTACATCAAGGCCAGCCAAGCCTATAAGGAAGGCAAGACCAGCGACCAGGTCAAGACGGAGTCCGGCGAGGCTCGGAAAGCCTGCGAGAAGGCTTGCGGCTGCTAATTTCGATCGGCGGGCGCCGCGCGCGCTTCGACCAAAACAATAAGCGAGGGCCGCCGCGGGGCGGCCTTTTGCATTACGCGGCGGCGGCCTTGGCCTTCGCCATCAGTTCGACGAAGCGCGCGAAGAGATAATGACTGTCCTGCGGGCCGGGCGAGGCTTCCGGGTGATGCTGCACCGAAAACGCCGGACGGTCCTTTAGCGCGATGCCGCAATTGGAGCCGTCGAACAGCGAGCGGTGGGTTTCCTCGGCGTTTTTCGGCAGGCTGTCGCGATCGACCGCGAAGCCATGGTTCATCGAGACGATCTCGACCTTGCCGGTCGTGAAATCCTTGACGGGATGATTGGCGCCGTGGTGCCCCTGCGGCATTTTCCACGTCTTGGCGCCGACCGCCAGCGCCATCATCTGGTGTCCCAGGCAAATGCCGAAGGTCGGGATTTTGCGCTCCAGCAGATCGCGAATCACCGGCACGGCGTATTTGCCGGTTTCGGCGGGATCGCCCGGGCCGTTGGACAAAAACACGCCGTCGGGACGCAGCGCCATTATTTGCGCCGCCGTCGCGGTGGCCGGAACGACCACGACCTCGCAGCCGGCGTCCGCCAGCAGCCGCAGTATGTTGCGCTTGACGCCATAGTCGATGGCCACCACGCGGAATTTCGCCGCGCCGTCGCGCGCGCCAAAACCCTCGCCGAGCCGCCAGCTGGTCTCGCGCCAATCGAAATTTTCCTTGGTGCCGACCGTCGGCGCCAAATCCATGCCGTCGATGCCCGGCCAGGCCGCAGCCTTGGCGCGCAAGGCGGCGAAGTCGAACTTGCCGTCGCGGGAATGGGCGATCACCGCGTTGGGCATGCCCTTGTCGCGGATCAGCGCCGTCAGCGCCCGCGTGTCGACGCCGTGCAGCCCAATGATTCCGCGCGCCGCCAGCCAATCGCCAAGATGTTTTTGCGAGCGGTGATTGGACGGCGCGGTGATCGGCGCCGCGAAAATCGCGCCGACCGCGCCGGCGCTCCGGGCGAGATCGACGGTCTCCACGTCCTCGTCATTGGCGCCGACATTGCCGACATGCGGAAAGGTGAAGGTGACGATCTGCGCGGCGTAGGAAGGATCGGTGAGGATTTCCTGATAGCCGGTCATCGCGGTGTTGAAACACACCTCGCCGACCGCGTCGCCTCGCGCGCCGACCCCAAAACCCTCGATCACCTCGCCCGAGGCCAGCACCAGCGCCCCCGTGCGCAGGAGTGTCGTCCAACCCGTCGCTTTATCTTGATCCACGCTCATGTCCGCTCTATGCCGAAAGGGCGGCCCGCGAGGGCGGCGCGTCTCGACCAATCTGGAAGGGGCGGCCCGAAGGGCCCTGCGCCCCGTTTAATATAATTGCCCGCGAAGTGGAAACCAAATGCGCGAGAAGATCACGGCCGACCTCAAAACCGCGATGAAGGCCGGCGACCGCCAAAAGGTCGACGCGCTGCGCCTCATCAACGCCGCCCTCAAGGACAAGGACATCGAGGCGCGCGGCGTCGGCAAGACCTTGTCGGAGGACGACGTGCTCGCGCTGCTACAGAAAATGATCAAGAGTCGCCAGGAATCGCTCGACATTTATGAAAAGAACAACCGTCCCGACCTCGCCGACAAGGAGCGCGGGGAAATCGCAGTGATCTCCAGCTATCTGCCAAGCCAAATGAGCGAGGCCGAGGTCGCCGAGGCGATCAAGGCGGCGGTCGCGGAGCTCGGCGCGAGCTCGATCAAGGACATGGGCAAGGTCGTCGCCGCGCTAAAGGCCAAATACACGGGCCGCATGGATTTCGGCAAGGCTAGCGCCTTGGTGAAGGTCGCACTGGCGGGGTAAAGGGGGGATAGACCACTCAAGCTTCAAGCCGCAACTTATTGACGAGAGCATCACTCATACGGTTTCCGGTTGACTGTCTCGGGGCGGGATTCCCTCCGGGGCTCGAAGCGGTTAAGCTCCGTCATCATGAATCGCGAAGGGGCGAGCCATGACGACGATAGCCGCGCATTTGAGCGTCGAGGCGTTGCGTGATCGGTATGTTTCGAGCGCCGACGTCATGGAGGCGCGGCATTTTCAGGCGATTTGGCTTCTCGCCAAGGGCCACGGCGTTGGCGAGGTCGCCGAGATGACCTCGTTCGGTCAGCGTTGGATCGAACAGCTCGTCGTTCGCTACAATATGGAAGGGCCGGATTCTCTGGGCGATTTGCGCCGGCGCAACGGTTCGACGGCGCGGGTGCTCACAGCGGAGGTTCTCGCGAAGCCGCGGGTTCGCTTGAAGGAGCCGCCCGACGACGGCGGTCTGTGGACGAGCGCCAAGGTCGCGGCGTTCATCGCGCGCGAACTGGGGTTGGAAAAGGTCGCCGTTCAGCGGGGCTGGGAGGCGCTGAAGGCCTGCGGCATGTCGGTCCAGACGCCCCGCCCGAAAAATCCCAAGTCCGCCACGCCGGAAGAGGCGGCGGCGTTTAAAACGTATGGCCCGCCCCGTCTGCAAGCAGTTTTATCGAGAGCGGCGCTTGATCAGTCTGCAGCAACGTATCCGGCCTTGAGGACAAAGCCTCGGGCCAAGATGGAGATACGCGCGTTCCGGTCCTCATAAGCTTCTCGGCGTCGAGCGCCGTTTTTTAAACCAGGTTTCCGGAACGCCATTCGACTGTTAGGCCATCTCGCTTTCACCACCCGCAAACATCGTCGGCTGATCAGCGCATTATTCGCCGAGCAACCAATGCCTATGCCGCCAGAAGCAAGCCGTTGGCGGTGAATTTTTCACCGCGCCGAAGCACCGCCCAAGCGATCCGCGCCAGCTTGTTCGCCAAGGCCACGATGGCGACATTCTTGTGAACGCGGGCGAGCAAATTCTTGGCCCAACGACCGAGAGCCGCGTCGCGTTCGGCGATGTGCGGAAGCGCCGCCCGTGCTCCATGGATCAACAATTTACGCAAGTATTTGTTGCCCCGTTTGCTGATGCCCAGAAGCCTGGGCTTGCCGCCGGTGGTCGATTGGCGAGGAACAAGCCCCAACCACGCCGCCAGATCACGACCGTGCTCGAAGGTTTCCGCGTTTCCGACAGCGGCGATCAACGCCGAAGCAATCGTCACGCCGACGCCAGGAATTGTGGTCAATCGCCTTGCGTCTTCGCTTTGCTTCGCGAAGGCCGCAAACTCCTTATCGAAGACGGCAATGCGTCGATCGAGTTCCAGCCATTGCCCCCGAACGTCGGCGAGCAGCATTCGTATCCGTGGGCTCAATCGCATCCCCTCTGGCTCTTCCACAAAAGCCGTAAGATATTGTTCAAGCTTCCTTTTGCCTTGCAGAACAATAATTCCTCGTTCCAATAGGATCGCACGCAACTGGTTGATCAAAGCGGTTCGTTCCGCGACCAAACGGTCTCTTGATCTATGGAGCGTCTGTATGTCGAGCTGTTCTTGGGCTTTCACCTCGACGAAACGCATGGTTGGACGCGTCGCGGCTTCGGCGATTCCTTCCGCGTCACGATCATCGTTCTTCTGCGCCTTGACATAGGGCCGTACATATTCGGGCGACATCAGCCGGACATCATGTCCTTGGTTCGCAAACAGGCGGCCAAGGTGATGCGCGCCACAACATGCCTCCATCGCGACGATGCAAGGCGGCAGCTTCGCGGCCAGATTGATCAGCGTCTCTCGCTTTGCGCGCCGACGCAAAACGACCGCGCCAATTTCGTCGAGGCCGACGATGCTGCAAACATTCTTGCCAAGATCAATGCCGAGCACGGAAACCTTCATGATTCGTCCCTCCGGTTTGAGTCTCCGGCGAAGCTACAACGCCGGACGGAGGGGCGGGCCATTCCATAAACCTCGAAGACATCGTCGCCGAGGAAGCCGAAAGGCATCCAGAGCGGCAAGTCGAAGTCTTCGCGAGCGACGAACATCGGCTCGGACTGAAGCCGGTGACGCGCCGCGTCTGGGCGCCCGTCGGCAAGCGCCCGATCGCGCCGGGCCATCATCGTTTCGACTGGCTCTACGTGACGGCCTTCGTCTCGCCGGCGAGTGGCGAGACTTTTTGGTATGTGCACGACGGCGTGTCGAAGCCGTTCTTTTCCGCGCTGCTCGAATCCTTTGCGCGCGAGGCCGGCGCCGGCGTCGATCGAACCATCGTGCTCGTTCTCGACAACGCCGGCTGGCATGGCGAAGCGGGCTTGAACGTGCCCGACGGTGTACGCTTGGTCTTTCCGCCGCCATGCACGCCCGAACCACAACCGGCCGAAACGCTGTGGGCGCTGGTCGACGAACCCATCGTCAACAAACACGTCGCGACGATCGACGAACTCGACGACATCATCGGAAGAAGATGCGCAGCTCTCGCCAACGAACGCCACGCCATCAAAGGCAGAGCCGGATTCCATTGGTGGCCTAAAATCGCCAAGCCGAAGTAATCAGCCGGAAACCGTATGACCTCGAATTGGAGGCGCGCGACATGCTCCGAGCCCCTGCGGCGCGTCTCAGCTTTTCTTTGCTTCCCACATGCCGAGGACCGCGCCAGTGGGGTCCATGATGATGCTGAAGGCGCCGGCGCCCGGCACCTCGGTCGCGTCCTTGATGACGTTTCCACCAAGCGTCTTGGCTTTGGCGGTCGCCGCCGAGAGATCGTCGACTAGCACATAGGCCAACCATGTCGAGGGAGCTCCGGGCATGGGGTGCTTCATCATCCCTCCGCCGATCCCGTCGCCGACTCTTATCAGCGTGTAAGGGTGCGGCGAATTCGGCATGTCCTGGAGCTTCCAGCCGAAAAGTTCGCCATAAAAGCAGGGGAATCGGGCGAACAAATCATGGACGAACGACACTGTAGAGAAAGTCGTCCTCCCATGCGGCACGCTTGCGTCTTACCCGCATGGAGTCTTTTCCTGGCGCTCGTTTGAGGAAGTTGAACGCAGCGTGTTTGATGGTGGTGAAGTTTGCCGGAGCGTGCTCCTTTCGCACGCGGCATTCATCGTCGCGGAAGACCATATCCATGACCCAATGTAGATTGTTTTCCACGGTCCAGTGATCGCGGATCATCCGCGCCACGACCTCGGCGGAGAGGTCGAGCGAACTGATGTAAAGCCTGGTTTCGCGTTCGATCTTGCCACGGAATTCGCGCGTCGACTCGACGACGATCACGCTGCGCAGGCCCGGCCAGGCGTGGCGCTTTTGCAGCCATGCGACGTCGTGGATCACCGTGTAGCGGCGTGTTTCGATGCGGCCGTGATCATCGTCGACGGTCTCATGGCGGCTGATCTTGGCGTCTTTGAAGGCGCGCGCCTGTTGCTCGGCGACGAAGAGCTTCACGTCGTCATGCAGCGTTCCCTGATTGCCTTTGAGCGAGAAGATGTAGTCGGCTTTCTTGCCCAGGACTTTCTCCGCAATGGTGCGCTGGCAAGCCATGGCGTCGATGGTGATCACGGCGCCCTCGATCTCCATCATCTCGATGAGCGCGGGGATCGCCGTGATCTCGTCGGACTTGTCGTTCACTTTGATCTGTCCGAGCACCAGCCGCTGCCGCGCGGCGAAGGCCGAGACCATGTGGATCGGCGCCTTGGCGTCCTGCTTCTGGTAAGAGCGACGCGAGGTTTTGCCGTCGATGGCGATGACGCCCGCCGGGCAGCCGGTCGCCTCGGCGACCCAGGCCGCGAAGCAGCGTTGGAAGGCTTCGGCGTCGAGCGTGGCGAAAATGTCGCCGAGATGATCATGCGCCGGCGTGCCGCTGGCGAAGGGCAGAAACCGTTGCAAGAGCTTGATCTTGGACTGCCCGAAGCGGGCGATCTCCGTGAAGGTCTCGGCGCCGGCGATCACCGCCAGCAGAGAGAGCAGCAGTATCTCTTTGAGCGGATAAGCGACTTTGCCTCGCTGCCGATGATCCGGCATGTTGTCGAAGTGACGCGGAAACGCCGTGCACTCGAAAAGCACGGCGAAATTCCTCTTGTCTTTTTCGATCGAAGCCTCCCGCGAATTCAGAGGCTTCCGACAGATTCAGCTCACATCGCTCTTGTCACGCGGTTTTTCACCCGATTGCCCTGGCCATAAAAAGCCTTGGCCTTGACGACGTCCGTGGTGTTGAGCTCTACATGCACGAATGGATTTCCCATGGTGTCCTCCCGTCATGGACGAAAGATAACACTAAGCGAATGCGAAGGTTCCACGACCGCGGCTGAACGCTCCTCGATCGACGCGCGCCGAGAACCATGACGCAACGAAAAATCAATCTTTAAAAGACTATGCGGCTTGATCCAGCGCCGCCTCGAAGGCTTCCATGTCGATCGCCGGCATGCAAGGCGTTGTCTCCGGCTCGGGCGTCGCCAGCAGCGGCGCGGCGGCGCGGGCCTTTTCCAGCGCGGCCTCCATTTCAAAGCGACGCAGAAGCGCCATGAGGCGGTCGAGTTCGCCGTCGTTCAGTTCCTCGCAGGCGGTCAGCACCCGCTCGACCATAACCAGCGAAAGCTCGGCGTCGCTGGAGTTTGTGTCGAGACGGGATTCGCGCTGCGCCTCCAGCGCGGCGCGGAACGCCGGCAGGAATTTGGCGGGAAGTCCCGCCTTGGTAAACAGCGCCGCGAAGCCGGCGCCACGAAAATCGCGCAGTTGGCCCGCGACGCGATTTTCGCTCAATCCGGAAAGCTCAGCCAACGCAGACTCGAACAGATCGCGGCGCCCTGACAGGAGCGCGCGCAACACCAGGCTCGGCGTGAGCTGCCCGGAGTTGCGCAAATGTCGAGCGAGCTCGCGGAGGCCGGCGCGCCCATCCTGCTCCACGGTTTGCGCGACGATGATGACATTAGCCTTATCGCGGGATTCCCGCGACAGGCGTTGCGCTCGCTCCGGCGTGAGCCACGCGCAATCGACCACGAAGGCGGTAAGACTCGCCGTCGCCGCCGCGACCAGTTGGCTGCGGATCGTCGCGGGCAGCCAGGGACGAGCGAGTAACGCTTCGCGCATCTCTCCGTCGTCGCCAAAACGCTCGATCATCCGCCGCATCGAGAACTCCGCGAGTTCCGCGCCGGGATTGACCGCCAGCGAAATCGCCGCCTCGCGCGCGCCGACTTCGGCAAGCGCCGCAGCCACGGAAACGGAAACGCGGGCGCGCAAGGCGATGGCGCTCTGGGAGAAGGCGTCGCCGATCGCCGCGCAGTCGATCAATTCAGCCTCGGACAACACGGGAGAGCGCGACAGCACCGGCGCAGCGATATCCGACTGGTCATTGGCGAGCGCGGAAATCAGCGAATGCGGCGCCTCGGCGGCGCCAGCAAAATTATCCGCCAACGCACGGCGCACCAAGGGCGAGGGATCGTCAAGCAGCGACATTAGTGCGATTTCGGCGTCACGACGAGCCGCCACCTCCATCTCCGCATAGAGATAGGCGCGCGCCAAGGCGCCGGCGCCCTCGGCGCGTTGCGCCGCCGAGGCCGTTCGCGCCCACTGCAGGAAATTACGGACGATCATGAGCGCTCGCATCCTCTTGACGCTGACCGCAGGGAACTCCCCGCTGCTTCAACCGGAGGATGACGATTTATGGTAAATTCCCTCTTAATGGTGGGAATGCCGACGGGCCGAAAGCCAGGCGGCGCTCCACGCGAACCAATTGGATCGCGACTTGGGTTCGCTCCAACGGGCTGGATTTGAGGAGTAATTATCCCCGGGCAAAGCCGGGGGCTTTAAGGTGTGAGCCGCTCGAAGCGGCAACGGGGTCGCTGACGCGGCCTCGCTTATTCTTGGCCGCCTAAAGGCGGCTACGCAGCGCCACCGCCACGGGTTCAACTGCTCCAAACGCGCATATTCGTGTTCCTGGTTGCGGATATATTCCCGGATCACCTCTTCGTCCCGCCCGACGGTCGAAACAAAATATCCTCGCGCCCAAAAGCGTTGCCCAACGAAACTTCGTTTTCGTTCCGCATAAACCCGCGCCAAGTGGATCGCGCTCTTGCCCTTGATATAACCGACCACTTGCGAAACCGCGTATTTCGGAGGGATCGCGATCATCATGTGAACGTGATCGGACATCAAACGCCCTTCCTCGATCAGGCTTTCCTTTTGCGTGGCCAGCCTCTTGAACGCTTCCCCAAGATGGTCCCGAAACCCAACATAAAGCCTCTTCCGGCGGCATTTGGGAATGAACACCACGTGGTATTTACAGTCCCACTTCGCGTCATACGATCTCCGGCTGATTACTTCGGGACGGCGATTTTTGGCCACCAGTGAAAGCCGGTTCGGCTTTTGATGGCGGCGCGTTCGTTGGCGCGAGCGACGCATCGAGTGGCGACGATGTTCTCCAACTCCTCGATCGTGCCGATGTGTTCGTTGGCGAGTGGCTTGTCGACCAACTCCCACGGCGTTTCGGCCGGCTGCAATTCCGGCGTGTAGGGCGGCGGAAAGATCAGGCGCACGCCGTCTGGAACGTCGAGCCCCGCTTCCCCATGCCATCCGGCGTTGTCGAGGACGAGAAGGATGGTTCGATCGCGTCCCGCGCCGGCCTCGCGCGCGAAGGAGGCGAACAGCGCCTCGAAAAACTGTTTCGAGACGCCATCGTGCACATACCAGAACGTCTCTCCCGTCGCGGGCGAGACGAAAGCGGTGACGTAGAGCCAGTCGAAACGATGATGGCCAAGCGCGATCGGACGCTCGCCGATCGGCGCCCAAACGCGCCGCGTAACGGGCTTCAGGCCGAGGCGATGTTCGTCGGTCGCGAAGACTTCGACGGATCGGCCGGGGTGTTTTTCCGCTTCCTCGACGACGGCGTCCGCAAGCTTTTTTTGAACGCCGCCGCTTCCTCTGGCGTCGCCGATTTCGGATTTTTCGGGCGCGGCGCCTGGATCGACCAGCCGAGCGCCTTCAACGCCTCCCAGCCGCGCCGCGGGCAAACCTTCTCTAGGTCGAGTTCCTTCGTCATCCAGGCCGCGATCTTCGGGCTCGTCCATTTGCCGCCGTCACTGGGCGGCTCCTGCAAACGCACACGAAGCTTGTCCAGCAATTCGGGTTTGAGAATCGTCGCCGACGTTCCATTGCGCCGCCGTAAATCGCCATGAGATTCCGGCCCCTCGGCATTGTAACGGGCCACAAGCTGTTCGATCCAGCGCGACCCGAACGAGGTCATCCGCGCCACTTCGGCGATCGTGTGTCCCTTCGCCAGCAACCAAATCGTCTGGAAGTGTCGCGCGAGCAGCGCATCCGAACTCGACACATAACGCTCCCGCAACGCATCGACGCTCAAATGCCCGGCTATCGTCGCCATGACTCGCTCCTTTCGCGATTCATGACGATGCAGATTATCTGCCCCCAAACATCAGGGGAATCCCCCCAGCCGAGTCAATCAGCCGGAGACCGTATGACGTCTCTTCGCAGCGCGATACGGACGGTGTTCCTGGAAATGATAATTACCCACGCCCATTTTAAGGTTAGGTTTTTGCGGCTTTACGCGAAGGTATCGAGGATTGTCTGGAAAGGATTAGCGCCGGTAAGCCTTGCGGTGTCGACGGTCGCGCGCACATCCGCTTCAGCGCGCGCGGCACACATTGCGCGATTTCCCGGCGAGGTCGAGGCCACCAATAATGGCTCGGAGCGAAAGCTGCAGCCCTTCCTCGACCCGCACGCCGGTTTCGTCGCTGGCGACCACCTTGGCTTTGCGAAGGATGGCCTTCGCTTTATCGGTTTCGATCTCGAACCTCGGACGGGAGCGGATAAACATATTCATCAGCGCGCCCTCGCTTACGATCAATCCGAAAGCGTCCGGGAATACGAAGCGCGGACGCTCATAGGAAAGCGCATGAAAGCCGTTCAAATAAATCGCCAGAGCATGAATGCGCGGTCCAAATGTCGTCGCCGTGGTGACGGCAGGCGCCGGAGCCTTAATGCCCACGCCTCAATGTTCGCAGCGGCAGGCAAAGCGCCGATGGCGGACGACATAGGGTTTGACCGACGGTATCTCGATCGTCGTATTCGACGATCAATTCCATTTCGACGTCGGGCGACACATAACCCACCGCATAGCTCGCAATAGGTTGATCTGTGGTCGCGGAACTCATCGGGGTTGTCGGCCAGCCAATGATTGTGCGGCTCATGCTCGGGCTTGGCCTCGTCAGGACGGGAGTTCTCGCGATTCTCTTTCTTGTCGGTGGACGGAGGCTTCGACGAATTGCGCGACGTCTTATCCGGTCGCTGAAGCTGGATCACCAGCTCAATCAACTCCTTCTTGCTCAGGCGCTGCAAATCAGTTCGATCCATGGGCGCATGGATTCAGAGATTGCGCTTCGTGGCAAGGGAGTGGGTAGATGCGACCTTTCTCAGTTTGACCACCGGCGTAACCATGACTCCTGCGGTGCAAAAGAATCCTTGAGTCACCAATATTATTCCACAGCCTGAATTTCGCTGGGACACTACCTTGAACGATGCGATGCCTTTCATGGGAGGAACCAAGCGCTCGACCATTATTCTCGGTTTCGACCCGATCATGCCTTTTGCGCTTAAGGTAGCCGAAAGCGGTCTCGATTAACCGGCGCAGCGAGCGTCTTAGCGCTCGCTGCATTTTCTAGTCGCCTTTCGCGCTGTGACGGATTGCTGTCATCGTCCGCTAAGCTATTCCTCGAGATTTGGTGGAGTGTCCGCAGCCTGGGAACTGGCGCGAACTTTGCTGACAAACTATTGGCGGCTTTATATCCGCATCAAAAGAAAGTATCCACTCGCATCAAGGAGCTTGTCCATATGTGGATCCGTCGTCCCGCCATATTGCACACCGCGACCGGCTTTTTCGTCGCTAGCCTCGTTTTCGCCACGGCGTTCACTCCGGCGCGCGCCGAAACCGACGCTTTGCAGGCTTGCGCCACGCAATACCAAGCCGCAAAGGCGGACAATAAGCTAAATGGCCAAGCCTGGCAGGATTTCTTTACCGACTGCAAGGCCAGGTTAGGACCGGTGGCCGGCAAGACCGATACACCCGAAGCCATGGCGCCAAAAACAGAGGCGCCAACCGCGCCTAAAGCGGAGGCAGTCAGAGCCGATGCGCCTAGATCAGAGGCAGGGCCCGCGCGGCCCACCAAGGGCGACGCGAGCGCGACGGAATCACACGAAAAGAAGTGCCGCAGCGAATGGAAGGCTAAATCCGTGGAGTTGAAGAAGAATGATCCGAAGCTGACCTGGGCGAAATACTGGAAGCAATGTGGGGCTCGCCTTTCCGGCGGTGGAGAGTGACATAAGGGTTAAAAAGGGATTGTCGAGGACTTCGATCGCTTGGGCTCAAGGAGCTCGCGCGATCGCACTTACCCGCTCGCACTTGGACTCATCGCGGGATGCCCGCAGCGAGGCGAGGCAACGCCAAAAACTCATCGGTCGACAAATAGCCCTATTCGGCGGCATATGTCTGGCCATGAAAAGAGCTTTCTTCTCGACGTTCACGTTGATCGTTCTCATGGGCGCGGCATCCGCCATCGCGCAAACCGCGCCAAAAATTCAACACGCGCCCAAGACCGCCGCCGAGGCTCCGACGGGAGGCGCCATTCGTCTCATCGCGGCCTTGGCGCCAAGTGACGCGCAAGGAGTCAAATCCGGCATCATCTGGCGCGTTTTCAATGAACATGCGGAAGCCAATGGCGCGCACAAACTGATCGCGGTATCTCGGGAGGCCTCGCCCACGATTAGCCTTCCGGAAGGCGCTTATATTGTTCATGCGGCTTTTGGGCTCGCCGGCGCCACCCGCCGGATCGTCGTCGACGGGCGAACGGTCTCGGAGCGTGTGACGCTCAATGCTGGCGCGCTGAAACTCGTCGATAAGCTCGGCGATGCGATCATTCCGCCGCAGCGAGTTGCCATCTCGATCTATGTGCCGGAGCGTGGCAATTCCGAGGCAAAGCTGGTGCTCGCCAACGCGCGCGACGATGAGCCGATTTGCCTGCCGGAAGGTGCCTATCACGTCGTTTCAACCCTGCTCGACACCACGCAAGGCGCGCAGGGCGATAACAACAGCACCAACTCCGTCGTGACCGCGGACCTGCGCGTGCCCGCCGGCAAGCTTATCGAGGCGACCTTGCGGCATCGCGCCGCCACGATCACGCTGAAGCTAGTCAACGCGCCCGGCGGCGAGGCTCTGGCCAATACATCGTTTTCGGTGCTGACGCCCGGCGGCGATGTCATTCGCGAGTTGATCGGCGCCTTCCCTTCGCTGGTTCTGGCGGAAGGCGAATATGTGGCGATCGCACGCCACGACGGCAAAACCTTTCAAAACAGTTTTAAGGTACAGTCGACCAAGGACGCCGACGTGGAGATCCTCCCAAAAGAGGCCGCGCAATCGGAGGCCCCGCCCCCTGACGCGCCGATCGTGAAGCATTGAGGCGCGAAGCCGCTTAATGCGCGCGAAATATGCTCGCCGGCACAGAAGCCCTCGCCTCCCGTCCAGCAGGCGCTCAACGCCTATCGCAGCGAAATGGATTTCATCCAACAGTGGTCGGATGATCAAATGCTCGCCGACGCGCAGGCGACCACCCCGCGCAGCGAGGCCTATAGCGATTACAAGGGGTGGTCCGAAAATGACCACATACCGATCTTGGGGAACCGGCGGTTTGTCGAAGAACTCAAACCCGAGTTAAACAGTAAACGCGAGAAAGGTGCTTGCAACCCATTGATATTACTTATTCGGAGCCTGGATTTTTCCAAAATGTAGTGCCACGTTAGCCTATTTAATACGCTTGATTGCTGAGGCTGAATCAGATTCCATGGTGTCCTGCTGTGAGGACCCATGTTCTTCCGCCTCAAAAAGTCCGGCGAACGCGCCTATGTGCAGATCGTCGAAAACAAGCGCGTCGATGGCGCCGTGCGTCAGTCGGTCATCGCCACTCTTGGCCGCGCCGATGAGCTTGGCGCTTCCGGAGCGTTGGCCTCCTTGCTCGCTTCGGGAGCCAAGCTGACCGATCAGGTGTCGCTCATCAACGCGCTGGACGAAGACGCCGATGCCGCGCTGTCGGCTCAAACCAAGCGCATCGGCGGACCGCTGCTGTTTGGCAAAATATGGGAACGGCTCGGCATCGCCGATGTGCTTGGCGATTTGTTGCGAGATCGCGCCTTCGAGTTCGCGGTGGAGCGGGCGGTGTTCGTCGCCACCTTGCACCGGATATTCGTGTCGGGCTCGGACCGCGACTGTTCGTCCTGGGTGGAGGATTACGATATTGCCGGCGCGGATGGGCTGGACCTGCATCATTTTTATCGCGCCATAGGGCGTCCAAGGACGCCCGTCACAGGGACGGGCTATGGGCTTGGCTCGGCGAGGAGATGGAGGAGAAAAGCAAAGACGCGCTCGCGCCACATTGCATCAAGGATGCGATCGAGGAGAAGCTGTTCGACAAGCGGCGCGATCTCTTTGCCGATCTCTCCGCCGTGTTCATGGATACGACCAGCCTTTCGTTCCATGGCGAAGGCGGCGAGACGCTCGGCGAGCATGGCTATTCCAAGCACTATCGACCCGATCTCAAGCAGATGATCCTGGCGCTGATCGTCGATGGAAACGGGCGACCAATTTGCACCGAGATGTGGCCGGGCAATACCGCCGACGTCACCACGCTGCTGCCGGTAATTGATCGACTGCGCCAGCGCTTTTCCATCGGGCGGGTCTGCGTCGTCGCCGATCGCGGCATGATCTCGGCGGCGACGATCGAAGGGCTGGAGGCGCGGGGGCTCGAATATATTCTGGGCGCGCGCGAGCGCTCCGACGCCGTCGCGCGCAAGATCGTGCTGGAGAACGACGCTGCTTTCGTCCCCCTGCTGCTGGAGCGCAAGGCGGGCGAGACGCAGCTCTTTGTCAAGCAGGTCACGATCGAAGGCAAGCGCTACATCGTCTGCCGCAACGAGGCGGAGGCCGAGGAAGACCGCAAGGACCGCGAGGCGCTCGTCGCCGCGCTCGACGCCCAATTGAAGAAAGGCGACCATAGCCCGTCGTTTGCGACGGGCGTCCTTGCGGACCGCCCCATGGCGCTGATCGGCAACTCCGCCTACCGGCGGTGTCCACGCAAGAGCGCCGGGACCAAGGACAAGACCAAAGGCAAGGACAAAGACGAAGGCGACCGGGCGTTTGAAATCGACGCCGGCAAACTCGCCGAAGAGGCGCGGTTCGACGGAATCTTCGTGCTGCGCACCAACGCCAATTTGACGCCGTTGCAGGCCGTGCTCCGCTATCGCGACTTGTTGAAGGTCGAAAACCTGTTCCTCGAACCAAGGCGATCATGCGCACGCGGCCGATTTTCCATTCATCCGACGCTGCCATCCGTGGTCATGTGTTCTGTTCGTTCCTGGCCCTCGCCATCCAGAAATATCTCGACGATCTTTCCCGCGAGGCGGGCGTCGCGCCGGAATGGACGGAGCTGCTGCGCGATCTCGATCGCTTGCAGCAGGTGCGCCTCCAGTATCGCGGCGCCGATTGGCTGGTGCGCACCGACGCGGCGCCGACGATTACCGCCTTGTTCCGCCACGCCCATGTCGGGCTGCCGCCGCGCGCCCGACAAACCGCCCCGCCGAAGCCCAAGGCCTCCATAAAATCCGCCCCAAAACGCCGAGGCCGCCCAAGGCGTAGCGCCACGCCGTCTCGAATTTCGCCATAAATGAAAGAAAATCAGAGTCTTGTCGAAATCAGGCGTTTAACCGGGGCTTGAGTTAGGTTGGCAACGAAAACGAAAGTGGTCGACGGCGAGTCCGTATTTTCGTTTTTGGGTGCCGCCGCGGCTTTCAGATTAACATGCCGTCCAACAGGCGTCTTACCGAGGTCGGCGAACGCCGCCGCCAGAAGATGATCTCGAAGCGACGGACAGCGGAACGCCGCTTCAGGGCCGCCGTGCATCGCCGCGACACCCATGGCAGGCGCGCCGACGCTGTCGCACCGGGCCGCAAAACAACAGCTTGGCGAAGTGGCGAGCGATGAAGTCGCGGGCTCCGCTTATGCCGCGATGCTTCCTGACGAAGGAGCGAGCCCAAGCCATGCGGCAGCGGCGGGCACCCAGCTGCGAAGCAGCCGCTCCAATACCAGCACGACAATGATCGACGCCCCCATCGTCGGCAAAAAAAGCCCGAGGACGATCACCAATCCGATGACGAAAGGCGCGAGGCGGGGCGCTTGGGGCAGCGCCGGCGGCGCGCCGAGGGAGCCGAGCGGCCTGCGCCGCCACCACATCAGGAACGATGTGACGACGAGCGTCATATAGCCGATCGCCGTCAGCAGCCCGAGCAACTGATTGAACCAGCCAAAGAGCTGGCCCTCATGCGCGGCGACGCCGATGCCGACGATCCGGTCGATCAGCGCGCGATCGGCGAAATGCTCTTCCCCGACCTGTTCGAAATTCTTGGGATCGAACTCGTAGGTTGCACGCGCCGTGCGGTTCTGCGAGTTGGAGCGCACGACCCAATTGGGCTTCTTCGTCGACGGCGGCGAAATGAAGACGGGGTCGGCGAGATGAAGCGGGGCGGCTTGCGCCGCGATTTCGTCGAAGCCGACCAGGGGAACGTGCTTGCCGCCATGCCCCATATGCGCCGAGTGGTCGCCGCCGGCCATGTTATGCTCGGCGTGCTCGTCGGATTCGGCACGCGCCGGCGGCGCGTCGCGATAGGTTCCCAGCCGTTGCACGTTCTCCGAGGCCGGCCCCGTCGTCCAATCCTGGCGTACTTCGCGTTGTTCGCCAACGCTTCGAGCATATTTGAAACCCTGACCCCAGACCTTGGTCCAGGGCAGCGCCGAGACCAAAAAGAACATCGCGAAAAACGACAGCCAAATGCCGGTGACGGCGTGCAAATCACGCAAGAACAGGCGTCCGCCCGCGCCGAGCCGAGGATAAAGGACGCCGGCCAGCCCACTCGAGCGCGGCCACCAGAGGTAGAGGCCGGTGATGATCATGACGATGGCCCAGGCGCCGGCGAGTTCGACCGCGATGGCGCCGGGTTCGCCGAGCAGCAGTTCGCCATGAAGATCGTGCATGAAATTGGTCGGGCGGCTTTTCTGCGCCTCGGTCGTCATGATTTCGAGCGTGTCCGGCCGCACCAAGACACGCAGCTCGCGGCCCTCCCGCGTCATCAGATGCACGCGCGTCGCGTCCGTGGGATCATCGCGCAGTTGCACGCCCTTGATCCGCGCCATCGGATTCGCCGTCATGGCCGCCTCGACCTGGTCGTCGAGCGATTTCGCGGGTCCGGCGAGCATGAGATGGTCGTAGCCGCGATCGAGAAAAGCGTCGATCTGCGGCTTGAACAAATACACCATGCCCGAGAGCGACAGAACGACGATGAAGGGCAGGCAAAACAGGCCGGCATAGAAATGCCAACGCCAAATGATGCGATAGGCCGCGCCGGCGTTGGTGGCGGGATCCCAGCCTTTGATTGGACGCGTGATCACGCTCATCGAAACTACTCCCTTGGATTTCATGACGCCCCGCCGGCGCTTTTGCGCGCCAACGGGCTCTTGATGCATTTTACTGCAAATCGCGCGCCGTTTTACCGATGGAGAGTTGTGGTCGCCGCGCCGCCATCGTTATACCCCGGCCTCGAAACGCCATCCGCCGTCGCGGTTTTCTCCGGTGTTCCCAAATCATATTTCACGCCGAGATAGTAGGTGCGCTCGGGATAGGGGTTGGGGTTCACGAGATATTTGTAGTTGCCGATATTGTCGATGCCGATCGAGGCGGTCCAGTTCGGGGCGAATTTGTAATTCGCCTTGGCGTCGAACACGAGGTAGGAGCTGTCCGTCGTGCCGTAATTGTCGTGGTTGAAGTCGGTGTTGGCGGCGCTGACGAAGGACCCGCTGGCGTAACGCATGCCGCCGGCGATCGACCATTTGTCGGTCGGCGCGTAAACCAGCGTGCCGCGAATGCGGATGCGTGGAATGCGCGGCACCTGCATGCCCTGGTAATAAGGCACCGAGGCGTCGCTCAATATTTTGGAGTTGGTGAAGGTCACGCTGCCGTTGAAACTTAGGCCATGCCAGTAGATGTCGTTCATTTTCAGCGCGGCCTCGACGCCGCGCATCCGCACCTTGTCGACATTGGCGGTCTGCGAGACGTAAACACCCGAGGTCAGCGCCGACTGGGACATGATAAAGTTCCAGCGGTCGTCCTGGAACAGGCTGATCCGCGGCACGGCGAGCCCGACTTTACCGCCGAAGGCGTTACGCCAGGCGTATTCGCCGGTTAAATCGTAATAGGTCGAGGATTTCAGGCTGCAGATTGGGGTTGTTCACCACCAGGGTGGTCGGCGTGCTGATCGACTGGAACATTTCGGTGACGGTCGGGAAGCGATAGTTGCGCGCGACCGAACCGCGGATCACGAAATCTGGCGTCGCCTGAAATTCAAGCGCGCCTTTGGGCTCGAACGCCCCCTTGAAAGCCTCCGGCGAATAGAGAACCGCCTTGCCGAGCGAATTGTTCACGCCGTCGAAGGCGGTCCAGAAATCGCCGCGGCCGCCGTAGGTCAGCCGCCATCGCGGCAGGAACTTCCATTCGTCTTGGAGATAGACGCCCTTGATTTCCGTCTTGCCGTAGGAGATCGACGAAATCGAATTGTAGTAGTTCGCCGTCCACACATTGGTGTTGGTCACGACGCTGTTGAGCGAATAAAGCCAGTCATTGGCGCCGAAGGATAGTTCGTGCTTACCGAAGAGATCATAGTCCGGTCGATAGATGAAGCGCGCGTCGAAGGTGCGCCAAAAATTGCCGCCCTGATTGGTGTTCGTGCCCGCCGGATTGATGCTGTAGGTCGGAAGCAGCGGGTTGCTGGTCGCCGTCGGCGTCAGCCCATAGGCGACGGCGCCGTTGGTGTAGTCGCGCAAGAAATTGTATTGCGTCGCCACCAAATCGTAATCGAAGACGCCCTTGGTGTCGCTCTTCAACTCCGCGGCATTCATCAGATGCGAGGCGTTGGAGTGGCCGGGCTCGAGAGAGGTCAAAGTGGGGCCGTAATAGCCATAGGGGCCGAATCCGATTTCCGAACTCTTGCCGAGACTATAGATCGGCACGCCCTGCGCCGTTGTCATATATGGAGTCGAATAGGTGTTATCCACCAACGACCAAAATCCGGTTTGCCACGTCAGGCGGGTCGTCGGCGTGAAGTCATAGGCGAGTTTGACTTTCGCCATGTGCTGTTCGTTATGGTCGCGGCCAGTGGCGCCGGCGATCAGATTTTGGTTGCCGTTCTGGTCGGCGGCGAAGACGCCGCCAAACGCCGCGATGGTCTTGTTCGAGCCCGGCGTGAAATTGACGAGATTGTTGGAAAACGTTTGCGACTGGCCTTGCGAGTCGAGACGGTCGTAGCCGACCCAATAGGAGAACTGATTGATGCGGTCGCCGACGAGGATGTTCATATCCCCGGCGAGATCCATTTCGTTGCTTTGGAACCAGGTGAAATTCTGCAAGCCGGCGTTGCCCGAGGCATGAACCTCGAAATGGTCCGGCATGCGCGTCGTGATTGTATAGACGCCGCTGATCGAATTGCCGCCATAAAGCGCCGAAAGCGGCCCCTGGATCACGTCGATTTCGGGCGATTTCGGCGGGCGACACCATGCCCCAGCGTGGCGGATAGGCGTAGCTGTTGCCGAGATAGTTCGAGAGCAGCACGCCGTCGGCGTAAACCATCGTTCGCGCGCTGTCTTGCGGGTTGTTGACGCGGCCCTCGACGGTCGCGTTGCGGTCGCCGATGAAGCGTTCGCGCACCAGCACGCTGGGGAGATATTTGAACGTCTCCGCCGTCGTCATCGTATTGACGGTCTGGTCGATTTGCTCCTTCGTCGCGGAACTCACCACGGCAACATGGCTGACGCTCGCGGGGACATAGGAATGCTCGAAGGGCTTGGCCGGGGCGGGAGCCGGAGCGGGGCGGGCGACGACGACCGGGGCGGGGCGGGGCTTGGGCGCCGGGCGGGCCGCCGCGCGTCGAACCGGCGCCGGATGGCGCGCTGGAGCCGCGTGCGATACGGCGTGCACGGCGGCGGCCACATGCGGGCGCGCCGCGCCGACGTCGATCGACGGCAGCGATTCCTGCGCGTGGCCGGAGCCGGCGAAGGCGAGAGCGAAGGCGCCGGCGGACGCGCCGGCAAGCAGATGGGATCGACGCATGAATATTCCTCCGGTGACGCCGTCGAGGCGCTGATTATGGCCTCAGAAGCCCGCGCCCAGGGAGGCGACGACTTTCATCGGACCGCTTTTGTTTTGTGAAATTTGGAGACGCCGCCACGGGGCCACCGTTTAGCGGCGCGACGGCGGTCTAGCGGCTAAGGGCCGGAAACATCAGGCGAGAGGCGGCGCTCGGGGCTGATGCGCCCGCTCGCTTTGCGTGGCGAACGCGGCGCCGCGTTCGGGCTCGAAGCCAACACGCGCGCCCTGACGATAGGCCAGGAGGTAATCGCTCGCCCCCAGGTCGGGCAAGGCGCTGGCGGCGCCGGCGCAGAACTGGCAGGATAGGCAATCGTGCTTGTGGTGGCCGATGGGCGCTTTGTGGTCACCCGATTCGCCTTGGGCGCAAGGCGCCGAAACACCCGCTTGACCCGTCGATGTTCCGGCGAATCCCGTCCCGCCCGCCGCGATCTGAACGATCACCGCCAGCACGAGGAACAATGATCGGAACGACAACGCGCGCATGGCTTCCCAAACTTTCGATGTTAGAACCTAGCCGTTGGAATTGGCGAGGACAATTACATGTAGGGGCCGACATTCACTTTTTATTAGGGTGTGTTAATTTTGCCACGATCTTGCATCGCCAAGTCGAGCGGTTATAATTCTGGAGCGATGGGTGAGACCGCGCAAATGTTTTTTGGGGCAAAGCCGCGAACGAGGACAGGTCGTCCCCCGATTTGTTTTGTGGCGTTGCAAAACCAACTGCGCCATCGTCAACGAGAAACAACGTTAAATCGTCAACATCATCGCTGTTTGATCGGGCTGATTTTGCACCCAAAATTCGCGAGCGATCATAGAGGCCCTACCCCTCTGGTTTTCTGGCCCTCTGCCGGGGGAGGCGTCAGTCGGGAGATTGCTTTTTTCTTGACCATCCGCGCCGGCGGCGCGGAGCATGCGTTCGCGCTAGGCTCGGCGGTCTCGATCCGGCGATGATCCCGATCCCATTCCTTGTGAGTTGCGTCTATCGCTCATCCAAGCGCGGCGAGGGTCGGGCGGCCTCGAAGACAGCGCCGACCACTCGCGTGATGCGGAGATGATTAGCTGGCCTTGGAGGCAGCGCCGCCGGTCGGTGTGGCGGAAAAATCTCGCCTCTACTTCCCATGTGCTTCCCAATCGCGTTTTCTGGGAAGGAGATGGCGGCCGACCCCTCAATAAGCCTTTGTTTTTATTGGCGCGCCCGAAAGGATTCGAACCTCTGCCCTCCAGAATCGCAGTCTGGTGAGACTCATTGAAATCTTTTGAGTCTTGTTACCATAAGCGGCATGCTCCGAACCACAATCGAGGAATTCCAGCGCGTTCTTTTGCTACGACTGTTACCGGAGTGTCCGTGAGTTTGGCTCCGAGCGTTTTGAGCTTTTCGAGCGTCGTGGGGTCATGGAAACCGCCGCAGCAGCGATCCAAAGCCTCGACAAAGACGACCTCGTTCCGAGTGACGGCGCCAAACAGCGTCACGCACGACCTGAACTTCATGTCGTCGGGATGGCCGAAGACCTCAGCCAAGGGCCGCCCGGCGGCTGCGATCAAGCGGACCGATTCGCGCAGCCGGTCGCCGAGCACGGGATGCGCCAGATAGGCGCGCGCCTCCGCCGGCGAGCCGATCGCATCGCGGACCGCCATCGCGCTTGAGCCCAGCCCCGCGATCCGCGGGAAGACGAACCACATCCAGCGTGTCCGTTTTCGTCCAGGTCGAAGCTTCGCGAGCACATCCTCGATGATAGGGGCCAGGGCGTCGATGAACTGTTGCAGGTCGAAGGGATCGTCGCTCTGCCGCACGGACATCTCCTCACGCTGCCCTTCCTCGCGGATGCAATCATTGTACGAGAGCATGCCACCGATCTTCACGCTAAACCATCGCGAAATCAGGCGAACTTGAGCTCCTCTTCCGACCCAGCCTGAAACAGCTTCTCCTCCGGGGTATGCGTCGCCCAGAACCGGCTCGCGCGGAAACCTGCCGACCAATGATCGTGCGACAATTCGGCCTTCGCAGCCTGTTTCCAGCCAGCGCTGTTCCCGCGGATGGAACAAGGCGAGGCGAGCGCGCCACGGTCACCGCAAAAAAGCCCGGCGAGGCCGCCTGGACGGGTTATTCCCTAGGATTGGTTGCTCGGACTGAAACATAGCGCGATGGCGGGGAAGCGGGAGGCGGCTTTGGATGGTGGCTTTCATTGGCGTCGGCGAAATGGACTTGGGCACCACCGCCGGTTATCAATCTAAATGCCTGGCGGAGCGTGAAAACCGCCGAATTTCGCCTCGATGGCCTCGGCGACCGCCAAAGTGAGCGAGTCGCGGCCGCGAGGTCCAATGATTTGAACGTCTATGGGTAGCTCCCCGGAGGTCAACCCAATCGGAACCGTCGTCGCCGGAAGCTCGAAGAGGGTCGCAAATGCGACCCAATCCAACATTTCGAGATAAGAAAGCTTTCGCCCATCCGAACATTTGAGTTTGCGTAAACCGGCCGGCGCATGATTGTGAGGGAAGGCGGTCACGGGTGTCATCGGCGCGAGCAAAATGTCGTAACGCTAAAATAGGTTTTGGGCGGCCGTTGCGAGCTGCGCCCGCGCCTCGTTCGCTTGCAACCATTCGCGGCGCCACGCCGTCAAACCCAGCACACCTTGCGCCCACGACAAGGGTCGCGCGCCCATCGCTCGCGCGATTATCGCCGGTCCACGCAGCAAGCTGTAGAACGCGCGCTCAAACCATGGCAACTCGGCTCCGACGACGGCGAAAAGCAGCGTGATGAAAGCGAACATCATTGGCGTCATCGCCACCGGGCTCGTAATCGGCTCCAGGACGGCGCTGATCGCCGCTAAACCTTCAGCGAAACGGACGATCATGGTTTTCGCTTCTGGGTCGATTGTCAGACTTGGTTCGTCAAGCCACAGCGCGATCAGAGCTGGCCCCGCTTGTCTGGACAGCTCCCTGCGGATTTTGAGTGGATCTCTGCCGGGGTTTGCTGAACGCGGGGCTTGTCGATTTTGTCACGGCGGCGGGAGGGCCGGAGGGCCGACCAGAGCTGCGACAAAATCGACGGCGACGGTCATGCGGCCATCGCCGTTTCCTGTTTTGCGAAATAGGCCTCGTCGGGCGTGCGCCCGTCAAGCGCCGAATGCGGACGCCGCTCGTTGTAAAAAGCCAGATACCGGCCGATCGACGCGCGGGCCTCGGACACGCTGTCATAGGCCTTGAGATAAATCTCCTCGTGTTTGACGCCGCGCCACAGCCGTTCGACGAAGACGTTGTCGCGCCAAGACCCCTTGCCGTCCATGCTGATGGCGATCTTCGCATCCAGCAGCACGCTGGTGAAGTCATTGCCGGTGAATTGGCTGCCCTGGTCCGTGTTGAAGATTTCAGGCTCGCCGTGTTTCGCCAGCGCCTCCTTCAGGGCCTCGACGCAGAACTCCGCCTCCATCGTGATCGACACGCGATGCGAAAGCACCCGTCGGGTCGCCCAGTCGACGACCGCCGCCAGATAGACGAAGCCGCGCGCCATCGGGATGTAGGTGATGTCCATCGCCCAGACATGGTTGGGTCGCTCGACCTTCAGCTTGCGCGGGAGATAGGGATAAATCTTGTGCCCCGGCGCAGGTTTGCTGGAGTTCGGGCGGCGATAGATCGCTTCGATGCCCATGCGCTTCATCAGCGTCGCGACATGCCGGCGACCCACCGCGTCGCCCTCGCGCCGCAGCAGATCGCGCAGCATCCGCGCGCCGGCGAAGGGATGTTCGAGATGCAGCGCGTCGAGGCGGCGCATCCGTTCGAGGTCTCCGGCCGAGACCGGCCGCGGCTTGTAGTAGACGGAGCCGCGGGCGACGCCCAGCGCCTTCGCCTGCCGGGCGATCGAAAGATCATGCTCGCGGTCGATCATCTTTTTGCGCTCGGCAATCCCGCCTTGGTGAGCGCGCCGGACAAAAAATCGTTCTCGATCGTCAGTTCGCCGATCTTTGCATGAAGACCCTTCAGGTCGACGGCAGCCTCCTTCGGCTCCGTCTTCTCCTGCCCGAACACGCCGGCCGCGCCTTCCAGCAACTGGCTCCGCCACGTCGTGATCTGGTTCGGGTGAACGTCTAACTGCTGCGCCAACTCAGCGAGCGTCTTCTCGCCCTTGATCGCAGCCAAAGCCACTTTCGCCTTGAACGCCGGGGAATGCGTCCGGCGGCTTCTCTTCGTCATCGAATGATCCTGATCCGCAGCGAGAATCCTCGCCGCTGTCAGGCAGAAAATCAAATCCGGCCACTGTCCGAATTTCCGGGGCCGGCTCTGTGGTCTGGCCTTCGGTTTGGCCGTTGGACCAGTGCGACGCGATGGCGGCGCCGATCGCGCTGTTGTCGTTCGCGACGCCGTTGGCAAACGACGTGATCAGACTTGATTGCGCGGGTTCGATCCACGGGGCGAGTTCCTCGCCAGCGCGCTTGCGGATCATCGCATGGAACGCATGGATGACGGCTCGCGCTTCGATCGGCGGCGCGACCCCGCCTTCGATCGCGGCGATGGTCACGGTCTCCGACTTCGTGAGATTGTCGCGGCCCGTCGTCATGAGACGCGCGATGGTTCGAGCCGACGGAACGCGGCGCAAGCTGTCGGCATCGGCTTTTTCCGCGCGTCGACGCCGCGCCGTCCATTCCGAAACGACCCGCGGACATCCTCGGAAGCCCTGGCGCTTCAAGCGCCGCCAAAGTTCGCAACCGTTTCGAGCGCCGGCCCGCCACTGGGCGTCGAGCCCTTCGAGATAAGGCTCCAAGGAACTCTCACGCGACCGGAAGACGTCCGAACGCTGGCCCCTCGGCGCCCGACGCACGACGCCCCGGCCGCGGCCGGCGTCGCGCGCGATCTCCTTGATCGACGCCCCCCTCTGGCGCGCGCGAGGATCGCGGCGTTGGCGTCCTCGCGTCTCAGGTGACCTTCATATTGGAGCCGTTCCGCGGCAGTCGGCAATTCGGGATTGATGATCGCCGCGCCCATGACGGCGCCCATGACGGCGCCCATGACGGCGCCCATGACGGCGCCCATGACGGCGCGGATCTGGCGCGTCGATTGGCGCACGGCGTCCAGAAAGGCGTGGCTGGCGTTTTCCATGAGACGCCAGCGATCGGCGACCTGCATGGCCGACGGGAGCGCCTTTGACGCCGCGAGGGAATAGCCGCCGCCGCGATCGCGCGCGACGACGGCGATTTGCGGCTGGCCGGCGAGCCACGCTTGCGCGGTCGCGGATTCACGATCCGGCGGGAGGCGTATTGGTCGCCGCCGTTCGAGATCGCGGATGATCGCGCCGTGGCGCAGGTTGCGCTTCCACGCCCAATCGTCGATGCCGACGACGGTGGGCGCGGGAAAAGGCGGACAGCCTTGCTGACGAACAACCCGCGGAAGGGTGTCGTTGCTTACCGGCGCCATCGGCCGGCGGGCGAAACTCGCGGCCGGGCGCCCGCCGAGGGCAAGTCCGAGGCAATGGACGATGCTCTCCAGGCGCGCGGTTCGCCGCGCCCAAGGCGCCAGGACGTCCTTGCCAAAGCGTTCCGTGAAGATTGCGCGTGGACAGGATGGCGCGTCGCATCGGAAACGCCGTGCGACGACGATCAGGCGGACTTGTCGTCCTCCCAGCGGCGGATCCGCAAGCCGTCTCGAATAGCGGCCATGGACCCGCTCGGCGTCCGCCGCGCGGCCAGGACAACAACTGGATTTGCCCGTGTGGCGCACGGTTATGATCGTCACCGCGCCGTCGTCGACGGCGCTTTCAACGCGAAATCCAGGCGGGGCGCAATCATAGAAGGATGAAGGGTTCGCGACATCGGGCTGATTCCTCTTTGGATTCAACGCGGGTGGCGACCAAACTTCATCAAATTCGAGTCCGAGCCCCTGTTGAATGCAAATTCACAAGAGGCGCGGCGGCCACCGAGCGCGGTCGACAGCGGATTTTCGCCGGTAATCATCGAGACGGCGCCGCCACCGTCACCGACATTGCCTCCGGCGAACAGCTCCGGCCCCGGCGTTATCGAAGTGGAGTTGAAGGGCATTCGGGTCCGGATCGGCGCGGATGCGCCCTCGGCGGTGATCGTCGCGACTTTGAAGGCGTTGCGGCCGTGATTCCGATGCCAGCGGGAAGTCGGGTCTGGATCGCGACGGGCCACACGGACATGCGTCGCGGCATGCAGGGTTTGGCGCTACAGGTGCGGGAGCAATTGAAGCGCGATCCATTCGTGGGCGATCTCTATATCTTCCGCGGACGTCGCGGCGATCTCGCCAAAATCCTCTGGCACGACGGCGTCGGACTATCGCTTTACGTCAAGCGATTGGAACGCGGAAAGTTTATCTGGCCGTCGGCGAAGGAGGGCGTGGTTTCGATCTCGGCGGGGCAGATGGCATACATGCTCGAAGGAATCGATTGGCGAAATCCGCAACCGACATGGCGGCCTAGGAACGCCGGTTAGCGTGCGCGAGGTTCTCAACGCGATTTTCCATGTGTTCGCGACGGGCTGCCAATGTAAGGCGTTGCCCAAGGACCTACGGCCCAAGAGCACGGCGCATTCCTACTTCATGCTGTGGGATTGGAGCGGAACGTTGGAGCGCATTCATGATGCTTTTTATGTCGCTCCGCGCGAAGCCGCCGGCAAGGAAGCGAACTCCTCCGCGTCGATCGTCGACAGCCAAAGCGCCAAGGCCGCTAAAAAGGGGCGCCTCGATTGATCCGCAAGGGTTCGACGCGGGCAAGAAAGTCGCGGTGCGCAAGCGCATGTCCTTGTCGATACGCTCGGGATCCTGCTCGGCGTAAGCGTCCTGCCGGCCAACATTCAGGATCGCGACGGCGCGCGCGATCTGTTGCAAAGCGCGCGGCGGCGTTTCCCTTTCATCGCGAAAATCTTCGCCGACGCCGGATATCAGGGGCCGAAAATGGCGAAATTCATCGCCGCGACCGGCTGCTGGAAAATCGGATCGTCAAACGATCCGACGCGAAAGGTTTCGTTGTCTTGCCCAAGCGCTGGATCGTCGAAAGGACGCTCGCCTGGATCAGTCGCAACCGGCGCCTCGTGCGCGACTTCGAACGCTATGCGACCTCCGTCGCCGCATTCGTCCACCTCGCCATGATCCGCCTCATGCTCAAGCGCCTGACGCGCGCAACCGCTTGTTCATGAATCCGGTCTTTGTGGATCGGCTCTTAGTAATATTGTGGCGCCCGGTGTTCGCGGACGCTTTTTGAAGACTTTCGTTTCACATGGAAAAGCGATGACGCCGATTTTCGCTGGGCGCTTGCTTCAAACGGATTGAATATCGCTCGCTCGGGAACGCGCTAAGGTCGTGGACCAAACTGCCTTTGGCCAGACTTAATCGCGCTCATGTCGACAAGAAAAGCTTCGAGCTTACCGGCCATTGCGTCCCAGGTTAGTGCGTCAACATTCACGGGCTTTGGAGAAATAGGCATTTCACCGGCGCGCCAAGCTTCCCAGATATGCGAAAAAACTTCCTGCACCGCCGTCTCACTGGTGCAAACTCTGAGATCGCCGCCATATTCCGACGCTAGTTCAAGGGATTCTTGGTGCTCTCCTGGAAAACTCAGGACAGGCCTCCGACAGGCTAGCAGTTCGAGCAACTTGTGGTGGAAGTTGCGCGGGGACCAAAGATAGGCGTTGATGATCGCCGACTTACAGAGTTCACCCAAATCCTCGATCGGTAGCTGGCTCAAGATGCGGGTCGCGCAGGGTAGGGGCCGCGCGGCAAGCTCGATATCGAATAACAGACGATCCGATCCCGCGTACGCAAGTTCCACCTTTTCGCAATCCGCGGCGTCGAGCGTGTTTAGCCAAGCTCTCATCGCGGCGAGGAAGCGACTTAGGCGCTCAATGTTGTAAAGACTGCCAACCAAAACGACGCGAAAGGTTTTGGTATCCGCGATCACGGAAGCGGGCGCCATCATCGAAGGCACAACCCCACTGTAGACTATCGTGTGCGGTATGTGGAAATAACGAGCCGCATGCGACGCGTGAAATTTAGAGTTTGAGGTGAAACCCACGGCGTCGCGGAGTTGTGATGCGATCCACGCTCGAGCAAAGGGATGGATTATCAACTCGAAATGGTCCTTGAAATCGGCGACCCATGGGATGTCCAGATGGCGCGCCAGAAGTTGAGTGGCCTTCAGGCTGCTAGTGTCGCCGCAAATGCCCCAGGCAAGATCGGGTCGAAAAGCTCGTTTGAAAATGGGCCAATATTTTTGGGTGCCCCGCACCCAACCTTCATTCATTCCACCGTGAATGGTAATCGTGGCAAACGTCAATAGGCGGCGCATGACACGGGGTGATCGCGACCAAAATACCGACAAGTCGCGCCCATACGAAAGCGGCGGACATGAAAGATGAAACGGCGTTCGCCAATCATGTAGCAAGAGCGAACGCTCCGCGTCACCTGGCGTCGGGCCGATATCATCGGGGTGGCGGGGATGGGTGAGCAAGATGACGCGATGTCCGCGGCGCGTTAACGCTTCCGCGAACAATCGCATGCGCATGCTGGAAACATGCGCGGTCTCGGGGTGGACATAGTTGACGAAAATGAAATTCATCAGGAACTCGACCGGAAAGTGCGGGACCGCGCTTCGCTGCTAGGCCAAACCGCGTGATCGCGGCGCGAAATGGATGGGGTTTCTATTGAACCGATCCGACCCGTCTGTCTAGGCGGTGAACGCCAATGAGAAGGATATGAGAGCGTGTTGTTTTTTAGGTCTCTTCGCGGCATCGTTTGGGTATCTAGGGTTGATTGGATTCCAGTGCTGGTCGTCGATATCGACGCTTAACTGTGATCAGACATTTGCCGCTCGGGTTTTCCTCGCCGTTGCTTTCGTGGTAGGAAAAGTTTAGCAATCGGCCGCGTGAAGCCGATAAAGCAGAGATAAAGCTTTAGGATCCCCCCTTGTCCATTCCCATTCGTTACGTCGCCAAAGTTGGCGCTTATTTGATCCGCCAACAGCTTTTGGGCCGTAAGCGGTACCCCCTCGTCCTGATGATGGAGCCGCTGTTTCGCTGCAACCTTGCCTGCGCGGGCTGCGGTAAGATCGACTATCCCGACGCCATCCTCAACAAGCGACTCTCGGTCGAGGACGCGCTCGAGTCGGTGGATGAATGCGACGCTCCCGTGGTGGTGATCGCCGGCGGCGAACCATTGCTGCACAAGGATCTCGCCGAGATCGTCCACGGCGTGATCGCGCGCAAGAAATTCGCCATAGTCTGTACCAATGCACTGCTGCTCGCCAAGAAAATCGATCAATTCAAGCCCAATCCCTACTTCACGTGGTCAATTCATCTCGACGGCGACAAGGAGATGCATGATCAGGCCGTGAGCCAGGAGGGCGTGTTCGAGCGCGCCATCGAGGCGGTGAAGCTAGCAAAGTCGAAGGGCTTCCGGGTCACTACCAATAGCACGTTCTTCTCTAATACCGATCCCGCGCGCGCGGCTGCCTTTTTGGACCAACTGACCTCGATCGGAGTCGACGGGATGACTGTGTCGCCGGGTTACGCTTATGAGCGCGCGCCTGATCAGACTCACTTCCTTAACCGTGCCCGAACCAAGGAATTGTTCCGCGCCATTCTCAAGCGCGGAAAGAACGGTAGGGCCTGGGCTTTACAGCAATCGGGCCTCTTTATCGACTTTCTCGCGGGAAATGTGAGCTATCATTGCACGCCCTGGGGCATGCCTCTCCGCACGGTGTTCGGCTGGCAGCGTCCCTGTTACTTGCTCGGCGAGGGCTATGTTCCGACCTTCAAGCAGTTGATGGAGGAAACCGATTGGGACGCCTATGGCGTGGGCAATTACGAAAAATGCGCCAACTGCATGGTGCATTCAGGTTTCGAAGCGACGGCGGTGGAGGATAGCGTCAGACGCCCTTGGCGGGCGCTGAAAGTAGCGCTTTTTGGCGTCAACACCACGGGACCGATGGCGCCCGATATTCCGCTCGATAAACAGCGACCGGCCGAATATGTGTTCGACAAGAACGTTGCGACGCTCTCACAGGCCAGGGAGCACGAGGCGAAGCAGCGGGCCGATCAGACCTCCACAGCGGCCTAGCGTCGCGAAGGCCGCGCGAGCATCGAGCCCCGCGCGGATCAAATCGCCAAGCTGCGCCGGCTCGCGCGCCAGATCCCGTAACACTCCCGCCACGTCGACGCTCCCGTCGGGGCGGATGGCGCGGGTCGTCAATGGGGGCAGCGCGCGCGCGGCGGGATCGCCTATCACCCGGACGATGGTGAAAGGCAACTCTCTTTTCCGCGCGAAGGCGCCCGCCAGGTGCGACTCCATGTCCACGGCTACGGCGCCGCTTAGTCGACGCAACGCGGTCTTGCGGGTGACGGAGAGCACCGCGGCGTCGATGCCGACGACCGCGCCCTCCCGCGCCGCGACGCCAGCGCCAAGGAAGCCATCCCGCAAGACCTGTCGCAAGGCTGGATTTGTATCGAAATGCTCATCGCTGCCCGCGGCCATCGTACCAACCGCGAGGTCGCCGGGCCGCAGCGCGGGGTCCAGTCCGCCGGCGAGGCCAAAGCTCACAACGGCTGAAAATTCAACTTCGGCCAGATCGTTCAGCGCGGCACTCAGCAGGCGGACATCCGCGCCGCTGCAAAGGGGAGCCACGCCTTCCCCCCCGCCAAGACAAGCGGCCTCCCGCGAAAGTCCGGTCACGACGAGGATCGGCGCCGAGGAGTGGCGCGCTACCTTTTTTTTCGCGTGGGCGAGGCTTGTGGTCATTGCCGCTTCTCCAGTGATCGGCGAAGCGGCGCGGTCGCGCGGAAGCTCCGAACCGGCCGCCTATAGCGGCGCTTGATCAAGCTGTAACATATCCATTGGCATTGAGGTAATTTCGCGGTCGCCGGGTTTGCCGCGCGGCGCGCCCTTGGCTCACTACCGCATGGGGCGCGCCTTTAGAGTCCGACCTCGACCCGTCGCTGATTTCCGCTCAACAGATTGCGATAGCGCGCCAGCGCCCACAGCGGGAAGAATTTTCCATAACCGTGATAGCGCAAATAAAAGACCCGGGGGAAACCGGTTGCGGTATAACGCGCCTCGTCCCACAGGCCGTGCTCGGCTTGCGTCTTTAGTAAGTAGTCGATCCCCCGTTTAAGCGCCGGATGCTCGATCTCACCGGCGGCCATTAGCCCCAGGGCCGCCCAAGCCGTCTGCGAGGCGGTGGAGGGAGCGGTCTCGTAACCGCGATAGTCCAGCTTATAGCTTGAGAGATCCTCGCCCCAGCCGCCATCCGGGTTTTGTATCGACGCAAGCCATTTTACGGCGCGGCGGAAAGCATCGTGATTTTGGGGCAATCCGCCGGCGTTCAGCGCGCAAAGAGATGACCAAGCGCCGTAGATATAATTGGCGCCCCAGCGCCCGAACCAACTCCCGTCGGTCATTTGCTCCGCGAGTATGTACTCGACGCCGCGCGCCAGGCTCTCACTCGATTCCGGTTTGTCGCCAAGTTGCGCCAGCATGGAGACACAACGTGCCGAAACGTCCGACGTTGGCGGATCGAGCAACGCGCCATGATCGGCGAAGGGGATGTGGTTGAGGTAGTAATGGCAATTATCGGCGTCGAAGGCGCCCCAGCCGCCATTCTTGCTTTGCAGACCTTCGATCCAAGCGCGCGCGCGCGCGATACGGTCGGTATAAGGCGCCTCGCCGGTTTCGCGCGAAAACCGGTCCATCGCGGTCACGACGACGGCGGTGTCGTCGACATCGGGATAATGCGGATTGGCGTATTGAAAAGCCCAACCGCCTGGCTCGACATCGGGTCGTTGGGCCGCCCAGTCGCCACTCACATCGAGAATTTGTAGCGGCGCCAGCCATTCGAGCGCCCGCTTCGCGCGCGCGCGCGCCTCGCCGCCGCCCGCCTCCAGCAGGGCGTGAGCGACCAGCGCGGTGTCCCAAACCGGCGAGACGCAGGGCTGACAGTAGGCTTCATGCTCATGAACGACGAGCAGTCGCTCAATCGAATCACGCGCGGCCCGCACGCGCGCATCCCCGGCCGGAACGCCGAGCACGTCATACATAAGCAGACTGTTGACCATGGCCGGGAAAATCGCGCCAAGCCCGTCCAGCCCGTTGAGCCGCTCGGTTGTCCAGCGCTCGGCTCGGGCGATCGCGAGTTCTCGCGTCGCCTTGGGCAAGTAGGGCTCGACGAAGCGCAACAGCTTATCCACGGCGCCGAATATCGCGGTCCAAGGAAAGGTCTGGTGTTCTCCCTTGGGCCACTGCCGCACCGCTTCGGGAGGCGTGACAAATAATTCGTCGATGCGCACGCCCAGCCGATTCTTCGCTCGGGGCCGCTTCGCCATCAGCACGAGCAGAGGCACGAGAACCGTGCGCGCCCAATAGGAAACCTTATCGAGATGAAACGGAAACAATTTGGGCAGCAGCATAATTTCCACCGGCATGACCGGCACGCCTCGCCAGGGGATTTCGCCATAAAGCGCCAGCAGCGCGCGTGTGAAAACATTGCTTTGGGCGGCGCCGCCCTGCTTCAATATAGCCGAGCGGGCGCGCTCCATATGTGGCGCGTTGATATCGTCGCCGATCATTTTGAGCGCGAAATAGGCTTTGACGCTGGCGCTCATATTGAACGCGCCGTCCTGGAACAACGGCCAGCCGCCGTGCGCGCCCTGCGCGCGACGCAAATAATTGGCGATTTTGCCATCGAGCACGGCGTCGATGGGCTCGTCGCGGTAGTGGCGCATCAGCACGTATTCGGCGGGAATCGTGCAATCTGCCTCAAGCTCGAAGCACCAGTGACCATCGCTCTTGCCAAGCGCCAAGAGCGCGTTTTGCGCGCGATCAATGCTTTCATTTAGCGGATTGAGAGCGGCTGACGCAAATTGTTCGGCGCGCGCTGTCGCTATCATCAATCAATTCCTCCACTGAGATTCGTTGAACCTATCGGATCAGATTATGAGTCCACGCGGAGTCCGGGCTCTCCGCCGACGTGCGGGCGAACCGAGATTTCCACGTCTTGGCCGAGAGCCACTAAAAAGCGCAACAGCCGCTCCAGAGAGAACTGGCGGAAGTCGCCGCGGAGCAACTTCGATACATCGGGCTGTTTGACTCCAAACAGTCCCGCCGCCTCGATCTGGCGCAAGCCACGCTCGCGCATCAAGCCGGCTATTTTGCGCGCTAATTGCGCCTTGACGATATTCTGGCCACCCTCGTGATTGCCATCCATTATTTATTCTCAAGTGCGCGAAGGTTGCCCATGTCAGCGCCAGTAAGCCCGTCCGCTGCGCCGCGGCGAAATCTTTATAGTGATTTACCTATAGGATCAAGCCCGACAAAATACCCTCGCGCGCCGAGCATTTCGCGCGTCGAAACAAAGCGGGTGAGTCAATCGTGGTCTGTAAGTCAAAGCGATGCGATTCCGATAATGGAAGGCGTCGGAAGTCCTTCCGGTCTTGGCTGAAGCAAATTTGATGCACCGCAAACATGCCCGAAGCGATCGTCGCGCGGCCGACCCACGCCGCGTTCCGCGGCAATTGCGCGGAACCCAGGATAATGCTTTAACTGCCGCGTCAAACGACGTCGCGCGGACGTCCCGCGCCCAAGTGGTGGTTTTTCGCGAAATGACGGCGGCTCCCCTAGACGACGCGCCACTGGTTTCCGGCAAGCGACCGGCCGACACGCGCGTCGTTGTCGCCATGTCCGGCGGAGTAGACTCAAGCGTCGTCGCGGCCTTGCTGAAGGAACGCGGCTATGACGTCGTCGGCGTCACATTGCAGCTCTACGACCATGGCGAAGCGACGCATCGCAAGGGCGCATGCTGCGCGGGTCAGGATATTCAGGACGCGCGCAAGGTCTCCGAAGGCTTAGGCATTCCCCACTTCGTGCTCGATTACGAATCGCGATTTCGAGAAAAAGTGATCGAGGGTTTCGCCGCCAGCTACGCCAACGGCGAAACGCCCGTGCCCTGCGTGGCTTGCAACCAGTTCATCAAATTCGCCGACCTGTTCGATACCGCCCGGGATCTCGGCGCGGATATACTGGCCACCGGACATTATATCTCCTCGCGCGACGTCGGCTCCGATGGGCGCGCGTTGTACCGAGCCCGCGACGCCGCCCGCGACCAAAGTTATTTTCTGTTCGCGACAACCCGCGAGCAGTTGCGTCTGCTACGTTTTCCCCTGGGCGACTATAGCAAGAACGAAGTGCGCGAGCTGGCGCGTCGTCACGGACTGCAAGTCGCCGAAAAGCCAGACAGCCAAGACATTTGTTTCGTGCCTTCCGGTCATTACACGGACGTTGTCGAACGCCTGGCCCCCAACGCCGTGGTTCCTGGCGACATAGTTCATATAGACGGTCGAGTGTTGGGACGTCATGCCGGCGTCATTCATTACACCGTGGGCCAACGACGCGGCCTTGGGCTTGGCGCGGCGCAGGCGGGATGCGCGAGTGAACCACTGTTCGTGGTGCGCCTCGACGCCGCCCAGGCGCGCGTTATCGTCGGACCGCGCGAGGCGTTGGAGACACGCGCCGTGGCGCTGCGCGATGTTAACTGGATCGGAGAGGGGATGTTCACGCAACTCCCCGCGAGCGGACGCGACATCCTCGCCCGCGTGCGCTCCACGCGACCGCCCGTTCCGGCGCGGCTAATCGCGCGCGGCGAAAATCGGGCGGCGGTGATATTCGCCGCCGGCGAATATGGCGTGTCGCCCGGACAGGCCTGCGTCTTTTATGATGACGGAATCGAGGCGCGCGTGTTGGGTGGCGGGTTTATAGCCGAGGTCGAGCCAGCCATGCCGAAATCCGGGACGAACCAATCGGAGCGCGCGGCTCGCGCGGCAGTTTAACGGTTGTTTTTAGTCGCCCTGCTCCTCGCGGCGGCGGCGCGACGTCTCGAAGAGCCGGACGAAACGCGCGCGAATTCGAAGACTGGCCACGACAAGGAAATTGCGAGCCGATTCCAACCGGACGATCCAACCGGACGAGGCGCCTCTTTTCTCGTCATCAATTCCATCGATTCCAGAAAGGGCGAGGCTGTCATGCAATTCTTCCATGGCGATCCTCTTCCATGGATAAGCATTGGAGATGCCCTTCTCCGGATCGACCGCGGTTATGCCCATGTCGTCAACGCGGGTGATCCGCACACGTCTGCTCACTATGCGATCGCCGACCCTCAGAGGGATGGAGAGAACCTCCTTCTCGTCCTTCGCCAGCCGCAAGCGTCTCACTGTCGCGCGTTCGATGTGTTCGCGCCTCGAAGTCGCCTGTTGATCGGCGATCATGGATTTCAGCGTTAGCCAACCCGCATAAAGTGGCAGCGCGATGCCGAAGACGGGGATCGTCAATATCGGAAACATCGCCCAGACCAGAAGGGCGAACAGAACGCCGGCGATCATCCGCCTGTGGTCCACGACGAATTGTCGCGAAGGCAAGAATTGCCGCAACTGTTCGAATTCCAGCCAAGATGGCGTCATTTCGCCTCCTCCGATGAAGCGCTCTTCGCAGCGTTTCAATTTGCTCGATCAGAGTTTCGCCGCCCCCGAGACCGCAAGCGACGCCCTCCGCCACACAAAACCCCGAGGCGGCGTTCGCCGCCCGCCCGCGCCCTGAGCGGTAGTTCAAAGGCGCCGCGCTGGCGTGAATTACTCGCCGACCACTTCCAAAAATGCTTGCGCGGCCTCGCGGCGCTCGAACACATGGGGCGAAATCCCGCGTTTGCTCATCGCTTCCTTCATTTTCAGCCGAGCGAAGGCGCTTGTCGCATATCGCGCCGTCGTCGCGTAATAATGTTCCAGCATGTACCTGTATCATTTCCGCATAATCATCATAGAGCGGCTCGGCGATCTTGGCGCCGTCGTGGTTGACGACTGAATTGACGCGTTTGCCAACGGCTTGACAGGCGGTGATGAGCGCTTTTCGCAGTTCATCGACGTCTTTCTTGGTGCGCGCGTGCCAGCCCTCCAAATTCACGAACAGAATGTTGCGTTGCGGATCGTATTGGATGCGATCCTCGAGATTAAGGTTGAGCAGCTCGGCCAGCAAACCCATCGGCTCATCGATGAACAGGCGGCGATCCATTGGCTCGGGCTCGTTGATAATCGGTTTGAAGGCCATATGCGCCAAAATGTCCTTCTCTATGTCGATTCCCGGCGCGACCTCGATCAGCTCCAACCCCTTGGGCTGCAGTTGGAAAACGCAGCGCTCGGTCACATAGATCACGGGCTGTTTACGTTTCTGCGCGAACTTGCCGGAGAAAGTGATCTGCTCGACGAAATTCAGAAATTTGCGATTGCGTCCTTCCTTGATAATTTTTACCTTTCCGTCTTCGATCGCAATGTCGAGACCGCCATTGGTGAAGGTGCCGGCGAAGACCACGCTGCGCGCGTTTTGACTGATGTTGATGAAGCCGCCGCAACCATTGAGGCGTCCGCCGAATTTGCTGGTGTTGACGTTGCCCTGCACATCGCATTCGGCCATGCCCAGACAAGTCATGTCGAGGCCGCCGCCGTCATAAAAGTCAAATTGCTGGTTCTGCTGGATTATGCTGTCGGCGTTGGTGGCGCCGCCAAAACTCGAACCGCTGGCCAGCACGCCGCCGATCGCGCCGGCCTCGGTGGTCAGGGTGATATAGGGGGTGAATTTTTCTTCGTTGGCGACGGCGGCGATGCCCTCCGGCGCGCCGACGCCAAGGTTGACCACGCCATTGGGGGGTAGTTCGAAGGCGGCGCGGCGCGCGATGACCTTGCGTTCGTCGAGCGGCATCTTGGCCATGCCTTCGACGGGAACCCGAATCTCGCCGGCGAGCGCGGGATTGTACATAACGCCATAGTTCATGCGGTGCAGTTCCGGCGTCTCGGCCACCACGACGCAATCGACCAGAATACCCGGCACTTCCACATCCTTCGGGCGGATCGATCCCTGTTCGACGATGCGTTCGACCTGCGCGATGACGATACCGCCGTTGTTGCGGGCGGCCATGGCTTGAGCAAGATTGTCGAGGACGAGCGCTTCTTTTTCCATGCTGATATTGCCGGAGGGGTCGGCGCTGGTGCCGCGTATGAAGGCCACGTCAATCTTGGTGGCGATGTAGAACAGCCATTCCTCGCCTTCGACGTTATGATACTTGACGATATCCTCCTTGGTCACGTCATTGACCTTGGCGCCGCCAAAACGCGGATCGACGTAGGTGTAAAGACCAACCTTGGAGAACAACCCGGGCTGCCCGGCCGCGCAGGCGCGGTAAAGCTGCGAAATCACCCCCTGCGGCAGGTTATAGCCCAGAATCTTGTTTTCCTGGGCGGCTTGGGCGACCTTGGGCATGCGGCCGAAATTGGCGGCGATGACCCGGCCGAGCAGTCCCTCGTGGTGCAAGCGACCGGTGCCGAGTCCCTTGCTGTCGCCGGCGCCCGCCGTCATGATCAGTGTTAAATTGCGCGGGTGGCCCGTATCGACGAAGCGTTTCTCAAGTCCCATATGCAGCGCTTCCGGGATGCAGCTTTGAACGAAACCGCTGGTGGTCACGACGTCGTTGTCCCGGATTAGCGCGATCGCCTGATCCAAAGTTGTGACCTTGTTATTCGCCATGGCTGCTTTTTCCCCCTCTTGGGCCTCCACTCTTCAACGTCGACGCGGACGGCTGTATTGATCGCTTGGGCGTCGCCACGGTGGTTGGCGCTGAAACTTGCCCCTCAAGGCTAGAGATTGAGCGCGGCTTTCGCAATAGCCGCGATCGGCGATTGCGCGGCGCCGTAAACCGGTCGCGCTCCGTGATTCTAGCTTGAGGTCGATGGCGAAATATCGTCGCATTATCGCGACTTGAGCAGCGCCGGCCCGTTTTGGCGCCAGCGGAGAGTGTTTGGAGCGAGGCGGTTCCCGCCCACGCCCAACGCCCTTCAAACCATTTCGGCTTTTGGCCTCATGATCCAAATTGCTTTGACAGGCATGTCGACTCCGCCAGATCGCATTCGCCATGTGCGCGGATCGACGGCGCGAGCGTCAATTTGCCGCTGTTGGGCGGTTGGGCCATGGGCCGCCGCCAAGCGCGAAGCGTAGCCGCGTGGCCGGGCGCGTCCTATATTTTTGGCGCCGGGGGCGATTCGCTCCCCGACGCTCAACAGGAGGCCACCATGTCGGACATCAGTCACCTCACCGCCAAACCGCCCATGCGCGAACGCCTCGCGATTTACGCCGACGCGATGGTGCGCCTGACGGCGGGGTTGCTCCTGATGCCGCATGGCGCGCAAAAATTGTTTGGTTGGTTCGGCGGCCCGGGGTTGGCGGGCGCCGAAGAGATGTTTCGGGCCAAAATGGGCCTTCCGCCGACGCTCGCGCTGGTCGCCGGAGTTATCGAATTCTTCGGCGGCCTCATGCTCGCGTTGGGCGTGGGCACGCGCCTGGTCGCGCTGGTCATCGCCGGCATGCTGTTTTTTGTCGTTTTCGCGGTGCACTGGCATGCGGGCTTTTTCGCCGCGAAAGGCGGCTTCGAATACCCGCTGCTGTGGGGCGTCGTCGCGCTGTCCTATGCGCTTCGCGGCGGCGGGCATTGTTCGCTCGACGCCGTGATCATGCCCAAGCGGTGAACGACTTCACGCCACCGCCGCCGCCTTGCCGCTCTTTTCCGCGCGCTTGCGCTCATTGGGGTCAAGGTGGACCTTGCGCAGGCGGATCGACTTCGGCGTCACCTCGACGCGCTCGTCATCCTCGATATAGGCGAGCGCCTTCTCCAACGTCATCTGGATCGGCGGCGTCAAGCGCACGGCTTCGTCCTTGGACTGCGTGCGGATGTTCGTGAGCTGCTTGCCCTTGAGCACGTTGATTTCCAAGTCGTTGTCGCGTGTGTGCTCGCCGACGATCATGCCGCGATAAACCTTGCAGCCGGGCTCGATCATCATCGGGCCGCGATCCTCAAGCTTCCACATGGCGTAGGCGACCGCCTCGCCTTGGTCGTTGGAGATCAGCACCCCGTTGCGGCGTCCCTGGATGTCGCCCCTGTGCGGCGCGTATTCATGGAAAAGCCGGTTCATGATGGCCGTCCCACGCGTGTCGGTCAGCAATTCGCCCTGATAACCGATGAGGCCGCGCGTCGGCGCGTGGAAAACGAGTCGCAGACGATTGCCGCCGGACGGGCGCATCTCAACCATCTCGGCCTTGCGCTCGGCCATTTTCTGCACGACGACTCCGGAATGCTCCTCGTCGACGTCGATCACAACCTCTTCGATGGGTTCCAAAATCTCATCGTCCTCGCCCTTTTTGAAGACCACCTTGGGGCGGGAAACGCCAAGCTCGAAGCCTTCGCGGCGCATGGTTTCGATGAGAATCGCCGAGTTGCAATTCGCCGCGGCCGGACACGACATAGGCGTCGGCGCCGGGAGTATCCTCGACGCGCAGCGCTACATTGCCCTCCGCCTCCTTGAACAGGCGGGCGCGGATCATGCGGCTCGTCACCTTATCGCCTTCGGTGCCGGCGAGCGGCGAATCATTGACGAGGAACGTCATGGACAGGGTCGGCGGGTCGATTGGCTGCGCTTGCAGGGGCTCATTGACTTCGAGCGCGCAAAGCGTGTCGGCGACGTTGAATTTTTCGAGACCCGCGATGGCCACGATGTCGCCAGCCTCGGCCTCGTCGATCGGCTGGCGCTCGATGCCGCGGAACGCCAGAATCTTCGACACGCGGCCGTTTTCGACGACCTTGCCTTCGCGGTCCAGCACCTTGACCTGCTGGTTGGGCTTCACGCTGCCGGCGAAGACCCGGCCGGTGACAATGCGTCCAAGATAGGGATTGGCCTCGAGCAGCGTGCCAAGCAAGCGAAAGCCGCCCTCCTCGATCTTGGGCTGCGGCACGTGCTTGACGACGAGATCGAACAGCGGCGCCATGCCATCCTGCGGGCCGGTCGGCTCCTCGGCCATCCAACCCTGCTTGGCGGAGCCGTAAATGATCGGAAAATCGAGTTGCTCGTCGGTGGCGTCGAGCGCCGCGAACAGGTCGAACACCTCGTTCACGACCTCGGTGACGCGGGCGTCGGGCTTATCGACCTTGTTGATGCAGACGATAGGCTTGAGACCAATTTTAAGAGCCTTTCCGACCACGAACTTCGTCTGCGGCATCGGCCCTTCGGCGGCGTCGACCAGCACGATGGCGCCGTCGACCATCGACAAAATGCGCTCGACCTCACCACCGAAATCCGCGTGGCCGGGAGTGTCGACGATATTGATGCGCGTGTCCTTCCAGGCGATCGAGGTCGCCTTGGCCATGATCGTGATGCCGCGCTCTTTTTCGAGGTCGTTGCTGTCCATGACGCGTTCGGCGACGCGCTGGTTTTCGCGGAACGCGCCCGACTGCTGGAGCAGGCGATCGACGAGCGTGGTCTTGCCGTGATCGACGTGGGCGATGATGGCGATGTTGCGCAGCTTCATGGATAGGCCGATGCTTGTTTCGAGGATGGCCGCCGCCATTCCGATGGCCACATGGGGCGCGAACGGCACGGCGGGGACGCTAAATTTTGCGATGCGGCATTACATATAGGAGCCGAAGGCAAATGGGAACTGGAAACCGGCGGCCGGCTTCCCCGGCGGAAAGAGCGGCCTCAGTTCGCGCCCATCGATCGTCGGCGCGGCGCCTTCGCTTGCATGAGCCTCGGCAGCAAGAGATGCGGCGAAACGCCCTCGCGAATAACCGCCCGGCGCAACGGACCCAGCGCGGTCATGGCCAAGAATCCCGCGCCGCGCAGCAGATCGACCGGCAAATGCGGGATTATGAGCGATCGGTTCAGTATGTCGACGCCAAGCGTGCGGAACCCGATATCGGCGCGGCGGTGTCGATCGTAACGCGCCAGCGCGGCCGCCAATTCACGTGGATTGCGCAAATCGACGCTGGCGAGACAATCCTCAAGGTCCGCGACATCGCGCAAGCTCAGATTCAGCCCCTGCGCGCCGATTGGCGGGAATATATGACAGGTCTCGCCGACCAGGGCGACGCGTCCCCCGGCGTGTCGGGACACCTGCATGCCTCCCATGCGAAACTGGCCAATGCCGCTTTCGATCCGCATCGCCCCAAAGCGCCCATGAGCGCGATCTTCTATTTCGAACTCGAGCTCCTCGCGTGGTTTGGCGAGGCGCCGGCTGGCGTCGGCGACGCTCATCAGCCACACGAGGCTCGATCGGTGTGGCGCGCCGTCCCGGCCTCGCAGCGGCACCAGCGTGAAGGGGCCGGAGCGGGTGTGGAACTCGGTCGAAATATTGTCGTGCGGCTCTTCGTGACTTAGCAGCATGGTCAAGGCGACCTGCGGATAGGTCCATTCCCTGGTGTCTATTCCGGCGATCGCTCGCGCCCGGCTTTGCCGCCCATCGGCGGCGACGACGAAATCCGCCTGGATCTTGCGTCCGTCGGCGAGGATGGCCACCGCTCCTTCCCCGTCGAAAATATAATCGGCGATATCGGCGTCGACGATCTCGAACGCCCGCCGCTCCCGCGTCACCTCGAGCAGCGCCTCGACGAGTTCGTCGTTGGAAATGTTAATTCCAAGCGCCGGCAGATCGATCTCGCTGGCCCGCAGCGTGAGATCGGGCGTCGGCAACAACTGGCCGGTGTCGTCGATCATGCGGATCGCTTCGATCGGACAGGCCTTGGCCTTGACGCGCTCCAACGCGCCGAGCGCGTCGAGAAAGCGCACCGAGGCCTCGAAGAGCGCCACGGTGCGTCCGGGCAAGGGAGACGGAAACCGGCCGACGAGCGCGACCCTCAAGCCAGCGCGGGCGAAAGCGAGCGCCGCGGCGATCCCGGTCGAACCCGCTCCGGCCACCAGGATTTGCGGACCACGTCCCGCTCCCGCGCCGCCCGCCTGATCTTGCATCATCGTTCCGCCACTCCATCCTGAAACCTATATAACGCCGCGATGGCCGCGGCGCGAGAGCGTGTCGCTCCGCGCGCCAAACTATCACACCACCGTCATTTGGCTGCAATTAATGGCTATGCGCATGTGCTCGACGGAATTTTGGAAAATTGGAACGCGGGCTTTTAGAAGAAAATCCGCTTGCCGACAAGCGTTCATAATAAGGGGAAGAGCGATGGTGAAGGCTGTTCGCGTGCATCGGCCGGGCGGACCGGAAGTGCTTCGGCTCGAGGACATTGAATTGCCGCCGCCTGGTCCCGGCGAGGTCCAATTGCGTCACCACGCCATCGGCGTCAACTATATCGATATTTATCGGCGCTCCGGCGCTTATCCCGCCGAACTTCCCTTCGTGCCCGGCCACGAGGGGGCGGGCGAGGTTATCGCGGTCGGAGAGGGCGTCAAGACATTCGAGCCCGGCGACCGCGTGGCCTATGTCGGCGCGCTCGGCGGCTATAGCGAGGCGCGCAACATCGCGGCCGCCTCGCTCGCGCATCTGCCCAAATCCTTCAGCTATGCGACGGGCGCCGTGATGATGCTGAAGGGCCTCACCGCGCAATATCTGCTGCGGCGCACCTTCAAGGTGAAAAAAGGCCATCGCGTGCTCGTGCATGCCGGGGCGGGCGGCGTTGGCCAGCTTCTGTGTCAGTGGGCGAGCGCGCTTGGAGCGAAAGTCATCGCGACGGTGGGAAGCCCGGAAAAGGCCGAAATCGCCCTTCATGCGGGGGCAAGGCATGTGATCCTTTACCGTGAGGAGGATTTCGCCCAGCGCGTGGGCGAAATCACCAAGGGACGGCTGTGCGACGTCGTCTACGACGGGGTCGGCGCCGCGACCTTTCCGGCCTCGCTCGATTGTCTCGCGCCGCTTGGAATGTTCGTGAGCTTTGGGTCGGCGTCGGGTCCGGTCCCGCCCTTCGATCTCGGCCTTCTCGCGCAAAAAGGCTCGCTCTACGCCACGCGGCCTTCGCTGTTCACCCACATAGCGGATCCGCGCGCCTACAAGGAGATGACCGAGGACGTGGAGCGCGCCGTGAAGCACGGACACTTGGTTTTCGATGCGCCCGCGCAATTCCCGTTGGAGGACGCGGCCAAGGTTCACGCGGCGCTCGAAGCGCGGCAAACCACGGGGTCGATCGGTCCTCACGCCTTGAGCGGAACCTCACGCGCCGGAAGCATCATGAAATGTGGCGCGGTGTGACATTTTCGCAACGCCCGAGGCCACGGATCCGCCTGCGCCGGCAAGTCGCTGAAAACCCAGAACGAATTTCCGGAGCGACGGAAAGTCTCACCCTTGGCGCGGCTGTTCGCTCCACTTCTGAGGCTTTTTGTTGTCAATCCCGCAAAATTAAGTGCAAGTCTTTTCGCGCCGAATCGACTATGGTTGGTTTGTTACGGCTATGAGGTTCCTCCCACCTCTCGATGGGCCCTAACTGCCTAAACCCGGCGAACTCGCCGGGCTTTTTTTTGCCCCGACCGGCGAGCCGCGCCACTTAACGGATTTTTCATGCTTGGGCGCGGTTGCAATCGTCGCGAAATCGCTCCATGTTCTCAGTGTGCTTGAAGCCGCGATGACGAGGGGAGCCACTCTGACCAATAGCGCATTTTCCCAGACCGACCAGACAACGGCGGTCACGACGGCGGGGCGGGTATTGGGAGCGGGTTCGCTCGCCGACAAGGTGTTTTCCAGCCTTGACGAGTCGAAGGCGGAAGACGTGATCTCCATAGATCTCCAAGGCAAAACCGCGATCGCCGACACAATGCTGGTCGCGACCGGGCGCTCATCGGTGCACGTCGGCGCTATCGCCGATCGCGTTATCAAGGCCTGCAAGGCCGCGGGCGTTCGGCGCCGCGCGTCGAAGGATTGCCTCAATGCGACTGGGTGCTCGTGGACGCGGGCGATCTGATCGTTCATATTTTCCGTCCCGAAGTGCGCCAGTTTTATAATCTCGAAAAAATGTGGGGCGGCGACCGCCCGCGCGAGACGCGCCTCGCCTGAGAGGCCGGTGATGCGTCTTGGCATTCTCTGCGTCGGACGGATGAAGGCCGGCCCCGAGCGCGAACTGTTCGCCCGTTACGCCAAGCGCATTGGCGCCATGCGCAATCTTGGCCTTGCGGGACTCGATTTGCGCGAGTTCGATGAAAGTCCGGCCCGCGAATCCGCGGCGAGGATTGCCGCCGAGGGCGACGCGCTGCTGGGCGCGTTGCCGGCGGAGGCCATGGCCGCGGCGTTCGACGAGCGCGGAGAGCCGGTGAGCAGCGCCGATTTCGCGCGATTTATCGCGCGAGAACGAGATGTCGGGCGCAAGGCTCTATGGTTCGTGATTGGAGGTTCCGAGGGGCTGGATCCGCGGCTTCGCGCCCGCGCCCGGTCGGTGTTTTGTTTTGGCGGCATGACCTTGCCGCATCAAATCGTGCGCGTTTTAGCGGCGGAGCAAATTTATCGCGCGATGACCATCCTGTCGGGACATCCGTATCACCGGGGATAACGGGGCCCGCGCGACACTGCGTGATTCTCGGAAGATCCTTCGACCTTTAAGGGGAGCGGGCGACGCCGGAATGCCCGAACGTCGCCGCGAGCAGGATTAGCCGCCGTGCGAAATGATGGGGGCGAAGTGAATCAGGCTGCCAACCAACAGAACCGCACCGACAAGCCAGGCGACCATCTTGATGATTTCGCCCGAGGAACGCTGAACCGCCATGTTATCTCTCTCTACGATATCCTTACGATTTATTACGTATAGGCTCAGCGGAAGGACATCTAAAAACGGCTGCCGCCCATTTTTTACTAATGCGATTTTCCGAACCCGGGCGCAAGCAGCATTTGAAGAAAGTCAAAAGACGCCGCCCGGCCGACGCGGATTATGTCGATTTTGGCGGAATTAATTCGAACAAAAGCAGCGCGTTTCATGAAAAAAACGAGCACGCCCCGCGCCTTACCGCGACCAAATGCCGCGGAGACCATGGCGACCCCGCATCAAGATTAGCGCCAAGCTCGCGATGTTCTTCTTGTCGCTTCGGCGCGGCCGGCCGTATTTTCGAACTATTATCGGATTCATGGGACGACGAGATTAATATATCCGCGCGCCGGCGCGGCAAAGTCGACGGCGGGCGGGTCTCGGAACCGCGCCAAGGGCGGTTCAAAAGCTCATGCTAAACCTTGCGGAAGCGCGTCGCGATTGGTCTTTACCGCCGGGGAGCCATGCGCTAAAGGTCGGGGTAACGAGCCCCGGCGTTATCGCCGGGGCTTTTTTTCGGCGAGAACGCCCGGTTGCATCGCGTCGAGAGAATTCCCGTCGCGTGGGCGCGCGGATCAACGGAGAAGACAAAAGTCCATGGCGAATGTGGTGGTGGTCGGCGCCCAGTGGGGCGACGAAGGCAAGGGCAAGATTGTCGATTGGCTCTCGCTCGAGGCCGATGTCGTGGTGCGATTCCAGGGCGGGCACAACGCCGGCCACACTCTCGTCGTCGAAGGCAAGACCTATAAATTGGCCCTGTTGCCCTCCGGCATCGTTCGGCCGGGAAAATTGTCGATCATCGGCAACGGCGTCGTTGTCGATCCGCATTTTCTTGTCGGCGAAATTGATCGGCTGCGCGAGCAGGGCGTGGCGATTTCGCCGGTCAATCTCAAGATCGCCGAAAACGCGCCCCTGATCCTTTCCCTGCACCGGGAACTCGACGCGCATCGCGAGGAGTCGTCGAGCGAGGGCGTCAGGATTGGCACCACGAAACGGGGAATCGGCCCGGCCTACGAGGACAAGGTGGGTCGCCGCTCGATCCGCTTGATGGATCTCGCCGAACCCGACGCGCTGGACGACAAGATCGCCCGCGCGCTCGCCCATCATAACCCGTTGCGACGCGGGCTCGGTCTTCCCGAAATCGCGCCCGCGACGCTGCGGGAAGAGCTGCTGGCCGTCGCGCCGCGCATTCTGCCGTTTATGGACGTGATTTGGGAGTTGCTGGATAATGAGCGGCGCGCGCGCAAGCGCATTCTGTTCGAAGGCGCGCAGGGCGTGCTGCTCGATGTCGATCACGGCACCTATCCGTACGTCACCTCGTCGAACACGGTCGCGGCCGCGGCGGCCAGCGGCAGCGGACTTGGTCCCGGCGCCATCAATTACGTGCTCGGCATCGCCAAGGCCTACACGACCCGGGTTGGCGGCGGCCCATTCCCGAGCGAATTGTTCGACGAGACCGGTCAGCTCATCGGCGATCGCGGGCGGGAGTTCGGCACCAACACCGGCCGTCGACGCCGCTGCGGCTGGTTCGACGCCGTATTGACTCGCCAGGCGATAAAAACATCTGGAATCAATGGAATAGCTCTGACGAAGCTGGATATTCTGGATGGCTTCGACGAAATTAAGATTTGCACCCATTACCTGCTCGACGACCGTCGCCTCGATCGCCTTCCCGCGTCGCAATCCGCTCAGGCGCGCGTCAAGCCGGTTTACGAGTTGATCGAGGGCTGGAAAGGTTCGACGGGCGGCGCGCGATCCTGGGTCGACCTGCCCGCGCAAGCGATAAAATATGTCAGGCGCATCGAGGAGCTGATCGAAGCGCCGGTAGCCTTGCTGTCAACCAGTCCCGAGCGTGACGACACCATCCTCGTCCACAACCCGTTTCAGGATTGACGGCGGCTGGTGGAAGACGCGACAAGGTTGGTTGTGATTCTCAGGGTCGAGCGCCCCAGGTGATTCTAGCGAAACAATGGTGCTAGCGAGAGATGGCTGATTATTATTCGCTGATCGCGCGCAAAATCGGCCCGCTCGCGGAGTCGACTCCGCAATCGCGTCAGGCCATCTATGAGCTTGCCAGGAAGGCTCTCTTCAACCAGTTGAGGGCGATCCAGCCGCCCGTCGCCGAGCAGGTCATCCAGACCGAGGGACGGGCGCTGGACGAAGCCATCGCGCGTCTGGAGATGGAGGCCGCCAAGTCGGCGCCGACGCGGGCCGCCTCGCCGGCCATGGCGCCTCGACCGGAAGGCGAACCCAAGTCGCGCGTCGAGAAAAGCGAACGCGAGAACGGCGGGCCGGAGAACAACCAGCCGCCTCGCGCCGACGCCAAGAACGCGGATTCCAACAACGCCGCCAAGAACGCCGACGCTAATTACGAGAGGTCCAAGAGCGACGCTAGAAACGTCGACGCACAGAGCGGGGTTCGAAACGACGCCGCGCCGCGTGAACAGCAGCGACCTGCCGCGCCGCTGCCCGCGCCCGTGGAAGCGTCGAGCGGAACCCGTCGGTTGATGGGAATCGGGGCCATCGTGCTCGTGCTTGTCGCCTTCGTCGCCCTGGCGGCCATGTATTTTCGCGAGCGCCCCGAGGATCTCGCCAAGCTTAAGCCGGACGAGAGCGCCGGCGAGTCGACGGAGCACGGAAAATTCGCGGATCGCGTCGGCGGCGAGCGGAGCGGTGGAGCGGCGGTGCCGATCGCGCAAAAGGCCCAACTGGTCATCGCCACGGCGCAGCATCCCGAAAAGATCGAGCATGCCTATAATGGTTCGGTCGTCTGGCGGCTGGAAAATATCGGCGGCGGCGACGGCCAGCCGATAAAGTCGGCTATTCGCGGCGACATGGACTTTCCCGACATCAAATCAAAGGCGTCGCTGGTCATCCAGAAGAATTTGGACCCGACGCTGTCCATGTCGCACACGATCAACATTTCGTTCAAGTTCCCGCCTGGCGGCGATTTGAAGGGCGTGGCGGCCATCGACGTGCTGCGCGTCCGCCGCTCCGAGGCGCAGTCGGGCGACAAGCTCCAGGGCGTTCAGGCGCCGATCACCGAAAATAACTTTCTGATCGGGCTCATGCGCGGCGACGGCGAGGCGCGAAATCTCGCGCTGTTGCGCACGCCGGGCATCATCGACCTGCCCATGCAACTCTCGGACGGCCGTCTCGCCACGATAAATCTGGAAAAGGGCGCCTCCGGCGAGCGCGTCTTCAACGACGCCATCAACTCCTGGGCGCGCTGACGCATTTCGTCGTGGCCCTATTCACATGATCAGCGTCAGCCGCCGCGCGGCGCGCGTCACGCCCGTATAGAGCCAGCGCGCGCGGTGTTCGCGAAAGGCGAAGGATTCGTCGAACAGCGCCACGTCGTCCCATTGCGAGCCCTGCGCCTTGTGCACGGTGAGGGCATAGCCGTAATCGAATTCGTCCGAATCCTTGCGCAGGGCGAAGGGAATCTCTCCGTCGGAGCCATCGAAGAACCGCGGGATCACTCCAACGCGCTGGATCTTGCCGTCGCTCTCCTCGGGTATCACCAGCATGCGCACCTTGCCGCGACGCAGCGCTCCCGTGCTCTTGACGGTGAACAGCGCGCCATTGAGCAGCCCCTTCTTGCGATTATTGCGCAGGCACACCAGCTTTTCCCCGGATTGCGGCAGCTCGCCGGAAAAGCCGCGCAGCTCGCGCAATCGCTTGTTGTAGGCGCGGCGCGTCTTGTTCATGCCGACCAGCACCTGGTCGGCGCCGGTGATGAGCGCGGGGTCAAGTCCGTCGCGCCCGATCACCCGGCTTTCGCCATAGACGCCACGGGGGACCTGGCCGCCCTCGCGAATGGTCATCGACAGGCGGATGATTGGATTGTCCGCGGCTTGACGGTGGACCTCGGTCAGCATGACGTCGGGCTCGGCCTCGGTGAAGAAGCCGCCGCCCTTGACTGGCGGCAATTGCGCGGGATCGCCGAGCACCAGCACCTTGCGGCCAAAGGACAGCAGATCGCGGCCCAGCTCCTCGTCGACCATCGAGCATTCGTCGATGACGATCAGCTTGGCGCGCGCGGCGTCGCTGTCCTCGTTGAGCTCGAAGCTCGGCTCCTCGGTTTCCGTGTCGGTGGCGCGATAGATCAGGCCGTGAATGGTGCGCGCGTCGGGACATCCCTTCGAGCGCATGACCAGCGCCGCCTTGCCGGTGAAGGCGGCGAACAGGACGAGGCCCTCGACATTGTCGGCGAGATGGCGCGCCAAGGTCGATTTGCCGGTTCCGGCATAGCCGAACAGTCGAAACAGTTGCGGGGCGTCCGGCGCGGCGAGCCATCGCGCGACGGCCTTGAGCGCCTGATCCTGCGCCGGGGTCCAAGATGTCATGAAAAGCGGGCGCCCTCGATTCGCGGAAGAAGCGGCAGGGTGGGGCAGCGGATGGCGCGGCGCAAGGGGCCGCGCGCGCGAAACCGACGCGCGCTTGGAACCCGCTTGGCTCGCTAGCCCGCCAGCCGCATGAATAAATCGACCTTCGCCACGATATTGACGAGCGACAGAATAAACCCGATCCACATCGCCACGAACACCGCCCAAAACCTCGGATCGCCATGCATCGCCGTTACCCCGCGCCCATCGCGCCGCGCCCGCACAATGCGTCCTTTTAACGCATCGACGCAAGTGCGCGGACGCGGCTTGCGCGAGCGGCCGCCAGCCGCCACATGGAGGATCGAGGAGGATTCCCAATGATCCCGAGCGAAACCGGTCCATCCCCCGACCTGCGCCTTTTCGCGCTCGACGCGGAAGATCTCGCGCTGGTGTCCGCGCATCTTCAAGACGCGCTGCTGCGGGTCGGCGATCTCGCTTATCTGCCGGCGGAGCGGCGCTTCGCGCTTCTCGTCTCGCGCTTCGACTGGGCGGCGCGCGAACAGGGCCGCCTGGAGCGTTGCCGCGCGGGGCTGCATTTCGAAACGGTGCGCGCGGTGCGTTACGCTGGCGTCGCCCGCGATCGCGCCGAGGTCCCGCTGGAGCTGCTGGCCGTGGTGTTCGAGCCGGGCGCGGTCGCGCCGGAAGGGCGCATTCGGCTGATATTCGCCGGCGGCGCGACGATTTTGCTGGATGTCGACGCCATCGAGGCTCGGCTCTGCGACGTGGGTCCGCGCTGGCCGGCTTCATCATGTCCGACGCATAAGCTTGACGAAGGCGGCGGCGCGGGGTCATGACAGCTGGAACTTCCAGCTGGAGATGGACATGACCTTGCGTTTGGATGCGTCGGCTCCCGATTTTTCGGATCGTTTCACGGCGCTGCTGTCGATGAAGCGCGAGTCCTCGCCCGACGTGGACACAACGGTCCGCAAGATTATCGAGGACGTTTGCGCGCGGGGCGACGAGGCGCTCGTCGATTATTCGCGCCAGTTCGACCGGGTCGATCTCGCCAAAACCGGCATCGCGATCACCGCGGCCGAGATCGACGGCGCCGAGGCCAAATGCTCGCGCGAGCAACTCGCCGCGCTCGATCTGGCGCTAGAGCGCATCACCCTCTTTCACGAGCGCCAGCGGCCGAGCGACCTGCGCTTCACCGACGATTCCGGCGTCGAGCTCGGCTGGCGCTGGACGCCGATCGAGTCGGTCGGACTTTACGTGCCCGGCGGCACGGCGGCCTATCCTTCCTCGGTGCTGATGAACGTCGCGCCGGCCAAGGTGGCCGGCGTTCCGCGCATCGTCATGGTCGTGCCGACGCCGGACGGCCACGTCGAGCCGCTTGTGCTCGCCGCCGCCAAGCGCTCGGGCATCAACGAAATTTACCGCGTCGGCGGCGCGCAGGCCGTCGCCGCGCTCGCCCATGGCACCAAGACCATCGCGCCGGTCGCCAAGATCGTCGGCCCCGGCAACGCCTAGGTCGCCGCCGCCAAGCGCCGGGTGTTCGGCCTGGTCGGAATCGACATGATCGCCGGCCCCTCGGAAGTGCTGATCATCGCCGACAAGACCGCCAATCCCGATTGGATCGCCGCCGATCTGCTCGCGCAGGCCGAGCATGACGAATCCGCGCAGTCGATCCTGATCACCGACGACGCCGGCCTCGCCGACGCGGTGGTCGCCGCCGTCGAGCGGCATCTGACCACCCTGCCCCGCAAGGAGATCGCCGGCGCCTCGTGGCGCGATTTCGGCGCGGTCATCGTGACGAAGAGGCTGGAAGACGCCCTGCCGCTCGCCGACCGCATCGCCGCCGAACATCTTGAAATCATCGGCGAGGACGCCGAGGCGCTCGCCGCGCGCGTGAAAAACGCCGGGGCGATCTTCATCGGCGCCTATACGCCGGAGGCGATCGGCGATTACGTCGGCGGCTCCAACCATGTGCTGCCGACCGCCCGCTCGGCGCGGTTTTCGTCCGGGCTCGGCGTGCTCGATTTCGTCAAGCGCACGTCGATCCTGAAATGCGACGCGGGCTCGCTGCGCGCCATCGGCGCCGCCGCCGTGACGCTGGGCGAGGCCGAGGGACTCGACGGCGCACGCGCGCTCCGTGTCGATCCGTCTCAATTCGCTCGGAGCCTAGCATTGGACGGGGGCGCGCAAAAGCGGCTGGCGCGGGTCACGCTCGACGAAAATTCGATCGGGCGCGGCTCCGCCGACCAGGAGCATGAGCGCGCCATCGCCATCTACGATTTGATAGAGGACAATAATTTCAGCGTCGTCGGCCATGACGGCGGCCCCTACGCCCTGACCATCGCCTTGCTCGACGCCAAGCTCTCCCTCGCAGTTCGCGACGAGCACGGCAACAGCGTCGTGACCCATATTCTGTCGCTGACGCCGTTCAAACGCATTCTCAAGGATTATTTCATGATCTGCGAGACCTATTACGCCGCGATCCGCCACGCGACGCCCAGCCGGATCGAAGCGATCGACATGGGGCGGCGCGGACTGCACAACGAAGGCGCGCAGCTGCTGCTCGAACGGCTGAAGGGCAAGATCGACGTCGACGCGGACACCGCGCGCCGCATTTTCACGCTGGTCACGGCCCTGCACTGGAAGGGCTGATCATGCCGGCGGAGCTCGAGACGGAGCCGCCCGGACCGCCGAGGGCGCGCCCGCAATCCATTTTGTTCGCCTGCACGCTCAACACCGTGCGCTCGCCGATGGCCGAGGCGCTCGCCCGCCACTATTTCGGGCGCGAAATCTATTTCGCCTCCGCCGGGCTAAAAAGCGGGGAGCCGAACGGCTTCGCCATGGCGGCGATGGAGGAGATCGGCATCGACCTCACGCGCCACAAGCCGCATACCTTCGAGGAGCTCGAAGACTCCAATTTCGATGTGATCGTCACCCTGTCGCCGGAGGCGCATCATCGCGCGCTGGAATTCACCCGAACAATGGCGGTCGAGGTGATTTATTGGCCAACGCCCGACCCCACCGCCGCGCAAGGGTCGCGCGAGGCGATGCTCGACGCCTATCGCGACGTGCGCGAGCGTCTGGCGGAGCGCATCAAAGCGTACGTGGGCCGCGGGGCCGGCCGGTGATTTGCTGGCGCGACGATTTTCGCGATCCTGGCGCGGGCGTCGCCGTCGTGACGCTCGCCTTGGGGGAGGACGACTTTCCGCCAACGCCGCGCGATCTCGCCGAGGCCCCGCCGCGCGATCCCATGCGCGCGGGTTTCCTGCGCCGCCGGGCCGCGACGCGTCGCGCCGTCGCGGCCCGGCTCGGCGTTTCGCCGCAACGGGTCGACATCGGCCATGCGGCCTCGGGCGCGCCGCTGCTGCTGGCGCCCAAAAGCCCGCTCGAAATCTCGGTTTCCGGCCGCGAAAATTTTTGCGCCGTCGCGATGGCCCCCTCGCCGATCGGCGTCGACATCGAGCCGCTGCGCGACATGGAGCCGCCCTGGAGCCTGCTGCATCGTGGAGAACGCGACGCGCTGGCGAATTTTCGGGGCGCGGCGCGGCGCGACGCCTTTTTGCGGCTGTGGACCGCCAAGGAGGCCTATCTCAAGGCGCTTGGCCTGGGATTTTCGCGCGAGCCGGCTGAATTCGCGATCGGTTTGGATTTCACGATATTCGACGAGAAAGCCGCGCCCGCCGTCGCGGCGCGCGGCTGGCGCCGGCTCGACCTAAACGGCGAGGCCTTCATCGCCGCCTGCGTCGTCCTGTGCCGATAATCGGGGCGCCAGCCGCGCGGCGAGCGCCAGCAGCGCCCGGTCCGTCCAGCGCCGCCCGATCAGCGAAACGCCAAGCGGCGCCGCCAGAGTCTCGAACGGCAGGCTCACCTGCGGCAGCCCGAAAAAACTGGCGATCTGGAACAGCCGCACCATCTGGTTGCGCTTCGTCGCGAGCTCTTCATCGCCGGCGTCGAGCGGCGGCGCGAAAAACGGCGTGGTCGGCAGCGCGAAAAAACCGTCCGCGCCGAGCAGATTCTCGATCTTTTCGCGCGCCCGGCGCCGAAATTCCTCCGCCGCCCGGTTTCGCTCCGCCGTCACGCTCGCCGCATGGGCGAAACGCTCGGCGATCCCAGGGCCAAATTCCGGCCGGACGGTCTCGATCCAGGCGCCGTGCGATTGGCGCGCCTCGAAAGCCTGAAGATCGCGGAAATGGCCCTGCATGCCCGAGAGAAAATCCTCGCCAAGCGCGACTTCCTCGGTGGAAAAGCCTTCGAGCAGGGCGGCGATGGCGCCCCGCGACGCGCCGGCTTCCAGCGCGGGGCAGTCGACGAAGGCTTCGCGCGGCGTAAGGGCGCGCGCGAAGGGGGCCGCGTCGAGATCGTCGGGCAGCAGCGCCGCGCCGACCCGTCGCAGCGTCGCGGCGTCGCGCGCCAACCAGCCGATGACGTCGAGGGAAGGGGCCAGCGGGACGACGCCATTCGTCGAGATCGCGCCATGCGAGGGGCGAAAGCCGAAAATTCCGCAAAACGACGCCGGCGCGCGGCAGGAGCCGGCGGTGTCCGTGCCCAGCGCGAAATCCGCCAGCCCCGCCGCGACGGCGACGGCCGAGCCCGAGGACGACCCCCCGGGATGACGATCGCGCGCGGCGGGATTGATCGGCGTTCCCAGATGATGATTGGCGCCCAGCAGGCTGTAGGCCATTTCGTCCATGTGCGCCTTGCCGACAAGCCTCGCGCCGCCAGCCAGCAGGCGGTCGACGGTCGGCGCGTCCAGTCCGGCCGCCGCGTGGCTCGCGGCGAAGGCGGGCTCGCCGTTGCAAGACACGAGGCCCGCGACGTCGATGTTTTCCTTGACGACGAAGTCCAGCCCGCTCAATGGGCCGCCGGCGCGCCCCGCCCGATCGAGCGCGATCGTCAGCGCGCCGAACTCGTCAATCGTCCCGCTTTTAGCTTGCATCGTCGGCGCGCCTCGCAATGACCGGCCACGACCCCGGCGAGGGTCGGCGTCGCGACGCTAAATCGCGCCCAGATCAAGAAGTTTCTCGCACCCGCTTTGGAGCCGATCCACGCCCTCGAGTCATCGCGCCGTTATAATAACCGTGATCGTTTACGAGCTTCCTCGAAACGTTTGGAAAAGGCAAACGAAGTATTGACTCGACCTTTCGAAATGTGGACTAAAGCGGCACAGTTTGATTGGTTGGAGGAACTAGTATGCGGATAGCCGCTCGCTCGAATTCATTGACCGCCAGTCGCTTTTCGCGGCGCCGCGACATTCTGGTCGTCGCGACCTTCGCCCTGACTTTTTGCGCCTTGCTGTGCGTCGATATGGCGACCACGACCGCCAAGGCCGGGTTTTTCGAGGAGTTGTTCGGATCGAGCGAGCAACCGCGGCAGTCCGCGCCGCGCCATGACCCGAGCGAGGGCGGCCGCCCCCCGCATCGCGCGAGCCGCGACTCCGCCCGTCGCCAGGAATCGCGCGAGTGGCGTCGCCACGCGGCGCGATCCGAGGAGTTCTCGCGGCATGGCGGCCGCGCGCGTTTCGGCCATGCGCGCTCCGCGTCGCGGTGGGAACCGGAGCTTTCCTACATGGACGCGCCGCGCCATGCGACCGCCCGCGATAGAGTCCACGAGAGGCGGTTCGCCGACGACGCCCTTTCGGCGCCGAGCCGCGGCAAGCGCCACTCCGATTGGAGCTCGAACGAGCCGCAACGGCGGCGCCTCGCGAAAAATAGCGGGTCGGCCCGCAAAAAGCTGCTCGCGCAAGCCGCGGATCAAGGGAGCAAGGCCGCGGCGACGGAAACAAAGCCGTCCAAGGTCGCCCTCGGGACGATTCAGAACGCCGACGCCGGCCTGTGCCAATCGGGCCGGCCGCTGGGCGGCGATCCCGCGCCCGCCGACGCGATCATGCTCGACGCCACCTTGCATCCCGGCGATAGCGTCATGACCACCAACGGCTTGCGCGTGTTCCATGGCGGCGGCGCCTGCCCGCACAAGAATTCGGAATTCCTCTCCCTGTCGCAAACGCGCGACATTCCCAGGGAAAAGCGCGGCGCGCTCGGCGCCATCGAACGGGCGATGAAAATTCCGCTTGCCGCGAAACCCATGGGGATCTGAACCCGGCGGTCGCCGCGGAAACATTTTCACGTCTCTTGAAACGTGAAAATGCTGGCGGCCTCGTGCTCATGGATGGGCCGCTTTCGTGTCTGGCGCGGCTTCGCCAACACCGTTTTGTCTAGACCCGGTCGCCCTTTCGCGGAACCCGCGCCGCCCGGCCCAACCGGGGCGAGTTGCCGCGAAGAGCCGGGATCGCGAGCGCGGCACGGTTCCGTCGCGAACGACGCGCGCCCGAGAAGTCGGAAGGGCGCGCTTCCGCTTTGGTCGAAGACCTCAGTAAACCCGCTCGATGCAGAAATCGACCACTTCCAGCAGCGCGCTTTTCCAGGGCGAGGCTGGAAAAATCTCCATCGCGTCGCGGGCGATGGCGCCATAGTGCGTCGCGCGTTCGATGGTGTCGTCGAGCGCCTTGTGCTTTTTCATCAGCGCGCAGGCGGTCTCGACGTCGCCGTCGGCGATCTCGCCCTTTTCCAGGGTGCGGCGCCAGAATTCGCGCTCTTGCTCATTGCCGCGCCGAAAGGCCAGCACGACCGGCAGGGTGATCTTGCCCTCGCGGAAATCGTCGCCGACATTCTTGCCGAGCTTGGCCGACGAGCCGCCGTAATCCAGGGCGTCGTCGATCAACTGGAAGGCGACGCCGAGATTCATGCCGTAGCTGCGCGCGGCGGCCTCGTCGGCCTTGGGCCGGCCCGCCAGCATGACGCCGACTTCCGCGGCGGCCGCGAACAGTTCCGCGGTCTTGCGGCGGATGACGCCCATGTAGGCGTCCTCGGTGGTTTGCGTGTCCTTGGCCGCGTTGAGCTGCAGGATTTCGCCTTCGGCGATGATCGCCGCGGCGCTCGACACCACGGTCAGGCAGGGCAGCACGCCAGGCTCGACCATCATTTTAAAGGCGTGGCCGAGCAGGAAATCGCCAACCAGCACGCAGGTTTCGTTGCCCCACAGCATCCGCGCCGCGATCTTGCCGCGGCGCATGTCGCTTTCGTCGACCACGTCATCGTGCAGCAGGGTCGCCGTGTGCATGAATTCAATGCCCGCGGCGAATTTGAGGTGGCCGTCGCCCTTGTAGCCGCACATGCCGGCGGTGGCGAGCACCAGCATCGGCCGCAGCCTTTTGCCGCCCGCCGAAATCAAATGATTCGCGACCTCGGGTATCGTCGTGACATCCGAGCCCATCCGCTGAAGAATGAGCTGGTTGGTGCGATCGAGGTCGGGACGGATAAGCTCCAATAGGTTGTCGAGGCCCGCGGCGGGATTCTTTTCTCTGTCTTCGAGCGGAATGACGATACCCACGGAGCCCCCTGCGGTCTTACAACGCACTGCCTTTTTTAGCGTGCGGAACTTAAAGCTTTGCGCCGCGGGCGGCAAGTCGCGGATCATGCCGCCTCGCCCGGCGGCGAATTTTGGGTGTGTATCGCGATGGCGCAACGGGTTGGCGGCTTTCTGGACGGACGCCTGATTCTGGCGCAGGACGACGACGGCCACCGTTCCGGCACCGACGCGGCGCTGCTGGCGGCCGCGACGCCGCGCGACGCCAGCGGTCTGCTGCTCGACGCGGGCGCGGGCGCGGGCGCCGTCGGCCTTTGCGCCGCGCGGCTGGCCCCCGCCGCGCATATCGGATTGATAGAACTGGATCTTCCCACTTGTGAACTGGCCCGCGAAAACATCGTTCGTAATGGCTTGGGCGAGCGGGCGCGCGTTTTCGAGGCCGACCTTCTCGACCCGAAGTCACGACGCGCCGCCGGACTGACCCCCGAGGGCGCGCGGGTCGTCCTGACCAATCCGCCGTTTTTTCAACGCGGTAGCGTCCGCGCGTCTCCAGATCCTCGCAAGGCGATGGCCCATGTCGGCGCGGCCCCGCTGATGGACTGGACCCGCGCCTGCCTGGCGCTCTTGGCGCCGGCCGGCGTTCTTGTTATGATCCATCGGGCCGACGCGCTCGCCGAGTGTCTCGTGGCCATGCAAGCGACGGGCGGGATCGCGGTTTTGCCGGTCGCGCCGCGCGAGGGCGAGCCGGCGGGCCGCATCGTGTTGCGGGGCGTCAAGGGGTCGAAGGCGCCGCTAAGGCTTTGCGCGCCGCTGGTTTTGCACAATCCGGACGGCGGCTTCACGCCGCTCGCCGAGGCGATCCACCGGGGTCGGGTTCCCCTGCCGATCTAGCGCGCATTTTCGCGCATTTTCACCCGATTTGCGTGCTCACATGCGCAAATTCGCGCACGACCCGCTCGTAGACCGCCCGCTTGAACGGGACGATCAGTTCCGGCAGCCGTTCCGGCCGCTCCCAACGCCATTCGTCGAATTCGGGCTGATGGGCGCCGCCGGCGGGATGGGCGATGTCGATTTCACTGTCCTGCCCCGTGAAACGCATCGCGAACCATTTTTGCGTCTGGCCGACATACTTGCCCTTCCACCGGCTAATCGAGTCCGGCGGCAGATCGTAGCTCAGCCAGGGCTCGATTTCGGCCAGCGGCGCGACGCCGCGCACATTGGTCTCTTCGTAAAGTTCGCGCAGCGCGGCGGCGGCCGGCTCCTCGCCCTCGTCTATGCCGCCCTGCGGCATCTGCCATTCGAAACGCGCGTTGACGATGTCGTGCGAGCCCTTCGGTCGGCGACGCCCGATGAAGGCGAGTCCGGCGTGGTTGAGCAGCATGACGCCGACGCAACGCCGGTAGAGACGCTGGGTCATTTGCCCGCTCCGATGGCGGGGGCCGTCGCGCCGCCGGGCGCCAGGGTCGCGGAAACCGGCGCGATAGCCACGCCGCGCCGTTCGGCGTCGCGGGCGAAGCGCGCCAGCCGGGCGATCGTGGCGGGCTTGGCGTTGGCGAAACCGATGGCCGCGCCATTTTGCCGCGCCGCCGCCTCCAGTTGGGCCAGCGCCGCCTCGAGGGATTGTGGCGTTCCCCGCGCGTCGAGAATGACGTCGACGCGCGCCGCCGGCAACGCCAATCGCGGCGCCAGCGACACGACGAGGGATTGCGGCGCCGCCCCGTCGTCGAGAAAGAACAGGCCGCGCTGGGCGATGTCGGCGAGCGCCGGCGACAGCGCCTTTTCGTCGGCGGTGAAGCGTCCGCCCATGAAATTCATGATTCCGGCGTAGCCGGTGAAGCGGCCCATCAGCCAGTGGAGATCGTCGAGATCGGCGGCGTCGACGCGCAGCGTGTGCGGGCCCGGATTGTTTTGCGGATAGTCGAAGGGCTCCATCGGCGCCTGCAGCAATGTCTCATGGCCCCGCGCCCGCGCCCGCGCGCCGTCGGCGGCGATGGTCTCGCCGTAGGGCGCGAAGGCGAGCGTCACCGCCTCCGGCAGATCGGCGATCGCCGCTTCGGTCGTTCGCGGGTTGAGCCCGACTCCGCCGATCACCAGCGCGATTTTCGGCGCGTTGGCCTTTAGCGCCGCCGAGGTCACGAAGGGACGCGAATAAACCTCCATCGGGCGCTCGCCGCCGGCGCCGATGCGCGGCAACAGGCCGAAGCGGGATTTTTCGGCGACCCGGCGGTCGGGCGCCGGCGGCAGCCGCACGCCGGACGACGTCTCGACCTGAATGATGATCGGACCCGCGCCGCTGGCCCCGTTGCGCGTGACCTTGACGCCCGATTGCCGGTCCAGATCATTCAGCGTCAAAATATTGTCGCGGCCGTTCGCCGCGGCGGCGGCGTCGGGCGGCGGCGCGTCGGCGGGCGGCGTCGCGACGCCGGCGTTGGTCCGCGGTGGTTGCGGCGGCGGCTCCGGCGGCGCCTTATAGGGCTCGATGCGGGCGACGGCGAAAGGTCGGCCGCCAAGACTCCAGTTGAGCGGATCGCGCGCCGAAAACGCCAGCGCCCCGGCGCCCGCCGCGATCACCGCCGCGCCCAGCATCAACCGGCGCCGACGCGACAGGGCCGCGCTCGGCGCGCCGCGAGAAGCCGATCCGGAGTTTTGGCCCAAGGCGTGGCTTGGGCCGAGGGAGTGGTCTTGGACCCGGGAGTCTTGCCCCAGGGGCCGATGCAGTTCGTCGTCCATGCCGGTCAGATTTCATCCAAGCCCATCGCCCGAATCGGCGCGATTTTCGCGACATTGTGGCCGTTTGCAATGCATTCGTCGAGTGCGCGGGTTTCAAGTGGCGAGTTGAATTGCCTGTTTGGAGCGCAAGATTTCGCTCGGCCCGCGCCGCCTTGGGTAAAATGAGCCGGGCTGCAGGCGCGCGCGGGGCCGACGCCGCCTATTGCTTGTGGACGAACAGGCATATCGCCGTGGAGAAACGCGAAGGCAACACCTTGTGGAGCACCAGGAAAAATCTGTACATCAGCAGGCTTCCAAAGAAATAGGCTGGCTCGGCGCTGTCGTAATAGTGATAGACCGGATTTCCCTGGAAGACTTTCTTGGCCTGCGCCGGGCTGTTCAACCGATAAAAGGTTGGAAAGACGTCATCCGCCTGGCGCTCGGGTTCGATCCATTTCAGCAGCAGGCGGTGCAGGCGGTTGGGCGCGAGAGTCGCGAAGAATCGCACATAACCCAATGTGTTCGGGGTTCGCGCGCAAATATAGCCGCCGGGCTTTAGCACGCGCAATAGCTCGCTGGCGACCGCCGCGGGATCCTCGATGTGCTCGAAGGTGTTGTCGGAAACAATGAGGTCGAAGGCGCCGTCCTCGAATGGCAAGGGCGCGTTGGGCTTGAGCACGACTTGCTCGTCCGAGGCCGAATGGGACAGCACGGCGTCGTCGAGGTCGGCGGCGGTGACCTTCGCGCCAGTCGTTCGCATGTCCACGAGATGACGCGCGTAAATCGACGGACAATCCACGTGGAGAGCGCCGCGGCCCGCGCCAAAATCAAGCACGGTTTTGACATCGTTGCGCAGCATGATCGCCTTCACGAAGCTGTAAAACCGGATCGTTCCAGAATGCGCCGTGAAGTTGTCGATCGTTTTTTCGAGATGAATTTGATAAGAGAAGTCCGTCATGTTGCTTCACACCATTGCACATTGATCGTCGCAATCGCGCGGTTCATTTTAAATGGCCAAAACGAATTTCGCGCCGCCCCGCGAGAAGGCTAAGTGTACGATCCATGCAATGGATTATCGCCATGAAAAAATCAAGCGGCGCGGCCCGCCTCGCTGAACACGATAGTCCAGCCCGCCCGCGCTCGGCGACAAATCGACGCTGAATCGAGCAAAAGCCCGCTGGCCCGCCCTCGCCTTGCCAGGTGGGTTTTCGCGAAACCGGCTTTAGACGCGCTCGGAGCGCGGCAACGCGCCGTCGGCTTCCATGAGCTCCAGCAGCATGCCCTCGCGCAGCCCGCGGTCGGCGATGCGGGTGCGTTCGGCCGGGAAAACCTCGCGGATCGCCTCGAAGATCGCGCAGCCCGCCAGCACCAGATCGGCGCGTTGCGGGCCGATGCAGCCATTGGCGACGCGTTCGTGAAAATCCATCTCGCGCAGCCGCGTGATCGCCCGGGTCGCCTCGTCGTTGGACATCCACAGCCCATCGACGCGCCATCGATCGTAACGCTCCAGGCCAAGGTGGACGCCGGCGAGGGTGGTGACCGTGCCGGAGGTGCCCAGCAGATGGAATCGCGCGCAGCGGGGATGATGGGCCATCGCCCGCGCGAAGGGCGCGAGCGCGTCGCGGGCGAAGTCCGTCATCGCCGCGAAGGTGTCGGCGCTCACATGGGCGCCGCCGAAATGCTCCGAGAGGGTGACGACGCCAAGCTCCAGCGATGTCCAGTCGCACAGCTCCATGGCGCCGCGCCCCGCGCCCCGCGGGCGGGCGAGCCACACGAGTTCTGTCGAGCCGCCGCCGATGTCGAACAGCAGCACGCTCGCCGACTCCCGGTCGACCAGCGAACCGCAGCCGCGCGCGGCGAAGCGCGCCTCGGTCTCGCGGTCGATGATCTCCAGCTCCAGGCCGGTGTGGTCGCGCACGCGGGCGGTGAATTCGTCGCCGTTGCTGGCGCCGCGGCAGGCCTGCGTCGCGACGAGTCGCGCCCGCGTGACGCCGCGCGCGTGCATTTTGTCGCGGCAAATTTCCAGCGCCTTGAGCGTGCGGTCGATCGCCTCCTCGCTGATGCGGCCGTTGCGGCCAAGGCCCTCGCCCAGCCGAACGATGCGGGAGAAGGCGTCGACGACGCGCAGCATCTCGCCAGCGCGCCGGCGCGGCCGCCGCTCGGGCCGCGCGATCAGCAGGCGACAGTTGTTCGTGCCAAGGTCGAGCGCGGCGTAAAGATGTTCGCCATCCCGGGCGCCGACCTTCGCGCAGGGCGTCGACGGGTTGAATGGGGGCGCCGCGGCGCCGGGCGCGGCCCCGAGCAGCATGGGCCGCGCGGTGTCCACCACCCCCTCGCCGACGAAGGGCTGATCCCTCCCAATCAATGGCCGCTCCCGCTTCGTCAAAAATTCGCGCCGCCGCCGCGACGCGTTTCGCGGCGGTTGGCTCAATCTCCCTTCATGAAGCAACAATGACGCCACCGCAAGGTGATTTACACGCGGGGGGCGGCGTTCAAGCTTCGCGCGGCTCGCGGGCGCTTTCGACCAGGTCGGCCATGGCCAGCGAGGCGTCGCCGCCGATGGCGCGCAGACCTGCGGCGACGCCGGCCCGATCCGCGTCGGAGCGGTTCTGGCCGACCTTCCACTTGCCCTCGATGCGTGAAATCTCGATCTCGATCCCGACGACGCCGGCCAGCATGTCGTCGATGAATCCGGCCGGCGCGTCGTCGACCGACCAGGGAGCCGGACGGCCGGATTCATGCGCCGCGGTCAAATCGTCGATTTGCCGCCGCAACCAGTCGCGATCGTCGATCACGCGAACGGCGCCGTAAGCATGAACCGCCGTGTAGTTCCAGGTCGGCACGACCTTGCCGGTCTCGCGCTTCGTCGCGTACCAGGAGGGCGAGATGTAAGCGTCGACGCCCCGGAACACGACGAGCGCCTCGGCGAGGCCGGCGGCGTCGCGCCAGAACGGATTGGCCCGCGCCACATGCGCCCGCAACACGCCAAGCCCAGGCGGCGCGGCGTGGAGGCGGAACGGGACGGAGTTGGCGGTGAGCCCCGCCGCGCCGTGCGTCACCAGCAGGCCCAGCGGATTGGAGTTCGATCAGCGCGTGCTGCCTGAAGAGATCATCCTCGCGATGGCAGGCGGGTCGATACATCCGGCGCTCCCGTCAATCCTGCGACAGCCGCGTGCGGCCCGGCCCCTTGGGCGCTTCCTCGATGGGCCCGGCGGCGTGCGGCTCGCGCCGCGCCCGCCGCAGCATCGTCTCCAGCAGCGCCGCGAATTTGTCGATGTCGGCCTCGTGGGTGCGGTGGTTGATGATCGCCGCGCGGATCGCCGGCGCGCCGTCGAGGATGGTCAGCGACGGCGCCGCCTCGCCGCTCTCGTGCATGTCCATGACGATTTCGCGCGCCAGCGCGCCGTCGGGATCGTCGGCGACCGCGAAACAGACGACGTTGAGCGTCACCGGGGCGCGCATGACGAAGTTTTCGGACGCCTCGATGGCCTTTTCCAGCCGGCGCGCCATGCGGCAGGTCTGCTCGATGCAGGCGCCGAGCAGCTCGGTCCCGAAGGTCTCGATGGTGAACCAGGTTTTTAGCGCGCGAAAGCCGCGGGAAAGATCCGGGCCGAGATCGCAGGGCCAGGTTTCCCCGGCGGCGAGCCCGCGCGGCGCGCGCGACAGATAGGCGGCGTCGGCCTTGAAGGCGCGCTTATGCATCTCTGGATCGCGCACCAGAAAGAAGCCGGCGTCATAGGGCACATGCAGCCATTTGTGGAAATCGAAGGCGATGCTGTCGGCCCGCTCCAGCCCCTTCACCATGGGCTTTAGCGCCGGCGACAGCGCCGCCAGCGCGCCAAACGCCCCGTCCACGTGGAACCAGACGTCCTCCTCCCGGGCCACGTCGGCCAGCGCGTCGAGATCGTCGACGGCGCCGGTGTCGACCGTGCCGGCGGTGCCGACGACGAGGAACGGCGTGAAGCCCGCCGCGCGGTCGGCGGCGATGGCGTGGACGAGGTTGTCGACGCGCATGGCGCGGCGCTCGTCGGACGGAATCAGGCGCAAATGCCGCGCGCCGAGCCCGGACAGCTCCATCGCCTGGCGCACGCATTGGTGCACCTCGCGCGAGGCGTAGGCCACCAGCATCGAATCCAGCGCGTTGAGGCCGTTGAGTCGCACGTTGCGGCCGCCGGCGGCGCGTTCGCGGGCGACCAGCAGCGACAGGAAATTGGCCATCGACGCGCCGGTGACGAAAATACCGGAGGCCTCGTCCGGAAAGCCGAAGGCCCGGGCCATCCACAGCGCGATCTGGCGCTCGACGTCGAGCGCGATATGGTCGCGGCCGCCGCAATTGGAGTCGAGCCCGGCCGCCAGCATCTCGCCAATCATGCCGACCGGGGTGCCCGCGCCCTGCACCCAGCCCATGAACAGCGGATGGCCGTTGCCGATGGCGTAAGGCTTGATGTAGCGGTCGAATTCGGCCAGCGTTTTTACGAAATCCTGGCCCTTCAGCGGCGGCGGGCGGCGAAAAAAGGCCTTGGCCTCCTCGCTCGCCGGACGCCAGACCGGGCGTTCGCGCACATCGCGAATATGGTCGATCATCGCGTCGAGCGCGCCATGCGCCCGCGCGCGGAACGCCTCCCAATCCACCGGGTCGAGATCGAGGGGGCCGCGGTCGGGAGAATCCGGCCTTTTGGTTTCGCTCATGGTTTTTTACCCGCCCTGGCGAGGGCGGGCGCCGTCAAGGCGGGTGATCTGTCCATTCGCCGCGCGTCTCCGGGCCGGTCGGAGGATGTGGAATAGCGGTCTTTGCCCGAAAAAGGCAACATCGCCCGGTTTTCGGCGGGCGCAAGTCGGCGGCAATAGGGTTTCGGCGCGCCATTTGGATTATCACGGTCGAACAAAAATCACGTCCCACCATTTTCCGACCACCCGGACGTCATGGCCGGGACAAGCCCGGCCATGACGCGCGTGGGAGATAAGAAGCGCTCGCGCTTTTTTGATCGTGATGAATATCCGGTTCGGGTAAAACTTAGCTCCGCCCCACCCCAAACCCCGCGACTCCCGCATGATTCTCACGCTCCTCGCCATCGCCGGCCTCGCCGTCTGGCTCTATCTCATTGCTTTTCACGGCGGCTTCTGGCGGCTCGCCGAACGCGACGACTGTTTCGCGCCGCCCGGCGCGCCGGCGCCCAAGGACATAAGCGTGACCGCCATCATTCCGGCGCGCGACGAGGCGGAGGTGATCGCCGAATGTCTTTCGTCGCTGCTGGCCCAAGAATTTTCCGGGCGGCTCGACATCGTGCTGGTCGACGATCAAAGCACGGACGGCACCGCCGAGGCGGCGAAAGCCCGCGCCGCCGCGAGAAACGGCACCGACCGCCTGACCGTGCTGACCGCCGACGGCCCCGGCCCGGGCTGGACCGGCAAGCTGGCGGCCATGCAACGCGGCTTCGATCATGTCCGGGGGCTCGCCAAGGCCCCGGATTTCGTGCTGTTTTGCGACGCCGACATCGCCTTCGACCCCGGCGCGCTGGAGCGGCTGGCGACCGGCGCCCTGGCCAAGAACACCGTGCTGGCGTCGCTGATGGTCAAGCTGCGATGCGAAAGCGCGGCGGAGCGCTGGTTTGTCCCGGCCTTCGTGTTTTTCTTTCAGATGCTCTATCCCTTCGCGCGGGTGAACGACCCCAACAGCGCGACCGCCGCCGCCGCCGGCGGGGTGATGCTGGTCAGGCCCGAGGCGCTGGCGCGGGCGGGCGGGCTCGCGGCCATTCGCGGCGCGCTGATCGACGATTGCGCGCTCGGCGCCTTGATGAAATCCCAGGGGCCGATCTGGCTGGGACTGACGGGCGCGGCGCGCAGCCTGCGGCCCTATCCCGGCGTTCGCGACATGGAGCGCATGGTGACACGCTCGGCCTATGCGCAGCTTGGCTATTCGCCGTGGCGGCTGCTCGGCGCTGTTCTCGGCATGATCGTCGTCTATCTCGCGCCGCCGCTGATCGCGCTGTTTGGCGAAGGGTTGGCGCGCGACGCGGCGCTGGTCGCCTATCTGCTGATGGTTCAGTCCTATATGCCCTCGCTGCGCTTTTACGGGCTGTCGCGGGCGCGGGCGCTCGCCTTGCCCCTGGTCGCGGCCTGTTATACGTGGTTCACCCTGGAATTGGCGCGCCAGCATGTTCTCGGGCGCGGCGGCGCCTGGAAGGGCCGTTATCAGGCGCCTTGACGTGTTTTGCGGGGCAAGCTCGATCGATCGGGCGGAAGGTTGGGCGATGAGCGAGGCCGGCGCGATGGAGATTGAACAGGCGGCCTCGGGCAAGTCGCACGGGGACGAAAATTTCCCCGTGGCGTCGGTGCTGATCGCGCCGCGTCGCCGCGCGCCGATTCTCGCCTTTTACGATTTCGTGCGCGCCGCCGACGATATCGCCGACCACCCGACGCTGGACGCCGCGCGAAAGCTCGCGATGCTCGATCGGCTGGAGGCGGCGCTGCTCGGCCAGGGTCCGGACGAGCCGGTCGCGGCGCGGCTGCGCGAGATAGCGCGGGAGCGGGGGCTCGGCGTCCAGCACGCGCGCGATCTCGTGACCGCCTTTCGCCGCGACGTGACGCAATCGCGCTACAAGGATTGGGACGACCTCATCGATTATTGCCGCTATTCCGCGATGCCGGTCGGGCGCTTCGTGCTGGATGTTCACGGCGAAAGCGCCGAGGCGACCTGGGCGGCCAATGACGCGCTGTGCGCGGCCTTGCAGATCATCAATCACTTGCAGGATTGCGGCAAGGACTACCGCGATCTCGACCGGGTCTATCTGCCGCTGGACACGCTGAACGCGCTTGGCGCGAACGTCGAGATGCTGGCCCTGCCCAAGGCGCCCGAGCCGCTGCGCGCCGCGCTGAAGGCGCTGGCGACGCGAACCGGCGAGCTGCTGGCGCGATCGCGCCCGTTCGCCGATCAAATCGGCGACGCGCGCCTCGCCATGGAGGTCGGCGCGATCCAAAGTCTCGCGGAAATGCTGACGCGGCGGCTTATCGTGGCCGATCCGCTGAGCGAGAGGGTTCACGCCGGCAAGGCGCAATTCCTGGGTCTTAGCGCGCTTGGGGCCGGAGCCGCCCTGCTGCGCCGGCTGGGTTCGCGGCTGGGCTCGTCGCTTGGTCGCCGCCGGGCGACGGGAGGGGCGCCATGAGCGCGGCCGAGAACGCGGCGCCGGCGGGTCTCTCCCGCCTGACCGCGAAAAAAAGCTCGTTTTACCTTGCGATGCGCGTGCTGGAGCCGGCGCGCCGCGACGCGATGTTCGCGATTTACGCCTTTTGCCGCGCCGTCGACGACATCGCCGACGAGGAGGGCGACCGCGACGCGCGGCGCCGACAGCTCGACGAGTGGCGCCATGATCTCGACGAGCTCTACGTCGGGCGGGTGCGCCAGCGCTGCGCGCTGCTCGCCGAGCCGGTGCGCCGCTATGGGCTGGAGCGCGCCGATTTCGACGCGGTGATCGATGGCATGGCGATGGATGTCGACGCGGATATCAGCGCGCCCGATTGGGCGACGCTCGACCGCTATTGCGACAATGTGGCGAGCGCGGTGGGACGGCTCTCCATCCGCGCCTTCGGCCTCGTCGATGAAACCACGCCGCCGGGCAAGCTGCCGGAGGACGCGCGGCTGCTGGCCCATCATCTCGGACGCGCCCTGCAACTCACCAATATCCTGCGCGATCTCGACGAGGACGCCGAGCGCGGCCGGCTTTATCTGCCGCGCGAGGCGCTGCTGGCGGCGGGCATCACGGATTTCACGCCCAAGGCCGTTTTGGCGCATGAGGGCCTTGGACGCGCTTGCGACGAGGTCGCGCAAGCCGCCCGCAAGCATTTCGAGGCGTCCGACTTGCTTCTGGCCGCGAGCCCGGCGCGCGCGGTGAAGGCGCCGGCGCTGATGGCCGCCGCCTATCGCTCGATCCTCGATCGGCTGTGCGCGCGGGGCTTCGCGCCGCCACGCGAAAAAGTCCAGGCTTCGAAACTCAAGATCGTGCTGGCGCTGCTGCGCTACGCCTTCGCATGAGCGGCGTCACGCATGTCGTCGGCGCCGGCCTCGCCGGCCTGTCCTGCGCGGTCAAGCTGGCGCAAGCCGGTCGCCGCGTCGCGCTTTACGAGGCGGCGCGCATGGCGGGCGGCCGCTGCCGCTCCTATTACGACGCGACGCTCGAACTCACCATCGACAACGGCAATCATCTGCTGCTCTCGGGCAATCGGGCGGCGCGCGATTATCTGGCGCGCATCGGCGCCGGCGACGCCCTGGTCGGGCCGGAGCAATGCGCGTTCGATTTCGTCGATTTGCGCGATGGCGCGCGCTGGCGGTTGCGGCCCAACGCCTCGCGCCTCCCCTGGTGGATTTTCGCGCCCGCGCGGCGCGTTCCCGGCTCGAAACCGGCCGATTATCTTGGCGCCGCGAAACTATTGTTCGCCAAGCAAGGCGCGACCATCGGCGAGACGATGGACTGCTCCGGGCCGCTTTACGAGCGGCTTTGGGGGCCGGTGCTGCTCTCGGCGCTCAACACCGACCCGCGCGAGGCCAGCGCCACGCTCGCCGGCGCGGTGCTGCGCGAGACGTTGGCCGCCGGCGGCGCCGCGTGCCGGCCAATGGTGGCGCGGGACGGGCTTGGCTCGGCCTTTATCGACCCCGCGCTCAAGACGCTGCGGGAGCGGGGGGTGGACACGCGCTTTGGGGCGCGGCTGCGCGGGATCGAATTCTTGGGGGATCGGGCCGGCCGCCTGAACTTTGGCGAGGAGAGCGTCGAGCTTGGCGAGGCCGACGCGCTGGTCCTGGCGGTTCCGCCCTGGAGCGCGGCGGAGCTTGTGCCGGGTCTCGTCGCGCCGAACGAATTTCGGGCCATTCTGAACGCCCATTACAAGGTTTCGCCGCCCGCCAATTTCCCGCCTCTGCTCGGCATGGTGGGCTCGCTCGGCGAATGGCTGTTCGGCTTCCACGATCGGCTGTCGGTGACGATCAGCGGCGCCGACCAGCTGATGGATGAAACGGCCGAGGATCTCGCGGCGCGCATCTGGAGCGAGGTCGCCGCCGTGAGCGGTCTGCCGCCGCGATTGCCGATTTACAGGATCGTCAAGGAAAAGCGCGCCACTTTCGCGGCGACGCCCGCCCAGGAGGCGCACCGTCCCGGCACCACGACGCCATGGCGCAACCTGCTGCTCGCCGGCGATTGGACCGCGACGGGACTGCCCGCGACGATCGAAGGGTCGATCCGCTCGGGTTATAAAGCAGCGGAGCTGCCGCTCTAACGCGCGTCCGGCGGCGCCGTGTCGCCGAGGCCCAGCGAGCGCTGCATCATCACGGAATCCGTCCACTGGCCGAATTTGAAGCCAATCGACGGCAAATAGCCGACCCGCCGAAATCCAAAGGATTCGTGCAGCTGGATCGAGGCCTGGTTGGTCGCGTCGATATAGCCGATCATCTGGCGATATCCCGCCGCGGCGCAGGCGTCGATCAACGCCGGCAGAAGCAGCCGGCCGATGCCCGAACGCAAGTGCTCGGGATGCACGTAAATCGAATGCTTGACCACATGGCGGTAAGCGGGCCGCTTGCGGAACGGCACCGCGTAGGCATAGCCGACGATCGTGCCGGCAAGATCGGCGACGAGATGTGGAAGCTTATGTTTTTGCATGTTCTTGCGCCGACGCTTCAGATCGTCGGCGTCGGGCGGATCGATGTCGTGGTGCTGCGACGGATCGACCCCGTGGCGAATGTGGTGAAGATAGATCGCCAGCATCGCCGCGACATCGCCGTCCCGCGACGGTCGAACGATAACGCCGGCGGGAGCGCCCTGCCGCGCGCCCTCCATGGTCATGTCGTCGGTCATGCTATTCCCTGGCGACATAGGTGTGGAAACGAATGGCGCCGGCGCCGTCGACCTCGCGATAAAGACCCTGGATTTCGGCTTCGAAGCCGGGAAAAATATTGGCGCCGCGCTCGAAGGTCTTGAGATAGTCGATCATCGGCCGCGCCCTGGCGCAGATGCGCTCGCCCGGCACGATCGTCGCGATGCCCGGCGGATAGATGACGAACAGCGTGACGGCGATCCGGCCCTCGATTTCGTCGATGGGCAGATAATCGACATTGTTGCGCACCAGCTGGCGCGCGGCGGCGCGCGGCGTCATGACCATTTCCGGCAGATGCTCGGCGCGAAACTGGGCCTTTTGCAAGCCGCTGACATTGGCCTCGCGAAAGAAGGCGTGCATGTCGGCGCAGAGATCTCGCAGGCGCGCGCCCTTGTATCGCTTTGGCCGCTTGGCGACGAATTCCGGCATGACCTCGGCGAGCGGGGCGTTTTCGTCGTGGAGACGCTTGAAGGCGACGAGCGCGCTGACCAGCGTGCCCGCCTTGCTCGACTCGACTCCGGGGGTTAGCAGAAACAGCAGCGAATTGAGGTCGTTCTTTTCCGGCACGACGCGGTTTTCGCGCAGATATTGCGCGACGATCGGCGCGGGAACGCCGTGCGATTCATAGGCGCCGGTCTTGCGGTCGAATCCCGGCGTGAGCAGGGTGAGCTTGCACGGGTCGGTGATCGCGAAGCCCTGCTCGACCTGGGTGAAGCCGTGCCAGGCGGCGCCGGGCGCAAGCTCCCAATACTTCGAATGGCGCGCCAGTTGATCGGTCGCGACGCTCTCCCAGGCGACATCGTGAAAGGCGCCGGGTTGGGCGACATCGGGGATCGAGACGCGATCCGGCACGAAGGGATCGAAAAACCAGCGGCGGGCCGGATCTTTTTCCTTCTCGTCGAATTCGCGCCGCACCGCGCGCAGTTTCTTGCGCAGATTAATGCCGAGCCGCACGGTGTCGTCCCACAGGACCTCGCCGGATCGGCCCTTCATCATTTGCGCGCCGACGTCGAGCGAGGCGAACAGCGGATAAAACGGCGAGGTCGAGGCGTGCAGCATGAAGCCTTCGTTGAAGCGCTTGTGCTCGACGCGCCGCCGCTGGCCGGCGATGTGGCGGTCGCGCACATGAATTTGCGAGGCCTGCGAAAAGCTGGCGAGTTGCTTGTGCGTGGATTGGGTCGCGAAAACGCCGGGCGACTCCGGCCCCAAATTCTTGAGCCCCATGGCGAAGCGGCGCTCATAGAGCGGATGGAATTTCATGAAGCCGGCCCAGGCCTCGTCGAACAAAATATAATCGCACAGATGACCGATCCGCTCGACGATGGTTTGCGCGTCGTAGATCGTCCCGTCATAGGTGCATTGCTCGATGACGGCGGCGCGGAACGGCCGCTCCTTGCGCCAGGCGTCCTTGTCGACCACCAGCGGATTGTCGCGGATGCGGGCCCGGATCGCCGCCTCGTCGAAGGCGTCGAAGCGAATCGGCCCGATCAGTCCATGCGCGTTGCGATCGGTCGGCAGAAAGATCGGCACGCCGCCGCCGAGCAGCAGGGCGCCGTGATGTGCCGCCTTGTGATTGTTGCGGTCGAACAGCACGAGATCGTCCTCGACGATGAGGTTCGAGAGGACGATTTTGTTCGAGGAAGATGTCCCGTTCAGCACGAAATAGGTTTTTTCGGCGCCAAAGATCGTCGCCGCCTCTTTTTGCGCCGCCAGCGCCGGACCCTCGTGGGTCAGCAGGTCGCCAAGCTCCAGGATCGAATTGTCGAGGTCGTCGCGAAAGATCGCTTCGCCCAGATGCTCCATGAAAATGCGGCCGATCGGACTGCGGCTGTAAAAAATGCCGCCATTATGGCCGGGGCAGGTCCACAGCTGGTTGCCTTCCTCGGCGTAATCGACGAGCGCGCCGAAAAACGGCGTTTTCAGCGTCTCGGCGTATTGCTTGAGGCGGCTGACCAAATTCTTGGCGATGAAGGCCGGCGTCTCCTCGGCGAGAAACACGTAGCCATCGATGAAGTCGAGAACCTCGACCGGAATATCCTCGAAACGCTTGCGGCGCACCAGAATGACGATCGGCATTTCCAGGCCGCGCGAGCGCATCAGATTGATGAGCGACGCCGCCTTGCCCTCGAGTCCCTTCTTGCCCCAATCCACCACCATGCAGCCAATCGCCGCGTCGGTCTGGACGGCGAGTTCGGCGTCCTCCAGGCGTCGCGCCTTCACCACCTGAAAGCCCATGCGTTCGATCGACGAGATGATTTCGTTGACGCGCATGCCCTCGAGATCGTCGACGTCGAACACCGGCGCCGAAAACAGAAAGGTGAAGCGTTGGAAAAAATTCATTTTCGGTGGCATCCTTGGGAGGCGAAGGGCGTCGCGAGGGCGAGGGGCGGGCGAGACCTTGAAACAACAAGAAAAGCGTGAAAGCAACCGGCTCCGCCGCGATTATATCCTTATGACGGAACTCATGACGCAAGCCCAGCCGCCGCCGCGCATCCCGCCGCCAAGGCGCCGGCGTCGACGCGCCCGACGCAGGGCGCTGATTTGCCACGCCCGGCAAGGCGTTGATTGTTACAACGCTGTCACATTTCTCCGCGACAAAGCGCCGAGAAGCGCTATTTTGGCGCGAAGGCAAACGGTGGCGCATCGATATGCATGGCGGAGCGGTGATCGACGACACCCAGCGCGATTTGCGAGACCTGCTTTCCCGAATCACCGCCTTGCGCGAGGATATCGCGCGCGAGGCGCCCGTGCTGCTCGCCAAATGGGGGGCGCGGAACTCCTTGGGCGACGCCGCCGCGGACGCATTTGAAAATCGGGTGCTCAATCTCGCCGATTACGTCGTCCTGCGCCGACATGACTTGAGCGAGTTGCAATTGCGGCTGGCGAGCTATGGCCTCTCTTCCCTGGGCCGCGGCGAAGCCAAGGTGCAGTGCGCGATCGACTCGGTCGCCGCCAGCCTGCGCCGGCTGTGCGGCGAGACGGACGCGCCCTATCCTCCGCCCGGCCAAAGGCAAGCCGGGCAGGAGGCGTTGCACGAGGAATGCGAGCGCATTTTTGGGCGCGCGCAAGCGGGACCGCATACGCGGGTGATGGCTACATTGCCTTCCGAGGCGGCGACGGACGCCGAGCTCGCCGCCCGGTTGCTGGAAGCCGGAATGGATTGCGCGCGCATCAATTGCGCGCATGACGACGCCGACGCCTGGGCGCGAATGATCGCCAATATCCGCGCCGCGCGGGAGCGGCTCGGCCGGCCCTGCCGCGTTCTGATGGACATCGCCGGCCCCAAGTGCCGCGTCGAAAAACTGCGCGCTCCACTAAAATATCGCGCTCACAAGGGCGACCGCCTCGTGCTCGTGGCCGATCTGGACGCCCAGCGAGAGGGGCGCATCGCGGTCGAGCCGAGCTTTCCCGAAATCATCGATCAGCTCGAAATCGGCGCGCAATTATGGATCAACGACGGCAAGATCGGCGCGCGCGTCGTTTCCGCGACCAAGGGCGTGGCCGAGATCGAGGTGTTTTGCGCCCGGGCCAAGGGCGAGCGCCTCAAGCCCGAGAAGGGACTTAACTTCCCGACCACCGAACTGAGGCTGCCGCCGCTGACGGCGAAGGATTTCGCCGATCTCGATTTTGTCGCCGAGCACGCCGACCTCATAGGCTTCTCCTTCGTGCAAAAGCCCGCCGACGTCGAGTTGTTGCAGGATCATCTCGCCGCGCGGCGCGGCGGAAAGCCGGCGCGGCCGCTTATTTTGAAAATCGAGACGCCGCTCGCCCTGCGCAACCTGCCGCGGCTCATCGTGCAATCGGCGAAGCACAACCCGACGGCGGTGATGATCGCGCGCGGCGACCTCGCGGTGGAGCTCGGTTTCGCCCGGCTTTCGGAAATGCAGGAGGAAATGCTCTGGCTGTGCGAGGCGGCGCACGTGCCGGTCATCTGGGCGACGCAGGTGCTCGACCAGTTCGTGAGGGAGGGCGTGTCGAGCCGCTCGGAGACGACCGACGCGGCCATGGCGCAGCGCGCCGACTGCGTCATGCTCAACAAGGGCCCTTATCTCGCCGAAGGCATCGCATATTTGCGCGACATTCTCGTCCGCATGGATCGCCATCACGCCAAGAAGTTCTCGCGTTTCACACCGCTAAGCGCCTGGAACTGATGAGGGCGCGCCGAAAAGCGCGAGATCCCGGGCGCCGAGCGCGCCGTCGTGGAGCGCCGAGGCGACCAGCGCGCCCGTGACGCCCATGCGCGCCAGCGCGGCGAGATCCTCGCCGCCGCGCACACCGCCCGCCGCGAAGATTTCGCGCGGGCCGGCGACCGCCTTGACCGCGGCCAGCCTCGCGAAATCCGGTCCTTCGGCCATGCCGACGCGCCCCAGCGTCATGACGATGACGCGGGCTGGCCAAAGTCGCGGCGTCGAGGCCAACGCCGGCGGCCCCAAAAACAGTTCGCCTCGAAAGTCGAGCGAGAGAATGGCGTTGGGCGCGGCGGAAAGATCGGGCGGCGGATCGTCGCTCAGGGATTCGCTGCCGACAACCCATTCCAGGGAGGAGCCCGGCGCGGCGTCTCGCGCGCCCGCGTCGAGCCAGAAAGCGACGTGTGGAAAACTGTTCTGGAGGCGCCGCACGGCGTCCACATTGTTCCCGCGCCCGAGAATGGCGTCGAGATCGGCGATATAGACCGTGGTGAAGGCGTGCAGCCGCGACATTCCCGCCAGAACCTCGCGAGGCTCGCTCGTTGCCGCGAGGGGCGTGACGATCGGGCGATAGGCGTCTCGCCGCCCGCCGCGCGCGCGAACGACGACGCCGCCCAAAAGGTCGATGACGGGGATGATCAACATGGCGCAAATGCTATACACGAGAAGAGAGCCGTTGAAGCGCGCCGCGTTTTGAGGCCTAATCCGCGGCCAGCTGATGCCGGAAACAGTATTCACGATGATGCGCGCCACCATTCTCGCGGCCTTGACCCTAACCTTCCTCGGCCTTGGCGCCGCCGACGCGCAGCAGGGCGCGCGCAACCAGGGGGATTGGCCATGTCGACAGATCAAGGTGGCGCATCTGTCGCTCGCCGCGATCTGGAGCGGACCGCCCATCGACGAGGCGGCTAAAATTTGGCGCGACGATAACGCCCTCGTCGAGCTCGTCTCGAGAGTTTCGGCGCGTCGGACCCCGATGGAGGACGCCGCCAAACTCGTCGAGAAATTCGCACGAGACGCGGGAACGGCCCGCAAGGAGCGCCTGACGCTGCTGTTCGCCGGGGTTTTCGACAAGCTCGACGGCGAGCGCTCCGACGTTGTCGCCGGCCTCGATCGCTATGGTCGCGCGCAAAAGGATATCGCCGAGCGCGTGCGCGGGGAGGCTCAAAAGCTGCGCGAGGCGCAGGACGCCGGCGCGGACGCCGCCAAGCTGCGGGAGCTTGGCGATACGCTGCAATGGGACATGCGGGTGTTCGAGGAACGCCGCAAGGCGGTCACCTTCGTCTGCGAAACGCCGGCGATCATCGAGCAACGCCTGGGGGCGCTGGCCCGGGCGATTCTCGCCGCCATGAACTAAGCGAGGCGCGCGCGGCGCCTCGCCGGGTCAAAGCCTCAGGCGTCGAATCCGCCATCGCCGCCGCTGTCATAACCATCATCGGGCTCGTAATCGGCGTCTTGGGGGTCCGGGGCGTCGTTGTCGTCCGGCCCGTCGTAGCCCGCGTTCACGGGGGCGTCGGCGCCGGAGGGCTCGCCGTAATAGTTATTGACGACCGTGGTCTCGCCGCCCTGGCCGAACCCGGTATGCTGGAAGCCGGAATCGATGCCGAGCCCGCCTCCGGCGCCGCCGCCATGGAACAGACCGCGAATACCGTCCGCCAGCAACACGCCGCCCGCGACGCCGGCCGCCGCGCCGAGCGCGCCCTTCAGAAAGCCGCCGGGCGCCGCCGCGCCGAAGCCTGGAGCGCCCTGCGGCGCGAAGCCTGCTTGAGCGAAGCCGCCCTGTTGTGGCGGATAACCGGGCGGCGGCGGAGGCGGCGCGGCGCCCCACGGACCGCCCTGCGGCTGACCGAAGGATTGCTGCGCGGCGGGGCGGGGCGCGGGCGACGGCGGCGCGCCGGCTCCCCCCAACAGGCCGCCCAAAAAGCTGGTCGACGGCTTGGGCGCCGATTCCAGCTCGCGCACCCGCGCCTCCAACTGCTGCAACTTTTGATTGGCCGATTGCAGGGCGAAATCCTGCACGATCACGGTTTGCGCGAGAAGATAGGGCGCGCTAGGCAGCGTCTTGATCTGGTCGTTGATAAAGGCTTCCGCCTCCTGATCGCGCGGCCCGGCGGCGTTCGCCTTGATACGCTCGAACATGCCCGCGAGAAGTTGGCGTTCTTCGGGTGACATATGGGTCTCTCCGATTTGAAGCCGGCCTTATCGGCGCGGCGCGCTGAATATGGGGGCGAAAAAGCGCGGCGCCAAGAGGGCGCCAGCCAGGTTCGAGGCTAAAAAAAGCGACGTCTTGGCCGCTTTCGCGCATCGGGTCGCTGTGGTATCGCAACCCGTGGAGGACCGAAAAATGACCGACGCCGCCGCGCCCCGTCGCGACAAGCCCTGGATGTTTCGCACCTACGCCGGCCATTCGACGGCGCGCGAATCCAACCTTTTGTATCGCTCCAACCTCGCCAAGGGCCAGACGGGCCTCTCCATCGCCTTCGATCTGCCGACGCAAACGGGCTACGACAGCGATCACCCACTCTCGCGCGGCGAGGTCGGCAAGGTTGGCGTTCCCGTTTCGCATTTGGGGGACATGAGCGCCCTGTTCGAGGGAATTCCCCTTGGACAGATGAACACTTCCATGACGATCAACGCCACGGCGGTCTGGCTGATGGCGCTTTATATCGCCGCGGCGGAAAAACAAGGCGTTGACCGAGGAAAGCTCCAGGGCACGACGCAAAATGACATCATTAAGGAGTATCTGTCTCGCGGCTCCTATGTGTTTCCGCCCACGGCCTCGTTGCGGTTGACGCAGGATCTCGATCCTTTTCACGACCAAGCAATCGCCCAAGTTCAATCCAATCAACGTGTGCTCCTATCATTTGCAGGAGGCCGGCGCGACGCCGGTGCAGGAGCTCGCCTACGCCCTGGCGACGGCCGTCGCGGTGCTCGACAATGTAAAGAAATCGGGCGAGCTGTCGGCGGAGGATTTCGCGCAGGTCGTTGGACGCATTTCGTTTTTCGTGAACGCCGGCATGCGTTTCGTCACGGAACTTTGCAAAATGCGCGCCTTCACCGAGCTTTGGGACGAGATCGTCCTCAAGCGCTACGGGGTCGCGGACGAAAAGCTACGGCGGTTTCGTTATGGCGTGCAGGTCAATTCGCTCGGCCTCACCGAGCAGCAGCCGGAAAACAACGTCACCCGCATTCTCATCGAAATGCTCGCGGTCGTGCTCTCGAAGGGCGCCAGGGCCCGCGCGGTGCAATTGCCGGCCTGGAACGAAGCGCTCGGCCTGCCGCGCCCCTTCGACCAGCAGTGGTCGCTGCGCATGCAGCAGGTCATGGCCTACGAGACCGATCTCCTGGAATATGGCGATATTTTCGACGGCTCCAGCGAAATCGCCCGCAAGGTCGCCGCGCTGAAGGAAGAGGCGCTGGCGGAACTAGCCAAGATCGAAGCGCTGGGCGGCGCGGCGGCCGCCGTCGAAAGCGGCTATATGAAATCGAGGCTCGTCGAGTCCAACACCGCGCGCCTCGAGGCGATCGAGGCGGGCGAGCAGGTGGTGGTCGGCGTCAACAAATTCACCGAGGGCGAAGCCTCGCCGCTGACCGCCGGCGACAATCAGATCATGGTGGTGCCGCCGCATGTCGAGGCCGAGCAGATCGCCCGGCTCAACGCCTGGCGCGAGCAACGCGACGGCAAGGCCGCGCAAGCGGCGCTGGACGAGCTGTCGCGAGCCGCCAAGGAAGGCCGCAACATGGTCGAGCCCTCGATCGCGGCGGCCAAGGCGGGCGTCACCACGGGCGAATGGGGCAATGTCCTGCGCGGCGTGTTTGGCGAATACCGCGCGCCGACCGGCGTTTCGTCGACGGCGCGGCAGGTGGGCGGCGCGCTGGACGATGTTCGCGCCGAAGTGCAGCGGGTTTCGACCAAGATCGGCAAGCGCGCGAAATTCCTGGTCGGCAAGCCGGGGCTCGACGGCCATTCCAACGGCGCGGAACAGATCGCCGTGCGCGCCCGCGACGCCGGTTTCGACGTGCTCTACGCCGGCATCCGCTCGACGCCCAAGGAACTGGTCGAAACCGCCAAGCAGGAGGGCGTGCATTGCATCGGCCTCTCCATTCTCTCGGGCTCGCATGTGACGCTGGCGCATGAAGTCATGCGGCGCATGAAGGACGAAGGTCTCGCCGGCGTGCCGCTGGTCGTCGGCGGCATCATCCCGCCCGCCGATGAGAAGCTGCTGCGCGACGAGGGCGTGGCGGCGGTGTATACGCCAAAAAACTTCGACCTCAACGCCATCATGACGGACCTCGCGCATATCATCGAACGCAGCGTCGGCTAGCTGTTCGCCCCGACCAGTCGAGAGAAGCGAAATGCGAGACGCGACGGCGCCAAGTCCGAGTTTTCTCAGCCGCGAGCGCACCATCGCCGGGCCTGGGTTCAACCGCTGGCTGGTTCCGCCGGCGGCGCTGGCGATTTATTTATGCATCGGCATGATCTATGGCTTCAGCGTATTCTGGTTGCCGCTGCAGCGCGCCGTCGGCATCGTCAAACCCAAGCTCTGCGCCGCCGACCTGGGGTTTTTTCAATCCATCACGGCGACCGATTGCGACTGGGAAAATAAAGCGCTGGGCTGGACCTTCAGTCTCGCGATCGTGTTTCTGGGCTCCTCGGCCGCCGTGTTTGGGCATTGGCTGGAGACCGCCGGTCCGCGCAAGGCCGGGCTGGCTTCCGCCTGTTGCTGGTGCGGCGGCCTGCTGATTTCGGCGCTCGGCGTCCAGCTCCACCAGATCTATCTGCTATGGCTCGGCTCCGGCGTGATTGGCGGGATTGGTCTGGGCCTTGGTTACATTTCGCCGGTTTCGACGCTGATGAAATGGTTTCCCGACCGGCGCGGCTTGGCGACCGGGCTCGCCATCATGGGTTTTGGCGGCGGCGCGATGATCGGCGCGCCGCTGGCCGACCGACTGATGAAGCATTTCGCCACGGCGGACGCGGTGGGAGTTTGGCAGACCTTCGCGGTGCTGGCGGGGATCTATTTCGTCTTCATGGTAAGCGGCGCGCTTGGCTACCGCGTTCCGCGCGACGGCTGGGCTCCGGCGGGCTGGACGCCGCCCGCCGCCTCACCCAACTCGATGGTGACGCATGGCCATGTGCATCTCGACACGGCGTGGCGGACACCGCAATTCTGGCTGCTTTGGGCCGTTCTTACCTTGAATGTGAGCGCCGGCATCGGCGTGCTCTACATCGCCTCTCCGATGCTGCAGGAGGTGTTCGGCGGCCGTCTGCTGGGGCTCGACGTCGGCTTCGACAGTCTCGACGCCGCGCGAAAGGCCGAGATCGCGACGATCGCGGCCGGCTTCACCGGACTGCTCAGCCTTTGCAATATTTTTGGCCGACTCGGCTGGGCCAGCCTGTCGGATCGGCTCGGACGCAAGGCGACCTACGCGGTGTTCTTCTCGTTTGGCCTTGGTCTATACGCGCTGGCGCCCAGCGCCGCCAGCGCGGGGCTCGTTCCGTTGTTCGTCGGGTCGTTTTGCGTGATCCTGACGATGTATGGCGGCGGCTTCTCCACCATTCCCGCCTATCTCGCCGATATGTTCGGCACCCATATGGTTGGCGCGATCCACGGCCGCTTGCTCACGGCTTGGTCGACGGCGGGCGTGCTGGGTCCGGTGCTCGTCAATTACTTCCACGACCATCAGCTCAAGGCGGGGGTTCCGCGCGAGGCCGTCTATAATCAGACCATGTACCTGCCTCGCTGGTCTGCTCGGGTTGGGTTTTATCTGCAATCTTTTGGTGCGTCCGGTCCCGGCCCGGTTTTTCATGACCGACGAGGAAGTGGCCAAGGATAAAAGGACGCCGGTGGCGCGAATTATCGAAAGCGAGGAGCGCGAGGTTCACGCGGATTTCGAGGACTTCATCGAGGAGGAGCGAGAGTCCGCGCCGGCGCCCGACTCCAGAACCTCCGAAGCGACGACTCCGATCGAAGGTCGTCCCAGCATGACCGTCTTGTTTCTCGCCTGGACGGCGGTGGGCGCGCCGCTGGCCTGGAGCGTGTGGATGACCTTGCTGAAAACGGCGGCGATGTTTCGATAGACGCGCAAAATCAGACGCCTTTGTCGCGCGCCGCGGACGAGAGACAAGGTTTTATTAAACATACTAGGCGATTGCTTGAGCCAAATGGCCTCAAACCGCGGTGGGAATAATAGATGGCGAGCGCTTGCACCCAGGGTCTCGACACCGGCTTCGTCGATCTCGGCTATATGAAGGTGGCCGTGCTCGGCGTGGTTCAAGGCATTTCCGAACTGCTGCCGATCTCCTCGACCGCGCATATGCGTATTGTGCCGGCGCTGTTTGGCTGGCGGGACCCGGGTTCCGCCTTTTCCGCCGCGATGCAGCTCGCCGCCCTCGCTGCGGTGATCACCTATTTTTGGACCGACGTGCGTGGATTGTTCGTTGGCGTGGCCGGCGCCGTCAAACGTCGCGATTTCCATGATTGGACCTTTCGCTTCGCGGTTTGGATCGTGCTGGCGTCGCTGCCGGTCATTGTGGGCGGCCTGGCCTTGTCGCACATGCTTAACGCCTGCGAGTCACCACTTCGCACGCTGCCGGTGATTGGCGTGTCCTGCCTCGTGATGGCGGCGCTGCTGGCGCTCGCCGAGCTTTATTGCAACCATACGCGCGCGCTTGAACATATGACCTTGAAGGACGCCATGATCGTTGGCCTTGCGCAGGTCGGGGCGTTGATTCCGGGCGTGTCCCGTTCGGGCTCGACGCTGACCGCCGCGCTGTTTCTCGATCTTAAGCGCGAGGAGGCGGCGCGCTTTTCGTTTTTGCTGGGCCTTCCCGCCATCGCCGGTGGCGGCTTTTACGAGCTCTACAAGTTGTTCAAGGCGCACCTCGACACGCACGGCTGGTCGATTTTGGCGCTCGGCCTCGTCATCGCCTCGATCTCGGCCTTCGCGGCGATCTGGAGTCTGATGCGCATTCTCGAACGCTTTTCGGCTTGGCCTTTCGTCGCTTATCGCGCAATCATCGGAATTGCGCTGCTGCTTGGCGTCGGAACGCGTTGACTTAAGGAATACGCGAGGTGGTGATTTGCGCGGGCCTCTATGCATGCCGATACATGGAGCGCGGGGGGGGGGATTTTCGGGAGACATAATTTTTATGGCTTTTGACCGATTCGACCACTTGCCGAACAGGCGCTTGACGACCTAACATCACACCATGGTCAAGACAGCCTTCTCCATCCGTCATGCCCGGCTTGGCGACGCCGAGTTCATCGCCGAGGCGCATGACGCATCCTGGCGAGACGCTTACCGCGGCGTCATTCCCGGATGCGAACTCGAACGGATGATCTCCCGCCGGGGACCACGCTGGTGGCATTCCGCGATTAGAAAGGGCACCGGCCTTCTGGTGGCCGATTTCGACCACAAAATCGTGGGCTACGCCACCTATGGGCGAAACCGCGTACCCTCGATGCCGTATTCGGGCGAGATTTTTGAAATATATCTCCTGCCGGAATACCAGGGTCTCGGATTCGGGCGCAGGTTGTTCAACGCGGCGCGGCGTGAACTGGCGGAGCATGGCTATTTATCGACCATCGTCTGGGCGCTCGCCGATAACGACAAAGCGCTCGCCTTTTATCGGCGTCTTGGAGGCCTTCCCATCCGCCGCGCCGAGGAGCGCTTTGGCGACAACATGCTCAGCCGCGTCGCCTTTGGGTTCGTTTCGGCGCCCGTACGCTAGCCTTCTCTCACATTCCCGGAGTCTTATTTCATGCGTCTCGACGCTATCCCGATCGGCACGAATCCGCCACACGAAGTCAATATTGTCGTGGAGGTGCCGCTTGGCGGGGAGCCGATCAAATATGAGCTCGACAAGGCCTCGGGCGCGATGTTTGTCGATCGCTTTCTATACACGGCCATGCGCTATCCCGGAAATTATGGCTTCATTCCGCATACGCTGTCCGATGATGGCGATCCCTGCGATGTATTGGTCGCCAATACGCGACCCATCGCGCCGGGCGCGGTGATCGCCGTACGACCCATCGGCGTCTTGCGCATGAAGGACGAACACGGCGGCGACGAGAAAATCGTCGCGGTGCCGGTTTCACGCCTGACGCAACGCTATGAGAGCGTGCAAAATTACACCGATCTTCAGGAGATGACCTGGCGGCGCATCGAACACTTTTTTGTGCATTATAAGGATTTGGAGCCTGGTAAATGGTCGGAGGTCGCTGGTTGGGGCGACGCGGCGGAAGCCCGCGACCTGATCGCCGAGGCGATCGAGCGCGCGAAACAAAAGAAGTAAACGCCGGCGCCGTCAGCCTTCACGTGGAAGCGGAAGCGGCGGCGCCCGCGAGACAACGCCCTTTCGGAAACAAGCGGGGCGCTCTTTCCAGGCGACGATGCCATTCGTCGTCGCCGCATAGCCCTTGGCCGAGGCGACAATGTCTTCGAGGTGATCGCTGACATCCAGATCGCCGATCACATAGGTCCACTTGCCGGCGCTCGCGAAAGCCACGGTGCAGGGTCTCTTGCAAACGGCAAGGCATTCCACGGGTTCGACCGATATCGTCGACAGGGATTTAACCGCGAGCCGCTCGCGCAACGCCTCGAAAAAACGTTGCCCGGGCCGGCTATCGGCGTCGTCTCCTTGACGGCATACGGTGCAAACATGGATCGTGGTGAGTTCGCTTGACACAACGGTCGTTCCTTACAAGTTGCGCTGGGGTCGATCGCTCACGCGCCGTCTCTAAGCCGTTTCGCGTCCGCCTTCGGGGCGGGCGCCTTTCCGATGCATAGGCCGAGCTGGGGCGGCCCCATTCATCATATTGCAGGCAGAGGCGCGTGACGCTCTCCACGGAAATGTCCCGCGTCTCCGTGCGAACGCCGAATTCCCGCAAGCGCGCGAACGAACGCGACAAGGTCTCTTGCGTTACGCCAAGTTGCGCCGCGACCAAACGTTTATCGTAAGGCAGCCGAAAACGGCAATGCTCTTGGCCAGGCGGGCAAAGCGAGAGGATAAATCGCGCAAGACGCCTGTCGGCGCTCTGAGCTTTCAGCGATTCGATTTCGCAAATCAAATCGACGATCTTCTGCTTCGCGTCTCCGATCACGGCGGCGGCGAGCGCGGGCGTTTCGGACAACATGCGGATGAAGCGTCCCGCGGGCAGCTTGAGTATCGAGGTCGGTCCAACGGCCTCCGCCGAAACTTGGAAGACTTCGTCGGTCGCCGTGGGCGCGTCATTGAGGCTGGCGCGATCCGAGCGGATGCTCACCAAGGTTTCATCCCCGCAAGGGGCCGTTCGCAGCAGTTTCACAAAGCCGTGCGCGATCAGCATGATCGCGCCGACGGCGTCGCCTTGCCGGAAGATCACCGCGCCATCGGCATAGCTTTCGATTTTCGCGTCGAGCGTCAGACGCTGAAGCGTCGCCTCGTCGAGCGATGCGAATAGCGGGAAGTCTCGCAGCGGCGGCAGTTCGGACATCGCGCACTCTTACATTAGGTCGCCCGCGTCGCACGGACGCGGCGATGCTTGGCCGAACCCATTTCCTTCGTCACGCCATTCGCGCCCTTGCGAAGCGAAGTCTTCCCGCCACGAAGCCTTCGCGCTGAGGCGATAGCGCCGCTGGAACTGGCGCGCCCCGGAAATCGAGTCCGACTAGAACCGGACGTTAACGCCAAAGTCCGCGAGGCGAAAGGCGACATCCGGGCGCAGGCGCCGGTTCAGTCGCGTTTTTAACCGTTGCGCCGCAACAAGAATGTTCTGGCGGCCAACTCGGTGGAGGATGCGACGATCATTAACGGCGCGCGTCTCGTTGTGGCGAATGACCACGCTCAAGCAGGAAAATGGCTTGCGCGCCGAATAAATTCATCACGGGCCAAGGCGCCGTGAACTTGATCGGCGCGCCCGAGAGGTCAAGCGCGACGCCGCGCTCGATATGCGCCCCGATGTCATGCGTGAGCTCGACGAAGTCGCGGATCGTGCATAGGTGGATGTTGGGAGTGTCATACCAATTCGCCCCGAGATTTAGGGTCTTGGGCATGCGGCCGCGGAGCAGCAATTCCGCGCGCACGCTCCAGTGTCCGAAATTGGGGAACGAAACGATGGCTCTTCTACCGATGCGCAGCATGTTGTCGAGTACGACGCGAGGACGCTGAGTGGCTTGCAGGGTCTGCGATAGGATAACGTAATCAAAGCCGTCCTCCGGATAATCCACGAGATCGGTGTCGGCGTCGCCCTGTATGACCGAAAGCCCCTTGGCGACGCAATCATTGACGCCCCGTTGCGACAGTTCGACGCCGCGGCCATCGATGTGCTTTTGTTTTTCCAGCATTTGCAGCAAAAGACCGTCGCCGCAGCCCACGTCCAAAACCCGGCTGCCCGGCTCGACGATATCGGCGACCACCGCCAGATCGAAGCGCGCGGGCGAGATTTTCCCGGTCTGCGTCATGATCTCTTGGCCGCCGCGGGCGAAATTCCGCGCGCGTGCGCGGCGGCCTCCAGAAAGCCGCGCGTCGTCGCGAAGAAGTCAGGCTCGTAAAGCAAAAACGCGTCATGCCCTTTGTCGCTCTCGATCTCGACAAACGAGACGGAAGCGCCTCCCGCGTTCAGCGCATGCACGATCGCGCGCGACGCCGTTGTTGGATATAGCCAGTCCGAAGTGAAGGAAATCACGCAAAATCGCGTCCTCGCGCCCGAGAAAGCGCGCGCCAAGGAACCTCCATAATCGGCCGCGAGGTCGAAATAATCGCAGGCTCTCGTGACGAACAGATATGAATTGGCGTCGAAACGTTCGACGAAAGCCAGCCCCTGGTGGCGCAAATAGCTTTCGATCTGGAAGTCCGCGTCGAACGAAAACGTCGGCGCGGAGCGCGCCTGAAGCTTGCGTCCGAACTTGCGTTGCAACGCTTGCTCCGAAAGGTAAGTAATGTGCGCGGCCATGCGCGCCACCGCGAGCCCTTTTTCGGGTCGCACGCCCTCGTCGAGGTAGCGGCCTCCGCGCCAGTCGGGATCGGCCATCACCGCTTGCCTGCCGACTTCGTGAAACGCGATGTTTTGAGAGGAGTGGCGAGCGGCGGTGGCGATCGGCATCGCCGCGAAAACGCGCTCCGGATAACTCGCGGCCCACTGAAGCACCTGCATGCCGCCCATGGAGCCGCCGGCCACGCAAAACAGCGTGTCAATTCCCAGCCGATCGATCAGCATGGCTTGAGCCCGCACCATGTCGCGAATGGTGACTACCGGAAAATCGAGACCATAGGCCCGCCCGGTCGCCGGATTGATCGAGGCGGGGCCCGTCGTTCCCATGCAACCGCCAACGACATTGGAACAGATGACGAAATAGCGATCGGTATCGAAGGGCAGACCCGGCCCGACCAGCACATCCCACCAACCGGGCTTTCCCGTCATGGGATGCGTGCTGGCCGCATACTGGTCGCCAGTCAGCGCATGGCACAAGAGAATTGCATTGCTGCGCGCCGCGTTGAGCGCGCCATATGTTTCGTAACCGATTGTCAGGGGACCGATGCTGCCGCCCCCGTCGGTGAGGAGCGGCTGATCAAGGTCAAAAATCGCCGATGTCGGCTCCGAAGGCGCCAAGGTGCTCGAGAGCGGCGGTTGGGTGGAATGCAAATCTTCTCCTCTCGTTCGATATGTCGAACGATTTGTTCGCCACCATTGCGTTCGAGTTGAAAAGTGTCAAGCACGATATAGCATCGCCGCGTCACCGAAAATTTTTATGCCAAATTGTCGAGCGTCGCCGCGAGCATCGCGAGATCCTGGGGGCGCGACAGACGGTGATCGCCGTCGGCGATTAACGAAACCGTGACCGGATCGCCCACAAGCCGCTCGACCAGCAGCATGGCGTGTCTCCAGGGCACGTCCGTGTCAATCATGCCCTGCAGGATATGGACTGGCGCGTGGGCGCGAACCGGGCCGCCGAGCAAGAGGTGGGAGCGTCCGTCCTCTATCAATCGGCGGGTCACGGGTGTCGATCTGGTCATGGATGAGCGCGCACAATGACCTTTTTCCATGATTTCGCGCCGGGCCGAGTCGGACATGCTGTTCCACAGCAAGGCTTCGGTAAAGTCGACGGCGGGCGCCAACAGCACGAGCGCCCGCAGCCGATCGGTGAATCCGAGTTCGTTCAGTCGGCGCGCCAGGAGCAGCGCGATCCAAGCCCCCATGGAGCTCCCGATCAAAATCTGAGGTCCCCGCGACGAGGCGTCGAATATGGCGAGGCTCTGCTCCAACCAGTCGCTTATCGCGCCTTCCTCGAAGCGTCCGCCTGGCGTATCGATGTCGGATTCCCCATGTCCAGAATAGTCAAAGCGCAACAGGGCGAGCCCCCGCGCGGCGGCGTGCGCGTCGAGGAAACTGGCCTTTCCCCCGCGCATATCCGATGCAAAACCGCCAAGCCACATAAGCCCGGGCTGATCGACGCCGGAGCCCAGCGCCGGCCGCGCTCGTCGCGCGATACGCCAGGAAACGCCGCCCGCGCGTGGAATGACCAGATAATCAGCGGCTTCGACATAGGTCATGCAAAAAACTTCCCCGCCGGAAGATTGCTCTGTAGCGAAAGCGAGATGATCTTCGACCTCCATAATTTTCATTAACGGTATTCGCAAGGAAAAACGACCTTTATTCCGCACAAAACCTCGTGTGATCAAACTGTTGCGGTTGATATGGCTTGATTAGGCGCCGCACGCTTATATTTGATTAACGAACATATCCAAGGATAGCCGCGCCAAGCCAACGTCGTGGAGTGTTGGCGAATCGACACGGGAGGATTGGCGAATTTACGGATGTTGTGTGGCGCGAGCGTCCCTCGCCAAAAATGGCGGCGCGTTATGTTGAATTATCGAGACAGTCGGGATCATTCGCTCTTTGATCGGCCAATCGCGGGGCGGACGGTTTTGCAAATACTGCCCGATCTTCAATCGGGGGGCGCGGAGCGTAGCGCCGTGGACATGGCGCAGGCGCTGACCGAGGCTGGCGCGCGCTGCCTCGTCGCCTCCCGCGGCGGCCGCATGGTGAGCGAGTTGCAGTCCAAGGGCGGCGTCTGGTTGCCGTTCCCGGCGGCGACAAAGAATCCCTTCGCGATGGCGCTCAACTCCGTGCGACTCGCGCGCATTCTTCGCGACGAGGCTGTCGACATCGTCCACGCGCGCTCGCGGGCGCCCGCCTGGGTTGCCTATTACGCGGCGCGCCAGGCCAAAGCGCGGTTTGTCACCACATTCCATGGGGCCTACTCCGGAAGTTCGCCGATCAAATTGCGTTACAACGCGATCATGACCGCCGGCGATGTGGTTATCGCCAATTCGCGTTTCACGGCGGAGCGAATCGCGCGTCTTCATCCCGAAGCCGCGCCGCGGGTCGCCATCGTCCCGCGCGGCGTGGATTTGCGACAGTTCTCGCCCCAGAACGTCGATCCGCGTCGCGTTGAGCGGTTGCGCGCCGATTGGAGCGTCGAGCCGCATCATCGCGTGGTCTTGCTGCCCGCTAGACTGACCACTCGGAAGGGTCATTTCGTCTTGCTCGAGGCGGCCAAGCGTCTTGTCGCGCAGGGCCTCGCGGATGTGCGCTTTATTTTGGTGGGCGACGCGCGCAGCGATGCATTCCTGCGCGGTCTGGAGCGTGAGATCGAGAAAGCCGGCCTTTCCGATTTGGTGCGCGCTCCAGGATTTTGCTCGGACATGCCCGCCGCCTATCTCGCCGCGGCCGTGACCGTGGCGCCCGCCACGGAACCCGAGGCCTTTGGCCGGGTCGCCGTGGAAGCCCAGGCCGTGGGCGCGCCGGTGATCGTCTCGGACATCGGCGCGGCCGCCGAACTGGTTATGGCCCCACCCCAAACCAGCGCGCGGTCAGCCACGGGTTGGCGTGTTCCGCCGGGCGACGCGGACGCGCTCGCGGGCGCCATATACGAGGCGCTGACGCTTACCGCCTCCGCGCGAGAAGCATTGATCACCCGCGCGCGCGATTTCGTCTGCCGCCGATTCTCGATCGAAAGCATGTGCGCGGCGACGCTAGATCTCTATGAAGCGCTGCTCAATGAAGATGAAGGCCAGGGCAAGCGATAAAAAGAGCGACGGCCTGGAATCACGAAACGCGGTGGCTGGGATGTTTCACTCACGGGCCAAGCAAGCGCGCTCAAGCGCCTGAAAAGCCCGCGCTCGATGCGATAGCGCCACCGATCCGTCGCCCGGCAGCGCATGCTTTTCAGCGGACATCATCTCGCCGAAGGTTTTTTCCAACCCGTTCGGCAGGAATATCGGGTCGTAACCAAAGCCCTTATCTCCTCGCTTTGGAAATACCAGCACGCCGTCGACCCGCCCCTCGAACTGTTCCGAATGGCCGTCGGGCCACGCCACCGCCAGCGCGCAAATGAAATGCGCGGTGAAGGGCGGCTTCGCGCCGCGCGCCCTGAGTTCGCGTTCGACGCGCTCAATCGCCGCGCCAAAGTCGCGCGCCTCGCCGCCCCAGCGCGCCGAATATACGCCCGGAGCGCCGTCCAGCGCGTCGATGCAGAGCCCGGAATCGTCGGCGAAGCCGGGCAACTGGGCGGCGTTTGCCGCCGCGCTGGCCTTGAGCAGAGCGTTTCCACGAAACGTCGTCTCTGTCTCCTCGGGTTCGGGCAGGCCGAGTTCCCCGGCGCTTACGGCGTCGACGCCGCGAGGTCCGAGTAATTGTCGCAACTCCCACAGTTTTCCTGGGTTATGCGAGGCGATGATCAAGCGCCCTTCGATCTTGCGCGGGCTCACGCCAGCGTCGCCTTTTGCAGGGCGATGAGGCCCGCCACGCCTTTTTGCGCCATCTCCAGAAGCGATTGCAACTCTTTCGGCGAGAACACCGCGACTTCGGCCGTGGCTTGAATTTCGACAAGACCGCCCGAACCGGTGATGACGAAATTCGCGTCGGTTTGCGCGGTGGAGTCTTCGGCGTAATCGAGATCGAGCACGGGTTTTCCGTTGAAGATGCCACATGAGACCGCGGCGACATGATCGCGTAGCGGGTTTTCCTTGATGATCGATCGTGCGCGCATCCATTCGAAACAGTCGCGCAACGCCAGCCAGGCGCCGGTAATGGCGGCGGTGCGTGTCCCGCCATCGGCCTGAATGACGTCGCAATCAATCATGACCTGACGCTCGCCCAGCAGGGGCAGGTTGGTAACCGCCCTCAGCGAGCGGCCGATCAGGCGTTGAATTTCCTGCGTGCGACCGGAGGGCTTACCCGCGGTTGATTCGCGCCTCGTGCGAGTATGGGTGGCGCGCGGCAGCATGGCGTATTCGGCGGTGACCCAGCCGCGACCCTGGCCGCGCAGCCATGGCGGCGGCTTATCTTCCAGCGACGCGGCACACAAAACATGCGTTCCGCCGAATTTCACCAGACAGGAGCCTTCCGCGTAACGGGCGACTCCGCGCTCGAAACTGACCGGGCGCATTTCGTCGAGCGCGCGTTTACTGGGGCGCATGCAGGCTCCTGAGTTGACTCGTGATGAGTTCTAACGTGGTTTCGCCATGTAGGAAAGTCGATGCAATTCGCTCGCGACAGTTCGACGCTCGCCTCAGCGGCGACTGGCTCCACTCGCGCCAATTCAGCCGTTATTATCGCGGCGCAGGCGCACGACAATGTCCACTCGCGCGATGTTTAGTCCGACGGGAGGAGGCGGCAGATTTAGCACGGTTACATGCGAACCGGGAATATCGTAAAGTTCTTCATTATCCTCGAGAAGAAAATGATGGTGTTCGGAAGTGTTCGTGTCGAAATAGACGCGCGCTCCGTCCACCGCGATTTCCCGCAACATGCCCGCGCTCGTGAACTGATGCAGCGTGTTGTATACGGTCGCCAGCGAAACCGGCATATTCGCGGCGGTCGCCTCCTCGAACAACTTCTCGGCCGTAACGTGGCGGTCGCCCGCGCTGAAAAGCAACTCTCCGAGGGCGACTCGCTGTCGGGTGGGGCGCAACCCCGCGGCGACCAAACGCGCCGGGATCGCGCTCGAACACACGTCCGACGCCACAACCACATCACTGGTGTCGTCGCTCGGCGCGCGGCTGAAGAGTTTCGGATCCATGCAACACATAGTATGCCCCCCCCGCCAGGGTGACAACTCCCTCTTCTCATAATTGATGGCTGGCCGCCGGCGCCCTTAGTCCACGTCCTCGACTTTTTCCGGGCCGCCGCCATAGACCCGCTGCGCTAGCGAGGCTTGCATGAAGTCGTCGAGATCGCCGTCCAGCACCTCAGCCGGCGTTCCAGAGGTCGTGCCGGTCCTCAAATCCTTAACCAATTGATAAGGCTGCAATACGTAACTGCGAATCTGGTGTCCCCAGCCGATCTCGGTCCTCGACGCGATCATGGCGTTGGCCTCGGCCTCGCGCCGCTCCAACTCTTTCTCGTAAAGTCGAGCACGCAACATGTTCCAAGCGGTGGCGCGGTTCTTGTGCTGCGAACGCTCCGCCTGGCAGGCTACCACAATGCCTGAAGGCACATGGGTGATGCGGATCGCCGAGTCCGTGGTGTTAATGTGCTGGCCGCCAGCGCCTTGGGAGCGATAAGTGTCTATCCGGCAGTCGCTTTCATTGATCTCGATGTTGATGCGGTCGTCCACCACGGGATAGACCCAAACCGAGGCGAAGCTGGTATGGCGTCGCGCGTTGGAGTCGAATGGCGAAATGCGAACCAGCCGATGAACGCCCGATTCCGTTTTCGCCCAGCCATGGGCATTATGACCCTTGACCAAAAGCGTGCCGGACTTGAGGCCCGCTTCCTCGCCCGGAGTCTCCTCGATCACCTCCACCTTGAATTTTTTCCGTTCCGCCCATCGCGCGTACATGCGAAACAGCATGCGCGTCCAATCTTGGCTCTCGGTGCCTCCCGCGCCCGAGTGGACTTCGATATAAGTGTCGTTGGCGTCGGCTTCCCCAGAGAATAGCGCCTCGATCTGGCGTCGGCGCGCTTCCTTGAGCAGCGCCTTCATCGCCTCGACGCCCTCTTTCTCGGTCTCGGCGTCATCCTCCATCTCGCCAAGCTCGACGAGCGTGGCGGCGTCCTCCAATTCGCGGTCGAGTTTGCTCAGCGCGCCAAGACGATCTTCCAGTTCGGTCCGCTCGCGCATGATTTTTTGCGCGTCCTCGGCGTTATTCCAAAGATCGGGATCCTCGACCCTGGCGTTGAGTTCGGCTAGTCGACGCGTTGCTGTAGGCGCGTCAAAGATGCCTCCTCAGCAGTCCCATGGACTGCTCGATCTGTTCTTTCAGCGCTTGTGGTTCGGCGCGCATGGTCCCAACTTCCGTTTTGCTCGGCGGCGGCTTCGCCGTCATGGATTCGCCCTGAAACTAGGGAGGCTCGACGCGGATGTAAAGAGCGTGGCGGCCGCGCGCGCTTCAACACGGAGACGCTCCGATGATCAAGCTGTTATAAAAGCCGTAGAATGCGACAGGGTTCGCCTGCCTTGGCGGCGGGCGCGCCGATCTCGCGCAGCAGCAACGCTTGTGAGCGCGCCAGTTCCGTTAGCAGCGAGGAATCCTGCAGGAGTTGCGGCGTGGCGATTAACCGTCCTTGAGAGTTTCGCGCCAGCCTCGCCCGCAAAAAATCCCGGCGAGCCTTGTTCGCGGGAAGGTCGGCGCCGAGCAGCGCGTCCTCCGTCCTATCGTCGCCCGCCGTCGGATCGCCTTGCAGCGCGCGCAATAGCGGCGCCAGAAACACCAGCGCGCAAACATAGGAAGCCACCGGATTTCCCGGCAATCCGAGGACGAACGATTGATCGAGACGCCCGAAGACCAATGGTTTGCCGGGGCGCATGGCGATGCGCCAGAAGCCTAGCGTCATTCCTTCGTTGGCAAGGGCGGGGCGCAGCAGATCGTGATCGCCGACCGATGCCCCTCCCAGCGTCACCAGCACATCGGCGTGGGCCTCTCTCGCCAGCGACAAGCCACGTTGGAGATCGGTTAGATCGTCATGAAATATGCCAAGATAAATAGCCTCGCCGCCGGCTTGGTCCACGATGCCGGCCACGGCGTGGTTGTTACTGCTGATGATTTGAGTTGGCCCCGTTTGAGCGCCGGGCTCCACGAGTTCGTTTCCGCTGGCGAGGATCGCCACGCGCGGGCGACGCGCGACGCATAGCTCGGCGTGATCGGCGGCGGCGGCGAGCGCCAAATGCGCCGGACCAAGCCGCGTTCCCGCCTCGATCGCCGTCACCCCCTCCAGAAAATCCAGCCCCCGCGCGCGGATATGGCGCCCGTGCGTGGGAACCAGATTCGCGCCGATCAACCCGTTTTCGATGATCGCGTCTTCTTGCAACAGGATCGCATCGGCGCCGGGAGGCACGCGAGCGCCGGTAAAAATACGCACGCATTCGCCAGCGCCGAGCGCGCCCTCGAAGCCGTGACCGGCGGCGCTCTCGCCGACCGGCCGCAAGCGCGCGCCAGGATTAGAAAAATCGGCGCTCCTCACGGCATAGCCATCCATCGCCGAAACATCGATCGGCGGCTGGGTGCGCCGCGCTTTGAGATCGATCGCGAGCGTGCGGCCAAGCGCTTGCGCCAGCGGAACGTTTTCGGGCGGGTCCAACGGGAGCGCGCGCTCCAGAACCCGGGCGAGCGCATCATCGACGGCGAGCAGTTTCGTCTCGGTCATGATTCTTTCTCGCGGCGCCATTCGCCACTCGCGCCGCCGCTTTTTTCGAGAAGTTCAACACCCTCGATGCGCATGGCGCGGTCCACGGCCTTCAGCATGTCGTATATAGTGAGGCAAGCGACCGCCACCGCCGTGAGAGCCTCCATTTCGACCCCGGTTTTGCCAACCACGCTGGCCCGCGCGATGACTCGCAGGCCGGGCAGTTTTTCGTCCGGCGCTATATCGACGCTCACCTTCGAGAGTCCGAGCGGATGACAAAGCGGGATGAGGTCATGAGTCTTCTTGGCCGCCATGATGCCGGCGACACGGGCGACGCCCAGCACGTCGCCCTTTTTGGCGTCGCCCGCCAATGCGAGACGTAGCGTTTCCGCATCCATTACAACGCATCCCGCCGCGATGGCCGCGCGTTGGCTGTCTGGCTTTGAAGACACATCGACCATGCGCGCTTCGCCCAACGGGCCAATATGCGTCAGGGAGCTCATTTACGCCCGCGCGCGCGCGGGGGCGCCATGCAGCAGCTCCCGCGTCGCCGACTCCACATCTTGCCTGCGCATCAGACTTTCGCCGACAAGAAATGTGTAAATGCCTGACTTTTCGAGTCTTTTACAGTCTTCATGCGACGCAATCCCACTTTCCGAAACGAGAATCTTGTCCTTGGGCGCGCGGTCGGCCAACCTCTCGCTGGTCTCCAGCGACACCTTGAAACTGTGCAAATCGCGGTTGTTGAAGCCAATCAGGCGCGTTTCCAGGGCCAAAGCGCGATCGAGTTCGCGCTCATCGTGCACTTCGACCAACACGTCCATGCGCAGATCGTGCGCGGCGGTGTTAAGCGTTCTGGCCTCGGCGTCGGTTACAGCCGCCATGATGATCAAAACGCAGTCGGCGCCGAACGCCCGGGCCTCGAAGACCTGATAAGGATCATAGAGAAAATCCTTGCGCAGCGCCGGCAGATGCGTCGCCTTGCGGGCGCTCTCCAGAAACTCGAGGCTACCCTGAAAGGATGGGCCGTCGGTGAGCACCGAAAGACAGGCCGCTCCGGCCGCTTGATAGGCGCCCGCGAGTCTCGGCGGATCGAAATCGGCGCGAATGACTCCTTTCGAGGGGCTCGCCTTTTTAATCTCGGCAATAAGCGCGATCCGCCCTTCGCCCAATTTCTGTTCGATCGCATGGACGAAACCGCGCGGCGGATCGTGATCGCGCACGTTCCGCTCTAGCGCGGACAGCGGCATCCGCACTTTCGCCTCGGCGATTTCGGTGCGCTTGTATGATTCGATCTTGTTTAGAATGTCGGTCATTTTTTTAAAACCATAGGAGAGTCGCCACCCCCGACGCCTCTCGCCGCCCTTGATAGATTCAATCTTAACACAAAAGCAGCGTCATGTATGTGAAGCGCGTGTCGTCACCGACCTTGTTGATTCGACACCCGAGCTAAAAGTTCCAGCTTTTCGCGCGCGGCGCCACTATCGAGCGACGCCGCCGCCATCGCCGCGGCCTCTCGCAAATCTCGGGTTTTGTCCGCGACCATCAGGGCAATGCCCGCGTTGAGCACGGCAATGTCGCGATAGGCGTTTCGCGCGCCCGCCAAGACTTCCCTCAACGCATGGGCATTATGCGCGGGATCGCCGCCCGTCAGCTCTTCCGGGTTGACAAGCCTAAGGCCGGCCTGCTCCGGTCCGATCTCGAAGGAACGTAACGCGTCGCCCTCCAGCGCGACGACGTGGGTCGCGCCAGTAGTCGTCGCTTCGTCGAGTCCGTCGCTGCCGTGCAACAACCACGCGGATTGGCAGCCCAGTTCGCGCAACGCCATGGCCAGGGGTTCAAGCCACTCCCGGGAATAGACACCCAGCACCTGGCGCGTCACGCCGGCGGGGTTACATAGCGGTCCAATTAAATTGAAAATCGTGCGTAGGCCCAGTTCCGAGCGTACGGGCGCGGCATGACGAAGAGCGGGGTGGTGCGTCGGCGCGGCCATGAAGCAAATGCCGACGTCCCGCAGACAAGCACTCGCTGAAGCGGCGTCGAGCCCGACCTTGACCCCCAACTCGGCCAGAACATCCGTCGCGCCAGAGAGAGACGAGGCCGCCTTGCCGCCATGCTTGGCGACGGGAACGCCGCATCCGGCGACGATAATCGCCGCCAGGGTCGAGATATTATAGGTATTTGCTCCATCGCCGCCCGTGCCGACGATGTCGATGGCGTCGCGGGGCGCTTCCACCGCGATCATCGACGCGCGCATCGCCCGCGCCGCGCCGATTAACTCCTCGGGCGTTTCGCCCCGTTGGCGCAACGCCATGAGGAACGCGCCGAGCTGCGCCGGCGTCGCGCCCCCCCGCAGAATCAGAGCAAAAGCTTCGCGCGTCGTCTCGCGCGAAAGCTTTTGGCCTTCCGCCAGCGCCGCGAGAATAGGCTTGAGAGTGTTCACGCGACCTTGGCGCGCGGCGGTCGCGAATTGTTCCATTCTTCCGCTAGATCAAGAAAGTTACGCAGGATCTTGTGGCCGTGCTGCGAGGTGACGCTCTCTGGGTGAAACTGAACGCCGTGGACCGGCAAGTTCTCGTGGGAGAGCGCCATGATGAGTCCGTCCGGCGTCGTCGCGGTTATGCGTAGGGAAGCCGGCAAGGTCTCCCTCTTGACGACAAGCGAGTGATAGCGAGTCGCCTGAAACGGCCCTTCAATGCCGCGAAAGATCGTTTCCCCATTGTGCAAAATCGTGGCCATCTTGCCGTAAATCGGCAGTGGAGCACGGACCACCTCGCCGCCAAAACTTTCACCGATGGCCTGATGGCCAAGGCATACCCCGAAAATCGGCGTTTCGCGCGCGGCCGCGGCTATGAGGTCGATGCAAATTCCCGCTTCCCTAGGCGTGCACGGGCCCGGCGACAGCACGATGGCGTCGGGCGCGGCGGCCAGAACCTCGGCGACGGTTATTTTATCGTTGCGATGGACGGTGACATGCGCGCCCAGCTCGCCGAAATAATGAACAAGATTGAAGGTAAAGCTGTCGTAATTGTCGATCAGCGTGACGTTGGCCATTTCCTTGGGTCCATTTCGCGGCAAGCGCCCTTTCGCTTTCATTATGCTGGCGTGGGCCAGGAGGCAACCGCCAAACGCGGATTGCTCCCCCGAGAGCGCGGTTCCTTTCGAAACGAGAAAAGGCCGGAGGCGCGTCCTCCCATGTGGGAGTCGCTCCGTCCGGCGAGAAGTCGAGGGAGAAGGTCCGTGAGCGTGGGGGAATCCGTTACAGGCGATAGCGGATCTGGTCGGTCCAAAACCGCTCCAAGCGGGTCAATGAAGTATTAAGAACCTTGAATTCCTCGCTGCTGACACCGCCGATCTGCTCCACCGTCGTGGCGTGCTTCTCATAGAGTTCCGCGATGATATCATGGACTTCCTTGCCCTTGGGCGTCAGGCTGATGCGAACCGAGCGGCGGTCGATGCGTGAACGGGCGTGATGAAGATATCCCATTTCAACCAATTTCTTGACGTTATACGAGACGTTGGAGCCCAGATAATAGCCGCGCGTGCGCAATTCGCTGGCCGTCAGCTCCTTATCTCCGATGTTGTACAGAAGCAGCGCTTGGACGGAATTGACATCTCCGCGGTCGCGGCGATCGAATTCGTCCTTGATCACGTCGAGGAGGCGACGGTGCAGGCGCTCGACCAGCGTCAAAGCCTCCATGTAAACAGGTCGAATTTCGCCGATACGCTCGGCGCGGCTCTGTTGCGGCGCTGTTTTCAGGGAAGCGTTCATGGTCCTCTCCGTCTTCTGTCCGGATGCGCGAAGCATCTCTCGATCACCGTTCGTGGAGAGAAATTAGTCCGCCCAAATGAAGACCAGTTTAAGTAACAGTCTGAATCCTGGATTTACCAGAAACGCTCGCGTCGCGGTGAATTGAACATGAATCAAACCAATAATTTACGCTGAATCCCGGTTAACCTTCCTGTTCGCCGAACGCGGGTTATCTCGATCCGCCGACGGGGGCTCCAGGAGTTTTGCCACCGGGCTTGGAGCTGGTTTTCGACACAGGGTTCGTTCCCGGCGGGTCGGCGAGCGCGCGGTTCGGCGGAGGCGAATTCGAGCGGACCGGAAATTCGGGAGGCTTCGCGGGCGCGGCGGCGCCAACATCCTTATCCTTGGCGTCGCTGAGTGCGTCGGATGATTGCTTTGTCGGCAATTCGCTCGGGGACGAAGACTTTCGGCCAAAAAAGGAAAATAGTCGCCTCCACCAATCCGGCCTGGACGACTGGTTCGCTGGAATGGAACGAGTTGCGGATCTGCCTCGCCGAAACTGTTCTATCAGTTTTTGCGCCTCGAAATCGCGTCCCGCCTCGAACGTCAGCGCGAAATACAGCGCGATCAGCACTAAATCAACTCCAATGAGCCAGTAACCGCCGGCGAAAAATCGCGGCATGTTGGCCGCGACAAAAATCTGCGCGCTAGCGATGAGAAGCCACAGCACTCCTCCCCATGGAGTGGCCAGCCACAATCCAACTCCCGCGACAAGATCAAGCACGCTGAAGAAAATAATAGCCAGCGCCGCGCTGGCCGGCATTGTGTCGAAGATGGGCGATCGCGCCGTCAGCACCACGTACCACTGAGCCAGCCCTTGCAATAGCCAGAATACCGCCAGCACGCGCATGAAACGGGTCAACAAATGACCCCACTTTGTTGTCTCCCCCGAGGTCTCGGCGTCGCCGACGCGAATGGCGCGGTAGGGGTCGTCGACGTCGTCGGTATTTTTGAATGGGGGCATGTCGCCGCGCCTATTGCCCACGACGGGCGCGCGCCGCAAAGCGCAAGGCCTCGTCGGCGGCGCGAAACAGCGCCTTGGCCTTGTTCTCGCATTCGCGCTGCTCGGAATCTGGGTCGCTGTCGTAAACAACCCCCGCTCCAGCTTGCACGTGCATTTGTCCGTCCTTGACGATGGCGGTACGCAAAACGATGCAGGTGTCCATTTGGCCTCCCGAACCAAAATAGCCGATACATCCTCCGTAGATGCCGCGCTTGTCCATTTCCAACTCGTCGATTATCTCCATCGCGCGAACCTTGGGGGCGCCCGACACCGTGCCGGCCGGAAATCCGGCCGCCAAGGCGTCGATCGAGTCGTGAACGGGATCGAGTTCGCCCTCGACGTTTGAAACGATATGCATGACATGGCTGTAGCGCTCGACGGCGAAGCTGTCGGTTACTTTCACCGTGCCGGTTTTAGCGACACGACCGACGTCATTGCGTCCCAGGTCGAGCAACATGAGATGCTCGGCGCGCTCCTTCTCGTCGGCGAGCAATTCATGAGCGAGTCTCTCGTCTTCCTCCACTCGCGAGCCACGCCAGCGGGTGCCGGCGATCGGGCGAATGGTCACCTTGCCATTGGCGAGGCGCACCAAGATTTCTGGACTGGAACATACGATTTGGAACTCACGAAAGTCGAGAAAACACAAAAACGGCGCCGGATTAATACGGCGCAAGGCTCGATAAAGCGCGAACGCGGATAGTGTGAACGGCGCGGTGAACCGTTGCGATAACACCACTTGGAATATGTCGCCGGCGCGGATGTATTCTTTCGCGCGATCAACCATTTCCAAAAAGCGCGCCCGAGGCGTGTTGGATATGGGCTCAAGTGGAGCGAGCGCGGCATCTTCATGAGCCTCGTGGTAATCCAGCGCGCCCTCCAGCCTCAGGGCGATCTGCTCCACCCTGGCCAACGCGGCTTCATAGGCGGCGCACGCGGGCGTTTCCGCGCGCGGACGCGCCGGCGTCACCACGAAAAGTTCGTCGCGCACGCTGTCGAACACAACCATGATCGTTGGACGCAATAGAATGGCGTCGAAAACGCCAAATTTGTCCTCCTTGGCGGGCGCCAGACGCTCCATCTGTCGCACCATGTCGTATCCAAGGTAACCGAACACGCCCGCCGCCATGGGCGGCAAATCATCGCGGCCGCGCGCGGCCGACTCGGCGATCAATTCACGCAACGCCTCCAAGGGAGGTTTGCCGCAGGGCGCGAAGGCCGACGATTGCAATGCCGCGTTGCGATTGATCTCGGCGACTCCACCTTGAACCCGGAATATGACATCCGGTTCAAGGCCGATCATCGAATATCGACCGCGCGCCGCGCCCCCTTCCACGGATTCCAACAGAAATGCGTTGCCCGCGCGCTCCCGCGAAAGCTTGAGATAGGCGGAAACCGGCGTCTCGAGATCGCTGACGAGCCGTATTGAGACGAGACAAGTATTGCCGGCCTCGTATTCAGCGGCAAAACAATCATAGGCCGGTTCGGCCAGTTCGCCGCTCACTTTTCGCCATCTCCACCGACGGCGCTCTGAAGCGCTTTCTGGTTGATTTCAACGCCCAACGTCTTTTCGAGACCGCCCACGTATTGCTCGAGCACATCGTTGACCAGCGCGGGTTTCAATTGCTCCGCGATGCTCGCCGCCTCCGGCGACGCCGGATCGAATTTGGGCGTGACGTCCTCGGCGACGTAGAAAATCAACTGGCCGCCATCGACTGCTGTCGAGCCGGCGCCGTGCGGCGGCGCCTCGAAAAACTGCAGAATGGTTGCGGGCGCGAAGTCCGACCGATTGGCGCGCTTAACGCCCGTCACATGTTGGATCGGCAAGCCCAATTCTCCGGAAAGGTTGTCGATCGGCTTCCCGCCACGCAATTGTTCGACAAGCTCCTTGGCCTTGGCGCTCAGAGCTCTATCGAGCGCGTCCTTGCGCATCGCCGCTTCGACGTCGCCCTTAACCTCTTCGAAACTCTGTTGGCGCGCTTGTTCGACAGCCGTGACCTCGAACCAGACATAACCACCGTCGCGCGTCGCCACGGCCTCGTTGTCGACGCCCTTGTCCGAGGCGAACGCGGCCTTGAGCAGTTCGGGACCACCGGGAAGATCCGCGACGGTCTTCCCGCTTTTGTCGCGTCCGAGATCGTCGATCGCATCGATATCACGCGCCTCCAGCCCCACCGCCGCCGCGGCTTCCTTTAGCGTCTTGCCCGCGCTACGCTGATCCTCAATCGCATCGTGTTGCGCGCGCACGCTAGGGGCGGCCTTTTTCGTCGCGAGTTCCTGACGTAACTCAGGCTCGGCCTGCTCGAAACTTTTCGAGAAAACGCCCGGTTGGATTTTTCGCACCTGCGAGACGACGAACCCAAAGGGCGTTGTCACGATACTGGCGAGACCTGGCGCGGGCAGCGCGAAAACCGCCGCTCCGACATTGGCGTCGCCAAAGTCGCCCTGCGCGACCCAACCAAGGTTGACGTCCTTGGGATCAAGTTTGCGTTCCGCGGCGAGCGCGTCGAAAGTCAGTCCGGCCTTAACGCGGGCCAGCGATTCCGCGGCCTCAACCTCGGTCTTAAAGACGATTTGGCCGACTTCGCGCTTTTCGGGCGACCCAAAGCGCTGCGTCTTAACCTCATCATAAAATTTGCGAACATCTTCCGTCGGGATTTGCGCGGGCTTGGCCAGAGCCGCCGGCGTCGCGGCAAGGATGGTTAACTTCCGAAACTCCTTGGCGCGAAAGCTTGACTCACGTTGAGCGAAATATTTTTTCACCTCCTCCTCGTTGGGGGCTGGGAGGGCGCCGACGACGGCAGCCGGCAACAGGATGGCGTCGATGGCGCGCGTTTCTTCGCGGAAGCGATGGATCGCCTCCCGCATCAGGCGTGGCGGCTCCAGGCCCGATGTCACGCCGTCAACGATTTCCTTGCGAAGATAGGCGCCCTTTTGATCGACCAGGAATGAGCGTTCCGTGAATCCCGCGTCATGGATGATTTGTTTGAAGCGATCGGGGTCGAAGGCGCCGGAGACGCCTTGAAACGCCTTTTCCTCTTTCAAAATGCGCTGCGTTTCGTCCTCGCTTATCGACAGGCCGAGGCCGCGCGCGCGTTGGTCTAGCGACACATCGGTGATAAGTCTGTCGAGAACCTGCTGATCAAGTCCAGCCCGCCGCGCCTCTTCATTGGTGATGGCGCGCCGCAAACGTTGTTGAATGCGGCGCAATTCATTCTGGTAGCTGGCGCGGAACGCCTCCACCGACACTTCGCCGCCACCAATTTTTACAAGTCGCTGCGAGGAAAAACCGCGAAATACGTCGCCAATGCCCCAAACCGCGAAACTAATCGCGATAAAGCCCATGACTAGACCCATAATAGTACGGCCAATCCAGTTTTGCGACGCGACGCGCAGACCTTCCAGCATGACAGTGTTTTCCTACGAAGCGCGAACCCGCTTTCAGCGCGGGAGGAAGAGTTTGGCCAAGACTATAGGGAGGACCTGGAAATCTTGCAATTGGCCGTTGCCAAAGTTTCCAGGAACGTGTGATGCGAACGGGTTGGGGATGCTTCTGAACGGGGACGCTCCATCGAGACAAGCCGCAACCGGCGAGCAAGGTGGGTTTACTGTCGCGCTCCTTCTTGACACTCGCGAAGGGCGACGACTATAGGTGTCACCGAATTTGGTCGTCGCTCGACGCCATATTTCGGCGGAGTAGCTCAGTCGGCTAGAGCAGAGGAATCATAATCCTTGTGTCGGGGGTTCGAGTCCCTCCTCCGCTACCACTCCGCCGCAGAACGGAAATTTCGAGCTAGAATCAACGGCTTGCGTTGGGGTAGCGAGTCCAATGCTTGAATCGGGCCCTGGTCCCGTCTCTCATCGATGGGGATGGGACGTGGCTCGAATCAGCTTTCTACATCGCCGCGACGGGCGCTATTACCTCCAGGTTCGCATGCCTGTCGGCGGCGAGGGAATAGCGCGGAAGCGCGTGTTCCGATCCGCGCTCGGCACGTCGACCTTTGTCGCCGCTAGGCGACGGCTTTCCCTGTGCATGTCGTGGATCGTGGCTATCAAGGACAATCCCGAACTTTCCCGGCGCGGCGTGCTGCTCTTGGCGCAGATGCGCCAACATCTCGACCGCGGCGCCCCCATGGACGCGGACCTTTTGGCCGCGCGGGTGGCCTTCGAGCATTATGTCCGCACCTGGTCGACCGAATGCCGCGGCGGCGGCTTCGCGCCCGACGAACTGTGCGCCGGCGTGACTACTGCTTGGAAAACCTTCGTCGACCAGAACGTCGCCGCGGAAAAGGCGCATCACGCCCAAAGCGTCGATGACGCGTTCCGGCGACGTTTCGCCTCGGCCGCGCAATTGTCGACCGAGCCGCGTCATCCCGTCGCGGTCCATCTCGCGGCGAATGAAACCGAACCCGCCATAATCGATCACCGGACCATGATCGATCGTTTCCGGCTACGCGACGATGGTGCGGCGCCGGATGCCGCGTCCGACGAGGAAATCGCCCGACTCCACTTCGGAGCAATTGAACGGGCTCTCGGACCTCTTGGAAGAGACGCCCGAGGTCGCCCTGGAGTTGGAGGCGGCGGAAGCGACGGATCCCGAAACATTTGACCAATCGCCTATGTCGGCGCACGTCGCGACGATAACCGAGTACGTGCCGCCGCTTAGGCTCATATCTGCGAAAGGCGCGCAGCCGACCAAGAAACGACAAAAAGTATCGGACCGGCCGGTCGAGGAAATCAATCTTGCCGATCTGGACGAATTCCTTCCCGAGCCGACGGATACCTTGTCGATCGCGCTGGAAAATTCTTGCGAGCGGAGAAAAAGCGGAAGGGCGACGATCGCGCAAAAGAGAGTCAAGGACTGCTGGTTCCCTTCGTCATCGCCGTTATCGGGGACAAGAAGGTTTACAAGATCACCAAGCGGGAACTCGGCAAAGTCGACATGCTGCTGCCGGACATTCCGAATCGAACAAAAATTCCAGAGGAACACACGAAGTCGCCGCTCCCTCGCTTCCAATACGCCAAGAAGCACGGCTGGGAGGGCCTTGAGCGCCTGTCGGAGCGTTCCCTCAAGAATCGTTATCATACGACGCTCAACACATTCTTCGATTGGCTTCATCAAAAGGACGCCCTTTCGGAATCGCCATACCGATTTGTCTATTTACAAGAGGACAACCGGGAAGCGGTGGATCGCGACGCCTTCTCACCCGAGGTAGCGATCAAAATCGCCAGCCCGCCGTTGTTCACGGGTTGCGAGTTGCAGACGCGCATTTGGAATCCGGGCGAATTATACTTTCAAAATGCGCTCTTCTGGGGCTATGTCCTCGCGCTCGTCACGGGCATGCGGCCCGCTGAAATTGCCCAGATTCGTTGTCAGGACCTCATCGCGATCGAGGATGAAGATGATCTCGTCTGGTTCATCGACTTCACGGATAAAATGAAAAACGTGAAATCAAAGAATGCGTGACGAATGGTTCCATTGGCGCCTCTTGTGATCGAACTCGGGCTGGCGACGCACCGCGACATTTTCATGGAGGCCGGTTATGAACGGTTGTGTCCAGAATGGCCTTATCTGGTGAAAACGACCGGCGAGATCAAGCATGGCCATTATCTCAGAATAATATTATATACTCATCATATATACTCATCATATATACTCATCATTTTAGCTTAAGCTACCCACGGAGAACTACGTATGCATTTTCCATCACGGCGATGGAACTAATTCCGATGTTGGGTGTTACTTTTCGGACAAATCGAATTGCATCGCCCTAGAAGAGGCCTTTTTAGTGTCAAGCTTGTGTTGCTAATACCAGCATGTTCGCCAAAACATTATTTTTTATGTGTGCGGACCATAGAGTAGGCGTAATCTATACAGTAACCTGGGGCACGAATGTCGTTAAAGCAGCAGCACAACAATAGAGCAACTGATGATAATAATGTTGGAGGTTATTGTCAGCAAGGATATTTAACAGATTATATGTGCACAGGTAGCTTATCAGAAGCTAAAACCGTTGTAATGATAGAAAATAGACGCCTTATACAAGAATGTATGGAAATATACATTAGTAATGCATTGAAGTGTCGTGTAATTTCATTTTCAAACGTTAGTGAATGGCTAGCTGAAGCAGCAGGCATGCATGCATCTCTGATTATTGTAGTATTATGAGATAATCAATTGGATCCGTGTCAAAATTGTTACCGTGAATGTATTCAGAAGCTCTGCAATGCGAGCAACGCAACACCCGTGATCGTGTTGGCAGACTCCGAAGACGTTGATCGAATTTCGGATAGTCTCCGATCCGGGGTGCGCGGATATGTCCCCACTACCAGCACGCTTGCCATCGCGCTGGGAGCAATGCGGCTCGTCCTCGCCGGCAGCGCATTCGCCCCCGCAACGAGCCTTTTAGCGCAACAATGCCCTGCGATTAGCACAACTTCTGGAGGCGAAGGACACGTGATGCTCACCAAGCGTCAGAACGCGGTTGTAAACGCTATCCTACAAGGGAAAGCGAACAAAAATATAGCGCATGAACTCGATATCAGTGAAAGCACCATCAAGGTTCACGTGCACAATATAATGAAAAAACTTAATGCCAAAAATCGGACCGAAGTGGCGGTGAAAATGTGCAGCGCGAACGCGCCGCACGGGAACGAGCATTGACGCTGGCCCGCTGCGGGAGCGCGGCGTTCGAGGGAGGGGTCCGCCTTTGGCGCGGCACCTCCTGTGTGTTCCGCCTTCAAGGCGGGCCTTTGTCCCAATGACTGAAACGGGATGCTTTTGAGGCGGGAATCTTGTTGCGCTTTAAAGCATTTTTCCGCCGAGCATCTAAGAAAGCGCGGAATTGCCCGGGACGTAAATGCTTCCCGCCAGCACCAATTGGATAGCTGCAAGCGCCGTCTCAAAAGTGGAGTTTGTGGAGATAAAACCTCGGGGTCCGAGCGCGAGGTTTCGGGCAATATTGTTAGCGCGGTCGTCATCTGAGACGACGATTATGGGCGCGCCGTTTCCTGATGTTACCAAAAGTGAAATTATTTCAGCTACACAAGCGTCGCTTTGGTTCGCCGGCGTATCGACGATAACAAACCCGTCACAGTCGACGTAAGTCGAATTCGCCCAATCTAGGGTGTTGTTAAACACCCTAGTCTCGTAAAGCAAACTCGCGCGAAGCGACGTTGCCAAAACTTCCACGCCGAAGCCGCGCCCGATAATAATTATGAGGCGAAATTCGTGGTTGAAGCCTTCCGCCGCCGGAAGCGCCGGACGCCGCCGCGCTCGCTGGCTTCGCGGCTCTCATTGGTCACGCCTTGCGGGTTTCGCCGGCGATGTAGCGTTTGGCGACGGGGCCGGGAATGAGCGTCTTTCTTCCGGCCTTTCGCGCGGTGACGAGGCCGGCTTTCAAGTCTTCGTAAAAGCCGGTTCGGCTGCGGCCGGCGAGCGCGCAAACTTCGGCGACGGTCAGATTGCCGTTGGCGAGACGATCTTCCATCGTGACGGTCGGCGTCGCGGTTTTGGCGGTTTCGTGTTTTTGCATTTCAGGCTCCGATGAACGGCCGCGTTTGAGCGCGAATGTTACGGAACATGAGAAATACCGCCGGCTGTGTCAGTCGGATTGGTCGGAAACGGTCGGAAACTAAGTTTCCGACCGTCGGGATTTTTTGTCGCGCCACTCAGTCAGCCAGCCCGGAATGCGTTCGCGAAGCGTTGATTCTCCGGGCTCCTTTCCAAAGCGTTCCTTGCAATATTTCACCAACAAGATTTCAGCCCGGGCTTGCGCATTCCAAGCCTTGTCTCCGGGCATGAAGTCGCCATGATGATCCATCAACCGAAGCGCTTCGAGCTTTACGACGGTCCAATCCACGGCGTTCGGTCTTCCGCCGCTTCCCTTCATGCCGCGCGCCTTCGACGCTTCCGTGGTTAGCTTGCCCAGCCAATCCCCTAAATCTTCCCGCTCAACACTCATGTCGGACCATTTCACGCCGTCGGGATGGCCGCCCTGGTCGGCGTGGTTTTCCGCGACGAATCTCGCTCCAATGGCCGATTTGTTTTGCGGCGATAGGGTGGGCGCGTGATTGTCGAATTCTTCCGGGGCGATCCGGCCGCGCGATTGATCTTTCTTCCGCGTTCCGAAAATCTTGACGCGCTCATCTCGCGCCGCCGCGAAAAGCGCATCGGCCGCTTGCATTCGTTTGGTGAGTCTCTCGACTTCGGAAACTTCGGCCGGTGGGTCCATTTGCGCGAAGGCGAGCATTTTCACGACGGGCGAAAGCGGGACGCGCTTTCCTTCCGGCAACGCCGCGAGCGCGGCTTTGTCGAGACCAACGGGCGGCGTCCAGCGGTCGGCCTTGGCCAACCTAAAAGCGACGGCGAATGGATATTCCGGCCATAGGCGAAGCACGTCCGCGCGCGCAAACGTGAGTTCGAGCTCTTCCGCGCTTCGCGCCGGATTTTGGCGCGCCGTGACGCGACGGGCGCTCGATGGCGTCGGCGTTAAACAAGCCCGTTTCGTTCAGCGTCGACGAGGCCGCCGAGCGAAAGCCGTGGCCTGTCATTTCGTCTTGCGCGAAGCCGAGCCGACGCAAGGCGGCGTTGATCGTGTTTTCGGACATGCAGCGGGTAGGCGTGCGGACGGACGGGAAAAGGAATTTTCCGCCGCCGTTCATGCCTTGAAGCTCGCGCAAGATCGCCACGGCGCGTGGCGCGAGCGGGACGCGATGCGGGCGCTTCATTTTCATTTTTTCGGCGGGTATCGCCCAAACGGCGGCGTCAAGATCGAATTCCGCCCATTCGGCCGCGCGAAGCTCACCGGGACGAACGAATGTCAGGGCGAGCAATTCGAGCGCGGCCCGCGTTTCCGGCGCGCCGTCATAGCCGGCTAGGGCGCGCAAAAGCCCGCCGAACGCCTTGGGCTCGATGATCGCGGCGCGATGGTTGACGGTCGGCGTGGTCAAGGCGCCCTTGAGCGCCCCGGTCGGGTCGGCTTCCGCGCGGCCGGTGGCGACGGCGAAGCGGAAAACCTCGCCGATGGTCGCGCGAAGCCGGCGGGCGGTCTCAAGCCGGCCGCGCGACTCGACGCCGCGAAGCACGGCCAAGATTTCCGGTGCGCCTATCTCGGCGATTGGACGCGGCCCGATGGCCGCGCGGGCGAAGCCAAGCAGCCATTCGACCTTGCTCAAGGTTTGATCGGCCTTTCCCTCGCGCCGCTTCTTGTCCACTAGTTCGGCGGCGATAAGCCTGGAAGGTGTTGGCGGACGCCATGGCCTTTGTCGTTTTGGCCAGCCTTTTAACGAAGGCGGGGTCTTGGCCATCGGCCAAAAAGCGCTTGGCGTCTTTGCGGGCTCTCGCGCCTCTTGAAGGCCGATTGTTGGGTAAACGCCAATCGCCAGGGACTTTTGAGCGCCCGCGACCCTATAGGCGAACCGCCAGCGTTTCGCGCCGTGTGGCGTGATCCACAATTGCAAGCCGGCGCCGTCCGAAAGCTTGATGAGTCGGACGCCGGGCTAGGCGGCGCGGATTTTAGCGTCTGTCAGGAGCATGTTGGCGTCCGCCCTGTTGGTATATGGCTAGTTGGTATCGGCGACATACCAACAAATATACCAACACTTCTGTTGGACACCAACGGACGCAAAAGGGCATCCCCGGACGCCAATCCGAGGCTAACCTATTGTTTTTCAATTATTTTTGGATGTTTTTGGACGCTGCTGGACAGCGATGTGGTGCCCGGGGGCGGAATCGAACCACCGACACTGCGATTTTCAGTCGCATGCTCTACCAACTGAGCTACCCGGGCGCTCGCCGCGTCGGCGGCGAAGCTCGGCTTATATGTAGCGTCCGCCGGCTTGTCCAGACCCGCCGCGCATTCTTTTCGGGACCGCCGCCTTGCCCGTCGCGCCGCCTTCGCCTAAACCGCGACCGACTCAACAGGAGCACCCAATATGTCCAGGATCAAGCGGATCGGCGCCGGACCGCGCATGAGCAAGGCCGTCGTGCATGGCGACGTCGTTTACACGGCCGGGCAAGTCGCCGACAAAACCAAGGGCGGCGCGGTGAAGGACCAGACTCGGGAAATCCTGGCGTTGATCGACGCGATCCTGGCCGAGGCCGGCGGCGACAAGGGAGCGATCCTGTCGGCGACCATATATCTGGCGGATATCACAAGCTTTTCAGAGATGAACGCGGTTTGGGACGAATGGGTGGACAAGAACAATCCGCCGGCCCGCGCCACCGTCGAAGCCAAGCTCGTCGCGCCCGAATACAAGGTCGAGATCGCGGTCGTCGCCGCGGTATAAGCCGTTGTTATCCCGTGCTTTTATCGCCCCACAGCGGGTTGTCCGGGTCGCGCGCGTAGCGAATCGTTTCGAAGCGCATCGCGCGCGCGTCGATGAGCAGCAGGCGTCCCACCAGGCCCTCGCCAAAGCCGACGATTTCGCGCAGGACTTCCAGCGCCATCATCGACCCGACGATGCCGGTCAGCGCGCCGAGCACGCCGGCCTCCTCGCAGGCGGGCACGCTTCCGGGCGGCGGCGGAGCGGGGAAAAGGCAACGATAACTAGGATTTAGGCGGCCAGCCTCGTATGGCCGCAGCGTCGTCAGCGAGGCGTCGAAGCCGCCGACCGCCGCGCTGACCAGCGGGCGCTTGGCGAAATAACAGGCGTCGGAAACGATGTAGCGGGTCGCGAAATTATCCGAGCCGTCGGCGACGATATCGTAAGCGGAAACAAGATCTTGAGCGTTTTGGGCGCCGAGCCTCAGCGCGTGCGGCTCGACGCGGACATGCGGGTTGAGGCGCGCGATAAACTCTTGCGCTGTATCGACTTTTTGGCGACCGACATCGGCGGAGCCATGAATCACCTGGCGTTGCAGGTTGGACAGCGCCACGACGTCGTCGTCGACGATGCCGAGCGTGCCGACGCCGGCCGCCGCGAGATATTGCAGCAGCGGCGCGCCGAGGCCGCCCGCGCCCACCACCAACACACGGGATTTATTCAGCTTTTGCTGGCCGGGGCCGCCGACCTCGCGCAAAACGAGATGGCGGGCGTAGCGCTCGATTTCTTCCGGAGAGAGACTCATGGGCCGAGTTTTTAGCGCATTTTCGCGCATGGAAGCCGCGATTCGATGCGCGCCCGCGCATTTTCGCGCATCGGCGGAAGGGCGGCGCCTCGTTCGTGGGCAGGATTGTGATTTTAACACCACTCGCGCGAGATGCAAGCTTAAGCTTTAGCGCGTACTAAAGCCTAGCGTCCGATAAAGTGTGAAGTCCGTCATCCAGTGTACGCCCAGAATGTTGCATGCGTCAGGGATTTTGCGTTTCCCTCGCGTCGCCGTGAGCTTCGAGACTTCCTTCGTTACCACCACTCGATCATTTGCCGCGAGCGCATACGCAATGAGAAACGGATCTCTACCTACTAGCTCGAGCTCCCCATCCGATAGGTTCGGTGCATAGGCATCGTTCAACACACGAACGACGAGATTATTGTCCGGCACTTCGTCCAAGAGCAGCGCGTCCTTGACGTGCTTGTCGTTGAGCCACCTTCCGAGATCGCTATTCGAGCCTTTGATTTCATCCCAAATCTCGGAGGGCATCTTAATGCGCCCTTCAGAACATTCGAGCAACAGCCATTCCCAGAATTGTGGAACCTGGTTGAAGCCATAATAAAATTCTTCCGCGTCAATGAGCGTATTTGCATCGAGGAGATAGAGCACCTCGCTATCTTCCCGTCTTCGGCATGATCGCGCCCCGACTGCTCTCGTACCTCCGAAGCAGCGGCTCGACCGACGTGGGGCTCACTCCGAGAACCTTCGCAGCCTTGGTGTGGGTGAGCTTCTTTTCGCGCACAGCTGTATGCACCGCAGCCAGGAGAGCGTTACCGAGTTTAAACTGCCGCACCCGGTAATACGAAGGCCCGCTCTCTTTCTCTTTTGCCGCTTCCTTCGTGCGCGCCTTTAGGGCTTGCCAACGCGCGCCATAGCGACTGGACAATTCGCGATAGACCGCATTCGTGATCAAGCCAGCGCGATGCATTCGGTAAGCCACCATCGACTCGCTTACGCACCACCTCACCGCAATTCGGCTAATAGCCTCGGCGGCTTGGGTCGCATCATCGCTCGGAAAACCTGCTTCTTCCGCAAACACACGCCGCGGAAGCAGCAATTCGCCTGCGACGTCGTTACAGAACTGCTCGAGCCGGCCCTGCGGAGACGATGCCCTCACCTCCTCCGCTGCGCCGCTAATGCCAGTCTGTCCAAGCCAGAGATGCGCCAGCTCATGAATGAGTGTGAAGGCCCATGCCGCTTTGGCATCCTGGTCATTGATCACCACAAAAGGGGCGATATTATCGGCAATCGCAAAGCCTCGAAAAACTTGTTCACTGATCGTTGAATGGTGTGAGCCGAGATCACCGACGAGAAGCACAAACACGCCGATGCGCTCAGCGCGGAGACGCAATTCACGAAATAAACCTTCTGCCGTTCCGCTCCGGTTACGTTCGCTATTCAATGGGAATTCAAGTTCGCGGGCAATGAGCTCAGCGACGAACGGCACGCCACGCGGCATCGCCACGGATGCAATGAAATCTATCGGCTCCGCTATTCCTTCGTCTTCGATCAGCTCCCTCACCATCTCTTGGCGCGCGCGAATATCCCTTAGCAGCGCGTCTAACTGCCCGTTTTCCCGAGCCGAGACCTCAAAGGGAAGCGTACGGAAATCCTCACCGCGAGAGGCTTTTTCCGGCGGCTCACTCATGTAAAAGGTGACGAGCGGCCGACGATATACGGACGCAATCTTGCTGAGCTGAATCTGTGTCGGAAACGTCGCGCCGCGCTCTAACTCCTCGAGCTTTTCAGCTCCGGAAAGTGACGTGCTCGCTGTCAGGCCAAGACGCGCTGCGGCATCGTCCAGGGACAGACCGGCAGACTCCCGCGCCCAGGCCAATATCCTCGGATTGATGTTTTCGGCCCTCGCCATATCAACGCGCTCTTTTCTCCTACCCTGCCATCAACGGAACCCGCTGATCAAGCTTACGGACGTCGTTTTAGAGTCACCCCCCGCGCATCGGTGGACCCTCGCGGCCGCGCGCTTCGCAAGCGCGGAGGAATTATCGCCACGGGCAATAAGGGCCCCGCGCACCGATTACCCCCTCCCTATTGCGTAATGCCGTTCAACGCGGTCGCCGCGCGCAAGAACCGCGCCGGGTCGACCGCCTCGCCGTCGATGCGGACTTCGTAGTGGAGGTGCGGGCCGGTCGAGCGGCCGGTCGAGCCGACGTGGCCGATGATCGCGCCGGCGGCGACCTGCTGGCCCTGCGTCACGCCGATCGACGACAGATGACCGTAGCGGGTGGCGTAGCCGCCGCCGTGGTCGATCTCCACCATGTTGCCGTAGCCGCCGGCCGCGGCCGCGACGCTGACGACGCCGGCGGCGGTGGCGTGGACCGGCTCGCCCCACGGCTCGCGCATGTCGATGCCGCTGTGCAGCGCCGGGCGGCCCAGGAACGGATCGGTGCGGTAGCCAAAGGTCGAGGTGATCTGCAAATCGCCGAAGAACGGTTTGCGCAGCGGCACGGTGGGCAGCGCGCGGCGCAGCCCGTCGAGCGTCGCCACCGCGTCCTGCGCCACGACCAGCTCGCGCTCGAACGGCGTCGCGCCGGTCCTCGGCGTCGCCGGCACGAACGGGCCGCCGACCGCCGAGCCATGGCTCTTGGCCTTGGCGATGTAACGCTCCACCGGCAGTCCCGCGACGTCGAAGGCGCGGCGCAATTTGCCGGCGGCGTCGAGCGCCGGCTTGACGATATGGGAGAGCCGCGTCGCCTGCTCGCTCTCGACCCGGTCGAGCGACATCGCCAGATTTTCAAGCCGCGCCGGCAGCGACAGGCCGGGGTCCGCCGCGTTGGCCAGCTCCGGGCTGGGCTCGCTGAAATCGCGCGGCGCGAGGCCGGCGTGATCCTCGGCGTCACGGCCCGGCGCCGGCTTCGCCGGCCGTCCGTCGCGGCCGAGCCGCAAGTCGAGCCCCTCGGGCCGCGGCTTGTTGTCGTCGAGAGCGCCCTGCGTGGTTTTCGGCGCGGCGGCGCTGCCGGGGGCGGTCTTTTGCCCCGGCGTTTGCGGCAGGCGCGTCACCGGGCCGATCGAGCCGGTCGCGTCGCGCGTCGCGTGCTCCAGCAGCCGGGCGACGACGGCGGCGCGCGTCTCGAGCATGGCCTGGCGGACCACGAGGCCGCGCACCTTGCCCTCGACCCCGTCCTGCTCGACGAATTGCCGGCTGGTCACCTGGTCGAGCCGCAGCCGCGCCGCCGCGAGGCGGTCCTCATAGGCGTATTGCATTTGCGTCTGGCGCTCGATGAGCCCGGCCAGCAGATCGTCGCGGAACATCAGATAGCCCGCCGCGCATACGATCACCGCGCCGACCAGCGACAGCAGCGCGCCGCCGCCATACAGAGCGAAGGGGGTGATCTCGTAACGGTCGCGCCGATGCCCGCGCGTTACATGCACGATATAGTTCGAGTTTTCCTCGACATACTGAAAAGAACGATCACGCAGAGACATCGAAAGTTCCCCGACCGGCGCTGGAAGACCGGCGCTTGGCGAGCGGCGCCGCCTTTTTCCAAACATGCGCGAAGCGCCGAACCAGGGGGCGACCTCGCTTTGTAAGCAAACGACATTAAGGTTAACGTTTCCCAAAGCTTTACGCCGGGAGGCGCGACCTTGACCCAAAATGGGTTATTGTACGCGCGGATAAGCCAAGCGGGGGAGGCCCATGGCGGTCGAAATTCACCAGTTCATCTGCCTTCAGGACAATTTCGGCCTGCTGGTCCGCGACGAGGCCAGCGGCGCGACGGCGTCCATCGACGCGCCGGACGGCGAGGCGATTCGCGCCGAGGCCGCGCGCCTCGGCTGGCGGCTGACCCATGTGCTGCTGACCCACCACCATCTCGACCACGTGCGGGGCGTTCCCGAGCTGGCGCGCGCCTTTCCGGGCTTGCGCGTCGTCGGCGCCCGCAAGGACGCCGGCCGACTCCCCGCTCTCGATCTCGCCGTCGGCGAGGGCGACGAGGTCGCGGTCGGCGAGGCGCGGGCGCGGGTGCTGGAGACCCCCGGCCACACCACCGGGCATCTCGCCTATCATTTCCTCGAGGACGAGGCGGCGTTCGTTGGCGACACGCTGTTTTCGCTGGGCTGCGGGCGAATTTTCGAGGGAACCGCCGAGACCATGTACGACTCGCTGGAAAAGCTGGCGGAGCTGCCGGACGAGACCCGCGTCTACTGCGGCCATGAATACACGCGGGACAACGCCCGCTTCGCGCTGACCGTCGATCCGGAAAACCAGATGCTGCTGGACCGGGCGCGCGAGGTCGACCGGCTGCGCGCCGCCGGAAAATTCACGCTGCCCACGACGATCGCCCTGGAGCGCGCCACCAACCCGTTTTTGCGCACGGAAGATCCGCTGGTGCGGCGCGCCATGGGCATGGTCGACGACGACCCGGTCGAGGTGTTCGCGAAAATGCGCGAGCGCAAGAACGGTTTTCGCGCATGAGCGAGGTTTTCGGCGGGCTCGACGCGGCGCGGGTCATCGAGATGCTGGAGCTCGCGCCGCATCCGGAGGGCGGGTTTTACCGCGAGACCTTTCGCGACGCCCGCCAGACCGGAGAGGGGCGCGCCGCCTCGACGGCCATCTATTTTCTGCTGGAGGCGGGCCCCGGTTCGCGCTGGCACAGGGTCGACGCCGCCGAGATTTGGCTGTTCCACGCCGGCGCGCCGCTGCTGCTGTCGCTCTCCGCCGACGGCCGGACCGCGACCAGCCGGCGGCTCGGCGCCGATCTTGGCGCGGGCGAGCGGCCGCAGGAGATCGTTCCCGCCGGATGCTGGCAGGCGGCGCGCCCGCTGGGACCCTGGTCGCTGGTGAGCTGCGTCGTCGCGCCGGGATTCGAATTTTCGAAATTCGAACTGGCGCCCGCCGATTTCGCGCCGACGCGCGAATAAAGCGTCTATTCGGACATTTACATTTGACGCACTAACGGCGAATTTACCTCTCGCCGGCAAGGTGCTCGAACAGACTTCGACCTTTTGAGAGCCAGGACGCGCCGATGCAATTGCGACACCTCGCGGCCAGAATGGCCTCCGCGCCCGTTCCAGAGGCGCCCGCTCCCGCTCCCGCCCCGGGTCCGCCGCCGGTGGTCGGCCCGCAAACCCTCGATCCCCGCTCCATTCTCAACTCGATCGGCGAGTTGATCTACGAGTGGGATTTGATCGCCGACCGGCTGATCTGGGGCGACAATTTCGCCCAGACGCTGCCGACGCTGGAGGGCGTCGATCTATCCACCGGCATGGCTTTCGGCGCCCTGCTGGCGCGCGAGAGCACGACCTCGCGCTATGACGCGATCACCAAATCGGAGCGCCAGGACGACGGCGCCGGCGTCGCCTATCAGATCGTTTACGCGATCCAGCCGCCGCGCGGCGGGGCCGGGGCCGCGGCGATCTGGCTGGAGGACACGGGCTGCTGGTTCAAGGGCGTCGACGGGCGCCCGGCGCGCGCCCACGGCGTCGTGCGGGTCATCACCGAGCGGCACAAGAAGGAGCGCCTGCTGGCGCGCCAATCGCAGTTCGATCCGCTGACCGGCGTTCTTAACCGCTCGCATCTCGCCGAGCAGATGCAGCGGATGCTCGACGTCGCCGAGCGCAACCGCAAACCCTTCGCCGTGATGCTGGTGGCGCTGGAGAATCTTTTCGCGCTCAACCGCACCTATGGCTATGACGCCGGCGACGAGGTGATCGCCGGCCTCGCCGCGCGCCTGACCGAAAATCTGCGCGCCCACGACCTCGTGGCGCGCCACGCCGGCAATAAATTCGCGCTGGTGCTGCCCGAGTGCGACGCCGAGCAGACCAAGGCGGCGGCGATGCGGCTGCTCGAGGCGGTCACCGCCGCGCCGTTCGAAACCTCGGCCGGGGTCATCCCAGCGACGATAAGGGTGGGCGGCGTGGTCGGTCCGCGCGACGGACGCACCACTCACGTGCTGTTCCAGCACGCCGAGGAGGCGCTCGACGTGGCCCGCCAGCGCGCTGGAGCGCGGTTCATCGCCTATAGCGCGTCGCTGGCGCGCGAGGACTCCCGCCTGCACGCCCTGCACATCGCCGACAGCATCGTCTCGGCCCTCAACGAGAACAGGGTCGAGCTGGCCTTCCAGCCGATCGTCAACGCCGCCGACGGCAAGATCGCCTTTTACGAGGCGCTGCTGCGCGTGCGTCTGGCCGACGGCTCGCTGGTGTCGCCGGGCTCCATCCTGCCGGTCGCCGAAAAAGCCGGCTTGGTGCGGCTGCTCGATCAGCGCGTGCTGGAGCTGGCGCTCATCTGCCTCAACGAGAACCGCGACCTGCGGCTGTCGGTGAACGCCTCGCTGCCGACCATTCTGGACCCGGAATGGCCGGATCGCCTGTCTCAAGGCGTGCGGGTCAACCCGGGCGTCGCCGAGCGGCTGACCGTCGAGATCACCGAAACCAGCATGATCGAGGACATAGAGACGACGAGCCACGTCATCGCGTCGTGCAAGAAGCTCGGCATCAAGGTGGCGATGGACGATTTCGGCTCCGGCCACACCTCGTTCCGCAACCTGCGGGCGCTGGCCTTCGACCTCGTGAAAATCGACGGCGCCTTCGTGCAGAACATCGCCAACTCGGCCGACGACCGGTTTTTCGTGCGCACGCTGATCGATCTCGCGCAGCATCTCGAACTCAAGATCGTCGCCGAATGGGTCGAGGACGAGGAGACCGCGACGCTGCTGCGCGAGTGGGGCGTCAGCTATTTCCAGGGCGCGCTGTTTGGCAGCGCCGGCCCCGAGGACGCGCAGATTTTTCGCGCGAAATAGCCGGGCCTAGCTCTCCCCCGAAAGCTTGTCGATGCGCTTGTTGAGCGCCTCGAGCTGGCGCTTGAGATCGTCGACGTCCGATTGCTGCTTGGCGCTTGACCCGGCGCTCGAACCTTCGATCTCTTCTTCCGGTCCGGTCGTCGCGGCGCCCTCGACGGGAACCCCGAACGGATTGAACATGGTCAGCGCGTGGCGGAACACCGCCATGTTCTTGCGCGCCTGTTCCTCCATCGCGACGAACGCCGCGCGCGTCGGCTCGCCGAACGGCGCCTGACCCAGCGCGGAAGTGAACTGATCGCGGAATTTCTGCTGGTCGCGGGTCAGCTTGTCGATCGAGAATTCGAGATAGCTCGGCACCAGCATTTGCATGGAGTCGCCGTAAAAGCGGATCAGCTGGCGCAGGAAGGAGATCGGCAGCAGGCTCTGGCCGTCCTTGCTCTCCTGCTCGAAAATGATCTGGGCCAGCACCGGGCGGGTGATGTCCTCGCCCGACTTGGCGTCGCTGACGGTGAAATCCTCGCCGCGCTTGACCATCGCGGCGAGATCCTCCAATGTCACGTAAGTGCTTGTTCCCGTGTCGTACAGGCGGCGGTTCGCATATTTCTTGATGGTCGTCGGTTTTTTTTCCTTGGTCATGTCTCGCGTCGCCATGCCTTCCGCTGTGAGCCGAACCGCCGATGCGCCCTTCGGACCAGGCGTTCCTGGCGAGGTACGATAGTCTCAAAAGCCCCCCCGCGGCAATATTGCGGCAATATTTTCGTCGCCAACGGCTTTCGCTTCGCGCCAAACCGTGCATAACGACGCTGACCCTTTACGCGGAGCAGCGTGGGGCGGGGCGCGTTAACGCCCAAGGCGCGGTCAAGCGCCGCCGGGCTCGACCATTATTTGAGGAGATCGACATGACGACCGATATCGTGATCGTTTCCGCGGCGCGCACCGCCGTCGGATCGTTCAACGGAGCTCTCGGCGGCGTCGCCGCCCACGACCTCGGCGCGGCCGTCGTCAAGGCGGCTCTCTCGCGCGCCGGCGTCGCGCCGGGCGATGTTTGCGAGGTGATCCTCGGCCAGGTGCTCGGCGCCGGCCAGGGACAAAACCCGGCGCGCCAGGCGGCCATCAAGGCGGGCATTCCCGACACCGCCACCGCCTTCGGCATTAACCAGGTTTGCGGCTCGGGCCTGCGCGCCGTGGCGCTGGCCGCCCAGCAAATTCAATCCGGCGACGCGCGCGTCGTGGTGGCCGGCGGCCAGGAGAGCATGTCGCTTTCGGCCCACGCCGCGCATTTGCGCAACGGCACCAAGATGGGCGACGTGAAATTCGCCGACACGATGATCGTCGACGGCCTCACCGACGCCTTCAACAATTATCACATGGGCATCACCGCCGAGAACGTCGCCGCGAAATGGCAGATTTCGCGCGCCGAGCAGGACGCCTTCGCGGTCGCCTCGCAGAACAAGGCCGAGGCCGCGCAGAAGGCCGGCAAGTTCAAGGACGAGATCGTCCCGTACGTCATCGCCGGCAAGAAGGGCGACGTGACCGTCGACCAGGACGAATACATCAAGCACGGCGTGACGCTCGACGGCGTCTCCAAGCTGCGCCCGGCCTTCACCAAGGACGGCACGGTCACGGCGGCCAACGCCTCCGGCATCAACGACGGCGCGGCGGCGCTGGTGGTCATGAGCGCCGACGAGGCCAAGAAGCGCGGCCTGACGCCGCTCGCCCGCATCGCCGCCTGGGCGACCGCCGGCGTCGATCCGTCGGTCATGGGCTCCGGCCCGATCCCGGCCTCGCGCAAGGCGCTGGAAAAGGCCGGCTGGAAGATCTCCGACCTCAACCTCGTCGAGGCCAACGAGGCGTTCGCCGCGCAGGCGCTGGCGGTCAACAAGGATCTCGGCTGGGACCCGTCGATCGTCAACGTCAATGGCGGCGCCATCGCCATCGGCCACCCGATCGGCGCCTCGGGCGCGCGCATTCTGACGACGCTGTTGCATGAGCTCGCCCGTCGCGGCGGCGGCAAGGGCCTCGCGACGCTGTGCATCGGCGGCGGCATGGGCATCGCGATGGCGGTCGAGCGGTAATTGGACGAAACGCCCGCCGGGCTCCCTTCGGGCGCCCGGCCGAGCGAATGAATTGAATCGAAAAAAATCAAAACCAAGGGAGAAACGATATGGCGAGAGTAGCAGTCGTGACCGGCGGCACGCGCGGCATTGGCGAGGCGATTTCCAAGGCGCTGAAGGTGGCGGGCTACAATGTCGCGGCGACCTACGCCGGCAACGACGAGGCCGCCAACAAGTTCAAGGCCGAGACCGGCATCAACGTCTATAAGTTCGACGTCTCCGATTACGACGCCTGCGCCGCCGGAATCGCCGCCATCGAAAAGGATCTCGGCCCCGTGGAGGTGCTGGTCAACAACGCCGGCATCACCAAGGACCGCCTGTTCCACAAGATGGAGCTGGCGCAGTGGAACGCGGTCATCGGCACCAATCTGAACTCGCTGTTCAACGTCACCCGTCCGGTCATCAACGGCATGCGCGACCGCGGCTTCGGCCGCATCATCGTGATCTCGTCGATCAACGGCCAGAAGGGCCAGGCCGGCCAGACCAACTATTCCGCGTCGAAGGCCGGCGACATCGGCTTCGTCAAGGCGCTGGCGCAGGAGAGCGCCTCGAAGGGCATCACCGTCAACGCGATCGCCCCGGGCTATATCGCCACGGAGATGGTCAAGGCGGTGCCGCAGGACGTGCTGGACAAGCACATCATCCCGTTCATCGCCGTCGGCCGTCTCGGCGAGCCCGAGGAAATCGCCCGGGCCGTGGTGTTCTTGGCGGCGGACGACGCGGGCTTCATCACGGGCTCGACGGTCACCATCAACGGCGGGCAGTATCTGGCGTAAGGGCGGATGCGGCGTGTGGGTTTGTCCGGCGGCTGGAGACGGCCGCCGGATTTTTTATTGATTAAAACGGCAGGTTAAACACCCGCGACGGCTCCAGCGCGCCCTCGATCACCTGGCCGAAGGCGACGGGAACGCCGCCGCAGGACGCGTAGATCACGCCGCCGGCGGGCGCGTCGCGGCCGCGCAAAATCAACGAGCCGCCGCGCCGCAAGCGCGCCGCCGCGTCGCGGTCGACAATTACGCAGGGCAGTTCGGTGAGCCCCGCCTCGACCGACAGCAGCGCCTCGGCGGCTCCGCCCGCCGCTTCGATCTCCTCGAACGTAAAACTGTCGTCCTCGACGAACGGCCCGACGCGCGTGCGGCGCAACGCCGTCACATGGCCAAAGCAGCCGAGCAGGCGCCCGACGTCGCGGGCGATGGCGCGCACATAGGCGCCCTTGCCGCAGTCCATCACCAGCTTGGTTTCCTCGCCGGAGGATTCCAGAATTTCGAGCCGGTGGATGGTGACGGGGCGCGGCTGCAATTCGACATGCTCGCCGCCGCGGGCGAGATCATAGGCGCGCGCGCCGGCGATTTTTATGGCCGAATATTGCGGCGGCGTTTGCAGGATGTCGCCGACAAAGCGCGGCAACAGCGCGGCGATGGCGCTTGGCTCGGGCCGCGCGTCGCTGACCCGGACCACCTTGCCGTCGCTGTCGTCGGTGTCGGTCTCGGCGCCCCAGCGCACGGTGAACAGATAGGATTTCTCGCCATCCTGCACGAAGGGCACGGTCTTCGTCGCCTCGCCGAAAGCGATCGGCAGAATGCCCGAGGCCAGCGGATCGAGCGTGCCGGCGTGGCCGGCCTTCTGACCGTTGTAGATGCGTTTCAGGCGCGTGACGGCCTGCGTCGAGGTCATGTCGACGGGCTTGTCGAGCACCACCCAGCCGTCGACGACGGCGCGGTTCGATCTGCGTTGATTCATCAGTCGCCGTTTTCCCTGGAGTCGTCGTCGCCGTCGTCGCGCGGTCGCAGATCGCGCCGCACCTTTTCCGAATTCAGCAAGGCGTCGATGCGCGAGACATTGTCGAAAGTGTCGTCGATGCGAAACCGCACCTCCGGCGCGAATTTGAGATTGATCCGTTGCGCCAGTTCGCCGCGCAAAAATTTCTTGTGGCGGTCGAGCGCGGTTAAAACCTCGGGCTCGTCGGAGCCGCCGAGCGGCATGACGTAGATGGTGGCGAGCTTGAGATCCGGGCTCATTTTCACGCGCGACACCGTGACCACGTGCTTGTCCAACACGGGGTCGGTGATCTCGCCACGGGCCAAAAGCTGAGCGGAGGCATGGCGGATAAGCTCGGCGACGCGCAGCATCCGCTGCGACGGCTCCGCGCCGGTTTGGTGATGGGTTCTGGACATGGGGTTCTTTGCTTGTCGCTATTCGATTTCGCGCGGCGTCCCGCGCACCATGGAGAGCAGCCTCTCGAAGGCGCGCATTTCGGCTTTGACGACCTTCGCCTCGATTTTATCCTCGATTGAGACGGTGATAAATTTTGAGACGCCTTGCAGCTCACCGGCGAGCCGCTCCACTTGCAATTGAAGTTCACGCAAGTCCTTGCGCAGATCCTTGTTCTCCGCCTTCAGCGACGCAACCGACCGCTCTAAGTCGAGAATGTTTTTGCCGAACTCAAGAAACCGTCCCCAGGACAGCTTCCATTCGCCAGTTTCCTGTTCCCTCGGCGGCGAGGCGGGGGACTTCGATTCATCCTCACCCGTCATTGCGGCTCCGCGAGCAACCCGTCGAGAATCTCCTGAGTTCGCGCCAGCGTGCGGTCGATTTGCCGGCCGCGAATTTCGAATTCAATGTGGTCGCGTCGCGTCTCGTCCACAATCGTCTGCATCGCCCCGACGGCTCGCCGCAAAACGTCCACCATAATTGCGAAAGCCTTCTCGGGGGATCGTTCCCAATTTGCTTCCATCAGCGCTTGCGCTTCCGGCGACTTGTCTGTGTTTAGCGGGACTGCCAAGGAGTCGCGTTCCATCTCTATAAGAAATTCGTATCCTCCCTCGCTCGCCATGAGTTGCTTTCGAGCTTCCCAGGCGCGGCGCTGCAATCGCGCTGCTTCTTGGGGCTCGGCAAGTCTCGATACGACATCGGCCTCAAGCTCTAGCTCTTTGAGATCGCAGTATGCGCGGGCCAATCCTTTCCGACCCCGAGGCTCGCCCGATTCGATGAGGTTGTTGGTCATAAACTCGAAGTGATTCATCACCTCACCCCTCAATCGGTCGAACCAACCGCTCGCCGTTACAGCGAGCGCTTGATCTCCTCGATGCGGTAGCATTCGATCACGTCGCCGGCGCGCATGTCCTGGTAGTTCTCGAAGGCCATGCCGCATTCCTGGCCGGCCAGAACTTCCTTGACCTCGTCCTTGAATTGCTTGAGCGTCGAGAGCTTGCCCTCGTGCACGACGACGTTGTCGCGGATGAGCCGCACATTGGCGCCGCGTTCGACCTGGCCGTCGGTGACGCGGCAGCCCGCGACCTTGCCGACCTTGGTGATGTCGAACACTTCGAGGATTTGCGCGTTCCCGAGCATGGATTCGCGCAGGGTCGGCGCGAGCAGGCCGGACATCGCCGCCTTCACGTCATCCACGAGATTGTAGATGATGTTGTAGTAGCGGATTTCGATGCCCGAGCGCTCCGAAGCCTCGCGCGCCTCCTTGTGGGCGCGCACGTTGAAGCCGATCACCGCCGCGCCGGAAGCCTCCGCCAGCGAGACGTCGGATTCCGAAATGCCGCCGACGCCGGCGTGCACGACGCGCGCCGCGACCTCGTCGGTGTTGAGCTTTTCGAGCGCCGCGATGATCGCCTCGACCGAGCCCTGCACGTCGCCCTTGACGACCAGCGGGAACTCCTTGCGGCCGGCGGTCTTGAGCTGGCTCATCATGTCGGTCAGCGAGGAGCGCGCCGAGCCGCCGCGCGCGGCCAGCTTGTCGCGCTTCTGGCGCTCGCGGTATTCGGTGACTTCACGGGCGCGGGCCTCGTTTTCGACGACCGCCACGCGGTCGCCGGCTTCCGGCGTGCCGGAAAAGCCCAAAATCTCGACCGGGAACGACGGACCCGCCTCGGCGCGCACGACGCCCTTGTCATCGAGCAGCGCGCGCACGCGGCCCCATTGCGAGCCGGCGACGACGAGGTCGCCGACACGTAGCGTGCCGCGTTGCACGAGGACCGTGGCGACCGGGCCGCGGCCCTTGTCGAGCCGCGCCTCGATGACCGTGCCCTCCGCCGAGCGGGTGGCGTTGGCCTTGAGGTCGAGCACTTCGGCCTGCAGCGCGATCAGTTCGAGCAATTTGTCGAGATTGAGCTTTTGCTTGGCCGAGACCTCGACCTCGAGCGTTTCGCCGCCGAGGCTTTCGACCTGCACTTCGTATTGCAGCAGCTCCTGACGCACGCGCTCCGGCTTGGCGTCGGGCTTGTCGATCTTGTTGATCGCCACGATCAGCGGCACATGCGCCGCCTTGGCGTGGTGGATCGCCTCGATGGTTTGCGGCATCACGCCGTCGTCGGCGGCGACCACCAGCACGACGATATCGGTGACCTTGGCGCCGCGGGCGCGCATCGCCGTGAAGGCGGCGTGGCCGGGCGTGTCGATGAAGGTGACGGGGGCTCCGCCCGGCGCGGTCACCTGATAGGCGCCGATGTGCTGGGTGATGCCGCCCGCCTCGCCGGACACGACATTGGCGTGGCGGATGGCGTCGAGCAGCGAGGTCTTGCCGTGATCGACATGGCCCATGATGGTGACCACGGGCGGCCGCGGCGACAAATCCTGGTCGACGTCGGGCGTGTCGAACAGGCCCTCCTCGACGTCGGATTCGGCGACGCGCTTGACGGTGTGGCCCAGCTCCTCGGCCACCAATTGCGCGGTGTCGGCGTCGATCACATCGGTGATCTTGTGCATCTCGCCGGATTTCATCAGCAGGCGGATGACATCGACGGCTCGCTCCGACATGCGGTTGGCGAGCTCCTGAATGGTGATCGTCTCGGGCAGCACGACCTCGCGGGCGATCTTTTCCTTGGGCTCGGCGACGCGACCCTTGAGGCGCTGGTTGCGGCGAACATAAGAGGCGTGCGAGCGGACGCGCTCCTCGTCGGAGCCGGCGGTGGCCGTGGTGACGGTGAGGCGGCCCCTGTCCTTCATGCCGCCGCGCGACGGCGTCGGACGGGGCGGAACCGGCGCCGGCGCGACAATGGCGCGGCGCGGCGGCGCGGGAATCACGCGCTTCGTCTCCGTGGTCGGCGCGGTCTCGGCGATCCGCGGCGGCGCCGGCGGACGCGGCGCGGCGGAACTCGTCGAGGGCGCGTGCTGCGACGGTCCCTCGCCGGCGAGGCGGCGGCGCGCCTCCTCCTCGGATTTGCGTTTGGAATCGGCTTCGCGCGCCAGACGCGCTTCCTCATCGTGCTTGCGCGCGTCGGCGGCGGCGCGTTCTTCCTTTTCGCGCGCCTCGCGCTCGGCCCGGATCTTGGCTTCCTCGACGGCGCGGCGGCGATCTTCCTCCTCGCGGCCGCGGGCGTCGACCAGCGCGCGGGCGCGCGCCTCGCGCTCGTCCTCGGTCAGGGCGCGCAGAACCACGCCGGCGGCGTTTCTCGGCGCGCGCGGTTCGGGGGCTCGGGCTGGCGGCGCGGCGCGCGCGGCGGCGGGCGCGGGCGTGGACGTGGACGGCGCGGCGACCGGCGCGGGCGCGGCGACCGGCGCTTGCGGCTTCGCCTCGACCTTTCCGCGCACGTGCCGCTTCACCGTCTCGACCACGACCGTTTTGACGCGGCCGTGGGAGAAGCTCTGGCGCACCATGCCGGATTCAGCCGGGCGCTGCTTGAGGTGCAGCGTTTTCGACGGAGCCGCGGTCAAGGACTTGTCGCCGCTGTTCTCGGTTTCGCTCATTCAGTTTCCGATCTCGGGTCCGCGTGACCCATTCCCATCAAATTATCTAACGTATCGGCGGTTTCATCCGGCGCGGGCTGGACGTCCCGCCGATCCTCCGCCGACTCCCGCGAGATGGTTTCGCCCCGATAAAGGGCCAGTCGCGCATGACGCGACAGAAACGCCTCGCAGGGTCCGCCCGCCACGAGCGCTGCATGTATCACATTTGTGCGGCCCAACGCCAAATCCAATTGGCCTGACGTAAAAATTGTGACGATTTTCGGCGAGACCCCGGTCGCCGCCGCGCCGCGCCTGGCGCATTGCGCGACCTTGCGCCGCCCGTCCTCGCCGCCGTTGCTCGCCTCGATCAGCGCGCGCGCCTCGCCCTTTTCAAGCGCGGTCGCGACCTTGCCAAAACCGGTGAGGACCAGGCCGGCCTTGTTGGCGAGCGCCAGCATCTGCAGGCAGTCGGCCTCCAGCAACGCGTCGACGTCGCGCGCCAGCGTCGGGGCGGCCTCGGACTTCGCCTTGAGGGTTCGCGAAAACGCCTGCTTGCGCGCCGCCTCGGCGACGACGTCGGCGCGGGCGGTCACCCAGGCGCCGCGCCCCGGCAGGCGCGCCCTGATGTCGGGCGTGACCACGCCGTCGGGCGCGCGCACGAAACGGATCATCCCCTCTGGCGCCTCGCGCTGGCGGGTGACGATACAGGTGCGCTCGCTGGGCTGGGCTTCTCGCAAGAACGCTAAACTCCCTAGTGTTGCGCTTCGCTCGCGACGGCGGCCGGCTCGAGTTCGGCGGCCGGCGCGGGAGCCTCGATCCAGCCGGCGCGAACGCGCGCCGCCATGATCATCGCCTCGGCGTCCTCGCGCGACAGATCGACGCCGGTGAGGAAGCCGTCATATTTGGTCGTCTCGCCATCCTTCTTTTCGCTCCAGCCGACGAGATCGTCCGGCACGCAGCCGGCGAAATCCTCGATCGACTTGACGTCGTTTTCGCCGAGCTTGACCAGCATCTCCGACGTCATGCCGTCCAGTTCGCGCAATTCGTCGGCCACGCCAAGCTCCTTGCGCCGCGCCTCGTTCTCGGCCTCGACGCGCTCGAGATGGTTTTTCGCGCGCGTCTGGATTTCCAGGGCGGTGTCCTCGTCGAAGCCCTCGATCGTCGCGAGTTCGGCGAGATCGACATAGGCGAGCTCCTCGACGGACCGGAATCCCTCCGACGCCAGCAGGCGGCCGACCACCTCGTCGACGTCGATGGCGCTCATGAAAACTTCGGTGCGCTGCACGAATTCCTTTTGGCGGCGCTCCGATTCCTCCGCCTCGGTCAAAATGTCGATATCCCAGCCGGTGAGCTGCGACGCCAACCGCACGTTCTGGCCACGTCGACCGATGGCGAGCGACAGCTGGTCGTCGGGCACGACGACCTCGATGCGGTTGGAGTCCTCGTCGAGCACCACCTTGACGACTTCCGCCGGCTGCAGTGCGTTGACGATGAAGGTCGCGGCGTCCGCCGACCAGGGAATGATGTCGATGCGCTCGCCTTGCAACTCGCCCACCACCGCCTGCACGCGCGAGCCGCGCATGCCGACGCAGGCGCCGACCGGATCGATCGACGAATCGCGCGAGACGACCGCTATTTTCGCCCGAGAGCCAGGATCGCGCGCCACCGATTTCACCTCGATCACGCCATCGTAGATTTCCGGCACTTCCTGCTTGAACAGCTTGGCCATGAAATGCGGATGCGTGCGCGAGAGAAAAATCTGCGGTCCGCGCTGCTCGCGGCGCACGTCGTAAACATAGGCGCGCACCCGATCGCCGGGGCGGAACGTCTCGCGCGGGATCATTTCGTCGCGGCGCACGATGCCCTCGCCGCGGCCAAGGTCGATGATGACGTTGCCGTATTCGACGCGCTTGACCACGCCGTTGACGATCTCGCCGATGCGATCCTTGAATTCCTCGTATTGACGGTCGCGCTCGGCCTCTCGCACCTTCTGCACGATGATCTGCTTGGCCGATTGCGCGGCGATGCGGCCGAAGTCGAACGGCGGCAAGGTCTCGGAAATCCAGTCGCCGGCCTGGGCCGCCGGGTTGCGCTTGCGCGCCTCGGCGATGGAAATCTGCGTGGCGTCGTTCTCCACCAAGTCGACGACCAGCATCAGGCGCGAAAAGCGCACTTCGCCGGTGCGCGGATTGATTTCCGCGCGCACCTCGGTCTCCTGGCCGTATCGCGAGCGCGCCGCCTTTTGCAGCGCGTCCTCCATCGAGGCGATGACGATCGCGCGATCAATCGATTTTTCGCGCGCGACGGCGTCGGCGATCTGCAAGATTTCCAGTCGATTGGCGCTGACGGCCATGGCTCGATCTCCTTAAGGCGAACAGAGTTTGCTCCCGCGCTAGCCGCGCGGGGAACCCGGTCCGCTTCCCTTCTTGAAATGGGTTTGCACGCCGGCCGGGACCAGCGGCCGCGGTTTTTGCCTGGCCTTCGACGCGAAACGTCCCGGACCGCGGCGCGGGGCCTCGTCCTCCGGCGTTGACGCCTCCGGTTCGCCGCCTGCCGCCTCGGCGGCCTTCGCGGCGCGCAGCGAGGCGCGGATCAGCGACTCGGTGAGCATGAGCTTCGCCTCGTCGAGATCGCGCAGCGACACGCGCACGATTTTTTCCTCGTCGGCGCGGGCGTCACCGCGCTCCAGCGTCAAAATCGCGTCGCGGCCCTCGCCCTCGACGCCGACGACCATGCCGCGAAAGCGCTTGCGGCCGTCGGAATGCGGCTGCGTCAATTCGATCCTGGCCTCGTGGCCGATGGCGCGCCGAAAATCGGAAACGCGCACCAGCGGGCGGTCGATGCCCGGCGATGAAATTTCCAAGCGATATTCGCCGGCGATGGGATCGGCGACATCGAGTTCCGGCGACAACGCCTGGCTCGCCGCCTCGCAATCGGCGACCGTCATGCCGCCATCGGCGCGTTCGGCCATGATTTGCAGGGTCTGGCCGTTTTGCGCGAGCAGGCGCGCGCGCACCAGCCGTAGCCCGATTTGCTCCAGCACGGGAATGGCGAGCGCGCTTATGCGCGCCGCGACGCCGGTCTCGGAAACGAGGCGCGGCTCGTCGAGCGAAGCGGGAACGGGGTCGGCGTTTTGCGTCAAGCCTTGTCTCTCTCGGGCGCCCTGTTGCGTCGGTCCATACAAAAAAGAGCGGGTCCGGGTGGACCCACTCTCAATCGGCGATCATCCGAAAATGATCGTTATGAGAAGGAATTGACTTCCCTATACACCCGCGGGCGCCGCCCGCGCAAGAGCGGCGCGGCGATTGGCTCGCGGATTTAGATCACCACCACGGGCGTCCCCACCTTCACCCGGTTGTAGAGGTCGATCGCATCGATGTCGCGCATGCGGATGCAGCCCGACGATACGCCCTGACCGATTTTTTCGGGCTCGTTGGTGCCGTGGATGCGATACATTGAATCCTTGCCGTTCTGCCAAAGGTAAAGCGCGCGCGAACCGAGCGGATTGTCGGGGCCGCCGGGCAGGCCGCCGGCGTCGGCGGTCGGCTGCAAATGCGGCCAGCGCTCCAGCATGTCCTTGGGCGGCATCCAGCGCGGCCATTCCTGCATCGAGCCGACATAGGCGCGGCCGGTCCAGCCCATGGCGTCCTGTCCGGTGGCGACGCCGTAACGAATGGCCTTGCCGCCCGCTTGAATGTAATAAAGATAGTGGCTGTGGGAATCGACGATGATTGATCCCACGGGTTCGTTGGTTTTGTAGTCGACCTGATAGCGTTCGAAATCGTTGGGGATTTCCGCCTTGGGCGCGAGCGCCAGGAATTCCGCGTCGCGGCCGGAAACTTTCGGGTCGGGCAACCGGACCCCGTTGCAGCCCGCCAATACGGCGGTCGCCAACGCCAGCGCGACAAATAATCTCACTCGCATAAAAATGCTCCTCTCGGCGGCGGAAGTCCATTAGCCTTATGGTTACCATAAAAGGCGGTCCCTCGGGGCGGCGCACATTGAATTTTGCTCGCATGTGTCTTTGGCGCCACAGTCGCCCGCGCTAAAATAGCGGAGAGACGGCTCGATAATCGCGAAGCCATGCGATAGGAACGGGCGGGCGCTCGCCGCCCGGCAAGTCGGGATTTGTTCCATCGCCAACCTGGTGCTGAAGCCGTGCGCACGCTGATCGTCTCGCATCCAAGTTCGCTCGACCACGACATGGGTCCAGGACATCCCGAGGGGCCGGATCGGCTGCGCGCCGTGGCGGCGGCGCTCGCCGCGGAAAAATTCCGGCGCCTGGAGCATCTTGTCGCGCCGTTTCCCGAGCGCGAGGCGCTGCGCCGCGCCCATCCCGAGCGCTATTTGCGCGCGCTGGAGGAAGCCTCGCCGCGCGAAGGGCTCGCGGCGCTCGACGCGGACACCGCCATGTGCCCCAAGACGCTGGACGCCGCTTTTTTCGCCGCTGGCGGCGCCATCGCGGCGGTTGACGCGGTGATGTCGAACGACGCCGACACCGCTTTCGTCGCGGTCCGGCCGCCCGGACATCACGCCGGCGTCGCGACGCCGATGGGCTTCTGCTTTTTCAACAATATCGCGATAGCCGCGCGACACGCGCGGGCGATGCATGGAGCCGAGCGGGTCGCCATCGTCGATTTCGACGTGCACCACGGCAATGGCACCCAGGAGATTTTCTGGGCGGACAAAAGCGTGTTGTTCTGCTCCACGCATCAGGCGCCGTTTTATCCCGGCACGGGCGGGCGCGGCGACACCGGCGAGTTCAACACGATCGTCAACGCGCCGCTGCTGGCGGGTTCGAGCGGCGACGCCTTCAGGGAAGCCTTCGCCGACGTCATACTGCCGAGGGTAAAGGCCTTCGCGCCGGATATTATCCTGATTTCAGCGGGGTTCGACGCGCACGAGGACGACCCGCTGGGCGGGCTGATGCTGAGGGAACGCGATTTCGCGGACGTGACCAAGCGGCTGCTCGACATCGCCGACCGGCGCTGTCGCGGCCGCGTCGTGTCGTTTCTCGAAGGCGGCTATGACATCGACGCGCTGGCCGCCTCGGCCGCCGCCCATGTCGAAGCCTTGATGGGCGGATGACGGACCGGCTTGAACAACAAAATCCGCGACCCGTGGGGCGCGGATTTCAAAAAGGCGCGACGCTGGCGCGAGCGCGCGCGGGTCCTGGCCCTCTTTTAGCCCTGGCGGGCCTTGTAGCGCTTTTGCACCTTGTTGATGATGTAGACGCGGCCCCTGCGGCGCACCAGCTGGTTGGCGCGATGGCGATTGCGCAAGGATTTTAGGGAGTTGCGGACTTTCATAACTGTTCCTTCGGCAAAACAAGTTCTGCCGGGATGAACGCCCAGCGGCTCGTGAGGGCGGTCTATGCCTCAAAACGCCGCGCCGATCAAGCCAAAAGGCGCGAGGCGATCGGGTCAACCGGCGGTTTTCTCGCGCGCGAACTTTTCCCAGCCGGCGGCGCGGAGTTCGCAGGCCGGACAAGCGCCACAGCCATAACCCCAGTCGAAGCGCTTGCCGCGTTCGCCGAGATAACAGGTGTGGCTGTCCTCGACGATCAGCCGCGTGAGTTCTTCGCCGCCGAGTTGCTCGGCGAGGCGCCAGGTGGCGGCCTTGTCGAGCCACATCAGCGGGGTGAGAATCTCGAAATCTCGTTCCATGCCGAGATTAAGCGCGGTCCGCGTCGCGCGGATCGTCGCGTCGCGGCAATCGGGATAACCGGAGTAATCGGTTTCGCACATGCCGCCGACCAAGGTGGCGATTCCCCGCCGATAGGCCAGCGCCGCGGCGAAGGCCAGAAACAGAATATTGCGCCCGGGCACGAAGGTGTTGGGAAGGCCCGAAGCGCCAAGCGCGATCTCGACCTCGCGGGTCAGCGCGGTTTGAGAGATTTCGCCAAGCGCGGGAATGGCGATCGTGTGATCCTCGCCGAGGCGCTCGCGCCAATCGGGCGATATTATTGACAGACCCTCGCGCAAAACCGCCCGCCGATCGAGCTCGACGACATGGCGCTGGCCATAGTCGAAGCCAACGGTTTCGACCCGCGGGAAACGCGACAGCGCGAAGGCGAGACAGGTGGTGGAATCCTGACCGCCGGAAAACAGCACCAGGGCGGCGCCGGAAGGGTCGATCGGCTCGATGTCGGTCGTGGTGTCGCTGGTCGCGCGGTTCATGGCGTCGCGGGGGGCTCGGGTTTGAAGCGCTTCTCCTACTCCCGCGCGACGGGACGCGCCAGCCGCCAGCGGCTCGCCCGCGCGATCAGGCCGAGGCGAAACGCGGCGCGGGCTTGACCTCCTGGCTCGTCTCCATCTTCGGCAAGGCGTTCATCACGCGTTGCGGCGGCAGCACGACTATGGCGTCGGTGCCCTCGCGGACCTTGGATTTGAGCAGGAATTGGCCGCCGTGCAATTCGATGAGCCCCTTGACGATGGGCAGGCCGAGGCCGGACCCTTCATCGGCGTTTTTCTGCGCCAGCGAACCGCGGCCAAAGGCGGACATCACCATGGCGATTTCGTTTTCGGGAATTCCCGGCCCGTTGTCCTTGATCGCGAGATATTGGCCGCCGGCGCTGGTCCAGCCGACCTTGATCGAGACTTGCCCGCCCTGCGGGGTGAATTTTATCGCATTGGTGAGGAGATTGAGCACGACCTGGCGAATGGCGCGCTCGTCCGCCCAGACGCGCGGCAGATCGGCTTCCATCACCTCGACAAGCTTGATGTCGCGCTTTTGCGCGCGGATGCTCAGCAGATGGCGGCATTCCTGGGCTATTCCGGTCAGCGACACGCTCTCTTGCTTCAACTCGTAACGCCCCGCCTCGACCCGCGAAAGGTCAAGGATTTCGTTGATCAACATCAGCAGATGTTGCCCGCTGGAGTGAATGTCGTTGGCGTAATCCTTATAGATCGGATTGGCGTGAGGACCGAACAATTCGCCTTTCAACACTTCCGAAAAGCCCATGATGGCGTTGAGCGGGGTGCGCAGTTCGTGACTCATCGTCGCCAGGAAGCGTGATTTGGCCAGATTCGCCTCCTCGGCGCGCCGGCGGGCTTCGTCGGAGTTGGCCTTCGCCTGCTCCAATTCGGCGATTAGTTCGCTCTTTTCGGCGCGATAAAAGGCGCTTTCGAAGGAAAGCTGGTGAAAACGCCTGGCCAGCACGAAAAAGAACAATTGGGCGGAGCCGACCATCGCGAACAGCGCGGTCGACGTGTCGGAAAAGCCGCGAAACCCGACGGCGAACAACGTCGCCAGCGAAATCGGCAGAATCGTCGCGTAGACGGCGAGCGGAATCGTCGCCGCGACCATCGTGTTGAACGCCGCCGCCATCAACAAAATCACGATCATGAAGATTTTGGCGTTGGCGTCGGCGACTGGGCTCAGCAGGGCGACGAGACCGGCCCAGGCCAGACCGTGAAGGAATTCCGCCAGAATGAAGCGCGTGCTCCATTGGCGCACCGCGACGCGCGCGTCCTCGATCCGAGCGAGACTCTTGGCGACGCCGTAGCAAAGGATCAAGCTGGAAAATGTCAGCACGGCCCAAATCAGGACGACATTGGACTTTATCCAATAGAAGGCCAGCAGGGACACCATGGCGATCAGCGAGAAGCCGGAAACCGCCGAACTCTCGCGGGCGGCGGCATAGGCGCGCAGCAGGGCGAGATCGCTGCCGCGATGGCCGGTGTCCGATGTCGTCAGACGTTCGCGCGCGCTCTTCACCTTGGCGCCGCGCTTGCGTCGCGTGATGGCGGCCTTGGGATCGACTCCGCGGCCGCGCTCGATCATCTCGGCGGTGACTTCACTCATTTCCGCTACGCTTACAAACAGAGAACTCCACGTCGTCGCTGGGCGGCCGGATCGAGGCAGGTCCAATGGCGGAACAGCCTCGCGGCTCCGCGCCCGCGGCGACGTTGGATGGAACTTTTGCATCTTGAGCCGCAAACGTTAACGCCGGCCTCACAAGTCCCAGTCAATTTTCGTCTATATTTAATCTTCGACGTTCAGGCTAAGCGCCCGATGTTTTGGGGGGTTGCGTCACAGCCCCGCGTCGATGACGTCGTGCACCTGGTCCATCGCGCGCGAGGGCTCGGCCGCTCCGGCCTCGCCGACGATGCGCGCGGGCACGCCCGCGACGGTCTTGTGCGGGGGCACGTTGTCCAGCACGACCGATCCCGCCGCGATCAGCGCGCGGGCGCCAATCTCGATGTTGCCGAGGATTTGCGCGCCCGCGCCGATCAGCACGCCGCGCCGCACCTTGGGATGTCGTTCCCCGGAGGTCTTGCCGCTGCCGCCCAGGGTGACGCCATGCAACATGGAGACGTCGTCCTCGACCACCGCCGTCGCGCCAATCACCACGCCGGTCGCGTGGTCGAGAAAGAAGCCGCGCCCAATGCGCGCGGCCGGGTGGATGTCGGTTTGAAAAATCTGCGCGGAAAGCGACTGGAGACAGAATGCGAAATCACTGCGGCCATTGCGAAACAGCGCGTGCGCCAGACGATGGGTTTGTATGGCGTGAAACCCCTTGAAATAGAGCACGGGTTCAAGCAGGCGGTTGCAGGCGGGGTCGCGGTCGAGCACGGCGAGCAGGTCGGCGCGAATCGCCGCGCTCATCGCCGGATCGCGGGCCAGATATTCGACGAACGCCCGCCGGATGGCGGCGTAAGGCGCTTCCGGACGCTCGAGGCGCTGCGCGATGCGGTGACCGATGGCGTCTTCCAGACTGTCCTGCGCGAGAATGGCGCCATGCAGGAGTCCGCCAAGATCGGGTTCGCGCCGCAGCGCCTCCTCGGCCTCGGCGCGCAGACGCGCGAACATCGGTTCGGCGGTCGCGAGGGCGTGGTTGTCGACCGGCGCGGCGATGGTCATTTGTCCCCTCGTATCGCGCCCGAAAGTCATGGGCGCGCCGCCGCGCGGAGCCGCGGTTTCATTCACGCGCGCGTCGCGAGAAACTCCAGCACGGCCTGCTTGTATACCCGGTCACCCACCGCGCGGTTATGGTCGCGGCCGGGAATGTCGACGATCTTAATGTTTTGAAACCACGGCGCCAATGGATGCGGATCCCCCGCGACATCGTCGCGGGTGCCGACGCAAACAAGCGTCGGGGCCGCGATGCGCGACAGAACCGCGGGATCGAGTCCCTTTCCCGCGCCGCGGGCGCAAGCCGCGAGAGCCCGTAGATCGCTACGCGTCGATTCCGCGAAGCCGCGGAAGATTTTCAGACCGGAATCGTCGATGTCCTCGATTCGCTCCACTTCCATGGCCTCGGCCATGCCCGATTGCAGCGCCTCCGGCTCGATCAAGCTCTCGCCAACGCCGCCCAGCAGCAACGAGCGCGCCCGTTGGGGATAGGCCAAGGCGAAATAAGTCGCGATTCGCGCGCCCATGGAATAGCCCATGATATCCGCGCGATCGATGGATAGATGGTCCATGAGTTCGCGCGACGTCCCCCGCCATCGCTTCATAGCTATAGGCGGCGGGATCGTATAGCTTTTGCGAGCGCCCATGTCCCCGATTGTCGAACAGGATGACCCGACGGCCATCCTCCGTCAAACTCTTGACCCATTGCGTGAAAAGCCAGTTCACGGCATGGGTCGACGCGAACCCATGAATGAGCACGATCGGCTCATGCCGATCCGCGGCAAGCGGCTCGAAATCGAGATAGGATATCTCGACGCCATCCGAGAGAAAACTTTCCATTGGGATTCCTTGTTACAATACCAGTATTTAACTTAAGTTTACGACTATGCAAGCGCGGTCCCCCGCGGTTCCGCGATAAAGTCGCGTTCGCCTAAAACTCGCGCGCGACCCGCGAACCAGGCCGTGAAGCTTGCTTGTGACTCGGATTATGTAGCGTGCGTCGCCCGCCGGACGACGGGATCATGGAGCAAACCACGATGGACCTTGATTTCCGCCGACAGACCATTCGCGGATTGGTCCACGCGCCGTGGTTCGCGCTGGCCGTGCTGTTTTTGTTCGAGAGATGAATTTGGGACCATGTGAAGGAATGGTTGCGATGGCCGGCGCGCGCACTCGGAGCCGCTCGGTTGGAGATTTGGCTTAAAGGGGCGATCGCCGCATTGTCGCCATCCGCCACTCTTTGCGTTTTTTCGCGCCGGCGATGTGCATCGCTCCTCTCAAGTTTCTCGCGATCGCGCAATTCGCGCGGGGACGAATTGGCTTCGGCCTGATCATCTTGCTGTTTGCGAAGTCACTTGGACTTGGCGCGACCGCCTTCCTGTTCGACCTTTGTCGCGACAAGCTCCCGCGCATGGCGTGGTTCGCGAAACCATACGCGACGGTGATGCGCGCGCCTGGGCGCTTGATCTCGTGGCGCCGGCGCGCGCGTCCGCGAGAACCGCGCGCCCAGATTTGGCGGGGATTGGCGGCCAGTCCCGGCTCGGGCGGTTCACGATTTTTCCGCGGGTTGACGCGGGTCCGGGCGGCGACCGCGCGTGAACTCGCCGCTCGCCGCGCCGGGGCCCGCTCCTCCTGGCAATGACCATCTCGGTCGGCTTGTGGCTCGGCCTTGGCGCGCGGGGCGGCGTCCCGCTGCGCGCGCGGCCCTCAGTCCGCGCGCGGATGCGCCGACCGATACGCGTCCAACAGTCGGGCCTTGTCGACCGAGGTGTAAATCTGCGTCGTGGAAAGCGAGCCGTGGCCGAGCAGCTCCTGAATCGTTCGCAGGTCGCCTCCACGCCCCAACAAATGCGTCGCGAAGGAGTGACGCAGAGCATGCGGCGTCGCGCTGTCGGGGAGGCCAAGCGCGCCCCGCATCCGTTGCACGGCGAGTTGAATGATGCGCGGCGACAGCGGGCCTCCGCGCGCGCCGACGAACAGCGGTCCACCCGACAGCTCGAACGGGCACAGTTCCAGATAGCTTTCGATCAGCGTCCGCACGGGTTCGATCACGGGCACGGTTCGAGTCTTGCCGCCCTTGCCCAAGATCGGCAGGCGATCGACCGCGCCGATGGGCGCGCGTTGGCGTTCGATCGACAGCGCTTCCGAGATACGCAGTCCCGCGCCATACAGCAGGGCCAGCACGGCGGCGTCGCGCGCCAATATCCAGGGTTCACGGTCTTCCCCCGCGCGTGATTTCTGGTCGATCAAATCGCGGGCGTCGGCGATGGCGAGGGCCTTGGGCAGGCCATGCGGACGTTTGGGCGCGCGGAGGGCGCCGAAAAAGTCCGTTTTGGCGAGACCGTTTTTTTCGGCGAAGCGCAGAAAGGATCTCACCGCGGCGAGCGCGCGCAGCAGCGATCGATTCTCCAGCCCTTCATTGCGGCGCTTGGCCAGAAACGCGCGCAAATCCGACGGCTCCAAGGCCCGCAATTCGGAAGCGCCGGGCGGTTCGCCCTGGTGTTCGGCGAGAAAGCCCAGGAAAAACCGCAAGTCGCGGCCGTAGGCATCGAGCGTGTGACGCGACGACCCCCGTTCGCCGGCCAGATAGCCGAGCCAGCGAACTGCTTCCGCGGCGATCTCGGCGCGGGCGCGAAACGATGTCGCGGCCGGAATCATAAAGGGTTTTGTTTCGCTCATGAGCGCCACCTTCACGCCGCGGCGTAAATAAAGCGTCGCTCCGCCGCTCGAAGCAGCGGCGAAACTATTTGCCGGCTTTGATCTCGGCGTTCGCGGCAACCAGCAATTCGTCCATGGTGCGCCGAATCTGATGCTCGGACTGCTCGACTTCGCCAGCCTGGAAATCCTTCAAAACGCGCGCCAGCACGACCTCGGCGGCGTGAGGGGTCGCCTCGGCGGCGACGAGTTCTTCCGCGTAGGCCCGAGCGTCGGCCTCGTTTTTGCCGAGTTTGCCGGCCGCCCAAAGGCCCAGCAATTTATTGCGGCGCGCTTCGGCCCGGAAATGTAACTCCTCCTCGTGGACGAAGCTTTTTTCAAACGATTCCTCGCGCTTGTCGAAGGTGCTCATATTCCGTCCTCGGCTATCCATGTTTTCGACCGGCGCGTTGTCTCATCCGCGCCCTCATCCTTGGGGATATACTTTGATCCGCCGCAAAATCCAATGGCTAAGGTGAGCCGCGGCGTCGACGCGCGATAATCGCCAGCCAACAAAAAACCCGGCCGCGAGGGCCGGGTTCGATGTCTCACCGCGAAAGCGGCCGTCAGTATTTGGCGACGACCGGAGCGGGCGTGAAGGGATTGAAATGCCAGTTCAGGCCAGCGCGAACCGTGTGGAAGCGGGTCGGCGAGGTGTAGGTGGCGCCGAACACGGGATTGCCGCCGCTGGTGCCGAGGGTCGAGAGATTGGTGCTGCCGAGGTCGACGTAGAGATATTCGACCTTGAGCGACCACGCCGGGAAGGCCATGGGGCTCCATTCGATGCCGCCGCCGGCGGTCCAGCCTGTCTTGGTGTCGTCGAACTGTGCGGTTCCGACCGAGCCGGCGGCCGGAAGGAAGGCGCCATTATCGGCGAAGCTCACGCCGTGGTTGACCTGGCCATAAGCAAAGCCGCCCGTGCCGTAGATCAAGAAGTTCGGCGCGAAGGGCGCGACGCCGATGCGGCCGCGAACGGTGCCGAACCAATCGACGCTCTTTGTCGAGTTGGCGGACTGCATGTGCGGACCGAAGTTCGGATCGTTGATGGCCCCGGCGGAGGTGACGTTGGAATGCACGTCGGAAGCTTGGATGTCGGTCTCAAGGCCGATCACCAGCCAAGGCGAGAACTGCCAGTTGTAGCCGACCTGGCCGCCGCCCAGCACGCCGTTCATATTCGAGGAGCCGCCAAATCCCGAGCTGCCCGGGAACGCTAGCACTGCCTTGCCCGGACCGGGGGGGAACGTCTGCAGCGCGGGGGTGATATAGCTCATCCCGCCGACTTCCTGATCGCCATTGCCGAAGCCATAGCCAATGTTCACGCCGCCGTAGAAGCCGGCCCAGCTGAACATCGGGGCCGGAGGCACATACACCGGAGCGGATTTGCGCGAGGGAAGATCGGCGGCGAAGGCCGACCCGGCGACGAGCGCCAAGGCAACGCTGGCGGCGGCGGCAGTGAACTTGGTCATGTTATTCGCCTCATTAATTTGCAATTTGTGGTCACGGAGAGATCGCAATCCGGGACCGCGTTAGCTGGCGACGGGTCAAAGCGACTGCGCCGATAATGAAAATTACCCCGCGGCCGTGGCGAGGGTCAATTCAAACGAGGGCTTTTGGGCTATCACGCGTTCGATTATGGCGCGGCGTGACAAATAGGTCACAGAGATGTAGGCGATGGGCGCTCACTGGTTGATATAAATCAAGTATAGTGAAGCCCTGGGCGCGCGTGTTAATCCTCGCGCTCCCCGCGTAGCCGTCGCCAATACTCCAGCCGCTTGCCAAGCTCGCGTTCAAAGCCCCGTTCGACGGGAACGTAGAGTTTTTGCCGACCGAGTGATTCGGGCCAGTAGTTTTGGCCCGAAAAGCCTTCGGGCGCGTCGTGGTCGTACGCGTAACCCTCGCCATAACCTTCGTCGCGCATCAGCTTCGTGGGGGCGTTGAGGATGATTTTTGGCGGCGGCAACGAGCCGTGCGCCTGGGCCAGACGTCGCGCGGCCTTGTAGGCGAGGTAGGCGGCGTTGGATTTTGGGGCGCTCGCCACGTAAATCACCGCTTGCGCGAGCGCGAGTTCTCCCTCGGGACTACCAAGAAAGTCGTAAGCGTCCTTCGCCGCGTTGGCCACGACAAGCGCCTGCGGGTCGGCGAGTCCCACGTCCTCGACGGCCATGCGCACGACGCGGCGCGCCAGGAACAATGGATCTTCCCCGGCGTCCAGCATGCGCGCCAGATAGTAAAGCGCGGCGTCGGGGTCGGAGCCGCGCACGCTTTTATGCAGCGCGCTAATGAGATTGTAATGACCCTCCCGCGCCTTGTCGTAGATCGGCGCGCGCCGCTGCACGACGTCCGCGAGCTTGCGGCGATCGAGGACTTCGCCCTGCCCCGTCGCGCGCCACACTTCCTCGGCGAGCGTCAAGGCGGCGCGGCCGTCGCCATCCGCCATGGCGATCAGCGCGAGACGCGCGTCCGCGTCGAGCGGCAGGGCTTTGCCCTCCAGCGCTTCGGCGCGCGCCAGCAGCTTGGCGATCGCCGCGTCGTCAAGCGCGCGAAAAGTCATCACGCGCGCCCGCGACAATAGAGCGGCATTCAACTCGAAGGATGGATTCTCGGTGGTGGCGCCGATGAGCGTTATGGAGCCGTCCTCGACGACGGGCAGGAAGCTGTTCCTGCTGGGCGCGATTGAATCGGTGAATCTCATCGACGAAAAACAGCGTCCCCTGGCCCGCCGCGCGGCGGGCGCGCGCCGTCTCGAAGACTTTTTTCAGCTCAGCGACGCCGGTGAAAATCGCCGAAATCTGAACAAAGGCGAAAGTCGTCTCCAACGCCAACAGGCGCGCCACCGTGGTTTTGCCCGAGCCGGGCGGGCCCCAAAAAATCAGCGATCCGATGGCGTTGGCGCGCAGCATTCTGGTCAACGCGCCGTCCGGACCCAACAAATGGTCCTGGCCGGCGATCTCGCCAAGGCGCGTTGGACGCAACCTGTCCGCGAGTGGACGCGGCGCGTCCTTCTCGAGGCCAGCCGCCTGGAAAAGATCGCTCAAGCTCGCCCCCGCGCGAGGTTTTTCACGAGGCGGCCCATTTTTTCTTCAGGAAACGCCGGGCGGCGCGGCGCGGCGCGCGATTTGCGCGCACGGGCGGAAGGCAAAGCGGAGGGAACAAAAGTTATGCTCGCGTTTACCAAGTTTGGGTGGATATTAACCAAGAATTAACCTTCCCACAACTATTACGATATTGTGAACGCCGATCACGAATTTTCGACCAGGCGGAATTTCATCGGCTCCAAGGTGGACTTAGCGTGGGGTTCGCGCGTCAACGCAAATTCTCCAACACGGATCAACGAGCATGCGCACAATCGCATTCGTTACGCAAAAGGGTGGAGCCGGCAAGAGCACACTGGCTAGCAATATTTCCGTCGCGGCGAGTCTCGCTGGCGAGCGGGTATTCGTTATCGATCTCGATCCACTGCAGTCTCTCGTCAAATGGTCGCAGCTGCGCGGCCATGGCAAAATCGCGGTGGAGCACATCCCGGCGGCGAAACTGCCCAAGGCGATCGAGACGCTCGAGAAGAAGGGCATCACCCTCGTGGTGATCGATTCGCCCGGCGAGGACAGCGGCAACCTCGCGGCCGCGGTGCGGGCGGCCGATCTATGCATCATACCGGCGCGTCCGAATGTGTTCGACCTTTGGGCGAGCGAGGTCACGCGAGCGAAGGTGAAGGAGGCCGGCAAGGAATACGCGTTCCTGCTGAATCAGTGTCCTCCGGCGCAACAGAGTCTCCGCGTCGACCAGGGCGCCAAGGCGCTGCAGGCGATGGGCGGACTGCTTGCTCCCCTCGTTTCCGCGCGCGTCGACTATCAGGAGGCCGCGCGTCAGGGTCTCGCCGTGGGCGAACTGCATCCGAGCGGCGTCGCCGCGCAGGAGATGGACGAACTTTGGGCCAGCGTGAAGCGGCGGCTCAGGAAGGCGACGACCGCCAAGAGCGAGGCCAAGAGCGAGGCCAAGAGCGAGGCCAAGAGCGAGGCCAAGAGCGAGGCGAAGAGCGAGGCGAAGAGCGAGGCGAAGAGCGAGGCGAAATCGGCAAGCAGGAGCGAAGCCAAGCCCGAGGTCGCGGCGGAGGCCAAGGCGGCGGCGGAGTCCAAAGCGGCGGTGAAAGCCGAGGCGCGCGCCGGGGCGAAGCCGGAAGCCCGCGTGGAGGCGAAGGCCGAGCCGAAGGCAAGGCCAAAAGCTGTCGCCGCGCCGACCCGCTCCGAAAGTCCGGAGGAGAGCAAGCCCGCGACCAAATCCACGCGTAAAGCCGCCTAATCGAGCGAGGCGGCGGCCGCGAATACATACGGTGAGACCAGCGGCCGACGCGGTGCAGTGACCGCGTCGTTCACTTTTTCCCGCCGTTATTTTTCATCGACCGCCTGGAAGCGCAAGGAGCGGCGCAACACCATGATCGCGGGCGTCGCCTTGACCGCTGTCTCGTCGCTTTTGAAAGCGACGCCGCATTCCTCTCCATTTTGCCATATTTTGCGAACCAGACGGATGGCTCCGTCCCGCCTGATCCGAAGGTCGAACAGGCTCGGCGCGGTCGTCGATAAGCGAAGGCGAGCGCCGGTCGGCGACATGTCGCGAATCACGCAATTCGCGCCGCCTTCGCGCGCGCCGGAAATTATGTCCGCGCCGATATAGGTGCGTCGACGCGTCGACGCGCGCTTTTCGTTGAAACCGGACATGTTACGCGCTCCTCAAGTTTCGCGCTTATTGACCGAGCTTTTGGTAACGCCGAAGCGTTCGAAGGTGAAGAATATCTTACCGGCATCCTAAATACGAACGGCGATACAACGTTAACGCGCCGCCTTGGGTGGAGCGGGCGCCTCGACACGGCGCTTCCCAATATCGCGGCAACCCTCTAAACAACCGGGCATGATCTGGCTCATCTTCGCCCTTCTCGCCGGCGCCGCCCTGCTGGCCGTGCTGACGCCGCTCGCCGGTGGTGGCGCCTTCACCGCCCCAATCGCGACCGACAAGGCGTTTTTCGCCGAACAACTGGCCGAAATTGAGCGCGAACGCGCGGAGGGGCTGCTCGACCCGGGCGACGCCGAAGCCGCCCGCGTGGAGGCGGCTCGCCGCTTGCTGCGCGCCAGCGAGGCTAATGCCGGATGCGCTCCGCCGACCTCGCGCCGGGCGCGGATGGTCGCCGCCCTCGCGACGCTCGTGCTGGCGCCGGCGATTTTTGTTCCCTTGTATCTTTGGGTCGGCGCCGCAGGCCGACCCGACATGCCGCTCGCCGCGCGACTCGCCGCTAGGCCGCCCCATTCCGATTTATCCGCCGCCGTGGCGCAAATCGAGGCGCATCTCGCCGAGCATCCCGAGGATGGGCGCGGCTTCGAGGTGGTCGCGCCTTTCTATCTGCGTAACGGCCGCTTCGAGGACGCCCTGCGCGCCTATGGCGAAGCGCTGCGCTTGCTTGGACCGACCGCGGCCCGCCACGCCGCGCTGGGCGAAGCCCAGGTGATCGCCGCGCAAGGAACGGTGACGCCCGCCGCGCGCCAAAATTTCGACGCGGCGCTGGTGTTGGATCCCGCCGATCCGATGTCTCGCTACTATCTCGCCCTGGGCGCCGCGCAGGACGGCGATGCGGCCAAGGCGACCGAACTGTGGTTGAAGCTGCTCGCCGAGGCGCCGGCCGACGCCGGCTATCGCGACCTGGTGCGCGGCCAGCTCGAAAGGCTAAAGGCCGGGTCGGGCCAAGGCGAGGAGGCTGGCGACGCGGCCAAGTCGAGCGGCGGGGGCCCGGCTAGCGAAGCGGGCAAGGCCGTCGCGGCCATGCCCAAGGCCGACCAGCAGGCGTTCATCCGCTCCATGGTGGAGCGCTTGGCGGGGCGCCTCGCGCAAAACGGCGACGACGTGGACGGCTGGCTCAAGCTGCTGCGCGCCTATAGCGTGCTGTCGGAGCGGGAAAAGGCCAAGACCGCGCTGGGGGACGCGCGCAGGGCGCTGGCGGGCAAACCCGCCGACGCCGCTCGCGTGAACGCCCTGGCGACCGAACTGAACATCGAGAGGTAAAGCCAAGATGACGCGGAAGGCGAAGCGGCTGACGCTTATCATAAGCGCTTTAGCGGTTCTCGGCGTGGCGGCGGGGCTGATCATGTTCGCGCTGCGCGACAATATCGTTTTCTTCTACACGCCCACGCAGCTCGCCGAAAAACACCCGGCTCCGGGCGCCCGCTTGCGGATTGGCGGGCTGGTGAAGCCGGGCTCGGTGGTCAGGGGCGAGGGTCGCGACGTAAGTTTCGTCATAACGGACAACGCCAAGGAGCTTGCGGCCACCTACACCGGCCTGTTGCCCGATCTCTTTCGCGAGGGGCAGGGGGTTGTCGCGGACGGCGTGCTGCGGGGCGATGGCACATTCCGCGCCGACAGCGTGTTGGCCAAGCACGACGAACGCTATATGCCGCGCGATGTCGCGGATGCGCTAAAGAAGCAGGGCGTGTGGCAGGGAGACAAGAAGTGAGGCGCGCATGATCGTCGAAACCGGCCATTTCGCGCTTATCCTGGCGCTCGTCCTGGCGCTGGCGCAGGCCTTCATTCCCTTCGCGGGCGCTAGGATCGGCGACGGCGCGTTGATGCGCGTCGCGCGTCCCGCGGCCATCGCGCAATTTCTTCTCGTCGCGCTCGCCTATGGCGCGCTGACCTATGCGCATGTCGTTTCGGATTTCTCTCTCGCCAACGTCATCGAGAACTCCCATTCGACGAAACCGCTGCTTTATAAAATCTCCGGAGTATGGGGAAATCACGAAGGCTCGATGCTGCTCTGGGTGCTGGTGCTCTCGCTGTGCGGCGCGCTGATCGCGCTGTTCTCGTCGGCCATGCCGACCAAGCTGCGCGCCGACACGCTCAGCGTTCAAGGGCTGTTGGGCGCCGCGTTTCTGCTGTTCATCCTGCTGACCTCGAACCCTTTCGCGCGGGTCTCGCCGGTTCCCTGGCAGGGCCGCGATCTCAACCCGATCTTGCAGGATCCCGGCCTCGCGATACATCCGCCGCTGCTTTATCTCGGCTATGTCGGCTTTTCCATCGTGTTCTCCTTCGCCGCCGCCGCGCTGATCGGCGGGCGCATCGACGCGGCCTGGGCGCGCTTCGCCCGGCCCTGGGCGCTGTTCGCCTGGATCAGCCTGACTCTCGGCATCGCCATGGGTTCGTATTGGGCCTATTACACCTTGGGCTGGGGCGGTTTCTGGTTCTGGGATCCAGTCGAGAACGCGTCGCTCATGCCGTGGATCGCCGGCACGGCGCTGCTGCATAGCGCGGCCGTGATGGAGAAGCGCGAAGCATTGAAAGTCTGGACGATTTTCCTGTCGATCCTCGCCTTTTCGCTCTCGCTGCTCGGCACTTTCCTGGTGCGCTCGGGCGTGCTTACTTCCGTGCACGCCTTTGCCAGCGATCCCGAGCGCGGCGTGTTCATTCTGGCGATTCTGGTGTTCTTCATCGGCGGCGCCCTGGCGCTGTTCGCGCTGCGGGCCGGGGCGCTGCCGGTCGGCGGATTGTTCGCGCCCATTTCGCGCGAGGGCGCGCTCGTCCTCAACAATCTCTTGCTGACCACCTGTTGCGCCACGGTCGTCATCGGCACGCTCTACCCGCTGGCGCTGGAGGCGATCACCGGCGAAAAAATCTCCGTCGGCCCGCCCTTCTTCAACACCGTTCTGATTCCCATCGCGCTGCCGCTGGCGTTGCTAATGCCGGTCGGCCAGATGCTGGCCTGGAAGCGCGGCGATCTCCCGGCCGCGCTGGCGCGGCTGCGGGTCGCTTTCGTCGTCGGCGTGCTGGTGCTGGCCGGTTTCGGCGCGCTGCGGGGGGCGCCCTATCTTTCCGTGGCGACCGCCGCCGTCGCGGTATATCTCGTCGTCGGCGCGTTGAGCGATCTCGCGCTACGCATGCGCTCGCGCGCCGCGTCGCCCGCCGCCGCGCTGGCGCGGTTGCTTGGACTACCGCTGTCGGTTCACGGCACGGCCATCGCTCACGCCGGCATGGGGCTGACGCTGCTCGGCCTCGCGGCGACCGGTTGGGGCGTCGAAAACATAACGACAATGCGTGTCGGCGACGTCGCCGAAGTCGGCCCATACGAAATCGTTCTCGAGGACATGGCGGCGCGCCAGGGGCCGAACTATTCCGAATCCTACGCCGTCATGGCGGTGCGCGGCAACGGCCAGACCGTCGCGCGGATCGAGCCGGCCAAGCGTTTTTATCCCGCCCGCAAGACCGCGCGCACCGAGGCCGGCATCGTGACGCTAGGACTTGGACAGGTTTACGCCGCGCTGGGCGAGGGACATGAAGACGGGAGCGTCGACACGCGCATTTATTTCAAGCCGCTGGTGACGCTGATCTGGATCGGCGCCATGGTCATGGCGCTCGGCGGCGCGTTTTCGCTCGCCGACCGACGATTGCGCATCGGCGTCGCGCGCCGCGCGGCGGCTTCCGCCTTGCCTCAGGCCGCCGAATGACGCGCGTGCTCAAGATTTTCGCGCTCGCGGCCGCGCTGCTGGCGCCATTGGGCGCCCATGCGGTGGAGCCGGGTGAAAAACTCGCCGATCCCACTCAGGAGGCGCGGGCGCGCGCCATCGCCAGCGAATTGCGCTGCCTCGTGTGCCAAAACCAGTCCATCGACGATTCCGACGCCGCGCTAGCCAAGGATCTAAGGATGCTGTTGCGCGAGCAAATCAAGAATGGCGCCAGCGACAAGGAGGCGCGCGATTACATCGTCGCGCGCTATGGCGATTTCGTGCTGCTGCGCCCGCCGTTCAAACCCGAGACGCTGCTGCTATGGGGGGCGCCGCTGATCGCGCTGGCTGGCGGCGGCCTCGCGCTGTGGAGCGCCTATCGACGCCGCGCGGTCGCCGCCGCGCCGCAGGCGTTGAGCGACGCGGAGCGGGCGAAACTGCGGGCTCTGGGGGTGGGCCGAGCGCGAGAGGGCGACGGGTGACGCCCTGGCCATTTCGATCCGGGCATTTCCGCCGCCTCACTGGATAAAATCTTCACCCACGCAAAAACGGTTCCGCCATGTCCGACCCCGTCGATTTTTTCCCCGGCTTCGCCTCGCACTGGATCGACACCGAGGCGGGCAAGATTTTCGCCCGCTCGCACGGAGCCGGACCGCCGGTGCTGCTGCTGCATGGATTTGGCGAGACCCATATCGCCTGGCGCAAAATCGCGCCGGCGCTGGCGCGGCGATTTACCGTCGTCGCCATGGATTTGCGCGGCTACGGCTGGTCGGCGGTCCCCGACAGCCAGAACGGCGAGGCCTACACCAAGCGCCGGATGGCCGCCGACGCCGTGATGGTGATGGAGAACCTTGGGCACATCCAGTTCGCGCTGATCGGCCATGACCGCGGCGCGCGCGTCGGCATGCGCCTCGCGCTCGATCATCCCGGACGACTGACCAAGCTCGCCATGCTCGATATCGCGCCGCTCGAGGAAGGTATTGGCGACGCCAATCTGCGGCGGGTCGGCCGCGCCAAGTTCCTAAGTTTCGACGCGCCGCGGCCCGAGAATCTGATCGCGCTCGACCCCATTGATTTTCTGAACGACGCGCTGCGAGGCGGAACCAAATCGAAGACGCTCGATCCCTTCGGCGCGGCGGCGCTCGACGCCTATGCCCAAGCCTTCAACGATCCGACGCGCATTCACGCTTTTTGCGAGGATTTCCGCGCCGGCGCTGGCCCCGACAAGGAGCAACTCCTTGCCGATAAAGCGGCCGGCAAGAAAATCATCGTCCCGACGCTGGTGCTGTGGAGCGCCGCGCATTTTCCGCAAGCGCCCTCGCTGCTGGAGACGTGGCGCGACTGGGCCAACGACCCCAGCGGAGTGGGGATCGACAGCGGCCATTATCTCGCGGAAGAGGCGCCCGAAGCCGTATTGAGCGCGTTGGACGCGTTCCTGTGACGGACCTTGGCGCATGAGCTTCAAGGCTATTCGGATCGACCGAGACGACGCCGGCTATCGCGCGGCATACGCCGATCTGGATGACGCCGAGCTGATGTCGGGCGACGTCGACGTCGACGTCACTCATTCGACGATCAACTATAAGGATGGCCTCGCGATCACCGGCAAAGGCCCGGTAGTGCGTAGCTTTCCGATGGTTCCCGGCGTCGACTTCGTGGGCCAGGTCACGCGCTCGACACACGAAGGCTTCGCGCCGGGCGATTTTGTCGTGGCGGGCGGCTGCGGGCTTGGCGAGGCGCATTATGGCGGTTTGGCGCAAAAGGCGCGCGTGAGCGGCGACTGGCTTGTTCCGCTGCCGCCAAAACTGTCGCCAGCCGAGGCCATGGCGATCGGCACGGCGGGCGTCACCGCGATGTTTTGCGTTCTCGCGCTGGAGCGCCATGGGATGACGCCCTCGCTCGGGCCCATCGTGGTGACCGGCGCCTCGGGCGGCGTCGGTTCCGTGGCGGTCGCGTTGCTGGCGCGACTCGGTTGGCGCGTCGCCGCCGTCACGGGGCGCCCGGAGGAGGCGGATTACCTGAAGGATCTTGGCGCCGATGAGATCATCGACCGTTCCGAACTGGCCGAGCCGGGAAAGCCTTTGCAAAGCCAGCGTTTCGCCGCGGGAATCGACACCGTCGGCTCGGTGACGCTGGCCAATGTGCTGGCTCGAACGCAATTCGACGGAGCCGTCGCCGCCTGCGGCAACGCGCGGGGCATGGATCTTCCCGCGAGCGTCGCGCCATTCATCCTGCGCGGCGTGGCCTTGCTCGGAGTCGAAAGCGTGCGACCACGGCTTGAGCTCCGGCGAGAGGCTTGGGCGCGCCTTGCCCGCGACCTCGACAGCGGGATGATCGCCCGCATGTCGGACACCATTCCGTTTGGCGAGGCGCTGGCCCGCGCCAGGCGGATCGTGGAAGGAAAGGCGCGCGGGCGCATCGTCGTGGAAATCGCCTGAGGACGCTCGCGGAGTTGGCGGCGCGGCGCGAAGCGGTTATGAACGCCGCGAGCTCCACGATAAAAAAGGCGAAACGGCGTGACAATTCAACGCGACGGCGATGACGGACCCTATGTGGTCGCGTCGGCGATCTTCCTGGTATGCGCGATCCTGCTCGCCTATCCGTTTTTGTCGGGCGCCTACACCGTGCCCTGGGACGCCAAGGCCCATTTCCAGCCGCAATTCGCATTTCTCGCGCATGCCCTGCACTCCGGCCAATCGCCGTTTTGGACGCCCAATGTCTTCGCCGGCATGCCGCAGATCGCCGATCCGCAATCGTTGATTTTTTCCCCATTTTTCCTTCTCGCCGCGTGGCTTTCGCCGGAGCCGTCGTTTCGGCTGCAGGACGGCGTCGTGTTCGCGATGCTCGCCATGGGCGGCGTCGCCACGATCCTTTATTTTCGCGATCGCGGCTGGCAAGCGGCGGGCGGCCTGCTCGCGGCGCTGGCGTTCGCGTTTGGCGGCTCGGCGAGTTGGCGCATCCAGCACACGGGACAGGTGATGAGCCTCGCTTGGCTTCCGGCGACGCTGTGGCTGCTGGCGCGCGCGCTCGACAGGCGTTCGGCTGCGTATGGCGCGGCGGCCGGCGCCGTCGCGGCCTTTCTGGTGCTGGGACGCGATCAGGTCGCGTTCCTCTCCGTGCTGCTGCTGACGGCCTATGCATTGTTCCGCGTCGCGACCGACGAAGACAACATCTGGAGCGCCCTCAAGCCGCTGCTCGCGGGCGCGCTCACCGGCGTGGCGATCATCGCGCTGCCGCTGGCCTGGACGCTGGATCTCGCCGCCAATTCCAACCGCCCGGCGATCGATCTGGACGGCGCCTTCAAGGGCTCGCTGCCGCCGGGCTCGTTCCTGACGCTGATCTGCGCCAATCTCTTTGGCACGGACGGGCCGCTCAAGGATTTTTGGGGGCCGCCGTCGCCAGCCTTCGGCACGAGCGATATTTATCTCGCGCGCAATATGACGGCGATTTACATGGGCGCGCTACCCATGCTGGCGTTGCTGGCTGGGGCCGGCAAGCGGTTTTTCCGCGAGCGGGAGATTCGCTTTTTCGCGGGCGCCGCGGCGGTGTTGGCGATCTACGCGCTGGGACGCTTCACGCCGGCATTCCAACTTTTGTTCCGCATTCCCGGCGTCGATCTCTGGCGCCGCCCGGCCGACGCGACTTTCCCGTTTTGCGCCGTGTTATCGATTCTCGCGGGTTACGCGCTGCATCTTTTGCTGACGGGAGCGGCGCGGCCTCGCCTCTGGATGCTGGCGCTTTACGCCGTCCCGCCGCTCGCGCTTTGCGTCGGCGTCGCCTTCGCCAAGGACCATCTCGCGCGGGCGAGCGCGCCCATATTGGTCGCGGCGGGTTTTTGGGCGCTGGCCTTCGCGCTTATCGCGCTCGCGCCGATTGTTGCGCGCAGGAGCGGCCTCGCGATGATGGCGCTAGTTGGAGCGGCGATGACGCTCGACCTCGCGATAGGCAACGAGCCCAATGAATCGACGGCGCTGCCGCCGGAAAAATTCGACGTGTTGCGCGCCGGCACGAACAACGACACGATCGCCCTGTTGCGCGAGAAGCTCGGCGCGCCCGCGCCCGATCAGCGGGACCGCGTCGAACTCGCGGCGATCGATTTTCATTGGCCGAACGCGACGTTGGTGCATGGCTTCGACCATGATCTCGGCTACAATCCGATCCGTCTGAAACTGTTCGAGGACGCGACCGGCGCCGGCGACCATCTGGCGCTGCCCGAGCAACGGCAATTCTCCAAGCTTTATCGGTCCTATCGCTCGCCGATGTCGGATTTGCTGGGACTGCGCTACATCGCGACCGGCGTTCCCATCGAGCAAATCGACAAGAACATAAGTCCGGGCGACGTGAATTTCATCGCGCGCACGAAGGACGCCTATGTTTATGAATATCCGCGCGCGCTGCCGCGAGTGCTATTGCCGACCTGCGCGCTGCGCGCCGATTTCGCGAGGATGATCGCGGATGGCGAGTGGCCCGATGTCAATTTTCGCGACACCGTGCTGCTGGAGGAATCACCGATTTGCCATCGATCCGGGGGAGCGGCGGCGACGGCGCGCATCGTCTCTTATGAGAATACCATGGTCGTGGTCGAGGCGAAGGCCCCGCCCGGAGGAGGTTGGGTTGTATTGAATGACGTCTGGCATCCTTACTGGTTCGCCGAGGTGGATGGCGTCGACGCTCCGCTGTTGCGCGCGAACGTGTTGTTCCGCGCGGTCAGAATTCTCGAGGGGCGGCATGAGGTGGTGTTTCGGTTCGAGCCGCTGCGAGGGATATGGCGCCAATTGCTGACAAGTCGCGCGGCTTCGTGAGCGAGCGAGGACTATACCCAGCCGCTCAACTCTCGTCGCGCCAGAATCGCCAGCAATCGCATGCCAAACTCGCTGTCGTTGAGGCAGGGGATCCGCGCGAACTTTTTGCCGCCGGCCGCCATGAATAAATCGCGGATTTCCACGCCCAATTCCTCGATGGTCTCCAGGCAATCGGCGGAAAAGCCCGGCGCGAGAATGGCGAGGCGTCGCACGCCCGCCCTGGCGAGCCCCGTCACCGTGTCGCTGGTATAGGGTTCGAGCCATTTAGCGCGGCCGAACCTCGATTGGAACGACAGAACCAAGCGCCGCTCGTCCATCCCCATGGCGTCGCGCAGCAGTCGCCATGTCGTCTCGCATTGGGCCCTATAAGGATCGCCCTTGTCGATCTGAAACCGCGGCAGGCCGTGGAACGAGGCGACGATGACTTCCGGTTCGAAATCCAGCGCCGCGAGCCCTTCGCGAAGGCTGCCCGACAGCGCGTCGATATAGGCGGGATCGTCGAAATAGGGCGGCGCGAAGCGTAGCGTCGGCTGGCGTCGCATCCGACCCAGGACGCGCGCGATTTCATCGAACGCGGTGGCCGTGGTCGAGGCCGCGTATTGCGGGTAAAGCGGCATCACGAGGATGCGTTCGCAGCCCCGCGCCCGGAGCGCTTCGATCTTGTCGGGCAGCGCCGGCGCGCCATAGCGCATCGCATAATCGACGATCACCGCGCCCGAACCCAACTCGCCGCCCCGCGCGAACGAGTCCAGCTTCTCGGCCTGCATCCGCGTGATGGCCTTGAGCGGCCCTTCGCCCGTATCGAGGTTCCAGATTTGCGCATAGGCTTTCGCGGATTTCGCCGGACGCGTATTGAGAATGACGCCATAAAGCAGCGGCAGCCACAAAAAGCGTGGGATTTCAACCACTCGCGGATCGGACAGAAATTGCGCGAGGAAGCTACGCACCGAGGGAATGTCGGCGGCGTCGGGCGTGCCAAGATTAACGAGCAGCAGGCCAACGGGAGCCATGGTCATGTGCATTCACGCCTGTTCGAACGCCGCGCGCTCGTCCGGCGCTAGTCGAAATGAGTGTTCGGCCGCGGGAAAAACCCCGGCGCGCACATCCGCGACATAGGCGGCGACCGCGGCGCGCAACGCCGCGCCGACCGCGCCATAACGGCGATTGTGTCTAAATTCGCGGTCGGTGATCCCCACGAGATCGTTCACGACCAGCACCTGCCCGTCGGCGCCCGCGCCGGCGCCGATGCCGATCGTCGGCGCGCGCGAGGCTCGCGTGATGCGCTCGGCGACTTCAACGGGGATCAGTTCCAATACGATGAAGTCCTGGCCCGCCGCGTCAAGCGCCGCCGCGTCCTCAAGCAGCTTGCGCGCGGCTTGCGCGGTTTTGCCTTGGCGGCGTTTTTCCAACTGGTGCTGTGATTCAAGCCCCAGATGGCAGCAAACATCGAAGCCCGCGTCCTTGAGCGCCATGACAATCTCCGGCCTCGCGCCCTCGAACTTGACGCAATCGGCGCCTGCGTCTCGCAGCATTCTCGCGCTCGCCAGCGCCTGACCCGAACTGTCGTAACTCGCATAGGGCAAATCGCCGATCAGATAAATGTCGGGCGCGCCTCGGCGCGCGGCGGCGATATGATGCGCCATGTCGGCTAGCGTCACCTCTCGCTCGTGGGCATAGCCGAGCACATTCACGCCCACGCTGTCGCCGACGAGGATGATGTCAACCCCGGCCTCGACCTCGGCCCGCGCGGTGGGCGCGTCATAGGCGGTGATGACGACAATTTTCGCGCCCCGTCGTTTCATATCCTGGAAATGCGAGGCGGGCGCCTTCATATGCGAAATGGCGGTCATGGCGCCTGCTCCTCCTTATGGGGATCGCGGCGAGCAGAAAGTTAGCGCGTTCAGACTTTCAGCGCGCGGACTCGCCGGCGCAAACCTTCGGCGGAATGGGCGAGCGCAACTCTTGAAAGCCGCCACATTTGTCACAAGCCGCCAGCGGCGCGCCGAGCGCTATAAGTAGAGCGAAGATACGGTATTTGCGCCACATCGCGCGCCTCTCTTGAGCCGTGAGCGTTGGCGCGCAACATAGAGGGAGAGCCGCCGAGCGGCAAGCGGGCTCGAGGGCGTTGCCGAAGTCGACGAAATAGACGAAGATCCGGGTCGGCAATATCTTCTTCAGGGAAATGGCAATTCGTCATGGGTTGGTCAGTCACGCTCGGCCGATTTGGGGGGACGGCCGTTCGCGTTCACCTCACATTTTTGCTGTTTCTCGCCTGGATCGGCTTTTCGGCCAGTCAGCGGGGCGGCATGGTGGCCGCCCGAGACAGCGTATTGTTTATAGTGGCGATTTTCACTTGCGTCGTGCTGCATGAATTCGGCCATATCGTCGTGGCGCGTCGATTTGGCATCGTTTCGAAGGAAGTGACCTTGCTGCCGATCGGCGGCGTCGCCGACATGAACAAGATGCCTGATAAACCCTATCAAGAATTGCTGATCGCGCTCGCCGGCCCCGCCGTGAACTTGGCGATCGCGACGGCGTTATTGCTCGGCGTCGGAGCGGTGGGGATGAGCGCGATCGCCCATCTCGACGACCCCGCGATCGGCTACCTTCAGCGACTGGCCGCCGCCAATTTGTTTCTCGCGGCGTTCAACCTGGTCCCCGCGTTCCCCATGGACGGCGGCCGCGTGCTGCGCGCCGCGCTGGCCATGTGGCTGGGACGGGAGCGAGCCACGCGCATCGCCGCGCTGATAGGCCAGGCGCTCGCATTGATTCTTGGTTACCTTGGCTTGTTCGGTCATCCGATGCTGCTGTTTATCGCTTTTTTCGTTTTTTTCGCGGCGGCTGGAGAGGCGCGAACGAGCTTCGTCGAAGAGGCGACGAGGGGCGTCAAGATCGCCGACGCCATGGAAACGCGCCTCGCGACTCTCGGCCGTGGCGCGACGATCGGCGAAGCGGCCGATTTACTCCTCGCCACCTCTCAGGAAATCTTTCCGCTGGTGACCGATTCCGGGGGGCTCGCTGGCGTTCTTTATCGCGCCGATATCGTGGAAGCGATCAAGTCGGGCGGAACCGGCGCGCCGGTGGCGCCTTTCGCCCAGAGCCGAATCGCGACCATCGATCCATCGGAAACTTTCGATAAAGCCTTGGAGAAACTGAACGAAGACACGGTGGTTGGCGTCGTCGGAGCGAACGGCGTCCTCGAGGGTCTCTTGACCCGACAGTCGCTTGCGGACGTCATGTTGATAAAGGCGGCGCGCCCGGATTGGCGATTTACCCGAAATAAACCGTGAACGCGCGGCGCGCGACTAAAAACCCACGAATGGAACGGCGCTCTGGGGCGGGCCCGGCACGATTTTTTCATTTGATCACGTTAACCGCGACTGGCGTCTCGAATTGGGACGCGCGCGGCGCAATCGTCGAGCGGATGGATCCTTTAATCAAGAGCGCGGTTCCCTGGAGACAACTTTGATCAGCATGACATCCGTTCGGATCGGGGACTGTTTTGGATGGGTGCACCAAGGCTCCGGAAGCGACCGCGGCGCGATTCTGTGCGCCGCCACCGGGTATGAAGCGCTGGGAACCCACCAGAGCTGGCGAGTGCTCGCGGACCGTCTCGCGGCGGCGGGCCTGCCGACGCTCCGTTTTGATTATCCCGGCTATGGCGACTCGCTGGACGCCCCCAGGGGAACAAACGCGATAGAGGCCTCGATCGAATCCATTCGCCAAGCGGCGGAGTTCCTGCGCCAACAGGCGGGGGTGAGCGAAGTCGCGCTGATTGGCCTGCGCCTTGGCGCGGCCTTGGCGATCGAGGCCGCCCTCCAAGGCGAGGACGTCGATCATTTGGTGCTGGTCACCCCCGTTGTTCGCGGAAAAAGCTTTCTGCTCGAACAAAAAGCGATGGCGAAGGTGATCGCGGCTCGCGGCGGTCCCGGAGCTGTGGAGGAACTCAGCTCCGATTGTATCGCGATCGAGGGTTTCACGCTTGATAGGGACGCGATCGACAAAATCGCGGAAATCGATCTCCGGTCGATCGAGCGGCCGCCGGCTCGGCGCGTGCTTATCGCCAGCGAGCCGGGCGCTCGAAGTTATGACGTGTTTGCGCGAAGGCTGGAAACTCTTGCATGCTCGGTCGCCAAGGTGGAATTGTTCGAAGTGCCGGCTTGGAGGCCATCAACCATTCCCGCGCCGCCTCCGCTAGCGGACATTGAAATCAATTGTCGCCTGGGTTCGGCAAGGCGCGTCCGCGAGACCGGCGCGGGCAGTCGCCGCAGAGGGGCTGGAGACCGAGGCGTTCATGGAATCGACGCTGAGTTTTGGAGACTCTGATCGACTGTCTGGCGTTCTTTGCCGCCCTAAAACGACGATTCACGCGCGCCGGCGCCAGGCGCTGATTTTTCTTAACACGGGCGCTAACCACCACATCGGATCGGGTGGCGCGGCGGTCGAGCATGCCCGCTTCCTGGCGACGCAAGGTTATGCCTCGCTGCGAATGGATTGTTTGGGTATCGGCGATTCCGGCTGGTTGGCCGATGGACCCCTCGCCGCGATCCATCACGACGAGCGCGGCGCCGATGTTTCACAAGCGATCGACGCATTGGCGAAGCTCGGATTTCAAGAAATCTGCGTCGCGGGCATATGCAGCGGCGCCTTCCTGGCGTTCCGCGCGGCGTTGCGGGACGCGCGCATTGGTCGACTTTTGCTCGTCAATCCGGTGTTCTGGTTTCCGCTATCGACCGAACAGCTCGCGGACCCGCGACAAGGCACGTTCGGCGCGACCGCGGTCTATGTTTCGAAGGCGCTTAGCCGCGTCGCCTGGCGGCGCGTTTTTAACGGAGAAGTAAGCTTAGGGGTGCTGTCGTCGATTGCTCGCGAGATCGCCGCGCGAAGATTAAACGCAATATTCGTCAAATACTCTCGGTATTTGGCTCGACTATCGAAATACGCCGACGCCCGGTCAAAACTAGAGCGCGCCTTTTTGGGGCTGGGCGAGCGCAATTGTAAAACGCTTCTTGTCTTCAGCCTTGGCGATCCCGCTCTCGAAATTTTCGCCGAGCATCTCGGGACGGCGGACGCCGTGGCGCCGATTAACGGACTGCAAATAGAGGTCATCCGAAACGCGGATCACGTTTTCGCGACCGCCGGCGCGCGTGAGATTTTCCGACGATTACTGACCAAAGTGATAAATACGTCCAAGCGCAAATCACCAACCGCGCCGCTAGGAACCGCGTTGACGGCTGAAAATCCGACGATCCGGCCCTGCAAAAACGCCTAGCTTTCGGAAGCCCGATCCAAGCCGCGTTCCCCATCTCCGCGCCCCGCCCAACGAGGGCGCCAAATATCTTTCTGAGCCGGAAACAGAATTTAACTTTAAGCGATTTTTTACCTTGTCGGCTCGACTTTTGAGTATCATTTACGACAAATATTGCTTGTGAAGGTCACGCCTGATCAACTAAAAGATCGGCGATGGCGCGGGTCGCCCGACCGCCGCGCCGCTTTCTTCCGTTTCACGCAAGAACCGCGAGTTATGGTTATGAAGAATTCGTTTTTCGTCTTGACGAGCATCCTTGTGCTGACTTTCGGCAACTTTTCGGCGCGCGCCAACAACCTGGTGTTGGCCTCCGCATGGTCGGATACGACGATGACAGCCGATGCCTTGGAGCAAGCGCAGTCTCCGCGAGACGAGGTCGCCTCCAGTGGGCCGTGCCGACGGATTGATGTGGCGACGGACGAAGGCTATGGCGTAAGTAGCCATGAGACACGCTGGGAATGCGCCTCGCTAAAGTAAATCTCGACGCCCCGGTAAAAACCGCGGCTCGACGGCGTTCGTTGCGTCGAGCCCCCCCCGTCAGCCCGCCGTTTCGAGCGGCTTCACCTCGCGCTGAGCGTATCCCAGGCGAATATTGAGTTCGTGCAGCAGGTGTTCCGCCGCCTTGGGAATGTTGGTGCCGGGCGGGAAAATAGCGCTGGCGCCGGCGTCCAGCAATTGCTGGAAATCGCACTCGGGAATCACGCCGCCGACAACCATCATGATGTCGCCGCGGTTCTGGGCCTTCAGCGCATCGCGCAATTGAGGCGTCAGGGCCAAATGGCCAGCGGTTAGCGAACTCACGCCGACCACGTGCACGTTTTCATCCGCGGCTTTTTTCGCGACTTCCTCTGGAGTGGCGAAGAGATCGCCGATCACGACGTCGAAACCAAGATCGGCGAAGGCGGAAGCGATTACCTTTTGACCGCGGTCGTGGCCGTCCTGACCGAGCTTGGCGACCAAAATGCGTGGCTTGCGGCGGTCATTTTCCTCGAAGGCCGCCGTCATGGAGCGCACGCGCGTAATGGCGGGGCTTTCCCCGGCTTCGCGCGCATATATGCCGGAAATGACGTTGGCCTTGGGTTGGTGGCGCGTGAAGACCTTTTCCAGCGCGAAGGAAATCTCGCCCACGCTCGCCTTCGCCCGCGCGGCCTTGACCGCGAGATCCAGCAGATTGGCCCCGGATTTGGCCCCTTCCGTCAGCGCATCCAGCGTGGCTTGCGTTTTGGCTTCGTCGCGTTCGGCGCGCAGCCGCTTCAGCTTTTCGAGCTGAGCCGCGCGGACCGCGGAATTGTCCACTTTCAGCACATCGGGCGCGACGTCGTTTTCAGGTTGGAACTTATTGACGCCGACCACCACTTGTTGGCCGGTGTCGATTCGCGCCTGCGTCTTGGCGGCGGCTTCCTCGATGCGCTGCTTGGGCACGCCCAGCGCGATGGCCTTGGCCATGCCCCCGAGCCGCTCAACTTCCTCGATGTGGGTCGAAGCGCGTTTGGCGAGTTCCGCGGTCAGTCGTTCAAGATAATAAGAACCGCCCCAAGGATCGATGATACGGGTGGTCCCGCTTTCCTGTTGCAATACGATCTGTGTGTTCCGCGCGATGCGGGCGGAAAAATCGGTTGGCAGCGCGAGCGCCTCGTCGAGCGCGTTGGTGTGCAGCGACTGCGTATGGCCCTGCGTGGCGGCCATCGCCTCGATCGTGGTGCGAATGGCGTTTACATACACGTCCTGTGCTGTCAGCGACCAGCCCGAGGTTTGGCAATGGGTGCGCAACATCAGGCTTTTTTCAGATTTCGCGCCGAGATCCTTCATCAGGCGCGCCCAAAGCAAGCGCGCGGCGCGCAGCTTGGCGACCTCCATGAAGAAATTCATGCCGATCGCGAAGAAAAATGACAGGCGTGGCGCGAAGGCGTCGATATCGAGGCCGGCGGCGACGCCGGCGCGCACATATTCGACCCCATCGGCGAGCGTGTAGCCGAGCTCGAGATCGGCGGAGGCGCCCGCCTCCTGCATGTGATAGCCGGAAATCGAAATCGAATTGAATTTCGGCATGTGCTTGCTAGTGTATTCAAAAATATCGGAAACAATCCGCATCGACGGAAAAGGCGGATAGATATACGTGTTACGCACCATGAATTCTTTGAGAATGTCGTTTTGGATCGTGCCGGTGAGCTGATCGGCGGCGACGCCTTGCTCCTCCGCGGCGACTATGAAGAGAGCCAAAACGGGTAAAACAGCGCCATTCATGGTCATGGAAACGCTCATTTGATCGAGCGGAATGCCGTCGAACAAGGTGCGCATGTCGTAGATGGAGTCGATCGCGACGCCGGCCATCCCGACGTCGCCCGCGACGCGCGGGTGATCCGAATCGTAACCTCGGTGCGTGGCGAGGTCGAAGGCGATCGAGAGTCCCTTCTGGCCCGCCGCGAGATTGCGACGATAGAAGGCGTTGGAGTCCTCCGCGGTGGAGAAACCGGCATATTGGCGGATCGTCCAGGGCTGAGTGACGTACATCGTGGGATAGGGACCGCGCAGGAATGGCGCGGCGCCAGGATATGAAATCGACGAAGTCGAGACCGGCGATATCGGCCGGCCCGTATTGATTCCCGACCTCGACGCCTTCGGGCGTCAACCAATGACGAGGCTCCGGCTCCAAGGGCTTCGTGTTCGCGGGAACGAAGGAAATCTTGGTGAAGTCGGGAATGACGGCCATTTGGTCCTCGGATTGGTCCTAGCGATTTTTGTCTCACGCGACAAAGAGGCGCTTGTCCTGTTTATTGATTTCCCGCGTCCAAAGGCGGCGGAAATGCGCTTCGCAGCGTTTTAGACCACGCGCGCGCGTCACGCAAAGCCTTGTCGCGCTGGCAATCCGCCTTCGATAAAATGAACGCGAGCAATGCGCTCTTGTAGAGAGTTGATGATTGTCAACCGCGCTTATCTCGGGCATAAGCGCGGCTGTTGCTTTCTGGATCGGCGGCGCGCTGTTTCCGTGAGAGTTCAATGCTGATTGGCTCGACGGCAAGGCGCCCGGGTCAATTCCAAAAAAATCCTTGACTGTTGTGCGCTGCACCATTACAAAGGGTGCATCGCAGCGAGATTGCTCTCGCTTCGTAGCCCTCCTTGGGCGTTTCCTCCCTTGACTTGGGCCGCTGGTTTTCCGGCGGCCCTTTTTTTCATGCGATAACATGGAAAAATGAGCCGGAAACGGGTCCCTCGCGCAATCCGCACTCTTGTTCCGGCCCGCCATAGGCATCCCGCATCGTGGCGAAACACGAGCCTTCTTCCTTGATCGTCGTGGCGTAATGGAATTCGTGCCCGCTCAAACATGTTCCAGCGAGTCCAAGGCAGTGATCCGCCATCAGCACTGCGCGGCGATAGCCCAGATGAAGTTTGCGCCGCAAAAAACTCGTTTCGAGCGACAAAAGACCCGCCATGACGTGAGCTTGACCGTCACCGTCGACCAGCGCGCGACCCAGAGTCATATAGCCCCCGCATTCTCCATGGACGGGACGACGTTGCGCGAAAAGTCGCAGCCCGGTAAGAAATCGCGCCGCGCCGGCGATGCGACCGGCGTGCAATTCGGGATAGCCGCCGGGCAGCCAGCACATATCGCAATCCAATGGCGGAGGCTCATCGGCTAGGGGCGAAAAAAACTTAAGCTCCGCCCCAGCCTCGCGCCAACTCAAGGCGAGATGAGGATAGAAAAATGAAAAGGCGTCGTCTCGCGCGACCGCGATCCGCTGTCCGGGCGGCCGCGGCCCACCAATCGGCGCCCGCCCCGCCGGCCCCGGAGAGGCGCGGGCGCAAGCGCGGAGCGCGTCGATATCGACTTGCGCTTCGATTCCATCGGCCAGCGCTTCCAGTATTTCGTTGAGGCGCGTGGTTTCGCTTGCCTGCACCAACCCGAGATGCCGCTCCGGCAAGACCGCGCTGGCGTCTCGCGACAGGGAGCCGAACACTCGTATTCCCGCGGCCTCGATTGCGTCGGCGACCAAGCGACGATGACGCTCGGAGCCAACTTTGTTCAGGACAACTCCAACGACATTCACGCGGGCTTCGTGCGTGGCGAGGCCCCGCAAAATCGCCGCGGCCGTCTGCGCTTGTCCTGAAACATCGTGAACCAGCACGACCGGCCAGCCCGTCGCGCTCGCGATGTCGGCGGAAGCGCCGCCGCGACCGGGCGTGCTCGGGACGCCGTCGAACAAGCCCATCGACCCTTCGGCGATCACGAGGTCGGCGTCGCGGGCCGCCCTTGCGGCAAGAGTCCCGATGAGTTGAGCGTCCATCGTCCAACTATCGAGATTGAGGCTCTGAAAGCCGGTGGCCGCCTCGTGAAAAGCGGGATCGATATAGTCTGGGCCACACTTGGCGGCGCGAACGCGCACGCCCCGCCTCGACAGCGCGCGCATCAGGCCAAGAGCCAGAGTCGTCTTGCCGCCTCCGGAGCGCGCGGCGGCGATGAGAAGGCCCGGGGCGGTCAAGCGCGCTCTCCGCCGCCGCCTGGGCGAAAGCGTCTGTCATAGTCCGCGTCATACAGCGCGCTCTCGCGAAAATCCTCGGCGCCGAGGGCGGGCCCCACCAGGATAAGCGCCGTTCGCTCCATCGGAATCTCTCCAGCGAGCCGTTCGATGTCCCCAAGCGCCCCACGAATGATCCGCTCATCGGGCCAGGAGGCGCGATAGACCAAGGCGATTGGGCACCGCGCGCCATAGAATGGCGTCAGCTCCGCGACGACGCGCGAGAGAGCGTGGATCGACAGATGAATCGCCATGGTGGTCCCCGCGGCGGCGAAAACACCCAGGCTTTCGCTCGCCGGCATCGCCGTGGCGCGTCCACTCGTGCGCGTCAACACAAGGGATTGCGCGACGCCTGGAAGCGTCAATTCACGCCGCAGCGCGGCGGCGGCGGCGGCGAACGAGGGCACCCCTGGCGTCAGTGTGAAGGGAATTTTCAACCGCTCGAGTTCGACGCGTCTGTTCACCGACCGCGCTCCAGATCGAAAGATCGCCCGAGTGCAGCCGCGCGACGTCGAGGCCGGCGTCATGGGCCGACCGCATTTCGGCGATGATCGCGTCGAGCGACAGCGGAGCCGTGTCGACAATGCGCGCGCCTGGCGGGCAATATTGCAACACGCCGCGCGGAACCAACGACCCCGCGTAAAGACAGACCGGGCAGCGCGCGATGAGATCTCGTCCGCGCAGCGTGATGAGATCGGCGGCGCCAGGACCGGCGCCGATGAAATGGATCGTCATGGGATTTGGTCTCCTTCGCCCGCGCGAGCGATGGCGCAGGTGAGCCGGGCGGTCGCCATGCGCGGCGCGAGCAGAACGCCTCCGGGGCCGGCCGCCGCCAAGGCGAGTCCTTCCGCGATTCCGCCAACACCAAACATTTGTTCAACACGCCGGGAGCGCGTCAGCAACTCGGCGTCGCGCGCGCGCAACATCGCGAGCGGCAGGAATACGACGTCCATGGCGAGCATTCGCGCGGCCTCATGCACACCGCGCTCGTCAGCTCGCGTCTCCAAGGTCGCGAGCGTCGCGACACGCGGATCGACACGCTGGCGCGTCGCGACCTCGCGCACCAGAGCGGCGAGCTCCAACGCATCAACGCCCCTGCGCGCGCCAACGCCAATCGCGTAACGCGCGGTCATGGCTTCGCCGCGCGCCATTGCAACACGGGCATCGCCGGGTCCAACGCGTGAAACCGTCCGACCGCGCGGGCCTTGGCGATCTGAATTTGCGTTAACTCTCCGCCGCGCGCCGCGAAGTATTTTGACAGCAGCGCTTGGGTTTCGAGCGTCACCGCGTTGACGACCAGACGGCCATGACGGGGCAACGCGTCCCACGCCGCCTCAAGCAGCGACGCATCGGCGCCGCCACCGACAAAGACCGCGTCCGGCGGGGCGCGCCCCGCGAGCGCTTCAGGCGCGCGCCCGGCGACAATTTCGAGCTCGGGAACGCCAAGACTTCGCGGCGTTGCGCGCGATGCGGGCCGCGCGCGCCGGATCGCGCTCGATCGCGATGGCGCGATTCGCTGGATCGCCGAGCATCCATTCTATGCCAATGGAGCCCGATCCCGCGCCAATATCCCACAACAGTTCGCCCCTGCGCGGCGCCAGCGCCGCCAGGGTCATGGCGCGGACGTCGCGCTTGGTGATCTGCCCGTCATGCTCGAACCAATCGTCGGGCAGGCCGGGAGCGCGAGGAATGACGCGAGCTTCGCTCGACGCGCTCATTTCAATGGCCACGGTGTTCAACGGGCCGATGTCGACGAACGAAAAGTTCGAGGCGCGCGTCGAGCGAACGCGCTCGCGCGGCCCACCGATATTTTCGAGCACATGCAGGCTCGAGTCGCCAAAACCCAAGGTCGTCAGATGACTAGCCAGCCGCGCCGGCGTTGTTTCATCCCAAGAGAGGACAATCAGTCGCCGTCGGGGCTGTAAATGCGGAGTGATGCGCTCGAAGGCGCGTCCGTGCAGCGAGAGCAATGCACAGTCTTGCTGGCTCCAACATAAACGAGACGCGACGAGCGCGAATGCCGACGCGGTTGGAAGGCAAAACATTTCCTCGCGCGCGATTTGTCGCGCGATCATTTCGCCGACGCCGTAAAAAAACGGGTCGCCCGACGCCAGCACCACGGTCGCCGCGCCGCGCCGCGCGACAATCACATCCATCGCGCTGGTCAACGGCGATGGCCATTGCATTTGCGCGGCGTCGGTCGCGCCGATCAGCGCGAGATGACGCGCGCCGCCGATAATTAGCGTCGCTTCGTTGATCAGCGCGCGCGCCGGCGGCGAGAGCGCGCCATCCTCGCCCAGTCCGATCAGCGAAAGCCAGCGCTCGGTCATGCCGTTTTCCGCGAGGTATAGACGAAGGGCCTAGCTCCGGAGCGCGGGATCAATCGCGTTCCGCGCGCGCCGATTATGACCAGGGTCGACATATCGACTTGAGACGGGTCGGCGTCGGCGAGCCTCGTCACCACCATGTTTTCGTCCTCGCGTCCAACCGACTTCGCGAAGACGACGACCGTCTCGGGAGCGATGAGGCCGCGCAAAATAACGAAGGCGTCGTGAATGCGTCCAGGTCGCGCGCGCGAGGCCGGATTGTATAATGCGATCACGAAATCGCCGCGCGCCGCGTGTTCGAGGCGCGCGGCGATTGACTCCCAGGATTTAAGATTGTCCGACAGCGAAATGACGCAAAAATCATGACCGAGCGGCGCGCCAAGCCGGGCCGCCGCCGCCTGCATGGCGGAGATCCCCGGCAAAACGCGAATATCAAGATCCCGCCAAGAAGGCTCGCCCTGTTCGACCGCTTCGAAGATAGCGGAAGCCATCGCGAAAATGCCGGGATCGCCTCCCGATACAACCGCGACGACGCGTCCCGCCGCGGCGCGCGAAAGCGCGTCCCGCGCGCGGTCCAGCTCGACCCGATTGTCGCTGGCGAGGCGGGTTTGGCCTTGGCGGACCGGCACGCGCGCGACATAAGGCGCATAGCCAATGATATCTTGAGCCTCGGCCAGCGCGGCGCGGACTTCATGAGTCAAAAACCCCGCCTCGCCAGGACCAAGACCGACAACGTATAGTCTACCTGTCCGCTCCTTCAAGGACGTCTCCCCGCTCCGGGGGTCAGCACCATCGAAAAATAGGGAGCGATATCATCGAGCTTCATCGCGAAGGGCAGCACTATCTCGTTCTCCATGGTGCCGCGCTCAACATATATCGCGCGCTCCATCAGCCCGAGGCGCGTGAGCACCCGGCGCAGCTTCGCGCAATTGCCGCCGAGCTTCATCACGACAGCCGCGTCGGCGCCGGAAAGCCGCCGAGTCAATGTCGCCTCGTCGAGGGTCGCGGGCGCCACGGTCAGCACGTCGTCGCCCCAGGTCATCGGCTGGCGCGCCGCCGCGAAGCAGCCCGACATTCCGGAAACGCCAGGACAGATCTCGGTGCGAAAACGGGTTTTCAGTCGCACGAAAATATGCATGAAGGACCCATAAAAAAGCGGATCTCCCTCGCAGAGCAAGGCGACGTCCAGCCCGCGCGAAAGAATTTCCGCGAGACGCTCCGCGCTCTCTTCATAGAATCCCGCCAACGCGGCGACATATTCGGGCTGATCGAAAGGCCGCTCCGTCGTCATCGGATAAGCCAAGAGCAACTCCTCGCAGCCGGCGCGCAGATAACGCGCGGCGATTTTTCGCGCGTGACTTTCGCGCCCTTGCTTGGCGAAATAAGCGACCACCGATGTCGCGCCAATCACCCGCGCGGCCTTCATCGTGACAAGTTCCGGATCGCCTGGACCAAGGCCGACCCCAAACAGCGCGCCCGCGTTCCTTGGCGTCACGCTCATTCCCTTTCACTCGCGAGAGCATTGATCGCCGCCGCGGCCATGGCGCTGCCGCCCTTCCTCCCGGTGACCACGATGGAGGGAAGGCGCGCGTCGGCGCGCAAAAGCTCCTTCGATTCCTCGGCGCCGACAAAGCCCACGGGCATGCCAATGATCGCGGCGGGCCTCGGCGCGCCAGCGTTCAGCATCTCCAATAGACGAAACAACGCGGTGGGCGCGTTGCCGATCGCGACCACGGCCCCGCCCAGCCTGTCTCCCCATAGCTCCAACGCCCCGGCGCTGCGCGTATTGTTGATTTCCTTGGCGAGGGCCGCGACGCATGGATCGCCGAGCGTGCAGATGACTTCGTTGTTCGCCGGCAAGCGCGCGCGCGTCACGCCATGCGCGACCATGTTGGCGTCGCATAGAATCGGAGCGCCGGATCGAAGCGCCCGACGCGCCGTTTCCACCACGCCGGGAGAAAACACGATATCGTTCGCGATTTCCACCATGCCGCAGGCGTGGATGATGCGCACGGCGACGCGTTCCTCCATCGCCGAGAATCGCGATAGCCGCGCCTCGGCGCGTATCACCGCGAAGGAGCGCGCATAGATCGCGGCGCCATCCCGAATATAGTCTACCGTGCCGGCGGACATGACCCCTCCTTGAGAGCGCGCGAAGCGAGGAGACCCGCGATTTCGTCGAGCGTCAACCCCGCCGCGTCCGGCGTATCCTTCGCCGAACCGTTATTTATGAGGTCGAAAACATCGCCATTGGCGACAAGCGTGAAGGGTGTGGGCGATGGCTTGGCGCAGCCCTTGGCGCAACCGGAGACATGGAGACCGATCCCCTGGGGAAACAGCGTTCGGGCGAGACCAGCGATGGCGTCGAGGCCGCTTCGCGTCGGTCCCCCGGCTTGTGAACATTCGGGCGCGCCGGGGCACGCGGCGATGGCGAGACGCGCATCGGAGGCGTCGACGATGAGCCCCAACTTTCGCGCCTCGTCGATTACCCGTTCGGCTTGCTCGAGCGTTTGCGTCGGCGCGAGGATCGCGCGCCACGGCGTCAAGCGAAACTCCGTTCCGCCAACGCGCGCGGCGGTCTCGGCCAGCGTCGCCAAATCCCGAGCGCGCAGCCGCCCAAAAGGCGCGGCGAAACCGGCGTGGGCGTATTGACGGTTTTGCCGCGCGCCGAGCCAATCAGAGGGCCTGGCGCCGAAGCAACTGGAGCGATAGGGCTCGAATTTGAGTCCCGAAACCGACAGCAAAGGCTCGACGCCAATCGCCTCGATCAAGGCGCCCAGCCGCCGCGGTTCGAACGCGCGGCTTGCTCGCAACTCGATGAACGCGCGAGCGAGGCGAATCGCCGCGCCCGTCGCGGCGCGCGGCGGGGCGATAAAGGCGAGATCACGAGCGCCGCCCGGGATGACGGCGAATGTCTCGCCACGCGACTCGATGCGAATGTCGGCGTCGACGTCGCGAAGGCCAGGCGCGGAGCCATCGTCGACAAGAAACAGGAATTTCGCGGGCAGTGATTTCAAGGTTTCGTCGTCGGCGATGGCTCGCGCCAGCGACGCCGCGATTTCATTGGCGTTGTCGGCGGCATGGCTCGCCAGCGGCGAGGCGACGATGTTGAGCCGGCTTTCCGTCGCCGCGTCGGGCGCCAGCAGGTCGATTGATTTGAGGCGCGCTTGCGCCGCGACGCGCGTTTCCTCGCGCAGACCCCGCATTTGCAATTGCGCGCGCTGCGAAAGATCAAGCAGGCCGTTGCCCTGTTCACGCGAGATCTCAGCGATTTCCAGAGCTTGCGCCAGCGTTAGCCGGGAGCCGACAATTTTGGCGCGCATCAAGAGTCCGTCGCCGCTGATCATCGGCGCCAACGCTCCGGGGCACCAGCCCTTGATTTCAGGCGCGCCGCGCATCGTTCGCCTCGCCAAGAGCGTGGACGCTGTTGCGGCGGCTGCGCCACAGACCGCGGCGCAGCGCCTCGCTGAATACGCCAGCGATCGCCCCGTGGGCGCGCGGATTTTGGGTCAATATGAATTTCCCAACTCTCTCATCGCCAATCGTCGCCGAGAAGGCGAGATCGAATTGCGCATCGCTCACGAATTCTCCCAGAGCGGCGAAAGCGAACAGATTGTCGATCGCCTCGGCGATCTCGCCCGCGCCGCGATGACCGTGACGCATCTGACCTTCGATCCAGCGTGGGTTGGCGACGCGAGCCCGCAAAACTCGCGCGACCTCCTGTCGAAGCGAACGCGAGCATAAATTGTCGGGCCGCGTCGCGTCGAGATGCACGAGCGCCGCGTCTCCGCCAAGCGCGCGATTGGCGGCGGCGAAGCCACCCTCGAATTCCGCGAAGGCCGAACCAGAAAGCACATCCGTCTCCGCCATGTCCTGCGCATGCACGAGCGCGTCCGCCCCCGCGACGCGCGCCGCGAATTCGTCGCGCGCTGGCGTGCTTTCGCCCCGACGATCATAGGCGTGACCGCCCGCGTCGAGAAACGTCGCGCCCAAATCCGCGCGCGTCGTCCACGAACCGCGCGAAATCTTCTCGCCCAGTCCCAGACCATAAGCGCCCGCCGCGGCGCCAAACACGCGCTCGATCGGGCCGTCGCGCAAGCGCGCCAAGGGATTGGCTTCCGCCTCTTCCTCAAGCGCGGCGACGGCTTTCACGGCGTCGTGAAAAAGCGCGATCAGCCCTGGAAACATATCGCGAAACAGTCCGGATATGTGCAGGGTGACGTCGACCCGGGGAAAGTCGCGACTGGCCATCGGTTCGATTTGAAAACCGGTGACCCGGGCGGTGGCGCTGTCCCAAACGGGGATGACGCCGAGGAGCGCCAGCGCTTGGGCGAAATCCTCGCCGCCGGTGCGGATGGTCGCGCTGCCCCAAAGATCGAGCATGAGGGAGCGCGGCCAATCGCCATGTTCCTGAGCATGGCGCGTCATCACTTCGAAGGCGGCTCGCCGGCCGATGTCGTAAGCGGTGCGCGTCGGCGCGTGGCGTGGGTCGATGCAATAGAGATTGCGCCCGGTCGGCAGCACATCGACGCGCCCGCGCGATGGCGCGCCGGCTGGCCCAGGCTCGACAAAGCGGCCATCGAGCGCGCGCAGCAACGCGGATATCTCGGCCTTGCCGCAGGATTCGCGCGTGACGTCATCGTCTCGCTCGCGGCCAAACACGTGCAACCCGTCGCCGATGCGTAATTCCTTCATGTCGCAAAGCCAGGCGTCAAGTCTGGCCAGCGCGTCGCCCGGGTCCGTCTCGCGCGTGACGCCGCATTCCGCGCCAAGCCCCGCGCGCTCGGCCTCGTCCAGAATGGCGCCGGCGATGAGCTTCGCGCGGCGCGAATTGAGAGACGCGGCGACGGCGTACTCGTCGAGCATTTGTTCGATGCGGGCGGCGGCGTCGTAAAGCCGCGCTTGTGACAGCGGCGGCGTCAGATGACCGATGGTCACCGCGCCGGCGCGCCGCTTGGCCTGCGCGGCCTCGCCGGGGTCATTGACGATAAAGGGATAAATCAGCGGCGTCGGGCCAAGCACCGCCTCCGGCGCGCAGTCTTCGCCGAGCATGACCGATTTTCCCGGCAACCATTCGAGCACGCCATGTGTTCCCAGGTGAATCATCGCGTCGATGGCGCGTCGATGACGCAGCCAAAGATAAAAGGCGATGAAGCCGTGACGCGGCGGCGTGGCGGCGTCATGATAGGTCTCGCGTCGGCTCGCGCGCTCGCCGCGATCGGGTTGCAGCGCGATGACGAGCTTGCCCATCTCGATGCGGGAGAACTGAAAGCCGTCCTCGCGACAGTCCGCGTCTTGCTCGGGCTCGCCCCAAGCGGCGCGCACCGCGTTCGCGAAGCCATCGGGCAATCGCTCGAACAGGCGGCGGTAATCATCCATGGAAAATCGCGCGAGACGTTGACCTTGCTCTAGCGTCCGCATCAAATCGGACGGAAGCCCCGCCGCGCCGATATCATAGGCGGCGGCGCGCAACGCCTCGACGATCGTCGCGACGCTCGCGGGCGTGTCGAGGCCTATGGCGTGGCCGCCCCGGCCGCGCCGCGCGGGATAATCCGATAAAATCAGGGCGAGGCTTTTCTCGTCATTCGCCTTGCGGCGCAACGCGGCCCAATTGGCGGCGAGCGCCGCGACGAAGGCGACGCGCGACTCATCCGGCGCGTGCCGCAACTCCTCGAACTGGCTGGCGGACCGCGCGCGGGCCGGCGCCTTGAACGAAATCGCGCGGGTGAAGATACGTCCGTCGACCTCGGGCAGCACGATGTTCATCGCGAGATCGGCGCCATTGGAGCCCCGTTTCGACGCGGCCCAGGCCTCGCGCGACGAAGTGGCGAGCGCCGCCTGCAGGACCGGCGCGTCGGCGAGATCCAGCACGGCGCCCGCCGCGCCGCGCGCTGAAAACGCGGTCGTGTTCACGATGATGTCGGGCCGAAACCCGGCGATCGTCTCGCTCAAGAATTTTTCGCTCGCGCTTTCCTTCAGGCTGGCGACAAACACCGCCTCCACGGCAAGGCCGCGCGAGGAAAGGGCGTTAGCCAGCGCGAGGATCGGCGCGATGTCGTCGGATAGAAAAAATGAGCGATAGAACACCAGCAGCGCGCGTCCGGAATCCGCGTTCGCGACCCGTCGCGCCGCGTCGCAAAATCCGGCGCTGGGCGCCGTCGCGATGTCGCGCGGCGCCGCGGGCCCGCCGATCAGTCCACCGGCGAAATCGAGAAAGGCGCGCATGTTCTCCGCGCCGCCCTCCTGAAGGAACGACCATATCCGCGCGCGGTCGGGCTCCGCCAGCGTCGAGGCGTCCCGCAGACGCGGGTCGTCCATATGGTCGCCGGGAACAAACGCCAGGGCGAACCCTTGGGTTCGCGCCAGCGCCGCCAGTTGCTCCAAGCCATAAGACCAATATTCCTTGCCGCCGAGGAGACGCGCCACGACAAGGCGCGCGTGACGCGCCACCTTGTCGAGGTAAAGATCGACCGAATAGGGATGTTTCAATCGCGCGAGCGACGCGCATCGCAGGCTGGGACGCGCCGCCGCGTTGGATTCATGCACGCGCGCGAGGAGTCCGAGTTCGGAGTTCGAGAAGGAGAGAAAGACGATTTCCCCTGGCGTTTGCTCGAGATCGACGGCGGAACCGCCATCATCGAGGCCATGAAGTTCGCGAGCGAGAAAATGCATGCCTATGGCGACGCAAGGCGCCGCGCGACACGGGCGCGATCAAGGCCTTTTTGACCGATCACCACGAGGCGGCCGAGGCGCGGCTCGCCCGGTCGCCAGGCCCGGTCGAAACGATGCTGAAAGCGCGCTCCCACTCCCTGAACCAGAAGCCGCATCGGCTTGCCCGCGATTTCGACAAAGCCCTTTATGCGCAAGACATCGTGCGCCGCCGCGACTTCGGCCAGTTTCGCCACGAGCGACGCCACATCCGCGGGCGCCGAGATTTCCAGGACGAAACTATCAAAATCATCGTGGTCGTGATCGCTTTCGCCGTCGTGACGCGAAGGGCGGTTGGCGAGATCATCCTCGGCGGCGGCGGACAGGCCGAGCACTATGCGCGAGTCCACGATGGCTTGTCGCGCCGGCAAAATTTTCGTCGCGCGCGGCGCGCCGGCGCGCAGCGTCGCGAGAACGCTCGCCTCCTCCGCATCGCTCAGCAAATCCATCTTATTGAGAATGACCAGGTCCGCGCAGGCGAGCTGGTCCTCGAAAACCTCCTCGAGGGGATTGTCGTGATCGATGGTTTCATCATTGGCGCGTTCTCGGGCGATCGCCTCGGGGTCGGCGGCGAAACGCCCTTGCGCCACGGCCTTTCCATCGACGACGGCGATGACGCCGTCGACGGTGAGGCGCGAACGGATCGACGGCCAGTCGAACGCCTTGATCAGCGGTTTCGGCAAGGCCAGTCCGGAGGTTTCGATGATGATGTGGTCGGGACGCTTCTCATGCGCCAGCAAGCCTTCGATCGCCGGAACGAAGTCGTCGGCCACCGTGCAGCACAGGCAACCGTTGGCGAGCTCGACGATATTTTCCTCGGGGCAGTTTTGGAGCCCGCAGGCGCGCAAAATCTCGCCGTCGACGCCGACGTCGCCGAACTCGTTGATGATCAACGCGAGGCGACGGTCGCCCGCCGTCTCCAGCAAATGGCGGATCAGCGTGGTTTTGCCGGCGCCGAGAAACCCAGTGACAATGGTGGCGGGGATTTTGGTGGTCATCTCAACGCCTTTCGCGCGTCCCGCGCCCGCGATTCCCGCCAGAGAAGGCCGACCAGCGCGCCGGCCAGCGTCCAGGCGATCGCCTGGACAGTCAGCGACGACGCGGCGAATTGCGCCGCCAGCTCCGCCGGAGCCGTGCTTTCCGGCGCCGCCGCGCGCGGCGCGCCCACGAAATGCGGCCCGACGAGCAGCGCCGCGCCCATGATCTGGAGGACGGCTTCGTCGCGTCGCAGCAGCAGGAACAGCCCGCCGGCCGTGGCGGCCGCCGTTCCGCCCCACCAAAGCTGACGCGCGAGCAGATCGGTTTCGGCGGCCCCCGGCAATTGCGGCGCGAGGCCGAGCCCCGTGGCGAGTCCGGTCGCGGCGAACGCGCAGGTCGCCCAGGCGAGCGCCCGGCGCGGTTCGATCTCCTCCCCGGCGGCGAGCATCAGCGCGAGCAGGATCAGCGCGTAGCCGGTCGCGGTCGCGATGTCGGCGACGCCGGTCGCGGCCATGCGTTGCGCTCCCTCCGCCGGCTTCCAGCCCTCGCTGGCGGGTTCCGCGGGGGCGGGCTCGTGAGCATGTCGCGCCGTTTCATAAACTTCCGCCGCGAGGATGAGCGGCGTCGTCGTGACTTGTTGCAGGGCCGCCATCGCCAGCCCCACGACAAGCCCGGCGATCAACCCGATCGCCAGGACGCGCGAAATCACGTCTGGCTTAGTGACAGGGGAAAGCCAGGGAGTGGCGCGTATCGTGGGCGGCGTCGTGCGCCGTGTCGGAACGGGAGAAACCGACGAGATATACAAGCCCCACGCCCAAAATCAGCGCAACGAAGGCCGCCTTGAGGGCTTCCGCGCGAGCGGAGGAAAAGGCGAGAGGACGCGTGCTCGAAAGGCTGTGCTGGCTCATGCTCGTCTCCTGGGCCGCCCCGCCGGCGGCTTTGCGTTGCATCGGATGACGGCAGGTCTCCTGGCTTCCGGGTCGCTGGATCGCGCCGCCTTCCCGAAGCCCAAGGGCTCAGTGGCTGATGGCGCGGCCTCGCCGGTCACAGTTGCGGGGGCAGCCGCGGCGTTGAGGAAAACCCCTCACCACGTTCCCTTTTCACTTCTTGCGAAGAACCGTCGCGTTCAGTCATATTCCGGATGATATGCGCCGTCAAACGGCGCGCGGAGAGAAAATGAATCGGGCATGCGAGGACCCAGAAGAGCAAGCCGCCCGCCGCCATCGCATCAAGATGGAAAAGCGCAAGGCCGTTCAGGACGCCGAGGTCGCCAGCAAGACGATCCCCCTCAAGGGACTTCTGATGATCCATACCGGGTCCGGCAAGGGCAAATCCACCGCGGCTTTCGGGCTCGCGGTGCGGGCGCTTGGCCATGGGTGGAAAATCGGCGTTGTCCAGTTTGGCAAGGGCGCTTGGCGGAGCGGCGAGCGGACTCTGTTGGAGCGAACTCGGGCAAACCCAAGTCTCCTGGCACACCCTGGGCGAAGGCTTCACCTGGGAGACGCAAGACCGGGCTCGCGACGAAGCCGCGGCGCGTCGCGCCTGGGAAAAGGCGCTCGAACTCATGGCCGACGCGCGATTGCGCCTGCTCGTTCTCGACGAACTCAACATAGCGCTGCGCTATGAGCACCTGCCCTTGGACGAGATTATCGCCGCGCTGCGCGACCGACGCCCCGACCTGCATGTCGTGGTGACCGGCCGCAACGCTCCGCCGGAACTGATCGCGGCGGCCGATCTTGTCACCGAGATGACGCTGGTCAAGCATCATTTCAAGGACGGCGTGAAAGCGCAGGAAGGCATCGAGTTTTGAACGCGGCGGCTCGGGCGACGCATGAGAGGCGGCTCCCCGCCGGAAACTTTGTTTTGACATCGCCGCTTCTCCGAGCGAACCGATTTGGCGCGTCGCAACATGGATTTTCGTTTTTAATCCAATGGTTTCCGGAAGCTAATGATATTATTACGAAACATTTGACGAACGGCGCGCAATCATTAGTTTCGACGCGCGGCGGCGATTCATGAAGGCCGCGACACCCGAGTTCTAAAAATCTTGCGGAGAAGCAACATGTTAGACGACTTCAAGAAATTCATCATGAAAGGCAATGTCGTGGATCTCGCCGTCGCCGTTGTCATAGGCGGCGCCTTTGGCAAAATTGTCACCTCCTTCGTCGACGACCTCGTCATGCCGGTGGTTGGCGCGATTACCGGAGGCATCGATTTTTCCAACCACTTCCTGGCGCTCTCCAAGGCCATTCACTCGGACATGACCTATGACGAGGCGAAGAAGGTCGGCGCGGTGCTTGGTTACGGGCAGTTTCTGACCGTTTTGGTCAACTTCCTGATTATCGCCTTCGTCGTGTTCATCGTGATTCGGCAAATCGAGCGGGTTAAGGGACCAGCCCCCGCGGCCGCGCCGCCCGCGCCGCCCAAGAGCGAGGAACTGTTGGAAGAAATCCGCGATATCCTCAAGAGCCGCTAATTGAGCTTCCGCGCGCCAGTGCTTGGCGCGCGGCCGGCGGCGGTCACGTGACCTTTCGCCCGCGCCATGCGATAAAGCGACATGGCCGCAACGATTCGTAACGGGTTCGATCCAGGCTTCGGCGTGTATGTGCACTGGCCGTTTTGCCTGTCGAAATGCCCTTACTGTGATTTCAATAGCCACGTGCGCCGTGGCGATGTCGACGAAGACCGCTTCGTCGAGGCCTTCTGCGCGGAGATCGCCCACCGCGCCGCGCTCGCGCCCAATCGCACGGTTAACTCGGTGTTTTTCGGCGGCGGCACGCCGTCGCTGATGGCGCCCTCGACCGTCGCGGCGATCCTGGATGGCGTCGCCAAGCATTGGAGCCTGGCCCAGGACGTCGAGATTTCGCTGGAGGCCAACCCAACCAGCGTCGAGGCCGCGAGCTTTCGCGGCTTCAAGGCCGCCGGGATCAATCGAGTCTCGCTGGGGATACAGGCGCTGAACGATCTCGAACTGAAAAATCTCGGGCGCCAACATTCGGTCGCGGAGGCGCTGGCCGCCCTGAACGTGGCCAATTCGGTGTTTTCCCGCACCTCCTTCGATCTCATCTACGCTCGCCCCGGCCAAACGCCGGCGAGTTGGCGCAAGGAGCTCGACATCGCGCTTTCCTACGCGAAGGAACACATTTCCTTATACCAACTGACGATCGAGCCGGACACGATGTTCGAGCGCATGTTCGACGCCGGCAAACTGGTCGTGCCGGACATGGATACGCAGCGGGCCCTGTGGGATGTGACGCAGGAAGCAACCGCCCGCGCCGGAATGCCCGCCTACGAAGTTTCAAACCATGCTCGGCCCGGCGGAGAATGTCGGCACAACCTCGTGTACTGGCGATATGGAGAGTACGCCGGCGTTGGGCCCGGCGCGCATGGCCGCTTGAACACGCCACGTGGCCGCCGCGCGCAGTCGACCGAGCGACACCCGGAAATGTGGCTCACCTGCGTGGAGACGGAAGGCCACGGTCTCGTTGAAGACGAGCTGCTCAACGCGGAGCAGCAGGGCGATGAATTTCTGTTGATGGGACTTCGCTTGCGCGAAGGGATCGACCCGCAGCGATATCTGTTGCTTACCGGCAAAAAACTCGCTCAATCCCGGATCACCGAACTGGTCGGCGATGGCTTGGTGGAATTTACCCGGGACAACCGATTGCGGGTGAGTTCCGAAGGATTTCCGGTGCTGGACGCCGTCGTCGCCGATCTCGCGGCTTAATGGAAATCGGACGCGAACGGCCGAGCCAAACGGCTCCGATCCCTCAACCGGGCGCGCGAGCGCGCGCATTTTCGCGCATGGAGCCCCAAAACCGATGCGCCCGCGCGCATTTTCGCGCATGCGACGGGACCCCGCGCCGCCGTCTCGAACGGCCCCGTTCGACGACGGATGAAAACCGTGTTCACAATGAATTGCAAAACCGGGTTTTTTAAAGGCGCGGCAACAAGGCGAAGCTTCGCGGCCTCGGCGGCGTCGAACGATCGCCGACGCGGCCAAGGCTTATATGCATATATGTTGATGTGAGTAAGCCCATCCCCGGCGGCTTCATCTCGCCTCCGATCGAGCCGCGCCGCGAGGCGGAGAATTCAAAGCCCCCATTTACGTATGAACCAGACTTTCACGAGATGGGTGAGGACCGCGTATGTCAGCAGGATCGCGGTCACCAACGGCCAGTAAAGCGCCGGCAATGGCGTGAACCCGAGCACCGAGCCCGCCCAAGTGTAAGGCAGCGCGATCCCGATGGCGCAAATGATGATCGTCGTCGCTATCAGGGCGGGGCTCGCGTGGCTCCCCACGAACGGGATCCGCGCCGTCCTGATGATGTGGATGATCAGCGTTTGCGTCAGCAGGGATTCGACGAACCATCCGGTTTGGAACAAAGACGGATTGGTCCAGGCGTTGAAGACAAATATCATCACGCCATAGGTGACGTAGTCGAAGATCGAGCTTATTGGCCCGATGAAAATCATGAACTTGAATATGTTGCCGATGTCCCATTTTCGCGGCGACGCCAGATATTCCTCGTCGACGTTATCGGTTGGAATCGTCGTCTGCGAAAAGTCGTATAGGAGATTGTTGGTCAGGACTTGTATCGGCGCCATCGGCAGGAAGGGCAGGAAGATGCTCGCGCCGAGCACGCTGAACATGTTGCCGAAATTGGAGCTCGCGCCCATCTTGATGTATTTCGTGATGTTGGCGAAAATTCCGCGGCCCTCGATAACCCCCTCGTCGAGAACGAGAAGATTTTTTTCGAGCAGGATGATGTCGGCGGATTCCTTGGCGATGTCGACGGCGGTGTCGACCGAGATGCCGACATCGGCGACCTTCAACGCCGGTCCGTCGTTGATGCCGTCGCCGAGATAACCGACGACATGCCCGCCGCGATGCAGCGCCTCGATCACCTTGGCCTTCTGCGGCGGCGACAGTTTCGCGAACACGGTCGTGGTCGTGGCGAGTTCCGACAACGCGTCGTCGCTCATATGCTCGATTTCGGAACCGAGCACGATGCGATCGACCTTGAGGCCGACGTCCTTGCATATCTTGCGGGTGACGATGTCGTTATCGCCGGTGAGAATCTTGACGGACACGCCGGCCTTGGCGAGGTCCGCGATAGCCTGGGCGGCGCTTTCCTTCGGGGGATCGAGGAAGGCGATATAGCCGAGCAGCGTCAGGCCGCTCTCGTCGGCGACGGTATAGACGGTCTGCTCCAACGGCATCTGCTTGTACGCGACGGCGACGACCCGGAAACCATCGGCGTTGAGTTCGGCTGTTTCGCGTTTGGCGATTTCGAGGTGAGAGGGGTCGAGACGAGCGCACTCGCTTTGCGTTTCGTAATGAGTGGAGATTGAAAATATCTCCTCCACCGCGCCCTTGCAGATCAGAAGACGCCGCTCGTCCTCGCGGCGGACGAGCACCGACAGTCGCCTGCGGTTGAAGTCGAAGGGAATCTCGTCGATCTTCGTGAACCGACGGTCCGGGCGCAGCGCGCTCGCCAGTTCGTGATGTTCCAGGACCGCGATGTCGAGCAGATTCTTGAGACCCGATTGAAAATGGCTGTTGAGATAGGCGTATTCGAGCACGCGCTCGGAGTCCTCGCCGTATATGTCGAGACAGCGCTTCAGGATGATCCGATCCTGCGTCAACGTGCCCGTCTTGTCCGTGCACAGAACATCCATCGCGCCAAAGTTCTGGATCGCGTTGAGACGTTTCACGATCACCTTCTTGCGCGACATGGCGATCGCGCCCTTGGCGAGATTCACCGTCACGATCATCGGCAGCATCTCGGGCGTCAGCCCCACCGCCACCGCCACCGCGAACAGCAGCGCCTCCAGCCAATCGTGTTTCGTGAGCCCATTGATGAGAAAGACCGTCGGCACCATGACCATCATGAAGCGGATCATCAGCCAGGTGAATTTGTTGACGCCCTCGTCGAAAGCGGTCGGCACGCGTCGCCCGGCGATCTGATGCGCGAGCTGGCCAAAAAAGTCTTGGGGCCGGTTCGCAGGATCACCCCCGTTCCGTATCCCGAAACGACGTTGGCGCCCATGAAGCAGATATTGTGGAGGTCGAAGGGATTGTCGCATTCGCCCTCGAACGCGTGCGCGTATTTCTCGGCGGGCATGGCCTCGCCGGTCAGCGTCGATTGGTTGATGAACAGATCCTTGGCCTCGAGCAGACGGAGTTCGGCGGGAATGATGTCGCCCGCCGACAGCCGAACGACGTCGCCTGGCGCGAGTTGCTCGATTGGAATTTCCGAGAACGGATTGCCCGCGTCGCATGGCGCGCGCCTGACGGTCGCGGTTGTATGCACCATGGCGCGCAATTTGGCGGCCGCCTCGTTCGATTTATGCTCTTGAATGAAGGCGGTGGTGATCGAAAGAACCACCATCGAGGCGATGACGATGGCCGCGCGAGCGTCCCCGGAAAAATAAGAAACGGCCGCCAAGGTCAGCAGCAGGGCGTTCAGCGGATTGCGGGCGCGGCCCCAAAGTTCCTGAAGAATGCCGGCCTTGCCTTCGCGGGCGACGAGATTGGGTCCGAATTTCGCGAGGCGCGCGTCGGCCTCCGCGACGGACAGGCCTTCGAGGCTGGAATCGACCCGCGCGCAGGCGTCGCCGGGCGATAATCGACTGAATTCCACGAGATATCCGTCTCGCGGGCGGGCGTGCTGATCGGCCTCGGCGAGATGGGATTTGTCGGCCGGCTTCGAGCGAAAGTGGATGACCAACGCCGTCAATAATCCAAGCAACGCGACCAGCGCCAGCAGCGCGAGCGCCATCGGGCTCGCCAGGGGCGCGGGAGGCGGCGTCGGCGTCGCTTCGGCCGCGGGCGCGGCGCTCTTCTGGGGCGCGGTATCGGCCGCGTCTTGGGGAGACGTCCGGGCCGCGCCGTCGGCGATGAGCCTGTTGACCTCGTCGAGCGCATCGGCCGCGGCGGCGAACTTTGGAGCTTGTCTCAACGCGGCTTCGAGATCTTGCTTGGCGCGTTCGAGATCCCGCGCCCCGCGATAGGCGTTGGCGCGGCCAAGCAAGGCGTTCGCATCCTTGGGGTCGATCTCGATCGCGGCGTCGTAATCCGCGATGGCGCCGCCGAACGCGCCTTTCGAAAGCAAGATCGACGCGCGCTCGCTCAGGGCGCGCGCCGCCTTCGGATCGAGCCGCAGGGCGTTGGCGAGGTCGGCGAGCGCGCGTTCGACATCGCCCTTGGCCCGATAGGCGACGCCCCGATTGGTATAGGCGGTTACCTGATCGCCCGCGGTTTCACGATTGCCGCGCGCGATGAGCCGCGAGCAACCCGCGATCCGCGCGTCGGGGTTCGCGCCGCGACAGCCGATCCAGGGATCGCTCTTGGCGACAGCCGCTCCGCTGTATGAAACGCAAACCAGAATCAAAAGCCCGAGACAGACGAAAAGGGAAAACAAGCGAAATTTCGCGAATGCGCGGTGAAGTGAAAAACGGGCCATCTCAGCTCCCAAGATCGCTTGTGTTCGCTTCGCCGCGAATTTTTTCCGCGTCCTCGACTTATAACTTAGCCTTGATTTTGCGGTCGAAGGTTTCGGCTCGAGAATGATGGGATCGATGTTGTGCGTCGACTCACGACCATTGAGCCCTCAAATTTCCTCGGCGACCATGTCGATCGCGCCGCAGGGGCATTCCGCCGCGCAGAGCCCGCAGCCCTTGCAGAAGTCGTAGTCGAAACGGAAGCGGGCGCCGGGCCCGAGCTTTATGACCGCGTTGTCGGGGCAGACGCCGTAGCAATTGTCGCATTCGAAGCAATTGCCACAGGAGAGGCAGCGCCGCGCCTCGTAAAGCGCGTTGGTTTCGTCGAGACCGCCCCGCACCTCCGCGAAGCTCTCGACGCGCCGCGCCGCTTCAAGCATGGGCCGCACGGTGGCCGGCGCGTCCTCGTAATACCAGGCGTTGAGCCGCTCTGGCCCGGCGAGCGCGTGTTTCGCGGGCGGTTCATACGCGGCGCCGCGCAAAAATCCGTCGATGTGACGCGCCGCCTTCTTGCCATGGCCGACCGCGACCGTGACCGTGCGTTCGGACGGGGCCATGTCGCCGCCTGCGAAAACACCCGGTCTGCCGGTCATCATGTCCGGCCCGACCTTCACGACGCCGTTTTCGACAACGAGGCCGGGCGCGCGTTGCAACAGCGAGAGATCGACGTCCTGGCCGAGCGCCAGCACCAATGAGTCCGCCGCCAATGTCTCGAATTCGCCGGTCGGCCGCGGAAAACCTTTTTCGTCGAGCCGCATCTTCTCGATTTCGATCGCGCCGCCGTCGACCGTCTTGATGGTCGAAAGCCATTTCATCGAAACGCCTTCCTCCAGCGCCTCTTCAAGCTCGAATTCATGCGCCGGCATTTTCTCGCGCGTGCGCCGATAGACGATGATCGCTTCCTCCGCCCCAAGGCGCTTGACCGTGCGGGCGACGTCGAGAGCGGTGTCGCCGCCGCCATAGACGACGACGCGGCGGCCCAGCGACGGCGGCGTCTCGCCCTCCATCGACCGCAGCAGCGACACCGCGTCGAGGATTTTCGCCGCGCCCGCCGCCGGAATATAGGCGCGCCGCGCGATATGCGCGCCGACGGCCAAAAACGCCGCGTCATAGGCCCCCTCGACCATCGTTCGCTCGATATCGTCGACCTTGGCGTTGAGACGCAGCGTCACGCCCATGTCGACGATGCGCTTCACCTCGGCGTCGATGATTTGGCGCGGCAGGCGATATTTGGGGATGCCGAAGCGCATCATGCCGCCGGCCAGCGGACCCGCCTCGCGGATCGTCACCTCGTGGCCGAGGCGACGCAAATGATAGGCGGCGGAAAGGCCCGCCGGACCGGCGCCGACGATCAGAACTTTCTTGCCGCTGAGTTGGGTCGGCGCCGCGAACGCCCAGGATTTTTCGATCGCGAGATCGCCGAGGAAGCGCTCGACCGAATTAATGCCGACGGCGTCGTCGATCGTCGCGCGATTGCACGCCGTCTCGCATGGGTGGTAGCAGACGCGCCCCATGATCGCCGGCAGCGGATTGTTCATCGTCAGCGCGCGCCAGGCGGCTTCGTAGTCTCCCGATTCGGCGCGCGCGAGCCAGCCTTGAATGTCCTCGCCGGCGGGACAAGCGTGGTTGCAGGGCGGCAAGCGATCGACATATTCCGGCCGTCGCGTGCGCCACGAGCCGGTGTGATTGTGCCGACTGGTGCCGGCGTCGAGCGCGATCGCGTAGGGATGCTTCATGGGGTCTCTCCGCGATTACGCGTGTTCGTCGAGGAGCCGATAGTCTTCGATGTTTCGGTCGGCGAGCGCCTGCAACCGCGCGACGCGCGGGTCCTCGACGCCATCTCGGAACAGATGCGCGAAGCGCCGTTGCGGCTTCAGATATTCGGCGACCGGCGTCTTGCGGCGGATTCTTGCGCGCATGGGTTACGCGGCCGCTTTCCGCTTCGAAGATAGGATAGAGTCCGGTCTCGATGGCGAGCCGCGCGAGTTCTGATCGTGTCGTGGGACGCCGCGCCCCAGCCCAGCGGACAGGGCACGCTGATCTGAATATATCGCGCGCCCCGGAACGACATGGCCTTCGTCACCTTGGCCTCGAGGTCATGGAGGTCCGCGACGCTCGCCGTCGCGACATAGGGAATATCATGGGCGACGGCGATCTTGGGCGTGAACTTTCCGGTTCCAAACACATTGCCGGGCTCGGCGCCCAGCGCCGGCGTGGTCGAGGTGCGCGCCGCCGCTGGCGTCGCCGACGAGCGCTGCACGCCGGTGTTCATATAGCCCTCGTTGTCGTAGCAAATGTAGAGCACGTCGTCGTTGCGCTCGAACATCCCGGACAGGCAACCAAAGCCGATGTCGGTGGTGCCGCCGTCGCCGCCTTGGGCGACGACGCGCGTTCCCTCGCGTTTTGTCGCGCGCATCGCGGCGGCGACGCCGGTCGCGACCGCCGCCGCATTGCCAAACAATGAGTGCATCCATGGCATTTGCCAGGAGGTTTCGGGGTAGGGCGTGGTGAACACTTCGAGGCAGCCGGTGGCGTTGACCGCGATAAGATTGCCGCCGCTCGCCCGCATCGCCGCGTCGATGGCGTAACGCGCGCCCAGCGCCTCGCCGCAGCCCTGGCAGGCGCGATGGCCGCTGGTCAGGGAGTTGGCGCGGTCGCGGCTGGCCTGCACGTTTCTTCGCGCCTCGTCGACAAGGCGGTTGCCGACGGTGAGCGTGCCCTTCTGATAGAATTTGAGTTTTTGCACGCCCGTCATGGTCTCGACGTCATTGCTCATCGGCGCTCTCGCGGGTCAGGAAACGCTCGGCGCGTTCGCTCTCCAGATGTTTCAGGATATTTTCAGCGGCCGGGCCGGAACGCCGGGCCTTGCCGCGGCGATGGATTTCACGAGCGATTACTTTTTCATTGAGGTCCAGGAAATGCGGGCCCTCCCACGGCTGGATCAGCGCTTGCCGAAACAGCCGATGCAGCGAGGATTTGGTTATGGCGCGTCCGCCGAGCCCGACAATGGCGGAATGGACATGCGGCGGGTTAGCGAGGTTGCGCAGCGAAAGATCGACATTGCTGGCGAGCGGGCCGCCCATGCCGACATCGACGCTCTTGTCGATCACCACCACATCGCTGGCGCGCGTCAGCGCCTTTTGCAGCGCCATTATTGGAAAAGGCCGAAACGTCACCAGCGTCACGAGGCCGATGCGCAGACCTTCGCCGCGCATTTCGTCGATCACATCCTTGATCGTGCCATTGATCGAGCCGAGCGCGACGACGATGACCTTGGCGTCCGCCGTGGCGTATTCGCGCAGCAGTCCGCCCGAGGCGCGGCCGAACCGCCGTTCGAATTGGCTGGCCTGTTCGACGATGAGCCCAAGGGCGGCATGCTGCTTGTAATATTGCAGATAGCGCACTTCCGTGAAGGCGTCGGGACCAACCATCGCGCCGATCGAGATCGGATCGGCGGGGTCGAGAACCTGCACCGGCTCGAAAGGCGGGAGAAAATCGTCGACGGTTTGCTGATCCGGAATATCGACGCGCTCCACGGCGTGGGTGAGGATGAAACCGTCGACGCAGACCATCGTCGGCACGGACAGTTCCTCGGCCAGTTTGAAGGCGAGAACATGCAGGTCGGCGGCCTCCTGATTGGTCTCCGCGAAAAGCTGGATCCAACCGGATTCACGTAGCGCCATGGCGTCGGAATGATCGTTCCAAATGTTGATCGGCGCGCCAATGGCGCGATTACCGAGCGTCATTACAATCGGCAGTCCGAGCCCGGCCGCGTTGTAGACCGCCTCGGCCATGAACAGCAGTCCCTGGCTGGCGGTCGCGGTGTAGGCCCGAGCGCCCGCCGCCGAGGCGCCGATCGCCACCGACAGCGCGGCGAATTCGCTCTCCACGTTGATGAATTCGCAATTGTCCAGCGCGCCGGCGCGGATCAATTCGCCAAGCCCCTCGACGATGTGGGTCTGCGGCGTGATCGGGTAGGCGCAGACCACCTGGGGCCGGCACAGCGCGATGGTCCGCGCCATCGCCTTGGAGCCTTCGATTTGTTCGAGCATATCGATCCGCCTCCCGGCGCGTCACGCCTTGGTCACGAAAGCGTGGGCGGCCCGAGCGGCGGCCACGTTGGCTTCACCCATTTTGCCGGGAAAGGCGCGGCGGATCGCCTCCAGCACCGAATCGAGCGAAACGATCTTGGTGAAGGCGGTAAAGGCGCCGAGCAGGGCCGTGTTGGGCGAGGGTCGGCCAACATGTTTCAGCGCCAGTTCGGTGGCCGGCGCCGTCAGCGCGTGATTTTTTGGCAGGCGCGCGACAACCTCGTCGAGGTGCATCTCCGCGAAGCTCATATTGGTGTTCACGAGCAAAAATCCCCCGGGCGCGAGACCCTCCAACACGTCCACCGATTTGAACAGCGTCGGATCCTGAACGATCAGCGCGTCCGGCTCCTGGATCGGTTCGCGAAGGCGGATTTCCTTGTCGCGAACGCGGCAGAACGCCACCACCGGGGCGCCGGTGCGCTCCGAGCCAAAGCTCGGAAAGGCCTGGGCGTGCTTGCCTTCGAGAAACGCGGCGACCGAAAGCAGCTCGGCGGCCGTGACCGCTCCCTGCCCCCCCCGCCCGTGGATTCGAACTTGAAACATCGCCATTTCCCCGCCCCTTTATAGTGCTTTTTAAAAAAAGGAAGGCGGTTTTCGTCGCGTCGCGTCCTTATTTTAATCGCCGCGATTCGCCTTGGCGATCTATTCAGGGACGGAAGCGAAGGGGATATCATGGTCCGCCCGAACGGTCATCGTCCACGGCCGGCGATCGAAAAGCGGGCGGCCTGGCCTGACCATTGCAGTAACGATCTCGAAACGACGCGAAGCCAAGCGGCGGCGAGGCTACATTTTGACAGGCATCCCGGAATGAATGCGAAGCGACAAAATATTGAGGACATCACGGACCTCACATTGCAATATTACGATCGACGCGCCGAGGCCTTTTGGGAAGGCACGCGCGATCACGACGTTAGTCAAAATATTTCGGCGATGCTGCGTCATATTCGCGACAATCCCCCATTCACGTTGCTGGACTTGGGCTGCGGGCCGGGGAGAGACCTCAAGGTCTTCGCCGAAGCTGGTCATATCGCGATTGGTTTGGAGGGAGCGCCGCGTTTCGCGGAGATGGCGCGCGCTTACAGCGGTTGCGAGGTCTGGCGACAGGATTTTCTCAAACTCGATTTGCCCGAACGCTTTTTCGACGGCGTCTTCGCTAATGCGACGCTATTCCATATTCCAAGCGACGAGTTGCCGCGCGTGCTGCGGCAGCTGCGCGCGACCTTGAAGCCGGGCGGCGTTTTGTTCAGCTCCATTCCCCGCGGCCTCGACGAAGAGGGCTGGAACGACGGGCGTTACGGCGTGTTTCACCGTCCCGAGACTTGGCGGCGTTATGGTCACGAGGCGGGATTCGTCGAGATCGAGCGCTATTATCGCCCCACCGGGCGCCCGCGTGAAGAGCAGCCTTGGCTGGCAAGCGTCTGGCGTAAGTGAAGCGAGATCAATCCGCTCGAAGCGTGATCGGTAAAAATGCTGAAAGAAAGAACGGCCATGACCGCCAAGCCTCATGAATATCGGTATTTTCTGACCTACAGCGGGGTGAGCCTGCCGCTCAGGCTCGTCTCTCCGCTCGCGGCGTCGGAGCTTGGAAATCGCAACACCTACTTTCGCGCCAGGTTCGACGAGGCCGAGCGGCTCGTCTCTTGCGAAAAGATCGTCTATGGCGAGGTCGAACTGTCGCATCTCTATGAATATCGCGCCGACGGCGTTCTCGCCCGCGCGCGCGTCAGCATGGGCGACGACGAGCCCACCGAGGTCGCGTTCGACGAAAACGGAGTCGCCTTGCGCGCTTGAGTTGCGCCGACCGCCTTCCGCGAAACCGCCCTTTAGGTCCTTGCGCGAAACGATGTTTTGTCGAAGTGTCCCGCGCCGAACGCGCCGTTTCACGCTCCCCGGCACGGGGCTTGCGCGCGTTGTCGCTGTTGGCCTTGCCGTCGGAGCCCCGCATGCTGGACTTTGCGAGTGTCGGCGCCAGGACGGCCTAAAGTCCAGACCCATAAATCGCTTGGCTGATTGATCTGGTTAGGATTCACGGTTTCCGAAAGGAAGCGGCGATGATACCCGATCAATCCTGGCCGACGGACGCGCGGTTTTCGAAGATCGCGCCGCATCTTCCCACCGACACGCGCGGCAAGGCGCGGGTGGACGACCGGCGGGTCATCGGCGGCATCGTTCAAGTGCTCAAATCCGGCGGCCGCTGGATCGACGCGCCGCCGGAATCCGGGCCGAGGAAGCCCCTCTATAATCACTATGTCCGCTGGGCCGCCAAGGGCGTCTGGGTCGAGTTGTTCCACGCGCTCGCGCAAGCCGGCGGGCCGCCGGCGGAGGTCCTCATCGACTCGTCGGCGGTGAAGGGGGGAGAAAAATCAGGCCATCGGCCGCTCGCGCGGCGGACGCACCACCAAAATCCACGCGCCGACCGACGCGAGCCGTCGTCCCATCGCCTTCATGCTGACCGGCGGCAATGTCGCCGATTGCGTGGCGGGCGCCGAACTTCTGGCGCGGCTTCCGCCATGCGAAATCCTGCACGGAGACAAGGGCTACGACAGCGACGCCATCCGTCGGCAAGCCGAGCGGGATGGCGCGGCGCCGAACATCCCGCCCAAGGCCAATCGCAAATGGAAGAACGGCTTTTCGCCGTTCCTCCATCGCAATCGCAACGCCATCGAGCGCATGTTCCGTCGATTGAAGGACTTCAGGCGGGTCGCGACGCGATATGATCGAAACGCCGCGAACTTCCCCGCAGCCATACGCATCGCCGCGACCGTCAGCTACTGGTTATGAGTCTGGGCCCAAATATTCCGCCGAACATTATTCCATCCGCGGTCAACTGGGTCATGGACCTCTTGACCTTCGCCCCCAACGTTCCTCCGACCCAGTTGCAACTCGAGAACGCGGCCGCGGCAAGAATTTTCGACAAGCTGAAAGTCAAGCGAATAGCCTCAAATTACGTCATTGAGGTTGGTTATACGAACGAATCCGCGGCTCTTGCTACTCGAATCGCCAACGGAATCGCCAAAGCCTACTCCAGGGCGGAACTCGACTAACGCCACCACGCCGCCCGCGCGCCGGTAAATGGCTGGATCTCCGTATCAAGGAGCTACGGGAGCAAGCGGCCGCGGCCGAACGAGCAGCGCCAAAGTTCAAGGCAGAAAACAAACTGATCGACACCAGCAAGTGCGGTTCAAACGAACAGCAGCTTGCCGATGCAAACGCGCAAGGAGTCACCGCGGAGCTGGCGACGGCCGAAATCAAGGCGCGCTTCAAGCGGGTGATGCAGGTCGCGGCGGACGCCGTCACGGACGGCTCGGTGGCTGATGCGTTGAAGAGCGATGTCATCACCCGACTGCGCCCGCAATATCTCGATCTCGCCGCGAAACTCGGCGAACTATAGCGCAAATACGGCGCATCGCACGGCGCCGTAATCAACATCGGGCATGAGATGGAGAAGTTCCGACATTCGATCAGGCTCGAATGCGCTCGCCACGTTTCCACATCCATATGTTCGCCTTTTCGCGGGGACGAAACCGCGCGGCCGGAGTTCTCGATGAGCCCGCGACCCCCGTTGAAACGAATTGTTCGCGCGATAGCTACATGAGCGAAGCAACAGCGGATCGCGGCGGGGCGAGCATGTTTTCGTGAGAGTTGTGCGCATGTCAGCTGTATTTGGTCAGAACGCGAATTTAACGTTAAAGATGGCGCTTTTGGGCGCGACGCTTTTACTTGTCGCTTTGATTTGCTGGTGGTGGTTTTGGCCGCTCAGCGATTACGCCCGACATGTCAGCTGGATCGTCGAACAGCCGATCCCGTTCAGCCATGAGCATCATGTCGCCGGCCTCGGCGTGGATTGTCGCTTTTGCCATGCGTCGGTCGATGCGTCGTCGACGGCGGGACTCCCACCGACTTACACCTGCATGACCTGTCACTCGCAAATATGGACCAACGCCGCGCTGCTTGCGCCGCTTCGCGACAGCCTTGCCAGCAACAAGCCGATCGTTTGGAATCGCGTCGACGATCTGCCCGACTATGTCTATTTCAACCACGGCATCCACATCGTGAAGGGCGTCGGCTGCTCCAGCTGTCACGGTGAAGTCGACCACATGGCGCTCACCTATAAGGCCAAGACGCTGACCATGCGGTTCTGCCTCGATTGCCATCGCGATCCGGGCCCCAATCTGCGTCCCAAGGATCAAATCTACAACACCGAATGGCGGCGAACGAAAGATACGCCTTCAGCCGAGACGCTGCTTGCCGAATATCGTATCGGCGAACGCAATTTAACGGATTGTTCGATATGCCACCGATGAGCGCGCAATGGCGGAGCTTGGAGCAACTCGCGGACGATCCTTCCTTCCGCGCGCGAACTCGAGCAGGAATTTCCGGCGCTCGCCGTGTCTCTCTCCACGTCCAGCGACCGCCGGCGCGCATTGAAGCTCATGAGCGCGGCCCTCGCCATGGCCGGGCTCGCTGGTTGCGATCTGGGCGCGCCGGAGGGGGTTCTCATTCCGGCGGTGCGCGCGCCCGCGGAAATCATCCCGGGACTGCCGAATTTCTACAGCACCGCGAGTCTGTTGCAAGGCTTCGCCACCGGCGTCGTCGTCAAGCATCACATGGGCCGTCCGATCAAGGTGGAGGGCAACCCGCGCCACCCCGCCAGTCTCGGCGCGACCGACGTGTTCGCTCAAGCGGAGGTGCTGAATTTTTACGATCCGGAGCGCTCCTTTGGGCTCACGTTCAAGGGCGATCCCACAAGCCGGGCCGCGTTCGAAGTCGCGCTGCGGCAAGAGAAAAAGACGATCGCGGAGAGCCGCGGCGCGGGCTTTTGCGTTTTGACCGGCGCTATTTCGTCGCCGACCTTGATCGCTAAGATCGAGGCTCTGCTCGAAGCCTATCCCGAGGCGCGTTGGCGGCGATTCGAGCCCGTCTCGCGCGGCAATGTGGCCAAGGGATCGGCGCTCGCCTACGGGCGTCCGCTCGACGCGTTGTTCAAGCTCGACGCCGCGGACGCGATCCTCGCGATCGATAGCGATCTCTTGAGTTCGGCGCCCGGGCATTTGCGTCATGCGCGCGATTTCGCCTCGCGGCGCAACCCAACACGCACCGGCAAGATGAGCCGTGTCTATGCCGTAGAGCCGACGCCAACGCTGATCGGCGCGGCGGCCGACCATCGCTTCATCGCGGACCCCCGCGATCTGCCGCGGATCGTCGAAGCGCTGGCGGAGGCGGTGCTTCGCGGTGGCCACGACGTGGACGCCCCAGCGTGGATCGGCCCGCTCGCGGCGGACCTGGCCGCAAATCGCGACCGCGCGCTCATTCACATTGGTCCCGACCAGCCTCCCGAGGCGCACGCGCTCGTTCATGCGATGAACGAGGCGCTTGGCGCGCGCGGCGCGACGATCGACTTGATCGAACCCGTGATCGCGGACCTTGGCGACGATATCCTTGAGCTGACGGCGGACATGCTCGCCGGCGGAGTGAACACGTTGCTCGTCATCGACAGTAATCCGATTTACGCGGCGGCGGGTCTTGGCTTCGTGGATGCGCTGCAAAGAGTGAGGTTCAGCCTGGCGCTGACGTCGACCCCCAACGAGACGAGCGAAGCCTGTCTTTGGTCGGCGCCGATGACCCATGTCTGGGAACACTGGAGCGACGCGCGCGCCTTTGACGGCTCGGCCACCATCTTGCAACCGCAGGCGCTGCCGCTTTACGGCGGCTTTGACGCATTCGAGTTGCTGGCCAAATTCGACGACGCCTCTCCAACAAGCGGCCTCGACCGGGTGCGCGCGACTTGGCGTCCGCGGCTCCAAGGGGATTTCGCTCAAGCCTGGCAGAACGGACTCGCCACCGGGGTTTTGCCCAATACGGCAAGCCAGGCATCGAACGCGCGCCTGAACCCCAAGGCCGCGCTAATTTCAATCCCACGAAGCGCGGCCCCCATATCGCTCTTGACTCGTCCCGATCCCAATCTATGGGATGGCCGCTTCGCGGGTAATGCCTGGCTACAGGAGGCGCCGCGGCCTCTCACTAAGCTGACCTGGGACAATCCGCTTCTCGTCGCCCCCGGTCTCGCGCGGCGACTCGGCCTCGAGAACGGCGACGTCATTCGCGTCGCGAAGGGAGAGGCCGCGGTTAGCGCCGCGGTTTGGATCATGCCTGGACAAGCCGAGGATTGCGTCGTCGCTCATCTCGGCGGCGGACGCAAACAAGCGGGAGCGGTTGGCGCTGGCGCTGGTTTCAATTTCTATCCGCTCGTCGGAGCGCAAGGCGAGGTCTCGCTGCAAAAGACCAGCGCGCATGCGATACTCGCTTCAACCGAGCATCACAACGCGATTTTCGACAAAAGCGGCGTTTACGCGAGGCGCGCGACGCTCGCCGAGTTTCAGGCGAACGCCTCACTCTTCGGCGATGGCCATTCGCCCAGCGACACGCTCTATCGATGGAAGCCGAAAGGTCCCGCGGCCTGGGGCATGAGCGTCGACCTCAACGCCTGTATCGGATGCAACGCTTGCGTCGTGGCCTGCCAGGCGGAGAACAATGTCCCAACCGTCGGGAAGGACGAAGTCTTACGCGAACGCGAGATGCATTGGCTGCGCATCGATCGCTATTACGAGGGCGAGGCGGACGAACCACGCATCTATCTCCAGCCGACGCTCTGCATGCATTGCGAGCAGGCGCCTTGCGAGCCCGTCTGCCCGGTCGGCGCGACCGTGCATGATGCCGAAGGGCTCAATGTGATGGTCTACAACCGCTGTATCGGCACGCGGTTCTGCTCCAACAATTGCCCCTACAAAGTGAGAAGGTTCAATTATTTCTCCTTTACGCAGAAGGAGCGGAGAGCCCCGCAATCGCGCAATCCCGACGTAACCGCGCGCGCGCGCGGCGTCATGGAAAAATGCACATTCTGTGTGCAGCGCATCGCGCAGGCCAGGATCGTCGCCGACCGCGACAACCAGCCGGTTGGCGATGTCGTGACGGCCTGTCAGGCCGCTTGTCCAACGAGGGCGTTCAGCTTCGGCGATCTCGCCAAGCAAGACGGCGAAGTCGCCAAGCGCAAACAAAGTCCGCTGGATTATGAGCTTCTGGCCGACCAGAACACGCATCCTCGCGTGACCTATGAAGCGCGCGTCCTTAACCGAAACCCCGCGATCCGAAGCGAGGGAACATGAACGACGCGCCGCCGCCACTCGTTTATGAGGAGTCGCGCCTTATGGAGGAGCCGCGACCGCCGAGCGCCGGAGATCCGATCGTGTTCGAAGGTCCGACATTGGGCTCGATGACGGATCAAATCTGCGCGATTCCCTTTCGCGAGGGCAGCTTTTCTTGGTGGCGAGTCGCCCTCGGCGCCGCTTTGCTCGGCGTCGGCGCGCTCGTCGTCGCCATCGTCTATCTATTCCACGCCGGCGTCGGCATATGGGGCATAGATTGGCCTGTTGTCTGGGGCTTCGCGATCATCAACTATGTCTGGTGGATCGCGATCGCATCGGGCGGCACCTTCATCTCGGCGCTGTTTTATCTCGCGGGCGTCGAATGGCGCGCTTCGCTCAACCGGCTCGCCGAAACCATGACGCTGTTCGCGGCGGCGTGCGCCGGCATTTATCCCGTTCTGCACCTCGGCCGGCCCTGGCTTTTCTATTGGCTGTTTCCATTCCCCAACAGCATGACGCTGTGGCCGCAATTCCGCAGTCCGTTGCTTTGGGACTTTTTCGCCATCCTGGCCTATGTGCTGTCATCAATCCTGTTCTGGTATTTTGGCCTCATTCCAGATCTCGCGACCATGCGAGACGAGGCGAGGACGCGCGGCGCGCAAAAGTTTTACGGCGCGCTGGCGATGGGCTTTCGCGGCTCGCGAGATCAATGGCGGCATTATCAGGCGACCTATGGCGTGCTGGCCGCGATCATGACGCCGCTCGTCATCTCCGTGCACAGCATCGTCGGCCTCGACTTCGCTGGCGCGGCGACCGTCGGTTGGCATTCCACTCAGTTTCCGCCCTTCTTCGTTTTTGGCGCCTTACTATCGGGCTTCGCCATGGTTCTGCTGCTCGCAATTCCGATGCGCGGGCTGCTTGGTTTTCAAGCCTTCATCACTGGACGCCACCTCGACATCCTCTGCAAGATGCTTCTCGTTTCCAGTTTATGTCTCGCCTACGCCTATTTGATGGACGCCTTTACGATCTTCTATGGCGGAGACGAGGCCGAAAAATTTCAATTCCACCGGAAGGTCGCGGGCCCTTTCGCGCCAATCTACTGGACGACGCTCCTTTTGAACGTGCTCACGCCCCAACTCATGTGGTTTCCGCGCGTTAGGCTCAATCAGCCGCTGATTCTCCTCGTGAGCTTCGGCATCGTCATCGGCATGTGGTGCGAGCGCTATCAGATCGTCGTCATGAGCTTGCAAACGACGCGATTGCAATCCGCTTGGGGTGATTATGTCCCCACCTTGTGGGACTGGCTCACGCTGCTCGGCACAATCGGGTTCTTCACCCTCGGCATGTTGCTGGCCGTTCGCTTCATCCCGATGATCGCCATGTTCGAGATGCGCCAACTGATCTTGCGACATTCCTCCAAGCATGGGGAGACGGCGGAGCCTTAATCATGCATCCCACGGAAGTCCCGCGTTTCCAAAATGAGATCGGCGCCGCTCGCATCAGAATCGGCGTCAAGGACTTCATGTGCGTCGGCGCGCTTCCGCCCTTCGACCATCCGCATGTCTTCCTCAACATGGGGGAGGAAGACGAAGCCATCTGTCCCTATTGCGCCACTCATTTCGTGTTCGACGCGACGCTTGGCGCGGATTGCGATCCGCCCGAATGCGCATACACCCTGGAGCGGGAACCTGATTTTTCGGGTCCTCAGCCCGGCGATTTCAAGCAGCCCGCTGCGGAGCAAGCTGCGGCGCTTTCGCCAGAACCGCAGGCAGCGGCTGATATCCACCTAAGCCAGCAAGGGCGCGGGCTCGTCGCGAGCTTTCCCAGCGAGGACGCGCTGTCGGCGGCCATGCGCGAGCTCGGCGATGATCAGTACGAGCTGCAGAGCTTCGGACCGACGATTCCCGAACACGGCCGCGGCGAATCCTTCCTCCCCCGGGCCATTCTCGTCGGCGGAATTCTCGGCGCCCTCGAGGGCTTCGCCATGCAGAGCTACGCCAACGGCGTCGGCTATCCCCTCGACATCGGCGGCAGGCCGGAATTCTCGTGGCCGTCCTTCGTGCCGATCGCCTTCGAGATCGGCGTGCTGCTCGCGGTGTTGACCGGGGTCATTGGCTACATCCTCGCGGCGGGTCTATGCAAACTTTACGATCCAATCGACGAGCGGAGGCCCATGCGACGGGTCCTACGCGACGTCTGGGTCGTCTCGGTTCGTGCGCCAGATCATTCGCGACGCGAGCGCGCCCTAAAGATTTTGCGCGGTCGCGGCGCTCGCGAGATTGAGGAGATCGGCGCATGATCCGTCATCTCGCGCTGATCACGATGCTGATGTCGCTCGCGGCCTGTGACGACATGAGCATACAGCCGAAACAGAGAAATTATTCGCCTCTGGTGGCTCCCGCCGCCACGCCGCTGGACACAGTGCGGTTTCTCGAAAGGCCGACAACCGCGCCCCCACTCACGCAGGCGCTGATCGAGCGCGGCCAGGAGCGCTATCGCATCCATTGCACGCCATGCCACTCGGAACTCGGGGACGGTAATGGCATGGTCGTGAGGCGCGGCTTCCCGCATCCGCCGAGCTATCATGAGCAGCGGCTACGCGAGGCGCCGGTCGACTATTTTTATGACGTCATCACAAATGGTTATGGCGTCATGTATTCCTTCGCCGCCTGCGTCGCGCCCCAAGACCGCTGGGCGATCGCGGCGTATATCCGCGCCCTGCAGCTTTCCCAAAACGCCAGCGCCGCCGATCTCGCCGCCATCCAAAAGGCGGCGAAGCCATGACGCCACGGCAATCCGAATGGACCGCATGGACTCTCGCCGCCGCCGGCCTCGTCGCTTCCAGCGCTGGCTGGTTCCTTCAGCCCGCGGCGTTTCCCCATGCTTGGCTTGCGGCTGTAATTTGTTGGGTTGGCTGGCCGCTCGGCTCGATGGGCTTGCTGCTTATCCATGTATTGACCGGCGGAAATTGGGGCTACGTAATAAGGCATGAACTAGCCGCGGGCGCGCGGACAATAGCGATTGCGCCCCTCGTCGCGATTCCCATCGTGGTCACGGCGCCGAGACTTTATCCTTGGCTGCACACCGCCGTATCCGAGCGTTTAAGCAATGGCTTCTACCTCAACGCTCCCTGGTTCCTAGCACGCTGCGCCTTTTATTTTTGCGTTTGGTTCGCGCTGGCCTGGTCGATCCTTCGGGCGCTGCGAGGTCCGGAGTCGGACACCGCTTTATCGAGGGTCGCCCCGTTGGGCTTGGTCCTGCTCGCGCTGACCGTGACATTCGCTTCGATCGACATGATCGAAGCGCTCGATCCGAGCTTCGGGTCGAGTGTTTTCGGGTTAATGACAATATCGGAAATGGGCTTGTTCGCACTGTCCGTTTCCGTTTCCACCAAGCTGCTGAGGCAACTGAACAGCGTCGAAATTCCAAGCGCCTTGGGACGATTGATGCTCGCGCTCGTCATCCTTTGGTCCTATCTCGACTTCATGCAGCTCTTGATCGTCTGGCAATCCAACTTGCCGCGCGAAGCGGCGTGGTACGTGCTTCGCTGGTCCGGCCGCTGGGGAGTGGTGGCGGGTTTAGTCACGCTGCTGCACTTCGTTTTGCCTTTCGTGCTATTGCTGTTTCCTCGCCTCAGGGCGTCGGCGCGTGGCATGGGGATTGTCGCGCGTCTCCTTGTTATCGCCGCGATCCTACGTTGCTGGTGGCTGATCCTTCCCGCGGCGCGCCTGCCTTTCGGTTTTCTCCCCGTGGCGGCAATGCTCGCGGTCTGGGGGATCGCCGCCGGCTTCGCCTTTCGCGCGCGCCTCGCGTCTTGGTCCGCAACGAGAGTTTTGCGCGATGCATGACGAGAAAGTGCTGCCGCCCGCGCGGTACGAGCAAAGCGACGTCGGAATGCGGTTGGTCTCGATCGGCGTCGTTACGCTCGCGATTTCGATCGTTCTTCTGGCGCTGCTGGTCTTGTGGCTATTCCCCAAGGCGATTCTGGACCGCACGCTGCGCTTACCGCTGCCACAATTTCCGGAGCCGCGACTGCAGACCAGCCCGCGCGACGACATGGTCGCCTTCCGCCACGCGGAACTGGAGAAACTGAATAGCGCGGGCTGGATCGATCAAGCGAACGGCGTGGCGCATATGCCGATCGCCGACGCGATGCGCAAGATCGTGGAAAGCAAAACTCCCGGATGGCCTGGCGGCGCTCCCAATCCCGCGCCGGCCACGCAAAAAGAAGCCCCGCAAACAACGCAAACGAAGGAGGCGCCGCATGAGGCGGTTCATTCTGTTGGTCCTACTCCTTCTCGCGCCACGCATGGCGGATGCCGGATCGACGCTCGATCTCGCCGGCATTGCCTACGAACAAAGGATTGGCGCGGCGCTTCCGCTAGACACGACGCTCCGCGGCGATGATGGCAAGACACGGCGTCTGGTTGAGATTATCGATGGGCGTCCGCTTATTCTGACGCTCGGCTATTTTCACTGCGCGTCGCTCTGCGGCGTCGCGCGGGCCAATCTGTTGCTGGCGCTGGAACGGGCGCGTCTGGTGGCGGGGCGCGATTTTTCGTTCGCGGCCCTCAGCATCGATCCCTTAGAGACGGCGAAAGACGTCTCGACAATCAAAGCGAAGGAGCTCGATGGTCACCCGTTGATCCAGCCCAAAAATTTTCTGTTCCTCACCGGAGAGCCGGACGCCGTGACGAGAATCGCGAGTGCCGTCGGTTTCAAGAGTCGCCCTGGAGAAAGCGGCCTTGCCCATCCACTTGGCGTCGTGTTCGTTTCGCCGTCCGGAATCGTGTCGAGCTATCTGCTCGGAGTCAGCTACGCGCCGGAAGAGCTGCGGCTTGCGCTTCGCCGCGCCGCGGCCGGTGAAACCGGGTCAGCCGCATCGCCGCTCTTGCTGCTCTGCTATGACTTCGACGCCGCGACCGGCCGCTATACCTTCGCAATCATGAAATTTCTGCGAATCGCCTCCGCGGTTACCGCCGTTATCGGTCTCGCGGCGCTCGCGCGCGCCGCGCTTGGCGAAAGGCGCGGCGCATGAGCCTCGCTCTTCCGCAAGCGACGGGCCAGGCGGCCGAGGTCGATCATCTGATCCTCGCGCTGACCCTCGCGTCTTGCGCCGTGCTCATTTTGGTCTATGGCCTCATGTGGCTGTACATGATCAAATATCGCAGCGGTAGCCCCCACGATCGCGGCGCGCCGATGCAGAAAACCTGGCGACTGGAGATCGCTTGGACGACCGCCACGCTCGCTATCTTTTTCGGTTTGTTCCTCTGGGGCGCCGACCTCTATGTGCGGCTGTTCCAGCCGCCGCCCGACGCCTTGCGGATTTACGTCGTCGGCAAGCAATGGATGTGGAAAATCGAGCACGAAGGCGGTCAGCGCGAGATCAACGCGCTGCATCTGCCCATCGGTCGCCCGGTCCAGCTCGTGATGACTTCCGAGGACGTCATTCACGATTTTTCCGTCCCGGCGTTTCGCGTCAAGCATGACGTGCTGCCGGGACGATACGAAACGCTGTGGTTCACGGTCGAGAAGCCGGGCGCGTATCGTCTGTTCTGCACTCAGTTTTGCGGGGCCGAGCATGCCAGCATGGTAGGCGAGGTCGTCGCGATGACAGGTCCCGAGTTCGAGAAATGGCTCGGCGAAAACCACGATGCGACCATGGCCGCGGCGGGGCGTGGTCTTTACGTCTCCTACGGATGCGGCCAGTGCCACGGCGGCGACGGCGGAACGCCAATCGAAACCGTCGCGCCCGCGCCAACGCTGAACGGCCTCTACGGCGCCACCGTCGCGCTCCAGGAAGGCGGCTTCGTGATCGCCGACGACCGGTACCTGCACGATGCGCTCGTTGAGCCGTCCGCGTGGCGGGTCGCCGGCTATCCGCCGACGATGCCGTCCTTCGCCGCCCAGATAGACGAGGACAATCTTCTGAAGATCGTCGCCTATATAAAGTCGCTCGGGCGGGAGACGCAACCATGACTATCGTCGACGGCGGCGGCGGCCGCTCCTATCTCACCGATGGCTATACCTTGCGCAGCTGGTTCTTGACGACAGACCACAAGCGCATCGCGATTCTCTACTTCATTTCCATCACCTTGTTTTTCTTCATCGGCGGGGCGGCGGCGACCCTCATGCGCTACAACCTCATCTCGCCCGCGGGGCTGCTGGGTTCCGCGGAGACTTACAATAAGCTCTTCACGATGCATGGCGTCGTGATGGTCTGGTTCTTTCTTGTTCCAGCGATACCGACGACGCTCGGCAACTTTCTCGCGCCTCTCATGCTGGGCGCGCGTGATCTCGCCTTTCCTCGCCTCAATCTTTTCAGCTGGTACATGTACGTCGTGGCGGGCCTGGTCGCGATCTATTCGCTTTTCGCGGGAGGAGTCGATACGGGCTGGACCTTCTATACGCCACTGTCCTCGGCTTATTCCAAAGGTCATGTTGTCGTGACCATTGTGGCGATCTTCATCGCCGGCTTCTCTTCGATCGCGACCGGGCTGAATTTCATCGTCAGCGTTCACCGCCTGCGCGCGCCGGGCATGACCTTTTACAAAATGCCGGTGTTTCTGTGGTCGCTCTATGCAACGAGCGTGATGATGGTCCTCGCCACTCCCGTTCTCGCCATGACGCTCGTGTTACTCGCTTTCGAGCGTATTTTTCACATCGGCGTCTTCGATCCCGCCATCGGCGGCGATCCGCTGCTGTTCCAACATCTATTCTGGTTCTATTCGCATCCGGCGGTCTACATCATGATCCTTCCTGGTTTTGGAGTGGTGAGCGAAATCGTGCCGGCTTTCGCTCAGAAAACGCTGTTCGGATACAAATTCGTGGTCTGGTGCAGCATCGGGATCGCCGTCATCGGCTTTCTGGTCTGGGGTCACCATATGTTCGTCGCCGGCGCCTCGCTCTATTCGTCGCTCGTTTTCTCGATCCTGAGCTTCGCGGTCGCTGTTCCCTCGGCAATCAAGGTCTTCAACTGGATCGCCACGATGCACAAGGGCTTCATCCACTTCGATGCGCCGATGCTTTATTCGATTGGATTCATCGGCCTCTTCACCATGGGCGGGCTGACGGGGTTATTCGTCGCCGCGCTCGGCGCCGATGTGCATCTCACGCAGACCTACTTTGTCGTCGCGCATTTCCATTACGTCATGGTCGGCGGAATGGTGTCGGCCTATTTCGCCGGCCTGCATTTCTGGTGGCCGAAGATCACCGGACGTATGTATCCGGAGATGTGGGGAAGAGCCGGGGCCGTCGTCATCTTCATCGGCTTTAATCTGACCTTCTTTCCGCAATTCCTGCTTGGCTATCTCGGCATGCCGCGGCGCTATGCCCACTATGCGCCCGAGTATTTTCTACTCAACGTCTTCTCCTCCGCCGGCGCGACGATCCTAGCGGTCGGTTATCTCTTGCCTTTGATATATATGGTCTGGTCGTTGTTCCATGGCGAGCGCGCCCGCGCCAATCCCTGGCACGCCGCGGGGCTCGAATGGCGCGCGTCCTCGCCGCCGCCGACGGAGAATTTCGAAGTCACGCCGATCGTGACGGAGCCCGTGTATCAATATCCCTGGCCTGCCGAGGCGCGTCATGTCTGAAGCTTCGCTCCCGCATGGCTTCCAGTATGCGAGCGCGCGCCATGAGACCGACACCGCGCTCTCGGGCATGTGGCTTTTTCTCGTGACCGAGAGCCTCTTTCTTGGGCCGCTGTTTCTTTCCTGGATTTACTGCCGACATTGGAGCTTAATCGGTTTTGATCAAGGCGCGAAGCAGACCGACCTCCTTCTCGGCACGATCAACACGACGCTGTTGGTCACAAGCAGCTTCGTCTATAGCGCCGGCCTCGCCTTCATCGAGAGAGGCGAATCGCGGCGACTGCGGTGGTGCGGCATAGTCGCCTGGATGCTGGGCGCGGCCTTCCTGATGTTGAAGTTTGGTCTCGAATGGCGCGAGGACTTCGCGCGAGGATTGTTTCCTGGCGTGAATTTTTCAATGGAGGGCGCGGCGCGGAGCGGAGCACAGCTGTTCTTCGTGTTCTATTTCGCGAGCACGGCCATTCACGGCGCGCACATGGTCGTGGGGCTCTGCCTTGTCGGCTGGATCATCGCGCGCGCCAACCAATTCACGGCCGAGCGCCACGGCGCCGTCGCCATCGTCGGCCTCTATTGGAGCTTTGTCGATATGATCTGGATAATTCTCTATCCGCTCATCTATCTGATCGGGAGGGGCGCATGAGCGCGTACTTTGCGAGATTGGTCTTCGCCTGGGTCGCGCTTCTCGTCTTGCTCGCGGTCGAAGTCGCCGCAAGCGCCCTCCCGTTGGTTCCTTCGCTGCGGCCGCTGCTGCTGATCGTCGCCCTAGCTATGGCGGGCGTGATCGTGGGATTTTTCATGGAGTTGCGACGCGGGCCAAGCGCGATCCGACTATTTGCGGCTTCAGGCGTTATTTGGCTAATCATATTGCTCGGACTCGGCTCGCTCGATCCGCTGACGCGCTTAATGTATCGCGTTGACCCGATCTCAATCCCCAGTTCAAAATGACGCCAACAGATTATTAATGAGAGCTTGCAACGCCGTTTGTCTTCGTTCGAGCACACGATGTTGACGCCAGGCAATCTCCGTCCGCTCGATGAAATCGATCAGGCGACCAGAAGAGCGATGGCGATCGAACTCAGGGGTCTCCTCAACCCGACGAGACAACGCCCGATGAGTCGCCTTGCAACCCTGGTTCGCCAGTTCCAACACTTGCCCCCGTCAGGCGGAAGCGTCGGCATTTGGTGTTTTAAAATTTCATGGCGACCACGCCCTTTACGCCGGGAAGATTTTGAACCGCGGCTAGCGTCGCTTCGGGCGCCGCGCCGTCGATCGCGACGAGGGCCACGGCCGTGCCACCGGCTCGGTCTCGTCCGAGCGCGAAGGTCGCGATATTGATGTCGGCTTTGCCTAACAAGCCCGCGAAACGGCCAATGAAACCGGGTTTGTCCTCATTGTTGACATAAATCATGGACGGCCCGAATTCGGCTTCCACGGCGATGTCGCCGACGCCCACGATGCGCGGCTTGCCGTCGTGAAACACCGTTCCATGCACTATGATGTCTCCCAGCGCGGTCGCGGCGCGCAACGTGATGAGCGACTCGTAATCGCCTGCCGCGTCGCGCGTCACCTCCTCGATGGCGATGCCGCGCTCCCTTGCGATCGACGGCGCGCAAACAAGGTTCACGCCCGCCAAGATCGGCCGCAGCAGACCGCAGACGGCCGCCGCGGTAATCGCCTTGGTCTTTTGTTCGGCGACGCCGCCTTCATATTCGATTGAAATCTTGTTGACGCCTGCGCGGGCGATTTGCCCCACGAACAGGCCGAGCCGTTCGGCGAGCTCGATGTACCGGCGCAAGCTCGGCGCCTCCTCCGCGCTGATCGAGGGAAAATTGACCGCGTTGGAAATCGCGCCGCGCGTCAGGTAATCGGACATTTGCTCGGCGACCTGAAGCGCAACCTTTTCCTGCGCCTCCGTGGTCGACGCGCCGAGATGCGGCGTGCAGACGACGTGCGGATGACCGAACAGCGGATTGTTGATCGCGGGTTCCGTCACGAAAACGTCGAAAGCCGCTCCGGCGACATGGCCGCCGTCGAGCGCTCCGCGCAACGCTTGTTCATCCACGAGGCCACCCCTTGCGCAATTGATGATGCGCACGCCCCGCTTGGTCCTAGCGAGGCTCTCGGAGGACAGAATGTTGCGCGTCTGAGTTGTGAGCGGTGTGTGCAGCGTGATGAAATCCGAACGCGCCAGTAGATCGTCCATTTCCACCTGCTCTATGCCAAGGGACTTGGCGCGCTCGCCGGACAGGAAGGGATCGAAGCCGATGACCCGCATCTTCAAACCTAAAGCGCGCGTCGCGACGATCGCGCCGATGTTGCCGCAACCAATGACGCCCAGCGTCTTGCCGGTGACCTCGATGCCCATGAACCGGTTCTTTTCCCATTTTCCAGCCTGCGTGGAAGCGTCGGCGGCGGGTATGTCCCGCGCCAACGCGAACATCAGCGCGAGGGCGTGCTCGGCCGTCGTGACCGAATTGCCGAACGGCGTGTTCATCACGATTACGCCGCGCGCGGTCGCCGCCGCGACATCGACATTGTCGACGCCGATGCCAGCCCGACCGATGACCTTCAGACGCGCGCCCTTGGCCAATATGTCGGCGGTCACCTTGGTCGCCGAGCGAATCGCAAGCCCGTCATAGCCGCCGATGATCGCGGCGAGCTTTTCCTGGTCCTTGCCGAGCGTGGGCTGGAAATCGGCATGGACGCCCCGCATCTCGAAGATTTGTAGGGCGGCTTCCGAGAGTTGATCGGAGATTAGAACACGAGGAGGCATTGTGATGTCCTGCGGAGGTGCGGGTGAAGGCGAGCATCAGGCGCGGATAGGAAGAGGGACAGGCGTTGTCCGGTCACGTGGCGGCGCCGAAGCCCGCCATGGCCTCGGCGTAGGCCCAATCGATCCATTGCGTCAGGACGGCGACGTCCGCCGCCTCGACCGTCGCGCCGCACCAGATGCGTAGGCCCGGCGGCGAATCGCGATAAGCGCCGAAGTCGAACCCAGCGCCCTCCTTCTCGATGAGGGAAACAATGTTCTTGGCGATCGCGGTGCGACGGTCTGGCGGCATCGCCGTGATTTCGGGATCGGTGAATTTCAGGCAGACGCTGGTGTTGGAGCGCGATGCGGGACTTTCAGCCAAGAAATCGAACGCGGGGGTCTTCTCAATCCAGGTCTCGAGCGTCGCGGCGTTTTTGTCCGCGCGGGCGATGAGCGCGTCCAGCCCGCCGATGGACTTTGCCCAATTCAGCGCGTCGAGATAATCTTCGACGCAGAGGAGAGAGGGCGTGTTAATGGTCTCGCCCTTGAAGACGCCTTCATTCAGCTTACCGGCTTTCGTCAGACGAAAAATCTTCGGCAGCGGCCATGACGGAGCGTAAGTTTCAAGCCGCTCGACGGCGCGCGGCGAGAGAATGAGCATGCCATGCGCCGCTTCGCCGCCCAGCGCTTTCTGCCAGGAAAACGTCGTCACGTCGAGCTTGGGGAAATCGAGCGCCTGCGCGAAAGCGGCCGAAGGTCGCGTCGCAAATAACCAGCCCTCCGCGATCCGTCGGAATGAAATCGGCGTTTGGAACGCGCACGCCGGAAGTTGTGCCGTTCCAAGCGAAAACGAAATCATGGTCGAAATCGATCCGCGCGAGATCGGGCAATTCTCCGATGGGCGCGGTGAAGCAGCGTGTTTGAACAAGTTTGAGCTGCTTGACGACGTCAGTGGCCCAGTCATTAGAAAAACTGTCCCAGGCGGCGACATCGACCGGTCGGGGGCCAAGTAGCGACCAAAGCGCCATTTCGACCGCGCCGGTGTCGGAAGCGGGAACAATGCCGATGCGATATTCCGCGGGAACACCCAAAACCTCGCGCGTCAGATCGATCGCCCTGGCGAGCTTGTCCTTGCCCGCCTTGGCCCGGTGCGAGCGGCCCAGCGTCGCGCCCTCGAGATTCTCAAGCCGCCATCCCGGGCGTTTGGCGCAGGGGCCCGAGGAAAAGCAAGGGTTTGTAGGAATAATCGTCGGTTTGCGCTTCGACATCTCAACCTATTCCCAACTCGAGTGCGCCTGATAATCCTTGGGCGTGACACCAACCGCGAACGTCGACGCCGCACGCGAGTCCAACTCTCCATGCGCCATTCAAACCGCCGCGAACTCGGCCGCGCGATAGCCTTGCGCGTAAAGCACCCCCGTCAAATCGCAATAAGTAAGGCGGTGGGCCGCGCGCTGAGCCACCGCGGGTTTGGCGTGGTACGCGACGCCTAGACCCGCCGCTTGCAACATCGGCAAATCATTGGCTCCATCGCCGACAGCGAGCGTCAAGCGCAGAGGGATATCCCTTTTCGCTGCAAGACTTGTTAACGCGCCCAGTTTGTCCTCTCGCGTCAAAATGGGCTCGCGCACCTCTCCAGTCAGCTTATCGTCGTCAACGACGAGTTCGTTGGCGAATACCGCGTCGAAGTCGAGCTTCTTCTGTACGTGTCGGACAAAGCAACTGAAACCACCGGTGGCGAGCGCGACAAACACCCCATGTGCACGTGACGTCGTAACGAGAACTCTCGCGCCCGGCATGAGTCGGATTCCGGCGGCTGCTTCCTCAAGCGCTGTTTCCGCAAGGCCCTTGAACTGCGCCGCCCGGGCTCTCAAAGCCGCGGCGAAATCGATTTCGCCATTCATCGCCTGCCGGGTGATTTCCGCCACCTTATCCCTGGCGCCAATTAAATCCGCGAGATCATCCAGCATTTCGTTTTCGATCAGGGTTGATTCCAAGTCCGCGACAATGAGACGTTTGCGCCGATTGGCCGCCTCCTGGACAATAAAATCCAGCTTTGCGTCGGGAAACCGTTCGGCCAAGAGCTTGCGCATTCTGGCGTCGACATGCTGAAACGCGACGTCGGAAAAGAATAGGTCGCAAGCCTTCGCGAAAGCCAGCCAGTCTGGCTGGCCAACTCGCGCTCCGACCCTAAGGAGTTCGTGACGCATTGCCGCGACGGCTAGCTCGATGGCTATTTCGCTGTCGGTTGCGGCAATGACAGTCAGGACGCCGTCGAGCATCGAGCACCAGTGTTGGAAGCGCGCCGGATGGGGCCAGCGGAGAAGGACGACGCGGCGGCAACTTCGCATACCCCAGTTGGCTCGCACATCCGAGGACGGGGCCCATCCCGCTGTGGGCATATCGTTGGCTGACCAGGAACATGAACCCACGACGGCCGCCGAGGTCGGATAAATAGCTAGCGGGGAACATCGCGGCTAACGAATAGCGCCAGTAGAGAGATTTGGTGGCGCCCGACAACCAGACCGCGAAAATACCCCGACTACGAATAACCCGCGCCATTCCTCCCAATGGCCGTTGATTAGCCTTGATCAATTCACTTACAGGGCGGATGCCCAAAGCCGTCATGCGCACGACCCTGCGTCACGATACAGCCGCTACTCCCGCGGCGGGACTTGCAGCAAACAACGTCAGCGGCATACGCGGGCGAAGCGAATATACCCGGTAACAAAAGAGCGAGTGCGATGCGTTGCGATTTGACCTCCATCACCATCTTGAGATCGTCATAGGGGAACTCAAGAAAGATGAGAATCCTTCCTACCGTCGAAGCCGGAACGGGTGATTTTGTCTGCTTTTTTCGCAACGCAGCAAGTTGACCAAAGGTCGCAGGTCGGTCCCGAGAGCGACGATTGCGCTTTTGCGACATGATCCGCCGCGGTGACTTCTCGCGTCGGGAGTAAGTTGCGCCCTTAGCCTGCGTCGCTCGTTTCGCCGCGCCAACACTTGACCCAACGACCGGTCGTCGCATATCGCCGCTCACGCAGACACAGTACAAAACGCAGTGATCGAGCCATGGACAGGCGGTCAGATGGAAAGTCAATCAACCGATTGAAGACGCTTAACGCCATCTCTCGCTGAGGCAGACTGACGCAGGGGGATTCCCGAATCGGCTGAAATTTGATTTGACTTGGCGAACGCGCGGAGGTTCGCCATGGCGGCGGCGATTGGACTTCGATGTGATTATGACGCGCCAGCGTTACGGGCGCGGGCCAAGCGTTCGAAGGACGCTCCGCAAGCGCGCCGGCTCCTTGCTTTGGCGGCGATCCACGACGGCGCGGCGCGCGGCGAGGCGGCGAAGATCGGCGGGGTGACGCTCCAGATCGTTCGCGACTGGGTTTTGCGCTTCAACGCCCATGGTCCCGACGGACTCGTCGACCGCAAGGCGCCCGGGCAGACTCCAAAGCTCAATGACGCCCACCGCGCCGCGCTGATGAAAATGATCGAGGAAGGTCCAACGCCGGCAATCCATGGCGTCGTGCGTTGGCGCATCGTCGATCTTTGCCAGTGGGTGTTCGAGGAATTCCGCATCGCCATCGCCGAGCAGACGATGAGCCGAGAACTGCGCAAGATGGGCCTCCGCAAGCTTTCGGCAAGGCCGCGCCATCATGCGCGGGCCGACGGCGCGCTCGAGAATTTTAAAAACGTATGGCCCGCCCCGTCTGCAAGCAGTTTTATCGAGAGCGGCGCTTGATCAGTCTGCAGCAACGTATCCGGCCTTGAGGACAAAGCCTCGGGCCAAGATGGAGATACGCGCGTTCCGGTCCTCATAAGCTTCTCGGCGTCGAGCGCCGTTTTTTAAACCAGGTTTCCGGAACGCCATTCGACTGTTAGGCCATCTCGCTTTCACCACCCGCAAACATCGTCGGCTGATCAGCGCATTATTCGCCGAGCAACCAATGCCTATGCCGCCAGAAGCAAGCCGTTGGCGGTGAATTTTTCACCGCGCCGAAGCACCGCCCAAGCGATCCGCGCCAGCTTGTTCGCCAAGGCCACGATGGCGACATTCTTGTGAACGCGGGCGAGCAAATTCTTGGCCCAACGACCGAGAGCCGCGTCGCGTTCGGCGATGTGCGGAAGCGCCGCCCGTGCTCCATGGATCAACAATTTACGCAAGTATTTGTTGCCCCGTTTGCTGATGCCCAGAAGCCTGGGCTTGCCGCCGGTGGTCGATTGGCGAGGAACAAGCCCCAACCACGCCGCCAGATCACGACCGTGCTCGAAGGTTTCCGCGTTTCCGACAGCGGCGATCAACGCCGAAGCAATCGTCACGCCGACGCCAGGAATCGTGGTCAATCGCCTTGCGTCTTCGCTTTGCTTCGCGAAGGCCGCAAACTCCTTATCGAAGACGGCAATGCGTCGATCGAGTTCCAGCCATTGCCCCCGAACGTCGGCGAGCAGCATTCGTATCCGTGGGCTCAATCGCATCCCCTCTGGCTCTTCCACAAAAGCCGTAAGATATTGTTCAAGCTTCCTTTTGCCTTGCGGAACAATAATTCCTCGTTCCAATAGGATCGCACGCAACTGGTTGATCAAAGCGGTTCGTTCCGCGACCAAACGGTCTCTTGATCTATGGAGCGTCTGTATGTCGAGCTGTTCTTGGGCTTTCACCTCGACGAAACGCATGGTTGGACGCGTCGCGGCTTCGGCGATTCCTTCCGCGTCACGATCATCGTTCTTCTGCGCCTTGACATAGGGCCGTACATATTCGGGCGACATCAGCCGGACATCATGTCCTTGGTTCGCAAACAGGCGGCCAAGGTGATGCGCGCCACAACATGCCTCCATCGCGACGATGCAAGGCGGCAGCTTCGCGGCCAGATTGATCAGCGTCTCTCGCTTTGCGCGCCGACGCAAAACGACCGCGCCAATTTCGTCGAGGCCGACGATGCTGCAAACATTCTTGCCAAGATCAATGCCGAGCACGGAAACCTTCATGATTCGTCCCTCCGGTTTGAGTCTCCGGCGAAGCTACAACGCCGGACGGAGGGGCGGGCCATTCCATAAGTTTCCCAAACCGCCTGGAGGAAATCGCACGCGAAAAAGGCGTCGAGCCGACCAAGGTGGAAATCTGGTTCCAAGACGAAGCCCGCGTCGGCCAAAAGAACAAGATCACCCGCCGCTGGGCCAAGCGCGGCTCGCGGCCCAGCGCTCCCAAGGACCGGCGCACATCTTCGACCTACATTTTCGGCGCCATTCGCCCACGGCAAGGCAAAGGCGCCGGCCTCGTGCCGCCCGCCTGCAACACCTTTGCGATGAACCTACATCTGGCCGAAATCGCCAAGCACGTGACGCCCGGCGCGCATGCTCTATTGCTCGTCGATCAGGCCGGCTGGCACATGACCGAAAAGCTCGAAATTCCGGTCAACATCACCATCATGGCCTTGCCGCCCAAATGCCCGGAACTCAACCCCACCGAGAACGTCTGGCAGTTCATCCGCGACAACTGGCTCTCCAACCGCGTCTTCAAATCCTACGACGACATCGTCGATCATTGCTGCGACGCATGGAACAAGCTGATCAACCAACCCTGGCGAATCATGTCCATCGGGATGCGCGAATGGGCGCATGGGTTCTAATCCCCGAGCGTTGGTATAACCGTCAATGCGAAGGCGATCGCATTAAAATGCTCTGTTTGGGGCGAATGAAAAACCGACGAAAGATTTGCTAGACGCGGACCCGCGACACTTCGGCGCCAGCGTAATCACAGGCGACCCAGTGCGATCGATGACCTCATTGCCTCTTCAACCGCGCCTTCAACTGCTGGAAATAAGCAACAGTCTTGTCGATCTGGAACTCGGCCAGCCGCGGGTTGGGCATTTTGCGCGCCCGGCCGACATTGCCGTGCGGCGACGAGAGAAAGGCGCGCAACCACGTTTCGTCGAACTTGCGACGCGCAACCACCGCGGAAAAGCTCGGGGCCGGCGGCTGCAAGAGCGGCTTCTGATCCTTTTCGACGACATGGCAAGCGCCGCAGACTTTTATCGCGAATTCCCGGCCCGAGGCCGCGAGATCCTTCCGCGCTTCCTGCGCCACGACGCCGGCGTCGGCGAAGAGGAGAACGGCGAGCGTCAGGAGGGCGAGCGTTCTCATACAGTCCTCATTCATAGCGTAGCGCTTGGATGGGATCGAGCCCCGCCGCCTTGCGCGCCGGATAATAGCCGAAAAATATTCCTACCGCAGCGGAGAATGCGAAGCCAACGGCGATCGCTGTTAGGGATACCGACGAGGACCATTTCGAAAACAGCGCAATGATTTCCGAAATGACAATTCCGGCGACGATTCCGGCGATCCCGCCCGAGACGCTGATTAACACCGCCTCGGCGAGGAACTGCATCAGCACATGGACGCGCTGGGCGCCAACGGCCATGCGTAGACCGATTTCGCGAGTGCGCTCGGTCACCGAAACGAGCAGAATGTTCATGATGCCGATGCCGCCGACGAGGAGCGAGATCGAGGCGACAATGGCGAGCAGGATCGCCATGACTTTACTGGAGCCCTCGGCGGTCTCGGCGATTAGGCTCAAATTGCGGATGTCGAAATCCTTGATGTCGGTCGACTTAATGTGGTGCCGGCGCGTCAAAATGCGGTCGATCTCGTCGATTGCTACCAGAACCTTGTCCTGCGCCGTTGCTTGAACATAGATCGTGTTGACGTAGCCGGTGAGGCGCGGCTGGAGATTGAATGGATTGGGCGCCAGGGGATAAAGCGCCGTCAGATTTGTCGACGAATTGGGCGAAGCGACGCCGAGCACTTTCTCCTCGCCAGTCTTAAACGGGATCATCACCAGATCGTCCTGATCCTGTCCCCACATGCTCTGCCCCTTGGGAGTGAGCACGCCGACGATTCGCAACGGAAAACCCTTCACCAGAATTGTCGCGCCAAGCGGCTCCTCGCTATGCTGGAACAGCTGCTTTTGCACGGAGTGGCCGATGACTGCGACGAGCGCGGCACCTCGCTCATCGTCGTCGCTAATCTCGCGCCCGCTCTCAATCGTCCAATTGGTGACGGGCGGATAATTCAACGATATAGCCTGGATATTGGTGGTCCAATTCTGATTGCCAAGTTGTACCTGGCCCATTTGGCGCATGAGGTAGGCGACCAGACCCACGTCCGGTGCCTCGCGGCGGATCGCCTGAGCGTCGGCGACGGTCAATGTCGAGGCGCTGCCGAAGCCCGCCCGGGCGCCGCCGGTCAGCACCGCGCCAGGCAGCACGACGGCGAGATTGGCCCCCAGGCTTTCGATCTGCTTCCTGACGGCGGTGTTGGCGCCGTTGCCAACCGCCACCATGGCGATCAGCGCCGCTACGCCGATGAAGACGCCGAGCATGGTCAAGGCCGAGCGCAGCTTATTGCGGGCGATCGCGGCGACCGCCGCGGCGACGATCATCGAAGCGAAGGCGAGGGACGAGACGCGGTTGAGATTGACGAGCCCGTCCTGGCGGGTCTTGAAGATTTCCGCGGCGGAGTCCCGCGTCGCGCCCGCCTTTGCCGCAATGCCGGATTCGATCAGCTTTTGCGTGCGTCTTTGGTCGGAGACGATCTCGCCGTCGCGCATGGTCACGACGCGCTTGGCGTATTCCGCGATGTCCATTTCATGCGTGACGACGATGACCGTGACGCCCTGGTCGCGGTTGAGCGCGACAAGCGTCTCCATGATCTCGTGCGAAGTCTTGGTGTCGAGATTGCCAGTCGGCTCGTCGGCGAAGAGCACGCTCGGCCCGTTGATCAGCGCCCGCGCAATGGCGACGCGTTGCTGCTGGCCGCCGGAGAGCTGCGCCGGCGTGTTGTTCTCGCGCTCGGCGAGACCCAAAAGTTTCAGCGCCGCGCGCGCCTTTTCCAGCCGATGCGCGCCGTCGTTGGCGCTGTCGGAATAGAACAGCGGCAAAGCGACGTTTTCGAGCGCGCTGGTGCGCGCGAGCAGATTGAAACTTTGAAACACGAAGCCGAGACGCTCGCCGCGCAGCTTGGCCAGCTCCGGCTCGCTCAAGCCGGCGACATCGACGCCCTCCAACCAATAATGCCCGCCGCTTGGCGGATCGAGACAGCCGAGAATTGCCATCAAGGTCGACTTGCCCGAGCCCGACGAGCCCATGATGGCCACGAACTCGCCGCGCTCGACGGCGAGATCGACGCCGCGCAGCGCATGCACCTCCATGTCGCCGACGACGAAGGTCCGCGTGAGATTTTTGACGTCGATTACGCGGTCGTGCATGCGTCTCCTGGCGGCGGATCATGGCCCCGTCCGCTTCGTCTCCTCGCTGGTGATGACTTCGTCGCCTTCCTTGAGATCGCCCTTGAGGATCTCGGTAAAACTATCGTCGTCGAGTCCGGTCGTGACGACGACGACTCGTGGAGCGCCTCCGCGCATGACCCAAAGCTTCGCGCCGCCCGCAAGATCGGGCGTCGACCCGCTTTGCAGTGCCGCGTTCGCGCTCTGCGCATAGCGCAACGCAGCGTCGGGCGCGCGCAGGGCCTCGGCGCGTTCGTCCACGACGATGCGCGTCGTCGCGGTCATGCCGGGCTTCAGCGACAAATCCTTGTTGGGCGCGGCGACGACGACGTCATAGGTCACGACGTTCTGAATCGTCTGCGGCGACTGGCGCACCTCGGTGACCTTGGCGGAGTAAGTGCGATTGGGGAAAGACTCCACCGTGAAGGACGCCTTGTTTCCCGCCTTGATCGCGCCGACGTCACTCTCCGAGACATTGGTGTCAACCTGCATGGTCGTCAAATCAGTGCCGACGAGAAACAGCGTTGGCGTCTGAAAACTCGCCGCGACGGTCTGCCCCATCTCGACGGCTCGCGTGACGACCGTGCCGTCGACGGGCGAGACGATGTCGGTATAGCCGAGATTGATTTCGGCGGCGCGCAGATTGGCCTCCTGCAAGGCCACCGTCGCCTCGTCCAGCGCGACCTGCGCCGTCGCTTGATCGAGGGCGTTCTTGGCGGCTTCGAGCACGTCTTTCGAGATCGCCTTGCTCGGCGCCAGGCGCTGATTCCGGTCGTAGGCCGCCTGCGAATAGACGAGATTCGCCTTGTCCTTGAGAAGTTGCGCCCTGGCGACGCCGACGTTCGCCCTCGTCTGATCGACGACGACCTGATAGGGGCGCGGGTCGATCTTGGCGCAAATCTGCCCCTTTTTGACCTGCGTGTTGTAATCGCAATAGCGCGCGACGATCACGCCGGAGACGTAAGTGCCGACCTGCACGGTGATGACAGGATTGACCGTGCCGCTGGTCGTCACCGCGCGCACGATCGGGCCGCGCGTGATTTTTTGCGTGAGGTAGCCTGGGATCTTTGGCCCGCTCCGCGCCCAATAAAGCGCCGCTGCGGCGACAAGCAGGATTGACGCCCCGATCGCAAGCGGCGCGATCCGGAGACCGCGAGGCTTGACGGGGCTCCGCGCGAGCCCTCGGGCCGCGGTCCCCGCGATCTCCGCATTCATCATGGTGGGCTCGGACACGACCGTAAAACTCTTTTCCTCGCGCTTTTGGCGCGCTTAAAGACGCCATCGCCGGGTGGCGCGGAACGTTTTCCGTGGACGAGAGCTTACGTCTGTCCGGGAAAGAGTTAAAGCCACAAAAATTGTCGCAGCTCATCCCGGTCGCCCACTTTTCATCTCAAAAGTCAATGACAAGGCGGCTGAAATGAACCGACGAAATCACATCACCGTCAATGTCGCACGGCCTACCGTCCGCGCGAGCGCGCCCGGCCCCGCGATAGCGTATCGTGATGCGCTCCGATGGCTGGCCTCTTATGTCCAACTCGACCGTCGCCGTGGAGCACGATCGGCGCGCGCGCAGATTTACGGTGCCGAAGGCGGTGGGCAGATCCCGCAACGTGATGCCTTCTCCTTCCCACCATGCGTCCGGAACGGCGCGAAAGAGTTGAAGCGTTTCGCCATCCTCACGAATCAGCATTCGCCTAATGGCGGTGGCGAACTCCGCCCCGACCCAGGTGTGCGGCATGTCGCCGATGTATTCCGGCCGGCGTGGCGGCCGCCAGACAACCTCGGCCCAATGCCTCCAACCCGCCGGTCTGCGGCTCTCGAGCGCGAGGGCGAGCAGGCGGAATGCGTCGTCGAACCGCTCCAGCGATATGAAGGCATTGAGATTGCGAATAGCGTAAGGCACGAAACTTCCGTTGAATTCCGCCGCCGCGAACGACCCGATGCGGGCGGCGCAGTTATCGTAGGTCGCCTGGAGGAACTCCGCGGGAAGCACGTCCACGACGCGGCAGGGCTCGAAAGCGATTGAGGTCGAGGTGGGATCGACATCCCAGCGGTCGGCCGAGCCCGTGATGAGCCCCTTGCCCGTCGACGCGGAGGTCATATGGAGCGAGCGGGAGAGATTCGCGGCGAATTCCAATCCCTTCGCCTTCGCGCGCGCCGCGATTTCGTTCTCGCCCGCTTCGAGAGCGAGATATTCGCAGTTTCGCCATGCGCTCAGGGCAAAGAAATCGTCCCAATAGCTGTAAGCCGGCTCGCCATAGCCCTCGTGACTGAGAGAAGGCGGCAGAATGCCGTGGAGTCGGGATTCTTGGCCATGCCGCGCATTGGTTCGTTCGCAAAGCTCATCAAGAAAGCGTGTCGCGCGGATGACGGGCTCCAGGATGGCGGCCAGGAAGGTGCGATCCCTGGCGACGCGGTACGTCTCCGCGGCGATGCAGACGAATTCGCCCTGCGCGTCGAACTCGATGTCACTTCCATAGCCCCGATTCACCGCGCCATCTTCGTCGAGGATCGGTGGAACCATGCCATTCGCATGGATGCGTTTGGCATACCAAAGCACGAAAGTTTGGGCTTCCTCGACGAGACCGGCCCACAGCAAGGCGAGCGCCTGGGCGGAGCCATCGCGTATCCAGACGCGGTCGTAATTCCGTGGACCGGGCTTGAAGGCGGAGCGCGTCGCGTTGACGAGAATCAGACAGGTCTGCGCCTCGACCGTCTCGGTGACCTCACGATCGCCGACCGTGATCCTCCGAGGGCCTAGCTTGCGCCGCCAGTCGTCGGCGACAGTCTTGCGGATAAGGGAGAACGCTACGTTCGCATCCGGGGTGACGCCCTCCCGAAGAGGCGCCGCAACGAGAACAGCGGCGCTCGCGCCTGGCGCCAGTGAAAATGAGAACTCCAACGCGGCGCTCAGCAGAGCGGACTCCGAGCGCAGGCTATATTCCGTCGCTCTCGCGCCGTTCTCGATCAGTCTTATCACGTCGCCATTGTCGAACTCGGCGACGGTAACGATATCGGGTTCCCGTGAAAATACCGAGTGAAGCTTATCGTTGACAAGAACTTGGCGACCTTCGACGGCGATCGCGTCGATAAGCGTGTGACCGCCGTGCTGCCAATAGGGATTGATCTGAACGGGCCGCACCGCCAAGACAAGCGAGCCCACGCGCGGCTCGCGGCCATGGTTGGTGACGCGATATTCCACCAGCGCTTGCCCTGCATGGGCGAGGGCCGTCGCCCGCAACTCCAGGCCGCGCATGGACCAGACGACGCTCGGAATTGGCAGCGAACCGCCTTCTAGGAAACAGCGAACGTCCTCGGCGGCGGGCGCGCCGCGCAGTTCTTCCTCCATGCGGAGCAAAGGGGTGATCTGAGCGGATCCGCGCCGGGGTTCGAGATTTCCATATTCGTCGAACAGCGCCTCTTCCGAATGTCCGAATTCACCAACCACGGTCCAATAGACTTGGCGGCCAAGCAGCGATTGCGGATAGAGGTCGCCACGCCCGGCGCGGGCGGCTCGCTCCAACTGGCCGATCGGCATGCGATCCCTATCGAGGATGCGAAGCTTGAGTTCGTTTACGATAGCGCCCTCGGGCGCGCTCGCCGCGTGAAGGGTTAAACGAAGGTAGCGGCTCATTGCGCAAGGCCACCAGAAGGTGTCACTTTGGCCTTCTCCGGTCGCGATGCGCCCGACCTCGCGCAAGCCCTCGCGGTCGGCGGAGACGTGGATCGAGAAATCCACGCCGTGCGGCTCGCCCCAGTCCACCAGCGTCCCGACCACCGATCGAATGTAGCCAAGGTCGACGGTGATGCTATCGCCGGCGGCAAGCCGGACCGGCGCGTGACCGAGCGCCGCGACACGGCCCGCCTCCAGCGTCGAGACGGCGTCGGCCGGGCCATAAAGATTGATTTGAACGATCTCGGGACCCGGCCGGCGCTCGGGATTTTCACTGCTCCAGCGCACGAACCGAGCCGTTGTCGGCGGGAAACCGAAAACTTCCTGCCCACCTTCCCCATGTCTGGTGCCACAAAGGCGCGGCCAATTCTTGCCATCCGTCGAGCCCGCGATCTCATACGCCGCCGGCGCATGGTGGCCCCAATACAATTCCAGTCCGCCAAGGGTGGCGACAGCGCCAAGGTCGATCTCGAGCCAGGGCTTTTCCAAAGGCCCCGAGACCCAGCAGGTGGCGTAACGATCGTCAATCGCCGAACGAGGATCACCATCGCTGGCGGTCGCTTTCCAGAGCGGTTTCGGCGGGACGTCCATTGAACCCTTTCGGGGGCAGGCGCGCGAAGCGCGGTGGATTAAGGTTCCATGCCCCGGCGCGCCCCCAGTTCCGCGCGGGAACGTTCGCTCGTCCGCCGAACGCGGTCCTTCTCACGCCGGCACTGACGCGCTGGCGGGAAGCTCGGTTCGCGCTGGATCCGTGGCGTGGCGGCGCGCGGCATACGCAGAGACAAAGCTGGCGTAGCTCCAGGTGAGGTTGTCTGCCGACGTCGGCGAGCCGTCATATTGGCTGAACTGTTCCGACATTTCACGCGACGCCGGTGTATAGCGGCGCACCATTGCGAGATACATATCGCCGCGCCGCAGCGCGGCGGCAACCAGCCGTTGGCGAAACTTCTCCGCTAGCGCGCCGTCGTTCAGAGACGCGGCTGGTGTGTTCAGCAACTCGACGAGCGGCGCGCGACTCTCTCTGGTGACGAGAACCTCCTCTCCATCCAAGGCCGCCCGCGCGAACAAAAAATAGAACTGCGCCGCGCCCAGTGTCGAGATATAGTAGGCCCCGCCGCTAAAGTAGCTGTCGCCGGCATAGCGGCCAAGCGCTGGCGCGCAATCCTTGGGACGCGCGCTGTTAATCGGGTAGGCCTCGAATAGGCGCTCGAGCGCGGTCAGCGTTGCGAGCATTTTCGGATCGGCCACGCTATGCGATCCCGCGCGTCGACCCGCCTGAATCGCCGCGAGGATAATGGCGATGTCGAGGCTCCGCGGGGGCGGCGCGTCCGGTCCCTGATCGGCCGCGATGCGACGGCCGCGATAGACGCCGTCTTCGGCATCGCAATGAAGATCGAGTTCGTCGAGTAGCGCGCTCGCCGCGGCGGCACAAGCCGTCGCCCGCGCCAACTCGTTCCTCGCGGTCAGAAACTTCGCACCTTCCGCGAGCGCCGCCTGCTGCAGGAGTCGAGTGTGATAGTGAAAGCCGAGCGCTTCTTCCCAGAGATCAATGCTGGGCCGTCGCCAATGCGCGAGCGTGTAGTCGAGGTCGTGGCGCAAAAGCGCCTCGGACGCGGCGCCGGCCCGGGCGGCGAAGCCGTCGACGGCGAAGAAGCGCATGACCGCAAGCGCGCGCAATGCGGGGCCGTCGTCTTGCGGCCGACCCCATTTCAGGACATCGAGGCTTCCGTCGGCGTTGTAACGCGTTTCGCCGAGAACCTTGTCGCCGGTGATCTCCGCGATCTCCGACGGCGCGCGAACGTGCCGCCGAAAGGAAGGCTCGACCCCTTCCGGATAGCCACCCTGCCGCAAGAAGGAGGGTCCGTCCAATCGACAGAGCTTCAGGCTGAAGTCGACGAAATCTATGAGATGTTCGACAGCGGAGGGCTCCAGCGTCCCGTCTTCGATGGCTTCGCGCAAAGCGTCGGCGGCGATCGCGGAGTCCCGCAGCCAGTGAAAGAAATAGTCCGGCTTGGGATCATAGGCGGCCATCTCGGGCGAGGCGACGATCGAGCCGCGCGCGGGATGGATCGTCTGGCCTAAGGCGAGATGATGTTTGACGAGGGTGGTCGCGGAAACCGCGCGCAGCATAGCCATGGCGCAGAACCGATGCTGCTCTTTTGCCCAATCCAAGAGCCCCAACTCGTCCCCAATCATCTCTTGGCTCCTCGGCCCGCTTCATGATGGAAGAATAATGGCGCGTGGATGCTCATCCAAGGGAGGGCGGGATCGCGCCATGCGGTCCCGCATAACGATCAGAAGTCGGCGCGCCTCGCGGTTTCGAACACGCCCGGGGTCGACACGTCAATAGAGGCGGGCCACGTTCCCTCTGGATCGACCTCGATGTGCAAAACGCGCCCATAGCGCGCGCCCACGGCTTGTGGACCGTCGATGGAGACGAGTGAGGTGGAGAAGAGCTCCTTGGCGAGGACGTCGAACACCAATGCGCGCGTTCCCATTGGGAGAGCCTCGAGAGCTTCGTCAATTATGACGCAATCTGGCTTGTGGAGCAACAGCCGCGCGAAGGCGAGACCAAGTTGTTCCTCATGGGTCAACTCCTGGTCCCACCGCGCCGCGCGATGGAGTTGAGACGCGAGATAGCCGAAACCCAGGCGTTTTAGTGCCGTGACAGTTCTTTCTTCCTCAATGCGCTCCGGCGATTCGGGATATGCCAGGGCATCGAGGAGCGCGCCGTCCGGAATGAACGGGTGTTTGGGTATGAACATCATCCGCGCTCCGGAGGGAATTTGGATCCGCCCAGTTCCACAATGCCCGAGGCCGGCCATGGCCCGAAAGAGGCTGGTCTTGCCAGATCCGGCAGCGCCGACGATCAAAATACGCTCGCCGCTCGCAACCTCGACATGAGGCTCGCTAAGCCTGATGCTTCCAGTGGGAAGAAAAACTTTTAGATCGTCGATTATCACCCGCTCGTTCGGCGCCGCGCCGAACTCGATTCCACTGGTCGCCTCCCCAATCTTGTCGACATCGAGCAGCGCCAGACGGAAAGCGCCGACGCGATGCAAGGTCGCTCGCCAATCCGCGACAGCTCCGGCGTTGTCAACGAACCACCGCAGCGATTGTTGGACCTGGGTGAAGGCGCCAGCGCTCATCAGCAGTCCGCCGATGGTGAGGTTGCCGACAAAGAACGCCGGCGCTGCGACAATGATCGGCGCGACGATCGTGAACCAGCCATAACCCGCCGTCACCCAAGTCAGGTTTGTCGTCGCGCGCGCGAGATCGCGAAGGACGAGGAGAAGGCGGTCGAAAATCAGGTTCAACTTGTTCTTTTCCTCCGTCTCGCCCCGATAAACGGAGACGCTTTCACTGTGCTCGTTGACGCGTACAAGCGCGGACCGCAGATCGGACTCGCGCGCATAATGCTCCGCGTTAAGGCCGATCAGCGGTCGGCCGACGAGCGAACTCACGAGCGAGGCGGCTCCGGCATAAAAGAGCGCGCTCCACACCATGTAGCCGGGGATGACAAAGCTCCTGTCCAACAGGCGAAAGGTTACGCCCGCCGAGAGACCCCACAGCACTCCAATGAAGCAGGTGAGAAGCACAGCGGCCTGCAACAAGCCGACGCCGAGGTCCGTTGTAAGGTCGGAGAAGTGTCGGGTGTCCTCATGAATGCGCTGATCGGGATTGACCCCGATGTCGCCAGCGCTCGCGAGCAAGAAGGCGCGTTTCGGCGCGAGCCACCGCGCGATGAGATCGCGAGTCAAACTCTCGCGCAGCTCTATGCGAAACATTTGATTGAGCCATGTTTGAGCGACATTCAGCATGAGCAGCGCACCGGCTATGACGACATAGACCCAAAGCTGATGCACGAAGCCCTCCAGGTCGCGTCGAGCGAGAGAGTCGTAAAATGGTTGATTCCAAGCATTCAGCGCGATCTGGCCATATGCGGTCGCGCCGATGACAATGATGAGTCCCGCCCAAAGCCATATCAGGGCGCCGCGCGCCCTTGACGCCCAAAGAACCTGCGCTAGACTGCGGGCCTCGCTCAGGAGCGCCTTGGAGATCCAGCCCGCCTCGGCCCGGGTTCTATATCGCGCGGATGCGCCCTTCACCATTGCCGCTCCATGCCCCACTCTCGACCCATCCGTGATTTTACCGCTCAAACGCGCGTCATAAGAATGCGCGCTTTTGATTGGCCCGACAATAGGGCGGAATTTATCGGCAAGGAGTCGATCCACGCCGGATTCGCGAACACCAATTCCCGCGCTTCAATGCCGTCGAAAGCTAACGCTCGACCCAGACAATCAAAATGCCAATCGGCTTCCGCATTGGGATGGTCCGGCCGTGTTCCCGCCCCATTGGGGAGCAGAGCTGGAATGGGGCGCAATTGAGGCAGCGCGCCCATGCCCAACTCGGCCTTCGATCAGATCGCCATCATCGGCATCGATATCGGCAAGAACTTGTTCCATATCGTCGGCCCCGACAAGCGAGGCGCGATCGTCCTGCGGCAGAAATGGTCGCGCGGTCTGGTTGAAGCTCGGCTTGCAAACCCGCCTCCCTCCCTGATCGGCATGGAGGCCTGCGTCGGCGCGCATCATCTCAGCCGCAAGCCGAATAGCCTTGGCCATGACGCCCGGTTGATGCCGGCGAAATATGTTCGGCCCTATTCGAAAGGCCAGAAGAACGACTTTCGTGATGCCGCGGCTGTGCAGCGGCCGACGATGAAGTTCGTGACGACGAAGTGTTATTCGGCGTGCAAAATTGACCCCCTCCAGTGTGGCTTGGACAGTCTGCTCGTTTTGGTTGAACGAGCAGGCGGTGGGGGATGTTGATAGTGGAGACGATAGGACGGATCCGGCGCGAACATTTCGTCAAAGGCAAGACGATCAAGGAGATCGTTCGCGATCTGGGCATTTCAAGGAATACCGTCCGTAAGGCGCTGCGTTCGGAAGAGACGTCCTTCGTTTACGGGCGCGATACGCAGCCGCTGCCCAAGCTTGGACCTTGGTCGAAAAAGCTCGACGATTTGCTGGGGACGAACGCGAAGAAGCCGGCGCGAGAGCGGCTGACCTTGATCCGCGTTTTCGAGGATTTGCACGGCCTTGGCTATGAAGGCGGATATGACGCCGTGCGGCGCTATGCGCGCAAATGGCGCGATGAGCAGGGCGCGCTGACGGCTGGCGCCTTTGTTCCGCTCAGCTTCGATCCGGGTGAAGCCTATCAGTTCGACTGGAGCCACGAGATCGTCTTGCTCGACGGCGTGACGACGATCGTGAAGGTCGCCCACATGCGCCTGTGCCACAGCCGGATGATTTTCGTTCGCGCCTATCCACGCGAGACTCAGGAGATGGTTTTCGACGCGCATGAGCGCGCCTTTTCCTTCTTCAAGGGCGCCTGCACGCGCGGCATCTACGACAACATGAAGACGGCGGTGGAGACGATTTTCGTTGGCAAGGAGCGCAAGTTCAATCGCCGCTTCGCGCAGATGTGCAGCCACTATCTTGTCGAACCGGTCGCCTGCACGCCGGCGTCGGGTTGGGAGAAAGGCCAGGTCGAGAACCAGGTTGGCTTGGCTCGAGAGCGGTTCTTCACGCCGCGCTTGCGGGTCAAAAGCTATGACGAGATGAACGCCTGGCTCCTCGACAAATGCGTCGTCTACGCCAAGGCGCATCCTCATCCCGAGATCGCGGACAAGACGGTCTGGGAGGTTTTCGAGGAAGAGCGCCCCAAACTGGTGGAACTGCGCGGTCGCTTCGATGGATTCCACGAGGTGACGGCGTCGGTTTCGAAGACCTGCCTCGTGCGGTTCGACAACAACAAATATTCGGTCAACGCCAGCGCCGTCGGCGCCCCCGTCGATCTGCACGCCTACGCCGATCGCATCGTCATCAGGCAAAAGGGGCGCGTCGTCGCCGAACATGCCCGCGCCTTCAAACGCGGCGCGACGATTTTCAACCCTTGGCATTACGTGCCGGTTCTCGTGCGCAAGCCCGGCGCTCTGAGGAATGGCGCGCCGTTCAAGGACTGGGTGTTGCCGGGAGCAATCGAACGCGTGCGGCGCAAGCTTGCCGGCAGGGGCCTGTCAGAAATTCTGTGTATGGTCTGGGCGGTTGAACATCGTCAGTTCATCGCCTTTGTGAATCTCTCGCCGAAGAGAATAGCGAACTGGGCTTTGGCGATGGACCATTCACGGGCGGGCATGGTCCATTCTTTTTCGCTTTTGTTCAAGACCAGAAACAGCAATTTCGTCGCGGCCTCGTCGGTTGGAAAATGGCCTCTGGCGCGCACGGCGCGACGCAGTTTCGAGTTCAGTGCCTCGATGGCGTTGGTGGTGTAGATCAGCCGCCGCACGTCGGGATGAAAGGCGAAGAAGGGAACTACCTCGCCCCAGGCCCTACGCCAGCTCTGGCCGATCGCCGGATATTTTTTGCCCCATTCCGAGGCCTCGAAAGCCGCAAGCGCCGCTTCGCCCGCCGTGGCGTCGTCGGCGCGATAGATGGTTTTCAACGCCGCAGCCACGGCCTTGCGATCCTTGTAGGAGACGAAGTCGAGGCTGTTGCGCAGCAAATGCACGATGCAGGTCTGGACCTGCGCCTCGGGGAAGACGGAAAGGATCGCTTCCGGAAAGCCCTTCAGACCGTCGACGACGGCGATGAGAATATCCTCGACGCCACGGTTTTTCAGCTCGTTCATGACGCGCAGCCAGAATTTGGCGCCTTCGTTCTGTTCGAGCCAGAGGCCGAGAATCTCCTTGGTTCCGTCGGCGCGGACGCCCAGAGCGACGTGAACGGCCTTGTTGCGGACGAGCCCCTCGTCGCGGATTTTGACGCGCAGCGCGTCGAAGAAGACGATCGGATAAACGGCTTCGAGCGGACGCCCCTGCCACGCGGCGACCTCGTCGAGAACGGCGTCGGTGACGGCGCTGATCAGATCGGGCGAAACCTCCACGCCGTAAAGATCGCGCAAATGTCCGGCGATCTCCCGCACGCTCATGCCGCGCGCATACATGGAGACGATTTTCTCGTCGAAGCCAGGGAAACGGCGCTGATATTTGGCGATGAGCTGCGGATCGAAGCTCGATTGCCGATCGCGCGGAATCTCCAGCTCGATCCGGCCCGTGTCGGTCGTCACGGTCTTTTTGCCATAGCCGTTGCGGCTGTTGCCGGGCTCGCCGGTCGTCAGATGATGATCCATCTCGGCGTTCAGCGCCCGCTCGGCCAGCGCCTTCTTCAGCTCGTCGAGCAAACCATTGGGATCAAACGCTGTTTTCGCATCCGCGCCGGCCAAAAGCTGGTCGAGTAGCGCGTCGGGGATTTTCGGTTCCTTGCGTCGGGCCATGGGAGAACTCCTTCGTTCCCATTGTGCCCAGATCACACACGAAATTCAGGACAGTCCCGCCGGCAGCGACGCGGGCGACCGGCAAATGGTCAAGATTCTCGCCGCCGTGCTCGAAGACGGGCTGACTACTGTCGAAGCCGCCTGCGCCGAGGCCATGAGCCAGGGCGTCCATTCCGCCGATGTCATTCTCAACATTCTCGCCCGCCGCCGCGAGCCGCCGCCGCCACCGGTGATCCACACGCCCGAAGCGCTGAAACTGCGGCACATGCCGGTCGCCGATTGCGCCCGCTACGACCAGTTGAGGAGAACGGCTTGATGGAACGCACGCAGCTCTTTGATCTTATGGCGGAACTCAAGCTCTTCGGCATGAGGTCAGCCTATGATGAGGTGATGTCGACCGGCATCAAGAGACAGCATGAGCCGCCACGCATTGTCGGCGATCTGCTTCAGGCGGAAATCGCGGAAAAACATGCGCGCTCGATCAAATATCAGATGACCATCGCCAAACTTCCGTTGGCCAAGGACATCGATGACTTCGCGTTCGAAAGCACGCCGATCAATGAACGACTGGTGCGCGATCTCGCCGGCGGCGGCTTCCTCGAGCAACAACGTAATTGCGTGCTGGTCGGCGGGACGGGAACCGGCAAGACGCATCTCGCCATGGCGATCGCCCGAAGTTGCATTCGCGCTGGAAAACGCGGCCGATTTTTCAACACCGTCGAACTCGTCACAAGACTGGAGACCGAGGCGCGAGCAGGCCGTCAGGGACGCTTCGCGGAATATCTCACCAGAATGGACTTCGTCGTCTTCGATGAACTCGGCTATCTGCCCTTCGCTCAATCAGGCGGGCAGTTGCTCTTCCATCTGATCAGCCGGCTTTATGAACGAACCTCGGTGATCGTCACGACCAATCTCGCCTTCGGCGAATGGCCGAGTGTCTTTGGCGATGCGAAAATGACCAGCGCCTTGCTCGATCGCCTCACCCACCACTGCGACATCGTCGAGACCGGCAACGAGAGCTGGCGCTTCAAGAACCGCCTCTGACGGTCCCCATCAAACCGCGAACCGACCCGCGCCCGCCCCGGCTGCGCAACCCCGACCAGCTTCGCCGGGGCGAGCGCTACCGTTGCGCGCTACGACCAAACAGGGGTCAATTTTGAACGCCGATCGGGGGTCAATTTTCGAAGCCGATTGACACTCCAATCCCGCCGCCGCAAAGCAGCGGGACGAAAAAAGCGTCGGGGGTCCGCCGCCACAACCGAGCATGCCGGCGATCAGACTAGCCATCCACGACCTCTTCGCACGGGCGCCACCCAAGCGATGCCCCCACTGTGAGAAAATCCTCGCCGACGCCGTCGAACCTAAACTGTCAAAGTAGTGCTAGAGTTTGACACCCGTGTATTCCTCGATCTGCTTTTTGACGAAACCCTTCGCAAGGTCTTTCATCAGATCGACGGTGAAGCCGCCAGCGGCTTCCGCACCATTTTTGGTCTTTTCCCAAATTTTTGGATCACGGACGGAATCGAGAAAATCGTGCCCCTGCCAACTCAACCGGCGATAACATATCCCTATCATTGGCTGCGATTCCAAATCCTCAATAAGTTCGGCCTCCCGAATTAGAGACAAGTGGTAGTCGATTTGATCGACGTCGAAACCGTCGATCGCAATCTGCTCATCGTCGGGTGTGATGGTCACGATGTCGCCTGGTCTGATCTGCAAGCTCTCGAGCTTCAGAAGAAGTGCGCGAATGAGGTCCATATCTCGTTTCATCATGTCACCTTATACCTTTGATTAAAGGCCCTATAATACGGCTGAGCAACACTGGCCCGCCTCGGCCAAAGCCAAGGAAGAAGGGCTCGGTCAGTTGATGGAACAGACCAAAACCCTTCTGCCGGAAAGCCCTACATGACGTTCGGACTTGCCAAATTTGCCCAAGCGTTGCAGACTTGCAACGCCATACTGGATTAGCCAGTAGATGCTGGGCAAGGAGGCATTTCATTGTTAAATATACGCAACTGTCCAGACTCATTTCAGAAGCGAGAGGAGCTTCTCGATCCATTTACAGCAGCCATCGCTGTACTAAAACAATGCCTCGTATTTTCCTTTGCAGATCACGGAGTTCAAGCTGATCCAGAGATTGATCAAAGAGATCCGAGAGCTATAAAACTCCGCAAACTCATGACTCAAAGTTTCTTTCAAGAGTTGTATGTCGAACGTAGACAGCTCGAATACCTTGAAACAAAAGTTGGAACATCACAACTCGCGATCCTCAATGGATATGTTGGATGTGGAAAATCAACACTACTCATGAAATTCGCTCTAGACCTTAAGCTAAAGAACACCCCTAGCGTATTTGTTGACACGCAGGATGCTCAAATACAACTTCAACATGATTTGCAATTCAAGAGTGAGGCTGAGTACCCTAAAGACGACAACAATAGATAACACCATAATATCAGACATATATATGAAGACTTATGAGCGCCTTTACGCTGTCTTCTTAACGTATGTGGATGCTTCGCCAAAACTGAAAACAGAATGGTCTGTATTTCTTATAGAGAATGACAAACGCATGTTTCGCGTTCTCGACTATATTCGAGAAGCTCTTGATGTGTATCCAACCACCGTTGAGCAATGGAAAGGCACAATAGCGCAGATTCGCAATACACGATATATATGAAACTTGCCTTTCTACAGAAATCGACCAACGCAGTCGACTTAGCTTATTCTTACAATTTCTTAGTCAGCGCATTCAAAATATTATTGTTATAATAGATAATATAGATCAACTCAGACTGCCGGCGCAACGCGAAATAATACATACTTTTGCACAGTTATGTGCCAACACGGGCATATCGATAACGCCGATAATTGCGGTTCGCAGAGAGAATTACCGGAGGCTCGAACGACTTTATCGGGCATCTGACAGCTTTTCAATCTACGATCCTATAGAGCTTACTACTGCACTCGATGACTTAAGAGTAGACAGAAAAAAGATGTCCGCTGAAATAATATATTCTTACATAAGCAAGCGCATCAATTTCCTGATGAACCATATCGGCGATGTTTTTACAGAAATGACCGATGATGACATGTCAAAAGTCAAAGCAGCTCTTGCGTCTAGCTTGATGGCTGTTCTACAATACATCAATTCGCCTATCGTCAGAAAGCTAGCCTACCAAGATTTGTATTACTGGCATAACCATGGACTACGATCTATTTCTGTCCATGTTTTCAATTTGATGGAAATGTATCTAGTCAAGCATGATAAGGAGATGCAACCGCGTTTAGCATTGGCATTTGCTGCCGATGATAAAAGGTTTCATACCTCATTTTATAGACACGTTATTTTAAACTTTAAGGACATTGATACTCCTAGGCCAAAAACAGTTGTTTGGTATGGCGATAAATTAGACAACTATAGCTCCCGTCCTGAGATGGCTTTATATCACCTTCCGCTAAGGATATTGCAAATGGTTTTTGTACTGCAAGAGATGGACAGAGGAAAAATGGCGAAGCCACCTCCAACGCTAGGAAGTATACGAAAGATATTTTCGAAGTTTAGCGTCTCTGCTGATAAAATTAACTATACGCTTGGTACTTTATGTGAGCGACGCGGATACGATCCAAATGGGCTTCTATTTGTTGATTATCCGGCGAGGGACGCCGGGTTTGCATCCATTCCAGACGACGTAAGTGTTAGCCTTCTGCCATCTGGATTTTATTACATGACTAGGCTTAGGTTTATGGTTGAATTCTTATTTTGGTCATTTTTTTATATAGATACATCGGTATTTAGCCTTGGGGAGCCAAGCGATGCTGAACTATACGACAACTCATTCAAGACATTAATGGTTACGCGATTTGTTGCAGATAAGCTTTGTCCGATCGCTTTGCAGGAGGCCCGCCTTTGGCGTCTTTTGCGTACTAATGATGATGAAATATACGAAATGTGCAGGAACACCTTTACGATGGAGGGGCATGAAAGAAAATTATCTTTTATTGGAAAACTATATAAAAATATAGATGTTTATTGCAGGGTGATGGGTCTGGATTATGGAAATGGAATAGGCGTAAATCTTGTAAGGATTAAGGAATGCGATAAAGAAATTTGTAGTCTGCTACCAAAAGGACGGCGAGTTGTAACGTAATAGCTAAACTAATGGATTATGATAAACTACAGCCCTCGTCTAGAGGGCAATTCTAGCATGCCAATTCAATAAAGGATTCAATGAAATTCCTAGGATTCCCATATCCAAAGGAGCGCTCGTCGATCTGAAGGCGGGGCGAGACTGCGGGCGGGGTGATCGCGGCGCGCGAAACCGAACGCGACACGGCGCGAATTGACTGGGTCGGCATCTTTCACATTGCCGCCTCTGTGCTCGACCTGTTCGCAGGGAAATGTTTGCGGATTGAACCGCATCAATCCGGTCATCACGGAAGAAATTTGAGCCAGACGTAAAGGAAAATCATGGGGATTATCACCGGGGGAGCGAGGCCGAAGAGCGTCGTCGCATCCGAGATTCCAAGCCTATGCCAACCGAAATGTTTGGCGATTTCAGCAGGAGGGATTTGGATTGCCTCGTTATGTTGGCTCTTCAAGATACCCATTGCGAAGACCGCCGCGATCACGGCGATCAGTATCAGCAAGCTCACCCAAAATCCGATGAATGGCACGATGTGAATGACCTCCTCAATCCGCGCCAATAACTTATTGGCGTTGTCGAGTCGATCATCCGCCTGCGGGTGCTGGAGTATGGCCGTATGCACCGTCGCAGCGGCGTAATACAGAGCCGAGTAAACGGTGAATAACAGTGTTTGCGAAACCGTCAACCACGTGAGCCTGTGATTGATCAGTTCGTCCTCATGGAGCCATTTGCTGAGCAACAGTTCGTGCTGCTTTCGCAGATCCTCGGTGGTCATCGCAAATTTCTCTATTGTCGAGCGAACAGCACCAGCATATTGCAGTCCGACAGGCCAAGCGGCAAGCTCCGAGCGCGTCTGCTTTGTCGTTGGGGCGATTCCGTGGTTTTGGAGCCGAGCGGTTCGCTCTACACCTTGATGACGAAGGTCTCCTCGAAGGCGATATTCTGCCTGACCTCGCCCCGGACCTGCGGCCCGTATCCCTTGGGGTTGCTGACGACTCGCGTGGCGCCGACGCGGTAATCGCACGACAAATGCGTGTGGCCATGAATCCAGACATCGGGTCTGCCGCGCTCCATGGTCGACGTCAGGTCCGACGCGAAGGCGGCACTGAGCACGGCGGCGGCATATTTTTCATGGACGGATCGCCGATGCGGCGCGTGGTGGGTGACGACGACGGTCGGGCCGTCGAAGGGCTTCGCGAGTTCCTGCTCGACGAAGGCGATGTCTCCTTGGTGGCGCGCGAGGGCGTGGCGCGGCGTGAACGGTTCCTCGCCCGTGGGACCGGCGATCCTGATCAGACGATGGTCCCACATGCCGGTCGCGGCGACCTCCATGGCCGTCGCCGGGCCTGTCAGAAATTCTGTGTATGGTCTGGGCGGTTGAACATCGTCAGTTCATCGCCTTTGTGAATCTCTCGCCGAAGAGAATAGCGAACTGGGCTTTGGCGATGGACCATTCACGGGCGGGCATGGTCCATTCTTTTTCGCTTTTGTTCAAGACCAGAAACAGCAATTTCGTCGCGGCCTCGTCGGTTGGAAAATGGCCTCTGGCGCGCACGGCGCGACGCAGTTTCGAGTTCAGTGCCTCGATGGCGTTGGTGGTGTAGATCAGCCGCCGCACGTCGGGATGAAAGGCGAAGAAGGGAACTACCTCGCCCCAGGCCCTACGCCAGCTCTGGCCGATCGCCGGATATTTTTTGCCCCATTCCGAGGCCTCGAAAGCCGCAAGCGCCGCTTCGCCCGCCGTGGCGTCGTCGGCGCGATAGATGGTTTTCAACGCCGCAGCCACGGCCTTGCGATCCTTGTAGGAGACGAAGTCGAGGCTGTTGCGCAGCAAATGCACGATGCAGGTCTGGACCTGCGCCTCGGGGAAGACGGAAAGGATCGCTTCCGGAAAGCCCTTCAGACCGTCGACGACGGCGATGAGAATATCCTCGACGCCACGGTTTTTCAGCTCGTTCATGACGCGCAGCCAGAATTTGGCGCCTTCGTTCTGTTCGAGCCAGAGGCCGAGAATCTCCTTGGTTCCGTCGGCGCGGACGCCCAGAGCGACGTGAACGGCCTTGTTGCGGACGAGCCCCTCGTCGCGGATTTTGACGCGCAGCGCGTCGAAGAAGACGATCGGATAAACGGCTTCGAGCGGACGCCCCTGCCACGCGGCGACCTCGTCGAGAACGGCGTCGGTGACGGCGCTGATCAGATCGGGCGAAACCTCCACGCCGTAAAGATCGCGCAAATGTCCGGCGATCTCCCGCACGCTCATGCCGCGCGCATACATGGAGACGATTTTCTCGTCGAAGCCAGGGAAACGGCGCTGATATTTGGCGATGAGCTGCGGATCGAAGCTCGATTGCCGATCGCGCGGAATCTCCAGCTCGATCCGGCCCGTGTCGGTCGTCACGGTCTTTTTGCCATAGCCGTTGCGGCTGTTGCCGGGCTCGCCGGTCGTCAGATGATGATCCATCTCGGCGTTCAGCGCCCGCTCGGCCAGCGCCTTCTTCAGCTCGTCGAGCAAACCATTGGGATCAAACGCTGTTTTCGCATCCGCGCCGGCCAAAAGCTGGTCGAGTAGCGCGTCGGGGATTTTCGGTTCCTTGCGTCGGGCCATGGGAGAACTCCTTCGTTCCCATTGTGCCCAGATCACACACGAAATTCAGGACAGTCCCCCGTCGCCGGATTGCCTTGGAGCGCGTAATCGCTCCAAAGGACGGAGCCCACGAATCTTACGCCGCCAAGGACGACCGTTTTCCGATCGAGCACGGTGACCGGCGTGCCCCTCGCGGCGGCGCGCCCCTCCGCGAGCCGGGCTTCCATTTCGCCGCTGAAGAATTCGTGGTTGCCGGGAACATAGAGAACCGGACGCCCGGCGAGCGCCGTCGCCGTCGCAAGGATCCTGATGGCCTCGCGCGGCGTTTCGGCGATGTCGCCGGCGAACACCGCGACGTCGAAGTCGGGCAATTCGTCGGGCAGCCGCCAGCAGGGCCTTTCCTCGAGATGCAGGTCGGAGAGGACAAGGATCGAGGTCTTTATCCTTCCCCGCCGAGAATCGCGACGCCTATTCCGCGGCGGCGCGACGCTGATGCGTCCGCTTCGCCGATTCCTTCCGCTTGCGGCTCTTGTCCTTGGTCCTCTCGGTCACCGGCTTCGGGCCGACCGGTTCGGAAACGTCGTAGCGCGGCAGCCGGAGGATCTCCTGCCATTTCGCTTCGATGGGAACCGTTCCGCCGTATTTCTCGCCTTCCGTGCGCGGGACATGGCCCTGGATGGCGTCGCGGACCTCGGGATGCATGCCGACCTTGCGCGCGACGTTTTTGAACCGGTGGCGCCAGCCGTGGTTTGGCTGCACGCCGGTGACGCCGAGGCTCCTGACGAATTCGGCGATCCTTTCGCCGGTCTTCTGGTACAGCGGATTGGCGTCGGAGCCGCCGCGCCGCCGGCTAGGGTTGTAGAAGAGCGGTCCCGGTCCCTTGCTCTTCACGAAATCGATGAACCCCTGCTCGACGATATGCGGATACAGGGGAACGTCGCGGGCCTTGCGGTTCTTGACCCGGCCCGCCTCGGGCGTGATCTTGATGATCCAGACCTCGTCGTCGCCGATCCTTCGGGAAAAGACGTCCTCGCCGCGCAACTGCGTGAGTTCGTTCACCCGCGCGCCGCTGTAGGCCATGAGCCACGGAACCCAGCGCCTCGCGTCCTTGAGTTCCCGCGACGCCCGCGAATCTGGCTTCCGCAGGCTTTCGCTCAGGATCAGATCCGCCTCCTCATCGGTGAACTCCGGCGAGCGCAGCTCGTCCTTCTTGCGGGAGAAGTCGATATCCACCTCGTCGGCGGGATTCTTGGCGATGATCAGATTGGAGACGGCCCACTTGAAAAACGTATGGCCCGCCCCGTCTGCAAGCAGTTTTATCGAGAGCGGCGCTTGATCAGTCTGCAGCAACGTATCCGGCCTTGAGGACAAAGCCTCGGGCCAAGATGGAGATACGCGCGTTCCGGTCCTCATAAGCTTCTCGGCGTCGAGCGCCGTTTTTTAAACCAGGTTTCCGGAACGCCATTCGACTGTTAGGCCATCTCGCTTTCACCACCCGCAAACATCGTCGGCTGATCAGCGCATTATTCGCCGAGCAACCAATGCCTATGCCGCCAGAAGCAAGCCGTTGGCGGTGAATTTTTCACCGCGCCGAAGCACCGCCCAAGCGATCCGCGCCAGCTTGTTCGCCAAGGCCACGATGGCGACATTCTTGTGAACGCGGGCGAGCAAATTCTTGGCCCAACGACCGAGAGCCGCGTCGCGTTCGGCGATGTGCGGAAGCGCCGCCCGTGCTCCATGGATCAACAATTTACGCAAGTATTTGTTGCCCCGTTTGCTGATGCCCAGAAGCCTGGGCTTGCCGCCGGTGGTCGATTGGCGAGGAACAAGCCCCAACCACGCCGCCAGATCACGACCGTGCTCGAAGGTTTCCGCGTTTCCGACAGCGGCGATCAACGCCGAAGCAATCGTCACGCCGACGCCAGGAATCGTGGTCAATCGCCTTGCGTCTTCGCTTTGCTTCGCGAAGGCCGCAAACTCCTTATCGAAGACGGCAATGCGTCGATCGAGTTCCAGCCATTGCCCCCGAACGTCGGCGAGCAGCATTCGTATCCGTGGGCTCAATCGCATCCCCTCTGGCTCTTCCACAAAAGCCGTAAGATATTGTTCAAGCTTCCTTTTGCCTTGCGGAACAATAATTCCTCGTTCCAATAGGATCGCACGCAACTGGTTGATCAAAGCGGTTCGTTCCGCGACCAAACGGTCTCTTGATCTATGGAGCGTCTGTATGTCGAGCTGTTCTTGGGCTTTCACCTCGACGAAACGCATGGTTGGACGCGTCGCGGCTTCGGCGATTCCTTCCGCGTCACGATCATCGTTCTTCTGCGCCTTGACATAGGGCCGTACATATTCGGGCGACATCAGCCGGACATCATGTCCTTGGTTCGCAAACAGGCGGCCAAGGTGATGCGCGCCACAACATGCCTCCATCGCGACGATGCAAGGCGGCAGCTTCGCGGCCAGATTGATCAGCGTCTCTCGCTTTGCGCGCCGACGCAAAACGACCGCGCCAATTTCGTCGAGGCCGACGATGCTGCAAACATTCTTGCCAAGATCAATGCCGAGCACGGAAACCTTCATGATTCGTCCCTCCGGTTTGAGTCTCCGGCGAAGCTACAACGCCGGACGGAGGGGCGGGCCATTCCATAAGCTTCGCGCGGCGGACAGATGGCTGTCGCAGATGGTGACGAGCTGGATCTCTTCCTTGAGGAGCGCGTCCTTCCAGTCCACGAGCTGGACCTTCGTGACCCGCGAGAGGTCCTTCGAACCGACGTGCGCCGCGAGCTTCTCGAGCAGGGGTTTCCAGCGCTTCCTCGTCCCCGGCCCGAGGACCTTATCCGTCGCGAACTTCTCGAAGTGCGCCTCCACGGTCAGCGGCTTGCCGATGGATTGCAGCGCCGGTTCCTCGGGCTTCCATTCCGGGAAGTCGGGGGCCTCGGGCTTCGAGCGGTTCCTCACGTATTTGGCCAGATCCTCCTTGGCCTGCTGGCCCGTTATGCTGGCCGCTTGGGCCAGCGGGAACAGGTCGTTGTCGTCGATCACGATCTTGGTCTCCTTGAGGAAAATCTCGACCTCGCGCAGATACATCGAGATGTTGGCCAACGCGTGCAAGGCGGGAACGTTGCCTTTCCGCGCATCCCTTCGCCGTTCCCTGTCGACTTCCGCCTGCCATTTGGCGGCGGAGCCGGGATTCTTCAGGTGCTTCCCCATCAGCCAATGGTAAAATTCGCCCGCCAATGCACTGATCTGCTCGAAGTTCAGCCGAGGCTTGCCGGGGATCCGGGCCGCCCAATCCGCTTCGACCTCAGCGGCGACCGCGAGGAACCGGATCTTCGCCTCGGCGGGATCCTTGGTGCGGAGGCTGCGCACGACCTCGGACTTGTTGATCTGGTCCCGCAGGCGCGCGGGGACGGCCTTGCGGAAATAGTACACACGGGTCTTCGGATTCAGACTGGGGGTCGCCATTCTCGTGGCCATGTTCTGTATATCCGTTCTGTATACATCGCCAGAACGGAACCGCTTGAAATATAATATCTATCTGTAAAATTTCGATTAAAAACAGCCCTTGGCGGAGACGGTGGGATTCGAACCCACGATAGAGTTTCCCCTATAACGATTTAGCAAACCGTCGCCTTCAGCCTCTCGGCCACGTCTCCACGCCCGCGCTTCTCTGTTGGCGCGAAGCGGCTTATATGCCTTAGGGCGGCTTCGTTTTCAAGCGGCCGAATTGCAAAGCGACGCGCGGCGGGCGGCGGGCGCGTCAGCGCTTGTCAAAACGGCGCGGCCTTGCCCGCCGTCACATAGGCGTCCGCGTCCGACGGCAGCAATAGACGCTCCTTCACCAGCTTGTCGGCGACGGAGCGCAAGGCGCCAACATAATAGGCGCGCGAACCATAGCGCTCGGGGAGAGACTGTCGCGGGTCTCCACTCGCTTCCCGCGCGGCGCGGGACGCCGGAAAGGGCAGTCGCGCGCCAAGCGCGCAATCCCCCTTCGCTTTATCAATTGGCGCGTTCCAACCCGTGAACGTGGCGATAGGCAGCGCCTGATCCGGCAGGCGTAGCCCGCCTATCTCATTTCCGTCCGAAATCAATCTTGGGAACCCGCCGGTCATCTGCCCCCGGCATCGGGAGTTTCGGGATTTTTGGCCAAGTCAGCCCCTTAGCCGTGGCGAGCTCCGCCATGCGCGACCGCGGCGGCGGCGGACCGCCTCGCAAATAATCGTCCAGCGCGACGAGCAGGGCGCGCCGCGCGGGCTCCATGGAGCGGCGATTTGCCGGCAATGCGCAATTGGCGTCCGACACAAGCGGTCTCCCGCCGCCCGCGACGAAGAAAAGTCGCCGATTTTCTGGCGCGCTCGCGAGGCTACCCGCCAGTCGAGGCGCATGCCTCCAATAGGCTTCGGATCCCCATGTCTCGATAAGAAATGGCGTGTCCTCGCCGAGCGGGGGCAAGGGCGAATTGTCGAGAAGCAGCAGCGCGTCAATCGGCTTCCCGCGGATTTTGGTCGCGAACCGCGACAAGAAATTGGCGCCGCCCGCTGATCCGATTCCGATCACTTTTTTTGCCGCCAAGGAAGACCGAGACCGCGCGATCACCATCTCTAAAATCTTTTCTCGAGAAAATTCCCAGGGGCCCGATGGCGCATCCGGGAACGCGCCCAAGAACAATATCGTCATTCCACGGGCGCGCGCGACCGCCAGAATGTCGGGTTGAGCGGTTCCCGGCGTTTTTTTGGGCTCCTCCTCGGCGTCGATCAGCAAAATTCCGCTCGGCGTCTTGGGCCGCCAGACAACAAGCCGGAAAGGTTCCACTTCCGTGAATGCCAGGAGCGCGCGCGCATAGCCGTCAGCGGGCGGCGGAACGGGCGAGTCCCTGAACGGTGGTTCGGCGCGCGCCAATCGTGGAAATCCCGCCAACGCGCATAGCGCGAGCACGAAGGCGCGCCGCGCCATTTTTCGAGGCTCGCGATGACGATGAATGAGCGGCCTCCATCATTCGCGGAACTATCGACATGGCGATATTCCCCGGCTCTCGGCCCCGCGCCGATCATATTGTTCACATTTCGCGTCGAGAATAACCGGGAGCCGGGCCTCGATTCGATCAAATCGGCGCGACAAATCCAAATTTTCTTGCCAATCGCGTCAAATTCGCGCGAATGTGTCTCGATATCATACAAGGCGCGGGGCGACGGCCACCGAGGTCCAATTCGAGTGATAAGCGGGATATCACCTGGCGCATGCGGTTAGAAGAGGTCAAGAAAATGAAAACGCTTGGAAAACTGATTGCCATATGTTTCGCATCGGCGCTGCTGACAAGCGGCGCCTCCGCGCAGGCGCCGGCCGCCGCTCCCGACGCCGCCACGCCGGCCGCCCCGGCGACCCCATCCGCCTCCGGAAAGCATGCGCAGTCCGCGCAATCGTTGGAATGCTCGAAAAAAGCCGACGCGCGAAAATTGCACGGCAGGAAGCGCAAGACATTCCGGGATGAATGCAAAAAGGGGCACGTAAACGACGCCCAATAAGGCTAGATGCCGCAACTCTCCAGCGGCTCCCCGCGCCGGGACTCGACATTTTCCGTTTGGATGTGGGCTCGCGTGGGAACGGCGCGTGAATCTCGACTTTAAACCGTTATGCCGGTTCATCGAGGTTTTTATTCGCGCGGCGGAGACTTATATTGCAAATTGGACATTCGTGACGGAACCGTGAAGCGGAAGAGATGTCGGCGCGGCGGAAAGAGTCGATCGTCGATTTACGTTTTTCGTCGACAATAACCAGAAGAGATAAAATGCCCTGGAGCGATCAAGGCGGACCACGCAATCAGAACAACGATCCTTGGGGACAAAAAGGTGGACCCTGGGGCGCCGGAGGAGGTGGAACGCCGCCGGACTTCGAAGAGTTTTTGCGTCGCAGTCAAGAAGGTCTCAAGCAAATTCTGCCAAGCGGATTTGGCGGTCGCGGCGCGGCGATTCTGGCGCTTTTGACTGTTTTAGCTTGGCTATTGTCCGGATTTTACACCGTCGGCCCCAATGAAATCGGCCTCAATCTCATTTTTGGCAAATACCAAGGCAAGACCCAGGCCGGCCTCAATTACAATCTGCCAAGCCCGATCGGTTCGGTGATCAAGCTGGCAGTCACCGACCGCAACGCCATTGAAATCGGTTTTCGCGACGACGCGTCGTCGAGCCGCCGGCGCGTCGCGCCGCAGACACCGGACGCGCCCGAGGAAAGCTTGATGCTAACCGGCGATGAAAACATCGCCGATGTCAAATTCCGCGTGATTTGGCAGATCGATCCCGCCCATCCCGAGGATTTCGCGTTCAACATCTTCGAACCCGCGATCACCGTCAAGGCGGTGGCGGAAAGCGCGATGCGCGAAATCGTCGGGCAATCACAAATACAAAAGATCCTCACCGCCGACCGCAAGCTGATCGAGCCGGCATGCCAAGCGCTGATGCAGAAAATCTTGGATAGCTACCACAGCGGCGTGCAGGTCGTACAGGTCCTGCTGTTGTCGGTCGATCCGCCAGCCCAGGTCATCACCGCCTTCCGGGATGTCACCGCGGCCCAGCAGGATTTGCAGCGCCTCGGCAACGAGGCCGACGCATATGCGAATCGCGTCGTGCCGGAGGCGCGAGGAGCCGCGGCCCGCATTCTTCAGGAGGCGGAGGCGTATCGCGAGCAGACCGTCGCCGAGGCGCAAGGCCAAGCATCGCGCTTCAACCAGATATACGAGCAGTATAAACGGGCGCCGGCGCTCACGCGCGAGCGTCTCTATCTCGAAACGATGGAGCGCGTGCTGGGTGGAGCCGATAAAGTGATCCTCGACGAGCAGCAGGGGAGCGGCGTTTCTCCCTTCGTTCCCCTTCCCGCTTTCGCGCCCTTCCAGGGCGGAGCCCGCAAATGAAAAGCCTCCCCTTCCTTGTCGCGTTATTACTGCTTGTCGCCGTGATTCTCGGCGGCGGCGCCCTGTTCACCGTTTCGCAGACCGAACAAGCGATCGTATTGAGACTCGGGGAGCCGGTCGCCGGGCGTGGCCTCATCACCAATCCCGGCTTGCATTTCAAAATTCCCTTCATCGAGAACGTGGTGTTTCTCGATAGCCGCATTCTCTCCGCCGAAAGTCCCAACCTGGAAGTGCTGGCCTCCGACAATCAGCGACTCGAAGTCGACAGCTTCGTCCGATATAAAATCGTCGACCCGCTCCGGTTTTATCAGACCGTCGGCGGAATCCTCGGAGCCAACAACCAACTTGCCTCGGTGCTCAACTCCGCGGTGCGGCGTGTGCTGAGCGAGGCCAATCAGCAGCAGATCGTGCGCGACGAACGCGCCGCCCTGATCGTCAAGATCAGGGAACAGGCGAATCTCGAAGCGCATAAATTCGGCGTCGAGATTGTCGACGCTCGCATCAGACGGGTTGATCTACCGCAGCAGATTTCCGAAAAGGTCTTTGGCCGCATGCAGACCGAGCGAGCCCGCGAGGCTGCGGAGTATCGCGCTCAAGGAGCGGAGCAGGCGCAAAAGATCACCGCCAAGGCGGATCGGGACGTGATCGTCCTGAAAGCCGAGGCGCAACGCCAGGCCGACCAAACCAAGGGCGAGGGCGACGCCGAACGTAACCGGATTTTCGCGGAAGCTTTCGGCAAGGATCCAGATTTTTTCGCCTTTTATCGTTCGATGCAGGCCTATGAAGTCGCCTTTAAATCAGGCGACACGCGCTTTCTGATAGGTCCGCGCTCCGACTTTTTCCGTTTTTTTGGGGCGCCGGGGGGGCAAAAAAAAACCTTGGGCGCGAACGGGGCGGCGCAGGACGAACAGGACAAGAAACATTAGCGCGTCCAACGTCACAAAAACATTGATTTAGCCGCGCTTGGTGAGGTACGGCTGCGTCCTGAATGGAATCTGACTCTCTACTGGGAGAAAAACATGGCCTGCGTTGTTCGCGCCACAATCACCGCCCTGCTGAGCGGAATCGCGGCGGTTTTCCTGACGCTCGCGCCAGCCGGCGCCAAGGGGCCCGATTCACTGGCCGATCTTTCGGCTCAAGTCTCCGACTCGGTGGTCAATATTTCCGCGATCCAAACCGAAGCCCGTCATGTCAAGGGGGCCGAGGGCGCGCCCGGCCTGCCACCGGGCGCTCCGTTCGACGACCTGTTCGAGGAGTTCTTCCGGCGCCAGCAGCAACAACACGGTCAGAACGCGCCGGAACCACCGCACCCGAGGAAACCTGGATCTCTCGGTTCGGGATTCGTCATCGACGCCTCGGGCATCGTCATCACGAACAACCATGTCATCGCCGACGCGAACGAGGTGACGGTGATACTCACCAACGGCCAGAAGTTAAAAGCTGAGGTGCTCGGCAAGGACACGAAGGTCGATGTCGCGGTTTTGCGGGTAAAACCGGATAAGCCCCTGAAAGCGGTCAAGTTCGGCGATAGCGATAAGGCTCGGGTTGGCGACTGGGTCATCGCGGTCGGCAATCCATTCGGTCTTGGCGGATCGGTGACGGCGGGCATCGTTTCGGCGCGCAACCGCAACATCGAGAGCGGGCCCTATGATAATTACATTCAGACGGACGCCGCGATCAACAAGGGCAATTCGGGCGGTCCCCTGTTCAACATGGACGGTGAGGTCATTGGCATCAACACGGCGATCCTTTCGCCATCCGGCGGCTCCGTCGGCATCGGCTTCGCCACTCCGGCCAATACCGTGCAGCCGGTCATCGAGCAGTTGCAAAAATACGGCGAGACCCGGCGCGGCTGGCTCGGCGTGCGCATTCAGAACATCGACGACGCCATAGCCGAAAGCCTTAACCTTGGAGCGGTTCGCGGCGCTCTCGTGGCGGGCGTCGACGATCGCGGGCCGGCCAAGCACGCCGATGTGAAGGCCGGTGACGTCATAGTCAAATTCGACGGCAAGCCGATCAAGGAGTCGCGTGATTTGCCAAAGCTCGTGGCGGCGACGCCGGTCGGCAAGGATGTGGATTTGGTTGTCATGCGCGATGGCAAGGAACAAACCAAGACGATTAAGCTTGGCCGAACTCGAGGACGGCGAGAAGGCCGCCGCGCGGGACAACGGTGATGTCCGGGAGAGCGAGAAGCCTGTCACGCAGACCGCGCTCGGGCTCGAATTATCGAGGCTTTCGGACGAATTGCGCAACCGTTTCCAAATCAAGGAGGCGGTCAAATCGGGTGCGGTGATCACGAAGGTCGATCCTCGCTCCGACGCGGGAGAAAAACACCTCCAGGCGGGCGAAATCGTGCTTGAAATCAATCAAGAGCAGGTCTCCGATCCCGCCGACGCCGTGAAGAAAATCAAGGCGCTTAAGGATTCCGGCAAAAAGACCGCGCTCCTCATCGTCGCCAACGGCCACGGCGACACGCATTTCGTGGCCTTGCCGCTGGAGTGAGGGGGCGGGCGCCGGTCGCTCCCTCAACTTCCAAGGAACGCCTCGCGCGAAAACTTTTGCGCGAACACTGGCGCGTTGGGGTCAGCGCGGTTCAGTCGAGCGCGGTTTCTCGCCTCGACGAGGGGTTTGGCGTGATAAGCGACGCCAACAATTACCGCCGTCGCCAATCGCCAGCGCGGCTGCGAAGGAAAGGCAGCCCGCTCAGTATCTCGCCCTTGCCCAGGCGCCTTGAATGGGTGGAATGATTCTTCCAGTCGATTTTGCCCCGGCGATTTCCAGCCGGTTGACGGATACCTCGTCGAAACGAAGGCGCGCGCCGACAGGCGCGGCTAACAGCGTAACCCGAGACAGCGCGATATGGGCTGCGCATTCCATGGATGCTGAGTGCGTGCGGGCGTTTTTTGGTCTAGAGCTTACGCATGCTATTTCTCGCCACGGGAAGCCAATGGGCGTTGTGGTCGAGCCGGTCGAAACGGCGTCGCCGAGCGTCGGATTGCCGATGATCTCATGCTATTGTTCGACAGGAACCAGGCTGGTGACCAAGGTCGCGGCGCGTTGGTGGCGATCTTCGGGAACATCGAGAAGTTCGCACTGCTCGGCTTCGGCGAGGACCGACAGTCCCAAATCGTCCAAAAGCAAGGTTTACCCGGCAATCCCGGGGCTTCAGGCCGTCACGACCCGATCGACGCCATTCCGGCCGCGACAAGCGCGCGTCGCGACGCCCAACGGGAAGGTCGCACTCGGCTCCGTGACGCAAGTCGCTACATGCGAGGCAATATTTTTTGACATTCCGCGCCTTTCGCCGCGAATAGGCGCATGACGAAAAACTCGACGCCGTCGCGCGCCATTCTCATCGCGGGACCCACCGCTTCCGGCAAGTCCGCGCTGGCCCAACGCATCGCGCGAGAATTTGACGCCACTATCGTCAACGCGGATTCGATGCAAGTCTACCGAGACTTAAGGATCCTCACCGCGCGACCGACGTTGGAAGAAGAACAATTCACTTCGCATCGACTTTTTGGAACCGTCGATGGCGCGGAAAACTACTCGGTCGGTCGCTGGCTCGAGGCGTTCGCCGCCGAGTTGCAGGAACTGCAAACGCGCGGACGCATGGCGGTGGTCGCTGGCGGCACGGGCCTCTATTTTAAAGCGGCTCTGCGCGGCCTGTCCGATGTCCCCGCCGTGCCGGCGGAAACGCGGGCGCGAGTGCGCGAGTGGGCGCGCGGACGCGAACCTCGCGAATTGCATGCGGAACTGACCAGACTGGATCCGGAAACCGCCTCGGGGATTCGCGACAGCGATCCTCAACGTATCCAGCGCGCCCTCGAGGTCTTCGAGGCCACGGGACGACCGTTGGCGCAATTTCAGCGGGTTTGCGCCGAGCCATTGCTGGATGCGTCGCGTTGTCCGGCGTTTTTCATCGCGCCGCCTCGACCGACCATATGCGCCCGAATAGACGCGCGCTTCGATCAGATGATCGAGGCTGGAGCGCTGGAGGAAGCGCAAACGCTGCGCTCGCGCCGCCTCGATCCCTCGCTGCCCGTCATGCGCGCGCATGGCGTTCCGCATCTGCTCGATTTCCTCGAGGGACGTCTTTCGCTCGAGAATGCCATCTCGCGCGGAAAGAGTGACACCCGCCGATATGCCAAGCGCCAAGTCACCTTCGCCAGGCATCAACTGCCTGGGTTCGCATGGCTGGAGGGCGCCGACGTCGAGGGACAGGCTTTAGCCGCCCTGGAGTCTTGCCGTTTCGGATGGTCCCAAAATCTCTTTCGATAAGCGCGACGCAGGGTCAGTGACCCGAGCGCACCCAAAACATCTGCGCCAGGGAAAGGATGATCTCGGCGAGAATAAGAATCACGACGGTCCACTCCAGCCGCACGGACCGGTCGGCGTCGATGATCTCGGTGAATGCGCGAGCCGTTTCGCCAATGACATCAAGCTTGGCCTTGAGGGTTCGGCCCCGCTCGGCGAGTTCGTATTCATCCTCCAATCGTGCGTAGAGGCGTTCGAGATCGGGTCGGTCCCACAGAACATCCGGCTTGTCCTCCACGGCCACGCGGCCGGACACGCGATGTTGCACCAGCAAGGTTTGGCCAATCAGCTCAAGCATGGCTCGGCGTTTCCAGGGAGGGCGTCCGGTGCTGGCCAATGTCACGGCGAAGGGTTCGATCGTGTCGAACACCGCGTTGACACGCCGCTCATCGCGCGCCAAGGCGACGCTTTTCGCCAGTGCGTCGGCAATCACTAGTAAACGCGGCCCGGTGAGATCTCGCACGGGGAGGTGACCGTTGGCGTGCGGCTTCTCCTCGCTTTCGGGCATTTGCTCCAGCACCAGCGTCTCGTCGTCGCTCCGAGAAACCTTTCCGGTGACACGGGCGCCGAGTTGCCCCAGCACCTCGTCCTCCTCGAGCGGAGAAAGTCCGAACAGCACCGCGACCCCAAATTTAAACAGTACCGACGAAGCCGGCCTGCCCGGTATGGAAGGCCAAGGGGGCGGTCGAAACTAGGTCCGCGCGCTCCAGGCCGCCGGTGTCGACGCGTTCGCCCAGCAAGAGCGCGCGGGCGGTCATCCGGAGCGCCAAATTGGCCATGAGCGGGGCGTGCTTTTCCATCATAAGCTTATCGATTCGCCGTCGCGGGGGCTAGCGCTTGTCGGGAAGGCCTAACGGCGTCGGAGCAACGCCGATGTCTTCATGTCTCGCTTGCATCGGAAATGCAAAGGCGTTAGCAAGCGACCCTGAGAACAGGAAAGTCCCCAATGACTTACGTCGTGACGGAAAATTGCATCAAATGCAAGTATATGGACTGCGTCGAGGTTTGTCCCGTGGACTGCTTCTACGAAGGGGCTAATATGTTGGTCATTCATCCCGACGAATGCATCGACTGCGGAGTCTGCGAGCCTGAATGTCCCGCCGAAGCCATCAAGCCCGACACCGAACCGGATCTTGAGACATGGCTGAAACTGAATGCCGACTATGCGCAAAATTGGCCAAATATAACTATCAAGCGTGAAGCTCCCGCCGACGCGAAGGAGTGGGATGGCAAACCAGGCAAATTCGATGCATGGTTCTCACCAGAGCCTGGAGAGGGCGATTGAGGTTGCGACGTCAATGCGAGACACCTCCGTAAAAAACAATTTACGGTAGGTTAATATGGGCAAATTGCCATATTTTATAAAGGGGTCGGGGAAAGGCGCACGTTACCCACTCCGCGTGATGCGTCAATCGCCTTTGATTTTGACCAAATATGGTGATATATATGGAGTGAATAAAGAGCAAGCCCGTTGTTCATCGCGGTTATGTCTCGAATACGGTACGCGCGTCGCGAGGACGCGTTAGCAAGTCGAGCTCTTTGGTATGTCGGCAACTTTCGCCAAAAAGATTTAGGGGCGGTCGAAAAACCTCTTCCGACCGAGTTTGGGGTCCGCGCGTTTCAGTTTTCGCCATGTGGCGCTGGCAAAGCGCCCGTGAAGGTGTGGTGGGATCGCGATGGCGAGCGGCCGGCGCAAGGTTAGTCCCGTCTCCAACGCGGGACGACAAGGGAGTATGACGCGTATGCCGTCGATCAGGAAAGTCGGTAAGAGCACGAAGTCCGCCCAACGTCGAGGGGCCGCCGCAAAGAAAAGCGCCGCCAAGACGAACAGAGAATCAGCGAGTTCGAAAACCGGGTCGACCAAAAGAGCGCGCGAGAGGACGGAATCCGCGATGTCCAGCAAGAGCGCCGAGCGACCGAGAAGCGCGTCTCGGAACGCCGTCGCGAAGACGACAAAGCCAAGCGCGAGCAAATCGGCGAAGAGCGCGGCGAAGACAGCCGAGACTGCGGTGAGGAGGGCCGCCGCAGTGAAGAGCGTAGCCAAGTCCGCCGCCAAGTCCACGGTGAAGGTCGCCGCGAAAAGGAGCACCGCTAATAAGGCGGTTGCCCGGGCTAAGACAAGAACCCAAGGGAGCGCTTCAGCCAAGGCGACGTCCTCACGGTCCACGGCGGCGTTCGCGACAAAGGCCGCGCCGAAGGCGGCGAACAAGAGTGGTGGCAAGAAAATCGATTCTTCGGCGGCGATTCGGACGAGCGACATGGGAGGGACGACACAAAGCAGCAGGCCGACGCGGCTCGTCGATGGCGAGGTCGCGAGCAATACACGAGAGAAAGGCGCGCAACAGGCGAAATCGCGAGAAATCTCCACACAGAACCCCGTCGTGAATCCGTCCGCGCGCGTCGCCGACAGGCGGACGGCGATGACAGAGCCGACAACTCCAGTTGCGAGCAAATCTATCCAAGTGGAAAAAAACATCCCCGACACAGCAGCGAAGGCCCTTGCAAGCATGCAGGTTCCCCCCACCGCGCAAGATGCGCCGATTCAAGCAAAAACCACCGTGGCGAAATCCACGATGCCAGCCGTCAAGGCCGCCGCCGGAATCAAACCGCGCGCGGGCGGCCACAAATCGGGCTTCAAGGTAACCGAATTCATCGTTTATCCAGCGCACGGCGTCGGCCAGATCATAGGAATCGAAGTGCAAGAGGTCGCCGGATTTTCCTTGGAGCTTTTCGTCGTCAGCTTCATTAAGGACAAAATGATCCTTAAGGTGCCGACGGCCAAGGTTTCGGCGGTGGGGATGCGCAAGCTGGCCGATGCGGAGATTGTCGATAAAGCGCTCTCCACCTTGAGCGGTCGGGCGCGGGTTAAACGCACCATGTGGTCGCGCCGCGCCCAAGAATATGAGGCGAAGATAAATTCCGGCGATCTCATCACGATCGCCGAGGTGGTCCGAGACCTGTTTCGTTCTGATACACAGCCAGAGCAATCTTACTCCGAGCGGCAGCTTTACGAGGCCGCCCTTGACCGTATGGCGCGGGAGATCTCCGCAGTGCGCCGCCTGATTGACTCCGAGGCTCTCAAAGTGATCGAGTCTTTCCTGTTGAAGGGACCGCGTCGCGGCGTTAAGGCGGACGTCGAACTTCGGGACGATTCCGACGTTGATCGCGCCGCGTAAGGATTGTTGCGGCCCACAAAAACGCTGACCCGATGGGGCGGCGTTTTTGTGGAAGGCGGCCGAGTTCATACCGGTTCCAGCCGACCCGTCTGCTGCGCCAACGCCTTGCGAAGCTTGCCCAGCGCGCGATTCTCAATCTGGCGTACGCGCTCCTTGGAAATGCCGAGCTGATCGCCAAGGGCTTCAAGCGTAACAAGCGTTTCATTCAGGCGGCGGTCGCGCACGATCCGCAACTCCCGTTCATTCAAGACTGCCAGGGCGTCCTTCAGCCAGCGCGCGCGACGATCACGGTCCAGCGTCTCCTCGACGATTTCATCGGGCAGCGGGCCCTCGTCCATGAGGAAATCCATGCGCTCGCTTGAACCGCTTGCTTCGGCGTCCAGAATTTGGGCGTTCAGCGAGGCGTCGCCACTCCCCAGCCGCGAATCCATAAGTTCGACGTCCGCGCGCGACACGCCGAGATTGTCGGCGATGGTCTGGAAGGCTCGACCAGAGTTTGCGCTGTCGCCATCGAGAGCCAGGCGAGCGCGCAAGCGCCGCAAATTGAAAAACAGCGCCTTTTGAGCGGAACTGGTCCCGCCGCGCACTATAGACCAATTGCGCAGGACGTAATCTTGAATGGATGCTCTAATCCACCAAGTCGCGTAGGTGGAAAAGCGAACCTCTCGCTCTGGTTCAAAGCGCGCCGCCGCCTCCAGCAGCCCTATGTGACCTTCTTGAACCAGATCGGCGGCGGCCAGTCCATAATGTCGAAAGCGCGCCGCCAGTGATAGGACTAAGCGCATATGAGCTTGAGTGAGCTGATGCAGGGCTGCCTTGTCCTGATGCTCGCGCCAAGCGACGGCAAGCATTTTCTCCTCGTCTCTTTCGAGAAACGGCGCGGCCGTCGCCGCTTTCAAAAGGTCGCGATTTATTCCGGGCAAATAAGCCATTGGCGACTCCTACCAAAGGGCAAAGCGCCTCTTGACGAGCCTCGACTGCGACGCCCGTTAAAGTTCTTCTAAGTATCTAACCGCGCCGGACTGGAATGGTTCCGGGCCGCCTCCCGCTCATTCCGTTACAATCTTGTAACGTTCTCCCGGGATCAGCGTTGACGCGCCGGGATCGAGCCCATTCAGCAACATGAAATATTCGGCGGGCCGGTTGGGTGTAACCATCCGCGCCGCCATTGACTCGACGTTATCGCCAAAGCCGGCTGTCACTATGGCGATCTTGAGGCCGCGCACGTCGCGCGCCTCTTGGGCGGTGAGACGGCGGAAACTCATGATCGACGCGTCGAATCGACGCTCCGCGTCCTCATTGAGCGAGCGGACCGCGAAAATAAGGCGATAGACCTCCGAGTCCAGCTAAATCACCGCGAGCCTGAAATTCCATTCGCCAGCGCGAGCCGAGGCGGTCACCGCAGGCAGGCCATTGATGTCGATGCGATGGATCGACGATTGCAACAAGCCGTCGACCCATCCCGACCCCACGTAACTCTCGAGCGATTGCGACACCGGCGCGCGCACGCTGTCGAGACGCAACGCCTCGTTCTCGCGTTCTCGCACGCCGAAAACCGCCTCCGACGAATTTTCGAGAATAAAGCCTTCGGGCGCGTTGAAGGTGAATCCCAATCGCGGATGCGTGAATTTGCGGCCGCGCACATAGCCCTCGGCCGGATCGTCTCCGAACGCCACGCCGGATATCGCCTCGAGATAACCCTCGCGATCCCGCCGGCCGATTCCCGGCGCTCCGATCTGCCGCGCCGCCGCGACCGCTCGCGCCACGCGATCGGGGGTGGAGGGGTGAGTTGAAAGAATATCGAACTCCATCGAGGATTTTTTCTTGCTGTAGAGCGCGGCGCGCAGTTCCGAGGATTTGCCAAGCGCGGTCAGGAAACGCGACGCCCCATATGGGTCGTAACCGGCGTGAGCGATTACCCGCACGCCGATGGCGTCGGCCTCCAACTCCTGTTGGCGGGAAAAGCTCGCCACCGACATTCGCTGCGAGGAGCGTATCTCTTCGCCCTTTTGCTTGTTTTGAATGACCTCGGCGGCCTTGGAGATAATGGCGGCCTCGCGTTCGCGCTCGGCGCGAAGCGCGCTGTGGTGCGACGTCACATGGCCGATCTCATGCGCCATCACCGCCGCGACCTCGGAAGCGTCGCCGGCGAGCGCCAGGAGTCCACGGGTCACATAGAGATTGCCGGAAGGCAGCGCGAAGGCGTTAACGACCGGGGTGTTAAGGATCGTGACCTTGTAAGCGGTTTGGTTGGGCAGGTCGCTGGCGCCGGCCAGCTTCGCCAGAATGCCGTCGAGATAGGCTTCTGCGGCGGGCGCGCGATACTCGCCGCCGAACTGGGCGATGAGTTCCTTGTGCTGGACTGAATTTCGGTTGTCGACGCGGGGCGCGGCCTGCGCCGGGTGCGCCACCGGCCCGGGCGCCGGTTGGAAAAGCTGCCCCTGTTGCTCCAACTGGGCGCAACCGCCGAGAATCGCGAATCCGAGCAGGCAGGCGAGCGTCAATCCCCGCGACAAGCCGCGCGTTGGCAAGCCGCGATTGCGTTGCTCAGCGTCTCGCGGCGGAACCCAGAAGCTCGAGCTCCTCAGGGGCGGCAATCTCCATCCGCGGTCCGTAATTCGTTTCAATCAAGCCTCGCACGCGAATGCGTCGCCCAGTGAGCGTCTGGGGAATGATGCCATTTTGGGCGAATATAGCCGCATTCCGTTTAGAAATCACAACGGCGAAGTCGCTGTTTCGGCCAAAGTTCAAATATATCGCGCCACGCGATTCGCCGATCGATCGAACGACGCCCGAGACGACCGTCATGCCTGTTTTGCCCGTCAGCGCGGAGGCGGGCGCCCCGGCGTCGGCCGGGATCTCCAGCACCGGATCGCTCGCCCAAACCCCTAGATTGCTGTCACGCGCCAAGCTTTCGGCCTTAAGATAGGACGCCGCGCAAGGCTCCGCCAACGGATCGGGACGAAAGCGCGCCAGCCCCTCCGCCAGCAGGGCGGCGCCGACCGAGACGAGCGGCGCGTCGGGCGCGCCATCCGTGGCGGCGATGGCTTGCGCAGGCGAACGGCCCCACCGATCCAGCTCCGGCCCGAGCACACCCAGAAACACCTGCTCGCCGACCAGCCAGCCCGAAAGCCGACGCAAGGCCAGTTCACGCGATTTCGCGGTGCCGCTTTCCGGAAGAGGGAAGTCCAGGCCGGCGATCGCGACGCGCCGCCCGTCGTCAAGCAGCAGGTCGAAGTCCTCGTCGACGAGGGCGACGTTGACGGGTGTCGTTTGCGCTAGCGAGCAAGGGCCGTCCTCGGCCGCGGCGAGGAGCGCGTCCGCATTGGCGCCGCCGACGGAAAACAAAATGAACAACCAATAGGTTATGGCGGCCGACGCACCGAGATTTTTCACTGGGTTCACGACTTTGGTTCGACCTCGCTCAATAACGCGCCACGATCGAGAATCCTAGTATCGGCGAACGGGCTTGTGCAATCGCATCCGCTATGAATAAGGTCGCCGCGCCGCAACACGCGGCGGCTCAACAGATTGTGGATCATGACGGAATCGCGGCCCCCGGCGCAAGAGCGCCCCGTTTTCACGGACAAGGAAGCCCTGCTGTTTCATTCGCGCGGGCGACCGGGGAAACTCGCGATCGTCGCCACCAAGCCGATGGCGACCCAACGCGATCTCTCGCTCGCTTATTCCCCCGGCGTCGCGGCGCCCGTCCTCGCCATCGCGCAAAACCCCTCGCTCGCCTACGATTACACGATCAAGGGCAACATGGTCGCGGTCATCACCAATGGTACGGCGATCCTGGGTCTCGGCGATCTCGGCGCGCTTGCGGCCAAGCCGGTGATGGAGGGCAAGGCGGCGCTGTTCAAGCGATTCGCCGATATTGATTCGATCGACCTCGAAGTCGACACGAAGGACGTCGAGAAGTTCATCGACGCCGTCCGCTATCTCGGGCCGTCCTTTGGCGGCATCAATCTTGAGGACATCAAGGCTCCGGAGTGCTTCATCATCGAGGAGCGGCTGCGCGAACTGATGGATATTCCGGTTTTCCATGACGATCAACATGGAACGGCGATCATTTCGGCGGCCGGCATGCTCAACGCGCTGCAATTGACCGGCCGCGACATAAAAACCGCGAAACTCGTCTGCAACGGCGCGGGCGCCGCCGGCATCGCCTGTCTCGATCTCGCCAAGTCGCTTGGCTTCACCGCGTCGAATGTGACGCTCTGCGACACCAAGGGCGTGATTTATCGCGGCCGCGTCGAGGGCATGAACCAATGGAAGAGCGCTCACGCCGTCGAGACCAGCGCGCGCACCTTGGCGCAGGCGCTGGAGGGCGCGGATATTTTCTACGGCCTCTCGGTGAAGGGCGCGCTGACCCCGGCGATGCTGAAATCCATGGCCAAGGACCCGATCGTGTTCGCCATGGCCAATCCCGACCCGGAGATCGCGCCCGAGGACGCGCTGGCGGTCCGCCCGGACGCCATCGTCGCCACCGGCCGCTCCGATTATCCCAACCAGATCAATAACGTCCTCGGCTTCCCCTATATTTTTCGCGGCGCCCTCGACGTGCGCGCCAAGACCATCAACATGGAAATGAAGATCGCGGCGGCGAAGGCGCTCGCCCAACTCGCGCGCGAGGACGTGCCGGACGAGGTCGCCAACGCCTATCGCGGCGCGCGCCCCCGCTTTGGACGCGATTACCTTATCCCCGCGCCGTTCGATCCGCGGCTGATTTCGGTGGTGCCGCCGGCGGTCGCCATGGCGGCGATGGAATCGGGCGTCGCCCGCCGCCCGATCGTCGACCTAAAGCTTTACCGCTCGGAGCTGTCGGCGCGGCGCGATCCTGTCGCCGCCGTCATGCAAACGATATATGAGCGCGTGCGGCGCAGCCCCAAGCGCGTGGTCTTCGCCGAAGGCGAAGAGGAGCAGGTGATCCGCGCCGCGCTCGCCTTCGTCAATCAGGGCCTCGGCCGCGCAATTCTGGTGGGGCGCGAGGATCGGGTGTTGCACACGGCGGCGCAAGCCGGCCTGGAGCTTGGCGACCGCATCGAGGTGCACAACGCCAAGCTGTCGTCCCGGAATTCGGTTTACGCGCAATTTCTCTTCGAGCGGCTGCAACGCCGGGGTTTCCTGCTGCGCGATTGTCAGCGACTCATCAACACCGATCGCAATCATTTCGCGGCGGCGATGGTCGCGCAAGGCGACGCGGACGCCATGGTCACCGGCGTGACCCGCAATTTCTCCAACGCGCTGGAGGACGTGCGCCATGTCGTCGACCACAAGCCCGGCCACCGGTTGATCGCGGCGTCGCTGGTTTTGGCCAACGGCCGGGTCGTGGTCGTCGCCGACACGGCGATCACCGAAATGCCGGAAGCCGTCGATCTCGCCGAAATCGCCATTGAGGCGGCGGGCGTCGCGAAGCGGATTGGGCTCGAGCCGCGCGTCGCGATGCTGGCCTTTTCGACCTTCGGCTATCCGCCAGGGGAGCGCACCGCCCGCGTCCATGAAGCGGTGCGGATTTTGGATCAGCGGCGCGTGGATTTCTTCTATGAGGGGGAAATGGGCGCCGATATCGCGCTCAACCGTCAGCTCATGGCCGCCTATCCCTTCTGCCGCCTCAAGGACACCGCCAACGTGCTGGTCATGCCGGCGTTTCATTCGGCGGCGATCTCCACGAAAATGCTGCAGGAGCTGGGCGGCGCGACGGTGCTCGGCCCGCTGATAGTCGGACTCGACAAACCCATCCAAATCGTTCAACTCGGCGCCACCGACGCCGAAATCGTCAACATGGCCGCACTGGCCGCCTTCGGCGTCGGCGGCTGAACCGCGCCTTCGCGTTCGTCACCAACTCAATGAAATATAGGTAAGAAGGGCTTTGCGTAATGAAGATCACGATGATCGGGTCTGGTTATGTTGGTTTGGTCTCGGGGGCGTGTTTCGCGGATTTTGGCCATGACGTGATCTGCGTCGACACGGACGCCGGCAAGATCGAGCGGCTGCAAAAGGGCGAGATTCCGATTTACGAGCCGGGGCTCGACGAGCTGGTGGCGGCCAACGCGCGGCGAAACCGCCTGTCGTTCACCACCGAGCTGGGCCCGGCGGTGCGCGGCGCGGCGGCGGTGTTCATTGGCGTCGGCACGCCGTCGCGGCGCGGCGACGGCCACGCCGATCTCTCCTATGTTTACGCCGCCGCCAAGACCATCGCCGAGGCGCTCGACGGCTTCACGGTCATCGTCAATAAATCGACGGTGCCGGTCGGCACCGGCGACGAGGTCGAGCGGATCATTCGCGAGATCCGGCCCGACGCCGATTTCGCCGTGGTCTCCAATCCCGAATTCCTGCGCGAGGGCGCGGCGATCGAGGATTTCAAGCGTCCCGACCGGGTGGTGATCGGCACGGACGATCCGCGCGCCCGCGAGGTGATGGCCGAAATCTACCGCCCCCTGAGCCTCAACCAGCCGCCGCTGCATTTTGTCGGGCGGCGCACCTCGGAACTGACCAAATACGCCGCCAACGCGTTTCTGGCCACCAAGATCACCTTCATCAACGAGATCGCCGATCTGTGCGAAAAAACCGGGGCCGACGTGCAGGACGTGGCGCGCGGCATCGGGCTCGACAATCGCATCGGCAACAAGTTTTTGCACGCGGGCCCAGGTTACGGCGGCTCGTGTTTTCCCAAGGATACGCTGGCCCTGCTCAAGACCGGACAGGACGAGGGCGCGCCGCTGCGCATCGTCGAAACGGTGGTCGCGGTCAACGACGCGCGCAAGCGGGCGATGGCCCGCAAGGTCATCAACGCGCTGGGCGGCTCGGCGCGCGGCAAGCGCATCGCGCTGCTCGGCCTCGCCTTCAAGCCCAACACCGATGACATGCGCGACGCGCCGTCGCTGGCCATCGTCGCCTCGCTGGCCGGCGACGGGGCGACGGTTCACGCCCACGACCCCGAGAGCATGGAGCAGGCGCGGCCGCTGATGCCGGAGGCGGTGTTTTTCGACGACGCCTACGCGGCGATCGACGGCGCCGACGCGCTGGTCATCGTCACCGAATGGGACGCCTTCCGCGCGCTCGACCTCGACCGCGTCAAGACGCTGCTGAAAACCCCGGTGATCGTCGATCTGCGCAACATCTACCGCCCCGACGACGTCAGAAAACGCGGCTTCGCCTACCACAGCATCGGACGCGCCTGAAACACCGCCGACGCGCCCGCGGGGCGAGAAAATCGCGAAGCATTTATAGGCTGGTTCACGTGGCATATCGAAACGAGATCATCCAAGGGTCCGCGCCGAGGCGAAAAATGAAAGTGTTTTCGCGCCAACTCTTGATTCTTGCCGCCACGATTCAGCTGACAGCGGGCTGCGCCGAACACGCTCGTGGCGTTCTCATTCCGACTGGCGCCCAAGCGCCGGGAACCAGCCGCGTTGAGATGCTAGTCGCCACGACCCGTAGCGATGAAGGGGCCCAACCAGGTGAGTTGTTCACCGGAGAGCGCGGCCGCTGTATGGCCTTCGCGGATATAGCGATCTCAATTCCACCGGAGAGCGCGCGCCAGATTGGAGACATTCAATGGCCGCGATCGACTCCTCCCGATCCATTGAGAGATTTTGTAACCCTGCGCGCCGATCGCTTGAATCAGGCCGCTGCGCTGGCGCGCTTCGATGCGCGCGTGGCTAACACGCCACACCACCAGGTCCTGGTGTTCGTGCATGGTTTCAATACGCGCTTCGAAGAGGCGGTTTATCGTTTCGCACAGATCGTCCACGATACTGGATCGAGCGCACTGCCGGTCCTATTCACGTGGCCGTCGCGCGGAAAGCTTTTGGCGTATGGCTATGACCATGAAAGCGCCAGTTTCTCGCGCGATGCGCTGGAAGCGATGCTGCAAAATCTCGCTCGCGACAAGTCGGTCGGCGAAATTTCCATATTGGCCCATTCGATGGGCAATTGGGTGACCATCGAGGCGCTGCGCCAAATGGCGATCCGCAACCATGGCCTTAGTCCAAAAATCACCAGCGTAATGCTCGCCGCGCCTGATGTGGATTTTGACGTGTTCCAAGGCCAAATCGCGCAGATCGGCGCCAGCGCGGCGCATTTCACCATTTTTGTATCGCGGGACGACAAGGCGCTTGCCGCCTCGCGGCGCGTATGGGGTGACAAACCGCGCGTCGGCGCCATCGATCCTGACGGCGCGCCCTACAAGCAAGCGCTTTACGCGGACCACGTCGCGGTCGAAGACCTCACTGGCGTCAGTTCCGATGATCCGCTCCACCATGGCACGTTCGCGCAGGCGCCTGAAGTCGTGCGCTTAATCGGCCGTCGGCTCGCGGGCGGCCAGACCTTGAGCGAGGCAAGTTCTGGCATCGGCGATAAGCTTGGGCAGATCGCCGTCGGCGCGGCGGGCGCAGTCGGCTCCGCCGCGGGGTTGGCGATCGCCGCGCCTTTTGCGGCCGTAGATCCCCGAACACGTGATAATCTGAGCGACAGGATCGAAGAAGTGGGGTCGAACCTTGGCGACGCCGTGGGCGCTGGGGGCGCCCCCTCGGGGGTCGCTAACAAACCCGGGGATGCTCGGGCGGGGGCGGCGCGTCGAACGCAGGTTAAATCGTGACTTGAAACCCGATGCAGCCCGACGCTAGCGAAACAAGAAATAATGTTCTATTTCATTCAAATGTTCCTTCACGACAAGGCTCGCCTCCATGCGAGTTGAAGTCATTGGCGCCGGGGTCGCCGGACTGACGGCGGCTTACGAAATCGCACGGCGAGGCGCTGGGCGAGGATTATGTGTCGAACTCGTGGATCGCCAGAGTCAGGCTGGGATGGGTTGTTCGCGCCTGGCTGGCGGGATGATCGCGCCTTGGTGCGAACTGGAGTGCGCCGAGGCGATCGTCGCGACCCTTGGCGCTGAGTCGCTGACGTTTTGGACCAATGATGTTGCGGTTGCAACCATTTCGGGCAGCCTCGTTGTCGCGCCGAAACGTGAGCACGCCGAACTTATCGATTTCTCCCGTCGCACTCGAAACTTTGAGAAGCTTGATGCGATTGGCGTGGCTGAGCTTGAGGAGGATCTTGCTGGCCGCTTTGATCAAGCTCTTTTTTTCCGACAGGAAGCTCATCTCGATCCAAAAAAAGCGATGGTGGAGCTTTGCGCGCGACTGCGGAGTTTTGCGAATGTGACCGTGCGGTTGGGTGAAACCGCGCGAGGCGATGCTGATTGGACCGTGGATTGTCGAGGATTCGCCGCTCGCGATATGTTATTTGGACTGCGCGGCGTGAAGGGGGAGATGCTTGTCCTGCGCGCCCACGATTTGGCATTCTCGCGCCCCGTTCGCATGCTCCACCCCAAACGCCCAGTCTACGTCGTGCCACGTGGCGACGGATTGTTCATGGTCGGCGCGACGATGATTGAGAATGAGGAAACCGAGCGCGTCACCGCGCGCTCGGTGGTTGATCTCATTAATAGCGCGTATGCGATCCATCCCGCGTTCGCCGAGGCCGAGGTCGTTGAAATGGGTTGCGATGTCCGCCCGGCGTTCCCCGACAATCTGCCGCGAATTACACGGCGGGGGCGAACACTTTATATCAACGGGCTCTACCGACACGGCTTTCTATTGGCTCCAGCCCTGGCTCGCCGGGCGGCGAGTATAATAATCGAAGACGCCTGGTTTCCGGAGGTTTGTGATGCGCATTAGCGTAAATGGACTCGAAACACAGGTGCGCGCGCGGACGCTTGAAAGCTTGCTTAAGGAACTAGGATACGAGGAACAAGTCGTCGCCACTGCGGTCAACCGAGAGTTCGTGCGCTCGATGGATCGGGTCGAGAGGTTTTTGCGAGAAGGCGACGCGGTAGAGATCCTTGCGCCAAGACAAGGCGGATAACAGAGGTGGATAAGACGTTGGAGGACTTGCTTTCACTATATGACACTAGGTTTTACTCCCGTTTGCTGCTTGGCACGGCGCGTTATCCGTCTCCGGCGATTTTGAATAGCTCCATCAGCGCGGCGCAAACACAAATTGTCACTGTATCGCTGCGGCGAGAAGCCGGTGGGAGCCGCGCCGGAGAGAGTTTTTGGGCGCTGATACGTGAAAGCGGCGCGCGAGTCTTGCCGAATACCGCCGGATGCCGAACCGTCAAGGAGGCGGTAACCACGGCGCAAATGGCGCGCGAGGTGTTCTCCACCGACTGGATCAAGCTTGAGATCATCGGCGACGAGGACACCCTTCACCCCGACGCGTTCGCGCTGGTCGAAGCGGCAAGAATTCTCGTTGAGCAGGGCTTCCAAGTTTTTCCCTATATGACCGAAGACCTCGTCGTCGCGGAAAAGCTACTGGAAAGCGGCTGTCGAGTCTTGATGCCCTGGGCGGCGCCGATTGGCTCCGGACGTGGGATCAATAATCTTTTTGGGCTGAGAGCCTTGCGTGCCCATTTTCCTCAAACACCTTTGATTGTTGACGCGGGGCTTGGGGCTCCTTCTCATGCGGCGGCGGTAATGGAAATGGGCTATGACGCGGTGTTGCTCAATACCGCGATATCGCGCGCCGGTGATCCCGCGGTCATGGCGCGAGCTTTTGCGCTCGGCGTCGCCGCGGGACGCGCCGCCTATCTCGCGAAACCCATGACGCCTCGTGATTTCGCGCAACCTTCGACGCCGGTGATCGGTCGCGCGTTCGACGAGGGAGCGGCGTGAAGCTCGACCCTTTTTATCTCATAGTCGACAGCTCCAGCTGGCTGGAGAGGCTAGTGCCCATTGGCGCGAGATTCGTGCAGTTGCGCGTGAAGGAATGCTCAGAGAAGTTGGTGCGCGCTGAGGTCCGGGCCGCGCGCGCGATTTGTGCGAATTTTGGAGCGCGGCTCGTGATAAATGACTTCTGGCGGATTGCGCTGGATGAGTCATGCGATTTCGTGCATCTGGGGCAAAGCGATCTGGACGGCGCCGACATCGCCGCTCTTCGGGCGCGGGGAATTAGACTCGGCGTTTCTACCCATGACGAGGCGGAACTTGACCGCGCGATTTCACTTGCAGCCGATTATGTCGCGCTGGGACCCATTTATCCCACTTTGCTAAAGCAGATGAGCTGGAAACCGCAGGGGCTCGAACGAATCCGGGCATGGAAACGGCGCCTCGGCGCGGTGCCATTGGTCGCGATCGGTGGACTGACTCCAGAACGGGCGAAGCTCGCCTTGGATTGCGGCGCTGATAGCGCCTGCGTCGTCACCGACGTTATTCGAAATGCGGATTCCGAAACGCGCACCAGAGAGTGGATTGGCGCGACAGACCCGTGGCGAACTTCGCGCCTTTCACTGAATTACTAAGTCCGCCTGCAGGGCGCCCGCGCTTTTTATCGCTTGCAATATAGATATTATGCCTGAAGGTTTGAGGCCTATTTGATTAAGTCCGCGCACCAACGTCCTTAATGTCGGACCCGAAAGCGTGGCGACGCGCGCTGTTTGCTCCGATGCCGACACCGTGGATTTGGACGTGACCACGGTCTCGCCCTTGGATTTTGACTCCGGCTGCGAGACTTCAGGCGTTTCGGTGACGCGAATCGTGAGTTCCGCCATGGGTCACGGCCACGGGAGACACCTGGACGTCTTCGCCAATCACGACCGTGCCAGTGCGCTCATCGATGACAACACGCGCTGGCGTGCTTGGCTCTACGCGCAAGTCGCCGATTTCCGCCAAGAAACGTGTGGCGTTTGTGCGTCCCGGGATAGTGAGTGCGACACTCCGACTATCCCGCTCGCGCGCGGTGGCGACTCCAAATCGCTTGCGGGTAAAATGATTTATCACATCAGCCATTTGAACACTCGTTGCGAAATCCGGATTGCGAAGCTCCAGCACGATCAGCCCCGGTTCGCCGAGCGGCCGGGGCGGCTCGCGTTCGATCGTCGCTCCATTCGGCACTCGCCCAACGGTGGCGACGCCATGAGTAAGACTCTCGCTTTGTCCGCTCGCCGCATATCCGGACACCGCAATGGGCCCCTGCGCCAGCGCGTAAATGTTTCCATCGACGCCACTTAGCGAAGTCATTACTAGAGTGCCTCCCATTAGCGACGTTGCGTCGCCTAGGGAGGAAACCGTGACGTCGAGAGTTGAGCCCCATCCGCCGAATGGGGGAAGCGAGGCGGTGACCAATACCGCGGCGAGATTGCGCGTTCGCATCGAGTTTGCGCGCACATTAACGCCCATTCGATCCAACATCGATGTGACGGCTTGCTCGGTAAACGGGGAATTCCGCAACGTGTCGCCCGTGCCCTGTAGGCCAATGACGATTCCATAGCCGAGAAGCTGATATTCCCTGACTCCTCCAGTTGAAGTAATGTCCTTAATGCGAACTCCCGCGAAAGCGGGAATGCACAGCGCGACGAACAGAAAGCAAAAAAGCATGCGAAGCATCATCCCTCGCTGACCCGCACCGAACCGTCGAATAAGACGCGGCCCGACACCATCAAACCACTATCCAAGTTGCGAACCCGAATGAGATCACCAACCGCGCCGGCTTGCATCGCCATGCCATACGCGGAGATTTCAAGCCCAGCTTCAGTGAAGACGATTTTGACTTGAGCGCCGATGACGACGATTTTGGGATTATCGACCGCGATTGGAGAAATTGGCCTTCCCGGCAAGAGCGTGCGCTTCGCCACTTTTCCTATGATTTGCGCCTTTGATTCAACAGCCATGCCCTCGGGCACCGCTTCATAGGAGAAGCGGCGCTCCTCGAGAAGTCCGTCGTAGAGGCGATCGCCGGGGTAAATAGTCATTCGAGCGACCGGGATTTGGCGGTCTTCGGCCCGCGACTGTGCGGACAGCAAATATTGAGAAGATAGAATGATGAACGCCAGCTTCGAACCAAGCATGAATCTTTGAAGGATCGCGCCCGCATCCGACGTCACTTATCTGATCCCCTTGGACACCGTGCCGGCCATATCGTCCGCGGCCTGGATAACTTTGGAGTTCAACTCGAACGCGCGCTGCGCGGCGATTAGATTCACTAACTCTTGGGTCGGATCAACATTCGAGCTTTCGAGATAGCCTTGACTGATGGTCGCGAAACCGGGATCTCCGGGAACACCGTTTACGGGCGTGCCAGAAGCCGCCGTTTGTTGAAAGAGGTTGTTGCCTAGAGCCATAAGCCCGGGATCATTTGGAAACATTGAAATCGTGAGTTGGCCGAGCTGTTGCGGCGTTGTTTGGCCCGAAATAGTGGCGGAAACTACGCCCGATTGGCTGACCGTGACGCTAACGGCATTGTTGGGAACAGTGATCGTGGGAGTGAGCAGATATCCGTCCGTTGTCGTCAATTGCCCGTTAGCGTTCGTGCTGAAGGAACCGGCCCTACTGTAAAGCGTCTCGCCATTAGCGGCGCTAATTTGAAACCAGCCGGCGCCGTTAAGCGCGAGATCGTATGTGTTCCCGGTCTGGGTTAGCGCGCCCTGAACCTCCAAGGCCCTGATCGCGGCGGTGCGCACGCCTAGGCCGACCTGTGCTCCCTGTGGAATCGTGGCGTCACGGCCCCTATTAGACATACCCTGCAATCGTTCTGTCTGGTACAGCAGATCGGTGAATTCCGCTCGGGATTTTTTAAAACCCGTTGTGTTTATATTCGCAATATTATTGGCGATAACCTCGAGATTTTGTTGTTGCGCATTCATTCCAGTCGCCGCGATTGCAAGTGCTCTCATTTTACCCTCAAATCGTCATCTTGCTGATTTCCTGGTAGGCGCTCACCGCTTTATCACGCAGCGCGAGTGTCGTTTGCAACGTGCGTTCAGCCGACATTACCGCCTCGGCAACTTGCTGAACCGAAGCTTTGCCGGATAGGCCCTGAATAGCGGCGGCCTCGCCTTTTTTCATTGTATCCATGGCGTCCGCTGTGACTTGATCCAAGGCTTGGCTGAAAGACACTTGCGAAGTGGACGTCGCAACGCTGCTTGACAGCTCACGAGTGGGCGCGGCCATGCCTGGACCGGCAACCGATCCAATCGACGTCACGAGGCTAGTTCCAAGGAGCGACATCATGAACCTTTCAGGAGATCGACGGTCATGCTCAGCAAATCGCGGGACTGCTTCATGACCTGGAGATTTGCTTCATAGGCGCGATTAGCTTCGCGCATATCGGCCAGTTCAGTCAGCAGGTTGACGTTAGGCAGCTTGACATCGCCATTGGCGTCGGCGGCAGGGTTTCCGGGATCGCGCTGCACATTGAACGCCGTCGGATCAACGCCAATATCCGTAACGCGCACGAGTTGCGCTCCGGTGACGCGATCCAATTCCTCGCCGAATGAAATCGTCTTCCGCTGATAAGGATCTGACCCGGCGACCTTTCCAGTTGACTGCGCATTGGCCATATTTTCAGAAACGACGCGAAGTCGGGTCGATTGAGCCTGAAGGCCAGAGCCCGCAACCGTCAACGATGCGCTAAGCGGATCCATGTTCATCCCTTGAGACTGTTTAGCCACATCCCTTGAAATACCCTCATCAGGTTGGCGTTGAGCGCGAAATCTCCACGAATTTCTCCTGACTTTATCATTTCCGCCTCAAGCGATACGGAATTGCCCGAATGTGTCGTTTCCCACGCGCCGCGCGTCCGAGTGATCGCGGCGTTTGGCTCGATCGTCGACGAAAACATGTTTGAATCGTCGCCATTTGTCTGAAACGTAGATTCATCCAAGACCTTACTAAACGAGCGCAAATCTAGTGCTTGGAAACCAGGAGTGTTCGCGTTCGCGACATTCTGCGCGACAAGTGATTGACGCGTGGAGAGCCAGCTTCTCTGTTGGCTAGCAAGACTGAAAAGATAAACCGGATCCATGCGCGACCTCAACGAACGATGTCGATGTAACGCTATGAGTCACGACTTGCGTCAAACTGGATTTCGATTTCCCGAACGGAGCGATCGAGTAATTATCTTGAAACTTGGGGTGGACATAAGAGCTGGCCCCGCTTGTCTGGACAGCTCCCTGCGGATTTTGAGTGGATCTCTGCCGGGGTTTGCTGAACGCGGGGCTTGTCGATTTTGTCACGGCGGCGGGAGGGCCGGAGGGCCGACCAGAGCTGCGACAAAATCGACGGCGACGGTCATGCGGCCATCGCCGTTTCCTGTTTTGCGAAATAGGCCTCGTCGGGCGTGCGCCCGTCAAGCGCCGAATGCGGACGCCGCTCGTTGTAAAAAGCCAGATACCGGCCGATCGACGCGCGGGCCTCGGACACGCTGTCATAGGCCTTGAGATAAATCTCCTCGTGTTTGACGCCGCGCCACAGCCGTTCGACGAAGACGTTGTCGCGCCAAGACCCCTTGCCGTCCATGCTGATGGCGATCTTCGCATCCAGCAGCACGCTGGTGAAGTCATTGCCGGTGAATTGGCTGCCCTGGTCCGTGTTGAAGATTTCAGGCTCGCCGTGTTTCGCCAGCGCCTCCTTCAGGGCCTCGACGCAGAACTCCGCCTCCATCGTGATCGACACGCGATGCGAAAGCACCCGTCGGGTCGCCCAGTCGACGACCGCCGCCAGATAGACGAAGCCGCGCGCCATCGGGATGTAGGTGATGTCCATCGCCCAGACATGGTTGGGTCGCTCGACCTTCAGCTTGCGCGGGAGATAGGGATAAATCTTGTGCCCCGGCGCAGGTTTGCTGGAGTTCGGGCGGCGATAGATCGCTTCGATGCCCATGCGCTTCATCAGCGTCGCGACATGCCGGCGACCCACCGCGTCGCCCTCGCGCCGCAGCAGATCGCGCAGCATCCGCGCGCCGGCGAAGGGATGTTCGAGATGCAGCGCGTCGAGGCGGCGCATCCGTTCGAGGTCTCCGGCCGAGACCGGCCGCGGCTTGTAGTAGACGGAGCCGACGGCGACGCCCAGCGCCTTCGCCTGCCGGGCGATCGAAAGATCATGCTCGCGGTCGATCATCTTTTTGCGCTCGGCAATCCCGCCTTGGTGAGCGCGCCGGACAAAAAATCGTTCTCGATCGTCAGTTCGCCGATCTTTGCATGAAGACCCTTCAGGTCGACGGCAGCCTCCTTCGGCTCCGTCTTCTCCTGCCCGAACACGCCGGCCGCGCCTTCCAGCAACTGGCTCCGCCACGTCGTGATCTGGTTCGGGTGAACGTCTAACTGCTGCGCCAACTCAGCGAGCGTCTTCTCGCCCTTGATCGCAGCCAAAGCCACTTTCGCCTTGAACGCCGGGGAATGCGTCCGGCGGCTTCTCTTCGTCATCGAATGATCCTGATCCGCAGCGAGAATCCTCGCCGCTGTCAGGCAGAAAATCAAATCCGGCCACTGTCCGAATTTCCGGGGCCGGCTCTGTGGTCTGGCCTTCGGTTTGGCCGTTGGACCAGTGCGACGCGATGGCGGCGCCGATCGCGCTGTTGTCGTTCGCGACGCCGTTGGCAAACGACGTGATCAGACTTGATTGCGCGGGTTCGATCCACGGGGCGAGTTCCTCGCCAGCGCGCTTGCGGATCATCGCATGGAACGCATGGATGACGGCTCGCGCTTCGATCGGCGGCGCGACCCCGCCTTCGATCGCGGCGATGGTCACGGTCTCCGACTTCGTGAGATTGTCGCGGCCCGTCGTCATGAGACGCGCGATGGTTCGAGCCGACGGAACGCGGCGCAAGCTGTCGGCATCGGCTTTTTCCGCGCGTCGACGCCGCGCCGTCCATTCCGAAACGACCCGCGGACATCCTCGGAAGCCATGGCGCTTCAAGCGCCGCCATGGGCGAAGAAACGCGGCGGCAACATCCCGTATTCAAAGCGCGAAGGCGACATGCTGGATACGGGTCGCAAATCAGTCCCCGGCCACAAAAAATTGTTGGTTTCGGTGACGATAGTCCACGAGCGCAGATTATCGAGTCCAAGGTGCTGTTTCACCGCCGCCGGGATTTCGACGGCATCGCGCGGATCGGAGGGCGGCGTGTGCGTAATCGGCAAAACCGTCACGACCTCGCGCCCCTCGACAACTTGTCGCGCGGCGACAATGGCGCAGGGGCGATCTTTGTTGCCTTCTTCCGCCCCTTGGCCGTGCTCACGCGCCCACAGATACGAATAGCCAATCACAAGCCCGGGTCGTGGCGTCGGCAGACTCATGGCGTCCAGTCTTTGAGAAGGTTATCGAGCGCGCTGTGTTCGGGAGAAACCGAGCTTCTGGCGATCGCCTTGAGCGTGTCGTCGTCAAGGTCTTCGAACTGACGCGCGACGCGTCCCTTCATCACCATTTCGAAAAACGCCGCCGACATGAGGACTGTATGAGCGCGGGCGTTTTTTGTGATGACGACCGGCGCTTGCTGGGCCGCATCCTGATAGCGCCCGACATTCTGCTGGAACTCCGTCGATGTGACTTTCATGGCAAAGCCCTCCTATTTATATCCATTATAGATAAAGTAGATAATATTTGCAAGATTATTGTTGTGCTCAAGCTCTCGCGGCGAGGCTCATGTTGCCCGCCCGCTAAGTATATGATAATGTCTTTTATCATAAAAGATTTGAGGGTTGGTTATGCCGGACGAATTTTGGACGCTTCAGACCCTACCGGCTCTCACCGGCTTTGGCGGTGTGGCGGTCGGCGCTTTGATCACTTGGCTCGGCCTCAGCAAACGCATCGAGGCAGATGAAACTCTAGTGACGAAGAAATTCGAGTTTGATCAAAAGCTCGCGCGGCAAAAATTCGATTTAGATAAGGGCCTTGCGGAACGCAAATTCGCTCAGGAGCGAGAACAGCTCATCCAAAAACGGCGCTTCGAGCTTGCTGACACGCTACTCGCTGACGCTTACCGCTTTGGTGATATAATGCGGTATACGCGGACCAATGTTTTGTTTGGAAGTGAGGGTGAAAGCAGGGAAAGAAACGTCGATGAATCGGAGAACCTAAGACGCGAGAGGGACAGATACTTCGTTCCGATCGAGCCCTTACACAGGGACAATGAATTCATCAGCGGGTTTTGGGCAAAGCAACACGCTGCGCTTGCGCACTTTGGGCCTGATGCAGCCAAGGCATTCGATCTATTTTTTCAATCGATGACCGACGTGCGGACAGCTTCTCAAATGCTTATTCAGCCCAACAATGATCCGGATTTCATTCAACAGATGCGCGGAGACATTTGGATTGGTTATGCGGAGCTTCGGAAAAACAAGGACGATGAAGTCGGCAAAAAAATCGAGAAGGGAGTTTTGCTATTTGAAAAGTTTTGTCACCCCGTTCTCGAATGGAAGGGTGCATGACTCTTCCAGCAACGATTTCCAACTCTAACACCCCCGTCCTTATCACCGCCGTCGGCGAGCGCGCGTCCTATCGCTTTCTTGAATTCTTTACCGCCAATATCCGCAATCCGCACACCCGCCGCGCCTATGCGCGCGCCGCCGTCGAATTCTTTGACTGGCTCGCCGCGCGAGGAGTAAGGGAGCTTGCGGCGATCGAGAGCGTGCATGTCGCCGCCTATATCGAGCAACTCGCCAAGGCGCGCTCCGCGCCGACCGCGAAATTGCGCTTGGCGGCGTTGCGACATTTGTTCGACTGGCTTGTCGTCGGCCAAATCATGCCGATCAATCCCGCGAGCGCCGTGCGCGGCCCGCGCCACATCGTGCGGCGCGGCAAGACGCCGGTGCTTGATCCGGCGGAGGCGCGGCAGCTCATCGACGCGATCGACACCGCGACGGTCATCGGCCTACGCGACCGCGCGCTCATCGGCCTCATGGTCTATTCCTTCGCGCGCATCGGCGCGGCGATCGGCATGCAGGTGGACGACGTATATTCGCAGAACCGGCGGCTGTGGGTGCGGTTGCACGAGAAGGGCGGCAAGCAGCACGCCATGCCGTGCCATCACAATCTGGAGACTTACCTGCATGAATATATCGACGGCGCGGCGTTGGCGAGCGAGCCGAAGGCGCTTCTATTCCAGACTTACAGCCGCGCGACCGGCCAGCTTACCGGCAACCCCCTGCCCCAAGCCAACGCCTATGCGATGATTCAACGCCGCGCGAAATCCAGCGGCATCATTACGCGCGTCGGCAACCACACCTTTCGCGCCACGGGCGTCACCGCTTATTTGAAGAACGGCGGCACGCTGGAGCGCGCCGCGCAAATGGCCAACCATGCGTCAACCCGCACGACGCAGCTTTATGATCGCCGCGCCGAAGAAGTCACGCTCGACGAGGTGGAGCGAGTGCTGATTTGAGTGGATTGAGAGTGGATTGTTTACCCCACGCACCCAAACCGTTCGTTTTGTGGGCGAATGCTCTAAACCCCCGTCCACAAATTCATGACCTCTTGTCGGCCAAAACCTCTATTTTTTCGATAGACGGCGGCTTGGCCAATAATTCCGAAGCCTTCGCCATCAGCGCCTTCGCAACTTCGCCCGCGAGATGCGCCTCGCGGCCGGCTTCATCGGCGAAGGCGTCGAAAATGCCGAAGCGCGACGGTCCCATCCGCAGCGCGAACCACGCGACCGTTGCGGGCTCGGCCTCAACCAAAGGCAGCGCGCCGATCAAAAACGCCGCTAGTTCCGCTTCCTTTCCGGTTTTCGCCTCGAGCGCGACATAGAGTCCCAATTTAGTCATGTCCATCTCCCCAATCGTGCGAGAAACATTTCAGTGCTCAACCTGAGCGCCGCGCCAACGGCGGTAGGCGGTCCAAAACTCCCTCAAGGAAAAGGCGGTGACAACTCCGGCCGTGGCAAGCGAGCAGCCGAACAGGAAACTGTTGCCGCCGACGCCGGCGCTCGTGTCGCTGGCGGCGTCCGCTGCGACGTAAAGCGCGACGACCCAAACCGCCACGATCCAGAGGACGACCAGCACGGCGTAAACGCCGTCCGCGTTGACCCGCTTTACATGGTGCTCTTCCGGCGTTGCCAATTTCGCCATCGCTCCCTCCATCAGCTACAGGGGAAGATTCTCCGATGACCCATATAGGCTCGCTAACTGATTCCGCCGTTGTTACCGCTTGAAAAACTTCGATGCAAAATTATCCCCTTGTGGAACGTCACCAGCCCTCGGCTGCGCTCATTGAATTTCGTGAATTTATAGAATCGCGCCAGATTGCAAAAGGTAGAGGTTTTGCAAGACCCATCGTTGGCCAAAGGCGCGAGGCGATCAAGCGGCGCGGCCACGGCGACGAGATGCTTGCAGAAATTGGCCGCAGCTTTAACGTGTCGGGCTGAACAATTGCGAGGCTGACCGTATGAGCGCCGATAACCTCATCCCGATTGGTGATGAACAGGCCAAACTTGTTCATCAGTTTTTGGACATATTTGGTGATCTTCCAAAGGATTTGGTGGGACTGCTTGCGGGCGACCGCGTGAAGGTTGCGCGTGCCGAACGGCTTGCAATCCTTTGGGCGAAAGCCAAGAAGCGCCTGCAAGACCGAGGAATTGCCCATCCCGAACCCCCAAGCTTAAAACTTGCCCTTCCAATCTTGGATGCTGCTGCCGATGAGAATAACCAAGAACTTCAGGACTTGTGGGCAAGCCTTCTGGCGGCGGCAATGGACCCGAAGCGGCGCGATTGGGTTCGCCAGTCTTTCATCCAGATTGTCAAGCAACTGGACCCGTTTGACGTCCTTGTATTGAAAGCTATTTCCGATAATGGTCAAGCAGTGTGGTCGTCGAACGGGCGTGATGCAATCATGGCAAAAACGCAACGCTCAATGAATAACGTTCTCGTGTCCTTTGGCAACCTCGCCAAATTGGAGTGTGTATTCTTCACCGACTCGACGGGTCCTAAGATCAACCCGTATCTGATACGGTTTCCGGCTGATTACTTCGGCTTGGCGATTTTAGGCCACCAATGGAATCTGGCTCTGCCTTTGATGGCGTGGCGTTCGTTGGCGAGAGCTGCGCATCTTCTTCCGATGATGTCGTCGAGTTCGTCGATCGTCGCGACGTGTTTGTTGACGATGGGTTCGTCGACCAGCGCCCACAGCGTTTCGGCCGGTTGCAGCTCGGGCGTGCATGGCGGCGGAAAGACCAAGCGTACGCCGTCGGGCACGTTCAAGCCCGCTTCGCCATGCCAGCCGGCGTTGTCGAGAACGAGCACGATGGTTCGATCGACGCCAGCGCCGGCCTCGCGCGCAAAGGATTCGAGCAGCGCGGAAAAGAACGGCTTCGACACGCCGTCGTGCACATACCAAAAAGTCTCGCCACTCGCCGGCGAGACGAAGGCCGTCACGTAGAGCCAGTCGAAACGATGATGGCCCGGCGCGACCGGGCGCTTGCCGACGGGCGCCCAGACGCGGCGCGTCACCGGCTTCAGTCCGAGCCGATGTTCGTCGCTCGCGAAGACTTCGACTTGCCGCTCTGGATGCCTTTCGGCTTCCTCGGCGACGATGTCTTCGAGGTTTATGGAATGGCCCGCCCCTCCGTCCGGCGTTGTAGCTTCGCCGGAGACTTCAAACCGGAGGGACGAATCATGAAGGTTTCCGTGCTCGGCATTGATCTTGGCAAGAATGTTTGCAGCATCGTCGGCCTCGACGAAATTGGCGCGGTCGTTTTGCGTCGGCGCGCAAAGCGAGAGACGCTGATCAATCTGGCCGCGAAGCTGCCGCCTTGCATCGTCGCGATGGAGGCATGTTGTGGCGCGCATCACCTTGGCCGCCTGTTTGCGAACCAAGGACATGATGTCCGGCTGATGTCGCCCGAATATGTACGGCCCTATGTCAAGGCGCAGAAGAACGATGATCGTGACGCGGAAGGAATCGCCGAAGCCGCGACGCGTCCAACCATGCGTTTCGTCGAGGTGAAAGCCCAAGAACAGCTCGACATACAGACGCTCCATAGATCAAGAGACCGTTTGGTCGCGGAACGAACCGCTTTGATCAACCAGTTGCGTGCGATCCTATTGGAACGAGGAATTATTGTTCCGCAAGGCAAAAGGAAGCTTGAACAATATCTTACGGCTTTTGTGGAAGAGCCAGAGGGGATGCGATTGAGCCCACGGATACGAATGCTGCTCGCCGACGTTCGGGGGCAATGGCTGGAACTCGATCGACGCATTGCCGTCTTCGATAAGGAGTTTGCGGCCTTCGCGAAGCAAAGCGAAGACGCAAGGCGATTGACCACGATTCCTGGCGTCGGCGTGACGATTGCTTCGGCGTTGATCGCCGCTGTCGGAAACGCGGAAACCTTCGAGCACGGTCGTGATCTGGCGGCGTGGTTGGGGCTTGTTCCTCGCCAATCGACCACCGGCGGCAAGCCCAGGCTTCTGGGCATCAGCAAACGGGGCAACAAATACTTGCGTAAATTGTTGATCCATGGAGCACGGGCGGCGCTTCCGCACATCGCCGAACGCGACGCGGCTCTCGGTCGTTGGGCCAAGAATTTGCTCGCCCGCGTTCACAAGAATGTCGCCATCGTGGCCTTGGCGAACAAGCTGGCGCGGATCGCTTGGGCGGTGCTTCGGCGCGGTGAAAAATTCACCGCCAACGGCTTGCTTCTGGCGGCATAGGCATTGGTTGCTCGGCGAATAATGCGCTGATCAGCCGACGATGTTTGCGGGTGGTGAAAGCGAGATGGCCTAACAGTCGAATGGCGTTCCGGAAACCTGGTTTAAAAAACGGCGCTCGACGCCGAGAAGCTTATGAGGACCGGAACGCGCGTATCTCCATCTTGGCCCGAGGCTTTGTCCTCAAGGCCGGATACGTTGCTGCAGACTGATCAAGCGCCGCTCTCGATAAAACTGCTTGCAGACGGGGCGGGCCATACGTTTAAAATTCTCGAGCGCGCCGTCGGCCCGCGCATGATGGCGCGGCCTTGCCGAAAGCTTGCGGAGGCCCATCTTGCGCAGTTCTCGGCTCATCGTCTGCTCGGCGATGGCGATGCGGAATTCCTCGAACACCCACTGGCAAAGATCGACGATGCGCCAACGCACGACGCCATGGATTGCCGGCGTTGGACCTTCCTCGATCATTTTCATCAGCGCGGCGCGGTGGGCGTCATTGAGCTTTGGAGTCTGCCCGGGCGCCTTGCGGTCGACGAGTCCGTCGGGACCATGGGCGTTGAAGCGCAAAACCCAATCGCGGATGACCTGGAGGCCAACACCGCCGTTCTCCGCCGCCCCGTTTCGCGAGGCGCCGTCGTAGATCGAAGCGAGAGCCAAAAGCCGGCGCGCCTGCGGCCCGTCCTTCGCGCGTTTGGCAAGCGCCCGCATAGCACCCGCATCATAATCTTCTCGAAGTCCAATCGCCGCCGCCATGGCGAACCTCCGCGCGTTCGCCAAGTCGAATCAAATTTCAGCCGATTCGGGAATCCCCCTCGTGAGTCTGCCTCAGCGAGAGATGGTGTTAGTCCGTGTGCACGAATTTGACGACAACGGCGTTTTTACGATTCCCAGGGCGAATCCAACATGATTCATAGGTCTGCGACCGAATCGGAGACTTGCGGCGATGTCGACAAGGATGCACGAAGAAGATTGGGCGCGTACACTTTCCGTGTTCCGCGCTTAGCTGCCTTGCTGCGGACGCAAAGCTGCGGACGGCCGGCGTTTTCTGGCCTGCCCGTGGTCTTCGCGTATAATCCGGACTTCGCCAGCGGCATGGCGTCGTCGCTGCGCGCGGGGCTCGCGCATGCGGCCCACAGCGCCGGCGCGCTAGCGCTGCTGGCCGACATGCCAGACGTGATACGGTTTCCCACTGGCCAAAGATGCGCCGCCCTCGTGAATGAGCGTGACGCCATCGCTCCTTTGTGAGAAAGGCCGCATTATGAGCGTGAAGGCTGATGAAAAGACGGTGCTCGCGCACCTGCGATACCTGTTTGGCGGCCTGGAGAATCACGAGCTTTATGAAGACGCGCTGATTGAAATCGGCACAGGCCCCCTTGCCCTTTCGTGATTGCGTCTGGAAAGGACGTGGGGAGAGTTCCTTCTGGTGGCGGAGGGTTATATGTGACCTGTGCGCGGATAGTTCTGGACGACGCGATTTTGCTGTGATTCCGTCTGTTCGAACATCGGATGGAGGCGTCGAATGTCGGGACGACGGATCGGTCAGGAATCATTCGAGTTCGGGGACCGCCGGGGACGGCGGTCTTCATTGGATGAGCTGGCGACACTGATTGACTGGACTCGTGTCGAGGCTTCCCTCGTCGATATCTCGTCGTCGGCAAAGGGGGAGCCGGCATGGCCGCCGCTGGCCTTGTTCAAGGCGCTGCTCCTGTCGATCTGGTCTGATCTTTCCGACGTCAAGCTCGCCGAAGCGCTCGATGATCGCGCATCATTCCGTCGATTCCGCGGGTTTTCTAGCAACGAGGCGACGCCCGAACGCACCTCCTTCGTTCGCTTTCGCAAGGCGCTGACGGTCTGTGCGTTGGACAAGTCGTTGTTCGACGAGATCACCGGCCAACTCAAAGCCAAGGCGATAAAGGTGAAGACCGGCGCTCTTATCGACGCGACGATCATTGCGTCGGCAAGCAAAAAAGATGACGAAGGCCATTGGGTCAAGCACAAGGGCAAGCCCGCCGTTCACGGCTTCAAGGCGCAGGTTGGCGCCGACGCCGACACCGCGCTGGTTGAGGAAGTCGCGATCACGCCGGCCAATGTCAACGACGGCAAGGCGGGTCCGGAGGCGCTGCCCCGCAATCCGGGCGAAGTCTTTGCCGACAGCGCCTATCGGGGACAGCATTTTCGTGATGCGATCCATGCGAAAGGCGGCACGCCGCGCGTAATCAGCCGGAAACCGTATGACCGGGCCATCATTCCTTCCGCGACGGTTCCTGTGGCTTTCCGGCATCCGGTCGCCGGGGCGTCGCAACCCGCGATTTTTGCCATTCTTCCGGCCAGTTTAGCTCGTCGATGGGCGACGCCGGCTTCGGCCGCGCCGGCGTCGATGGCGCGGGGGAGGTTACGCTCGGCGAGCCCGGGCTCGCCGGAACCTTACTTGTCAAGGTTTGCGAGAGCTTGGAGGACGCGGGATGCTCTCGCGAGGGCGGCGCGGAGGCTGTCTCGAGCCCCGCGCGCGGACGGTTTCGCGGCGACGGCGCGCGCGTGGCGGCGGCGTGCTCGAACCCCGGTTCGAACTCGGGTACTCACGGGCGGGATCAGAAGCGCGACAAGGAAGGCGAAGATGGTCATCATGGCGCCAGTGCGCAGCGGGTAATCGACCGCGGAATGCAAGAGCAGCAGAACAATGGCCAGGGTCGCGCCACGCACCAAAAACCTGTCGATGTCGAGCCCACCACTATAGGATCGTCGCCAGACGCGCGCCATGCGCTGGACCAACCAGATCAGAAATAAGCCGATGAGCGCGACCCCGACCACTCCGGTCTCCAACCAGATTTCAAGAAAATCGTCATGCGCGTGGTTGGCGTAGCCTTCGATCAACAAATCGCGTGGCTTTTCAAACATCGCGTAAACGGGCACGAAACTTCCCGTTCCCGCGCCGAACGGCATGTAGACCTTTGCGGCGGCAATCGTATTGCGAGCGAAAGTCACGCGCGCATCCGCTCCCGCCTCCATGGCGAAGCGATCCAGCGCCCGATACAGCCCGTATTGGATCGACAAAAGGATCGCCAGGGCCGCTGAACCGGCCATCAGCCAGATCGGGCGCAAGCCCGTCGTGGCGGCTCGCTGGCCTAACTGAACCAACAGCACCGCGCCGACCAGGGCGCCGACCGTCAACACCATGCCGGCGCGCGAACGGGTAATCACCTGCGCCCCGATCAGCACCGCGAGAATGCTGAAACTAGCCAATTGCGACACGATCGCGCCCGTGCTGAACCTGCCCCGGTTTTTCTCGCGCCCGAAAGCTATGCCGTTATTGCCCGCCCAAGCAGCCGCCAGGAGGGTGAGTGTATAGAGGAGCGCCGCGAAGTGGTTGCGGTTGGCGAAAAATCCAACGGCGTCCTCGGTATTGGTGACCGAGAAGAAGCGCAACGCGCTTGTTGGCCCCTGCGCGACCTGAGTCAAACCGACGAGGACGCTGAAAAATCCCATGACAATCGTAACAAGGCTCAACAACCGGCGTTCGGAGTAATCAAGCTGAATTACGCAAACAAACACGGCGAGGGCGGGTAACAGGGACAGCAGGCTCAACCAGGTTGCCCTCGGCGATAGGCTGAGGGGCAGCCAGGCGGGGGCGCGGCCCATCAATTCGAACGTCGAGGCGAGCGCCTCGCGTCCGGGCAGGGCCATCCAAACGGATGGCGGTAGCGGCGCCAGTTGAGCTAGTGGAATGGCGAGAATAGCCGCGCAAAACGCCAAGGCCCAGGCCCGCTCGCGCGAGACCGGGAAGTTCAACATCCGCCACAGCGCCGCCAACAAAATCGGAAGCGAAATGAATTGAAGGATCGCGTCCGCGAGGAAGCCGCCGCGCGTTCCGCCACCCAAAAGGATGGAGGCGACGAGTCCGACGGCGCAAAGATAAAAGAGCGGGCCTAGTCGCTCTCTAATTCGCGAAGCGGAGGCGCTCAAGACGGACGCCGCCTCGGACGGGCGGCGGCGGCCGATCCCTCCATCGGATTGATGCTCTCGGCGACCACCCTGGTTGCGGGAAATCGCGACCTCGACGCCATCAATAGGCCGTCGGTCTGAGGGAGGCGGCGATCGGAGCGACCTTCAACAAGCTTTGGAAGGCGTATTTCGTATTGGAGGTGGGAACGATAACGACGTCACCGCTCCGCAGAGCTGGATCGGGCGCCTCGCCGCTCCTGATTGCGTCCATGTTGAACTCAGTGCCCGAACGCTGACCATCCACCGTCCGAAACACCATGATTTCCGATGAAGCGTAATCGCGATCCGCGCCCCCTGAACTCGCGAGTGCTTGCATGAGCGACATCTTGCCGCGAATTGGAAACACGCCAGGAGTCTTCACCGCTCCCTCGACTGTCACACGTTGACTGTTATATTCCTTCACATAAACATTGACCTGCGGATTTTTTAAATAGCTAGCGCCAAGCCGCCGGGTAAGTTCACGCTCCAACTCCTGGGACGTCAAGCCCACCGCGTGAACCTCGCCGATCAGCGGCAAATTGATGGATCCCGCATCGGCCACCTGGACGTTGCGGGTAAGCTCCGGCACCTTGAATACAACGATTTCGAGCACGTCCTGCGCGCCAATTTGATATGCGGAACTACCCGGCGAGGATGCCGAGACATACGACCCCACCTTTTGCGCCAACCGCTGCTCATCGGGCGATGCCGCGCTTGTCGAAACAGTATGCGCGCCGGGACTTTGTATCGTCCCGCTCGCGGTCGAATCACATGCCGCCAACAACCCCGCGCTGACTAACAATATCATCCACCGCAGCGGCGTCGCTGGCCCACTCGTCATTTCAAATCTCCTTCATTTCAACATCAATCGCGATTTAATCTCGCGACCACACTTCATGCTTCGCCCCGCGAACCGGACACTAACGGAGACGCGCCGCCTGGTTAAGGGCCGGATTCCCGGAATCTCCTTCGTTCAAGGAGTGTCTTCCGCCTTCGGAGCTAACTAGACCAGCTCGCGGTCCAGGCCAAAATGTCCGGATCGTTGGGGTTGCGCCTTGAGATCGCTCCACTCTGTTCGTCCCAAATCATTTCTCAGTTTCGGTTTCCAATCGCGAACCCTAAGTCATCAAATCGCGACAGACACGAATTCCAAATTCGCACCGCGATGTATCCAGGAACTTTGTCGTAATATTGACGCTGCTCTCTCGCTCCACGCAAGGACCGCGATCAAGCCCCGCCTCCATAACTGCTCGCCCTGGCGTCTTAGCTTATTTTTGCCGCTCGATCATGAGATCGTCGAACCAGATTTGCCCGGAAACAAGCTGTTCGGAAGAGGAACGGGCTGGCAAATCCAAACGCACCGTCTGTGCTTCACAGCCGCTATCTGGCACTTTAAAGGCGGACTCGAATCCCTGCCAGTCTTGGAAGGCTCCCAAAAACATCGGGCTTTCGCCCAACGTCGCGTTGGTTTCCGCGCAACGCACGCTCCACTGCATTCCGCGACGGCCCGTGATGTTGCCGCGGTAAGCGCCCTTTAGGCGATAAGCGCCCGGCGGCAACATGACCGTCTGAAAGACGCCTCGGAAAAATACCCGACCCTGACCGAATTGCACGAGGAGCGCCTTATTGGCGGGCGCCTCGGGTCTTGACAGAATCTCGACAAGCGCGTTGTCCGGCTGGAGGAGGGTCCAGTCGAAAGGCGCGCCGGAAGGCGGCGACTCAAAGCCGCCGTTAAACAACAATCCGGTACTGGCCAGTTGCTCGACCGACAAGAACTGACGCCAAGCGAAATAGGCGAACTTGTATAACTTGTGTTGGAGAAGAAAGTTGAGATAGCTTTTAATTTCGCGCGACGTCGGTGGAGCTGTCGTTTCCTTTAGCGCCAACAGCAGTCCGAAGGGCGTGCGGGCGTCGGCGACCACCCCGCCCAACTCCTCAAAAAACCGCGTTCGCCAGGGTGGATTGGCGACCAATATTTTGTCGATTTCCGGTTTTGCCGCTTTATCTCCGGCCATGAGCCCTAGTATCGGCATCGCAAAGTTGAACAATTGCGGGTGAGTTCTAAGGAGAATGTCCGCGTAATAGGCGGCGGTTGCATAATCCTTCGATTGATAACTTTTTCGCATCACCCAGTCGACGGATATTGTTTCTTGCGCGGAATAGCGCGCCGCGGCTTGCATCGCCGCCTTGGCCCTGGCGTCGTCATGTTCGCGTTCCGAAAGCAGGCCCAACAGTCGCAGTCCGCGAACATCAAGCGGCGCATGCGCCAGCGCGGCGTCTAACCGGAGACGAGCTTGCCCCAGCGACTTGGCCGTTGGTTCCTTGTCAAACTCAATCGCCTGGTCGGCAAGCGCAATCAACGCGGTTGGATCGTTTGGGTTCAACAGTAGGGCGGTCTCCGGCGTCGTCGTGGCGAAATAGGCGACGAGAGTGCGCGAGGCGATCAACCAAGCCATAAGCGGCGCGATTACGATAAGCGGCGCCATGCGCGCGATTTTGGTCATTGCATCCGGCGGGGACGCGCTGGCGCGCAGATATTCGGTCATTGGCGTATTCTTGACTTGAACATGAGGCACCTTGCGCAAAGGCGAATTCGGTGAGCGCCCGCAGGCAGAGGCGACGCTCGATCAGTGGCAGCGCGGCGCTCAAGTTTGAGGACGGACATGTCCAGCCTAGTCACCAGGCTCCCCCATGAGCAACAATAACATGCGATGGAGGAAGCCGTCTCCCTTGGATTTTTGAATAGCGGGGGCCTGGACCAACTGGCGCGCGTCCGGCCGCCGGGTGTCGTGTTTGGAGAGGGCGTCGCTTCGATATTCGGGAATCGCCGACACATCGACGGGCCATTCCTCGTCACAGGCGAACCTATCCACGATTTCGGGGCCGTGGCGCAAGTCATAGGCCGCGCGGCGCTCTGGGGTTTTTAGATCATTCCAAGCACTCGTGACGCGCGTGACAAAAATCGACCTGTGGGCGTTTTGGCTCGCGTCGGGATGCAGCCAGCGCAACAACAACGCCAGGTTTTGGCGCAACTCTGACGCGGCCGCGTCCGGTCGCGCGCCCAAAATATGATAGCTATCGGCGCCAGGCTTCAACAATATCTGTTCGATAAAGAATGCGGCGGCCGCTTGCACGACTTCCGACGGTTTGGTCGTGAGTTGCACGGCCTCTCGCATTGCTTGTTCGTCGTAGGCCGCGACTTGCAACAAGAACGCGACGCCGCTGGGAAGTGGGCTTGCCCGTTGCGCGCGCACGCGCGAAGGCACGAGCATCAGGTCGATGGCGAGCCTTAATGCCGTCGCATCACGCATCAGCCGACGTCTTGCGCGCTATGCGGCCGGGGCTTTTCGTCCGCTTTTAACTGAGGCTTGCTTTCTCCGGAGGAAGCCTCCAGCTTCTCGTCATCATCGGGTTCCCGTCCATAGCCGTAGCCATAGCCATAGCCATAGCCATAGCCATATTCATAACCGTAATGCCCCACCTTGGCGTCGAATTTCGTCACCACGGCGCCGATGACTGGCGTGCGCGACGCCTCAAGACGCTTCAATGCGACCCGCGCCGGGCCAATTCGAGTTTGCCCGGCGGCGAGAACGAAAATCGTCGCGTTCACCGCGGCGGACAACAAGGGCGCGTCGGCGAGGCCAAGCACCGGCGGACCGTCGATGACGACAAGATCGAAGACTTCCAGGCCCCGCGCGAGCAACGACATCAACCGCGAACCGCCAAGCAGATCAGCGGCGTTCGGCGGGAGAGGTCCGGAGGACATAAAGAAAAGGTTTTTATGCTCGGTGCGCTTTATGGCGTCGGGCGGCGAGCAACTGCCGGTCAAATAATTGCTGAGGCCGATACTGTTTTCGACGCCAAGTTTCTTGTGGAGTGAGGCGTTGCGCAAGTCGCCGTCGACCAGCAGCACGTTCAGACCCATCATCGCGAATTGGCGGGCGATCGCCAGCGAGGTGACCGACTTGCCTTCCGATGAGCCAGAACTGGTTATGCAGATTGTTTTTGGAAGGCCGGCCTCGGTCGAAAATTGTAGCGCCGTGCAAAGCGAGCGATAGGCTTCCGCCAGAGCCGACCGGACATCGGCGAACTCCGCCTCCACGCTGGACGGCGCCTGCACCTTTGGAATGATCCCCAGTGTCGCCAAGCCGAAAATACGCTCCGACTCTTCTGGAGAATGAATACAGTCGTCGAGATATTCGAGAACGTAGGCCGCCGCCATCGCGGCGGCGATCCCCAAAACCAACGAGAGCGACAATGCGCGAGATAGAACCGGGGAGGACGGACCTCCGGGCAGTTCGGCCTTGTCGACGATGAACACGCTGTTGACGCCAGCGCCCCCCGCGATGTCGACTTCCTTGAAGCGCTGCAGTAGACCTTCATAAAGCGAACGCGTGGTGTCTACTTCGCGTTTAAGTATATTATACTCGATGCTTCGCTTTTGAAGATCCAGAACGTCGCCGCGCAGCTTTTCGATCCGCTTCGACATTTCTTTTTCTTGGCTGAGCGACGATTTGTACACGGCTTTGAGGGCGGATTGAATGGTCCGAACCTCGGCCCCAAGCTGTCGATCTATTTCCTTTACCTTATTGGTGATTTGCACCTGACTCGGGTAGCTCGGCTGAAAAGTCTCGGACTTTTCTTGAAATTCCGTCACGAGTTGATTGCGCTTGGCGCGCAAGCCCTCAATGACGCTATTGCTCAACAACTGCGGAAGGTTAATCGCCGTCGCGGACTGCGCCTGTTTCCAGAGCTGCTCATTCTTGATGCGTTCGGCTATAATGTTTCCAAGCGCCGCGCTGGCGGCGGCGAGGTTGGTTTCAGCAATCGACGCCTTGTCGGTGGTGGCGACGATTTGCTCCTTTTGCGCGAAGTCGAGCAAGACTTTTTCGGATTTCTCGAGTCGTAGCTTTAGCTGCGCCACCTGATCCTCCAGAAAGGCCTTCGCGTAGGAATTCGCCTGAAAGCGCTTATCCAAGGTAGCGGCGATGAAAGCCTCGCCATAGGTTTGGGCGACTCTTTGAGCCTCCACTGGAGAGGGATCTGCGTAACTGATGTCAACGAGTCGGGAACCGGAAACCGGCCGCACCGAACGATTGGCCATCACAATGCCAACGGCGTGTTCCTGGCGGCTAGCGGCGTCCATCACCGGCGCTTCCGACTGAGCCCCCTGCTTATCTCCGCCACGTAACATCGACAAAATTGAGAATTGCCGAGGCTTCAGAAACGCGGCATCGTCTCCAAGCCGAGCCATCGACACTACGCGGTCGGCGAGGCTACGACTTTGGATGAGCTCGTATTGAGTTCTCAGGAATTCGCTGTCGTCCGCGTCGACTGGTGTATTGACATTGCCATGTTCGACGATGCTGTTGACATTGGTTTCTATCTGAATTCGAATTGTCGATATATACATTGGAATTGACATCAGGGTTTGCAGCCACCCGATCATCAATGAAGCGGAAATAATGCTAGCAATCAGCCACTTTCGCTTATTTAGAATTCGCCAGTATTCACGGGGATTGAATCCCGAACCTTCGGGTATCTCGAACGGCCTGGGGGCGAGCGCGGCCACCTGGCCGCCGCCCGGACGCTGCGCGGAAACCAAACTGCCCCCATGCGACGAATTATCGACGAGAGGCTTATTTTCGTCCGACGGATTTTGTTGAGCGTTGGTCATCATTTCAGTTCGCGTTCGAGCATTCGACAATCGGTCACTCAAAGGGCCTATCCGTGTCGCGAGACGGTGAACGCGACAAACCCTTACAAGAAAGCGGCCGAAGAATTTCGCTTCCCAGGCGCGGTCCGCTTCGAAGACGCCCCTCTCTTGTCCGCCAAAATTTAAGTTAGCGGCCTGCCATCGGCGGCAAACTTGGCGATACGAGGCTAACTGGATTTGATTCGTCGACGCCGCCTTCGATCCAAACGCGCAAACGGCCACTAACGCCCGCCACGACGCTCCCATTCAACATGTTGCGATCTTTTCCAAGACCCGCGAGGCTCATTATTGATAGAAGGATCGTAGCCACTCCGCAAGGCCGCGCGACCGGTTATCGCCGCCGCCACTGGAGGGCTTTGAACCCCTTTCGGAGCGCCGATGGCTCGGAGCCGAACCGCCCATGAGGTGTTTAAGTCCGCCACCCGCCGAGGCGCCCGGAGGTTGTGGCAACGTGGAGGGCGAAACGTCTTCGATGACGCCGCGCGGACGCGTGACCACGAGATGCTCAGCTTCTTGCTCGCCGACCCACTTCGCGGCTGCATCGCGACCTTCCCGCAAATTCGGGCGCCGCCGGCCAACACCGTGGGCATCGGAGGCTAGTATATGTACACGTCCCTCATTCAGCATTCTTTCAGCCCAATATAAAGGGCCGCGCCCAAAAGCGCCCGTGAGAGAGCCAGCCGTGATTTGCATCCAAACCCCGGCGTCGCACATCTGCTCCATGATAGCGTAATGTGACTCGATCCATGTCAGCCTTTCGGGATGAGTGAGCACCGGCACGTAGCCCTGCACCATGATCCCGAAAAAAAACTCTTCAATGCGCGGTGGCGCCACATGATGGGGCGGCTCAACAAGAACGTAGCGGGTGTCGGCCAGGGACAAAATATGGCCCGACTTCAGACCAGATACAAAATCAGGAACCAAATGGGCGTCGGCGCCGCTGATCAGGCGCAACGCAATCCCGCGCTCGTCCAGTCGCAACTGGAGTTCTTGCGCCGCGAGACGTATTTGGGGACCCGTGTTATTGTAAAGTCCAGGAAGGATGTGCGGCGTGCAGGCCTGCACTTCCACACCATTGGCCACGGCCATGCGCGCCATTTCGAGAGCCACGCCTAAATCGGCGGCGCCATCGTCAATTCCAGGCAATATATGCGAATGAAGATCGATCACGGTAACCTGCTATCGGGAAGCGCCAGCGCTAGGATCGTCCTTGCCGATCACCTTGCTAAATCAGGGAGGCATTCTTTAGGTTGGCGTATTCCTGCATTTAGCACTGGTGATTAGGATTGTCTATTTTAAACAAAAGCACGAACTATGCGGTCTAGTGAGTTGCGGATGATCACTTAATAATGCCGCCGCGAGGAGGGGCCCATAGGCCGGCGTCTCGCGCGGTCGGAAGGACGCTCTCGCAAGTCGCACCCTTAGGCGCGACGCCGCGCGATTCCTTGACTTGATATAAATACCGCCTGACGAGCGAATCAGTTTCGGTTGGCTTCCGTTGGTTCATCGAAACAACCGGCCAGGTGACGACACCCGCATCGCGATCATCGGCGCTCCGAGGCGAGACGACGACGATTTCGAAACAACTCGGTCGATGCCCGCTGGTAAAAGCAGAAACGGAATATCGGCAGCCATCTAACCCGCTTAGTCGCACTCAGAGGCAGGCGAATCAAGTTGACATGCCCCCTAAAACGGAACCCCAAAGAGTCCCAACTCACCATTGCATCGAGAGTCGAAACGCTCCCGGGGCAAAATCGAGCGGGCCTGGCGAATCGCAAAAAGAAGCGGACCCGACCCGGGTCCGCGAAATATCCCGTCAACGCCCCGCCGCACCCCTATTGCCTCAAGCAGAGGGGTTACGCGCTCGCATCAAGGACTTGCGGCATGGGAGAGCAACAGCAAGGTAAGGGCCTGCTGCTGCTGAGCAGCGCTATTGCCAGAGCTTGAACTTGAGCTCGTGGCCACGGCCGCCGCGATGCCGCCGCCGACCAAAAGAGCGCCCGCACCCACATAAAGCGCGGTGTCTCCGCTGAAAAATCCAGGATCATACGAGGCGGGCTCGACATAACCGCCACACGGCACCGCATTCCCGTTAGCGTCGCGCACGATGTGTCCGCGAGCATCGGTCGTCTGGTTATTAAGGCAACGCGTTCTGTCCATCGGCAAATCAGCAGCACTCGCCGCTTGAACCCCAAAAGCCAACGCCAACGCGCAACCCAATACCGCCACGAAACGGGACATGCTTGCCTCCTTCAATAAACTTTTTTGGTCTCGACCATCAACGAGCTCTACAGCAACTACGTTGATCATGAGTTAAGCTTCTAGTCGTCGATTTGCGGAGCGTCAAGCTCGTCGCGGCAATTAAAGCTCGTCTAGGTTGCAAAACTGGCGCGGTGTGCCAATTTTGCAACAGCCATGGAAGGCCCGTCAGTCTCTCGGGCGCGAGCAAGGATCGAGATTTCTCGCGGTTGACCGTACCATCAAGCGCTTACGTTGGGTTCGCGAATTCCGACTCATCTCACAGACGAAACTCCCCTGCTCGGATGCGTTCGCGCATCGCGATGTCCAACCGCACATAGCCGCCGCAGCCGGGTTGGGCGAAATAGAGCGCATCCTGGATTTTTCTGGGGTCAAATCCTTGCATGGCCAAAATCTGCTTCTTGTGCTTGAAGGTTTCGGTGATCTCCAGATTTTCTTGGATACGAAGAAAAAGCGGTCTGGCGTAGGGCGGCAGCGCCGTCTCGACATGGCGGCCAAGAGCCCCGAGATCCAAGTTCCCGTCGATCACCAATGCCGCCATCCCGGCCCGTCCCTCGAACCCAGGCACGTTCACCCCGTAAACATTGACGTCGCGCACGCCGGGACAAGCCGCGAGAACTTGCGCGACCTCGAAACTCGAAACGTTTTCACCTTTCCAGCGAAAACTATCGCCAAGTCGGTCCGCGAAATAATAGAAGCCGCGCGCGTCCTTGCGCATAAGATCGCCGCTACGCATCCAAGCGTCGCCGGACGCGAAGACGTCGCGCAAAATTTTCCTTTCCGAATCCTCTTGGCTCACATAGCCATCGAAACTCGCGCCCGATCCCGCTCGCAATTCAATTTTCGCGATGGCCTCGCCCGCCTCGCCGACGCCGCTGCGCATGCAGCGTCCGTTCGCGTCGCGCATTGGAGCTTGCGTGGCGTCGTCCACGACCACAAGAGCGATTTGAAAACGCTGCGCCAGAAAGGCCGGGATGCGACCGATGGCTCCCGGTTCGCCCTCCACATTATAAAGAGAAAAATTGCTTTCCGTCGCGGCATAAAACTCAAGAATGCGCGGGATGGAGAAACGGCGTTGGAACTGCGTCCAGACATCGGCGCGCAGCCCGTTGCCGACGACAAGCCTCAAGGCATGCCGACCTTGCGCCGCGTGGTCCGGGGAATGGAGCAAATATCGGCACAGCTCGCCAATATATTGAAACATCGTACATCGCTGCTCGACGATGTCGTCCCAAAAACTGGTGGCGGAAAAGCGTGCGCGCAGCACCACGCTACCGCCCGCGAGCAGCGTCGACCACACCGCGACCACACCGCCAACCGAATGATACATGGGTAGACAATTATACATGCGGTCTTCCGGACCCGCGTCGGTCAGACCCGAAAACCAAAGGCTCCAAGTCATCACCTTGCCGTGAGTGACGATCGCGGCCTTGGGTAGGCCAGTTGTTCCCGAGGTGAAAATATACAAGGCGCGATCTCGAAGCGTCACATCGCGCTTTTCTTCTTCGCGCAGAGGCGCGCCGGAGAGCGCTTCCACTTCGGCGTCGAGTCCCGCGCCCGCTGGAGTCACGCCATGTATCGAGACGGCAGGCGGCTTTTCCAATAGGGTTACCGCCGCAAGACAGTTTTCGGCGAACGCGCTGGAGACGACCACAGTGCCCGCGCCGGCGACGCGCAGGCAGTGCGCGAGCGCCCGCGCGGGAAGTTGCGTGTTGATTAATGCGACAACCACGCCAAGCCGAGTGAGCCCCAGCCAGATGGCGGCGTACTCGGCGCAATTACCCATCATCAGCGCGACAACGTCTCTCTTCTGAAGCCCATGGGCGAGCGCCCAGCGGGAATATCGATTCGCGCGTTCTCCGAATTGAGCGAATGAAAGACTTTCTCGCTCATCGATTACCGCAATGGCCCGCCCCCGCGTGGCCGCGATCGCATCGAAAGCGGTCGGAAGCACGCCCTTGTCATTCGCCTCGATGGACGCTGTGCGCTGCAGCGCGCGCAACCAGTCCTTGTTGGCGGAGCGCTTTTCCATACCGGCCAAATTTTCAAATTTTGGGTTCTCGTCTTTCATGGAAAGGCCGCCGTGCCAGAACTTCGAAGTTTTAACAAGTCGCCGCGCCAAGCGGCTATCTATTTAAACGCCGCCGACCCGCTGCGAAAGGCGCGTGGATGGTTAGGGTTACTACTTTGATTCGCTCGCTATTTTTTTGAATACAGCGATTATTGGCGCTGAAATTCACCGTGCGCGACGGCGCCACGCTCGGATCTCCATACCATGCCGTCAGGGAAATGCTTGGCTTTGTTTACGGAAAGGCGCGTGGATGCGTAGCGAAACCATCGCCGTGCATGGCGGCTTCGATCATGATCCGACAACCAAGGCGGTCGCCGTTCCGATTTACCAAACGGTCGCCTATGAATTTGAAAGCGCGGATCAGGCGGCCGCGCTGTTCGATCTCGAGTCCGAGGGCTATCGTTACAGCCGCATCGCCAACCCGACCAATGCCGTCTTGGAAAAGCGCGTCGCCGAACTCGAAGGCGGCGTTGGCGCGCTTAGTGTCGCTAGCGGGCAAGCCGCGCTTTTTTACGCTTTCGCCAATGTCGCCGACCACGGAGGCAACATCGTCGCCGCGCCGACGCTATATGGCACGACGCACACTCTCCTCCAGCATGTATTGCCACGTCAGGGCGTTTCCGTGCGTTTCGCGCGGAGCGTCTCGCCGGAAGACATGGCCAGCGCCGTGGACGAGAACACCCGCGCGTTGTTTTGCGAGAGCGTGGGAAATCCCGCCGGAAATATCTGCGACATCGCGGCGCTCTCGGAAATCGCCCATCGGCATGGCGCACCTCTGATCGTCGACAATACGGTGGCGACGCCGATCTTGCTGCGGCCAATCGAGCACGGCGCCGATATTATCGTGCATTCGCTCACCAAATTCATGGGTGGGCATGGCGCCACAATGGGTGGGATAATCGTTGACGGCGGACAATTTCGCTGGCTCGATTATCCTGAGCGCTTCCCAATGTTCACCCAGCCCGACGCCTCCTACCACGGCCTGGTCTATGCCGATCATTTCGGCGACTCCGCCTATATCGCGCGGGCGCGCAGCGTCTACCAGCGCACCACAGGCGCGGTGCTGCCGCCGCTCTCCGCCTTCCTGCTGCTGCAGGGTATCGAAACGCTGCCGCTTCGAGTCGAGCGGCATGTCGAGAATACGCGTCGCGTCGCCCAATTCCTGCGCGACGATACACGTGTCGCCTGGGTTAATTACGCGGGCTTCTCCGATAGCCCTTATCATGCGCTGGCGAATAAATATCTGCGAGGGCGTCCCCCGTCGTTGCTCACCTTCGGCGTGAAAGGCGGGCTCCCGGCGGGCAAAGCCTTTTATGACGCGCTTAGGCTGATCAAACGCCTGGTCAATATCGGCGACGCCAAATCCCTTGCCTGCCACCCGGCTTCGACGACGCATCGGCAGATGTCGCCAGCCGAATTGGCGAACGCGGGCGTATCGCCGGAAATGATCCGATTGAGCATTGGCATCGAGCATATCGATGACATCGTGGATGACATCGATCGAGCCTTGGCGGCCGCCGCGCCCGTCCTTCCCCAACTCGCCTCGGAGGACATTGTTCTGACATGAGCGCGCATCCCCTTCGTCAATCCTTCGACGGCGCGACGCTCGAAATCGCGTTGGTAAATAACATGCCCGATGCGGCGATCGAGGCGACCAAGTCGCAGTTCGTCGGATTGCTAAACGCCGGCGCGCGAGGAATATCCTTCAACCTCCGCTGTTACACCCTTCCCAGCGTGCCACGCGGCGAGTCCGCGCGCCTCGCGCTCGCGCAAAGCCACGAAAGCATCGAGGCGCTTTACGCGCGCGGGGCGGATGCGCTGATCGTCACGGGAAACGAGCCGCGCGCCGAGCGGTTGCAGGACGAACCCTATTGGGAGGACTTTGCCCGACTAGTGGACTGGGCGCGCCTTCACACCACGGCCGCGCTTTGGTCCTGCCTCGCGGCGCACGGCGCCGTCTTGCGGCTCGATGGCGTCGAACGGCGTCGCGCAAACGAAAAGATCGCGGGTATATTCGAATGCGAGGTGGCGATGGATGATTGGGCGACGCAAGGAGCCGCCGGTTCGAATTCTGGTTCCCCATTCTCGTTATAATGGACTGCCCAAGGAAGACTTGATGCGATGTGGCTACAAAATCTCGTCTTGGTCGCGGAGCGTGGAGGTGGATTGCTTTTGGCGACGCGAACCGAGTCTTTTCCTTTTTACCCAAGGCCATCCCGAATATGAGGCCAATACTTTGGCGCGCGAATTTCGTCGCGACGCGCTGCGATTTCTCGATGGGGAAAGGGATGGTTTTCCGGCGCCGCCCAGTAATTATTTTTCCGCGCGAACACGAGCCGCGCTCGATGCGCTGAGTGTCGCCGCGAAGTCCATTGATCGCCAGCAACTCGCGCGCAAACTGAAGCTCATTCTCGAAACAGGCGCGCCAACGTCCACGTGGTCGAACGATTCAAAACGCCTTTACCGGAATTGGTTCAAGATGATCTCGAAGGAAAAGGCGCGCGAAAAACGTATCGGCGCGAGCGCGTAAGCTGCTCTACCCGACCCACCAGATCGTGGTCGCGCGGTGGCAAGTCCCGATCCTCTGCTTGACACTTTTTGACGTAACTTTATGTTACACAAACAGGAAAAATGCTGTATTGACTCCTTTTTCGTCAATATCAAGCTATATGTGAAATATATTATTAACCTTTGCGTTATCAATCCAGTATTATCCCTGGTTTTTTCACGAAATCGCGCGTAAATACAAAGCATGCGCTGAATGTTACGGCGTCGCATCTCTCCGCGCCTAAACACGATGCAACGTCGCGATCAAGACGGCGAGGGTCGAGAGTGGATTTTATGACGAGACCACGAGATATGCTCGAGACTTCAACGATGACCGACATCCGACGAGGTCCGACTGGCGTGGTTCGCGGCTCACGGACTGGATTAGCGAAGCTGGAACCAACAGGCGCGAGCGGCGCTCGATCTCGGTGCTTAATTCCCAACACTCGAATTCGCGGAGTCGACGTTGAACATGAACACAAAAATTGAATTTGGCTTCGCCGATCATGCGCCGCTGCGGCCCGCGCCAATCAATGCGGATTGGATTCTCGAAGGCAAGCCTGTCGCGCGCAACGCGCTGCTCTCGCGCAGCGACGACGGGGACGCCTTTACCGTAATATGGGATTGCACGTCGGGCGCGTTCGAGTGGCGCTACAGCATCGACGAGACCGTGTATATCCTCGAGGGATCGGTGATCGTTGAGGACGAGGCTGGCGGAATTCGCCGTCTCGAAGCGGGCGCGACCGTTTTCTTTCCCGCCGGTTCTCGAGCCAAATGGCGCGTCGAATCTTATGTTCGCAAGGTCGCGTTCTGCCGCAGACCGCCCCATCGAGGCTATGCCCTCGCCAAAAGAGTCGCCAAGGCGGCGCTGCGCAAGGTTGGACTGCGCAATTCCAGCGGCGAGGCCGGTCTCGCGATGTTCACCGCGTAAAGCCGGGATTTCGCGTGCCGCTTAGGAACACCGCAAGCTCTCGCCCAAGACAAGGTTCGACATGACCAACACCCCCGCCACCTCGCGCGCACCAACCCGAACCTGGACCTATTTCGAGGGAATTTGGCGCGAGGGCAACCAGCCCATTCTTGGTGTTCGCACGCATGGCGCCTGGCTCGGCTCCGTGGTCTTCGACGGCGCCCGCGCCTTTGAAGGCGTCACGCCCGATCTCGATGAGCATCTCGCTCGCGTAAATCGCTCCGCGACGAATATGCTGCTGGATCCTGTCGTGACACTTGATCGCTGGCGGGAGTTGGTGGCCGACGGGCTGCGACTATTCGCGGAGGACTCGCAACTATACATTCGACCGATGTATTGGGCGGAGGAAGGGATGGGTGGCGGGGTGCGTTTCGATCCCTCCTCGACCAATTGGTGCTTGTCGATCTATGAGGCGCCGATGCCGCCGCCGCGCGGCGGCGCCGTGACGCTATCGCCCTTCCGTCGGCCGACCCCTGAATCCGCGCCGGTCAATGCGAAGGCCAGTTGTCATTATGCCAACGGCGCGCGCGCGCTTATTGAGGCGGCCAAACGCGGTTTTGATAACTGCTTGATGCTCGACGCGCTCGGCAATGTCGCGGAATTTGCCAACTCCAACGCATTCATGTGCAGGGATGGCGCGGTTTTCACACCCGCCCCCAATGGAACCTTTCTCGACGGCGTCACGCGCCAACGCGTGATCAGACTGTTGCGTGGAGCAGGCGTCGAGGTGATTGAAGCCGCCCTGACCTACCGTGATTTCGCAATGGCGGACGAGATTTTTTCAACAGGCAATTTTCAAAAAGTGGCGCCGATAACGCAAATCGACGCTCGCGATCTGCAGCCGGGGCCCCTGTATAAAAAAGCTCGCCGGCTTTACTGGGATTTCGCGCTTGCCTCATCAAAAGCCGCCGCTTCCTTGCGCGCCGCGTCGTAGTGAACGAAATCTGGCGGTTGAGTTGCGCGATGCGCGCTGAGAAATCCCTATGCCTTTCGCCGGCCGATCGGGGCCGACCCCATGCTCTCCTCGAGGATCCCAACGCCGCGCGGATGCGCGGTTGACAAGCGCAAATCTTCCTTTTTATCGCCCACGGAGCGCAACAAACGAGATCGTCCGCCGAACCCGCAAAGAGACTTACCGGTGGACATTGGAGTTACGTGGATTCAGGGAGGCTTGACGGGGACCATGGCATTTCCATTTTTGCGGTAGCCCAGCCCGCCCCACCGCCTTCTTGCAAAAGGCGACTATTTTCATTATGAGAAAACCCGTCGGAGTTCACATAAGCCGCGCTCGCTGATTCTCGAACCGCGGGAACCCGTCGCGCTAGCGACAATGCTCGGCGGGCGTCAAGGAACTGATGCAACTCCGTCTCGGGCCGCCATAGCTCAGTTGGTTAGAGCACCAGATTGTGGATCTGGGGGTCCCCCGTTCAAGTCGGGGTGGCGGTACCATCTTTTCAAGGGGTTAGCTCGACTCACCAAGCCGATGGTTTGCCTTGGGGCGACTTTGGGGCGACTTCATTTCGAGGCGTCCGTTTCCATAGAGGCGCTTGGCCTCCCGACAATTCGCTAAGGTCCTCCCGATCAGGTCCACATAATCCTGGCATTTTCCCCCTATCGGTCTCCGCAACACGGAGCACGAACATGGGGAGTTTTTGGACGGATCTGGTCAAATCGCATTTCGACAAGCCGGTGGCGACATACTCCGACGCCGGGATCGCCGTCCTCAAGGGGATGAAGGCGACCAAGCGCCCGGCGGACAACATCGGCGATTTCTTGGACGACATGGACCCGTCCAAGGATGATGCCGTCGATTCTTCGAGCGACGCCGATTTCATCAAGCACATCGCGGTCGCCGCGATGATGGACGTCGCCGGGGTCGATTTCAAAGCCCTGCAGACCGGCCTGAGCGTCGTCACCGTGCCCTCGGACGCCGCGATTGACGTCTATGCCGCCCTGCAAAGGATCGTCATCGATATCGCCTTCGCGGGCAACGTGTCGAGGACCGCCGGCGTCAAGCGCAACAAGAAAATCGACGGATCATCGGACACGGTCGGCATCCTGATGTCGGGGACCGACAGCGACGACGCCGATCTCGCGCTGTTTTGGCAGGCCGGATATTCCGCGATCGTCGGCCTAGGCTTCGGCCACAACCTTCCGCCGGCGACGAAGAAGCTGGCCGACCGGCATTACCAGTTGCCCGGTCTTTCCGCCTTCGTCATCGGTCTGACCATCTTCGCCGTCACCGGATCGAAGGCGCCGGTCGATCCCGACGTCTGCGCCCAAGCTGACATGTCGCTGCTCCTGCTGTCGATTCGTCGTGGCATGACCGCCGATCTATGCGTCGATCGGCTGAAGCGGATTCAGGCTGCGCCAGGAATCCCCAACGCCGACGCCGACGCCCCGGTCGACCTGCCGATGACCGTCTCGATCGGAGCCGCCGCGAAGGACGTCGTGACGAAGCTCTCGGCGATGACCGGCTTCGGGGACGCCAAGGCGTGGGGCATGCAATTGGCGTCGGATCTTCGTGATTTTTCCGCCGGCGTCCTGACTTGGGATGACGTGGACAAGGGAATCCTGCTGTCCGGGCCTCCCGGCTGCGGCAAGACGACCTTCGCGCGGGCGCTGGGCGCCGAGTGCGGCGTCGATATCGTCGTCTCGACATATGCCGATTGGGGCGCTGCCGCCGGGAGCGGAGATTACGTGACCAGAGGATTGGCGAAGCTGTTCAAGGATTGGCGGAAGAAGGCCAAGGACGGCCCGTTCATCCTGTTCCTCGACGAGTTCGATTCGATGGGCGCGCGCGGCGAGAACGGGAACAACGACGGCTACTGGACCGCGATCATCAACACGTGGCTGGCGTTCCTCGACGGCGCGGATCCAAGGGACGGCATCATCGCGATCGCGGCGACGAATTTCCCCGATCGCATCGACCCGGCGCTGCGTCGCCCCGGACGTCTGGACCGCCATGTCACGATCCCGATGCCGACGATCAAGGACTTGCCGGGAATCGTGCGTCATCACCTCGGGATCGACGACGTCCGCGCCGCGAAGGCGTGCCGTGGAATGTCGCCCGCCGACATCCAACAGGCCTGCCGGGATGCGAGGCGGACGGCGCGCAAGCTGCGTCGAAACGTCGCGGCGGACGATCTGATCGCGCTGATCGACGCCAAGCGCGACCGGTCCGACGACTGGTTGAAAGCCGTCCATGAGTCCGGCCATGTCATCGCCCATCGCGCCGTCGGGAAGCCGTTCCACTACGTCGACCTCGACGCCGCCGCCGTGTGCACGCCCAAGGTGAAACATGGATCGATCGGCGATCTTACCGACGAGATCGTGATGGCGCTTGGCGGGCGAGCCGCCGAGGACGTCGTTCTCGACAGGATCTCCTCGGGATGCGCCGACGATCTACGGCAGGCGACGGCGGTCGCACAAATGATTCATGCGACGTCCGGCCTCGGGGAGTCCGGGCTGGTCCATGGCGTCCAAGGCGACATCCGCTTGGAGAATGCCTGCCGCAAGACGATCGAGGACGCCTATGCCAAGGCCGTCGATATCATGCGGACGCATTACGACGACCTTGTGCGTCTCGCCTACGCCTTGGTCGATCAGAGGTATTTCGATGCGAAGGAGGTCGACACGCTGCTGGCGGAATTGAACGCGCCGGCGACACTTGAGGAGCTAAACGATTTCCGTGTCCCGGAGGACCGCCGATGAACAGGATCGTCATCCTCCTTCTCATCGGCGCCGCGCTCATGAGGGCGTGGGATCTGCGGACGATCGAGCGGATCGAAAGCTTGTGCGTTTATGGCGTCCAGTATCGGGCGTGAAAACGGGCGGCGTCCGGGGAGACTCGGGCGCCGCTACTCGAAATGGAAACACTCGGGGCGCGCCGCGTCGATGGCTCCGGAGCTTTTATCAGGAGGGCATTTCGCGTCGAATTCGAAGCGGTTGATCCGCATGCAGGAAACGACAGATTTCCCCTTGTAATAAAGGATGTCTTGGACCGGATATGTCGAATCCTTTTCGTCGGCCTCGCGCATACAGATTCCAAGCTGCTGTTTCACTGTCGGGTGGGAGACGTCCGGGCATGACTGATTGCAGCCCGACAGGAGGACGGCGACGAGGACAATGCATGGGATCCGCATAATATTCCCCGGTTTTCGCTCTGCCATCCTATTTGCACGCATACGAATCGATAAGCGCCACGGCCACCGTCAGGGCCGCTTCCTTGCTCATATCCTTCGGATGCGCCTCGACGTAGCGCATGAAGATAAAGGCGGCCTCGCGAGTCGTCATCGCTTTCGGAGGGCAAAACAGTCCGGTTGCAGAGGCGTAATCAGAGATCGCCGAGACGTATCCGACGCACACGGTATCCTCGGTCTTGCAGAACGAATAGATCTGCGAAGTCTTGAAAAAATACCGGCCAACCGGGTCTTCGGCGGCCATCGCGGGAAACGACATCGACAGGGCGACGGCCAATTCGCATAAAATCCGCATAATATTCCCGATGATTTGCTTCAAAACGGAAGGTTATCTTGGATGCTTCCGGGGATGACGCTGTGGACCTTGACGACTTCCATGTGTGTGTCGATCAAATCGCCTTTTTCGTCGTACGAATATACGGCGTGAACCGTGCATTTCAACGCATCGCCTGGAAGGATCGCGAACGCCCGACGGCGATAGGCGTCCAGCCACGCCTCATCGCGCAACGCCGCGCTGATGTTGCTCTTGCCATGCACGAACTGCCACATCGTATCTCGAAGAAGATCGGGCTTGCGGACGGTCAGAACCATCTCGATCCGGTTCTCCTCCTCAATGGCCTCCTCGATGGGGACGGCCTCGACGACATCGCTTGGAAGCCATGTCTCCGTCAGATTGATCCGGTAAACCTTGTCTTTGATTTCGACTGAAAGCGCGTCGTTCGTCTCGAGGATCGCCTTGGCTTTCTGTACCTTGTCTAGGGCGGAAACGAGTCGTCCTTCGTGGACCGGCGCATAATCCGGCAGATGTCTAACGTCGGTCTTTTGCGCGTCGGCGACGATTTCCTGCTTCAATTCCAGCATGCGCGCCGGGGCGTCCTCCTCGTCTTCGAGGAATTTTATGGCATGCAAGCGGACGCCATTAAGGAATTCTCCGGCGACACGCTTCCAGTCGCCCGACTTCAGCGCGCCCTTGTCGACGGACTTCAGGGCGTTCGCAAGCTTTATGCGGATCGATCCGGCTCCGACGTCCTCTAGGACGAGCGCCGTTTCTATCTTTCCGTCGATGGAAGGAAGAACGGCGCGGTCGAGGCTTTGGAAAGCGTCTATGAGCGCGCTGGCCGCGTCGAACACCCGACGAGGATTGCCGGAACCCTTCTTGAAATCGATCCTGAAGCTGAAATCGCCTTGGCGTTCCATCGTCAATATTCCCCCACTTCTATGCGGAATATGGACCGAATCTCGTCAAATCACGAAATCGACGTTTTCGGGAACGTTCGGAGCCCGCGCGAGAAGCGCCCGCTGCTTCGCTTCGGCGGCCTCCTCTCAATCCTCGCACTCGATCGCGCGCTTGGTCCCGAGGAAAGTGTCGTCGCGCATGTGGCACGTGTTGATGTATCCACCCGGCGCATAGGCGCGAAAGGGATATTTGCGTCCCGGCGCTGGAGGACGCTGCTTCCACACGGTCATCAACTCCCGATCTCTCATCCCGAGAATTTCGGGCTGCACGAAGGGTTCTCGACCTCTATTGCCCATTCAGCATCTCCCAGATCGCCCGGCATCGGAGCGCCCATTCTCCAGACCAGCGCGATGGCGATCGTTTCTTGCCGCGCCCCACGTCCGTCAAGCGCGGACTTGCGCGCAACGCCTAGCGACGACATGTCCCCGGACCTCGTTGATGGGCGATCCACCAAATCGCATGAACCACCCCAAAATTTCCATTTGGGTGCGGTCTCGACGATGAGACCAACGGCTTGGGGTCCGCCAGATCAGCGGCAATTGAAAGCGCTCCAGCGGCGTCTGCGATGGCTCCCCCCGGAGCCGTTGCGGATGAGCGCCTTCAGCCGCCGGATGGCTTGCCCATTTCCCATCATTTTCCAATGCCGGGCATTTCCTGCTTGGCATAGCCAGCCGGAAGCTCAAAGGTATCGGCGGGAAGGGAGACGTGCTCGACCGACTTCACGACCGAGGTCGTTTGCGTCACGCCGCCGGCGGACGTGATTGTTTGCACGGGGAAGCCCTCGAAGCCGATCTCTTGCGTCTGCGCGTCCAAATTCATGCTGTTCATTTCGCCGAACTTCGGCAGGGTCTTCCGCATCCGCTCCATAAGACCCTTGAGGGCCGCCAGATCGTCATGGGTCAACCCAACCGCGTTCAAAGGCGCGAAGCAGGATTCGATCGTCATGCCGCCGGCTAGCGACTTGCGAAAGACTTGGCAGGTCCATGCTCCCACTGTCTTGCTTTTGCCGGTCTTCTCGAAAGGGGTGGCCGCCTTGGACTCCGGCGCCCCAGCCCTACCTAGCGCCGCCTCCATCTGCTTGCGCTGCGCCTCTGGCAGCGACTGCATCCGCTGCCGCATCTGATCCTGCATCGCGGACATCATCGCGCCCATGCGCTGCTGCGTAGCCTGATCAAATGCAATATATTTGTGCTGGTCCTTCATCACGTTGAAGACCGTGCCGGTATCTCCGCGATAGATGACCGCGATTTTCTCCACGTCCATCTTCAGTCGGTCCGCGCCAAAATACATCGTCGTCGGACTGGTCTTGCCGCTCATCGCGGTGAAGGTTTCCGCGGAAATCCGCACCTCCGCGTGGGCGCAGAGGCCTGCGGGCGCAACCGCGCCGCCCAAAACCAACGCCGTGAGCAGAATCATTGGGCGCATCCGCATCCTCCCGCGACGAAACATTCTCGCCTCGCATTGTGTATCAGTATGCTCGGGCGCAAGGCGGCAGGCAACCTAGCGCGTGTCGTCGGACGCCGCGCACGGTCAACAAGAGTGAACAAGCCTTTCGCAAATCGGCCCAATTCTTGCGCCAATTGCGATGGCGACGCGACTGGCGGCGAAGATGCCGCCGTGGCAATCTCCAAAGCCTTTCTCGCGAACCCGCTTTCTCCAAGCCGGAGCGAAATAAGTGACGATCACTGTTGCAAGGCGTCCCGGCGTCCAATCCTTTCGCAATTTGACGTGAGCCTCGAAGCTAAAGCCATCGAGCGAATGATCGAACCGCCCCAGCTCGCTGGACCGCGACGAAGGCGGTTCGTCGTTGTTTTGGGATTTTGTCTGCTTATCCATGCGGCTATTTTCGCGGTGCTGGTGATCCTGGATGCTGTTTTGCTCCCGCGCCAGACCCAAACCGTGGAAACGCCGGTCGAGATCATCGTCGAACCGCCCCCGCCAGCGCCCCGACCGAAGCCCGAGGCCCAACCCAAGGAAGAGCAACCCAAGGAAAAGCCGCCCCAAGAGAAGCCCGACGCCAAACAGCAGGCGCCTTACGAAGAGCCGGCCACCGATGCGCCGCGCGCAGAAAGCAAGGAGAAGATCAACCGTGCGGCGCGAGACAAGGAGACCAAGGCCGCCCGCCGGGCGCCGCGGTCCGATCAGACCGCGCAAAAGCCCTCGCCCGAAAAGCGGCCAAGCCCCATGGAGGCGGCGGCGCCCGAGACTTCGCCGGAGCCTTCCGCCGTCAAGCAGGCGGAAGAGAAGCCCGACGCCGAGATAATCGAGAGAGAGGAGATGAATCGCGACAGGCCCGACCAGAAGGAGACGCGGGCGCGATCGAAGGGCGAGACCAGACAAGGCGCGAAATCCCTCGCCGACCAACTCGCCAATCCGGAGCCCGTCCCCTACTACCAGTTCGGCGGCGCGGCCAAGGCGGCTCCGGTCTCCGGCGGCGCGGCCAACACCACCTACCTCTCGATTTTATGGGGCCTGATCGTGCCCGGCATACGCATCCCCGAACATATCAAGGCCAACCATCTCCAAGCCGCCGGGGTTCTCGTCTTCAACGTGGATATTAAGGGCAACCTCACGCGTATCGCGATCGAGCGATCGAGCGGTTTGGCGGACCTCGACGCGGAAGCTCTCGCCGGGGTGCGTCGGGCGGCGCCCTTTCCCCCGCCGCCGAGAGGATTGACCTATTCGATCAGCTTCTCCTTCTCGAGCAAGTGAGGCGTTCGCGGATTCACTCCCCCGTTAATCGGTCCGCCGACCCGCCTCGAACCCGACCTCGAGGATCTCTTTTGGTCGATCGTAAATCTCTTCCACCGCGCCGTCGCCAGATCGATCGCGAACTCGACGACAACGAGCAGACGCAGGGTCACGGCCAGAAGGAACAGGACGGCTCCGAAATCCGCGCGGTCGAATTGGAGCGCTCATCGCAGAGGGGATGACGCTGATCGAGCGCAGAAACAGCATGGAGTTCTTCCGCGACCGGCCGCCGAACAGTTCGAGCGCCATACCGGCTCCACCTGGCGCCCGCGCAGCGGATCGATGGTCAACCACCGCGCGCTGACCTCGGCCATGGTCGACAGCCGCGACTTCCCTGCCGCCAAGCGGCGGGCCGAAACCGAGGTGCTGCTTCCCGCCGGCCCCAAGGTCGCCTTCACCGGCGGGCTCGACTTCAACGATGTCAGCGCCATCTGGGAGCGGCTCGACAAGGTCCACGCCAAGCATCCGGAAATGGTGCTGTTGCATGGCGGCTCGCCGAAAGGCGCCGAGCGCATCGCCGCCAGATGGGCGGATCATCGCAAGATTCCGCAGATCGCCTTCAAACCCGACTGGACCAAGCACGCCAAGGCGGCGCCGTTCAAGCGGAACGACCAGATGCTCGAGGTCCTGCCGATTGGGGTCATCGTCTTCCCCGGCTCAGAGATTCAGGACAACCTCGCCGACAAGGCGAAGAAGCTCGGGATACCCGTATGGAAGTGCGGCGAGGGCGGCGCGTGAGCGCCGCCGCAAGCTTCTCCATCGATGCGCGAATTTCGAGGGCTTTCGCTTTCCAATCACGCGCGCTGGATGCGGCGGCTCGATCACGGCGTCGCGCCGGGCGACTCCATCCCGTTCCTTTCGGCGGAAGCGTCATCTGCCCGGAAGGCTGACGGCGCTCGTACCGATCGCGCGAGCATGGCGCCGCGCGTCGAACCCGCTCGACTTGGAACGACGTGATGCGGGCGAGGCAGGCTCCTTCGCGATGCGGAGCTTTGTGCGCACGACATTCATCGCCTCCCGCCACGGCGTTCACACCCCGCTTCCAATAGCGCTGATCCTTGGTCCGGCCCATGGCCTGACGCCATCAACCCGCGAGGGGTCCGCTACGCGCGCGTGCGGCCTCTTCGTCTTCGCCTTCGCGGTGATTGCGGCCCTGGGCCGGACTTACGGGCGCCTGTCGCGCGGGGATGGTCTCCGCCCTTCAAGACGGGAGCCGAAAATGTTTCAAGCACTTCAAACCGCCTACGCCCACGGCTGGAGCCTCGCCACGTCGCTCATGACGTGCGTCGTTGTCTTTCGCGCTGGCGATCACGACTTCGGCGTCATGACGAGCGCCGATTACGATGGCGATCCCGATTTCGTCCTCTACGAATTCGATCCGTATCGGCGGTGAACGCCGTTGGGCGCCCCGGCGGTGAGAGTCCTCGCGGATTTTCGCCGTCGGCGATTCATTTTTGGTGTCTTTCGTGTCGCACGCCTCCTGTGGAAGGCGCGAATGCTTGCCTTTTCACCATGCATGGCTGCGGTGCTTCTCATGATTTCCAGCTCCGTCCGGGTATCGACGAACGACCGGTTTCGGCGTAACCGTATTCTCCTTGCCCTCCGAGGAATTTCCCCGTGACCACATCCGTTGCCGAGCCTTCGAACTCGATCGAGTTGGCCGCCGACATAGTGACCGCCTACGTCGCCAACAACTCCCTGCCGATAGCGGAGCTGCCCGCGCTGATTCATTCCGTGCACGCAGCCTTGGAGATTTTGGTAAACGGGCCGGTGAATTTGGCGCCGGCGGTGGAGAAAAAGGAGCCTGCGGTTTCCATTCGCAAATCGATCACGCCCGATTTTCTTGTGTGCCTGGACGACGGCAAGAAATTCAAGTCGCTGCGGCGGCACTTGGCGACGCTCGGCATGACGCCGGATCAATACCGCGCGAAGTGGAGCCTGCCGTCCGACTATCCGATGGTCGCCCCCAACTACGCGGCGCAGCGATCGGAGATGGCGAAAAAGTCGGGGCTTGGCCGGCTTCGGAAGCAGCCCGCGCCGGCCAAGAAGGCCAGTGCCGCCGCGCCGAGCAAGCGCGGACGACCGGCGAAGGTGGGGAAGTGAGCGGATAACGGGGTTCGTCGTCGCGGAAACGATATGGCTTTCCGATGCCGGCGTAGCGGTCGTAGCGCCGTTACGCCATAAAAAGCCCGGCGCTACGCTGGATACGCCCGCTACGTGTCCATTGCGTGGATATGGAAGCAGTGATCCGATCCGGTTATTGGGTTCCATCCTGAAGGCGGGAGGAAGGGCCATCATTCACGCCCGCCGCCGGGGTCGCGAGGATGCGGGAGCCTCCGGTGATGTCCCGGTCGCCATTGATCATGGACGCCCTCATCGCCGGCGATTTCGGTTGGGCATCAATCGGTTTGAATTGCCGCTAATGACCTACAAGACGCATTTGGTGGGCTAATCGCTATCGTGTAATCGTTATAAATTGACGATCAAGTTCGGATATCTGTCATGACCGAAGCGGACGGAATTTCCCGGCGGAATCTAGCGCCCCTTTGGCTGAGAATCCTGACTGGGATCCTGATCTTCCCTTTCTTTCTGCTCGTCTTTTCGTCACCACTCATGGTCGCGTGGCCTGCGTTCTTGAAGTTTGCGGCAATTCAAGCGTTGCTGTTTGTGCTCGCCGCCATTGCGAGCTGGATAGTTGCTTGGAACCTGACAACTCGCATGGCCGGAGCCGTATCGGGGCTGGCATTAATTCTCGAAATCGGGGGTGTCGGTCTGTGGCTGATGGAGGCCAGGACCGTGCACAATAAGGAGGCCGATATCTTTCGGCAGATGGAGACTGCCGACGAGGCATGGCCAATTCCCCAGCCGGAACCGCCGCTGACACAGATAAAGTCTCCGGCTGAGGCGCCCCCGCCGCCGCCATCAACTCCCGCCCAGAACCCACTGCCGGACTTTCCTTGGCCGCCGCCGACAGCCTCTGCTTCCTATGTCTTGCCGGATGGCCTTTTTAAGGGTCGCGGGACGGTCGGAGATGTCACCGGAGCTATTATAACCGCTCTCGAAAGCAACGGTTACGTCGAGCGAAGTTTTTTTAGGACCGAATTGGACGGCGTGGCAATGGTCACTCGGCTCGAACGCATTAATGCCGACGGTTCCCCCGCCAACGGTGATGACCGTTGGCCGACAACCGGGCAGAGTTCAGAAGAGCCAATTGGCTTGATCGAGTTTCTCCGTGGCCTGTTCTTTGTCGCGCGCGGCCATTACCGGGTAATCGTCTTCGTTCTTCAGGATCTGCCTTTCTCTCAATCGTCCAAAAAGATAACTGGCGAGGATGCGCGCGCTTGGCTTCGCAGCGGGGCCAATGTCTTGCCATTCGCGGTCGCGCGGCGGTCATTCGCCGGCGGTCATTGTACTGTGCTCGTCTATGAATTCGCCAGCGACGGCTCCACGGTGCGCGTAGTCGAAAGCCGGTTGACCGGGAAACAGCATCTCGAAAAGGCTGGCGTGCTTTCTCTCCTTAAAAAAGTCAACTGACATCCAGCAGGTGTGTAGTCGTGCCAAAGAAAGTTTTCCTCAGCTACCGGCGGGACGACACTGCGGCTGCGGCGGGTCGTGTTTATGATCGTTTGTCGCAGTTGTTATCGAAGGCCAATGTGTTCTTCGACGTGAATGCGATTTCCGGCGGCGAGGACTTCGAGAGAAAGATAGCCTCCGAAATCGGACGCAGCGACGTCGTGCTGATATTCATTGGCAATCGGTGGTTGGAACCGGCGCCGGCAACTGGCCAAAGCCGGATTTGGGAACCAGGCGATTTCGTTCGGGCGGAAGTTCGCGCCGCCTTGGCTCGCCCGATCCTGGTGTTGCCGATACTCGTCGCGGGCGCTCGCATGCCGGCGCGCGATGAATTGCCTGACGACATTAAAGCTATGGCTTCCCAAAACGCGTTGCCCCTTCGTCACGACAGTTTTGATGATGATTCGGAGAATATCGTCGCTGCGGTCTTGGGTGAGCCCGCGCGAACAAGACCATGGGAAGCCAAGGGCGGGCGCTGGTCAAAGATTGGCTGCGTAATCGTCGGAGCGATTGTGTCGTGTATTTTGATGCTCGTTGGCGTACTAATTCACAATTTTGCTCTTGCACGCCCTCTCGCCGCTTCGATTGGCGCGCCTCTTACCGAGTTGATGCTGATCGCGACCCCAATACTCGGCGGCTGGGTAGGGTGGAGGTACGAGGTATGGAAACGGGGTTCCCGATGACCGATCTTGGAACATCTTTGCTTCAGGCGTTGGTGAATTACGCTGGAGCGGTTCTGTCGCTATTCAGTCCCGCCGGCGATTTGATCAACTTGTCCGACACACGGACATTTCGATAGACCGACAGCGGATCCTTTCCCGTCTCTCCGATTCCGACACGTAGCGGGCGTATCTGGCGTAGTTCCGGGACTTTCGAGGCGAAGCGCGCCACGCCCGCTACGCCGGCGACATCCGTTCCATCGGTTTCCGGCGGCGGTCGGGTTCGCCATTTGCCGCAGCGAGCGATCCCCCGTCGGCGTCCTCCCGCGCCTGGAAGACGTCCGGCCCGCAGTCGCGGCGCGGCCCCTCCGGGGCGTCGGCGGCTGGAACCCGGCTGCTGTCGTCAAAGGCCGCGTCAGGCCGTCGGAGGATGTTTGATACGGGCGGTCTTCGTGAACAACGTTCTAGGGCCATTTCTGAAGGTCGGATTTCGACCGACCCGGCGCGGACTGTTCCGGATCTGGTCTGGAGGCCGCTCCGTCGACGGCGACGAAGTGATCATTCCTCGCGCGACCGGGACGCGTCAACGTACGGGTGGGATTCCTCTTGGACTTTCAAGGGACGCATCCGGCGCTATGGAACGCCGCAGCCGTCGGTCGAGGTGTCGCGTTGCGGCGTCAATTCCGCGCCAGTCTTCCCGTGAGGCGGGGGACTATTCACCATCGCCGTCATGCGCCGACTACGCCCGCCAGAAATCTCATCGTTTTCCCACTCCCGGATTCCGGCACGTAGCGTGCGTATCTAGCGTAGCTATGGGCGTTTGTGGCGTAGCGCGCGACGTCCGCTACGCCAACGACACCCGTAACGCCTGCTTTCGGGATCAACCCTGCTCGCCGCGCGCCGCAGGTGCTCAGCAGCGTCGGATGGCCCAAGTCGGGCGGCGGCTTTTTCGGACGCCGACGTTCGCCCCCCGAGGGCCGCCGTCCGGAAGGCGGATCCGGTCCCCGCCGTTGGTTCGATTGGACGAATGAAGCGAATCAAACCTCCGATCGAAGGGAAAAGGGGCTTCGATCGTGCCTAGAAAGTGGCGTGAAAACATCATCTTCGTTCGAACCGGCATCCCCGGATCGAAGGCCGCAATATCGGCGGATCAAAGGAATTCGACGATCGTTGATGCCGCACGACGGGCTGCCTTGGTATGGAGCCCGCGATCGAAGGGGAAGGGCGCTTTGATCCTGCATGCAAGTATATGAAATCATTCCCTAAGTCCGAGGCCTGCGCCTCGCGATCGAATGCCGAATGGCCCGCCGGATCAAAGGAAATCGGAGGAGGGTTCGACGTTTCCTCGCGGCGACTGGTCTCGCGGCGGATATCGGCGAGACGCTCAATATTGGCGAAACTTCGGTTCGCGATCATCGGCGCCCACCGTCGCAAGGACACGCGTGGCGCCTCGCAGCCGACAGGTCCGCGCGGGCTATCTCCCGACGGGCGTTTCCTAGTCGCCACCATCGCTTCGGTCGACCATAAGCTGTGACCGCCGTCACTACATCTTCGAGGCTGGGCCAAGGTCTGGGCCGCGAGCCGTCCGGACGCAGCCGGGAAGGGGCGCGGTTGCGGTCGGGCTGGAACAGGCATCGCCAATCGCGAAACCGACGGATCGCCGCAGTCTTGCACGGTGCTTCGCTACGCCCGCGTTGTCGGTCCAGGTTCGCGGAGGAATTCTCCGGGCCTCGGGTTCCTTTCACCGAAGCGCGCCGAATTTCTTCGGTGCGTGATGGCGCCGGTTCTCCTTGTTTGTTCGCTGTCCGGGTCGCCCGTTCCCGCGCGGCCTCTTCAAAGGCTTGATCTGGCCGAAGGCCGGCTGCGCCTCGATCGTCTATGCCGCAACGCCGCCGGGCGACTTTCTTCCCCTGTGCTGCGCCCATTCCTCGCGAGCCAAGAAAGTCCCCCGGCTGGCATCCTCCGCTGCGCTGCGGCCCGCAAGCGGGTGCGGCGCCGATCGCCTTCGGCCTCTTGATCGCCATCGAGGCCGCGATGGGCGCGGGCTCGAAGACAACAGATCACAGGAGAATCATCATGGCCACCATCGGTTCCTTCAAGAAGTCCGGCAACGAATACCTCGGCGAAATCGTCACCCTGAGCGTCCACGCGAAGAACGTCCGCGTCGTCCCCGAAGCCAACCGCGTCAGCGACGCCGCCCCCAGCCACCGCATCCACGTGGGTCGCGCTGACATCGGTGCCGGTTGGTCCAAGCGCTCCGCCGAAAACCGTGACTACCTCTCGGTCAAGTTGGACGATCCGAGCTTCACCGCCCCGATCTACGCCAACCTCTTCGACGACGAGGACGGCGAGGGGTTCTCGCTCATCTGGTCCCGCAGCCGCAAGGCCAACGGCGACTGAGGGATGTCGCCAGGCCCTGCTCGGGAAACCGGGCGGGGCCAGCGGTTCGCCGTGATCTCGGCGGCGCAATTCCGACCCCCGAGAGTCGATGCTTCTTGCCGCCAGTCGCCGGCTTTACGAAGGCATAATTCTTCGCCTCGCGCTCGTTGACGCAAGCCAGCGTCGACACCCCCCATCCGCAATGCGCGAAGACGTTCGAGCTTGCCAGAAGTGGCAAACCATCGCAGATTTGGCCCGCAATTGGGGGCTATCTGGCGAATGCCGGGTATGATGCTTCGGATAATGTGTTGATCGGATGTTATCGGACCGGGGACCAGTATGCTTCGTGTATGTGTATCTACTCTCATCGCATTGGCGCTTTTATTGTCCGGCTACGCTTACAATGATCATTTCGACAATCGCATTGGCCGGTATGACATCGCCGCCGCGCAGTCGCGCGACACCATGATTTTGACCAACATCATCCGCGCCAGCCGCGCGGAGCCGCTAAGCTTTGTGCAGCTCGGCCAGATCAACGGGTCGAACACCGCGCAGGCGACCGCTGGGCTTCCTTCCCTGATACTCGGCCCGCACGTGGCGGCGGCGACCAGCGTTGCGACTAGCGTACTGCAAAGCGAATCGATATTCGGCGCAAGCCCCGCGGGCGGCAATGGCTATGTCGGCAACTCCGCGAGCATAAGCGGTTCGACGAATTTTCAGGTGACGCCGCAGGAGTCGAAGGAATTCTATCGAGGACTGCTGACCGAGGTCGATCCTCGCACGCTGGAGTTTTTCATGCGTCAAGGGATTGCCCGCGAAATGCTGTTTTACTTGTTTACGGACAGGTTGATCGAGGAACGCAATGGCGTGAAGCGGGAGCTACGCAATGATCCGCTCGATCCGCATTTCCAGGAATTCCAGCATTTTGTCCATCTGGCGATGGATTATGGCCTGACGAGCGAGCCCATACGCGAGCGAGGAGGCTCGAGCCGGGAAAATGGCAAATCGTCGACTGAAGGCAAAAAATCGGAACCCGAAAAATGGCGACTTTGCTTTAGCGACTTGCACAAATCGAGCAACGCGCCCCCGGCAGTCAACTCCCCGAACTGCGCCGATCCCGTCGCTTCCACCGATAACCGCGCCGTAAGCTTCACCAGCCGCAACGGCGCACAGGTCAAACTGCTGATCCTGCCACGTTCCGCCTTCGCCATTTTCCAATATCTCGGACGCATCGCCACCGCCGGCGACCAAGGGCGAATACTGCTGCACAGCGACGACGCGATCGGCCAACCGCCGCTTCGCGACGAATATCTGTTCGTCCTCAACGAGGGCTTGGCGGCTCCGTGTTTCGTAAGCACTTTCTACGAAGGGAAATATTATTGCGTGCAGCAGGACGGCGCCGCGAACACCAAGCGGATTCTGGGCCTGTTGACGCAGTTGATCGCTCTCAACACGTCTATTTCCGACATCGCGGTCTCGCCTACAGTGCGGATTCTGCAATGAGGCAAGCAGCTTGCGGGAAGGACGGGACTTGCCGGCGGCGCGGGCGGCAGGTCTTGGTGGAGCGCGAGGAAGCAGGAAAACACTCAATGCTTCCCGACAACGAAGGCGGGACCACCGCGGGATCGACGAGGCATGAACCTGCGCCCATGAAGCGCTGCCAAGTGATCACATCGCACGACAAGGACGGAAATGCTTCCCTGCAATTGGCCCGCGACAATGCAGGCCAAATCCCCTGACATGTCAGGCGTTCAGCACCGATGGACAGCACATACGCCACCCCGCGTGACCGCCATCTCTTTGCTCCAGGCAAGAAGCGCATTCTCGCGCTCGATGGCGGCGGCGTGCGCGGCGCGCTGTCGATCGCCTTTCTGGAACGTCTCGAAAATGTCATCGCGGAGATCGAAGGCAGGCCCGTGCGCCTTTGCGACTGGTTCGATCTCATCGGCGGCACATCGACCGGCGCCATCATCGCGGCGGGGCTGGCCTATGGCCATTCGGCGCGGGAGATGCGCGACTTCTATCACCAGCTTGCGCCAAAGATATTCAGGAAGCCGCGCTTCAATATCCCGGGTTGGCGAGCGACCTTCGAACTCGCGACGACTTCAGGCCGAGTTGGGCGGTATATTTGGCGACGACACGCTGGGATCGGACAGGCTGCAAACCGGCTTTGCCGCGATATTGAAGCGGATGGACACCGGAAGCTGCTGGACGTTGATGAACAATCCTCGCTCCGTCTTCTGGGAGACGCCTGACGACGATTCCTTCATCGGCAACCGCCATTTCCTGCTCGCCAATATCGTGCGCGCGAGCACGGCGGCGCCGACGTTCTTCGACCCGGAGACGATAAAGATCGTCGAAGGCATGGAGCCGGGCTTGTTTCTTGACGGCGGACTCACGCCGCACAACAATCCGTCGCTTGCTCTGTTTCTGGCCGCCGTCCTTCCGCCCTATGGGCTGAAATGGAAAACGGGTCCGGAGCATCTCTCCGTTCTTTCCGTCGGCACGGGGTCTTACAGGCCGAAGCTAACCGTCCGCGAAGCGCGGCGAGCGCCTGCGATAACCTTGGCGGTGAAAGCCCTCGCCGCGCAAATCATGGAAAATCAGGAGTTGACGCTGACCCTCATGTCATGGCTCGGACACGGGGCGTTGCAATGGCCGATCAACTCCGAACTGGGCGATCCCGGTCCGACGGCGCCGCCGTTTGGCCCGCAATTTCGCTTTCACCGTTGCGACGTCAAACTCGAAAGTGAGTGGCTCGCGACGCATCTCGGCGCCGAACTTTCCGCCAGCGAGATCGCCAATTTGAAGCATATGGAAAATCCAGCCAATGTCGCGCCTCTCCACGATTTCGGTGAACGCGCCGCCGCAACGCAGATTACGCCCGACTTGCTTCGCGATTGGTGATCGGCGAGATTAGTTGCCGCTCCAAGGTCAACGAATAAATAAACACTTTTTGGTTCCGGCATCCGAAAGAACCGCCATGCCCGACGCGTCCCCCTCGACCGTTCCCCGCCCACCGCTCGCCTTTCGGATCGGCGTCACCGGTGCGCGCAATCTTTCCTCGGAAACCTTGGAACGCCTGCGCCCGGCGGTCGCGGACATCCTCGCCTTAGTCGCGCGGGAACTGGCAAAGCTGGCCGACGATCCGCGCGCGAAAGCGGTTTATGGGCCGGCATCCATTGGAGCGCCGGTTGAATTGCGCCTCGTCTCGCCGCTCGCCGAGGGCGCGGATCGTCTTGTCGCCGAGGAGGGCTTGAAGGCGGGCTATGCGCTGTACGCGCCTTTGCCGTTTCCGCAGGCGGAATACGAAAAGGATTTCCCCAACACCATCGACGCCTTCCATTCCCTGCTGGCGCGCGCCGAAATGCTGGAACTTGATGGCGCCCGCGCGCTCGAAGGCGAGAGCTATCGGGAGGTCGGGCGTTACGTCGTACGCAATTGCGATCTGCTTATCGCGATCTGGGACGGCAAACGGGAACATGGCGTCGGAGGAACCGCCGAAATCGTCCAGTTCGCCGCCAACGCCCGTCTGCCCGTATGGTGGCTCGACGCGACGGGGACGAATCCGCCACGACTTATCGATGGCGCCGCCCAATTGCGCGATCCGGACTCGGCGCCCAAAGGCGAGGACGCGGCGAAAGGTGTCGCGCGTTATCTTCAAACGACGATTCTGCCACCGGTGTTCGCGCGTCCCGATCACGGCGGGGCCTTCGGCTACATCGCGCATCGGCTCGGCGGCTGGTTCAAGCAGGACGCTTCGCCGCTGAACGCCTATCTTGCCGAAAAGCCCCTCGCGCCGAGCGTGTTGTGGACCGCTTTCGCGCGACTGATGGACTGGTTCGCGCCGAGGCCCGACATCGCGTCGGCGAGCGTTCTACCCCCGGCGGCGCGGGTGGAACATTGGTGGGATGGGCTCTACAAATCCGCCGACGATTTCTCCATCGGCTACGGCGACCGCTATCGCTCGTCCTACGTTTTGATCGCCTGCCTTGCCTTTGTCGCCCTCGCCATGGCCGCGCTGGGAAGCGCGCTGCCGAAGGGGTTCGAGCTTTTCATCGGCTCCGTGGAGATCGTCGCGCTCGCGGGCATAGCGACGCTGGTCGTCGCGAACCACCTTCACCGCTGGCACGAAAGATGGATTTCCTACCGGCTGCTCGCGGAGTTATGCCGCAAGCAATATGTCCTGTCGTCGATAGGTCGCTCATTGCCGGGCGCCGAGGTGACGCGCATGTCGCTCGACGCCATGGAGCCGCATGAAAGCGGCGCGGCAGAGGATGCGCTGCCCCGCGAGGCCTGGGTCGCCTGGTATTTCACGGCGGCCCTGCGCGCGGCGCCCTTTGTCGTTGGAGATTTGGCGGCGGCGAAGCCCTATGCCTTCGGCATGGCGCGCTCGTTGACCGCGGAGCAGACCGCTTATCATCGCGTCCGTCGGCTTCGCAACAAGGCGGCGAGCCACGCCATTGGCAAGATCGGCGAGTTTTGCTTCCTGCTCACGGTCGTCGCGGGAGGCTTCAAGCTGGCGTCATTGTTCGGAGAGCATCGGACGCTGATCGCCGTCAGCGCCACGGCGGGCGCGCTGCTCTCCGCAGCCTCCGGCGCCTTCGTTGGCGTGCGCGCCTATTCGGAATTTTCGCTGCTCGTTAGGCAGTCGACGCATATGCTGCACGTGATGAAAGATGCCGATGCCGAACTCGCGGCGATCGACATCGACCAGCCGCTCGCCTCGCGCGATCTTGGACGCCGGATGTACGCATTGGCGATTTTGATGATGAACGACGTGCGCGGCTGGGCGCAGTTGTTTGGGATCAAGACGCTGGAGGCGGGCTGAAGCAGATGGTGGGTCGGCGCTTCGCCAGTTTCTCGCGCGTCATGGCGGATAATAAAATTTCGCCCGGGGCTTCGTCAATGGATCCCGAGTGGTATGCCTTTCACAGCATCTATCGCCTTTGCTCACGATTTAAAGGATTAAATATCAATGATTTAACGTTCTGATCACGCGGAAGCCGAGGCTGTTGATCCGGGAGTTCGGGAAGAATCCGGTGCGGGATCCACCGGCGCGGAGAGTACCCGGATCAACGCTCCATGAGCCGCCGCGAACAACCCGGTAAGTGCAATTTCCGGTTGTCCACGCGGAGCCGTCCGTGGGAGCCTGCACGTAATTATAATGATAACAATCCTCGACCCACTGCCAAACATTGCCAAACATATTGTAGAGCCCGAAGGGATTTGCCGCGTAACTGAACACCGGAACGGTCGCCTTGTTATTCTGTCCATAATTCGCTTGGCTTGGCGAAATCGACGAGCCCCACCAATAGAGGCTTGTCGTGCCGCCGCGCGCGGCATATTCCCACTCCGCCTCGCTCAACAAGCGGTAGGAACGCCCCGTTTTCTCTTTTAGCCATCTGACATAGGCTAAAGCGTCTTTCCGGTTCAGACAGACCACCGGATGCGAGCCCGTCTGCTTGAACCCCGGATCGCGCCAGGAGTGTTGCCCTAGCAGACTATCCCAAGAGGAGCCGTCCCAGGCAGTGCAGAACGCTCCGGCCTCATAACCCGTCGCAGTCACAAATGCCTTGAATTCGTCGACCGTCACCACAAACTTCCCGACGGCGAAAGCCTTGGCGATCCTGACTTCATGTTGCGGGCCCTCGTCATCGCTGCGGCTCTCCTCTTTTGCCGGCGACCCCATCGTGAAAGACCCCGCCGGAACCACAACCATTTGCGGACAGGTCTCGCACTCCTTGAACATTGCCCGCGAGGTCAGAGCGCATTCCTCCTGCTCCGACAGCGGTGCGGGAGTGCGCGACGATATCGACGCCAGCGTCGCCCCGCCGCAAGGACTCGCGGCGACAGGCGGCGCGGCGGGGCCGACTGCCGTTATCTCTAAAGGCGCCGAAGACGGTTGTTCCGCCGCCTTCAACTCGTCCCGCCGCTGCGTGGCCGTGTTCGTGAACGGGCCAGTCGGGTGTTTGGTTACAAACGCTTCCAGCGCCGGGACCGTGTCCGTCAGCATCGCCGCTTCGAACTCCGCTTGCCGCGTGTCCGGGACTGGCGACGGCGCGAAGGCGTACCAGCCGCCGCCCAAGGCGACCACCGCCACAACCGCCAACGCCGCGAGCAAGCCGATTTTCGGCTTTGGCCGGGTTGGCGGCGTTAGGATGCTGGCACCCTCCCTCCCGGCGCGTTCTTCCTCTACCCGCCGTGCTTCCACCTCGGCGGCATTGCACCTTTCCGCCTCCTCGGTGCCGCGGCGCGCGCCGTCCTCTTGCTCCCGCTGCAACCGCTCCGCCTTGGCCCGTTGCGCTGCCGCCTCATCCGCGGAAGGCCTGCCCTCGCCGTATTTCGACTCGATGACGCGCCGCACGACATTGGCGAGGCGATCGAGATGCTGCTCCAGTGGCTTGGTGTAAGCGTCGAGCCAATGCGAGGAGCTGATGAATAGTTCAAGTGCGTCGCCAGGTTCCACATCCTCGATGCGAAATGGAATGAGCGGTAAGCCCTTGTTGATGGCGCGCCCGACTTCTAGCCGCACCTGTTTCGATTCGTTGGCGTTGCCGGAAAAGACCAGCACCATCACCAGTGCAGTGTTGATGGCGGCGATGATTGATGCGCCCCATTCCATTCCAGGCAGAATGTCGCGCGGGGCCATCCAGACGCGAATCCCTGCGCGTTCCAACACCGCGCAGGCGGCGTCGGCGGCAAATTTGTCCTTCGACGAGTAACTTAGGAATACGTCATGGGCCATGGCGCCAGCTTAACCGGGCTGACACGCGCTCGGGAAGAGGCTTAGGCGAAAATTCGTTACTCCGTCACCCGTCATCATCCGCCGGAGTTGCCACTTTCGGAGCCTTCGCGGGCTTCGTCGTCTGGCGCACTGCCGCCGTCCATTTCGAGCCTTCCTCGCCCAAGATCTTGTCCGCCTCGGCGATCAGCAGGTCGTGCCGGTCGTCGCCATCAAACGGCGGGAGGCCGATCTCATAACGTAGGTGCAGAGACTCCAGCGCGTTTGCCGCCTCGCGATAGGTGATCCAATGTTCGTGATGACGGGTCATTTGGGCGAAGCCCGTGGCGATGGCCGCGACCCCGGCCAACACGGATGACGCGATAATGGAATGGGTCAGGACATTGACCACGGGAATCGCCGAAGTTGCAACGAGTTGCGTCCCCATCAGCCAAAAATGCCAGTTCTTGGCGTGTTTCGACTTGCAGTCGTACCACGCGAGCTGCGGCCTTAAACGGCGCTCGATAAAGGAGCTGGCGGCCTCGGGGGTTACGCGCGGAGGCGAGGCCATGGGGGCGGGCGAAGATTCCGCTTGTTCTTTCGGGGCATCCGGATCGGACACAGAAACTCTCCATATGAACGGGCGGTCTCGCAATAGAGCCTTCAGCTTCCCGTTTCGTTTTATCGCGGCTCTGCTACTCTCGCCAAGCCTCGCACGGCGGAACGCCCTTGCCCCGGAGCCGTCATGAACAGATCGATCTGTTTCGTCATCATGCCATTTGGCAAAAAGGCCGATGCCTCCGGGCGCGAAATCGATTTCGACCGCGTCTATTCGACGATCATCGCGCCAGCCGTAGAGATCGTTGGTTTCGACGCCGTGCGCGCCGACGAGGAGATGAATGCCGGTCTCATCCACAAGGCGATGTACGAGCGGCTGATCCTGTCCGAATACGCCATCGCCGATCTGACCATTCTCAACGCCAACGTCTATTACGAACTCGGCATCCGCCACGCGACGCGCCCGCAAACGACCGTGCTGCTTTCCGCCGAGGCGAGCCGTCTCCCCTTCGACGTCGGACATTTGCGCGCGCTGCCCTACGCGCTTGACAAATTGGGCCGCCCCAAGGACGTGGACGGCGCGCGCGCCAAGCTTGTGGAGCTTCTCGATCATTGCAAGACGCATGATGAACCGGACAGTCCGTTGTTCACGCTGCTCGACGGCTTCACCGCGCCGCAGGTGGACCATGAGAAGACCGATTTGTTTCGCCGGTCGGTTGCCTATTCCCGCGAGTTGAAGGAGAAGTTGCTGCAAGCGCGCGGCCAAGGGGTGGCGGCGCTCGACGCGGTGCGGGACGAACTCAAGGACATCGGCGCGACCGAAGCCGGCGTTGTCATCGATCTCCTGCTGTCCTACCGCGCCATAGAGGCATGGGACAGAATGATAGACCTCTACCGTCGTATGGACCCCGTCCTCGCCCATAGCGCGATGCCGCGCGAACAATTCGCTTTCGCGCTCAACCGCGCGGGACGCGGAGAGGAAGCCGAGCGCGTGCTGATCGATCTAATCGCCTCGCGTGGCCCCTCCAGCGAAAGCTACGGCCTGCTCGGACGCGTTTATAAGGACCGATGGCAGACGGCGAAGGACGCCGACGACAGCATTCTGGCGCGCGGGGCCATCAAGAAGGCGATCGACGCCTATTTGATGGGATTCGAAGTCGATTGGCGCGACGCCTATCCCGGCGTCAACGCGCTGACGCTTATGACGTTGAATAATCCTGCCGACAAGCGCATCGCAACGCTGGCGCCCGTCGTACGCTTCGCGGTTGAGCGCAAGATGGCGCGGGGAATCCCTGATTATTGGGACCATGCGACGCTGCTCGAACTCGCGGTGATGGCCGGCGACTTCGAGGAAGCCCAAGATCGGCTCGCCGACGCGCTTGCTGCGCTGCTCGAACCATGGGAGGCGCGGACCACCGCCCGCAATCTAGCGCTCATCAAGGAGGCGCGGGAACGCGCGGGCGAGGATGTCGTTGCGTTGACGGCGATGATCGAGAGCCTGGAGAAGCGGGCGGGCGCATTGGGTTCCAAAGCGTGAACGCGGTTTCGGCGTCGCCGAGGGCTTCGGATCGAACCAAGTTCCTTGTGCGAAGGACCGCCGAAGGCCTTGTCTCTTTTTCTGGCTTGACGCGTTCGGCCTGACTGTGGGGCGTCGCGAGAACCCAGCCGAAGGCGACCAGACTCGACCTTGGCTCCCACAGCGGAATCGGGAAGACGGTTCCGAGCCTGTCAAGGAGAGAAGCCCGCCGGAGGCGGCTCGGGGCTCACCGCGCCCTTTATAGCGTGGATCTTTCGCCAAAAAATGGCCGCCAACGGACGCAAGCGTCACCGCCCCTCGGGCGTAGCGACGGGAGGCGGCGCGGCGCGGACATTGGCCAAGGTGACGCCGAGTAAACCCGTCGGAACTTGAACCGAGAAGGTCGTCTCCCCGCGCCGATAGATGAGTTCCTTTAGTCCAGGATGGGCCTCATCGGTCAGGGCGATGAATTGCTCCTTGCTGTGTAACAGCGTGCCGTCATAAGACAGCAGTCGATCTCCGGGCTTTAATCCAATCCGCGCCGCAGTGCTGTTAGTCGCAGGTTCCTTGACTTCGACTTCGACCGGAATGACTTGATCATTCTCTTCGAGATAGACGACGGAAATGAGTTGGTCGTTATCGTCATAGGTGTAGCGGGCCTTGGCTCCAACGCCATCAACCATAACGGCGTGATCATCGGCGTCGAAAAGCGCCCGCTCCACTCGGTTGCCACGTTCGTCGTAACGTGCGGTCCAGCGCGCGTAGCCGTCTTTGTGAAGCATGGGCTTACCGTCGACGCCATAATAGGCAGCCTCCACTTGTTTGCCGCGTTGATCGAAACGCTTCGTCACGCGCGCGAGCCCATCCGATTTGTTAAGAGTCGGCTTGCCATCGACGCCGAATCCCGCTTGCTCGACTCGATTGCCGCGCTCGTCGTAACGGTATGTCACGCGTGCAAGGCCTATTCTGTCAAGCGTTGGCTTGCCATCGGCACCAAAATTTGCCATTTCCACTACGTTGCTGCGGTCGTCGTAACGCTGCATCACGCGCGCATGGCCTTCGTTGTTAACCTTGGGCTCGCCCTCGACTCCGAAATAGGCTGTCTCCAGTCGGTTGCCGCGCTCGTCATAACGCCATGTCACGCGCGCGACGCCATTTTTATCGAGCGTGGGCTTGCCGTCGACATCGAAAAAGATCGCCTCCACTTTATTGCCACGCTCGTCGTAACGCCATGTCACGCGCGCGACGCCGCTTTTGACGAGAGATGGCTTGCCATCGACGCCGAAATAGGCCTCCTCCACCTTATTTCCGCGCTCGTCGTAACGATCGATCCGGCCAGCGCCGCCGGTTGCGTCAAGCATCGGCTTGCCGTCGACGCCAAAGACGGTCATTTCCACTTCGTTGCCACGCCCGTCATAACGCAGCGTCTCGCGTGCATAGCCCTTTTTGCCAAGCATGAGCTTGCCGTCGGTGCCAAAGACAGCCGTTTCCACTTTATTGCCACGTTCGTCGTAACGCCACGTCACACGTGCATAGCCCTTTTTGCCGAGCGTCGGCTTGCCATCGACGCCAAAATAGGCTTCTTCCAACTTATTTCCGTGCTCATCGAAACGCCATGTGACGCGTGCGAGCCCATCCACTTTGTCAAGTGCTGGCTTGCCGTCGACGCCAAAATAGTTGGCCTCCACTTTATTGCCGCGTTCGTCGTAACGCTTCGCTATGCGTGCAACGCCGGTTTTGTCGAGCGTAGGCTTGCCGTCGACGCCAAAAAACGCCACTTCCGCTTCGTTGCCACGCTCGTCGTAACGCCATGTCACGCGCGCATTGCCGTCTTTGTCGAGCGTGGGCTTGCCATCGACGCCAAAAGCATTCACCTCCACTTTATTGCCGCGTTCGTCGTAGCGCTTCGTTATACGCGCAACGCCGGATTTGACGAGGGATGGCTTGCCGTCGACGCCGAAATAGGCCTCCTCCACTTTATTTCCGCGCTCGTCGTAACGCCACGTCATGCTTGCAAGGCGGGTTTTGTCGAGCGTGGGCTGGCCGTCGGCGCCAAAAGATGCCTGTTCCAGTAGTTGGCCGCGCTCGTCGTAACGCTTCGTCATGCGCGCAACGCCGGTATTGTCGAGCGTTGGCTTACCGTCGAGGCCAAAAAAAGCCTCTTCCACTTCATTGCCGTGCTCGTCGTAACGTGCGGTCCAGCGAGCGACGCCGTCTTTGCGGAGCGCTGGCTGGCCGCCAACGCCAAAATATGCCTGTTCCAGTAGTTGGCCGCGCTCGTCGTAACGACTGGTCCAGCGAGCGACGCCGTCTTTGTGGAGCGTGGGCTTGCCGTCGACGCCAAAAACAGCCTTTTCCACAATGTTGCCGCGCTCGTCGTGACGCCATGTTTCGCTCGCGATCCCATGCCCTTTTTCAAGTGTTGGCTTGCCATCGACACCAAAATAGGCCTCCTCCTCTTGATTTCCGTGCTCGTCGTAACGCCATGTCGCACGCGCATAGCCGTCTATGCTGAGCGTGCGCTGGCCGTCGACACCTATATAGGTCTTCTCCACTATGTTGCCGTGCTCGTCGTAACTCCATGTCACGCGCGCATAGCCGCCTTTTTGGAGCGTCGGCTTGCCGTCGATGCCAAAATACGCCTCCTCCACAAGATTTCCGTGCTCGTCGAAATGCCATGTCGCGCGCGCGAACCCTGTCCCTTTGTCAAGCGTTGGCTGGCCATCGACGCCAAAATACGCCTGCTCCACCTTGTTGCCGCGCTCGTCGTAACGATTGGTCCAGCCAGCGACGCCGGCATAGTTGAGCGCGGGTTGGCCGTCGACGCCAAAAAACGCCTCCTCCACTTCCATGCCGTGCTCGTCGTAACGCGATGTCGTGCGCGCTAAGCCCTTAATGTTAAGCTTGGGCTTGCCATCAACGCCAAAAGAGGCCTCCTCCACGTTATTGCCGTACTCGTCGTAACCCCAAGTTATACGTGCTTCACCGTCTTTGTGGAGCGTTGGCTTGCCGTCGACGCCAAAAAAGGCCTTTTCCACCATTTTGCCGTGCTCGTCGTATCTTACCGTTACGCGTGCGAAGCCCACTGGCAAGAACGCGAGCTTGTCGTCGACGCCAAAATGCGCCTGTTCCACTATGTTGCCGCGCTCGTCGTAACGAGTGGTCCAGCGCGCTTCGCCGTCTTTGTTGAGCGTTGGCTTGCCGTCGACGCCAAAATAGGCGGTCTCAATCATTTTTCCGTGCTCGTCATATTTATAAGAGACGCTCGCGACCCTATAATCGCGACGAATTACCGGCGCGCCGCTCTCGCTCAGATAATTTTCCTGTTCGATATTGCCCTTTGCATTGCGAACAAGAGCGACCTTGGCGAACCACTGTTCGTTGGCGCGCAGCTTACCCCCGGCATCCAGCCATTCGACGCTCGTCAAATCACTCCGCGCATCATATGCGCGGCGTTGAGCAACGACGCCCGATTTCTCGACCAAAGGTTTCTGATCGGCGTCAAGGTTGCGAATGACCTTTGGCAAGCCAGCCATGTCATATTCGTAGCTGCGGCCATGCGAGCCAGTCGCGTCGGCGACCGTGCCAACACCGCTGAGCGGCTCGAAGCTACGACGCGAGAGCAGTCCGTTTGCGTCGAAAAATAGCCGATTCTGTCCGATGCTCGAATGCCGAGAGGCCTCATTTCCTTCGAGCGCTTTCAAGCCGAGTGAGCTTCCCGCCGCCGATTGACTGTCGGTCATGCCTAAACCGCGTTGGAACCGTGCGATCCCCTGTCGGCCCCCCGCGCCGAAGTCGTAGCCAACGTGCCGCAGCTGCCCACCCGCGTTGTTCATCAGCAAGGTGGATGCAAGATCAAGCTCCGAGCGGCGTGCCTTGTCGAGATAGCCGAACTGCCACTGAGACACTCCCTTCGTCCAAACCTCTTCTTCGTATTCGCCATTCGGGTAATAAACAGGCGCATCGGCGCCGTTCACCCGCGCCATTTCCCGCACCAGCCCGCCCCGGGTCTTGAACCTATAGCTGATCTTGCGCGCGCTCTGCTCCGCCGCGCCTAGCTCGCCGATACAGAAGGGCACGGCCCAGCGTTCGCCATAGTTCGCGCAATATTGGGTGTGGACGCGCATATTGGCGTCCCACCACCAGAGGCCGCCAATGCTGGCGACGGTCAGGAGCGACGCGCCGGCGGCGAGGCGTTGGCGCAACTGCTTCTTGCGACGCTCCTTGTCTCTCTGCGCCAGAGCGTCGAAACTGCACCCCAACAAGGCCGCAGCGAGACGCAGCAAGGCGCGGCGCTCGGTCTTTGCCCGGCTCTCGTCCTTGCGCGGGCGGACATCGGCGGCGACCGGCTCGACTTCCTCCCAGATGAATTCGGTCGAGCCGTCTTCCTGAGTGACGGCCACGCGCCGCCGCCGTAATTCCGGCGGAAAGGATTCGTCCGGTTCGCCAGCGATCAGCAGCGGCATGATCCGCTCGGATTTGCCCATCTCCTGAAACAGCTCAATCTCGCGACGCACCCAGCGCGAGGCCGGCGTGTCGGGCGAGCAGACGACGATAAGGAAATCGCTCTTGGCCAACGCATCCTTGATCTGGTCCGACAAATCGGTCGAAGCTGGAATCTCGTCTTCGTCGCGGAAAAGATGACCGATGCGATCGGGAAAGGCCTCGCGTTGCAGCGCCTTGGGCGTGCGATAGGTCTCCAGTTCCGCCATGATGCGGAGCGCCCAATGCCGATCGCGCGGCATGTGGCGGTAACTGACGAAGGCGGAATAGCGGTTTGTCTCGTTCGCCAACTTATCCCCCTGAAAATCGATTTTGCCCGAGACTATAGCGGTGGCCACGCTTTTGTCGACGACGGCCCACGCATTGCCAATCGCCCTCGCGCGTGTTTCATTTTCAGTGATTGAACATGCACCGTCCGCAAGGCTCTCCATGTCCCGCATATTCCTGTCGCATTCGAGCAAGGACAATTTTACCGCCGTCACCCTTGGCGATTGGCTGTTTGAGAACGGCTGGGACGACGTCTTTCTCGATTTCGATCCGGCGCAGGGAATTCATCCCGGCGAGCGCTGGGAGCGCAAGCTCTATGAACATCGGGCGGAGGCGCGATATGCCGTTGTATGACGCTTTCATCTCATACAGTCACCTCAAGGATAAGCCGCTCGCGGCGCGCTTGCAGTCCGTTATTCAGACGCTCGGCAAGCCTTGGTACAAGCGCCGGTCGCTGCGGGTGTTTCGCGACGACACCAGTCTCTCGGCGACCCCGCAACTGTGGCCGTCGATCGAAGCCGCGCTGGGACAATCGCGTTTTCTGATTCTGCTCGCATCGAGGGAAGCGGCGGCGTCGGAGTGGGTTGCGCAAGAAGTCGAGTATTGGCTGAGCAATAAAGAGCCGGATACGCTGTTGATTGCGGTGACGGACGGCGAACTGTCTTGGGAAGCCTCGGTCGCGGATTTCGATTGGTCGCCGGCGACGCCATTGCCCGCGGTTCTGAAAGGACATTTTACGACCGAGCCCAAATGGGTCGATCTGCGCGCCTATCGGGGCGGAGCTTTGAAGGGCGACACGAAATTCGAGGAACTTGGCGCCGATTTCGCCGCCTTTATCAAGGGCGTGCCTAAGGAAGATTTGCTGTCCGAAGAGCTGCGGCAACAGAGGAGGGCGCTGACGCTGGTGTGGTCGATGGTGGCGCTGTTGATGGTGCTTGGCGGAGCGATGTTTTGGCAATGGCGGGCGACGGTCGACGCCGAGCGGGTCGCAGTTGCGGAACGGACGACGGCGCAACAGGAGCGCGACCGGGCTGAAAAGACGCTGGCGCTGGCGATCAAGACGGCGGATGGACTGGTGTTCGATCTGGCGCAAAAGTTCAAAGATACAGTCGGTGTGCCAGCATCGCTTGTCGCGGATATTCTCGGCCGGGCGCGCAAGCTGCAAGAGCAACTGACGGCCGGCGGCGCGCAAAACGAGGCTTTGCAACGCAGCCGCGCCGCAGCGCTGGACGAGACCGCGCGGTCCCGGCTGGACGTCGGCGACCTGAAAGGCGCGCTGGAAGCTGCTCGCTCGGGGACGGAGATATTATTGGCGACTCTCGCCGCGTCGAATCCCGGCAGCACGGACTATAAACTAAACAAAATAAACCTGTCGGTGGGCTACAGTAGGGTCGGCGACGTTCAAAAGGCGCAGGGCGACTTGACGGCGGCGCTAAAATCCTACCATGACAGTCTAGCTATCATGAAGGCGCTTTGGGTCTCCGAACCCGGCAATAGGCAGTTGCAGCGGCATTTGTCGGGGACTTACATCGGCGTCGGCGACGTTCAGTTTGTACAGGGCGATCTTGCGGCGGCGCTGCAATCTTTCCGCGACAGCCTTGCTATTCGTGAGGCGCTTTCGGCCTCCGATCCCGGCAACGCGGGATGGCAGCGGGCAATGGCGGTGAGCTACGACAGGATCGGCAACGTTCAGGTCAGGCAAGGCGATCTCGCATCGGCGTCGAAATCTTATCGGCAAGGCCTTGCCATCAGCGAGGCACTTTCGGCCTCCGATCCAACTAATGCGGAGTGGCGGCGCGACTTGTCAGTTTCCTATGAGAAAGTCGGCGCGGTTCAGAAGGCGCAAGGCGATCTCTTGGGGGCGCTAAAATCCTATCGCCAAGGCCTTGCCATCAGCGAGGCTCTTTCGGTCTCCGATCCCGCCAATACAGTCTGGCGGCGTGATTTATCGGTCCGCTACGGAATGATCGGCCACATTCAGAAAGCGCAAAACGATCTTGAATCGGCGCTGAAATCCTATCGGCAAGCCTTCGCCATCAGCGAGGCTCTTTCGGCCAGCGATCCCGCCAATAAGGTCTGGCAGCGTGATTTATCGAACTGCTACCAAAGTATCGGCGACGTTCAGAAAGCGCAAGGCGACCTCGCGGCGGCGCTGAAATCCCACCGCGATAGCCTTGCCATCGCTGAGGCGCTTTCAGCTTCCGATCCAAGCAATAAGGAATTGCGGCGGGATTTATTGGTCGGCTCCATGAAGCTGGGCGACGTTCAGTTGGCGCAACACGATGTTTCGGAGGCGCTGAAATCTTATCGCAGCATGCTTGCCATCGCTGAGGAGCTTTCAGCCTCCGATCCAAGCAATACGCAATCACGCCGGGACTTGTCGATCAGCCATCTAAGGGTCGGCCGCGCTCAGGCCGCGCAAGGCGATTTGGCGGTCGCACTGGAATTGTATCGCAACAGCCATACGATTGTCGAGGCGCTTTCGGTCGCCGATCCCGCAAATGCGATATTGCGGAGCGATCTCGCCATGAGCTACGATCATATCGGTGACGTGGCTGCCCGATTGGGTGACACTAGGGTTGCGGTCGCCGCTTTCGAGCGGGCGCTCGGCGCCTATCAGGCTGCGCTACTGATAAGTCCAGACGATGTGGAGTTGCGCCTGTTTTCGCTCGTGCCGCGGAGGCGTCTCGCGGCGTTGGACCCTCCCCATGCGCGGACACATCTTGAGGCCGCGCTGGCGGTGCTGGAGCCGTTGGCGGCCGCGAATCGCCTCGACGCGAAACAGCGCGGATGGATCACGATAATCAAGGCGAAACTCGCGGCGCTCGACCACTCCGCGCCTGCCGCGACGTCGGGTGACGGCCAGAAGTGAGGCCCGCGTTTCGCCGCCCCGCTGCCAAGCCGACACGCAGGGACCGCTGGCGCGCGTCGACACATCGCGGTTAAAGTGTCCAAAACATTGCGCCGGGGGAAGATGCGTGGCGCGCGACGATTACTGGAACCATGCGACGCTGCTCGAAGCCGCGCTGATGGCCGACAGCTTCGAGGAAGCCCAAGAACGGATCGGCGACGCACTTGTCGCGCTGTGGGAACCATGGGAGGCGCGGGAACGCGCAGGGGGCGACGTCATTGCCTTAACGGCGATGATCGAGAGGTTGGAGAAGCGGGCGGGAGCATTCGACTCTCCAAAGCATGAATGGAGCATTGGCATTGCCGATGGCTTCCTAGGTGGCTGGGTCGCACGGATAGGGAAAGGAAGGCGCGAAGTTTCTGGCGTAACAGAGGCAGAGCGGCTACGCTTCGAAAGCCCGCCGCTCCGACGGCCACGCCCGCCGCGGGTGCCATGGGCTATACCATCAAGACCCTCAACTCGGTCTTACCGTCGCCGGTATGACTTTCGAATGTTTTCAAGGCGATCGAACCCGAGCCCTCGGACCGTTTGCGCGCTTTTATTGAACCGCCCGATCGCTCCGTGATCGGCGAATTGCATGCGCCGCCGCTTCCTGTAAAGTCTTGTGACGCTTGATTTTGGTCGAGGATCGAGATGGCTGACGTTTTTATCAGCTACAGTCACGACGAGAAGGAAAAGATCATCCCCATCGTTGAAGGGCTTCGGGCTCTTGGGGTGACGGTTTGGTACGACATCAGAATACAGCCTGGAACTTCATTCGATGAAGTAATCGGAGCGGAGCTGGACACCGCGAAAGCGATACTTGTCTGTTGGAGTCCAGCGTCCGTACGCTCCAAATGGGTCAGATCCGAAGCAACGGTTGCCCAAGACCAAAAGACAATTGTTCCCTGCTTCATTGAGCCGTGCTCCCTGCGTCCGCCATTCAATCTGACGCAAGCGGAAAATCTCATCGGGTGGGATGGAGCGCCTGACCATTTAGGCTGGCGAAAGATCGTCGAACAGATCGGCGTTCTTCTTCAACGCCCCGGCCTCGTTCCCTTGCTTGATGCCAAGGCAAGCGCCGATCCCGAAAAGCTCGCTGACTGGGCGAATCTCTATCCTGAAGACCCTTACGTCAACGATGCATGGGCGAGTTGGAAAAAGGACGAGCAGCAACGCTTCGCCGAAGAAATGCGAACTCTCCGTCAGCAGGCTGAAGCACAAAGGAAACAGCAGGAATCCTCGTTGCGCGCCGAGATCGCCAATTTTGAAGCGGCGTATAACTCATGGATTTCAACCCGCAGAGGCGCCGGTTCCGAAAATCGTCCCGAGGTTCCCAATTTGGCGGATGCGCCTCCGCTACAAATGAACAACGCTGTAAGGATCGATCTCGAAACAAAGCTGGAAAAAGCAACCAAGAACGTCGCCGATCAGGAAAAACAAGTTGCAGCGGGCCTCGCCATAATCGACGATTTGCGGGCAAATTCCCTGCCACGAAGAAAATCCATCGCGCTTGGCGTCGTTGCCTGCCTATTGGGCGCGATCGGCGGCGGCTCTATCGGCCATCTTTTTCATGAAGAACCAACGGTCATCTCCGGCCAGGTCAATGAGCTAACTGAACGAATCAATTTATTGAACTCCGAACGAGACTCCCTAAACAAGCAGCTCGCTGAGTCTCTCGCGGCGTCTAAGGCAGCCGCAATCACGAATGAGCAAAGGATCGCGCAACAAAAGTCCGAATTTGATTCCAAATTGCGTGACGCAAATGCAGCGCGTGATGAGGCTCTGGGTGAAGCTAAGAACGCGAAAAACGTCGCCAATGCCGTGCAAGAAAAATTGAACGGGGCGACTTTGCAAATTCAACAGCTTCAACTGGAAAAGGAACGTGCGGCAAACTCTCAGGTCACCCCCCCGACGGTCGCTCCCGTCGCCAAGAACGAGGTAAACGACGACAGCCGCACGTCGCCGCCGGGAAATTCCGGTTCCCCCTCGCGGAAAATCGGCTATCAGAGTTATGATAACTTGGATCTTGAGGGCGGCGACATCGATACGTTACGGAATGTTGAAATCCAAGAATGCAGGGCGTCGTGTGGACAAAACAGTCGCTGTCAAGTCTATAGCTTTGATAAATGGAATCGCATTTGCTTTCTGAAAAGCAATGCCGGAGTATTGAAGTTAAATCCAAGGTCTATAACTTATATTCGAGATGACATACCTCCACCAAGCAAATCAACGGGTATAATTACTATTGAGCGTTATCGTGGCAAGGCATTTCCCGGTAATGGCTATAAAAACACGAACACCAAAAACATGGAAGCATGCGAGGAAATGTGCCGTCGAGAAAACGCCTGTGTGGCGTATACATTCCAAGGTGATGATCGAATCTGCCATTTATTTAATACGACAGGTGAGTATTTTAGAAATACGATAGCTGAGAGCGGCGGCAAAAGGCAGTAAAAATTGCAGCCGATGTAACCATCGCGTTCTCGATACACGAAAACCAAAGCGAACTGCCGGTTAGCTTTTTCTCAGGCGCGCCCCGCCTCAATCGGCCCGTGCAGCGATGGCGATGCGCGCACGATTGCCGAGGCGTCTGCCGAGATCGGCGCACTTCCGAAATCAGCACCTCGATCCAGGTTCTCGAAGAAATGGTTGACGCCCTGGACGACGGAATGTTCGATAACGGTGTGCTCGCCCCAATGACCGGACGGCGAGGTTACTTGTTGGTCGCGTGTTGTCAGCCCCGGTGGGTAGGCTTGACGAATCAGCAACCGCGTGCCACATATATCATGTAGTTTCGGACGTTTTTGAGCATTGAAAGGGAGGGGTTGATCGCATTGTCAGGCACCATCGGCAGCGCGCACGGACGAGGAGTTTGGATTGAGCGAGCTTTGACGTATTTTGACGATTATAAACTCCTTTCCCGAGGTCAAAGGGCTGCATTTATCGCGAAAGTGAGTGAAGAGATTGGTCAATCCAAGAATAACACATGGCGCCAATTTGCCGCTTTACAGTATCTTTCAGGCAAGGGCGTTGATTTGCGGGAACTCGCGGGAAAACCGCTTGCGCTAATGTCGATTGAGGCAGTCGCCCGAATCGGTCGAATTGAACCTGCCCGGGAATCAACGCTGTTTCGAGAAATGTTGGAGGGACACGGAACAATCGAACATTTCCGCAAGGAAGTCGAAAAAGCGGAGCGCGAACGTCAATCAAATGTTCGAGCCGGCGATAACGTCGCCAACATGAAACTGTCCTTTCTGCTTGAGAAATATGTGGCGCGACATGATTGCTGGCCTAACTCTCGCTTTCAGATTCAGTTCCCTGTCAGTGGCCCGCTTTGGCCTTTAGTCGTCGTCGATCATCTTTACGGGCATGGCTACGACGATTCCCATCAGGAACGCAGACAGGCGCGAATTCGAACCGTATTCTTCCGTGTGGATCATGCCGCACCAATTGCGCTCGCCCCCCAGTTCCAAGCGCTTATCGAAGGTAAGGTATTGCGATCCCTAGTGACATGCGATCAGGTAATCGTTTGCACCAATATGGCGCTGTCGGAGTTGGACAAAACCATCAGGCAGATGCGTCCGGAGATTGCGGTTCGCTTGGTAATTGAGCATTGCGACGTCGAGGTGGATATTGGTAGGCCGGAGGGTGAAGACAGAAGCAACCAATTCGAAAGTTATAGGGATTATGTTGACAATTATTCGAAGGTTACGCACGCATAACTCTCCGCATATGTTTATATTTCATTGAAAGATAAGGATAATAAACCGCGCACATTGGCGTTAGTTCGCTATTTAGATTTTTATGCACGAAAAATGCTCATATGTGTATTGCGACTACGTGTCGATTACTGATATTACAGAAATACATCCTGAAACTGGCAAGTTAATGGGCAGCCTGGGTATCCTAAATTAACTACGACAAATGAAGGTTCGCAACCGGGTCGGCTTTTTCGCTTGAAACAACATATCTCATGTGGCTTAATGAGGCACGTTGGTTCATGCGCGCGCTCCAACTCATATGTTCTAACGACAAGTGGGATTGCTCCCCGGAGAGAAAGCACGATGGACGCAGCGTTAGAATGCCCAAACCAGCGAGCCAACGAAAAGGGAAAGAACGCAGCGGAGGGTGTCGCTGAGGTTCGATGCCCCGGGGTCGAATATCAGCCCGATATGTTCTTGACCGGCGATCGGGTTGTCGACCGCTACGGCGTCGATGGTCACTCGCTTATCGCCTATCGCGTAAATGCGAATCTAAAAGAGGCTCATAATTACGAGGTGCATGTCCGCATCGGCGTCGGACCCGACAGGCGCTGGTGGACCCATTGGGAACTGACTCGCTACGCGAGGGGCAAGGGCAACGCTCGCACCGTCGGGACGCAGGCGGACGCGCCGATGGGCCCGTATAAGACGTACCAGCGCGCGGTTCGCGCCGCGTGCAGCCAGGTGCGCGCACGGTTCCGGCGCCGTGTCGCCGGCGTTCCACAGGAGCTGAGCGAATTCCTCGCGTTGATCGATGATAACACCCAGCGGGCTGCGTGAAATGCGACCGAAACACTCCGAGCCCGTGGCGACATCGCTAGTCGTCGGCATGAAAACCGATTGCGCGCACAACCCTCTGGGTGCCGCGCGACAGGCAGCGTCTCGCAGGCGCCGGGCCGTCGAGAAGACCATTGCGGAGATCGAGGAGGCCGTCGGTTAACGGGATGATCACGCTGCAATTCGACGAGGCCCGCGGCGACTATTTCGTCAAGTTCGCGCGTCCTTGTGCCGAGAAGGAGTGAAGCGTACGTTTTCCTTGGGCACGCCATCGCCGCGCTTGGCCTCGAGGCCGACGGCGTTGACGTAGCCTACATCGGCCTCGCCTTCGTGCCAACCGACGAACGCACAGTCGGTGACAAATCCCTGCGGAGGATGTCGGAACTAGATCCCGAAATGCAGTTGCCCGCCTAATTTGAATCGTTCCTCGCCGATGGATGACAAGGTGATGCTAGGGAGCCGGACTCCCCTTTACTCGGGGTAAATTAACTCGAGCAGCGCAGGCTGATCTGTTCGAGTTCAGTTTTTGTCGCGGCACACGCAACACCGGTGTGACTGCGCGTGATCTGCTGGAAGTCGGCGCATTTTACATTCAACGTCACGGTGCGCCCGCGAATGCGCGCAGGTTGCCGGTCCGGTCGCGTACGCCCAAAGCAGAGCGAAGTGGCAGTTCGCTTTGTCGCGCCGTTCGCCGATCCTACCTCGCGTGGAAAGGATGAGGGGAAATCGAGCGGCGACCTCCTTTTTGCGGCAAGCGCCACCAAAATGGACATGGCCGGGTCGAAGGGCAGGCCGACGATCGCCAGTTCGGGTACGACAAGGGCCATCTTCTCGGCGACGAGGCGATTGATCTTCGCCATGGTGTCGGCGATGAATTTCGTGAGATCGTCCGTGTAACCCCTCATAGCGGGGATTCCTCGCACGATATTATGGGGTTGCCTGGGCTACAGATGAGTGGCAATCGCGTTAGCCAATGTCGACATGTCTCCACGGGAGTCGATGATGAGGATCTCCGTGCATCCGTAGCGCAGCATCGCGTTCATGCCGTCCACCTCGCCGGCGCGGAAGTCGGTGCGATAGCCGATTACCGTCTTGCCGAGCGCGATGGCGTATCCGACCTCGACGCAGGTTCCGCCGTCGGCGTCCGGACCGTCGAGGCAGGCGACGACGACAGTGCATTCCCGCACCTGCTTAAAGCAATCCTCGGCGACCGCCTTAAGATCTGGCAGGAACTTATCGGATGTCTCCTGTGGAAGGATAAAGGTCGCGTCGAGACAGCGGACGCGCAGGAGGTTACGCAAATCATCATTGAATTTGCGCTCAGCAAGCGTGAAGAGAGGGCCGGCGAGATAGACCTTCACTCGATGACCTCCACGCTATTGAGGACGGCATCGACCAGACTGCGTTCGTCGTCCATCCGATGTGGGGCGGCCAGCATGGCCGACTCCGAGATCACGATTCCGCAGCACAGCGTCTGTTCGCTCTCTCAATTCCGTGTACGGGGATCGCGGCAATTACGCCAGACCGAGAGTCGCCGCCACGACCGTGGCCACAGCTCCCTACGAGGCGCTTCGCCGGCTCCACACAGCGCTGACGGGAAAAAGCCCACCTGATTACGCAGTTGCGTCAGCCGCGCTTTAGTTGTTAGAACAAATGGCGAACATATTGTTTTCGGGAGGGTTCGGGTATGGCGCGCAATATGGTGCAACTCCAGAAAGGCCTCAGCGAGGCCGGTTTCGACAAATTGTTTGGCGACGAGGAGCAATGTCATGTGGCGCTGGTCGGCTGGCGTTGGCCTGATGGTTTCGTCTGTCCAGATTGCGGCGCAGGCGGCCATTGCATCGTAAAGCGTGGCGCGCGCGGCATTTGTTCCAATGCAACGCCTGCCGCAAGCAGACCTCCGTCAAGGCCGGAACTATCTTCACCTCCAGCAAGCTGCCGCTGCGCCTTTGGATCAAAGCAATCTATCTCGTCACGCAATCGAAGAAGGGGATTTCCAGCATCGAACTTGCGCGCCGGCTTGGCGTCACACAGACGACCGCTTGGGTGATGAAGCACAAGCTGGCGCAGGTCATGTTGGAGCGCAACGCGAGCAAGAAGCTGAAAGGCAAGGTGCAGATGGACGACGCCTATATCGGCGGCGAGCGCCCGGGCAGGCCTGGACGCGGCGCGGCAGGTAAGACGCCGTTCGTCGCTGCGGTGGCCACGACGGACGATGGCAAGCCAGATCAGATCATCCTGCGGCGGGTAAAGACATTCAGCAACTTCGCGATCGGTAAGCTTGCCGGCACTGCGCTCGCTTCCGGCATCGTGGTCGTTTCCGACGGATTGCGCTGCTTTACCGCCGTGACGCAGGCCGGTTGCACGCACGAAGTTATCAAGACCGGCGGCGGCGCCAAGGCCGCCAAGACGCCCGCGTTCAAATGGGTCAACACGGCGCTTGGCAATATCAAAGCGGCGATTGTGGGAACCTACCGCGCCGTGCGGGAAAAGCATGTGCCGCGCTATCTCGCCGAATTCGAATATCGGTTCAACCACAGATACAAGCTCGAAGACATGATCCTTCGTCTCGCCTTCGTCGCATTGAGAACCCCGCCCATGCCATACAAGCTCTTAAAATTGGCTGACGTATATGCGTAATCAGGTCGGGCAATGTTAAACGCCTTGCTTGAAGCAATGCGTGCTGGAGTCATCTGCTCGTCGTTTGGCGCCGTCAGGCGGGGAACAATTCCTTAACCGGACCTACCTAGCGTCGGCGTCGGACCGTGTCGCTATCGGTCCGATCTCGAAAAGAGACCCCCTCCGGGCATTCCCGGACGGGATTCTTCGTTGGGATGTTTGCTGGCGGGCAGGAGTGGCATATGAGTGGACCAGACGGGATTGCGGGTGATCGACTTCGATCCTTCGTCGAGCGCATCGAGCGGATCGAGGAAGATCTCAAGGCGATGAATGACGATAAAAAGGAAGTCTTCGCCGAGGCCAAGGGAGAGGGCTTTGACGTGAAGATCCTGAAAGAGGTTATCCGGCTCAGAAAACAGGACCAGGACGAGCGTGACGAACGCGACGCACTGCTCGACACTTATTTTCGCGCCGTCGAGACCGTCGCGGCCCCACACCCGCGGGCCCAAGCCGCCGAGTAAGCTAAATCCGTCCGGAACGGCAATTGTCCGGACGGCGTTCTTCTTGTCGGGGCATGAATGGCCTTCATTCCCGTTGTTCGTTCCCACTGAACCTGCGCGTGGGTTCGTCGCGCGTTTTATGAGGAAAGATCAAATCCTCGCCTCGGGCAAGGGTTGGCCCATGGCGAGCCGGACCTGTTCTGGAGTGTCGAAAAGCGATTATCTTATAGCTCCTTACGAGAAAATGTGATGGCCATAAGCGACAGCCAAAGATGCTGGCCAATGCCTGTCGGGTGGTAGGATGATTCGTCATGTCCATGCTGGGTTGGCCGCTGGCTTTGGTCGCATTCGCCTATGTTTTGACCGTCATCGCCCTGGCGGCCTTTCAGCGCAAACTTCAGTATTTCCCCGATCGTCGTCTCACCCACTTGGCGCGAACCGGGATGCGAGGCGGCGAGGAACTGCGTATCACGACCACGGATGGAGAGAGGCTCGTCGCCTGGTTTTTTCCAGCCAAGGACGGCCTTCCGCTGATCTTGTATTTCCATGGCAACGGCGGCGCGCTTGTCGATCGCGTTTCGCGCTTTCGCATGCTTACGGCGAGGGGCTATGGTCTGGTCGCCGTTTCCTATCGCGGCTATGGCGGCTCGACCGGTTCGCCGACGCAGCGCGGCTTGATGCTCGATGGCGAAGCCGCCTATCGCGAGGCGCGCGCGCGAGGTTATGACGGCAGTCGCATCGTCATGATGGGCGCGTCGTTGGGGACCGGCGTCGCGACCGCGCTCGCCGCGATGCATGAAGCCGCCGCCCTTGTTCTAGAGGCGCCTTATTCGTCGGCGCTGGACGTCGCCTCGGCGCATTACCCGTTCTTCCCGGTGCGCTGGCTGATGCTCGATCGGTTCCGCTCCGATCTCGCGATCCGTGACGTTCATATTCCGATTTTTATGGTTCATGGAGAGGAAGACGACGTCATTCCGATAAGCTCGGCGAAGCGGCTGTTCGACCTCGCCAATGAGCCGAAAACTTTCTTGAGCGTTCCCGGCGGCGGCCACCTAGTTCTGGAACAGGCGGATGTCTTTTCGCGCGTGTGCGATTGGATCGACGAGAAAGCCTTGGCGTGCCGTCCGTAGGCCGCGGTCGCTTGGACGCCCGTAGTTCTTGGTTCCCAACGACGTCGAGGCGGTCATCATCCCGGTTACGTCTGGGACTTATTGCGAGAGGCGCGAGAGGTAATCCCGCCACTCCCGTGAGGGGTTGGCGGCGTAGCTCGCATGAAAAGAATCCCGGAAAGATTCGCCGTTCTCGAGGCCCTGCAAGAGTCCGGCGAAGGCGTCCGAGTTGCGCTCGCGTAGCCATGCGACGAACATTCCGGCCTGTCGATAGGCGAGGCGCTGGCGAAAGGTGGCGAAATCGTCGCGGGACGGATCGCTTGGCGGTTCGATTTCGAAGCGGATCGACGCGAAATCGCGCCACAGGCCCTCGTCCGTCACCACGATGGCGTAGCCCTTGACGATCGCGTCGGCGGCCTCCACATCGCTCACGCCCTCGGCACCGCCGCCGTCCGAAACCATCACCGCCAAGCCTTCCGTAAACCAGCTTGGCGGACGGACGGCAAACAGCGACGACCGCCAGCCGAACAGATGCGTGTGCGATAGTTCGTGCGTCAGGACGCCGGGAAGCCGCGCGCGCTCCCCTCCACACAGCGTCGGCGACAGGAGGACGCGCCCGGATCGGGACACGGCGGCGATGGCGGAGTTGTCGAGCCCGTTCGCCCGGGCGTAATGCTCGTAAGAGGCGTAAACGCCGACCGTCGGGTTTTGGGCAAACGATCGTCCCTGCGCCGCCTCGATGCGCGCCAGGGCGGCGGGTAGCAGCGCGGCAACCTCAAGGGCGCAGGCTTTCGCCTCGGGCTCATAATGCACGCGCCCGTCGTCTTCCAGCGCGGGCAGGTCCTTTGGATCATTGAAGAGCGCGACGAGATAATGGCGTATCATCGGGACCGCGGCGAAGGCGACGCAGCTCGCGGCGATCAACGCAAAAGTCGAGACGGCGGCGATTCTGATGAGACGATGCGCGGTCACCGGTCACCTCGAAGCAAGAATATCGCCGACCCAGACAGGAATCGACTCCCTGGTTCGTCCATATCGTCATCTTCTTTCGTCGAACCGATGGGCATTATCGAACGGCTCCGGATTGATCTCGCAAGTTCGATTGCCGGGCACTCGCCCCTCGAACACCCAGCTCTCGTCAAGCAATGCAGCGTCTTTGAGCCAGCGTCGCGATGTCGGGAACCAGTCTGAGAACGACTGCGCCGGCTCTACCCGGACCGGCGGAACTCCCATTGCTTGCGCGCCAGACGCTCCTAGCGCGCGTGTTCGTCGAGAAATCGGCGGCACGCGTCGAAATCCTGCTGATAGCCTTCTGGCAAACTTACTTTCTTGCCGCGCGCCGAGCTTTGCGCGTAAGCGACCATCTTGGCGGTCGGCGCCGGAGACCGAGCGGATCCTTCGTCACGGGCGCGAGCGCTTGGCGCGGCGGGCTTCCTTGTCGGCGACTGCGTCGTCTTTGTTCCGCGACGGGCGCCAACCGGCTTGGAGTCATCCAGTTTGGCGCGTTTGCCCGCCTGCCCATGAATGCGCCTTCGCCCTGATCGACGCACCGGCGCGGAGGTCGTCAGATCGACGCTTCCACTCGATCGCTTGAGTAATGCGTCGATCAGATCATGGGCGGCGGCGGCGATGCCGTCGATCACCGCGCGGAAGTCCGTCTTCCCGGTGACGACCTCGTCGAGACGCATCTCCCACAAAGCCGTGGTTCCCGGATCGACGAGCGCCGGCGCGGCGCGGCGCAGCAGTTCGAAAAGTTGCAGCCCCGCCGGGGTTGGCAAAACCAGCTTGCCGTCCGCCGCCAACAAATTCTGCCGCTTAAGGCCCTTGATGATTTCGGCCCGGGTCGCGGGGGTGCCGATGCCCTTGGCTTCCTTCAATCGTTCGCGCAAAGCGCAATCGTCGACGAAGCGCGATGCATTCTGCATGGCGTCCACCAGCGTGCCTTCGTTATAGCGGGGCGGCGGCTGGGTCCTTTTCGCCTCGACCCGCGGGTCGGAAAGGCGCGCGGTCTCGCCATCGCTAAGCGACGGCAGCGTTTGCTCGGCCTCCGCCTCGGCGTCCGGGTCGACCGCTTGATAGACGCCTTTCCAGCCGAGCCGTAGCGGAATCCGCCCCACGGCCCTGAACTCCGCCGCGCCGGCGCTGGGAATTGGAACCGAAGAGGTGACGACGGTCTGGCGATATTCATAGTCCGGCATCACGGCGGCCAGATAGGAGCGGCAGATCAACGCGAACAGCCGCTTTTCATCGTCGTTCAGGCGCGTCAATCGGGTTTCCAGGTCATCGAGAACATTGACGTTGGGCACGACGGCGTGATGCGAAACGCCGTCCAGAGCCTTGTCGCAGAAATGGCCCGACTTGCCCCGACGGATGACCGGCGGCGCGATTTCGAGATGCGCGAAGCCACGAAGGCGCGTCAACGCGGCGACGATCGTCGGCGCGTCGCCGATCTGATTTTCGGTCAGGTAGCGGGCTTCCGCGCGAGGATAGGTGATCAGCTTCTTGCCATCGCCGTCATACAGCTCCTGCGCCACGGCAAGCGTCCTGTCGGCGGTCCATCCCCATCGCTGGCCACAGGTCTTCTGCAACGACGGGAGATCGAACAGGCGGGGCGGCGGCTGCCGCTTTTCCTCGATGGAGACGCCGAGCGGTCCATTATGCCCGGCGGCGGCCTTGGCGATCGCCTCGGCGCGCGCGCGTTCCTTGATCCGTATCTTGGCCGCCGGAGCGTGACGCATCAGAAAACTGCCGTTGGCGACGGTCGCGGTGGCGACGATTTCGAAATAATCCTCCGGTCGGAAGTCGCGGATTTCCAGTTCGCGCAGGCAGACGATGGCCAGCGTCGGCGTCTTGACCCGACCGATCCCGATCACCCCGCGAACGCCCGGCGCCAACAAGGTCTTCGTCGCGGTTCGGGTGAGCGAAAGATTGAAAATCTGGTCCGCCTGCTGGCGCGCCACCGCCGCCTCGTAGAGCGGACGCATCTCGGCGTTGGGTTTCAGCCGGGCGAAGGCTTGGCAAAGCGTCTTCGGATCCTGCGCCGTGAACAAGGCCCGCCGCACGCGTCCGCGATAGCCGAGATGGTCGAGGATCTCCTGACCGATCAGTTGGCCCTCGCGGTCGCAATCCGTCGCCAGGATGACCTCGTCGCAGGCATTAAGCGCTGCGGCGATGGCCTTGAGCTTCGTCGGCTTGTTGCCGCCGCCAGCCGGGCGCGTCGGATAAAGCCCATCGGGCTTGAGGACGACGCAGGACCAGCTCTTCCATGCGCCATTGACCTCCTCGGGCTCCGCCAGCCGCAGCAAATGGCCCTCGGCGGGCAGGATCTGCCCGAAACGCGCGCCAAGGGCGGCGCGGAGGTCCTTCGCCTGGCTGGCCTTCTCCGTAATGATCAATGTCGCCATGGTTCACGCCGAATCGAATGATGATCTGAGCGTAACTCATGATTCGGAACAAATAAAGAACACAGCGCGCGGCTGCGGGCCCTCTATCCGTGCGGGGAAAACGCGTCTCGGCAATCGGAAAAAATGGTGAGCAACGGAAGATTGCGTCGCGATTCCAACGGCTCGGGCCGGGTCTCGCGACGATAATCGCACTCTCGATTATTCCGGCGTTGGGCCGTGTGCGACGAAGCGGGATCCAACAAGAATGCGCCTTGGTGGCGTCGACGCCCGGCTTGGCCCCCTCGGGACGTCGCACAAGCGGCACGCATCACAACCCCGTCACCGTCGACTTTCAAAGGCGCGCACGGAGCTTTTGGCCACCTGTTGCATCAAGGGTATCTGATCAAGCGGCCCGTCAGAGGCGATGTCGCGCCCGACGAGCGCCAATTCCTTCCATGCCGAGCGGCCCGTTTTTCCAACACCACGCATCGCAAGCGCCGAAATCGCACATTGGCGCGCCCAAAAAGCCCGCCGTTCAGGCAGATAAGCCTTCATGAGTTTGGCGACGCGCTGCTTCGAGCCTTTGACGGGATAAAGCAAATCCTCCAACCTCTCCCCAGCTTCAAACCATTGATATGCGAATTCATTGTCCAGTATTTCCGTATGCGCTCTCGCCACGGCGGAGGGATTTGTTTGTTCGGGCGGTAGATCAGCTAGGAGACCCGTTACGATTTCCATGGGTGAAGAGGGATCGGGGTGAAGCGCGCCGAGACCGAGGCGCTCCACCACTTCGACCAATTTGAACGGCGGCGGATTCCCGGAGGCGAAATTTTCGGCGATCGCCAAGGCCAACATCCGGGAAACGCCAGCTAAATCTGTTTCCGTCGTCGGCATGGCGGACTTCATTTGGCGAACCATGTCATCCATGCCGGATTTTGGCAGGTCCGAAAGAACCAAGGCATCGGCGACGCCGGCAGGCTTCATCATGACGCTTGCGACTTGGTAGCGTGCGCCGACCCTTTGCGTGACGAAAAGACTTCTTGTGCCCGAGCCGTCGCAGACCGAGACATAACATTTGATGATCTTTGGCGGCTCCGCTTTGACCGGCGGCAAGGCGTTCTGCCGCATGGCGCGTATGGTCGTGTCGAGTTGGGCCTGTCGGGCCCGCGGCAGCCAAGGCCGCATGCGGACAAGCCGTTCGATCAGCGAACTTTCAACGGGAGTTTTTGTAGCGGATGCAGCTAAAGCTTCAGCCACCGACCGCGCGAGCCCAGCATCGGGATGCAATAGAAACCCCGCGACCGCTTGGTCGATCACGGCTGTTTCGCCAGCGATGAGTTCAGACAGCCGCATGCCGCCCGCTTCCGGCGGAAAGCTGGCCAAAATGGAATTTAGATATTCATGGACATCAAACGGATTTTTGCCGACCTCATCGGCCACTTCCAACAGCGATGATACGAGATCCCTTCCGCCGACGCCTTCCATGTCCGGCGGGGGAGCTTGCAGCGCCTCGGTCATCGCCTGCTTCAAACTGTCGGGAACAATCCAGCCGGCATCGGAAAGAATCTTCCCAGTCATCATCAAATCGGGCACTTGCAGCGAATGAGCTTCAATTGCACTGTCTAATAAATCATAGATCGCCTGGATTTTTCCACGGGCTTCCGGGTCACCTCCATTGGAGTTCACTTTTAGTTCGTCCAGCACCTGAACAAGATCGGCGAAGAGTTCGTTTTTCTCGTCGTCATCGACATTGCCCTGCGCGCAACATTGCAGATATTCAGAAAACAGATCGACAGGATCCTCCGGGCCAAACAATTCGGGACCGGAACCCATCTCTGTCCGCATGCTTTGCAGCAGCATCGCCAACAGGTCCTCATCCATATTTTTCATTATGTCCAAAATGGGATCGACCTGTCTCTTGCCCTTTTGGGCGGGCGCCTTCGTCTTCGATGGCTTCCCAGCTTTGTTTGCCTTCTTCATCGATTTCGATCCTTGGAGTCGCCGCTCGTCGCCTCTCCATCTTTAGCCAAATCCGCAAGAGCCGCCAAACGCTGCTCATCCATCTCGGCAACTCCAAATTGTCGCCCTGTAACAATCTGAGAGACCTTGGGCGATATGATGCGGAAAATATCTGCAAGGGTTATCCGCCGGTGGTATCCGTCACGACAACCGTGGAGGCCGGCGCGTGGCTTCAGCCACGACCAGATTCGCCACGCCATCTTTCGTCGGCAACACCGGCGCAAGCATGGGTTTGTTAACTACGTCCACCCAATGATGATTCTGTACACGGCGGACGCTTGGGCGTCGTGGCGGGGTCCAAGCGGCATGCCGCGCAAGGCATTGCGGTATTGCTCAGGTCGGATTTAAGCGCTTCGGTGGGGAAACATGCGCGTTTTGTTGATCGAGGATGACGGCGCCACCGCTCAAAGCATCGAGCTGATGTTGAAATCCGAGAATTTCAATGTTTACATCACGGACCTCGGCGAGGAAGGCATCGATCTCGGCAAGCTTTACGACTACGATATAATCCTTCTCGACCTCAATCTTCCGGACATGTCGGGTTACGAGGTGGTTCGCACCCTGCGCCTCGCCAAGGTCAAAACGCCCATTCTCATCCTCTCGGGTCTCGCCGCGATCGAAGACAAGGTTAAGGGGCTGAGCCTCGGCGCCGACGACTACCTGGCGAAACCATTCCATAGGGACGAGGTCGTCGCGCGCATTCACGCGATCGTCCGCCGCTCCAGAGGCCACGCGCAATCGGTCGTCACGATGGGCGACCTCGTCGTCAACCTCGACGAGAAGAGCGTCGAAGTCGGCGGCGCGCGGGTGCATCTGACCGGCAAGGAATATCAGATTCTTGAAATTCTTGCGTTGCGGAAGGGAACGACGCTCAGCAAGGAAATGTTCCTGAACCATCTTTATGGCGGCATGGACGAGCCGGAATTGAAGATCATCGACGTCTTCATTTGCAAGCTACGCAAGAAGCTCGCGAACGCAAGCGGTGGCCGGGATTACATCGAAACGGTCTGGGGTCGCGGCTATATGTTGCGCGAGCCGATCCAAGCGGACGAGCGACTGACCGCCTGAAGCGGATTTGGCGCAACCACGGGCTCCGCGGCGTAGGAAAATGGCGTGCGCATGGGGGCGCCGACTTGAAGCCCTCGGCGCAAACATGAAAAAGGCCGCCGCGAACGGCGACCCTTCGTCTATCGACGGATCGCGACGGAAAGCCGACGCGATCAGCGCGTCTCAGATTTCCTTGAGCTGATCGGCGGAGGCCTTGCCGGTGCGCTGGTCCTTCGTGATCTCGTAGCTGATCTTCTGGCCTTCGCGCAGATCGCGCAGGCCGGCGCGCTCGACCGCGCTGATATGGACGAAAACGTCCGCGCCGCCGCCGTCATCGGGCTGGATGAAGCCGAAGCCCTTTTGACCATTGAACCATTTCACGGTGCCGGTAGCCATTCCGTCTCTCCAAACATAGTTTAGAAGCTGGCCCGCATGCGCGGGGCCGGGTCGATCGATGTTTGGAAGAGGTCGTCAGCGGCTTCGTTTCCAAAGCAAATCCAAGTCGTCAGGCCGAAAATCGATGGGCGCAGGATAGGGACCCGCAAAGCCGAATGCAACTCCAAGCCGCCCGGACGCATCGCCAAGCGCCTTCGTCCGCTGGAGCGAGCGTGATCTGCGGAAACACTTCGCCGGCTGATCCTTTCCGCATGCTCACGACCAGTCGCGGCGCCCGAAAGTGGCGGCGAGCGATAGCTCGCCATTTGTGGCGCAAGACCTGCGTGTTATCAGGACGTCCGCCACCTTGGGGCCGCAATGCCAATTCTCACAGTCAGACACGTCACATCTTATATTTACAGGCGACCTGTTGCGTTCGGCGATCACCGTATCATGCTGCGTCCGCGCGACGATGACGATCAGAAGGTGCTTGCATCCGAGTTCGCGATCACGCCCGCGCCGAGCCAAATCTCTTGGACGCGGGATATTTTCGGCAATCATGTTGCGATCGCCAGTTTCGCGGAGCGGGCTTCGGAACTTCGTTTCGAATGCACCATTCGTCTGGACCATGTTACGGCAGGTTTCGACGCAGCGGACATCGAAAGCCACGCCCGGATTTATCCAGTTGCTTACACCGAGGAAGAACAGTCCGAGCTTGCTCGTTTCCTGGCCCCTTTGTATCCGCATCCCAAGGTTTATGATTGGGCCGCGGCATTCCTCCGGGAAGACGGATCGGCTGACACTTACCAGCTTCTCGTCGACATGACGCAAACCATCCGGGAGTCCTTCCAGCATGTTGCCCGACATGAAAAGGGCGTTCAGGAACCGGTGCGTACTCTTGAAAGCGCCAGCGGGAGTTGTCGCGATCATGCGGTGTTCATGATCTCGGCGTTGCGCTCGCTGGGCATCGCCGCGCGCTTTGTGTCCGGATATTTGCATATTGGCGACGAGGACGATGGCTGCCTCACGGGGGGCAACACCCATGCTTGGGTCCAAGTCTATGTCGCAGGCCCGGGTTGGATCGACTTCGATCCGTCGAGCGGAATGGTCGGGAATCAGAACTTGGTGCGCGTCGCGGTCGTGCATGACCCGCGCGAAGCGATTCCCTTGCAAGGCACGTGGATCGGAACCGCGTCGGACCATCTCGGAATGACCGTCGCCGTCAAGGTCACGACAGCGGCGGATATTGACACCTGACTTATCTCCACGGTTCACGCGCCACGCCCCCAAGGTCAAAGGCGGCATACTCCTTGTCTCCGGCCTCGCCAAAGCGAAGGTGGGCTGATGCGACTGGATCTGGGCGCCGACGACCACATGAGCAAACTCTTTCATAGGGACGAGGTCGTCGCCCGCATTCGCGCGATAGTTCGCCGTTCGCGCCGCCTTCGCTGTTTCCATCCGCGCCCACCGGGATTCGAGGGCTGACGTCTTGTAAACGACCCACCGCGGCCCCACTTGCGGTTAGCCTCTGGCACTCTCTCATATCGAGTGCCAGAGGCTTTCTGTTCATCGCCTTGGCGGACGACGCTTCTCATTGAGGTCGGTCCGCTGACATTTAAGGAAAAAACAGCATGGCATTTCGTCCCCTGCACGACCGGGTGGTGGTTAAGCGCCTCGAAGGCGAAGACAAGACCAAGGGCGGCATCATCATCCCCGACAGCGCCAAGGAAAAGCCCCAGGAAGGCAAGATCATCGCGGTCGGCCCCGGGGCTCGCGACGAAAGCGGCAAACTGGTTCCACTCGACGTTAAGGCCGGCGACAACATTTTGTTCGGCAAATGGTCGGGCTCCGAAGTCAAGATCGACGGCGAAGACCTGCTCATCATGAAGGAAAGCGATGTCCTCGGCGTCCTCGCCTGACAGTTCGCCTTGTTCGCTCGATTTCTCTCAATTTCTTCCGGAGTCTAAAACAATGGCTGCCAAAGACGTTCGTTTCTCAACCGACGCGCGCGACCGCATTCTGCGCGGCGTCGAAATCCTCAACAACGCCGTGAAAGTGACGCTCGGCCCCAAGGGCCGCAATGTCGTCATCGAGAAATCCTACGGCGCGCCGCGCATCACCAAGGACGGCGTGACCGTCGCCAAGGAGATCGAGCTTTCCGACCGCTTCGAGAACCTCGGCGCTCAGCTCGTTCGCGAAGTCGCCTCGAAGCAGCATGACGCCGCCGGCGACGGCACCACGACCGCGACCGTGATCGCCGCCGCGATCGCCCGCGAAGGCGCCAAAGCCGTCGCGGCTGGGCTCAATCCCATGGACCTGAAGCGCGGCATCGACCTCGCCGTCGAGGCCGTCGTCGCCGACCTCAAGAAGAACTCGAAGAAGGTCGTCTCCAATGATGAAATCGCCCAGGTCGGCACGATTTCAGCCAATGGCGATCAGTTCATCGGCCAGGAAATCGCCAAGGCGATGCATAAAGTCGGCAATGAAGGTGTGATCACGGTCGAAGAGGCCAAGGGCCTGGAGACCGAGACTGAAATCGTCGAGGGCATGCAGTTCGATCGTGGCTATCTGTCGCCTTACTTCATCACCAATTCCGAGAAGATGATCGCCGAACTCGACGACCCCTATATTCTGATCCACGAAAAGAAACTGTCGTCGTTGCAGGCGCTGTTGCCGATCCTCGAAGCCGTGGTGCAGACCGGCAAGCCGTTGCTGATCGTCGCCGAGGACATCGAGGGCGAGGCGTTGGCCACGCTGGTCGTCAACAAGCTGCGCGGCGGCCTGAAGATCGCCGCCGTCAAGGCGCCGGGCTTCGGCGACCGCCGCAAGGCCATGCTCGAAGACATCGCCATCGTTACAGGCGGCGAGCTAATCGCCGAGGATCTTGGCGTCAAGCTTGAGAACGTGACGTTGGCCCAGCTTGGTCGCGCCAAGCGCGTGCGTATCGACAAGGACGCCACCACCCTCATCGACGGCGCTGGCGACAAGAAGGGCATCGAGGGACGCATCGCGCAGATCAAGACACAGGTCGAGGACACCACCTCGGACTACGACCGCGAGAAGTTGCAAGAACGTCTCGCCAAGCTCGCGGGCGGCGTCGCGGTGATCCGCGTCGGCGGCGCGACCGAGGTCGAGGTCAAGGAGAAGAAGGATCGCGTCGACGACGCCCTCAACGCCACTCGCGCGGCGGTGCAGGAAGGCGTTTCACCGGGTGGCGGCGTGGCGCTCTTGCGCTCAATCGCCTCGCTCGACGGCGTGAAGGTGGCCAATGCCGACCAGAAGACCGGCGTCGACATCGTTCGGAAGGCGATCCAGGCGCCGGCCCGCCAGATCGTCGATAACGCCGGTGACGACGGCGCCGTCGTCGTGGGCAAGTTGCTCGACTCCAAGGACTATGGCTACGGCTACGACGCGCAAACCGGCCAGTTCGGCGATCTCATGAAGCTCGGCATCATCGACCCGACCAAAGTCGTGCGTACGGCCCTTCAGGACGCGGCGTCGATCGCCGGCCTGATTGTCACCACCGAGGCGACGATCACCGAACATCCGAAAAAGGACGCTCCCCAGATGCCGGGCGGCGGCGGCATGGGTGGCATGGGCGGCATGGATTACTGAGAAGCCACATAAATATAACGAATGTTACGACTCTAAGGTCCTGGGGGTTTCCCCCGGGACCTTTCAGTTTGGGTTGGGGGTGGACCGCGGGACTGGCGCGAAAGCTGTGTGATGGCCAATCCACATCCGCGACGACAATGGTCATCATACGCGTCAAACAAAGCGGTCAAGACGACACGTTCTCATCACGTTGGACGATCGACTGGACGTGATTTTTCTTACAAGGACAAATGAATGGATACGGTGTTCAGCGCCACCATGCGTTACGTCACGCAGCTCATGGGCGCGCAAAACGTGATGGAAAATGTCACCGAGGCGACGCTGGTGATCCAGCGCGCGCTTCCGGAACAAATCCATGGGTATTCGCCCGTTGAACCGTCTCCAGAATGTTCTGGCTTGACCCAATTGCAAACCAGTATCGCTGCAAGCTTGAGAGAGGTCGAATTGCGTCCACGTGAACTCGGAGTTGAGCGTGTTCATTTGGTGAATGCCACAACCGAGCGCCGCCCCACGCCGCGCAAGAAAAGCCCGTTGGGAGAAGTCTTGACGCTGCTGCGTCAGAGCCGCCCGCTGACAAGCGGACTTGGTTCGAAGTCAATCGAAAAATCCAGAGTAGCGCACTCGGCTCCGCGAGAGGCGGCTTATCACGCGCGAATATTCACATGCGAGGCTGGCGCGAGGGAATACAAGGTCTACGTTCCAAGCCATGCAAACGACCGGAAGCTTCCACTGATTGTCATGCTCCACGGATGCACGCAGGACTCCGACGACTTCGCCGCGGGGACCGGAATGAACCGACTCGCGGAAGAACACGGATTCGTCGTCGCTTATCCAAGACAACTGGCGAAGGCCAATCAATCCGCATGCTGGAACTGGTTCAATCTGGCGGACCAGATGCGAGACGAGGGCGAACCAAGCATCATTGCCGGAATTACGCGCGCGATAATCACCGAGTTCGATATCGATGCCAAGCGGGTCTATATCGCCGGCCACTCAGCCGGCGGCGCCATGGCCGCGATCATGAGCGCCACCTATCCCGAGCTTTACGCGGCGACGGGCATTCACTCGGGTCTCCCCTATGGTTGCGCCACCGACGTGGTTTCGGCCTTTACGGCCATGCGTGGCGCATCGAGACCAGCCGCGTCGCCCCAGATAAAGGGTCACCTCGACAACGCGCGTTACCGCATTCGAACGATTGTTTTTCATGGCGCCTCCGATCAAACGGTGCATCCGTCGAACGCCGAAACGATCTTCGCCGCATTGCGGGGCGGCCCCAACGACCTTTTACAGGAGACGAAACATGACGGCTCCACGGGAGGCCCAGCCTATATTCGCACGGTGATCGCGGACGCGAATGGCGCTCCCCATGCCGAACACTGGGTCATCGATGGACTGGGGCACGCTTGGTCAGGAGGCAGCCCGGACGGTTCGCAGACGGATCCGCATGGGCCCAACGCTTCCCGTGAAATGCTGCGGTTCTTTCTGCAAGGCGCTACGCAGATCAAGGCGAGTTGATCTCGGCGCATGGCGCGCGATATCAGCGGGATGTTGAAGAGCCGCTATCTCCGCCGCTCTTTTCGCAACCCCGTCGATCACGCGAGCCCGTGGCGCCACATTTCGCGAAATGCGGATGAACGTGACGGAAAGAATTCAAGGCAGACGAAATTCTCACTTGGGAGGCGAGGCTAATCATGCGGATCCGCGTCGGATATGAACTGATCTATGAGTGTCCACAGCCGACGCCGATGCTGTTGACGTTGAACACTCACTTTAGCCGCGTGGCGGATATCGTCGCTCCCGACCATATCGTCACCAGCCCCTCGGTCCCGATCACGCCCTATCGCGATGAATTCGGGAATTGGTGCAGCCGCATCGTGGCGCCCACCGGCCAGATTCGCATTTCGACCGATGCGGTAGTGAACGACAACGGTTTTCCCGACCCGATCGAACCCAGTGCTTGGCAGCACCCCGTGCAGGATCTTCCCAGCGAAACCTTGGTGTTTCTCTTGGGAAGCCGCTACTGCGACTCGGATAGGATGACCGAAATCGCTTGGAATTTGTTCGATAAGGCGCCGAGCGGCTGGGGGCGGGTTCAGGCGATCTGCGATTTCGTCCACAATCACATCGTCTTTGGCTACGAGCATGCGCGGTCGACGAGAACCGCTTCGGAGGCGTTCCAGGAGCGAAGGGGCGTCTGCCGCGACTACACGCACCTAGCCATCACTTTTTGCCGCTGCATGAACATCCCGGCGCGCTATTGCACCGGATATCTGGGAGACATAGGGATGCCGCCACCCTATGGTCCGGGCGATTTCGCGGCGTGGTTCGAGGTTTATCTCGGCGGGCGCTGGCATATCTTCGACGCGCGCAACAACGTTCCACGAATCGGACGGGTGCTGATCGGGCGCGGGCGCGACGCCACCGATGTGCCGCTCAGCACAACATTCGGCCCAAATGTCCTGAAAAGCTTCAAGGTTTGGACGGATGAAGTGCAATCATGACGCTGCCGATGGGCGCCAACTGGAGCTTCCGTCCCCTCTTCAATGCGATCTGTCGCGCCGATCGTGAGCGCCGATGAGCGAGGGGAAAAATCGCCTTTTGGCCGCCGACGAGCCGTCGGCGATCACGGTGTATAACGAAAGCGGCCAGTCGCCGTTCCTGATCGTGGTGGATCACGCGGGCAATGCGATTCCGCGCGCCCTGAAGCGGCTGGAAGTCGCCAAGGCCGAACTGGAGCGCCATATCGCTTGGGACATCGGCATCGCCGCGGTTTCTCGATTCATGGCGGACGCGCTCGACGCCACCTTGGTGCAACAGAACTATTCCCGCCTGGTCATCGACTGTAACCGCGCGCCAAGGTCGGAGACGTCGATCCCGGAAATTAGCGAGCTAACGCCAATCCCGGGCAACGTCGGCCTAAGCGAAGATCAAATGCGCGCGCGCATTCGTGAGATTTTCCGGCCCTACCATGATCGGATCGAAACCGAACTCGACCTGAGGCGGCAAGCGGACCGACCGGCTGCGCTGATCGCAATGCATAGCTTCACGCCGGTTTTCATGGGCGCGGCGCGGCCTTGGCATGCCGGCGTGCTCTACAATCGCGATCGTCGTTTCGCCGATATGCTGATGGCGCTGTTGAAACGCGAGGAAGGGTTGCTTATCGGCGACAACGAGCCCTACAGCGTGTCCGATGCGTCCGATTACACCATTCCGGTGCACGGCGAGCGACGTGGCCTCCTTCACGTTGAGGTCGAGATTCGTCAAGACCTGATCGCCGACGACAGTGGGCAGCAAGCGTGGGGCGCGCTCCTAGCGCGATTGCTCCTGCGGGCATATCAGGAACTAACGCCAATCGGCGCGATGGGACCCGAGTGAGATTCGAAGCCGTGGCGGCTGCGGCGCCGCAATAAGACCCTACTTCCGATCCGCTTACGGGCGCGTGACTTTACCTCGAATGCCCGGATATCTTTCGGATCGATTGGGTGCGAATCGGCTTTGGGATTCGACGCCACTCGGCTTCATGCTGAAGACCGCTAGTTTGCGCCGACGAACCTCCGCGAAGGCAATCTCACCGCTTCCGTCCACGAAGCGCTCGGGCGCGGTAATAGCCCGGGTCCTTTGTCCGCCACAATGACGAATCAGCCGGAGGCCGCCGTCTTCAATTTCGTCAGGGCGCGAATTTTTACGCGCATGCTCGCCGGTTTGGCGGCGCCCTTGACCATCTCGCCGGTGGCGGGATTGCGGATCAAGGTTCCCGCCCTGCGGGCCGGCACTTTGCGAAGGGTCACCTTCAACAGGCCGGGCAAGGTGAATTCCCCCACGCCGCGCGGATGCACCGATCCGAGCAACACGCTTTCCAGCGTGGCGAAGACGCCCACGGCGGTCTTGCGAGGGATGTCGTTCTGCTCGGCGATCAGATTGATCAGCGCGGCCTTGGTCAGGGTTTCCTTCACCGGGCGAATGGATGCCGCTTCGGACTTGGTGATTTTCGGCTTGCTGACTTTTGCCTTGGCCATGAGAACTCTTTCAGGATTGAGTGGATTTCCAAATGTCGGGATCGCGACTCGTTAGCACTTCGGCGGTGTTAGCGACGTTGCCGCAACTTCGCAAGCCGCGGATTCGACATCGACGCTGGAAGCCGAAATTCAAGCCGCCAGAAATGTCGCGGATAAGTTTTGTTACTTTCTTGCTTCCCGCTTACGATTTTCGTCATGGCAGGAGGTCCATCATGAACGACAGCAAAAAGAACTGGGAGTCCTTGAACGCACAAGGCGTCGTCGACTTCGCACATTGGATGATCGACAAGCGGGGCGCCCCGCCGCGAATTGATCATTTGCCGCTGCGACATCAGGTTTTGGCATCGCGCGTCACGATAACAACGATGAGATACGTCTCAAGATTGAGGATTTCGGATCTCGTCAAGCACATCAATGGCGACATCCAGATTTACGGATGCCCTCTTTGTCCGGCGACTGAAACGGAGGCCGCGGAAATAATCGAGAAGAAAAGGCGCGCCGAGTCCGGGGACTCGGGTCGCGGTGGCGGTGGGCTCAGGATGCGCTGATCAGGCCGGCCTTCCTTCGTTCGCCGGCGCTGCCTTCCATTCTCAGCCGAATGGAGGGCCACCATCTGGCTCATGGCGCCGGAGGCGGCGCGTTCGGCTGGCGTTGGCGTCAGGATTAGGACGGGCGGGGCTTCAGACGACCTTCAATCCAAGACCTCCGAGGAGTTCCCCAGCCTGCTTCTTGGAAATGATCGCGCCCTTGAACCGCGAGGCGTCGGCTAGCTGAAGGCTACCGAGATCGGCGCCACGCAAATCGGCCCCTTCAAAGCGCGCCTTTGTCACATTCGCCTCCCTCAGGCCGCAACCCGTCAGCACGGCGTCCCTGAAGTCGGCATCGCGGAGATCGGCGCCTTGGAAGTCGACGCCATCCAACTGCGCTCGTCGGAACGACAGACCACGCAGATTCGCATTGATCAGGAGGCATCTCTCGAACGACGGCGGCATGAGCGAGTTCGCGATCGCCATCTGGGCGCCCGTCAGCTTGCAGTCCTGGAAGTGGGCAGACGATACGATTGTGCCGCACCATTTGGTGTTGTTGAAGTCGCAGAACAGGAATTGGGCCTCGGTCAAATTGCAGGATGAAAAATTAGCGTGGCCGGCGCGGCAGCGCATGAATTCGCATCCCTGCAAATCAAGTCCGTTGAGGTCGATCTCCGTCAGATACCATCCCATGAACCGCATTGACCCTGACCTACGCCCACGCAGCGCCAACTCGACGTCATGACGGGTAACTACGCCCTCCGGCGCGGGAGCGTCGATGATTGTGTCGCCCATGGAACCTTCCTGAAAAACGACGGTGGCTTCATGCCCGCGACTTGGGGCCTAGGGCGCCGCCTCGGCCCGCATGTTTTCGAATCTTGCCGCTGATTGCAAGTTCACGTGGCGCCTATATTCGTTAGGCTGCCGGACATAGGCAATCCACCTTCATGAATTTCAGCGTCGATGTCGTCCTTATCCCATTCGGTGACTTAGCGGTCCCTCATCGCGGCGGGCTCGATTGGAACGAGTTCGGCGAGGCGACCATGGGTCGGAATGAAGCCGCTGGGATGCTGCAACAGACGGCGCGGCGCGCCGATCGACTCGCGGGCCGGTTTTAGGGCGAAGCGTAGACGCCGATCGCCGAGATTGAGGTTCAACTCCTCAAAGTGCTTGGGCCCGTCGCAGATCGCCGCAAGGGCGGGGATGCGCGCCCAATCGGGAATGTGGCCGCGGACCCACCGCGACACCGTTTCCTTGGGCACCCCGAGCGCGCGAGCTATCGGCGTCCTCCATCTGGCGCCGAACAGGACGAGGCCGGCGCGCACGAAGGAATCGGATTCTTGAACCGTGACCCTGTCGTCACGCTTTATCGAGGAAAGAACATTCATTTTCGGCCCGCTTCGTGACGAAACGTCACGGTATGGCAGGCGAAGCTTCCCGGTGGGTGTTGGTGTAAGGAAGAGGGGATTTGATGGCTCAGGTCACAGCGAGGAATTCCGCACGCGCGACATCAGTTCGATTAGACCGACGCCCGTCGATCCTTTAGTCGCCATCGGATGTGTGGCGGCTTTGCTCGGCGTCACAACCCTGACCGGAAAGACGATTTGACGGCCCGCGTGGTCGCGGCGTAAGCGGCGCCTGCTCCCATTGATCAGTCTCATTCGCGTTCGCTGTCCAAATGCGCCATTTGGCCCTCGGCGTATCGGGAGCCGGCGGCGGAGCCCTTGGGCACCGCCCTTTCCAGCGCCGCGAGATCGTCGTTGGCTAGCGTCAACGCGAGCGCGCCCAGCGACTCGGCGAGCCGGTCGCGTCGTCGGGCGCCGATGAGGGGCACGACGTCGTCGCCTCGGGAAAGCACCCAAGCGAACATGCCAACTCTTCGAGTGCCGCTTCGCCAATGTGCAGCCCCATTCGGGCTCCAACGCTAACGCCGGCGTGCTTCTCGGACTGTTGAAACTTGGCGACCCCATCCTTTCGATGAATGTCGCCGCCGGCGGGCACATCAGCCATGGCCATCCCGCTAGGCTGACGGGCCGCGATTACAAAATCGCGTCCTATCGCGTGAACCGCGAGACCGAGCGCATCGTTCTCGACGAGGTCCGCGATTTGGCGTTCCGGCATCGGCCAAAGCTGATCATCGCCGGCGGATCGGCCTATCCCCGCGCCATAGATTTCACCCGTTTGCGGGGGATAGCCGACGAAGTCGACGCCTTTTTGATGGTGGACATGGCCCATTTCGCCGGACTGGTCGCCACGGGTCTTTACGCCGATCCATTTCCGCACGCCCATGTCGTGACCACGACAACCTACAAGTCTTTACGCGGCGCGCGAGGCCGCCTCCCGCTTTGGAACGACGAGGCGCTCAGCAACAAAATCAATCACGGAATTTTTCTAGGCGTGCTGGGTTCCGTATTGTTGCACGGCGTGGCCGGCAACGCGGCCTGCCTCGGCGAGGCGCTTCGCCCCGAATTCAAACTCTATAATCAGGCGGTCTTGGACAATGCATGGGCGCTCGCGGCCACCCTCGGCGAGGCTGGCTTCGCATCGTCGCGGGTGGAACCGACACCGGACTGATGCTGATCGATCTGGCCGCCCGGAACATTACCGGCGACGTGGCGGCGGCGGCGCTGGAGCGCGCCGGCCTCGCCGCCAACAAAAACCTCATCCCCTTCGATCCCCGCCCTCCCGACGCGCCGTCGGGACTACGCCTTTCCAGCAACGCGAGGACGACGCGCGGCTTCGCCGCTCCAGAATTCGTGACCATCGGGGGTTGGATAGATCGCGTTCCGCGAAACCCGACCGACGCCGACACAATCGCCGCAATTCGCTAGGAGGTTCGCGAGCATTGCGAGGCACATCCGATCCATTGAGCGATTGCGACGCTTTCCTCGTTCGATGACCGCGCCATGTCGGCAAAGGGGTATAAGGAAGCAGCAACCCGCGCGCCGGAGATATTCCGATGTCCGAGCATAAAGCCACGATCAAATGGGAGCGTAACGGCGCCGATTTCGGCTACAAGGATTACAGTCGCGACCACGTCTGGCGGTTCGAGAACGGCGTCGAACTCGCCGCGTCCGCGGCGCCAGCGTATTTGGGCAATCCCGAGCGCGTCGATCCCGAGGCGGCGTTTGTCGCGGCTCTGTCGAGTTGCCATATGCTGACTTTTCTCGCGCTGGCGTCGAACAAGGGTTTCGTCGTCGACAGCTATGAGGACGCCGCCGTCGGAACCCTTGAAAAGAACGCCAACGGCAAGCTCGCCGTCACGCGCGTCGAATTGCGCCCGAGAGTTCTATTCAGCGGGGAAAAGCAGCCGACGCAGGCGGATCTCGATTGGCTTCACGACAAGGCGCACCGGGAATGCTTCATCGCCAACTCGGTGACGACGAAAATCGGCGTCGAGCCCGCGAATTGATATGATCGGTAGCGACATCACGGAAGGCTCGTTGCTGGCGAATCCATGGAAGAGGCGGTTTTCGAGGGCCTCGGGGCGAACAATCACGGGATCAAGGTGGTCGACGAACGCACAAAACAATTCGACAGCGCACCGAGCAGGCTGCTTGCGACGAAGCTCTCTCCGGCACACGTTTCCCTGGACGTAGCTCCGACCGCCGAATGGTTTGGCCATCCAAGAGGCCTAACCTTTTTATTCGCCACGGAAATGTGGGAGCGTTTTTCGTATTATGGAATGCGGGCGCTGCTCGTCCTCTACATGGTCGATTATTTGCTGAAACCCGAACGCGCGGCGACGGTCGTCGGTCTTGGCGCGTTAAAGCGCATGCTCGAAACCCTGTCCGGCCCGCTGGACGCGCAGCCGTTCGCTTCGCAGATTTACGGGCTCTACACGGGCTTCGTTTATCTGACGCCGATCCTCGGTGGAATGCTCGCGGACCGCTGGATAGGTCGCAGGCGGACCGTCGCGCTCGGGGCGGCGCTGATGGTCGCGGGCCATTTCATGATGGCGTCGGAGTCATTGTTCCTGTTCGCGCTGCTGCTGCTCATTTTCGGTAATGGCGCGTTCAAACCGAACATCGTGACGCAGGTTGGCGGCCTATACGCGCCGGGCGACGCGCGCCGCGACCGCGCCTATTCCATCTTTTATGTCGGCATCAACATCGGGGCGTTCTTTTCGCCGCTCGTGAGCGGCACGCTCGGTGAAACGCTGGGTTGGCATTACGGCTTCGCCAGCGCCGGCGTCGGCATGGCGATCGGGCTCGCGACCTACGTCGTCGGCCTGCCCAGATTGCCGCCCGACCCGAAGCGGCGCGACAGACCGCCGCGGACCCGCCAATCCGACGCGGAGCTGCGCCGCGCTCTGCTCGGCCTACTGCTGTTGTTCCTGCCGTCGGCTCTGTTCTGGGCGGCCTATGAGCAGCAGGGCAATACGATCGCTCTTTGGGCGGAGCGCTTCACCGATCGCGGCGCCAACCTCTTGGTTTGGAAGGGCGAGATTCCCGTCACCTGGTTCCAAGCCTTCAATCCGCTGATGATTTTTGCTTTCACGCCGCCACTCGTCGCCTGGTGGGCGCGGCGCGCCCGGACGGGGCGGGAGCCGCCGACGATCACCAAACTATGGGTCGGCTGTTATGGCGTCGCGGTCGGCTACCTCGTCATGGCGTTGGCGGCTTGGGCGAACACCGGCGACAAGGCCAGTTGGCTTTGGCTTGTTGTCTATTTCGCCGTGATCACCATCGCGGAACTCTATTTTTCCCCGATCGCCCTCTCACTGGTCTCGCGCATGGCGTCGGAGCGCTCACGCTCGGCGGTGATGGGCCTCTGGTTGGCGACCAGTTTCACCGGCAATCTGTTCGCCGGCTGGCTCGGCGGCGCTTGGGCGAGCATGTCGCATGTGGGCTTTTTCGCACTCGTCGCGGGGATCGCGGCCTTGGCGGGGAGCTTGATCATCGCCAGCCGCGGACCGCTACGCGATTTGTTGCCGGACTAAACGAGCCGATCCCGAGCCGACGACGCCGCTCCAATTCTTCACCGACGCCGAACGTTCGGCGGCGCTGTTTTGAACGCTACACAAACGCCGACAACAACGGCCATTGCTCCAGATGTCTTTGAATGATTGCCTTCAGGCTCTCCATGGAAGCCTCGAAATGCGCCGGCCTCAAATCGCCGCGCACCATTTCAAAGCGGAGAAATACGCAGTAGGTGGCTAGGACATCGGTCAGGCAGTAGGCCGCCACTTCGGCGAGCCGGCCAGCCTCAACGAATGCCTCGACCTGGCTTCCGTCGATGCCTCCGATCTTCGCCGGTATATTCGCCAACGCCGTCATTTCGGCTAGGCTGGGCTTAGTCGATCCGCCATAGCCCGATAGCACGTCGCAGAGGTCGATGTGATCCGAGCCGAAGCGATGCCAATAGTTGCGGTGGCCACCGGCATGCAATGCAGGCACCGGAACGCCATGGGCGAAAGCCCGATAACGCAATAGCGGCAGGTCGAAGCCATTGCCGCCGAAGGTCACAAGGATCGGGCCAGTGCCGCGACCATCAACCGGAAGGCTTTTGACGAACCCGAGGAGCAATTCCGCCTCGGTCTTCTCGCCGACCGAACGGCTGCCGATCTGGGTGACGGTCCAAGGCCCGCCGCCATCTTCCCGCTTGGCGTAGAGGGCGGCAATGGCGACGATCCGGTAGATCGGCACCTTAAGGAAGGCCGTCGCCGGATCCTCGCCATCGCGCGAATAGCGTTCTCCCAACATCCGCCTGATGTCGGCGTCAGGCGCGTCGTCAGGTTGCGCGAGCAGCCGGCGCGCCGCCCCGAAGTCGGGAACGGCCTCGATATCGAAGACGACGAGCGCGGTCATGGATCGATCCAATGCCAATAGGCGCCCTGTCGGGGCGGTGCTCACGACGAGATTCACGCCCAAGGGATGGAGCAACGTCGGAGTGATGACATTATCATCGTCCGCGCCGGCAGTCAGGTCCGGTCTTGAGGTTCCGGTTCTACGCCGTCCCCAGAATAGTCGACGTGAGTAGCTCTTTTAGCTCCGCAAGGCGCAATCGCTTTGCAGCAAGCTGGTCAGCGGATTCGCTTAATAAGTCGTCGTCGTCACTTTCATTCGGGACCTGTTCGTCCTCGATCGCCGCCATGCGCTCCAGATGGTCGAGGTAGGGCCTGAGTTCTTCCTCGCTGAATATCGCGCGGACCTCCGCAACGAATTGTGGCAGCTCCCGCGCAAAGTCAGGCCTCGTCACCGCCGTGTCGGCATAAGTCAGCAGCTTTTCGCCGACCAAGTAGTCCAAGGCGGAGAGAATGCCGTGCTGGACTCGGATGTCGCGAGCCGCGAGGCATTGCTGTTTCCATATGTCTTGAAACCTGTGCTCGACCATGATGCCCTCGCGCTCAGCCCCTCGCCGAGAAGATTGCCGCCTGCGACTCGTTCTTCCTACGGTAATTGGCACGGCGCGACCAGACCTGCGAGCCTGACATCAAGGGAGACCGCCAAGCTGTCCAGCAGACGGCCCTGCAAGGCGAGCGGCGACGCTATTCTCACTCAAGTCTGGCGGATGACGGCGTCGCGCCGGCTCGCCAGCGGGCAGCGTTGCTTTTCGGCCGCGGCTTGCTCGCCGCCAGGACAATCCGCGCACAAGCCATCGCGTCAGAAAGGGCCTCATGGTGGTTGAGGGCGATCCCGAGATGGCGGCAAACGTCGGGGAGCTTGGTCGGATAGATGCTCCAAGTGCGCCGGGCAATCTGAACGGTGCATTGGAATGGAAGCGACGGCGAGGCTATGCCATGGCGGGCGCGGCACGCGTGTAGGACACCCTTGTCGAATGAGGCGTTGTGCGCGGCGAAGAACTCCACGCCGTCGAGGAAGCGCTCGAGAGTCGCCCAGAGCTTCCCGAAATCGGGCGACTTCGCCACATCCTTGCACGTCAGCCCATGGATGTACGTGAACACGAACTCTCTTGTCGGTGGCTTGATCAGATGGACCGCCGTGTCCACGATTTCGCCGCCCACCACTTTTACTGGGCCGACCGAGCACGCGCTGCTCGCTTCGTAGTTCGCCATCTCGAAGTCGATGGCGACAAAATTCATGGGTTCCTCCGGCGGTTCGATCTTGCCTAGCTTGCCATGGAGTCTCCGGCGAGTTGCAGCAAGGATCAAGCGTTCTTTCCAAACCACTCAGTTCCATGGGAACGAGGTCGTATGAGCCTCGCGGCAAAAGGAATTTCGTCGGTGTGAAAAGCGAACTGCCAGTTCGCTTTGGGTTCGCAGCATTCCCGCCGCGAAGCCGTCGCATAATCCTTCAGCTTATCGTATGCATGCTAAACCCAAAATCCGCGATGGCCTTTTTGAGGACGCGGTCGTGCGGGGTTGATAGCGGTTTTCAGCCCCGTTTTGTGTCGCGCGGTGGGCGCCGGCTCGTTGCCGGCGCGTTGGCGGGCCGCGCGATAGCGATTTTTTCCATCGTCCTTGGCATTGGCGGGGCGTTTTATGCGCGACTTCCCCTTCAGCGGCTTCTCTGACATGACAGATCGCGACATGGACGCGCCAAACGATCACGACGTTTCTGGAACGGCTCCTTCCTGCATGACGAGCGCGCAACGCTCGCGGATCGCGCTGAACGTGTCCAGCATGGCCGCGCTGATCTTCAAATACACCTGTCGGCCATGGCGAACGATCTTTCCCGCCGTCTGAAACAGCCGCCAACGCACGGTCTGCACTTGCGCGCGCTCCCATCCGCTCCCCAGCGCGGCGGAGCGAAAACCCAGATACAGATTGTAGGTCAGCACGCCTATGGAAAAGAACACCGCATTGGCTTTGAACGTCCCGCACGGCATGTAGTCCATGCCAAAGCCGATCTTCAGTTCCTTGATGCGGTTCTCGCTGGCGTCGCCGCGTTTCGAATACCATTCAATCGTCGTCGCCGCGTCTTCGTTTTCGCGATTGCTGGCGATGGCGTGATAGCGCCAGGGCGATCTCTCCTCGAATAAATCCTGATCACGAGGGCGGCGCATGACGATCAAGCGGAACGCCTTGTTGGTCTTGTTCATGCAATGAACCGTCGCGGCGATTTCTCCGTCGCGGAACGTTTTCCAATCGGCTTCGGGAATCGCGGTGATCGCCGCCTTCACCGCCGCGTCCTGATCAGCGCCAATCGCGAAGACCTTGCCAGTCTCCTCGCACCAATTGAAAATCTTCGCCTGATAAGCCGCGCTGTCGGCGCGCACCGCCGCGATCTTCTTGCCCTTGGGCATATTGCGTTCGCAGGCTTGCATGAATTCGAGATTGCGCGCCGCCGGAGCTGTATTGCCTTCGCGAAACTCATGGCCGGCGAGAAGGCCGAGTTCGGCGATATGCCCGACCATCGGCATGTAGCCCTTCTCGCCTTTATAAGTGTACTGCGCCTCGCGCTTTTCCGCCACGATCTGCGTCGCATCTATGTCGAGCGTGTAGCATGTGTGGTCGTCCTGCCGCAGCAAGCGACGAAAGACGCCGCGGTTCACGCGTTCCAATCCCGCCGAACCATTGCTCTCGCTCGCATTGGCGCCTAATGCCTGCGCGCCAGAGTCTTGCGCGCCCATGCGCCGCAGCCAATCGCCCGTGGTGTCGCTGCTCGGCATGTCGTCGAGTTGAAGCAGACAGCGCAGCCCTTTGTCGTTTCGCACAACGCGCAAATCCTCCAGCGTCCGTCCACCGCCAGCGAGCATGAGAATCAGCGGGAGGACATGAGCAAAGGGCGCGTATCCCGCAGCACTGCCGGGAGAAGGCAGTTCATGGTCGATCAAGCCGGCCACGCCCATCGCCCGCAAATACTCGCCAACGAGCGCCAACCCGCCATGCGCGGTCATTAATTCGTCCGTCGCCGCCAGCTTGAACGGCAAAACCGTCTGCAATGTCGCCATCGCACCCACCGGGTGAAAGATTCCCGCAATCCAATGTGCCTCATCTTATTCAAAAAGCGGGCTTTTCCGAGTCGCGAGACTAATTCATCGCGGACGTCGGGTAAAAGACAAAGTGAAACGCGTGTTTGCTTTGGCGGCCCTTCAAATAATTGGTCGGCCCGCGCCTGTCATGAGTAAAGTTCGGACGCAACCAGCCCGGCAGACCTGTTTCCCCGGCGTCCCGCTCGGTTTACATCCCTTGATTCCAAGGGCCTTGCCGAACTTTACTCAAAACTTCCCTCAACCGGTGAGTGAAGTTTTGAGTAAAGTTCCCGGGAATCCGAGGGAAGTAGTTTTTGCGATAGGATGCAGGCTACGTCGTAAGCCCGATTGGTGGGCGCCATGGAACGCATGCCCATCGTGCTTCGGGGTAAGAAAGAGCACTTTCGTCACGCCGAAAGCCACTCCTTCAACTTCGTCCACCGCCTTTTCGACCCATGGGTCCGCACGGCGATGGCCAAAGCCTTGCGTTGCCCCACGATGACGACGAGCCGCTTTCCGCGCGTGACCGCGGTGTAGACGAGGTTCCGCGCGAGCATCGTGTAGTGCTGGGTCGCCAGCGTGATGACGACGGCGGGGTATTCAGAGCCTTGGGATTTGTGGATGGTCGTCGCATACGCCGGAACGAGCGCGTCGAGTTCCCCGAACGGATATTCGACCTCGCGACCGTCGAAATCCGCGATCAGGACGCCTTCGGTCTGGTCTATGCGGAGGACCCGACCGAGGTCGCCGTTGAACACCTCGCGGTCATAGTCGTTCTCGGTCTGCATAACCTTGTCGCTGGGAGCGAAGGCCGAGCCGAAACGCTCGATCTTTTCCGCCATATTCGGATTGAGGGCGTTCTGGAGATCACCGTTCAGCGCGCGGGCGCCGAGCGCGCCGCGTTGCATCGGACACAGCACTTGGACGTCGCGGACGGGATCGAGTCCGAAGCGCCGGGGAATGCGATCGCGAACGATCTCCACCACCTTCGCGGCGCCCTGCTCGGGATCGTCGGCGTCGACGAACCAGAAATCGGAGTCCTCGCCGGGCTTCGGCCACTCCGGCATTTCGCCCCGGTTGATCCTATGCGCGTTGACGACGATGCGACTTTCGGCGGCCTGACGGAACACCTCGGTCAGCCAGGCGACCGGGATCGCGCCCGACCCGATGACGTCGCCGAGGACCTGACCGGGGCCGACCGAGGGAAGCTGGTCCACGTCGCCGACGAGCAGCAGCCCCGCCTTCGGCGGCACCGCCTTCATCACGGCGAACATCAACGAGGTGTCGACCATGCTGGTCTCGTCGACGACAAGGAGATCGCAATCGAGCGGATTTTCCGCATTTCGCTTGAAACCGCCGTGCTTGGGGTCGGTTCCCAGCAGCCGATGGATGGTCTTGGCCTCGATGCCCGTCTGTTCGGTCATGCGCTTGGCGGCGCGCCCGGTCGGCGCGGCGAGCAATATGTTCGTTCCCTTGGCGGCGAGAATGCGAAGTATCGCGTCAAGCAGCGTCGTCTTGCCGACGCCGGGGCCGCCGGTGACCACGGCGACCTTGGAGCGTAGAACCATCTCAATGGCGGCGCGCTGGGACGTGGCCAGCGTCTTGCCCGTCTTTTTCTCGACCCACGGGATCGCCTTGTCGACGTCGATCGGCGGCCATGGCGGCGATCCCCGTGCCAGGGCGAGGAGACGCTCGGCGATACCGCGTTCGGCAAGATAGAGGCCGCGCAGGAACACACAGGGCCGATCGCCGATCGTGTCCGCCACGACCTCGCCGCCGGAGAGTTCATGGGTGAGCGCCGTCCTGACGATCGCCGGGTCGACCTCCAGCAGCGTCGTCGCCAGCTTGATCAGGTCCTCCACCGGCAGCCCGCAATGGCCCTCGTCGGTCGCCTCCTGAAGAGCGAAGGAAATGCCGGCGCGCACCCGCTGCGGGGCCTCCCGCGTCATGCCCAGCTTCATCGCGATGGCGTCGGCGGTGCGGAACCCGATACCGCGAATGTCGCGGGCAAGCCGATAGGGATCCTCGGTCATGACCTGGATGGCGTCGTGCCCATAGGTCTTGAAGATGCGGACCGCCCGCGACGTGCCGACGCCATTGGAATGCAGGAAGAGCATGATGTCGCGGATGGCCTTCTGCTCCGCCCAGCCGGCGGCGATCTTCCCCGCGCGGAATTCGCCGATGCCGGGAACTTCGCGCAACTTCTCCGGGCTCGCCTCGATTATTTCGAACGTCACCGCGCCGAAGGCCGCGACGATGCGCTCGGCGAGCTTGGGGCCAATGCCGCGCACCATGCCGGAGCCGAGATATTTCTCGATTCCCTCCGCCGTCGTCGGCGGCGTGGTCTTCAGGAAATCCGCCTTGAATTGCAGGCCGTGGCTGCGGTCGGTGATCCAAACGCCGACCGCGTGGATGTATTCCCCGGCGGAGATGGACGCCACGTGGCCGACGACGGGAACGAGGTCGCGCTTGCCGCGCGCCTTCACCTTCAGCACGGCAAAGCCGTTGTCGTCGTTATGAAAAGTCACCCGCTCGACGGAGCCGACGAGCGTTTCTCTTGGCGGCGACGCGTCGAACGATGGCTTCAACTGGTTGGACCGGGACCGGGGCGACGGGTCGGCACTTTAGCACGGGCGCGCTAGGCGTCGGTCCTTCATCGATCGCGGAGGCGCCCGTTTGGATTTCGTCGCTTCCGCGCCACAATGGGAGCAGACCGCGCCCCGTCGCTGTTTTCGGCGATGCGGCGCTTTACCCGCTCAGCCGCTGGCTCTCACGCTTCAAACGGCGCCGGCGCCGACTGGTGGATCACCTACTTGTGAGCGCCGCGCGCCAACGAAAACCCGATCACTTTATCAAAAAGGGCAGGAACCGACGCTTGGTTTGCCTTGCCACGATTTCTTCGAGAATCGCGTTCACGACCCTTGCCGTCAACAATCAGCCTCCCGAGAACGAGCGGTCGCCGGCAATCGCCTTTCCTTGTTTGCCGAAGCGGCTCGGCGCCCCGACCTCGCGCCGCGGCGCGGGGCGCGCTTGGCCCTTGTACACGAAGCGTTCGCGCGCCAAATGATAGCCGGGATCTTCCCCAAAGAAATTGACCTCCATGTGTTTGAGTTCTTCGCCGCGATAGGCCGCGAGCGGCTTGGCGCGTTCGTCGGCTAATCGCTTTTCGTGCTTTTCCCGCAGCAGCAGCCAAAAGTTCGCGCTGCGCGCAAGCTGCTTCGCCTTGTCGATCAGGACGTCCTCGAACTCCGCGACGGTCCCGCCAAAACAATCGTCGATAAAACCAATAGCCTTGGCCTCCCGCGCTCCCATCGGGCGGCATGCCTCGGTCAACGCGATCGCCCGAGCCTGTCCGACCCGGCGCGGCAGCGTGTAGGTCCAGTATTCCGAACCGAACAACCCGCCCATGCTTTTGTAATGCGGGTTGAGGACCGCGCCGTCCCGGGCGTAAACATGATCGGCGGCGAGCGCCAACATCGCGCCGCCCGCGCCGGCGTTGCCCCGCATGCCGGCGATCACCAGATGCGACATGGTGTTGAGCATCTCATGAATGAGGTCGTCGATCGCGTGGATGTTGCACCATGATTCCAGAGCGGGATCGGCGGCGGCCTCGATGACGTTGAGATGGATGCCATTGGAAAAGAAGTCGGCCCCGCCAAGCAGCGCTATCACATGCGTGGGCCGGCTTCGCGCGAACAGAAAAGCGTCGCGAAGGCGATAGCATTGTTCCGTGCTCATCGCGCCGTTGTAGAAATCGAAATAGATCAAACCTAGGCCGTCCTGTTCGACATATCGGATTTCACGAAAGGTTTGGTGGTCGAGATCGCCGACGAGGGGCAGCGCGGAATAGGGAATTTCGCTGACCCGGCCCTCCAAAGCCAGGGTCGCCGGAAGCTTTATCCCGGCTCCATTCGTGTCCGCGGCCTTTAGATGCGTGATCCAAAGCGCGCCATCGACGGTCGCACGGCATATCGCGCGGTCCCGTTGAGCAATGATGTGCCCAGGCGCGCCCGTGAGCCGGTCTTCCCGATGCGCGCCATAAAGATGGAACGTCTCCCCCCACAACCTGTCCCGCACGCCCGGAGAACTGTCCGCGGCGTTGATCTTCGTCATGATCACGTCGGTTCCATCGCGAGCCCAATCAATGGCTCGATCGATTTGGCGCATGGACGGGCGGAGCCGCCCGCGCATGTCGGATCTTTTGTAATCAAGTTGTTCCGGCTGAAATTGACCCGACTCGAATTTCGCGACGGCCTCCAGCACGCCGCGCACCGCCGCTTCGGTGACTTGAGCGCGATAGAGACTGCTTTTTGCAATGACGTTTCCACGCAGCGGGAAATCATGCGTCGCCCAAATCGGTCCGGCGTCCATTTCGGCGGCGGCCTCGATGATCGTCACGCCCCACGTCGGCTCGCTGTTCGCGATAGCCCAGTCGAGCGATGACGGTCCACGATCGCCCTTGATCCCGGGATGCACGATAAGGCAGGTGTATCGGGACCAGATTTCCTCGGGAATCGCGACTTTGAGCATGGGCGCGATGATGAGGTCTGGATTGTTCGCGGACACGGTGATCCGCATGGCTTCGGCGCTGGTCGCGAGCGTCACGGTGATCGCATGGCCGCGCTCGGAAAGCTCGATCAGAAGCCGTTGGCTGAGGCTGTTGTGCGCCGAGGTGAGGAAATGAATTTTCATGGACAAATCTCCTTATTATCGGAAGTTGGATTGGGGTCGAAGCTGGTGATCTTGGGCGTCGGCATTTAGATGGCAATGCCACGAGCGCGTACGCTCCGTCGGGCGGAAGCCGCGGCCCGCGACAAGGGTCCGCTAACGACGCACGCCCTCATGCGCTTCCATGCGGGCCGCGGGAAGCAAACCGGATAAATTCACGCCCCGATCCGCCTCTCTGTCGACGGAGGCGCATCGCGGTCGGTGCGACACGAACGAAGTTCATATCGCGGGGCTTGATGCGTTCGGTCTTGGCGCAAGCTGGAGCGAAGCCGACGAAAGCTGGGATGAAAGCTGGAAAGACGGCGACAATAAATCTCTGACAATGTTCGAACATAAAAAATCTCCTTCCGGAAATTCTTCTGGAATCGCATCGTATTGTGCAAACTCCCAAGGTTTGGGTTTCGTTCCATGAATTGGCGACCAATTCGTCGATTGCCCGTCAAACGGGCTCTTGCTTATAAATCATCATGTCGACGCCCTGTTCGTTCGCAACGCCGACATCGTTCGAAGCGACATCCTTGGGCTTTCACCCGCCCATCGCTGCGATTCGGGGCCACGTCCAAAATTTCGCCAATAATAACGGCCAAGTCGCTCTTGATGCGCCCTTGCTCAACGTCTCGAGCACGAAGGGCTCCCGAACCGCTCTACGTTTGAGCGCGAAGCGAGCGGCGCGATTCAGCGCGCCCTGCAAGCGCGGACGACAGGACAGGTCTCTGAAGCTCTCTCGCTGGCGAAATCCCAATCCTAGAGACGGCGCGCCCTGTACTCAGATAAGCGCTCAAAACGCGATGGGCGCAAAGCGCCGCGATGTCGCGTTCTCCAACAGATCTGGTTGCGCGCCGAAGCAACGCGTCATGCGCCTAGGCGATCGAGATGCGCTCGACGCGCTTCCAACACGGGCGCCACCTCATAAGCCCAGTAAGCGTAGCCGTCTCCCGTCGGATCGATTGGACGCCCCGCAGCCTCGCGCTCATGCTGCCATGCCTGATCGTACGGTGGGAGCGTCTCGGCGGCGAAATAGGCCGGCTTCTTGCCGTGATGTGCGAGTCCGCCCGCATGAATGCTGCAAGTCGGTCGCGACGGGTCCAGCGAATTGGCGACGAGCGGCTCGGACTGCTGCACGATTTCAACGACCTCTTGCAGGAACCAATATTCGGGGTGCGACGCCGCGGCTCCGTTGCGTTTGTGGCGCGTCGCGACGTCGTCGGCGATTGACGGAAAATCCCTTTCAACGGTCGCATGCGGGACAGTCCACGACGGCCCGGTGATCGAGACCGCGCTTAAGGCGCCATGGTCATCCCAGATCACCAATTGACCACGGGGGTTGGACCACAATTTCGCGGCATGGCCGTGAACCGCATTGGCGGAAAAATATGGGATCAAGACGAATGTCTTGGCGCGCAGACGCCCAACATAGGCGGCCTTGCCACGGTCGCCGTTTCTGGGAGATGCGCCCGGCAGGCCCGAGGTGGAAACCGTCGCCTGGAGGATTTCGAACTGCGCCTCGAATAGGCGTTCAAGACGCAGACCCGGGTCCCACGCGTTCGACCAACCCGCTCGGCGCGGCGTTGCCGGGTCCCCCAACGGTCGCTTGATGAACAGGTTTTGCGAGCACTGAGTGAACAGCTCCTCCACGCCGCCGATCAAGAATTTGAGGAAGCGTCCCCGTTCGCGAGCCGCGCATCGCCAAGGATCGAGCGCTCCCGGGACGAGCCCATGGTCTCGCTCCACGCGGTCGGGCTCGACCACTTCGCTGCCGAACAGCGTGATATGCAGAGCCATGGCGTCGGGGTCATAGGGATGCAAAGCCAAAATGGCCAGTTTCCCGCTTTGCAGAACGGCGTCGGTCAGCTCGACGAGCGCGCCGTCCGCGCTGCGTCGACGCGCAAGCACATAGCGTTCCGCGCATCGGACCTCTTCGCCGGCGGCGATATTGCGATAGCGGCTCGGCATGGGGCCGCTTCCCGCGAGCCATCGATCCGCGGCGGCGGCATCCGTCCCCGGATCGGGTAACAGCAATGGCAAGGCGACCGTCTGATGATCGATGACGATGATCGGCGGCGCGCCGCGAATCTCTTCCAGCATCGCGGCATGGATCGGGCGGCGCCGCCCCCACAGCCAGCCGCGTGGAGCGCCGCCGCTGCAAACGAACGCCATTTTCGCCGTGAGCGCGAACGCGCCCATCGTGGCGTTGAAATACTGCCTGTACTGCCGCTCATAGAAATTGTCGGCGCCCTTCGCGACGGTCGCCTCCTCAAGGTGCCCGGCGCGACCTTTCTCCTTGGCCTTCTCCGCGCTCAGCAAATATTGAAAGACATGTTCCGCGGCGGGGCCCGGCGACCCGGTCCGGCGAAGAAATTGCTCCGCCGCCTTTTCCCGCAGGTTTGGCGGAAGCGCCCCGACGGCGCGATGGAGACAAGAGCGAAGGACTGTGAGCCGGTATCGCTCGTCGCCATGATTGCGTTCCTGATCGTGCTTCGAAGGGCGAGTTCGGAGCCCAAGTTCACGGGGTGCGACAAAGTCGGAATGCGCCCGTTCAAGGAAGCGAAAGCCGAAATCGCCGAGTATGCGCGCAAGGCTGTTCATGAAAATGCGCTCCTCTCAAAAAATGCCAGAAATTCTCCCGACCGCGTTAGAGGTTAGACGTTAGAGGTTAGAGGAAGACTGCCGCTGTTTTTTCGGTCTGGCAAGCTTGAGCGTTCTCCCTCCTCTTGGTTGCGCGTGAAGAGGTCCACACGGCGTCGCGCTCCAGTCCATTATTCGCGGTGCAGTGAACTGACGCGAATTGCTTCCGAAGACTGAGCGACTCCGTCCAAGAATTTGTCGACGCGACAGCGCCAGTGACGACGGGCACGAAATTTCATTGGATTGGCATGTCCGACGGCTCGAGCGTCACGTCGAAACGGAAGAAGGCATCGAATATCTTGGATTTTCGATATCTACGACGCTGCAAGAACGACCAATTTTCGTCGGGAGTCGCCTCCACTTCGAGCAGATCGAACCATGCAAGAATTCGGAGTATGCGCGCCTCGAAGATCGCTCCCAACTCGTCCCGCTCGGCTTCAACTATGCCGTTCACCGGGGCCGCGCTCAAGCGAACCAGATCGTCCGGCTTTTGCCAGTCGTTGGCGGCGACGGACAGGCACCAGAGAATCGTGCCGATTTGCCCCTGTGGCCAAGGCGACAAAGGAAGTCCGTCGAAATAGGCGAGGTTCGTGTTCCAGAATGCGGCCTCGAACAGGAGCCGGTTGAGCTTGTCGACATCCTGTTTGGCGACTAGGGTTTGAGCTTTCTTGGTGAGCCGCAACCGCCGTCCTTCGACATGAACCAAATTCGCGCGGTCGCGGAAGATGCGCGCGGCATGAAGCGGCGGGAATTCCGGTTCATCGACGATCCGAGGCCGCCGGGCGAACGCCTCCGTCCGATCGGGCTCGTGCCAGACGAAGGCTTCCAGCATCTCGGCGACGAAGGCGCGCGTGAGATTGCCGGTGGTCGTGAGCCTCGTCCCCGAGCCGACGCGCGACAGGAACATCAACGCGTTCGACGCCAGCGTCGAGGACGTCTCCTCGGAAAGGGATAGGGCGCAGCCGGTCTCTTCCGGCTTCCTACGGACCGCACACCAACTTTCGAAGGTCAGCAGGGTCCAAGCCGGCTCCTTCCCGCGCAGCCATTCGATGACCCTCGGCGATTCCAGAAATCCCGGTTTCATGAAGCTTCGCTCGACCGGGCGGCGCAGCCCTCGCAAATCCTATCGACCTCGGCTCGCCGACGTCGATTATCTTGGCGAATTCTGGGCGGGCCCGCGATGAAGGTCAATTCCGCAGGACGTCCGCCGCCGCTTTGGTCGCCGCCCTGCGGGCCTTATGCCGCCCCCCGACGATGTCGGCTTTACGATCCCGGTTTGACGAGGCTCCAAAAACCCGCTTGCGTCCGTGCTTCTTCGTCAGGGCTTCCCGATAGCGTTCGTGCGTTTCAATCCCGGCTGCGTCGTCGACTTGCGGTCCCATGGCGTCAAGCTTGGCCAGATAGCGTGCGCCATGCCCGTATGCGGGCGAACGCGCTTGGTCGAGAATGTCGCCGAGAAGCGCGCGATAGATGATCGTCGCCTCTGTCGGATGATCCGGCTCCAGCATCTCGGCGGCGGGAAGGAGAATGCCATAATGGCGGCCCTCCCACTGCTCGCGACGATCGAGGACCAGCCTCGCCGCGAGATCGAGGCGAGGCCATTTCAGCAGGAATACGAGGGCCGAATATTTCAACGCGAAACTCGACGCGTGAGCGAACGCGCGATCGAGAACGTCGAACTCCTCGAAATCGGCGAGATGCGCGATGTGATCCCGCAGCAGTCCGGCGTCTAACGTCGCCTCGAAAGCGCGCCAGCGCAGGGACTGCGCCGCCGCCGCGTCTCCCATTGCTTGCAGGATGCGAACTTCCATCCGGGTCCGATCAAGATCGGAATCGTCGGCCACTCCGATCCTCGCCAGAATCCTCGGCATGGGACGACCTCCCCCTTGCGCCTTGGCCGGCCTGGCGAACCGCCTCCAATGCTTCCTCGAATCTCCCCGCGCCCAGCAGCCGTTCGGCGATCGCCATCCTGTCGATGCGGTGCGCGGAACGGCTGCGCTCCAAACAGATGAAGGCGTCGACGTCCTTGCGCTGCTCGGCGATGGCCTGTCGCAACCCGATTATCCGGTTGGCCTTGATCTGTCGTTCCCAGTCCCGTTCCTCCTTGCCGATCGGCCCCAGCGATCGAATCTCCTTCTCCAGTCTGGAGTCCCAGGAATCGATGGCCGCGCGCGGCAGAAGCGCGACGATCCTCGGCATGGTCTCCGCTAGGAAATCATAGTCGTCGGAGACGGCGAGTTCGTGAAACCTGTCAGCTAGGGAAGTCCTGCGATCCTCGCCGACCTTGGCGACGAGTTCCGCCATGGCGTTCGCCGCATCGGCGTATATGGATTGAACGCGGCCACTCGAATCGTCGATACGATTCAACACCTGCCTGGCGGTCATCAGGAATCGAACGAGACGGTCCAAGCCGCCCTTCGGCGTCGACGCCGCCGATTTCGCTCGCGATGATCCCGACCGTGTTTGCCAGGTCCGCGGCGAATTCCTTCGCCTTTGACCAATCGACAAAACCCTTGGTTCGCTCGAGCGACGCCAGCCGCTTATCGATCACGCCGGCGACGGCCTCGGGGCTCTTCGCCGCGGCAAGCGTCGCCGTCACAAGCTTTCGGAACGTGGAATTTCGTCCGGCCTCGTCGACGATCAGCTTGGCGAGCTTCTCGGTTCCGAGTTTGGCGAGCGCGCCTTCATTGAGGGCCGGCTTTCGTGCGACGCGCTTTTTGTCCATGTCGCTTTCTAAGAATCCTTAAGTCGCTGCAAAGGGCGCGACGCCGAGTGAGGACGAGCCGCGACTTTCCTTTCAGTGATAGGAAGCAGGCGCGTCGCCGGCGTTCTCGCGACGAATGAGTTTTATGCGATGCTTCTGGTAGACCGCGATCTCGCGCGCGATTGGGAGTCTGCGATCGAAAGCGAGATGGGTGATCGACACAAGGAACACCTCCTCGGTTTCGTCCTCGTCAAAAATCACCTGGCAAACAATTCCGCCTTCGTCGCCCGTATAGAAGGCCTTGGCGACCTTGCATTCGGGGGTGATTTTGGCGGCGGAAGATCGTCCTCGCAAATTCGCGATCAGAGGCGCTGTGGCGAGCGCCGGGAGCGGCATCGCCTCGGTGAGTTTGCTGAGGAGCCGCTCAACTTGGTCCTGATTGTCGATCACTTGACGGCCCCTTTGATTCGAGGTGTGCCCGGATCATACCAATCCCGCGGACCGCGGCCAGTGAGAAGGTTTAAAATATGGGGTACGATCTCGCCGATCGTTTGCGTTGGTTGCGGCGACAAGGCGCCGAAGCGGGCTCCACGCGGGCGACGCGGCGCGCGGTTGACGGCAATGTCATCGACGAATTTCCAGTCACCGGCGGCGGCGCGGTCGTCGCGGCCATTTCCCGTTTTCCCGTTCGGGCGACTAGCAACGGGAAAGGTGAACGTCTTATGTTTGTTTGCTTTTCCCGAGTTTCCCGTTTTCCCGATGCAAATAATAGGACTGGAGATCCGCCTTCAAATACCCAGTTCATCTCTTGCAAATCATACCCTCAATTGAACATGCGGTTGTGGCTCCGGGAAAACCGGAAAAGCGGGAAAACCATTCACAAGCAATGGGGTGGGCTGATCATGCCAACGGGAAATTTCCGTGCACAACGGGAAAATTGCGCGTCACAGCCGGTGCTGTCGCCATGTTCGTCGCTTTGAAGTGGATGGTGGCAGGCCTAGTCGCGCCAATCTCTTCGCGGACCGGCTCCCGGCTCATCGTCGGCGAGGCGCATCGAACTTGTCGTCCCGCCGCCCGCCGCCACTGTTGATCCCGGCGAGCACGCCCGCCATGATGCCCGCGACGAAGATTCCGTCGAAATAGTCCGCGCCTCCGACCAAGAGGACGGGAGCCTCCGAGGCTCGGGAGCGATCCAGATTGAGTTGGTCGGCGCCAATCAATACGACAATGCTTCCGCCGGCACGGACTAGCGCGCGGTATGGCGCCATGAGACGATGCGGCCACAACGGGTGTGGCCACCGGCGCGACGAAGATCGGCAGTCCGATGCCGAGCCTGCGGACGGGCTGCGCGATGGCGTGACAGATCGCGGCATTACTCCGCCTCCGACGTCTCTCCTTTTGGGCGTCATTCCATCTGAAACTCCGCGCGGCTGACGCTCTCGCCGTCGCGGGCGCGCAATGTCCAGAAGGAGAGCGAGGAAACTATCGTCAATCCGCCCAAGGTCAGGAAAGCGTGATGCAGCGCCGTGGTCACCGCGAGGCGATCGGATTGCGCGATGGGTCCAAGATACCATGCGGTCACAAGGGATCCGAAGGCTAGGCCGAAGCTCATGGAAATTTGCTGAAACGAACTGGCGATCGTGCTTGCCATGCTCGACTCATCGGTTTCGACGTCCGCGTAGGCCATGCTGTTCATGCTCGAAAATTGCAGAGAATTGAAAAACCCCAAGGCCAAGCCGATAAGAACGATCGCGATCAGCGGCGTTTGCGCGCCGACCAGCGAATAGAGGTTGATGATGGCGCCAATCATCAGCGTGTTGACGATCAGCACCGCGCGATATCCAAAGCGTCGCAGCACCCGCGTGGAAATAAGCTTCATGCCCATGGCGGCGGCGGCGGTCGGCATCATGAGGAGACCCGATTGCCACGCCGGAAGATCAAGGCCGATCTGAAACAGCAGCGGCGTCAGGAAGGGCAAGCCGCCAACCCCAAGCCGCGTGATGAAGCCGCCGATAACCGAAACGCGAAAGGTCCGGACCTTGAAGAGCCCCAATTGCAGGAGGGGGTAGGGCGTTCTCAACGCATGCCGCCAGTAGGCGGCGAGCAGAATCATGCTGACCAAGAACAGGACCGCTTCCAACCGGATGTCGACCTGGTGCTCGCCAAAAATCTCCAGCAGCCATGAGAGCAAGGCGGTCCCCGTCCCAAACAAGGCGAGGCCGATCACGTCGAGCGGACGCGGTGCGTCGCCATAATAGTCAGGCATATGCCGGCGAATGAGCCACAGCGCGACGATGCCCGCCGGAACGTTGACGAAGAAAATCTCGCGCCACGACAGCCAGTGAACGATCAAGCCGCCGACCGTCGGTCCGAGCAAAGGGCCGATCAAGGCGGGGATGATGACGAAATTCATCGCCTGCAACAGTTCCGCCTTCGGGAAGGTGCGGATGATCGTGAGTCGTCCGACCGGCATCATCAATGCCGCGCCGATCCCCTGTAAAATGCGCGCGGCCACCATCTGCGGCACGTTCATGGCGAGCCCGCAAAACACGGAAGAAATCGTGAAAATTGAAACCGCGACCGCGAAAACACGACGCGTTCCATATCGATCGGCGATCCAGCCGCTCACGGGAATACCGACGGCGAGACTGAGAATATAGCTGGCGACCACGGCCTTCAGGCTCAGCGGCGTCACATGCAGGCTCGCGGCCATCGACGGCACGGCGGTATTGACGATGGTCGAGTCAAGCTGTTCCATGAAAAGCGCCGTGGCGACGACCCATGGCAAGAAGCGCTTGACGTTAGGACTATTCATTCGCGCCGACTTTCCGCAAGATAGACCATGGCGAGAGCGCCGGGCCCGCGTTCCCAGCCGATTCATCGCAAAGCGTATCATATGATCGCGACCAAACGGACGAGCGAAGCCCGGAGGCCCAAGATACGGGTCGGAACGGCTCGACGATGCTATGGCGGCGCGCTATCCTGCCGCGGAGGCGTTTGTTGGATGATCGCGGCTTTCAAGCTGCGGACGCTCACCGGAACAGGAAGCATGGTTGCGATGAGCCGAGCCCCGACCGCCGCCATTCTAGTGTTTGCGTGCGTAATCGCCGCCGCATCGGCTCGCGCCAATGATTCGACCGCCGAGATCGCCCTCGGCGGGCTAACGCTCACAAAATCAGATGCGATCTCGATGGACAGCGAGGATCTCTATATCTCGCGCGATCGCGTGCGGGTGAAATACCGCTTCACCAACACGACCGATGCGCCGATCGATGCGCTTGTCGCCTTTCCCTTGCCCGAGATTCCGCCGGGGAGAGAAGAGGAGGCTGGCTACTGGGGGGACCCGGTTTCGGGCTTGAAGTTCACGACGAGCGTCGACGGTCAGCCGCTCGCGCTGCAACTCGCTGAGCAGGCGTTTTTCAAGGGTCGCGAGATCGGCGCGCGACTTTCAGGCTTGCATGTCCCGCTCAACCGCTTCGCGGACGGTTTCGACGCCGCCATCAACCGCTTGCCGAAGACCGAACGCGACCGGCTCCTATCCGACGGGCTCATTCGCGACGACGGCGTCAGCGACCATCCGATTTGGATGGGGCTGTGGTCGCTCCGCACGACGCTGACGCGTCATCAAACATTCCCGGCGCGCAAGACGGTCGCCGTCGAACACGAATATTCGCCGATGGCCGGCGGCAGCGTCGGTGGTGGGCTGGATCCGAAGATCCGGACACAGCCGGATTCCGGTCCGTTTTTCGCCGAGCAACGCCGGAAGTACTGCATCGACGCCGATTGGCTTCAAAGCTTCGACGGGAAACTCGCAAGCCAGAAAGACCGGAGCGGCCTTCGGTATTCAGAAGTCTGGCTCGGTTACGTGCTCAAGACCGGCGCGAACTGGAAGGGACCGATCGGCGATTTTCGCCTCGTCGTCGACAAGGGCAAACCGGATTTGCTCGTTAGCTTCTGCGCGGAAGGCGTAAAGAAAATCTCTCCCACGCAATTCGAGGTGCGCCGCGCCAATTACACGCCAGCGGCGGACCTCGACGTCCTCATCGTCGACTGGGCGCGCTGACGGGCGCGAGGACGCCGCCGCGTCCTGCATCACCACGCGCGTCGTCGTGGGCGAGGCGCCTCGACCCGCTCGTCGCGCCGACCGCCGCCGCCGGTGAACCCCGCCAGCAGCACCGCCATCATGCCGCTGACGAAGATTCCGTCGAAGGCGCCAGCGCCACCGATCGATAGAACGGGCGCCCCGAGGCCCTGAAGCTTGTCGAGATTGAGCAGGTCGGCCCCGATCAGCACGCCAAGGCTGCCTCCCGCATAGGCTAGAGGCGCCGCATAGCGCCAGGAGACCACCGCGGCGACAATGGCGGCGGCTATCGGCGCGACGAAGATCGGCAGGCCGATGCCGACGCCGCGGATCGGCTGGGCGAGGGCGTGGCAGATCGCGGCGATGATCGCGGTCGCGATCAGGCCGCGTCCCCAAAGGCCGTTCTTCTACAACAAGTAGATCGAGAGCAATGTCGGAATCACGGCGCCACCGACGTTCACCGCGAGGATGACATTAGGCGAATTGGCCAGCGCCGGCACGATATAGCGCATGCCGTAGTAGGTCACTTCGCGTTCGGTCACCATGCTCTCGGGGCCGAGTTCGGCGATGGGAATGTTGACGTAGCTGCCGAGGAGCGAGCCGAAGAGCAAAAGGAAGGCGGCGCCCGAACTCACGCCGAGCTGCATGTATGCGTAACGCAGCACGCGGATCTGGAGGAGGAACAGCAGGATGCCGAGCGCGACGGCGAGCAGCGCAAAAAGTGACGGGGCTATCGGCAGATATTGTGCGTGGCCGTAATGCATGCGCGTTCCCTTCGCCGAATTGATCGGATCAGCATACAGCGGCGGGAGCCGAGCCGAATAGGGCGCTACTCCATTGTCGACGCCAAACGAGTGCGGCGCCAACGGCGCGGCGACATCTTGCGGAAGGCGGCGAACTTGCTAGAAACGATGGACAAGGCGTGTCTTCGGGTCACTCCATGAAGGCGCTCCTTTTGTTGTTTCACGGTCTCAGCAGCACGACAGGCTCTCCCATGCAAATTCTTGACGTACGAGGCCGCAGGCCGGAACACCAAGGATCTGAAATGCGCTCGAAATCGTCGGCGCCAAAAGCCATCCCCGACGCTCCGCCGGCTTCCGACGATCGGTCCCGCGAGACTTTGACCAAACGGGAAATCGCGAATGCCGTCTATTCAGCCTGTCCGGGCATCTCGCGACGGCAGGCGAAGGATTTTGTTGATGCCGTCCTCGAAGAGATCGTCTCCACGCTCGTAGCCGGGGAAGATGTGAAGCTTCGCGGTTTCGGCAACTTTGCCGTTCGCCAGAAGCGCGAGCGCCCCGGACGCAATCCGAAGACGGGCGTCGCTGCGCCGATCACCGCCCGCAGGGTCATCACCTTCAAAGGATCGGAAAACCTGAAGTCGGAAATGGACGGGGAATGAATTTGGGTTTGTCGCCAACGCGGGGTTGGCGAGCAAGACGGCGCGCCGTGCCGCGACGACGGGAGCAGATGCTGCGCTGGCGCCAAGTGCATGCCGTTTGTCGGCGATCCATGACCCGATGCAGTCCTTCGTGACGACGTGAGCGACGATCACCAAACAGTCGAAGAAGGCTCCATCCGCGACATTTCGGGAGTCTGGATCATCAGCTCCACCGCTGGCGCCGCAGCCGTCCTGCCCTACAATTCAAATTGAAGCGCTTGATAGGGGACTGGGGCGGGTGGAAAGCGTGCAACCTTCAAAGGGGCGTTTTGCTTCCACGCTATGGCTTATCTACACGATGGCGACCATTCTGGGGTCGCTCGTGATTTTGGCGATATACGTCAATGCATATGACGACATCGGTATGACGCGGCGACTGCGAGCGATCGGCGCTTTCACGCGAACGGCCATGGCGGTTCTCTCTTTCCCGCTCGGATTTCCGCTCGGCGCCGCGGCGAACCCTTTCCTTGAACGTAACTTTGGTTGCGCGGCCCCGGATGACGAACCATGCGCCACGTTCATCGATTGGTGGACGCATTTCGCCGCGCTTCTCGCTCAAATCATCCTAATTCGCTGGTTCGTGCGACGGTCGAGCCGATAGCGGGCGCTGAGTCTGGTCTCAATCATGGAACCGCTTTGAGACCCACTTCCCTTGGCTGTTCATGCGTGTGAGCCCGCGATCTTGTCTTGCGTCTTGGTGTCGAAATCGCTGGCGTCGTGGCGCTCTTGGAGCTGATCGGAAAGATCGCCGTATGTGCGATTGACCATGCGTCCACGCTTCACCGCCGGTCGCGCGAGGATTGTATCGGTCCACCGCTGGACATTGCGATAGTCTTGGACGCTCAGAAACTCCCCCGCGTCATAGGCTAAACCTTTCGCGAGCCCGCCGTACCACGGGAAGACCGCGATGTCGGCGATGGTGTAGTCGTCTCCGGCGAGGTATTCGTTCTCGGCGAGGCGCCGGTCGAGCACGTCGAGCTGTCGCTTCACCTCCATGGCGAAGCGGTCGATCGCATATTCGATCTTGGTCGGCGCATAGGCATAGAAATGCCCGAAGCCGCCGCCAAGATAAGGCGCGCTGCCCATTTGCCAGAACAGCCAATTCAATGTTTCGGTGCGCGCCGCCAAGTCCTTTGGCAGGAAGCCGCCAAACTTCTCGGCCAGATAGAGCAGGATCGAACCTGACTCGAACACGCGGATGGGCGTCGGTCCGCTCCGGTCCAAGAGCGCTGGGATCTTGGAATTCGGATTGATCTCCACGAAGCCCGATCCGAACTGATCGCCTTCTCCGATGTCGATCAGCCATGCGTCGTATTCGGCGCCGGTATGACCGAGTGCGAGCAGCTCCTCCAACAGGATCGTGACCTTCACGCCGTTTGGCGTTCCCTGCGAATAGAGCTGGAGCGGGTGTCGGCCAACCGGCAGCGCCTTTTCATGGGTCGGCCCGGCGATTGGCCGGTTGATATTCGCAAAGGCGCCACCGCTCGGCTTGTTCCATGTCCAGACCTTTGGTGGCGTATAGTCGGAGGCTGCCGCCGTGCTCGTCTCCAGTATTGCCCAAGGCCGCCCCGCGCAGCCGGGTCGTTGGACGGAAATGACGCCCGCCGCGCCGCCTCGTCATTGAGCCGCTTCCATCCCGCCATCGCGCGTGCGTTCCGCGATGATATCGGAACTCCGCCGTCCAACTCAACGGACATCCGAAACGAAGGTTTCCCCCTGTAGGTCGCGGAGGATCGATAGGTCGACGGGCCGCCGCCAAATTTCCGGAATCGAGGGACAACCCGCCCCTCCATGCCACCCCCCGCACGAGTCGTTTTGACCCATTGCCGCCATTGTCACGGCTCCGATCGAGCCGGACGTGCTGCGACAGGAGGGCGAGACCTCGGGCAGAAACCGCATCTACCGTCTCTATCGTGAGGAGGGGCTGACGGTGAGGAAGCGGCGCGCCCGCCCGCATTCATCGCTCGGCTACGCGACGCCGGCGGAATATGCGGCCAGCCTCACCGCAACAGGCGATCGGCTGCGCAACCCCGACCAGCTCCGCCGATCGCCTGTTGCTGCATTCGCGCCTCGGGCTTATCAACCGGAACGGCTCAAATCGCAGTTGGATGAAAGTTCAGGAGCAGGTCAACATGACCGCACTTCTAACGTTGAATGGCATCCCGCCTCGTATTCTCGGCTCGTTGACTGAAGAACAGCGGAAAGCCGTGGCTTCTTACGCTTCCATCGACCGGCGCGAATCTTACGATGATTGGTGGCAAAACGGCGTCGCAGAACCAATCCGCCCATTTGCAAAATTTGTTAGCGGCGCAGCGAGCAGTTTTGTACGTTGGGGGGCGACCATCCTCAACAATAACAGAATCGGAGTAATTTCGTCACAGGTTGGAATTGGTCAATCAACCTATAGCGGCCTCGATACAAATCTGCACTCGGATATGAGGGTTGCGTTAGAACGGCTCAAAGAAGAACGATTTATTTGTTTGCGATTGCTCTGCGTTTCCAGTGCAGCAGCAACTTTTATCGATTTAACAGATCAAGAAAATATGGAATCCATTCTCGATTCGCACCGGATCGATAATGGCCGCATTTATAAGACAGAGTTACTGAGCCTAGCGCAGAAAAATGGACACACCGTAAACCCGAAACCTTGGGACGTCATCGTGTTCGACGGAAACACGCCACACATTCCTCCGGGTGCACTTGAATCCAATCAGCGTGTTTTTCAGCAAGCGTGGATAGAAATGCTGTTGCCTCCAAATTGGCGCCCACGCCTAAGAAGCGACGATGGGCCTTTGTTCGTGTTGCGTAATTTTTGATTTTCGCAACAGTCTGCAACGTGCGAGTTGAGCTGAAAGCACCCTTCGAGGTATCGGGCGAAGGTCGGCACATGGCGCGAACCCGAAGCACGATCTTAAATTTATCGCGGCGGCAAATTGGGGTTCAGCGGACCCGTTGGAACTAAGCGCGCGTGACGTTGCTTGACCCATGGCTGTCGTTCCACGCCGCCGGACACGCGGAGCGTGTGGGCCATCGGCGTCTTTCAGCGGGAGCCGAACACGACGAGACCGGAAAAAACCAAAGAAGTGGATTCTTGAACCGTGACGCTGTCATCACGCTCGGCGGGGCAAATTGATTGCTTACGGAGGCCCAGTTCGTGATAAAAAATCACGATATAGAAGGAGCTGGGCTCTGCGGCGGTGAAAAATCGCCCGCATATATTCGCCGATTTGAAGACGCCGCACTTCGAACAAGAATAATGGCAACGCGAACGGCGACCGTGGTCTATCCGCCGCAGGCCACGGAAAGCAGCCGAGAACAGGCGGTCTCGGATTTCGTTGAGCTGATCGGTGGAGGACTTGCCGCTGCGGTGATCTTGCGTGATCTCGTAGCTCACCTTTTTGCCTTCGCGCAGACCGGCGCGCCCGACCGCGCTAATATGGACGGACACGCCCGCGCCGCTGGCATCATCGGGTGGGCCGAAGCCTGACGCAAAGATAGGCTTCATGCCGCAGACGAATTCCGCGACCGAGCGCATCGCGCATATTGAATGCGATTCCAGAGAATGCTCCCCAATTCCCACGGCACATCAAAGAGCCGAGCATCCCAAGAGGTCCAATGCGTCCAACCATCCGTCCTTTCAAAATTGAATTCAAGAGCCGCTCATCGAGATCGACAACGATGCGTTCGCCGACGGGCGACGACGCCGGCAAAGACCGCGCAGTGCCGTCGTTCCTGGATGTCAACATATTCACGGCAAGCCGCCGCAGCCACGCGAACGAATACGGCGACGCGATGAAAGCCGCCGACGCGCTTTTCGCTCGCAGCGTCCCCGCCGCTCCCGCGCCTGAGACGGCTCCGCCATCCAACGTCCCTGCGGGTCGCGTGTTGCCGAGCCTGATCGAGAACGGCGACGCTCCGGCGGCTCGGTTGGCGGAAGCCGATCAAAAAGTCAGGTCACAGCCGCGCGGCAAGAATGCCTAAGGCCGGTTCTCCCGTTCGCCCAAAGAAACCGTCCGTCCAGCCGGAAATTGTCGTGACGCAAGTTGCCGTGGTGCAAGCGGCGCCGGAAATCGAACCGGAAGCACCGATCGCCGCCGCGCCCGATCGCGAGCGCAGATCGATCCATAAGCGCCGCCTGCTCGACGCGGAACTCAAGGCCGGCGAAAAATGGAAGCGACGCCTGTGCAGGGCGGCGCGCTGAAGCATGACCGGTAAAGCCAATCACGTAACTTGGGCCGCCGACGCCGTGGCGGCGTACCAGCGGGGCTGCGGCACGCATGACGAGCATGCCATTGCCGACCTGATCGGCGATCTCGGTCACCTGGCCGTGGAGCGCGACCTCGATTTTCTCGCGGAAGTCCAACGAGGCATCGGGCACTGGTACGCCGAGATCACCATCACGTCGAGATAGCCCGCGACGCGTCGGCGCCTGATTTCGAAACCCGTGGCTCATGGATCCGTCGTGGCGATCGATTAAACAAGGGAACCGCGGCGAGGGACGAATTGTAGATGCGCCAAATATGGATAACGAAGACGGGCCGCCCGGAGACGCTTGCAGTCAAGGAAGCGCCCGATCCTGAACCGCAGGCGGGCGAAGTCCGAATTCGAGTGGAGGCGAGCGGCGTCAATTTCGCCGACATCATGGGACGCATGGGCCTCTATCCGGATTGCCCGCCCATGCCGGTGGTGGTCGGATACGAAGTTGGCGGTCGCGTCGATGCGGTTGGACTCGGCGCCGATCCGGGCTGGGTTGGCCGCGACGTTTTCGCGGTGACGCACTTTGGCGGATACTCCGAGGTCGTTTGCGTTCCGGAGAATCAGGTTTTCGCGCGGCCTGCCGGCATGTCCGCCCTTGAGGGCGCCGCGCTACCCGTCAACTACCTGACGGCTTGGCAATTGGTCGTCGTCATGGGCGGCCTGAAGCCCGGCGAGACGATGCTGGTTCATTCCGCCGGCGGCGGCGTCGGCATAGCGGCGACACAAATCGCCAAACACATCGGCGCTAGGGTCATCGGCACGGCTTCGGGCTCGAAACACGACCGATTGAAAGACTTCGGCGCTGATTATTTGATCGATTATCGTCGCGAGGATTTCGAGGCGCCGACGCGAGAGATAACCGAGGGCCGGGGCGTCGAACTCGTCCTCGACGCCGTGGGCGGAGAGTTGTTCAGAAAGAGCTACCGCTTGCTCGCGCCCACCGGACGTCTCGGGATGTTCGGCGTCTTCGCCGCCGCGAACGCCAAACAGCGTGATGTTCTCAACATCGTCAAAACTCTGGCCGGCACGCCCTGGCTCCTGTTTACTCCGGTGGCTCTGCTCAACGCGAATAAGGGGGTCTTCGGGGTCAATCTTGGCCGCATGTGGGGCGAGATCGACCGGATGCGCGGCTGGATGGACGAATTGCTCGACCTTTGGAGCAGGGGCGTCATCCAACCGAAAGTCAATCGCGTTTTCAGTTTCGACGAGGCGCCGCTGGCGCATCACTACATCCAGGACCGCAAAAACGTCGGCAAGGTCCTGTTGAAACCGTAGTTGTCTGATTGCAAGAGTTTTTCCCGGAATCGTCGTAGAGTGGCGCGTAGACACAAGCGTGCTGAACGTCATTCCCTATAGGGGCCTCGCTATTCGAGCTTTCATGGCCTCGTCGTCGTCGGATGCGATACACGGCGCGGAATCGCCTTATGACTCATGGAGAAAATATATGCTTGTTCTCGCCTTGGGAATCGTCGTCTTTCTCGGGGTACATAGTCTCACGACGTTTCGCGAGACGCGGACGCGCCTGATCGAGCGATTTGGCGTGGGGTCATTCAAGGGCGTCTATTCGCTGGCCTCTCTTGTCGGGTTCGCGCTCATTGTCTGGGGTTTCTCGCAATATCGGGCGGAAGGATTGATCCATGTCTGGACCCCGCCGACATGGACCCGTCATCTCACCATCCCTCTGATGTGGTTCGCCTTCGTGGCGCTGGCCTGCATGAATCCGGCGCCGGGCAGAATCAGGGGTTGGCTGCGTCATCCGATGCTGGTCGCGATCAAGATCTGGGCGCTCGCGCATCTTCTCGCCAACGGTGACGCCGGCGGCATGCTGCTGTTCGGGTCGTTTCTCGCGTGGGCCGTCTTCGATCGCATCGCCGTCAAGAAGCGCGGCGACCTCGGAGCGCCGCAGATATCGTCCTTCACGCGCGCCGATGGCGTCGCGCTCGGAGTCGGAACGCTGGCCTATGTGGCGATGCTGTTCCTGCATCCCATCTTGATCGGCGTGGCCGTGATCGGCAGGTAAACCTTGGGAAGGGATTCTCATGAAAGACGGCAAACTTCCCGCTCTTTTCATCCCCCATGGCGGCGGTCCATGGCCTTTCATGTCGCCGCCTCCCGGCCAACCCGACATTTGGGCCAAGCTGGGGGCCTATTTGAGATCAATCCCGGCGACGCTGCCGACGCCGCCGAAGGCAATCCTCGTCGTCTCCGGCCATTGGGAAACGCCTCGCCCCGCCGTCAACGTCAACCCCGCGCCGCCACTGCTGTTCGACTATTACAATTTCCCCGATCACACCTATCGGCTGACCTATCCCGCGCCTGGCGCGCCGGAACTGGGAGCGCGTGTACGCCAACTGCTCGACGCGGTCGGCATCGCATCCGACGAGGAACGTCAGCGCGGTTTCGACCACGGCGTGTTCATTCCCTTCATGCTGATCTATCCGCGGGCGGATGTGCCAATCCTGCAAATGTCGTTGCAGCATAAGGCTCCGGTCGAGACGCATCTCGCCATCGGGCGGGCGCTGGCGCCGCTGCGCGATGAAGGCGCTCTGATTGTCGGCAGCGGCATGAGCTATCACAACCTGCGCGAATTCTTCTCGCCAGAAGAAGGAGCGCGCAAAGCCGCCGCGGAATTCGACGCCCTTCTAAAGAACGCGGTCGAGACCGATGATCCCTCGTCGCGTGAAATGAAGCTTCGCGGCTGGCAAAGCGCTCCCGGCGCTCTCGCGAGCCATCCCACCGCCGAGCATTTGGAGCCGCTGTTCGTCGTCGCCGGCGCGGCGGGAGACGATGTTGGCCGGCGTGTCTTTGCCGATGAAATCCTCGGCAAGGCCCTGTCGGGTTTCCGGTTTGGTTGATTCATACTGAGGCACGAAGTTCGACGTCGCGAAAATGTTCGATATTTGAAAACCTTTGCCCTTCACTATCGTGTCGCGCACCGCGTAAGCGAAGGCTTGGCGAGCGAATGGGTCGCTGAGGAAAGCATTTCTTAGCGACATTGGCAGTTCGAGCTGAACCCCGGCGCGCAAACGCCCCCTATTGCAAATGTTGGCGGGGGCTTTTCCTTGCATGTGGTGGTCTGTCGAGGTCTTAATCCCGGAACGCTCCAGCGCGGCGCCTATCGCGTCGCGGAGGCGTTCGTGGAGGCCGCCCAACCAGACGGGTTGATGGTCGCCGCGGTTCGCGCGTCCGTGCACCCCGATGGCGATTTCGGCGGATTCGACAAGCGCAAGCGCCCTCGGCTCATCGAACCGCGCCGACGTGATGTGGAGCCATAGTCCGGTGAGGCTTGGTGGGCCTCGCCGCTTGGGGAGCCGGTCTTGATCTCGATGGTCTTGGCGGTCTTCACGGCTTCCGCCTGCTTTTTCACGCTGAAGTGGAGCAAGCCCTTCCATGTCCCTTTTCAAGCAAAAAGATGCGAAGCTCCGTCCAGCATGCCAAAAGCATGCTGGTGAAGGCCTTTTGAGGCCACGCTGTTGGGTCGGGGGCGGGGCAACAATGGCGACGATCGATCAGTCTTCCATACGCGGATTGATTACCGCATGAACGCTTTTCATCGCGGGCCTGCCTCGGACTTAGAACGGGCGTCGGTTTTCACCGGCCCAAAGGGCTCTCGAGGGTTGCCCTGACCTGTGCTCCGCCCCCGGCCAAACAGCCTGAGAACGAAGGGGATCAGATCGGCGTCAGTTTAACCTCCTTGCCGATCGCCCAGATAAACCCTGAAAGCTCGCGCGCTATCGCCGCGACACCCACGGTCGGCTTCTTGCCGAGCGCGCTGAGCTTCCGATAGCGCTGGCACAATCGGGTTTGCGCCTTCCTTGTCTCAGCCTTCTTCGATGTCGAAGTACTGCTCCACAGACCCATTGACCTGTTCGAGTTGCTCCCGAGCCTGCTCCGGGCTGATAAGCTTGATTCCCTCACCATGAACGTAACCGTCGCCGCCGCTTAGGGCACTACGCCAACAAGAAGCGGCGCCTCCTTCGCCCGCGAGGAACCACTGGCCCTTTGAGGTGAGGAATAGACCCGTTCTTTCCGCCTCGAAATCGCGGTAGGGGGTCCCGTGGCAGGCGATCGTCGCCACGAATTTAGCGGTTGCCGTGTCGTAGGCCTTTCCGTTGATGACTCGCCGTATGTCCAATTCTAGTGCCATTTCAAGCCTCTTTTGTCCTGATCGACTTCCGCATCACGTGTGGGTTGGTGGCGGAATCGAAGATGGTTTCGATATTTCAATGCTACACACCGTTCGACTTTATGCGGCAATAGCAGCCGCGCCGCCCGAGCATTCACAGACAGGTAGACAAGACCATCTCGCGGATGGTCACTCGTCCAGTAATTAGTGTCGCCGATTTTTGCCCATTATTTTCGATGACCAGCATCTGACTGTCTCCCACGGATGATTACCTATTTTGTCTTCCAGAACGCTTGCACCGTTCGGGGCAACGATGCCGTTCGCGTCGGTCGGGACCTTCGTTGTACCTGCGATCGAGTTCGCCAAGGAAATAACATGCGGTGATCTTGATGCTCATTTCACGAACTCCGATTGCGTTGCTTCAGTCATCGGAGGATGCGCGCGAAACGTTAGCCCGTCCCGTCCCATCTGGGATGGTTTGGCCCCGTCGTGAAGTTTGGATGAGGCCGTGGTTAGCAACCTCTTCAGCCCCTCGGGGGCGTCTTAATGATCGTCGAATTTTTTCTTTAACACACAGATGGCAAGCACATGCCATCGAACCTCATCCAAATCCGAGAGACCAACCCGCTGATGTCGCCTTGATCGTTTGGCGAGGCCGCTATGGAACCAAAAACAGCGAGTATCATGACACGGTGAGGCGTTCAGAGGTCAATGAGGCCAGAAAGCTTCGTTATGAGGGCCGCCAATTCCACCTGACTGTGAACGCCTGCTTTTTGCATGGCGTTTTTCAAATGGTTCCGCGCCGTGCCGATTCCAATATTAAGATTTCGCGCGGCGCCCGAGAGGCTATGGCCCGACGCCACCGCGCCGGCGATGGAAGCCTCGCGGGGAGTTAGTCGCAGGAGCGCACTCATCACTCGTAAAGTTTTGGGTGCGAACTCGAGCTTTTGCGACACGTCGATAACGACGACGAAGGCAAAGGCGCTGGCGAAAACATCTCTCGCCGGTCCCGTGATTGGAAGAATCAGGAGCAATGGGCATTCGTAATTGTCCGTCCCGTTGATGCGGAACATCGTGGGACTCGGATTCTCGGACAAGGCAATGCCTAACGCTCGATCCAACTGAGCTTGTTCGATTGGCGACATCAATCTCAAGCATCCACGCATCGGGCCCAGAAAATCTGGAGGCAGTTGTTCTGCTCGGGGATTGGAACCGATGACTTGGCCGCCGATCCCGATTCTAAACACCGCCAAATCGCGGCGCTCTAATAATGATGATTGTTCGACGGTCCGTCTTTCGAGCGTCGCGCGAAAGATCGTCGCAACCGCGCGCAAGTATGGCAAGATGCCGTCAAGATCGCACATTTCTTCTGCTAGAAACGAGTTTTGACGCTCGGATCTGTAGAGAATAAATCGAAGTAGGTCGTTTTCGTTCCCGCCAAGCCGAACCGCTGTCTTCCGAGACAATCCCCACGGGCGCAGGAAATCTTGATAAAAGGGATCCCTTGGCGGCGCTTCACCGTACACTTCATCCGTTGTGAATGAACACGTTGAAGAAGGTATAAGCAAAAATTTTGTGGATAGCGGCGGCACATTACCGGTGTTGAGCTTACTCAAAGGTTCCTTGAGCGATTGGCTCGGCAAGCCGATGAATCGATTGCCGACAAGTCTTGAAAAGCCGGCGCCGGTCGCGCGACTAACAGATGCGATCTTTTCAAGTGCGTCGGTGAGGTCATTGCCGAGAATTGCGGATTGCAGAAGCACGTCGGCGGCTTGATGCAATTCGGACTGACACAGATGGGCCATTGAAAAATCCGGGTTCTTCTTCAATGCCCAAGCCCGATAGGCGAATCGGCGGCAATTGAAGTCGAGCCTAAGCGCGACTTGGTAAATAAACTCACTACTGCTGCATTGCACCGGATGTCGTCGAGAAATCATTTGCGGAAGAGGTGACGTCGCTCTCTCAGCGCCCTAGAAGCGATTGCGGAAATCCATCGCGCACACCTGTCCCTGCACGCGCGCGCCACTGCTCCGATCTTCTTACGTGAACGGCGCGGCGCGCGTAAACGATTCACCAACCACGAAAAACAATTCAGCGCTTGGTCGCAGCGAACTGTCTCATTTGGGACGGGGGTAAATCGCGTCCGACGATCATTGTGCTCGGGGTCTGTGACGGGAAGCAGCCCTGTTTGACTGAAAGGTTACGCGCCGCTTTCCTTTTCGGATTTTTGGATGCCTCTCCGGCTTCTCGCAACATGATCGGCGCTGTCGCATGGAACCAACGCCCGTAGAGCGTACGTGAGATGCCAATGACGCCAAAAAACTGGAGGTTACCGCAATGCCATGCTTGAGCCACTCTCAAATTAACCGCCTTTCTGCTCCCGAAAAAGAATGCGTGGATCGACTCTCGCGGGATATTGAAGATGCAATTAACTCTGCTAAAAACGCTGCTCGCACAAAAGGAATTGACGAACAACTCATCTCAAGGGCAACCATTTCCTTGCTATTGATCACCGCGGCGAGCACGGTCGTGATAAACTCTAGATCGCTCAATGAAGAAGTGGTGGTGCTTTCTTTTATGCGTTGTGCCGCTAAAGCCATGCAGAGCATTTTCAACCCTTACGAAGCCGATTTCGTCGAGTGAAACCCAAAATCGCCGTCGAAGGATACCCCCAGTTCCGAGTGCTCCGACGTGCGACACCATCTTGTCGCGCTTTTTTCATAAGCTAGCTGCCGGTTCACTTCGGTTTCGATGTATCGCGCATCGGAAGGGGAGGTGGGGCCGATAACTATTTATTATCGGACCCACGTCTTGAGGTCGCCCAGACGATGAATCGAATGCGAAGTGAAGGGGACGTTCGCTTTGATTGTGAGACGGGATCGACGTCCTTTTTCGCCGTGGACATCAAGTCGCGTCTCATAAAGTCGCGTCTCATAACGACAGATTCCTTTGTGCCCGCCGGTCGGCGCTGATTTATCTTGACGGCGGCCAGCAACCGGCTCCACCGTCTCGGCAAAAATAAGCGGTCCTAATAATGCGCCCGCAAGTGATTTTCGATTTCAAGAATGGGATATGACGATGCTGCAAACGGTCAAGGACGCCTGCCGGTTCGACCCCAAGGCCATAGATTACGCGCTCAGCGACCAGATCGAGAGCCTCGAGGATCTCGTCGGCCATGAGCCCCGCGCCGCAGAGGCGTTCTTCAGGAAGACCTACGTCACCGGCGGCATGCACACGTTGCTGCGGCAGGGGCTTCAGCGTCTCGCGGGTTCTTCGGGACAGGCCGTCTTCGAACTCAAGCAGTCCATGGGTGGCGGCAAGACGCACTCCATGCTCGCCCTCGGCTATCTCGCGGCAAATCCCAGCCTCGCGCATCTCGTCCCCAAGGAGATCGCGCAGGGCTTCACGCCGACAACGGCCCGCGTCGTCGCCATTTCGGGACGATCGATCTCCCGCGACAAGCACCTGTGGGGCGACATCGCCGAGCAACTGGGAAAGGCCGGAGACTTCGTCGAATTCTACAAGGGAAGCCCGCAGGCGCCGAACGAGAAGGATTGGGTCAATCTCATCGGCGACGAGCCGACATTGATCCTGCTCGACGAGTTGCCGCCCTATTTCGGCTACGGCGTCACGCAACCCGTCGGAGGCGGCACGCTCGCGGACGTCACGGTCTACGCCGTCGCGAACCTGCTCTCCGCGGCGCTTAAACTGAAGCGCCTGTGCATCGTCATCTCTAATCTGTCCGGCAGCTATTACGGCGCCTCGCAGCAGATCGCCGCGATGATCCAGAAGGCCAACGGGGATTTGCAGAAGGAATCCGCGCGGCAGGCCAAGAGCATCACGCCGGTGGAACTCGGCTCCGACGAAATCTACCACATCCTCCGCCGGCGCCTGCTGCTCGACGCGCCCGATGCCGGCGTCGTCGATTCCGTGGCGACCGCCTTCTCCGAGGCCATATCGGACGCGGTGAAATCCAAGACCGTGACGAAGTCCGCCGAGCAGATCGCCGACGAGATTTCCGCCTCCTATCCCTTCCATCCGTCCTTCAAGCACATCCTCGCGCTGTTCAAGGACAACGAGGCATTTCGCCAGACCCGCGGTCTGATGACTCTTGCCGCGATGATGGTGCGGTCGGTTCAGCAGCGCCCGACCAACGACGTCTATCTGGTCGGCTGCCAGCACATCGACTTGACGCAGGCGGACATCCGCGACGGCCTGACGAACATCTACGACCTGTCGGGCGCCATCGCCCACGACATCGCCGGCACCGAAAGCGCGCGCGGCCACGCGCAGGTCATCGACGAGCAGATGGGCCGCGATTCCGCCAGCCAAGTCGCCCGCCTCGTCCTCATGGCGTCGCTGCCCGAGGCGAGCGGCGCCGTGAAGGGGCTAACCAAGCTCCAGCTCGTCGAGAACCTCGTCGCCCCGCTCCGCTCGGCGATCGAGTTCGACGACGCGTTCGAGCAGTTGCGCGGTGAGTGCTGGTATCTGCATCGGCGCGACAACGACGCTTGGGTGTTCGCCAAGAACGAGAACCTTCGCAAGAAGATCGAGAAATACGCCGAGGGCGCCGCTCAACCCAAGATCGACGCCGAATTGCAGCGGCGCCTCCTCGCCGTCTTCGAGCCCCGCCGAAAGACCGCCTATTCCGAGCTTCTCGCCCTGCCGAAGATCGAGGACATCAAGACCGGCGGTGGTCGACTTCTCCTCGTCCTTAGCCCCGACAAGAAGGTGCCGCCCGAGGACGCCAAGCGCCTGTTCGACGCCGTCGTCCAGAAGAACAACTTCTGCATTCTGACCGGCGACGGCAGCGACCTCGCCAAGCTGGAAGATCGCGTCCGTCGAATCTGGGCGGTCGCCAAGGTTCGGGACGAGGATGGCGGGGGCAAGTCGCCCAACGTCGCGGAGCTGAACGAGGAGGCCGAACTCGCCGAATTCGAGTTCAATTCGACGCTGACCAGCCTGTTCAATCGCCTCTACTATCCTGGGCGGCACCCCAAGGACGGCGACGGCCTGCTGTCGGTTCCCCTCAAGATGACGCCGACCAAGGCCAAGGACGGCAAATCGAATTCGATCGACGGCGAGACCGCCGTCGAGGAGGCGCTGGCCTCCACCGGGGCGTCGAAGCTCTACAAGGAGATCACCGACGCCAATGTCGATACGCTTCGCACGCGCGCCGAGCAGATGCTGTGGATCGCCGGCGGCGACCGGCGCGCCCGTTGGAAGGACATCGAGGAACAGGCCATCTGCAACGTGCGCTGGCCTTGGCTGCCGGCCAAGGGTCTCGACGATCTGCGTAAGCGGGCCGTCAACACCGGCGCTTGGCGGGACAACGGCGACGGCTATGTCGAGAAGGGACCGTTCCCTCCGGCGAAGACGGCGGTGAAGGCCGTCACCCGCACCCGCGACGACGACGGCAAGGCGACCATCGACCTGACGGCCATCAACGGCGGCGACAAGGTTCGCATCCATTACGCGCCGACCGACGCCGTGTCGGCATCGTCGCCCGCGGTTCCCGACTTCACCTTCGAGACCATGGAGACGACCCTGTGGTTCCTTGCGGTCGATCCCGAGGGCAAGCATGAGACCGGCCCCGCCGAGAAGTGGACCAACACCCTGACGATCACCCACGACCCCAAGGAGGTCATGGGCAAGCGAACGGTGACGCTGACCGTCAACCCGAGAGGGGGAATTCGCTGGAACCTCGACGGCACCAACGTCAAGGAGGGCAAGGTCTACAGTGGGCCGATCGACATCCCCGGCGAGGGCGAGGCCACGATCTATGCGTACGCCGAGGACGCCGGCGTCTCGGTCTCGAGGAACTTCACGATCCGCGCGGTGACCGGCGGCAAGGCGCCCATCGACCTTGGCAAGCCGGCGACGGTCGCCAAGAAGACCAAGCTCGCGACGATGGAGGACACCTTCGTCGCGATCCGCGCCGGCAAGAGGAACAGGGCGATCTTCGGCAAGGGTATCGGAATCACGGTCGGCAAGGGTTCCAACAACGTCGTTGCGCGTTTCGGACCCGACTCCGCGTTGTCGTCTGACGCCATAGAGGCGTTCATAGGCTCCGCGCGCGCAGCCATCGGCGACGAGAGCGCCGATGTCGAGTTCACATTCGGCGAGTTCAAGTTCGCCAGCGGCGCCGATCTCACGGAATTCCTGCAAGAGACGTCCGAACAGATCAAAGTCGATCCCGAAGAGGTTCAGCAGTGAGCGAGAAGAAGACGATAGGCTTCGGCGCGCCGAACGAGATGGACCCGCACCATTTCACGGTGGAGATCCCTGCCGCGCGCACCGAACCCGTCATCATCACCGAGCATTTCGGCCTGCGCGGCGGCTCCAACGGCCTGCCGGATTCCATCGTGCGCTGCCGTCTGCCGCGCGTCGCATGGAGCGGCATCGCCGAGGAGGCCAAGCGCGTCCTCAACGAGCGCCTGAAGGAAAAAGAAGCTGACCTCGAGCCGTTGGTCGAGCGGAACGAACAAGGTGGAGCGTCTGCTCGGGCGGGAATTGTGCGTGCTCGCATGGGGCGTCGAGTCGTCCGCGAAGGATTCTCGTTCCCAATGCCGTCCGCAATTGGGTCGCGTTGCGCCCCGACGAGCGCTGGTGGCTGTTCTCCATGGCCGCGTCGATGACCGGCGGCGAGGACGACGGGGACATCGGCTGGCGCAAGGCGATCAGGATCGCCCTGACGGAGAACCCGACCGGCGAGGAAGTCGCCGCGTCGCGCGCCAAGAAAAGCGCCGCCAAGCCGAAGGAAGAGCGCCCGCCGCTCCCCCTGTTTGACGACCGCTAGGAGCAAGGAATGGACGCCGTGGCGATGAAGCCGAAAGTGACGCCGTTTTCGCTGAGGGACGCCCCGTCGCTGATCGAGCGAATTTGGCCGGCTCAGAAGATCTCGGTCGAAACCAAACGCGAATTCGACGCGCATGGCGCGCAGACGCTCACATCCTTGGGTTCGTATTGGAAGGGACGCAAGAGACTCGTCTACGTCCGCGCCTGCGTCTTGGGCGCCCTTCTGCCGGCAACGGACGATCCCGAACGGGATCTCGATGTCTTCGAAAAACTGATGGCGATCGATGATCGCGCGTTCCTCGCAAGAGAGACGAAGGCGAAGCCATCGGAAATCGCACGTCTTGCGATCGAAGCCCGCGCGCTCGACATGCTGGACCTCTCGAAATTTTTCGCCGTAAGGCGCGTGGACGATCCACAGCTAACCGATTTTATCGCGGCATTAGAAGATGGACGACTCGTTTGGGATTGCGCCTCCAAAGATCAGAAATCGAATTCGTCTCGCAGCCTATACGCGTTGGAGTTATGTGGAGAAGGTATCGCGATGCCTTCGACCCGAAGAGCTGTCCGACTCGGCCTACGATGGCATATGGGACGAAGTGAACGACCATCTTGGCACGACCGCGAACTCGCTGACCGAATTGGTCGAGCAGTTGGGTATCATGCGTTTTGGTCACAGGCCGCAGCTCGCGGACACATTTTGCGGCTCTGGCGCAATTCCCTTCGAGGCCGCCCGTGTTGGATGTGACGTATATGCTTCGGACCTCAACCCCATCGCCTGCATGCTCACGTGGGGGGCGCTTCACCTGATCGGAGGTGGAGATCGACTGAAAGACGATCTGGAAGCGGCTCAGGCACGTGTGGCGGACGCCGTTGATCGGCGCATCGTCGACTTGGGTATCGAACACGACAAAGAAGGGAACAGAGCGAAGGCATATCTTTATTGCGTCGAAGTGCGGTGTCCCGCGACGGGGTGGCTCGTCCCGCTTTTGCCATCCCTTGTTATCAGCAGGATTCGAAAGACAGTGGCGCGTCTTGTGCCAAACCATGCCGAGAAACGCATCGATATCGAAGTGGTAACCGATGTATCGCCGGATGAGCTGGAAGCTGCAAAGATAGGCACGGTGCAAAAAGGTTCGTTGGTCTACTCTATCGATAGAGAGACGTATCGTACGCCGATCTCCACGATCAGAGGCGACTTCCGAAACGCCGACGGTGAAACGGGGAACAAGCTTCGGCGTTGGAACAAACACGACTTCGTTCCTCGAACGGACGATATTCTGGGCGAGCGACTTTATTGCATCCAATGGATCACCAAGGACACCATCGACAAAGGGCGTCAGCTAACCTTCTTTGCCGCACCTACGGAGGAGGACCGCAAGCGAGAAGCAAAGGTCATTGAGTTCGTCCAAAAGCATCTCGCACCATGGCAGGCGGATGGATATGTCCCGGATATGCAAATCGAGCCCGGAGAAAAGACGGACGAGCCTATTCGGACTCGCGGATGGACTTACTGGCACCACCTTTACGCGCCAAGACAGCTCTTGATCGCTGCATTTGTTGCGGAAGAAATCGCAAAAGAGAACGACCACGAAATCCGAGGGTGCCTTGCCTTCGATCGCACCTTCTTGGCAGACAAATCGGCTCGGCTTTCGCAATGGCGCCTCGGCTCTCCCGGACGCGAAGATCGCGCAGCGTCCGCAGACGGCGTTGAGCATGTGTTTTACAATCAGGCCCTGAATACGTTTTACAACTTCGGTGCTCGCGCGTTTTACGGGCTCCGCACCGGTGAAAGAGTCACCTATAAGTTTTGTCAGTTGGACTCGAATTCAACGGTTCGGACGCACGCGGCAGGATTGATCGAAGAGCGAGCAGATATCTTCATTACAGATCCGCCTTACGCCGACGCGGTTAACTACCACGAAATCACGGAATTCTTCATAGCATGGCTTCGCAAGAATCCCGTCCCTGTCTTCAATGATTGGACATGGGATTCTCGCCGCCCTTTGGCAATCACCGGAGATGGAGAAGACTTTCGCAAAGGCATGGTCGATGCCTACAAGACGATGGCCAACCACATGCCCGCCAACGGGCTCCAGATCGTCATGTTTACCCATCAAGATGCCGGCGTCTGGGGCGACATGGCGCAGATTTTTTGGGGTGCCGGCCTTCAAGTTATGGCCGCATGGTATGTGTCCACGGAGACGACCTCTGAGACTAAAAAAGGCGGTTACGTTCAAGGAACGGTCACGCTTGTACTGCGTAAGCGCAAAGACGGCGAGCACGGTTTTAAGGACGAGGTTGTCCAAGAGGTGAAGGTCGAGGTCGCCGAACAGATCGACACGATGGCAGGCTTGAACCAGACCCTCAAGGGGCACGGGCGCATCGAGAACCTGTTCGAGGATGCCGATCTCCAGATGGCCGGCTACGCGGCGGCGCTGCGCGTGCTGACCAAATACACGACCATCGACGGCGTCGACATGACCAAGGAGGCGTTGCGTCCCCGCAAGAAGGGCGAACGCGGCCTCGTCGCCGAGATCATCGAGTTCGCCGTGCAGGTCGCCAACGAGCACATGGTTCCCGAGGGGATGTCGCCGAAGGTCTGGGAGCAATTGACCGGTTCTGAGCGCTTCTTTTTCAAGATGCTGGATATCGAGACGACCGGCGCGAAGAAGCTCGACAACTACCAGAACTTCGCCAAGGCCTTCCGCGTCGCGAAATACGACGACCTGATGGGCTCGACGGTGCCGAACGAGGCCCACCTGAAATCGGCCAAGGAATTCAAGAAGGCCGGGTTCGAGGGCAGCGAATTCGGCGCCTCGAAATCCCGCGCCCTGCTGTTCGCGATCTTCGAGCTTCAAAACGAAGTCGACGGCGACGACGTGCTATCGCACCTGCGCGACTTGGTTCCCGACTATTTCAACGTCCGCGACGACTTGGCGGCGCTTGCCGATTACGTCGCCAAGAAGCGCGCCAACTTCGACGAGGCGGAAGCCCGCTATGCCGCTATCCTGCACGGATTGATTCGCAACGAACGCTTTGGATGACGGCATGGACGCGAAGGCGGGAGGAGGCGCGTGACTGAACCGTCGGCGGCGGACGGCTTGAACGTTTTTCTTCGCGTCATGAGCGTCTGGATCACGTCTATCTGAAGGACCGCCTTCAGGGCGCGACCGAATATCTTCGCATCGCCGGCTATTTCCGGTCCTCGATCTTCGACCTCGTCAACGAAGAAATCGAGTCCATCGGCAACGTGCGGGTCATCTGCAACGCCGATCTCGACCCCCAGGACATCAACGCGGCCAAGCAGGCCCGCGAACAGCTTCTCAAGGAACGCTGGAACGACGTCGACGATTCCGTCGAGAGCTTCCGCGGCGCCCGCGCTACAAGCGGCTGTATCGAGATCCTGAAGAAGGGCAACGTCGAGATCCGCGTCGTGTCCCGCGCCGATGCGCCATTCCTCCACGGCAAGGCCGGCGTCATCCGACGGCCCGACGGTTCGGCGACCTCGTTCATGGGCAGCCTGAATGAAACACGCGAGGGCTGGAGCGAGAACTACGAACTCGTCTGGGAGGATTCTTCCGCCGACGGTGTCGCTTGGGTCGAGGACGAGTTCGAACACCTCTGGGCGCTCGGCAAGCCGCTTCCCGACGTCATCATCGACGAGATCGGGCGCAGCGCTCGGCGCGTCGAGGTCCAACTCGAGGAGTTGGAGGCGCAGGACGTGGCGCCCGCCGCCCTGGTCGAATGCAACCTCTATCGTGGCGGCGAGCAACTGATGTCATGGCAGCGGGCCTTCGTCGGCCTGTTCCTGCATCACCGCGCCGTCTACGGGAAGGTGCGGCTGCTGCTCGCGGACGAGGTCGGCGTCGGCAAGACGCTTTCCCTCGCCGGTAGCGCGCTGGTCTCCGCCCTGATGGGCGACGGACCGGTGCTGATTTTTGTCCGGCGACGCTGACGACGCAATGGCAGATGGAGCTGAAGGACAAGCTCAACATCCCTTCGGCGGTCTGGCTGTCCAGCCAGAAGGCGTGGCAACTTGACCCCGACGAACTGCCCCTGCCAACGGTCGGCGCCGAAGGGATCGCGAAATGCCCTCGGCAGATCGCCATCGTCTCGACCGGGCTCATCGTTCACATGACCGAGGAGCGCCGCCTGCTCAAGGCGAAGAAGTTCGGCCTGCTGATCCTCGACGAGGCCCACCGCGCCCGCGGGGCCAAATCGAAGAGCGCGGACGAACGCAAGGCTAACAATCTTCTGGATTTCATGATGGACGCGGCGGTGCGCGCCGAACATGTCCTTCTCGGCACGGCGACGCCCATCCAAACCGATGTCGCCGACCTTTGGGATCTGATGAAGGTCCTGAGCCAGGGCGTCGATTTCGTCCTCGGCGATGCATGGAGCCCTTGGCGCGACCAGGTGCGGGCGATCCCGATGATCACCGGCGAGGTGAACGTCACCAGCGATCGTGAGGCATGGGATTGGTTCCGCAACCCGATGCCGCCCTCGAAGGAAGCCGACGTCATCTTCGGCCATGTGAGGAACGCCATCGGATTGCCGGACGCCAAATTCGTCACCGACCTGCCTTACGGACGAATCCCCGACGAGGACAATTTCGTTCGACCGCAGTTCGAGGACGACGTCCTGTCGCCCTCCGGCGGCCTGACCTTCTTCCAGAGGAACAACCCGATCGTCCGGCATGTCGTTCTGCGCCGGCGCGAGACCTTGGAGAATGCCGGGCTGATCCCGAGAATTCCCGTCGATATCCATCCGATGGCGATCTCGGCGCCGGCGATGTTCGACGGGCTGGGACTGCGGACCTCCGCCGCCTTCGATATCGCCTACGACGCCGCCGAGAAATTCACCAAGGCCTTCGGCAAGCGCCAGAAGGCCGCCGGCTTCCTGAAGGGGCTGCTGCGGCAGCGCATATGCTCGAGCGTCGCCTCGGGGCTGGCGACCGCGCGGAAGCTGCTGGAGGGCCGCCCGATCGACGACGAGGAATTCCAACTCAACCTCGGCGACGGGAAATTGGATATCGTCGGCGAGGAGCGCTTGCATCTTCAGACGATCATCGACAGCCTTGAGCGGGATCCAAGCGACCCGAAGCTCGACGCCGTGCTGTTCTATCTGCTCGAGCGGCGCTGGTTGGAGATGGGCTGCATCGTCTTCAGCCAGTATTACGACTCCGTGCACTGGATCGGCGAGCGTCTGACCGCGCGTCTGCCCGGCGAAACGGTCGCGGTCTATGCGGGTGCCGGGAAGTCAGCGCTCTTCCTCGATGGCGAAAGGAAAAGCGTCGAGCGCGAGTTGATCAAGAAGGCCGTCAAGGAGCGAACCATCAGGCTCGTCGTCGCGACCGACGCCGCCTGCGAAGGATTGAACCTTCAGACGCTCGGGACACTGATTGACGTGGATCTCCCGTGGAACCCGTCGCGCTTGGAGCAGCGCATCGGTCGCATCAAGCGGTTCGGACAGCGGCGCGACAGGGTGGATATGGCGAACTTCGTCTACCACGGCACCGTCGACGAAAAGGTCTACGAAACCCTCTCGGCACGTATGCAAGATCGCTACAACATTTTCGGCACGCTTCCCGACGTCATCGAGGACGACTGGATCGAGGACATCGAGAACCTCGGAGAGAAACTGCGAGAGTTTACGACGAAAAAGAAGCAGGCCAACGCCTTCGACCTCGGCTACGCGCAGGACGTGACCGCCGACGACCATCGGTGGGAGCTTTGCGAGCGCGTTCTTGCGAGGACGGACGTCACCAAGCGGTTGTCGCGGGGATGGGGAGAACGGGTTGTGGATGCGGCGTAATTTATGGTCTTGGCGGCCTGCTGCCCTCTAAAACTCGACAACATGCATCACAATATGAGTAACGCATCAGCCGATTTTAGGAGCCCGTGATTGCGTTCGCAAATCGAATTCTCTCCTTCGTCATGGATCAGTTCGGACGCGTTCGAAAGGGCGCTTAGAGCTGGCATCGCGCCCCACTGTTCAACTGCGTCAGAGGTGCGCTTCGACGTGCCCGTCGGCTGCAAGCTCATGCTAGAGTTGATCATCCGTCTTTTGAGCCTCGCGAACCAACTTGTTGCTTGCAGCAAACGTGTAACCTTGAATTTCTTGGAGGGCGAAAGCGGTGCGATGGGATATCTTAATCGCATGGGTTTTTTCGATCACCTAGCAAAGGAAGTCATCGTTCTACCTGAACGCCCATCTTTCTCAGCCGCGCAAGCTCACTTCGGCGCCAATTCTCACTTGGTTGAAATAGCGCGCATCGCAAAGGACCACGTCGATCGGAACCTGCCAACGAGATTGGCGGAGGCAGTCAGAAACGCTTGCAGCGCTCGCAGCGATGTCGAGGAACTACAAAAAGCTGCTTGGTTCATTTTTGCTGAGCTGGTTGGCAACGTTGAAGAGCACAGCAGTACGGCGCTGGATGGCTTTGCCGCTTTACAGGTCTACTCAGGGGGGAACAAGCTTGTTGTGGCTGTCTCCGACAGCGGACTCGGAATCATGGAAACCCTTCGTCCGTCATTAAAATCCGAGTTCCCGCAGCTTGCGTCTCTTTCAGACGCCGACCTCTTGGTCGAGGTTTTCAAGAGCGGCATCTCTCGTTTTGGGGCGGATCGGGGATGTGGATTGAAAGGCTGCGCCGCAAAAGCAATTCGATTTCGAGCAGACTTGGATGTCCGCCTTCCGCAGCAACGCGTGACGTTGATGCCGAGCGAATTCGGCTACGCAAGAGCCTCTTGGTGCGAGCAGCTCCCGCTCCTATGGGGCACCCATATATCATTCAGTTTCAAGTTCACTTGACGCCGCCGATAAATTCTGATTAAACCCGATAAATGAATGAGATGTCAGCGGTTATCTGCCTGCGAGATTTCATGGACCGCCCGGAAGGCTGGGGGCGCGCACAAGGGCGCGAGGTATACCAGCGCCTGTTGTCTTCCGTGGAAGGTCGCGTCGGCATCGACGTGTTCCGAATTTCGCTGAAAGGCGTCGAGCGGCTCGACATGTCGTTCGGATCGGAAACGCTTGTGGAACTGGCGCGCAAGTTCAGACAGGAGAAGGGGTTCTGCCTCATCGATCTTTCCGACGACGATATGGTCGAGAACCTGGATGCCGCCGCTCTGAAGAAAAACCAGCCGATGTTCGTTTGGAAGGGAGAGACGGCAAAGCTGATCGGACCGCAGCCTAGCCAAGGCGTTCGGGAAGCGCTCGAATTCGCATTGAACAGGCCGCAGGTTCGTTCGGCGGAATTCGCGGAGGCGAAGCAAGGGCTTTCGGTTCCCAACGCCAGCATGAAGTTCAAATCGCTTTGGGAACAGGGGTATGTGATGCGAAAGGAAAGCGCTTCGGATACCGGGGGAGTTGAGGACGTCTACCGGCGGATCGAGTGATTCTGTTTTTTTGGGGTGCGTTAATCAGCTTCACTTAACGAGAACATGCAAAGGTCGCCGCTGCGGCACGATCTGAGCTTGGGTAGGCGCCGCAGAAAGAGATCGAACTTATGTATATCGACAGAGACTTCCACGCTCGAATGCAACTGTTCAATTTCCTCGACCGCGTTTGTCAGGAGCTAGAACTCACCGATGCCCAATTCGACGAGGCGAAAGCGCGATATGAGGGCGTTGGCAGATGGATCGCCGCGTCACCAAACCCTTTGCTAACCGGCGCCCAGATCTATCTCCAAGGCTCCGTCGCGCTCGGAACCACCGTCAGGCCGATCGGCAGATCGGAATACGACGTCGATCTGATCTGCTTCGCGCCCCAAGTCTCGACCGCCTATCCGCCGCAAACCCTTAAGCGCGTGATCGGAGACAGAATCCGCGAAAACGGAAACTACGCTACTCTTCTCGAGGAAAAGCCGCGGTGCTGGCGGCTGGATTACGCCAACGAGTTCCATCTCGACGTCACTCCTGCGATCAGGAATCCGGCTTGCTGGAACGGCGGCGAGCTGGTCCCGGAGAAAGGCTCGAACGTCTGGAAACCGTCCAACCCGAAGGGCTATCGCCGCATCTTCGAGGAAAGATCAAAACTGCAACCGACCATCCTGGCGCAAATGCGATCACCGCGGACTCGATTCGAGCCGAGGTCGCGGCCTTTCCGGAGCCGACGCCGCATAAGAGCGTGCTGCAACGCGCCGTGCAAATCTGCAAGCGCCACCGCGTCATCCATTTCGAAGCGCACGATCCGTCTCTTGCCCCGATCTCCATCATCATCACGACTCTCTTGTCGCGGAGCTATGAATTCTGCGTCAGGCACTTCTCCTATGGTAGCGCCTTCGACCTACTTTTGGATGTGATCAAACGCATGCCGGAAAGAATCGATCAAACACCGTCCGCCTTTTCGGGCCACTGGGTCATCTCCAACGAAAGCACTCAAGGCGAAAACTTCGCTGAAAAATGGAATAGCAATCCTGCGCTGGCTTCGGCTTTCTACGCGTGGCATCGCCAAATCGTCGACGATATCGAAGTCCTCAAGGCGACGCGCGGTCTGGATCAGATCGGCAAGGCGCTGGGCAGAACGCTCGGGGACAGACCCGTGTCGAAGGCGATGAACGCATTTACGACAAGGATTTCGACCGCGCGCGGCTTAGGAAGCCTCGCTTTGGCGCCCGCTGCCGGACTAATCCCAAACGCTTGGAGTCCAAACGCCTTGGGCGGCACGAATGCGCCTCCCCAGAAAAACACATGGACGTCCGTGAAGGACAATACTTTTTTCGGAACCTGAGGAATTGCGCTTCGGAGGACGACGCAAGCTGACGCTGTCGCAGCAACTTCTCAACCTGCGCGCCAATCCGATATCCGGCGGCGATGGCGAGGTACGGCAAGCTCGGCTCGTTTGGAGATGCGAGGTTTCTCCGACGGCGCTCAGTCGCATGTATGCGATCAGAATCGAATACGGGCCGCGCAGGCGCCCGAGTGTGTTCGTAGAAGCACCCGACTTGATCGAATTGGCCGAAGGTCGCTCGCTACCGCACGTCTATGAGCAAAACCCGACCGAACTTTGTCTGTTCTTGCCGGGCGCCGGGCAATGGGCCGCATGGAAGCGTTTGGACCAGACCGTCGTACCGTGGGCAGCACTTTGGTTCCTCTACTTCGAAGACTGGTTGCGTTGCGGCGTTTGGACCGGCGGCGGCATGCACCCAGATGGTCGCCGCGATCATTACGACGAGGACGATTAATGAAATCACCAAAAGGCAGGACGAACAAGCTTTCGCAGTTAACCCGTCAAGTTCTTTGGGCGAAAGCGGCTGGTCGATGCCAATATGAAGGCTGCAACAAGCCGCTGATCGGCGATCTCATCTCCGGCGCTGAAGACAAAAACTTCGGATTCGTCGCTCACATTGTCGCCGACGATCCGTCGGGTCCGAGGGGAGACCCAACCCGATCACTAAAGCTGTCGAACGACGTCACGAACGTAATGCTGATGTGTCACGTCCATCACAAGTTGATCGACGTCGACGACATCGATGGACATCCCGAACAGAGGCTGCTCGCGATGAAGGCGGCGCATGAGCGCCGGATCGAAGTCGTCGGCGCTATCCACGAGGATCGGGCTTCGCATATCCTGCGTTACGCCGCGAACATAGGCAGCCATGAATCGCCGATCGCCTACGAACACTTAGCCGCGGCTATGTTGCCGGAGCGCTTCCCAGCCGAGGGACGGCATACGACCGACATCGAGTTGCACGGCGGCGCCTTGCGAGACCATGAGTCGGGATTTTGGGAGCAGCATAGCGCCGCTCTTCGGCGCGCTTTCTCCACGAAGGTGCGCGAACGGATCGAATCTCGCGACATCCGCCATCTCTCGGTCTTCGGATTGGCGCCCCAACCCCTGCTGATCGAGCTTGGCCGCCTGCTCTGCGACATAGCACCGGCTACCGTCTACCAGCTCAACAGGGAGCCGAAAGGATGGACGTGGCAAGAAACAGGGCCAAATATCGAATTCAAGGTCCGCAAGCCTGACGTCAACAAGAGCATAGTCGCTCGTCCGGTCGCGCTGGTGCTCGCCCTGAGCGCGACTATCGTCGACGACCGAGTCACGCGCGTGCTGGGAGATGACACGGCGATTTGGTCCATTTCAGCCGAAAGCCCACACAACGACATCATGAAGCGCGCGTCAGACTTGGCGGAATTCCGCAGGATCGTCCGGTCGCTGTTCAACGAGATCAAGGCTCGGCATGGGGAAACGACGACGATAAATGTTTTTCCAGCGCTTCCGGTCTCTGCCGCAATCGAGTTCGGGCGCGTTTGGATGCCGAAAGCCGATCTGCCTATAGTGGTTTATGATCAGAACCGAAGGGTTGACGGCTTCGTTCAGGCGCTCGAAATTTCCGCGCGTCAGCCCGCATGACTTACTCCAGCGAAACCGTCAGACCCCTCCCCACATTCGCCTCGAAAACCGCCCTCGCGAATCCCGGTGGCGTGACGCTTCGTGCGCTGCCGCGCTCCTCCGATGGCGGCATGTTGTGGATGAACAGCGGCCTGAACGCGGGGATCTCGCGCTTTTCCGGGAACCTGAATCCGCCGCCGGTCCATAGGCATGTGCGCTTTTTATAATCGTCCCGATGACCGCCGGAAAAACCGCCGAATTCGTGGGGATGGAACGAGAAATCCGGCTTGCGCCAGTAGCTGCCGAGCGTGCTGACTGGGTTTTCGATCAGCCACGGCGCCCGGCTCCATTCGCAGATGCGGCGGCACGCCTCCACGATTTCGATGGCCTCGCCGAGGCCGCCCATTCCCTTTTCGCGGAACCACCTAGCGCCGCTGACGGCGAGATGCGTGCACGGCGGCGCGGCGAACACGATGGCGTAGCGGCGCGGCGGCGGAAGCCAATCACGGACGTTGGTGCCGATCCACGTGATGCCGTCGCGCGTTTCCTCGCCGGCCTTGTGCTCGATGTCCACGCAAAAGCATTCGAATCCGGCGTCGGCCCAAGGGCGGACCATATTGCCGGTGCGATCGCACAGGCTGAGGACGGAGCCCTTGTTGGCGTTGAGCAGCTTCCCGACATTGCGCGCCCAATTGGGAATGTCGCCGTTGCTCACCCAACGCGACACCGTCTCCCTGGACACTCCAAGCGCGCGGGCCATCGGTGCCTTCCAGCGGGCTCCGAACAAAATCAAGCCGGTGATGACGAAGGAGTTGGATTCTTGAACCGTGACGCAGTCATCACGCTTTATCGGCAAAAGGACATTCATTTTCGGCTCGCTTCGTGACGAATCATTACGGTATTGCAGGCGAAGCTTGCCGGTGGGTGGTGGGAAAGGGTGGAGGGGATTTGACGACGCAGGTCACAGCGAGGAATTCCGCACGCGACATCGGGTCGATTGGATGGACGCCAGCCGATCCTTTAACCGCCATCGGATGTGTGGCGGCTTTTTCGGATAGGGTTCGGAGAGGACGCATGGCGGCGTCAGTTCGGCCTTGTTGATTTCGCGGTCTTGGGCGCGACGCGCCGACGCCACGACCAGTCGCGATTGACCGCGATCCTTGCCGGCGACATCTTCGATATCCGAAATGCCAACCCGACGATATTGAGAGGCTCCATGCTCAAGCTCTACTATTATCCCGGCGCATGTTCGCTCGCGCCGCATCTCGTTCTCGAATGGATCGGCGCGCCCTATGAGGCGGTCCGCGTGAAGCTCGGCGATCCGGCATATAACGCCGTCAACCCCGCCGGCGCCGTGCCGGCGCTCGACACCGACGAGGGATGGATACTGACGCAAGCAGGCGCCGTGCTTCATTATTTGGCGCGGCGCTTCCCCGAGGCCCGCCTAGGGACGGACGGATCGCCGCGGGACGAGGCCGAGCTTGACCGCTGGTCCCACTTCCTGACCGGTGATTTGCATCCGGCGTTCTTTCCGCTGTTTTCGCCGCAGAGATACTCGACCTCGCACGACGAGGCGGCGCTGGAAGCGGTCAAGACCGCGGCGCGAAGCTTGATCGTCAAGAAGCTCGACCTTCTCGACGCGCATCTCGCCGGCAAGGACCACGTCCTCGGCGGACGCCGCACGTTCCTCGACGCCTACGCCCTGCCGATGTTGCGCTGGGCGCGGGCGATGTTGCCGAGTGGCCTCCAAGGTCATCCAAACTGCGAAAGGCTGCTCAAGAATTTGGAAGCCGATCCCACGGCAAAGAAGGTCATGAGCGACGAGGGGATAAGTTGACCACTCCCGATCGCCGCAGTCGGGAATCCGCACATGCTTGTTAGGATGTTTATCCAGACGTCCATCTGGCTCGCCGTCATGGCCGCCGTGCTATTCGTGCCGGCGGGCACGATGGCGTGGCCGGAGGCGTGGATCTTCGTGGCGATAATAGGGGGCGTGGGCCTGGCGGCGGGCCTGTGGTTCGCCCGCCACGATCCGGGTCTGCTGAAGCAGCGCCTTTCCTCGCCGATCCAAAGCGGGCAGCCCGCGTGGGACAAGGCGATCATGTCCTTGTTCATGGTGCTCTACATGGGTTCGTTCGTCGTCATGGCGCTCGACGTCGTACGCTGGCGGACGACGAATATGCCAATCTGGGCCGAGATCGCCGGCGCGCTCTGCATCCTCGGGTCTTATGCGATCATTTTGCGCGCGCTCGCGGAGAATTCCTTCGCGGCGCCGGTCGTCAAGATCCAAGGGGATCGCGGGCAGCGCATCATAACGACAGGGCCTTACGCGATCGTGCGCCATCCGATGTATGGCGGCGCGATTCTTTTCCTGCTGGGGACGCCGCTGCTGCTGGGCTCCTCTTACGGGCTCGTTTTCGTGCCGGCTCAGATTGTTCTGTTGGCGATCCGCGCCGTGTTCGAGGAACGCGCTCTCGCCGATCACTTTCCTGAATATTCGGGCTATGCCGCAAGGGTCCGCTACCGCTTCGCGCCATTCGTGTGGTAGCTGCGGGTTCTTACCAAGTGGTGGCCTTCCTCCAGCCTGCGGCGACCGCCTGCTCCTCCGAACAGAACCAACGCTTGTCGCGGCCTTTGTCCATTTGTACGCGATCGTAAGTGCGATCTCCCGGCACATGGTAGATGCGCTCGCCGTTACGGCTGACGTTGCCCTTGATCGCGCAGCCCGCCGGCGTCGCGGCTCTGGCTTTCCCGTCAGTAGCGCGCGCGGACCGCGCCAATAGGTTACCGGGAGCGGGCAGTGGCTTGGCCTCCGTCCAGATCCGCTCGAAACGCTCCTCGAACGCGCGCGCCGCGGACGCCTCATGAACGACGATGACGTCGTTGTCCTGCTGCTTCAGGCCCGAGGCCGACAGGTTGGCCGAGCCGGAGCGCAGGATCCGCCCGTCGACCGAATAGGACTTCAGATGCATGTAGGGGCCGGGCGTCTTCATGCGGATGTCGCCGGTGATCTCGCGCATGCGATCGAAGGCGTGCTGCTGGCTGGGGTCCAGAACGATGCGGATGGCGACATCGCGCCGGTGGGCGTCGAGCAGGGCGTCGACGATCGCCCAGTCCGTCAGCGAATAGGCCGCCATGTCGATTTGTTTTTGGGCGGACTTGAGCAACTCGACGTCCACGCGCTCGAGATTCTCAACCGGCGCGTAATGGATCTCGAGCGTTTCGGCGCCGGCGGGCCGCGCGAACGCCAATAACAGGAAAAGCGCCAGCAGCGCGAAAACGAGCGACAATCGATAGGCCATTCGCATTTTCCCGTGGATTCCTGTCGACGACCCTGTTCATAGCCGCCATCTCCTTGTAAGAACGAATACAGAACAACAAGGGCCGTGTCCATGCCTCGCAGATCGTCGCGCTCGGATACATTCGTGGACCGTCCGGCGCTGTTGGCGCCGATGGTCGCCTGCCGGGACGCGATCACGCGCGAAATGGCTCGAATGGAGGTGAACGGGCCGCTCTACTATTCGGCGTCGACCGTGCTCGCGGCGATCGACGGCTTGGCGCTGATGTTGACTGGGAAGCGCGACTATTTTCACCCCAAGGGTCATGGGCGACGCGACGATGGCCGCGCCGTCGAGGACAAGTGAAAAGGCAAGCCGGCCAGTGTCGGAGTCATACGATTGCTTTGCCGCCTTGGCGGCTTCCGAACAGGAAGGGCTGCACTATCGAATTCGCCTGATCGACAGGTCGTCGCCGATCGTGATCGTAGCGCCGCACGGCGGCAGGATCGAGCCGGGGACGTCGCAAATCGCCGCGCTGTTAGCCGCCGACGAATTCTCGCTCTACTGCTTCGAAAGCCTCATCTCCGGGCGGCGACTTCACATCACCTCGGCGCGGTTTGACGAGCCGTGCGGGCTCGCCCTTGTCGGGGCGTCAGAGATCGCCATCGGGATACACGGACGCGCGGATGGCGGCGACCATCGGACCGTTTGGTTGGGCGGCCTCCATGCCGGTCTTCGTGACGCTATCGGCGCCGCGCTGGAGCGCTCTGGGTTCGCGACGTCGACCGACCACCACATGCAGGGCATAAGTCCCTCAAACATCTGCAATAGGGGGCGACTGGGCGCGGGTGTGCAGATCGAGTTGCCGAGGTCGCTGAGAAACTCGTTTCTCGGCGACGAATTCGCTCGGCAAGCGTTCGCGTCCGCTGTTCGCGGCGTGATTATGAAAGAGATTGGCCGCGATTGATCTCGGCCCTGTCCGGCTTGGCGGACCTGAGCCGAGGGACGCCGCGCAGGCGCCCATTCGGCTTGCGATGCGTTCCGGGAACGCTCGATTATGGTCTGTCAACGTTCGCGGGCGTAATATGCGGCGCTAATAAATGGCCGAATGTGGGCGCCGCCTCCCGACGTCGAACGGAGCCAGTTATGATTCGAAGCGGCGATCTTTTCAACAATGTGCCGACCTGCTTGGGCGAGGAGGAAATCGCTGCCCTTGCCGACTTGCCGGGGGCGAGGATCGAAAGGATCGTATCGACCGGGCAGGCGAGCCCGCCCGGTTTCTGGTACGATCAGGATCATGCCGAATGGGTCGTCCTGCTGTCAGGCTCCGCGGGCCTGTGGATCGAAGACGAGGACGCGCCGAGAATTCTGCGCCCCGGCAGCTACGTCGAGATCCCGGCGCACGCGAGACACCGAGTCGAATGGACGGATACCGACCGGCCCACCGTTTGGCTCGCCGTGCATTCGGGCCGGATCAGCGGTTCAGGAACCAAAAAACCAGACTGAGGACGACGCTGACGATCAGCGAGGTGGCGAGCGGAAAATAGAGACGGAAATTCCCGCGCACGATGACGATGTCGCCGGGGAGTCGCCCGAGTCCGAACCGCTCGCCGACCAGCCATGCGAGCCCGACGAGGATGAGGACGATTCCCGCGCCGGTTAGCAACTTCGGCATTTCCAAATCTCCAGTTGGCCGATCACGGCATCTTCGATTTCAACTCGATCGTCTCGCCGTCGACGACGAATTTGCCGAAGCCTTGGTGATGGATCGTCTTGGGGTTCTTTTGCGCGGGATCGATCCACGCCTTGAGACCCTCCAATACGAATAGGCCGAATTTATTCACGAGCCGCGTATCGACGACCTTGCATTCGATGTTGGCGAAGCACTCGGCGATCAGCGGCGCCGCTATGCGCTCCGCCTTTGCCGGCGTCAGGTGGAAGGACGCGAACTTGTCGACGTCGCGCCCGGAACAATTGCCGATGGCGACGACCTTCTCCGCCATTCCCACCGCCGGGATCGCGATCACGCATTCCTTCGTCGCCCGGAACGCCGCGAAACTGTGGTCGCGATCGCTGACGATGCAGGCGATAATGGGCGTGAAATCAACCATCATGTGCCACGACATCGTCATGACGTTGGCGCGGCCCTTGTGCGTCGTGGTCAGCAGGACGACCGGGCCCGGTTCAATCAGTTGATAGACCTTCGACAAGGGCAGGTTTTTCATCGGTTCACCATGCCCACTGCCGTCGTTCTCAAACACGGCATTATGTCGCGGCAGCATCCATTTACCGTGTGCGGGCTACCTTGCTGACATCGGTAATAGTAGGCGACCAATCGCCAGCATCCTGATCGTTTTTCACGGTAGCAGTTACCTCGCAATTAGTGCCAAGCGGGCAAGCACCTAAAATCTTTCTGCCCTCAGTCGATTGCGAATTGAAATAGCACATGGAATCCCCTTCGCCGACGGAGCGGTCAGCGATGCCGGTGCTATACGCGGCAATCTTCCCTGAGCACTTAAAGTCCTTAATGACTTTTATGTTAGGTTTCTGTGCAAATGCGCTCACGTTTCCAATAAGACCAATATACATTCCCATCAAAATATAGGTCGCGATACGCATTTCCCATCCTCCGTCTCACTTGCACCACCTAGTGGTTAAAACCTGACGCTTGGAACCCTGCTCGACCGGCCTTGATCTCGACTGTTTCCAAATATCACGCGATAGTGAATGCTTGCGATAGTCGCCTCTTTACTCGCCATACGACGCGCGGATGGAGGCTCTTTCTTCATCGTGCCGGACTTCTTCGTCGATACGCCGCGATTCAGCAGCGGTTATCGCGGGGCCAACAGCGCCCTCTTGGCAGCCAAACAAGAACAACAGCAGACCGCAGCTATTGCCCACCTGTTGGGACCTGTTCGGGACCGTGGCCCGCGCCACGTGTTTCGATGGCGCGCGATGGCTGCGGGCCACGGGATGCGCATGGATATTCGACGCACGCGCGACGCGGGTGTTGGCGGAGTCGCGGTCCTTGTCCCAGGCGCGCGCCGCGCCGGGAAAAGCCGCCAGCGCGATTAGCGCGGCGACGATGATCTTGTTCGTATGCATGCCGGTTCTCCCTTGCGTGTTTAACGACTGGATGTTGATCGAAAACACGCGGAGCCGCCGTGTGTCGGCACACATGCGCCGGTCCATGTGTCTGCGGGAACCAAGCGTTGGATTTTGACCACCAGTATGTGCGCTAAGCGAGAGTAACCCGGATTGACCAAAGGGAAAGCCGACTTCAGTTTCCGCGAATGCTCTAGTCGTCCTCTTCTCCGCGATCGCGCAGATCGGCGAGTCGCGCCCCGATTGCGGCGGCGAGCTTGCCTTCCAACGATTCGGCACGTTCGCTGCTTCCCAAGCCGGCGATGGCCGAGTTGAGCGCGGCCTCCCGCCGCTCATAGGCGGCGATTTCATCTGTCGACGGGGGCGGAATGTTGCCGTCGTTCCAACCGTGCCGGTCGAGCCACGCGAGATCCTCGCCGCTCATGCCGGCTGCGGTCCGATGCGTGCGGGCGGCGTCCGTCTTGATCGAAGTCGTCATGTGGTCTCCCGTGACGCGGTTTTGTCGAAAGGCCAAGTCTCTGGAGGAGCAATTTAGCGCTCGACGCCGCCGAAGCCACGGGCGCCGTGAGAGTCGGCGCGGCCCCCATGAACAATCAGCCTAATCCAAATTAGGCTAATCCAGATTAAACTAATTTGCCTCGGGGTCACGGATCGAGCGCTTCCCGTCAGACCTCAACGACCCTCCCCACATCGAAAGCGACGTTCTCGATTCTTTTCCCCGGCCTCATCGGCCCGTAGCCTTTCGGATTGCATACGATCTTGGTCGCGCCGACGCGGTAGTCAAAGCAGTCGTGCGCGTGGCCGTGGATCCACAGCGCCGGCGCGTGCCGGTCGATGACCTCCGACAGGTCCAACACGAAGCGCGCCGGGCTAGAGTAACGGCGAGCCCGTTCGGGCCGACGTCAGGAACGTCGTTTGGGGGTAGCCGCGCCTTGCCTTGCGCGCCGGGCATTGCGCGAGCGTGGCGGCGGCAAGTATGCCCATATGGCTTTCATGATCTTCGGCCACAGTCGCGGAGGCGCCGGTGTTCGGCAATATTATCGCAGGCGATGGAATAAGAAGAATTTTGCCCGCGAGGCGCATGAAATGCCCGTCCGTGGCCGTCGGGATTTGCGCGGCGTTGCTGAGCGTCCGGCCCGCCGGCGCCGAGCCGGCGACCGGCTCGGCGCCGCGTTTCGACGGGGTCTGGATCATCGACGCCAGCGTCGCCAGCCAACTTTGTCCGCGCCATAGCCGACGGCTCTTCATCGCCGTTCTGGAGGGCAAGGTCGTTCGCATCGCCGGTTTGACCGACCCGCCCCCCAAGGCTTGGGGCGCGGTGGAGCCGGGCGGCGGCGTCACCCTCTCGATATCGGCGTATGGCTACACCGCCACCGTCAGCGGCACGCTTGGCGGCGGTTCCGGCGCCGGCGGCTGGACCTCCGACAGCTCGCTCTGCGCGAAGGGCGCGTGGCGCGCGATCAAGGCGAATTAGGAACGGGGCGGCCCGGACGTGATCGACATTTCCCGGTGCGCGACGACGGATTCCGACCTCCACGACCGCCTCCAACAGGCTAATTGTGGAAGGCTGCCTTGCAGAATTGCTCGGACCGCTCCCGGGAAACGACGCCTTAAACCTCGACGACCCTTCCCACATCGAACGCCACATTCTCGATCCGCTTCCCCGGCCTCATTGGCCCATATCCCTTGGGGTTGCAGACGATCCTGGTCGCGCCGACGCGGTAGTCGAAGCTGTCATGCGTGTGGCCGTGAATCCACAGCGCCGGCGCGTGCCGGTCGATGACATCGGACAGGTCGCTGACGAAGCACGGCGTCAAGCCGTCGTTGCGAAATCTCTCCGAGACCGAACTCGGATGCGGCGCGTGATGTGTCACGACGACGGTAGGGCCGTGGAACGGCACGGACAGGACGGTCTCGATATACGCCCGGTCGTCGACGTGGCGCGAGAGGGCGTCCGCCGGCGTGAAGCGCACGGCGCCCATCGGACCCCGGCGCTCGATCCGCACGTGATCGTTCAGGCCACGCGCCGCCATCGCCATCGACCACGGCGCGTTGCCCTGAAGCGCGTAATCCGTCCACAAAATCGCGCCAACGAAGCGGACGCCATCGATGATCGCGACGTCGCGGTCGAGCAGACGCACGTTCGTGCCCGCGGCGGCCTCCTTGCCGACGCGCAGCCTGTTCTCGATCTCGCCGCCATAAAATTCGTGATTTCCGGGGACGTAAATGATTGGCCGCCCGATCAGCGCGGGCGCCCTCGCGGCGAAATCGACACCCTTCTCCGGCGAGCCGGCGATGTCGCCCGCCAGCACGCAGACGTCGAAATCCGGCAACTCCTCGGGAAGATCCCAGAATTGCGAGACGAACTCCGTGTGAAGATCGGAGAGGACGAGAATTCTTGTCATTGTCGTTCTTCAATCGCTGTTCGGCGCGACGAAGGCGATGACCGCCCTGTGCCCGGCGCCGCCGTAGGGAGCGGGTTCCCCGATCAGATCGCCGAACCCCGGCGCGTCGGTCGCTACCCGATCAAGGGACTCCTCCGAGAAATCGACGGGATAGAATCCCTCCGCGAAGTGGGGATAGCTCCCGTCGCAGTCGAGCCCCTCCGATGCGAGCATCGTCCGATACTCGACGAGGGTCCGCAGCGCCGGCGTGCAGCATCCGGCGTTCGTCCCATAGAACCGGCGATGGACCGTGGCGGCGAGTTCCGCGATGTCCGTCCGCATCGTCAACCGCAGCCCGCAGAATCGCTGCTGGTGGACGCAGACGCCGGCGATCTGATGTTCGATCAGCGACCACCGAAATCCGCTCGCGAGGACGGGGACCGAGTGCGGGAAGGCGAGGAACGCGACGGGCGTCATCGCCGCGATCTCCTCGTCAGCCGTGCGCAGCCCCTTGAACGCGGTATCGCGATCCGTCTCGAGCCGCTCGACGAATTCCGTCATTTCGGCGACCGAGGAGTCGCCGATCCAGTCGCACACCGGCGGCTCCATGGAACGAGTGAAGACGCCTTCCGGCATGTCCGACAGCCACAGAACGCGACGGTCGCGCCCGTGCGTGTCGCGCAGCGGCCCGAGGATCTTCTCGATGTCGTCGTGTTCGACGGTCATGTGTGGTCCTCCGCCACCGCGCCGCCCGGATCGCCCTCGGGATCGCTCGCGTCCGGCAGCGTCTGTATGCGCCGCTGGATGTCCGTCAGCGTCACCGGCGTAAAACCCCAGCAGTCGACGCCGACGTCGAGCGACATCGAGGTTCCCGGCAGGCGACCGTGTGAATGCCCATAGAGCGAGATCGCCTTGCGGCGCATGCCGGGCCAGACCCGCAGTCCGTAATGGCACATGACGGCGCGCATGCCGTCGATCCCGACCGACGCGAGTTGCGTCGGCTTCGCCGCCCACGGAAGATCGATGGTCTCTTGCCGGTCGTGATTGCCGATGACGAGGCGCTTGCGCCCATTCAACCTGCGGAAGACCGAGCGGACATGCTTGGCGTCGGCGCCGAGCGCGAAATCGCCGAGATGCCAGATGTCGTCATCGGGGCCGACCACGGCGTTCCAATTCACGATCATCGTCTCGTCCATTTCCCGCACGGACGCGAACGGGCGCTCGCAGTAAGCGATAATATTCGCATGCCCGAAATGGGTGTCGGAGGTGAAAAAGGTCGTCATGTTCTCCTCCTTATGCCGCGTGTTTCTGGTCGTCGAGCATCGCCAGTCCGCCGCCGGCAATCTCGCCTCCGGCACCGTCCGCGCCCGCTAGCGCGAGGTCGATGATCAAGGACGGGTCGAAATCCCGCACCGACGGCTCATCGGCATGGCCGCGCGCGTTGCAGATGATTCGCGTCGACCCGACCTGGTGATCGACGCGCCCGTGAACGTGTCCGTGAATCCACAGATCCGGCGCCCGCGCGTGGATCAGGTCGCCGAGGTCGCTGGCGTAGCACCAGCGCAAATCGGCGTTCCGATCCCACAGGGAGTTCGGATGCGGCGCATGGTGCGTCACGACGACGGATGGCCCGGCGAACGGCGCCGCCAGCGCGCCGTCGATGAAGTCGCGGCTCGCGCGATGCAGGGCGACGGTGTCGGCGGGACGGATATATAGGTGCCGGCCCGACGGGCGCCGCCGGATGCGGCGATAATCGTTCATGAAGCGGCGCGCCGTATTGAAGGCGTGGCCCGCCGAGAACGCGCCGAGGCGCATGTCGGTCCACAGCGTCGCGCCGGCGAAGCGCGCGCCGTCGATGACGACGCTGTCGTCGATGAGCAGGTCAATGCCGCGCCGGGCGGCGAGATCGCGTCCGCGCGCGATCTGGTCGGCGAGGGTGTAGCGGTCGTCGCCGCCGTCCCACCAAAAATCGTGGTTGCCGGGGGCATAGAGGACGCGGCAGCCGACAAACCTGTCGGCGAGCCAGTCGATGGCGGCGGTCAGCGGCGAATGCACATCGCCCGCCGCGATGACGACGTCAAACCCGTCGGCGGGCGCATGCCGCGCCGGGTCCCATGCGTTGCCGGCGCGGTCCTGGTGCAGGTCGGAAAAGATCCATAAGCGCATGGCGGCCTCCTCGATTTTTTTCGGCCTCTGGCGCAGTGCGCTTGGGATGGCCGGTATGACGATTGGGAGTGATTATCGGCGGGGCTGGGTCGCCGAAAGTTCAGGTCAGGCCTGAACGCCCGTGACCGCGCGCGGACGCTCGACGTGGGCTATGAGCCCGGCGATGCGTTCGAGGAGGATGGCGCGGTTCGTCGTCATGATGGCGATCGCCTAGCGGGTCCCTAAGGGGATGGCAAGGGGAGAGGAGTTAAGCAGTTAATATGCGCTTAAGGCGGTGTATCTCCCTCGGAGTTTCCTCATGGAGTTGGCCAGCCATGTCTAAATCTCTCGACCGTCCGAACAAGTCAGTGCGCCATGAAAGCGCTAAGCAGCCACGCCTTCGTCGACCATCGCTCCGCTGCTCACGGTTCTGGACAGTAGCGCCTCGAGCATCGTCGCTGGAACGGGGCGTGAGAACAGATAACCTTGTGCATAGTCGCAGCCGAATTGCACCAGCAGGTCACGTTGGCTTTCGCTTTCAACCCCTTCGGCAACGGTTTTGATGCCGAGCTTGTGCGCCATCATGATGATGGCCTCGGTCAACGCCTTATCAGTTGCGTCTTCCGCCAAGTTCTGGACGAATAAACGATCGATTTTCAGAAAATCGATTTCGAATTGCTTCAAATAGGAAAGCGACGAGAAGCCGGTGCCAAAATCATCGATGGAGATGTCGATCCCCTTATCCCGGAACTCCAGCAGCTTTCGCTTCACTTGGGCCGCTTCCTTGATCAGCATTCCCTCGGTGATTTCCAAGGCGATGCTCTTCCTCGGCAGACCAAGCGACGCCAAGCGTTCCGACCATCTTTTGCTCTTCGTTTCATCGGCAAATTGCAGAGGTGAAACGTTCACGCTGACTTGGATCAGGCGACCAAATCTTTTGCACCAGTGTGCCGCGATGGCGCTAGCTTCATTGAAGACCCATTCGCCAATTTCCAGAATCAAGCCAGATTCTTCGGCAATTGGAATGAATTCCGCGGGGCCAATCAGGCCTCGTTCGGGATGCTGCCAACGCAACAACGCTTCCGCTTTCACCACCTGTCCGCTCGGCAGTTCGACAATCGGTTGATAGTAGATTTCCAACTCTCCGCGTCTCAGCGCATGACGCAAATCATTGGTAAGGGCAAGTTTTTCCTCGGCCTTGCGCTGCATCGACTCCGTGAAATAGGCGAGACGATTCCGCCCTTCATCCTTGGCTTGATACATCGCCCGGTCAGCGCATTTCATGAGGTTTTCCGCATCCCGCGCGTCGTTTGGAAAAACGGCGACGCCAACGCTCGCCGAGAGATAGCTCCTTTCGTTCCCGGTAACGAAGGGAACGTTCATTTCTTCGATGATCCGCCGCGCCACGCTCTCGATGTCATTCAGATCGCGCAACTCCGTCAGGATCACCGTGAACTCGTCGCCACCGAGGCGAGCCACGCCGTCCGATTCGCGAACACAACGCCGAAGCCGCTTCGCCGCCTCGACAAGAAGGAGGTCTCCGGCATGATGACCCAATGTGTCGTTGACTTCCTTGAACCTATCCAAATCAATGAACAGCACGGACACGAACTGACCGGTGCGAGACGACCTTTTAATTTCCTGCTCCAGCCGTTCGCAAAACAGCCGCCGATTCGGAAGGTTCGTCAAAATGTCGAAATTCGCCTGCCGCCAGATCAACTCGTCCTTCTTTTTCCTCTCGGTCATATCCGAAAACTGCATCACATAGCGGTGGACGTTGTCGTCGTCGCGGCGGATAACGCTGATATTCGCCCACATGGCGAAGCGTTCTCCGTTCTTGCGACATCCAGATATCTCCCCCTGATGACACGCCTCGCCTTGGAGGATGTCCGACAATGTCGCGGAAACGTCAGCCACGTCCAATCGCAATTGAAGAATTGTCGGATCTTGGCCTTTGACTTGCTCGAACTCGTAACCGGTAATGCAGACGAAGGCTGGATTGACGTCGACGATGCGGTGATGCTCGTCCGTCACCATGATTGCTTCGCTGCTCGCATGGTAAATCAGCGCGGCGAGCCGTGCCGACTCTTCGACGTTCTTGCTGTTCGTAATATCTTCGACGATCGACCAGATATAGGACTGATTGTCGCTTCCGGTTATCAACATTCCATTGAGCCTTAAAGGAATTCGGCTCCCGTCCGAACGGATATATTCCTTCTCGTAAGGGCCGTAGGAGCCCTTTCGCATCAGCGATTCGATCTGTCGCGTCTCTTCGGCCTCATAATCCTTCGGTGTCAACGCCCAGTAATCGAGCGAGTTCAACTCGTCGCGGCTATAACCGCAGATGTGCAGAAAGGCGTCGTTGAATTCGACAAACGTGCCTTGCATCGTGGTGAGCGCAATTCCGAGGGGCGACAGTTCATAGAGCCCGCGCAGCTTCTCCTCGCTCGCCCGTAGACCTTCTTCGATCCGCTTTTGCTCGGTAATGTCGATCGTCATGCAAAGTAGATAAAGCGGATTTCCCGACGGGTCGTAGAGCGGCTTCTTGAAGGAATGCCCGATACGATTCTGTTTGAGCTTCGCGTTCCAGAATGCTTCCTCCATCACGACCTGTTGCCGGGCCGCGAAGGTTTCTTGGTCTGCGACCAGAAAACTCTTCGTCCGGTCTTCCGGAAAGACCATGCATCCATCGGTGCCCGCGAGATCGTTGAAGGATCTGCCCCACTGTTTTTCACAAGCGTCGTTCATGAAGACAATTCGACTGTCTTTGTCCTTGACGAAGAACGCCACAGGCATTGCTTCAACCAGTCGTCTGAAATTCCGATCAAGGAAATCGTTACTGAATGGCATGGATTCCGCTCTGACGCCGCGCAGATCAAATGAAGAAGCCACAGATGGATCCGCAGCCGCATTCCGCTTCAAGCTGAAGTGGCGTGAGAAGGCTTCTGTGTCTGATGAACCCGGATCATCCAGAATGAAGCGGCGGCGTCATGCTCGTCGAATCGTTGAATTCGATGCTCCGCAGGCTAGGGAATCAGCATGGGGTTAACAAAAGCTATCTCCGCGATCATCGTAGCGGATGCCTCCACAAAACCGGGTCTCAAAAAATCGACACTAACGCCCACCCGCCTCCGGATCGCGCGACGGTGGCGAACTTTACGGGCTCCTTACAACGGCGGCGCCGTTCGGAATGGAAACCTTATGTCGTTCCGAGATATCAAACTTCCCACTGTGGCGAGGTCGGGCAGTCGAGGATACCCCGACAAGGCGATCGGCGGCGCGTTGATATGAAGACGCCGCGCGAGGAGGGAATCATGACCAGCAAGCTTGCCTTTCGGTTGGAGGACACGAACGAGCCTGACCGCTATGTCATCCGGCTCGTCGACGCAAAACAGATTGCCGCGCTCGCTCGGTCCGAAGGCCTCTCCACGCGGACGCCTTTGGAGCCCGTCGCTGTCCTTTACGACGAGTGGAGCGGCGAGCTTGTGCCGGTCGACGGCTTCGACGAAACCGCTCCGCGGGGGCGCATCGCCATGAGGATCATGGCCGACGTCTATTGCGACGTCATCGACCGGATCGCGGCGCGCGAAGTCGAACGCGACGCGGCGTGATTTTTCAGGGGCGGTATCCATCTCGTTGCCGCCCCGGTACTTGGGCGGCGCAAGCGTGTCCGGATGTCAGAAGGCCTGCTTCAATCCGGCGAAGAACCCACGACGCGGACCATATTGCGGGGCGAACACGCCGATGCCGGAGCCGTCGCGCAATTCATAGGCGTGGTCGAGCAGATTGACGACATCAAAGCGGAGCGTGACTGGCTTGCCCCACGGCGTCGAAAACTCGCGCGACAGCCCGAGGTTCACTTGGCTATAGGGCGAGACATGACCGGTGTTGGCGAAGCCGTTGCGGAGACCGCTGCCATAAATCAGATCGGCGGAAACGAGCGTGCCGAGCAAGCGATAGGAGGCGCCGGCAGAGCCGGTCCACGTCTGGGCGTGGTCCGTGTAGACGTAATGCGTCGCGATATAGGAATATTCGCTGGCGTCGAACAGGAACTGGTTCGATGAAACCTGCGTCGCCCGCTGGCGGCCCCATGCGAGATTGCCGTAGGCGCGGAAATCGCCGCTCTGATAGGCGGATTTGAATTCGACGCCGGTGTTATAGGCGCGATCGTAGTTGAAGGCGGTGAGCACCAGCGCCTGCCCGAATTGCCCGTCGTCGATGAGATTGCGCGCGCGTTTGAAGTAGGCGTCGACGCCGACTTCAAGCTCCTTTGTCAGTTTCCGGGTCACGCCCGTATCGATGTAATTCGCGCGCTCGGGACGAACCGGGCTTGAGAGCAGGACGGATGGCTGCTGCGTCGTGTTGTTGTAGAGCGCCAAATTCGTGGGAACGGCCAGCGCCTGCTGCGGCGGCGTGAAATAGCGGGCGTAGCCGACATGGAAAGTCGTGTCGTCGACGGGCTTGTAAACGAGGCTGACGCGCGGGCTAAGTTGGTTGGTATCGACGAACTGCCACATCTGATCGAAACGCAGCCCGGTGTTCAGCGTCAGGCGGTCGGCGATCTTCCATTCGTCCTGCGCGTAGACGCCGGTAAGCCAGCCGATCTTGGAATTCGGGTCGGTCACGCCGAACGGCGCGTCGATCGGGTTCCCGCCCGCGTCGAGCGACTCGATGATCGAGGAACTAACGGTTTGCGTCTTCTCGCCACTCACCGTGAAGCCGGCGCGCAAGGTATGTCCGCCGCCAATGCGATAGGCCCCGTCGCCCTGCAGGCCGTTGACGAAGCTGGAGCGATAGATATCCGAGGAAACGCCGTTGAAGATGAGATCGCCGATTCCGTCGGGGACGAAATGCAGCTCCGAGTAGCGCGAGAAGAACGACAGTTGCGTGTCGATATCGCCGCCCGCGCGGGTCAAGGCGACGACGTTGTAGTAGCTTCGCTCGACCTGGTTCTCGTTGAGCTTGCCGGAATCGAACGTACCCGTGCCGAAGGCGGTGAACTGCGGCGGCTGGCCGGGATTGTTGGGGATTTGATAATTGGCGACCGACGTCCCGGTGATGAAGCTGAGCTTGGTCGCGTCGTCGATTGTATAGGACAGGAAGCCGAGGAATTTTCCTTGCCGCGTCCGATCGTGGATCGCCTCATGGCTGGCCGTTGGATTTTCGATCCCCAGACTGTTCATGGACAGCCGCCCCGCCGCGAAGACCTCCCACGAGCCGAACTTCGCGCCATAGTCGAAGGCGGTCTGGCCCGTCGCGTGGCCGCCGCCGTAAACGCTGACGCTGCCGCCGGGCGTCGGTGGCGGCGCGCGCGAGACGATGTCGACGAGGGCGGAGGTCCGCAGCCCATATTGCGCCGGCAGCGCCCCGGTGACGAGCGACGCGGAGCCGGCGAAGGCTGTCTCGATAAGCTGCGAAAAACCGGAAACGCCGTCCGGCAAAAGAATGCCATTGACGCGATACTGGACATTGGCGTGTTCGTTGCGGATGTGGAGATTGCCGCTGGCGGCGGAATCCTGCGACACGCCGGGCGTTTGCAATAAGATTTTTTCGAGCGGCGTCTGATCCCCTTGCGGCAGCGCCTCGATCGCCGCGCGGTCCAAGGCGTAGGCGTTTGCGCCCGCCTTGGGGAGAATACGCTCCCGAACGTCGTTTGCGCTTTCACGGGGTGGCGCGGGCTGCGGCGGAGGCGCGGAGGGCGTTGGGGCCGCAACACGCCGTGTTACGAGCAGCTTGCGGACGACGCCGACATGTTTCCGGGCGACCTTGGCTTGCCCTCGGGCCGTGCCGACGTCGACGGTGGGCAGAGATTCTTGCCCCGAGGCAGGGTCGATGGCGCAACAGCAGCCCGTCATCGCGGCAATGATGACGGCGCACATGTCCAAGCCGGATCTCATCGGACACTCCCGAATTCTCGAATCACGCGATCGCGCAGGCGAACGCCCGAAACACAGATGTTATGTTATAACATCTCTAGCGGACCGTCGGTCAAGCCCATCGGATCCACAGCGATCAAATCCCGCGACTACGCATCGATGACGGACTGGTCATCGTCACTTCCACAACCGCTGGACTTGCGGCTGGCCGGTGCTGGTGACCGTCATCGGCATACCTCGTTGGCGGCTTAAACTCTTGTCAACGGCATGAGTTCGCGGAACAGTAACCACATGACTACAAGCGCTTATCTGCGGCAAACCGCATATTCTCGGCATGAAAGGATAAAATCGGTGGAGCGACAAATGATAAAAATGGCGTAGCGCCGATTGATGATTTCCGCCCGGATTCACAAGGGCAGAACGCGAAACTGATTCCGTGTGCAGAAAGGACACGCCATGACGACATCGAAAACCATCGCCGCCTTGCTGGGGCCGTCGCTCGCCGTCGGCGCGATCTCCGTCCTCGCCAATGTGGCGGCGTGGCCGGCGCTCGTCGAGGACGCGTCGCGCAGCCCCGCGTTGGTCGTCTTCGCCGGCTATCTCTCCTTCGTCCCCGGACTCGCGATCGTCTATTTCCACAACCGCTGGACCGGCGGGTGGCCGGTGCTGGTGACCGTCATGGGGTGGGTGCTCCTGCTCGGCGGGTTCTCTCGCATCGTGTTCCCCATGCAGGTGGCCGAACTCGCCACGCGCATGGTCGCGGCTCCGGCGTTGTTCCTCGCGGTCGCGGTCATCCTGCTCTTGGTCGGCGGCTTCCTGTCGTTCAAGGCATGCGGGCACGAGTGAAGTCCGTTGGTCCTCCGTCAGGACGCGGCAAGCAGTCGACGTCGCCAAACGCGCGGCGTTTCTCCAACCCATCGGGATGCCGCGCGAGTGAAATGGGCGGGATCGGAATAGCCGAGTTCGTAGGCGATTTCCGACACCGACAGGCGAGTGGATCCCAAGAGCGCACTCGCCTGTGCGACGAGCACGCGGCGCTTGATTTCCTCGAATCCCTGTTCGGCCTTGGAGAGCCGGCGCTGGAGCGTCCGCGAGGACATTCGCAGTCGGCGGCCTACGTATTCGATGGTCGGACGCCGATCCAGCAGGCCGAGTTCGATCATGCGCTCGACGCCGGCCACGATATCGTCGGGATAGGGAATGCCGTCGCTTCGGGCGCCGTCTACCGGTCCCGCGGTCCTCGGATTTTCCGCGCGCAGTCCCGTCGCGGGGAAAATCAACGCCGCCTTTTCGCCATGGGAAACCTCGCAGCCCAGCAAGTCTTGGATTTGCGAGCGCGCCGCCAAAGCGCCGGGAAGCTCGGCGCGCAGGGGCGCCGCCCCGGCGCCAAAAAAGTGGCGCATCAGATCGATCATGTAACCGAATGCGAGCAGTTCGTTTTTCTGGCGACCGACGCGCGTGGAATCAGAGATTTCGTAGCTCCAGATCGCAAGGCCGCGCGATTGCGTCAGTTTCAAGTGGGTCGCCGATTGCAACATCAAGCCCATGCCCTCGTTGCAGCGTTCGATCGCCTCCGCGAACACGGGCGCAGCGCCGACGTGCCGTCCGAAGGCGCCGAGATGGGCGAAGCCGGCGTCCATCGACATCCGTAGCGGCAGCGTCTCGTCCCCGATTTCGCGCGTGGCGCATTCGACGAGAGCGAGTTGGTCCCTCAGCAGGATCAGTTGATCGGGCCGCTCGATGAGTCGCATCGGCAGTTCGGCCCGCCGAAACACCCGCGTGACCGATCCGCCCGCGCGCTCCACGGCGTCGGCGACCGGCCCCATCGAACGCGCCCTTGTGAAGCCGGTTGCGCCCATCCGTCCCTCCCGCCGCGAATGCTCCCATCGCTGGCGCGAAATGGCAAGTTTCGGCGGCGGAACGGCCTATCATCCCGTTGGAACCAATCGAAAGGGAAAGCGGCCATGATCGGCGTCTGGGCAATGCACGCGAAGACTTTTCTCCTCGTTCTGGCTTCCCTGACGACGCTGCTTTTCGCCATACCCATTTTCTTCGCGCCGTTGCGCTGGGCGCGGCTGATGCTTTGGAAAATTCCGGAAGAGACGGATTTGACGATCTATTTCGGGCGCTGTCTGGGCTCCTTCGCGCTCGTCTTGGAAATCCTGATGTTCCGAGCTGGATTGACTGGCGTTGGCCTGAACTTCGTTTTCGAATTCATGATGATGGTTTGGGCGTTCATGGTCTTCGTTCATGTCGCCGGGGCGATACAGCGAATCCAGCCCGTGACGGAGACGCTGGAGATTGGGTTTTGGGCGTTGTTGATCGCTCTCACGGCGGCCTTCTGGCCCGGCGCCAACGTCGCCGGATGACGCGATGGCGATAATCGGAGGAACGCATGGCGAAGCATGGAGTTGAAAGGATGGTTCCCTCGGCGCGAGCAGTTGCGAAAGCGCTTCTCGTCGCCTTGGTCATCTTGGCGCCGCGGCAGGGCGTCGCTGACGAACCCCGAAAGGGGAACCCGATCCCGATCGCGGTCATCGACTTCGATTATCGCGACACGTCGGGTGAAACGCCTGACGGGACCACCGCGCGCCGGACGCGGCTGGAAACCTTCATGAGCGCGATTCGAAGCGATCTCGCGTCGAGCGGGAAATATAAGCTCGTTCCGATTTCCTGCGAGGGCAAGCCCTGCGCCATCGTGGACGCCGCGCCGTCCGAACTGTTCGACAAGGCGAAGCAAGCGGGAGCCCGGCTCATGCTCTATGGCGGCATCCACAAGATGAGCACCTTGGTGCAATGGGCGAAGGTGCAGGTGGTGGACGTCGAAGCCGACAGGCTGGTCGCCGATCGGCTGCTCAGCTTTCGAGGCGACACGGACGAGGCGTGGCGCCGCGCGGAAACCTTCATCGTCGACAGGCTCAAAAACGATCCGCCTTCTATTGAGGCGGCACGGTGAAGTCTTGAACTGTTATCCGTCACAAGCGACGCTTTTCGTTCGTCATTTCGATTCGAACATGCGAGACCTCGTCGCGCCGCGGCAATAAATGGCGCGATTCGACAATTGGAAATCCTGAAGGGAACGTCGATGACCTCGATCTATTCGGACCGGCAACGCGCCTTGCAGGACCGGCTCGACACGCGCCGCCTTGCCGACTTCATCGAGGCGGGACTCGTTCACGACATCATCTCGCCGGAGGAGAAGGCTTTCATCGAATCGCGCGACATGTTTTTTCTCTCCACCGTCGACGGGAACGGCCAGCCGACGGTTTCTTACAAGGGCGGGGCGCCGGGCTTCGTTCGGGTGCGCGAGGACAATACGATCGCGTTCCCTTCCTACGACGGCAACGGCATGTTCCTCTCGCTGGGCAATATTTCGGAGAGTGGGAAGGTCGGCCTTCTCTTCATCGATTTCGAGACGCCTCACCGTCTGCGCGTGCAGGGGACGGCGACGATCGCGCAGGACGATCCCGATCTCGATGATTTTCCGGAGGCGCAATTCTTGGTGCGGGTGACGCCGGCGACGGTGTTTCTCAACTGTCCGCGTTACATCCACAAGCGCGTCGAGGTCGAAGCCTCAAAATATGTGCCGAGCAAGGACCGGCCCACGCCCGTGCCGGGTTGGAAGCGGCTCGACATCGTCCAGGACGCGCTGCCAGCTTGCGATCGGGGCAAGGCCGAGCGGGCCGGCGGCCTGCTGACCATGGAGGAATACAAGGCGACGGTGGGCAGCGGCGAAGGGTGAACGAAGCGGGGAGGACATCCGATGACGACATCGAAAACGATCGCGGCCTTGCTCGGTCCCACGCTCGTCGCCACCGCCGTGATGGTGCTGGCGAACCTCGACACGATGCCGGGCATGATCGAGGAGGTATCGAAGCTTCCGATGATGATCGTGCTCGCCGGCTACGTCGCTTTCGTGCCCGGATTGGCCATCGTCTACTTCCACAACCGCTGGACCGGCGGCTGGCCGGTGCTGATCACCCTGTTCGGATGGATCTCGGTGGTCATCGGCTTTGCCCGCATGGTCTTCCCCATGCGCTTGGCGGGGATCATGCAGACGGCGGGGCCGGCGTTGCATGTCGTGCTGCCCGTGGTCGGCGTGGTTTTCCTGCTGATCGGCGGTTTCCTGTCCTTCAATGCCTATGGGCGCGAGTGAGGACACGACCCATCGCGCTCTCGCGGCGAAACTACGTCCGCTCCTCGGCGCTCTTGCGCTAGCGCCGGCTTCCGCTTACGCCGGCAAGTCGCGCGAATGGGGCGGCCATTTGCGAAACCTCGGGGACGTTTCGAAAGCATTCGATGCTTGATCAGGTCCGTGTTTCGCTGGACGCGAAAGCGGATTTGACGGCGGAGAAGCATAGTCGCCGTTGGCGCCTCTCTCATCCGAAACGTTCGGACTCTGGTAAAGCGACCATGCAAACCAGAAATATCCGGCGCTGAGGGCCATGCACGCTAACGTTCCGCCACCCATTGCCACCAAGGTCCGAGGCCCCCGCGATGCGTGCGATCCGCGTGAAGACCCGGCAAGCGATGGTTCTGCAATGAGCAGGAAGCCGCTGCTGCGGGATGGAGGAAGACGGGCGTCAAATGAAGGGGCTGTGGCATTTTTTCGGACCATAGGTCGCAAAATCGAGGGAAGCGCGACGCAAGCGATTTAATGCCCAATGCACGCTTCGCACAGAACAAATTATGCCCAGAATACCAAACGGCGCATCGCCGCACCTTTGGCCGCAGGAGCCTCTCCCGGCCACGCCGTATGCGGCAACGAATTTAATGCCCGCCTCGGCGACGACCGAGGTGAACTCATTCGCATTGTACACGGTTGCTCGGCACGAAAAATGCCATTCTAAATTAATTATTGGGCGACAACCTGCGAGGTGCCGATGAGTCGAATGCGTCGCGCGAATCTACTCCAATGATCGTGCCATTCGATGAAAGCTATCTGCGCTCGCCGGGAACTGTCCGATGAATTGTGTGCTAGGTAATGAAAGCCTTTGTCACCCTCGATACTGGGATATTGATCGTGACATACCCACGCATGCTGACACAGAAAAGACGAGCGTCGCGCGCCGGCGCTCGGGCATCATGATACAACGGATTTCTCGCGCCGAAACTGGGATTTAATGAGGCGCCGACTGAGGATCGCCTTTTCGATCCCCCAAACAACGAACGCGGCTAGAGAGCGGGAGTCCCGGCATGCCCGAGACAAATGGTTCCAAGACGAAGAACTGGGTAGGCTTGAGAGTGTTTTCGACCGGAAACGGCGGCTTAACCCGTTTTTCCAAGGCGATTGGCGCTGACGCTGCAAGGAGAATCGTGCAAGTAGCCGCCGTTCCCAAGCTGGATCTCAAGCACGTCGATTACGATGGACTTGCGGCGAAGCTCTCCTCGGATGCCGAGTTTGCGCGTCTCGTCACCAGCGGATTTTTGTCTCAAACACAAGGGAAGGAACATGCGCGTCGCGCGCATCTTCTGGAAAAAATCGCCGGTCTCGCAACGGACTTGGGAGCAATTCTCGATGGACCAGAAAGCGAAGGGCTGGCTCGACAATTGGGAGTGCACTTCCCAGCTCGCGAAGGAGCCCCCAGAGATCCCGATAAGCCGGGAGATTGTGACGACGCGCCCTCTTGGAAGGGTGTACGATCAGCAATCAGGCGACTGGCATCGAGTGCTGAGCAAGCTCCGGTCGACCCGCACGAGCAGTTTAGAAAATTTACCGCCGATACCACGCCCGCTCAGTTTCTGGCGGGGAAATTGTTGCGGGAAACATATGAAAAATATCTGGGTCGAAGACCGGGTTCATCTCGGCTAAAAATCCCTGGCGAAGATTACTCGGACAGCGGCGCCAAGGCGGGGGGACCATATATCCGGTTCGTCGCTGCCGCGTTCCGCGAACTCGGCGTGGTGAAGTCGAGTGGTGAGGCATACGGAGGCGAAACGATAGTTAAGGCCCTGACCCAGGCGAAGGGGGGAGAAAAATAATTCAGCTCCACAAGCTCCACATGGGAAAAATTCGAGACATCAAAAACAATCCTAATCCAATGTATGAATTTCTCGCCCGCTCCTTAATTTGCTGAACGTTCCCCGCACCGACGGGGGGTCGAATCAGGTAAGTCGAGATGGGCAAAAAGATCTCCGTAGAAAAACATATTCTCGCTAGGCTAAAAGAGGACGCGCGCAACAAGCAAATCAAGGCTACCTACCTCGAGCACTATGCCGACTGTGCTTCGTATGTTGCGCTTCGCATCAGCGGGACGGGTGCGGGATCCGGCAAAATTTCGATCAAGGTTCTGCGGAAAGACGATCGGAACTGCCTGAATGACAAAGATTACGCCCATTTCGAATACGATACGCTGACGACGCCAGCGTCTCTAGCGCGTTGGCTCAAGGACCGATCAAACAAACAGTTGCTGCAATTTTATCATGAAAACTCGCAAAAGCTCCATATGTTAAAGAACGTGAGGAGCTACAACCCTGATTTCGAGACGATATATTGCGCTATGGCTTCGACAAAGTGCGCGATCGAATATAGGTTGCGAACCAAACTCAAGCAATTTTCTATTGATCTGGTGGATCGTATGATGCTTTGACCCTTCCCGAGTCGACGCTTTGATCGCGGGCCTCCATAACGCAACGATGGGGGTCTTCCTTTTTCGACAATTCGCCTGCGGACGGCTTGTCGACCGACATCGTCCACCGTCCAACCGCCCGAACCGGATGTGAGGACCGGCCTCCGCAGATTATGTCACCGCACGGCCAGAACGATGGAGCCTTTCGCCAACGGATAGTTGGCGTCACGGCGGTCGCCCGAGGCATTCGCGGACCAGCACGGCCACTGGGGTGCGCCGCATCCGCGACAGCCTGTCGGCGCGCTTGCGGAAGCAGCCCTCCCGCCACTGCCAGACAAAAGGTTTTGGCGAACCCGATTGGCGCGTGATCTCCATCATGTCGATACGGCGCCTTCGGCGTCTGCTCACGGTCGTTGCTCGTATGACATTGGAAAATCCGAATCTCGAATGGCGCGCCTTTTTTCCAATCTTTTCTTTGTCGTAGCAATCATCGAGATTCATGATGGTGTCTGCAAAGGCAGAGTGATTGACCGGATAACATCACTATGACGTCTACAAATGTCCAAACTCCGACGGCGTATCTTACCCCTAGGGCGGCAGCCGACTATCTCGCCATAAGCGCGTCGATGCTGGCCAAATTGCGCGTCTGCGGAGACGGTCCGACGTACAGCAAAATCGGTCGCACCGTCCGCTATGCGCGCCGGGATCTCGATTCTTGGATGGTGGCGCAGTCGCGATGCGCGACGTCGAATGTCCCCCCTAGGATCGCTGCGAATCCTAGGATACGCGTGGCGCCAAAAAATGACGTCGTGACGCTTCCCGGCGCGCCTCGCGAATGGAGCATCCGCAAATGAGCGTCCATTTGGTCTCGACCATTTCGGGTTCGACAACGCGCTTCGTCGACACGGGTGATATTCAACGCGCTGTCGCCGGACGCGAGACGGAGGTTCTTCATCGCCTCAGAATCACACCGCCAGCAAGCGGTCATATCCGCTGTCCCTATCCCGATCACGGCGGGGAGAACGACTGGCGCTGGGATCACAAGAAGGCAAAGGCCTATTGCACGTGTGGAGTCGGCTCCATTTTTGACGTCACGATGAAATGCGAAGGCCTCGAATTCGGCGACGCGAAAGTCCGGGTTGCCGAAATGATTTCGCGCGTCGACCTGATCAAAGAGCGCGATGCCGGAAGGAAAACGGTGAAGACCGACCCTCAGTCCCTGCTGAGCCCGAACGTCGATCAGCGCGACGACGCGCTTCCGGCGAAGTATCTGGCCTTTCGACTCGGCGTCGAGCCGGAACTCGTCGTCCTTCCCAACACCGCTGCCGTCGGCTGGAAAGCCCTGCCGTATTATGATGCGCCTGCCGCTGACAAGAAGGACGCGAAGCCCACGCTCATCGGAGATTTCCCGTGCACGGTCTGGGAAACACTCGACAGGGATGGCGGTCGCCATGCACAGAGGATCTACGTCGCTCCCCGGGGCCAGGGAAAGGCCTCACTTGGGTTGACGGCGGACGGTCGCGAGCGCGACGTCAAGAAATCCGCACGCAAGAAGGAAGACGAAAACGTAGCTGGACGCGCCGTCTTGTGGGGAGATGCCGTCGCTCCGTGGACGATTCTTTGCGAAGGCATCGAAACCGGTGCGGCGATCGCGTTGGCGTTTCGCGAGGAGATCGGACAGGGAGAACTCATGATCGCGGCGGCGATCACGGCTGGCGGAATTGAGGCGTTCCGGCCTTGGCCATCGATGTCCAGAATCACCGTGGCAGCGGATCGCGATGAACTGGTTGAATCCATCATCAGAACGCCGTCGAGGCGCGGCGAGCGTGCCGCGATCACGTTCGCCGCGCGCAATACTTGGATCGAAATCGCTATCGCATTGCCAGGTGTCGAAGAAACGAAGACGGATTGGCTCGATGTTCTCGAAAGCGACGGGATCGACGCCGTTCGCGCCGGCATCCTCGACGCTAGGTCGCGCGACGCCTTTACGCCTGTGAAGGCGACGACTCCTGCAAAGAACGAACACGCGCAACTTTTGGTGGACGTCAGCCGTTTGTATCCGCTGCCGCATCTCGAAAACACGATCTTGCATTACGGAATGACGCCGACAAAGCGCGTGCGTGTTTATAAAGAGATGGTCGGAAAGGAAGGTGATGTAGTTTCCTATCCAATCGCGTCGCCCTTCGGCGTTCCCGCGCGCCTTCGGTTCATCGATTCCGCGGATGATTACGGCTTGCGTGTCGTTGTCGAAGCCATGAACGGCGTCGAAAGAAATATCGACATTCCGCGGGATCTCCTAGCGTCCGGTCGCGGCGCGGAGGTGTTGTCGCAGCTCTACAAAGCCGGCCTGCGGGTCGAGTCGGATGGTGAGCGGGTCGTTCTTGCGAGTCTCAAGGCGGCTGACCCTCATGCTGAAATCGCGATTGTTCGTCGCGCCGGTTGGCACAACATTAAGGGCTGCCCACACCCGATCTTCGTGTGTCCAGATGGGGACGTGATCGGGGCGCCGGTCGACATGCCGCTCGAACTCACTGCCAACTGCCGGCTCACTTCGACCACCGCGCGCGGGGGCTCGCTCGAGGGCTGGAAGGCTGCGGTAGCGACGGCAACTTCGGTCCAAAACTGCGAACATTGGGCACTTGGCGCCATCTCCGGTTTCGTCGGCGTCCTCGTGGATCTTGTCGGGCTGGACACATGCGGAATCAATCTCAGCGGCAGAACATCGGCGGGCAAAACCCTGGCCCAGCGCTTGGCGGCGTCGGTTTGGTCGATTCCCAGCACCGGTATGGACGGTTTATTTCAAACCGCAAAATCCACTATCAATGGCATTGAATCATCGGCGGCTAGGGCTACGGGGACCGTCTTGGTTCTCGACGAGCTTGGTCATGTGTCTGGCCAGGAGCTAGGTAAGCTTATCTACACCCTCGCGGGCAATGTCGGAAAGACGCGGCTCACTGGCGACGCGACACGCAGGCCCAGCTATCAGTGGCGGACATTCGCCCTGCTGAGCGCCGAGAAAAGCCTGGCTGAAATTATTCGCCATGATGGCGCGGAGATGAGCCCCGGCATGGCTTTGCGCATCGTCGATATCGACGTGACGGAGGTCGACCGTAAAGCGCCGGCGGAGATTGTGGAGCAAATCGAAAGCATCATCGGAAATTACGGATTCGCCGGATCGGAATTTGTCCGCTCGTTTGTCGCGGCGGGACATCATATGAACGTTGCAGAATTGCGAAAATTAATCCTTGCCGTCGCTGGGGACTTCGCCGGCGAGGGCGCCGATAGCGCCACGCGGAGGGCGGCACAGCCATTCGCGCTCCTCAATGTCGCGGGAGAATTGGCGCAGGAATACGGTCTCCTGCCTGCGGACCTCGACATTTGGTACATGATCGACTGGGCATGGGGGCGATTTCTTGGTTCTGCCGAGGCGGAGACTCTGGACAGCTCGAAGTTCGCGGTCCAGAAACTGCGCGACTGGATTCTCGAGCGTTGGGCGTCGAAGATCCAAGACGTGCGAATAATCACCAACAGTCGCGACGCGGAGGGGTGGTTCGACAGCAACTATGTCTATATCCCGCATCAAAGGCTGTCGGAAGCCGCTGGCGGCGTCCTCAAGGAGCGCGAAGTCGCAGCGGTGTTGGACAAACTCGGCTACATCGCGAAGCGCAAGGACAAGGACTGCCGCTTTGTGAATTACATCGCGGGACTCAAGGCGAAAACGAAAGCGTATGCCTTGCCTAGAGGCGAGTTCGGACGCAGCCCGGCGGACAGTCCCAGCGTTCCAATTTGATCATCGTCGGCCTCGTCGATGCGACTGCGGCAAACAGGCGCTAGATTGCGGATCTACGAAGCCGATAGACCCGTCGCCTGAAATGGTCGCTAAGCGAGAGCCGGAATTTCATCGCATTGTCCATCAGCAACCGACATCGCAATTAAGGAGGAAGCAAGGCGAATAAACCTCGGCTTGAATCGGATGGGCGGACGAAAACGAGAACGGATGTGCGGGCGACCGGCGGTGGCCGGACTTATCCGACAAGTCGCTTTCCCGGTGTCAAACGACACCACCATAAGGAAGTCTTCGCACGTCGCGATGGTCGGTCTCGATAGGCGCCGGATGATCTCGATCGACGCCGGCAAGGAATCGGATCCATGGCTTTCTGCGCGGGGGGCTGCGGGCAGGTGCGCGGTCACCGACGGGTGAAAAGCGCTCCAACAATCGACGCTGGCGCCCGCCCCACGAGACGCAAGGTCTCAAGCGTCGGCATCCGCGATAGGGCGAATGGCGGCAGGGAGACGTCAGCATTGCTGCGATTGCGTAATCCGGTGAGACCTTCCTGCGGAAACCGGCACAGGACAGGTAGCGCTCGCCGGCACAAACGGAAATCCCCAAAGGCAAACGAGGCTGGAAACTGTACGCGCGGATACCGTCAACGGACCGTCGAGGGCCTCCCGCCCGAACCGCATTGCTAATTTCTCGTCAGACCGGGAAATTTCCCGTTCCACCGGCGAGCATAACATTTTGAACAAACGTGGTTTCCCGGACTTCCCGCCTTTCCCGTCCGCTGAAACAAGATGCAACGGGTTTTATCGTTCGAGCCTTTGCGATTGACAAACAGGGGGTCCGTTTGCGGCCTACCTATTTTGTGACGGGAAAGCAGGAAAACGGGAAAAGTCAACCGGCATAAGGCGTTCGCGTTTCCCGTTGCAAGTCGCTCAAACGGGAAAGCGGGAAATGACCGCAAGAGGTGCGCGCCGCCACGGGCCACCAAGCAGACGATGACGAGTGTTTTCCGGCAGCCGCGACCGCATGCTGCCGGCGACATGATTGCGGAGGCGCCCGGCTCTACCCACCTCGACCATTCCATTTTCCCGTGACAGCGGGAAATTTCCCGTCGCGGCGGAGGGCGCAACAGATTGAATAAACTATTTTTCCTGGATTTCCTGCTTCTTGGACGGACGAAGCGCTAAGAGATTTTCGTGCCGATCAGGACGGAAAGCCATCAAGACAAGTGGCGATCGTGAGCCGAGGTTTCCTAATTTTTCAACGGGAAATACGGGAAAGCGGGAAAAAGCCCGCAGAACAAGGCTAGCGGCTTTCCCGTTGCGAGTCGCAAGAACAGGAAAACGGGAAGCGATCGGGAAAGCTCCGACGTTGAGCCCTCCGTCCGTCGCCGAGCATTGTCGAAACTGACGCCGACTCGACCCGCTTCATCGCTCGCAAGCTCCAAGCGTGCCTCTTGACTCAAGCGGCCTTGGGCAGGGCTTGCCGCCGCTCCAGCTCGGCAAAGCGGGTGCCGATCGCGTCGATCGACGACATGCTTTGGCGATTTAGCATCCGCTTGGGAAACTCGACGCCGCAAGCCTCCTCCAGTGCGAGCATCACCTGTATCGCGGCGAAGGGCGAAAGTCCGGCGTCATATAGGTTGTCATTCGGATCGAGCGTTCGCGCGGCCATCGGCAAATGGCGCTTCGCGTCGATGATTTGGCGAATGAGGTCGATCATCTTCGCGCTCCGTATCCGCCGGAGGCGTTGGCGCCGGCCCGCCTCCACAATCCCAGAGGTTCGTTGGAGCACCTCACGGCGTCCGGGCGCCGGCCTGCCTCGAAGGCGGCGTAGTTCAATGCGGCCTGCCGGCTGACGAATATTCCTCCCCCGCGACCCCGGCTCTCCACGGCGACCCAGCGGCCCGTTTCATCCTGCCCGACGACGAATTGCAAACCCGTTTCCCGGCTGCGCGTTTCTTGCGCTTCGCCGACACTTAACGGAATGGACATGTCCACGCCTATGGTGACGCGATCCGATGTGTGGACCGCAGCGTCGATGTACTGGCGACGGCGTAAGGAAACCATGCGGAAGAAATCGCGACCGCATAAAATTCATGTAAGTCCTTCGGGTCGAACCACATGCGTTTGCATCCATGCCGATATATCGGAGGGGATATGACGGAATTGAACAAAGAGGCGCTGCGCTCCGCCTTCGACAAGGCCGCCGCCGATTATGACTCGCTTCGGCGAATGCTCATTCCGCATTTCGACGCGTTCTACGGAACCGCGCTCGATCTGCTCGAAGAGGCGATGGAATCCCGCGCGTTCCGTTGCGTCGATCTCGGCGTCGGAACCGGGCTTCTGTCCGAATTGATCTTGAAGCGGTTCCCGCTGGCGGAAATCGAAGGGATCGATTTTTCATCGAGGATGATCGAAGCCGGGCTCGCGCGGCTCGCGCCCTTCGGGACACGGATGCGATTTTCCATCGCCGATTATGGAGAATGCCCTCTGCCCGCGCCAGTCGACGCCGTCGTTTCGGCGCTGTCGATCCATCATCTCGAGGATGCGGCGAAACGCGCGCTGTTTCGCCGCATTCACGACGCGCTTAGTCCCGGCGGCATTTTCATCAACGCCGACCAGTCGCTCGGCTGCGTCGCCGAGGTCGAAGACGCCTATCAACGTCGCTGGGAAAATGACGTGCGCGCCACCGGAATTGGCGAAGCGGATTTCGCGGCGGCGCGAAAGCGCGCGGAACTCGACCGGAGCGCCACTTTCGCGGATCAGATCTCATGGCTCGAGGAGGCGGGCTTCCGTTTCGCCGACATCGGATGGAAGCGGCATCGCTTCACGGTGTTCTATGCGCGTCGATAGCTAGGCGAACCGGATGGATTTTAGTCCGCGACCATCGCCGCCGGATGAAATTAGGATTACGCGCGTGGCCGGAGCGGGCTTCCTTTTTCTTGGCGCCTTTCTTGGCGCCGTCATCTTCGGTTAAGGTTTTCCCGATAACCCCGTGCCTCCGGTCGGGACGGTCTTGAAATTCGGACCGCGCCGACCAATTAGCTCACGGGGCCGCGCTGCCCCGACCTTCACAACACGAAACAGCCCTGGAGGGACTCATGGAGTTTCATCCTTCGTATGCTCGTGCGGTCGTTCGCGCGAGCGGAGCCTCGGAAGACCCTTTGCCCGCACGGTCCGGACGGATCGGCGTCCTCAAAGCCCCCAAGGCATGCGCGCCCACCGCCACATTCCGCCCACGGTCGGCGCCGTGCGGGACGCCCCGCCTCATTGATCTCGAGCGCCGGGCGAAATTCGGGCGGACCGCCTTAGTGACGGCTTGACGCTCGCGCCGGCGTTCGCTCGCGGGTCGGACGTCGGCGCCTTAAGCCCAACTTCTCAACGTCGAACGCCCTTGGTCCGCCGTCGACCCGGCTTCGTCGTATCGGCCATGACTTTCCGCGCCCGACGATGAAAACCACGCCCCGCGTCACCACATCCCTGACACGGGACGAAGGGGTGCGACATGAGCAAAGCCGAGAAGGCAGGGTTCCCCGAACGGCGACGCGAGGGCGCGACGTGTGTCGGGCTCGTCAATCTGTCGGCGCCAAATCGCCTGCCCATCCCGAAATCGAAGAAGGAGCGCCCGGTCAGCAAGGGGCGCGTCCATAAGGGGCGAACGCGGTCTTGATCCCGTCGGCGAAAGGACATCTCATAACGACCTCGAAGAACATCGCCGCCTTGCTTGGACGGACGCTGGTTGCCAGCGCCGCCATGGTGTTCGCGAATCTCGACACGACGCCGCGCATCATTGATGAGCTTTCCAAGAGCCCGATGATCATCGTCCTCTCCGGCCACGCGGCCTTCGTGCCTGGATTGGCCATCGTCTATTTTCGCAACCGCTGGAGCGGCGGCTGGCAGATGGTCGTCACCCTTTTCGGATGGCTGTCACTGGTCGTCGGCCTGATCCGCATGACCATCCCCGTGCGGTTAACGGGAATCATGGCGAATGCGGTTCCGATCCTGCCAAGTGTGTTGCCGGTGACCGGGGTCGTCTTCCTGGTGGTCGGCGGCCTCCTGTCGTTCAAGGCGTACGGGCGCAAGCGAGGGCGCGAACCGTAAACGGCTAGGTGACGATCGATTCCGCTCGACGCCACTGGGCAGGCGGCGAACCCACCAGAACCTTGAAGGCGCGGCTGAACGCCGGGACGCTTTCGTAACCGACCCGAGCCGCGACCTCGTCCATCGGCAGGTCGGTTTCCCGCAGGAGACGGCAGGCCACGTTGGCGCGCCAGCGGCTCACGTAGCCCATGACGCTCTCGCCAGTGGTTTCGCGGAATCTGGCGGCAAAGCGCGATGGCGATAGCGCGACACGCGTGGCGAGCGCCTCGACGCTCCAGTCGGCGCCTGGCTCGGAATGGACGTGGCGGACGGCGTCCGAAACCTTGGGATCCGACAGGCCGCGGAACCACCCCGCCTCGTCGTCCCCGCGGGACTGTTGGAAAGCGCGGATCGCCTCGGCGAACACCACCTCCAGCAATCTCTGGGCGGTGAAACCATTGCGGGAGCGCCGGCCACACTCCGCCGCCAACATGGCCACGGCGCCGGCGAGCGCCGCGCTAGCCCCGAGCCCGCCGGCATCCACCTTCAACGTGGAGGGCAAGGCGCCCAGCAACGGGTTGAGCGGGGCGGCCCTCATCACGAAGGCGCCGCAAATCAGTTCCGTCGTCCCGGCCTCGTCGTTCGGCGCTTCACGACCGTCATCGTTGGCCAACACTTCTTCCAGCGGCACGGGACGCGCGCCGTTCCCGCTCGACAGGCGATGCGCCGAGCCGCTCGGCAGCAACAGCAACTCGGGCGCCACGACCCGGGTTGTCGAAGCGCCTTCCCGCGCCAGGTCGAATCCGCCTTGTCGCACAAGATGGAACGGCAGCACGCGCGTCTCCGGGCCGACGCCGAGAAGATTGCGAAGCCGGGGCTCCGCCGGCACGTCGACGGCCCATGGCGGTCTGTAGGCCTCATGGACCAGCACCGAGCCGGAAATCCGCAGATCGTCCAGCGCGTCGTCCAAAGGATCGGCGAGGCTCATGTCAGTCGTTCCAGTCAAGAAATCGATTGCCGCCATCATAGATAAGATTGGACCGAAGGCGTAGCTCTTTTCAGAGTTCAACGATCGGCGCCGCCGGTCCAAACATGGAGCAGCCCCATGACCACCCTATCGCCCGAAGTGACCTACACCGCCCTGTCCGCCGCCTTCACCGGGCTGTTGTGGATTCCGATCGTCCTAAACCGCCTTATGGAGATCGGCGTCTGGAGGGCGTTGAAAAACCCCGAGCCCGACATGCGGCCAGCAGCGGCTTGGGCTTACCGGTTGGCGAACGCCCATCGCAACGCCATCGAGAACCTCGTCGTGTTCGCGCCGTTGGCGCTCGCGGTCCATGTGCTTGGGCTCGGCACGCCGGTCACGGCGCTCGCCTGCGTCCTGTATTTTTGGAGCCGCGTGGCGCATGCGGTCGTTTACACGATCGGCGTGCCGCTTTTGCGGACGATCGCCTTCGTGATCGGCTTCGGCGCGCAAGCGACCCTGTTCCTGCGCCTGTTCGGCATGGTGTAGGGCGGCCATGGGCCTTCGCCTCTACACGCTGTCCGGATCGCCCTTCGGTTGGAAGGTGCAACTGGCGCTCGAGTTCAAGTGCATCCCGCATGAAGTCACACACCTGTCGCTCGACAAGGGCGATATGGAAACGGCGCGGTTCCGCGCGCTAAACCCCCACGGCAAGGCGCCGGTGCTGATCGACGGCGATTTCGCGCTGTTCGAGTCCGACGCGATCGTCGAATATTTGGAGGAAGCGTTTCCGGAATCCGGGCGCAGCCTTTTGCCGCGGGAAACGCGTCGACGGGCGCTGGCGCGCAGGATCGCGATCGAAGCCTCGGCATATCTCTATCCGCCGATACGGGCGCTGGTGACCGCCTGGTCGAATCCCGAGGCGGAGCGCGTCGCCGTCGAGGAGGCCAAGCCGAAGATCAAGGCCCTGCTGGACGCCTTCGCGGACCAGTTGACGGAACCATTCCTCACGGGCGCCGAGGCGGGGGTGGCGGACTTCGCGCTGTATCCGCTCGTCGCCTTGGTCAAGCGCCTCGACGCAAGGCGGCCAAACGAAGGGTTGGCGGCTCTGGTTCCAGAACCGATTTATGCATGGAGTCGCGAGATCGAAGCGATGCCGAATTTCGCCTCGACCTACCCGCCGCACTGGAGGAATTGAGCCATGAGCAAATCCGTCGAGCGCCGTCCCGTCTGCGTCGTCGCTGGCGTGGGGTCGGGAAACGGCGAGGCCCTCGCGCGAAGGTTCGCCGCCGAGGGCCATGCCGTCGCGCTGCTCGCCCGCCGCAAGGATCGCCTCGAGGCGCTCGCGGCGGAACTCCCCGGCGCCCGCGCTTTCGCGTGCGACGTGACCGACGCCGACTCGTTGGAGAGCGCTTTCGCCGCCATCGAGGCGGAGTTGGGGCCGGTCGAGGTTCTGATCTACAACGCCGGCAAGGGCGTCTGGGGCGACGTCGAGGCGGTGACGCCAAGCGACTTCGAGGACGCGTGGCGCGTGAACGCCTTCGGCCTGTTCCTGACCGCGCGCCGCGTTATCCCGGCGATGACCGCGGCGACTCGAGGAGCCATCATTGTTGTCGGCGCGACAGCCTCGCTGCGCGGCATGGCCGGCACGGCGGCGTTCGCGTCCGCCAAGGCGGCGCAGCGGTCGCTGACCCAGTCGCTCGCCCGTCACCTGTGGCCGAAGGGCGTCCATGTGTCGCTGATCATCATCGACGGCGTGGTAGGCGGCCCGGAGACGCGGAAGATGTTTTCCGACAGGCCCGACAGCTTCTTCGTCAAACCCGCCGCCGTCGCCGACATCGCGCTCAATCTCACGCGGCAGGACCGATCGGCGTGGAGCTTCGAGGTCGAAGCCCGTCCCTACGGCGAGAAGTGGTGAAGATCATGGCGGGGCCCCGTTCGGATCGGGCGCGCCGCGCTTACGCGCCGAGCGACGCCCCCCAATCGCGCAACGCCTCGATAACCGGCCATGCGCTTCGACCGCGTTCGGTGAGTTTGTATTCCACCCTCGGCGGGATCTCCGCATAGATCGTTCGTTGGACGACGCCTTGATCCTCGAGAAACCGCAGGCGTTCCGTCAGCGTCTTCGGACTGACGCCGTGCAGAACAGCGCGCAATTGCCCGAAGCGTCGCGTGCCGCCGAAAAGCTCCCGCAGGATCAGCAACGTCCATTTGCCGTCGAGGACGCTCACGGCCCTCTCGATAGGGCATCCGCGCTCTCCCATCCGGCAATCCTTATAGTTCCGTTTCTGAAACTATATAACAAAAATGTGCCTACTTTCAATAATGATGCGGCGCGGCTACCTGTGGATGAGTCCACGCTTCCAAGGAGCCTCATCGCATGCGGAACTCGCACATTGCCCCGCTGATCACGCACGGAGCGATCATTCTCATCGCGGTCGTGCAAATCGTCATCGGCGTCGTTTTCATGATCTTCCCCGGCGCCTTTCCGGCGGCGCTGGGCCTGCCTCCCGCGCCACCATGGACCGACTGGATGTTCGCCATGCTTGGCGCCCGCGCGCTTGGATTCGCCTATGGAATACTGGTCGCGCGGCGCGACCTTCGGGCCAACGCGACATGGCTGATCGCCATGGTCATCGTGCAGGCCCTCGATTGGATGGCGACGATCTTTTCCGTCTTCGCGGGCAAGGTGACGCTGATGCAGGTCTCGACGGCGTCGTTCCTTCCGCTGCTGTTCATCGCCGTTCTGGCCGCCGAGCTTCTGCGCCAGCGTATGGTCGACCCGCGGATTCAAGCCCGATGAGCGCCATGTCCGCCGCACTGTTCGCCTGGCTTCACGGTGCCGACTTCTACCGCGACATGCATCTCGATGCCGCCGCATCGTTGCCCGACGGCGCGGGGCGCACTTGGCTCGACGTCGGCTGCGGTCCCGGCCTCCTGACGCGCATCGCCGCCGACAAGGGCTATTCCGCGCTGGGGATCGACCGCGACGCCGACATGATCGCGGCGGCGCGACGGCTCGCTCTCGAGCGGACCAACTCGGCGCGGTTCGATGTCCGCGACATCGAGACGGTATGTGCGCGCGGAGAACGCTACGACGTCGTCTCCGCCTCGTCGTTGCTGGTCGTCCTTCCCGATCCCGCGGCGGGGCTCCGGCTCCTCGCGTCGCTCGCGAAACCGGGCGGGTCGGTGCTGATAGTCGAAGCCAGCGGGCGGATGACCCGGATACGCGCGTTCGAGCGGATCCTGTCCGGCGACCTCGGACGATGCTCTTACATGCTTGCGCTCTGGTCGATGTTTCGCTCGGGACGCGCGCTTAAGGATTCCGTATTCGTCCAGCCGGGATTGCGCGCGACGCATCTCGCCCTTTTGGGCGGACTAGCGCGCGCGACTATCTCTCGAGATACCTGACGACCTCCGCGGCGCCGTCTCTCCGGGGGACGCGAGGATCGCGTGCCAGCTTGGCTTCCCGGAACGCGACGGGTCCCACGCGTTGCCGGCCCAGTCCTGATGCAGGTCCGAAAAGATCCATAGCCGCGTCATTTCTGCCTCCTCGAATTTGGCGGCCGCGGCGCGGTGCGCCTACGATGACCGGTATGACGATTTCGGGTGATGTCGGCTGGGCTGGGTCGCCGAAAGTTCAGGTTAGGCCTGAACACCCTTGACCGCGCGCGGACGCTCGACGCGGGCTATGAGCCCGGCGATGCGTTCGAGGAAGATGGCGCGAGTCTTCGTCATGGTGGCGATCGCCTACATCGATGAGAACGGGAAGGCAATGGGGTTGAGGCGGGTGTCTGGCGCCGAGGTTCATGCGGGTTTTTGGCAAAATAGCACTGATAGAACGAAATTGCCCGGCGTCTCCGCGATGACCAGCCATTTGCCGACGGGCGTGGCCAACAAGTGCTGTCGACTGATTTTTCGTGATCTACGCGCCCGGCAACCACGATTTCCTACATGACGGCGGAGCGGAGAATTACTCGCACGACGTCGCTCGGACGCGACCTCTCCCGATTAGCGGGACGCCGCCGGGGACGAGCTTCGCGGCCATCGCGGCGATCTGCATCGGAGAGATCATGATGAGGAGGCTTATTAGCAGCAACGCCATGCCATCCGGCGACAAATATGACGAACAGAACAGCGCGCCGTCGGTTGGGCGGTTGTGGAAATACGCGATGGCGAGTTCGGCGGCGTTCTGTCCGGAAGATGTGAGATGCATCCGGACGATTCTTGGGAGGCAAAATCGAATCTGAGAATCGCCACCGCGCGCCGATCGAGGCTCAACGACCGAGCGGCGCAAGCTTTTCGAGAGTTCGACGGGTCGGCCTTGCCGTCGCAGCAGGCGTCCAGTGCGTCGGAGAAGGCGGTTTCATCTGGCGCGGCGGCGGTGAAGAGCGTCACGCATGACCGGAACTTCATGTCGTCGGGATGGCCGAAAATCTCGGCGATCGGGCGGTTTGCCGCGAGGACCAAACCGACGCATTGCCGAAGCCTGTCGCCGAGGACGGGATGTTTCAAATAGGCCTCGGCCTCCCCGAGCGAGCGGATGGCGCATTTTTCAGCCATCGAACTGAAACCCAGCCCCTCGATCTGTGGGAAAACGAACCACATCCAGTGACTGCGCTTCCGCCCCGCACGCAGTTCGGAGAACACGTCGTCGATGACGGGGTTCTGGGCGTCAACGAAACGCTGGAGATCGAATGGGTCATCGTCCTGCTGCATTGCCTCGCCCTCGCACCCAATTCGCATTGCCGTACTCCAACGCCCCACCGGCCAAGATCGGTGCGTACCCAACGTTTATGAAGGCAAGTCACTCATTTTCAAAAAAACGACGACGCGGTCTCAAACCCCGATCGCATGGCGCAACACCCATTCAAACATACGTTGCGGCAGAATGCGCTTCAGCAACGGAATGTGTCGTCGCTCGAACGAACCCGCCGTATAACGGAGCTTAGGATCCGGATTGTTCAACACGTGCTCGATCAATAGCGCGACGCAATCCGGCGAGGGCGCTGCGGCTGTTGTTTCTTCACCCTTTCTCATGAGCCTGTCGAAGGCGGAAACATAAACTCCGGTTCTCGCGGCAACGGCGGTGCGGCGCTTCGCCATCAGCTTCGTGTGAATGTAGCTCGGCTCGACCAAAACCACTTTCACGCCAAACGGTCGCGCTTCCAATCTGAGGCCTTCACTCAAGCCCTCGACGGCAAATTTGCTTGCGCTGTAATGGGCCGCGAAGGGTAATGCGACAACGCCAGCCAAACCGCTGATATTGACGATATGGCCGCCGTGCAAACGCAAGGCCGGCAAGGCCGCCCTGCATACACGCAGGACTCCGAAAAAATTGGTTTCGAAAAGTGCTTTGGCCTCTTCGATGGTCGCGTCCTCAACTGCCCCGCACAGCAGGAATCCGGCGCAGTTGATCACGGCGTCGAGCCTGCCAGCCTTGGCCACAACCGCGTTGATGGCCCTCTGGACGGAGATCTCATTATCGACGTCCATGACGAGGTATTCCACTCCGCCGTTCGGCTCATGCGCGTGCCGCGCGCCGCCAAACACGCGCCAACCGGACGCCGAAAGTCGCTCGGCACATGCCTTGCCCATCCCCGACGCGGCGCCCGTGATCAAAACGACTTTGGTGGGCTGTGAACCTATCTTGAGTGACATGACACGTTTCCAATCGATCGTGCGACTGTTGAAGGTGGAATGACCCTTAGGAACTTCAGTTGCGACCGACCGCCTTTAACGACAGGAATCCGCCGATGAGCAGGAAGGCGACCCCGATCACCGGAAATATGCCGCTCAGGGCCGGGCCCGCATTTGCCATGATTCCCGCTAACTTCACGGGGAAGACTATGCAGATCACGCCGATGACCAGCGACAGCTATCCCATGACTGTGACGACGAGCGGCCAACCGCCCGTCCATCGGTTATGTAAATACACGATGGCGAGTCCGGGAACGAAGGCGGCGTAACCCGCGAGGACGATGAGCATCGGGCTCTTTGAAAGCTCATCGACGATGCCCGGCATCGCTTCGAGATTTACCAGCACCATAAGCGCGCCGACGATCATCGTCGGCCCGAGCAGTGCGGCGATCGTTTTCGAATTACGCATGGGATGTCCTTTCGCAGGCGGAATCAAGTCCGCGCCCGCCCCTTTTGGACGCGCCCCTTGCTGGCCGGGCGCTCCTTCCTCGATTTCAGGATGGGCGGACGGTTTGGCGCGCGCATGTCCACTGCATGGGCGACCCGCGGTCGCTGCCGCTCTCTCCGGGGCTGCGGTCCTCGCGCAGGAATGGCTGGCACAGCCGGGAAGACGGATCAAGCTGCAATTTGTCCCCGCCTATTGCCCGCATTTGAACCCAATCGAGCGGCTATGGGGCGTCATGCACAAGCATCTGACTCACAACAAATGTTACGCCACATATCGCGAATTTGCCGAGGTGACGCTGCAATTCCTGCGCGAAAACGTCCCCAGACGCTGGTCAGAATCTCGCGATTCGGTCACGGACAACTTCCGCGTCATCGATCCGAAGGATTTTCGGGTTTTGGCGTGAGCGGGGTATATGTCAACGAGTCGCGAACGGCCAACCAATCGTCGCGCAGATGTTCTGGACGATCCTCCCACTTGAGATGTCGCCAATCGATTTCTGCTTCCTCTATGCAAATCTGCTGTTCGAACTCCTTGTCGCGGCATCGCTCATAATACTCTTCCGCTTCACGCATCAGCGTGACGGAGGGGTGCTGGGAGGAGTATTCGCTGAGATGGATACCAGGGCTCGATTCCTCGGCTTCGATTATGCGTCGCCGTAGCGCCCTCTGCTCCATCACCTCCGCCTGAATTTGCTTCTCAATGTTCGGCGCAAGGGCTTCGCAGACGTCGGCGGGGATGCCGTCCCACAGCACGCCGGTGAAGTCGACTCCGAAGTGCCTACTGAGTTCGTTTTTTCGCTCGGCCTCTTCACGCTCCACGCGTGCGTTCGCATCGGACGACGACGCCAAAAGCGATTCGAAAATAGAGTCGATGTCGTCGAAGTCGGGTTTGGCAGGCGGCGTGAAACGAGGGGCTGGCGGTTTAGACGCGTCCGCGTTCTGCAAGGATTTCCGCGCCCGCTTCCTTGCGTGGTAGTCGATCACGGCCTTACGGTGAAGTTCGGCTCGGGCGTGCAAATCGATAACGCCCGATCCTCGATATTCCACTCGATCGTCACCCTCTTGGCGCTGTCTTTGGACGGTTCTATTCAAATAGACGCCGGAATCGGGCTGCTCGCATTCTCTGGCCGGCAGCACGCGGAAGACGATCGTGATCTCGCTGGCTTTCCGCCCCTGAGCCGCCTTGTCGCGGTCGACTCTCAGCTCATCGATCCTCAACCGGGAGCCGGCCTTTTCGAGCGCCGTCTTAAGGGGTGTCAGCGCATATCGGCGAAACTCCTTGACATCGTCGGTTTGACGACCCCAAGCCTTCGCGATGTCGCGAGGCGAGATAATCCAATCGCAGACACCTCCCCACGACCGCCAGATCTTCGCATCGGCAGCCACGGCGAGAAGGGATCTGTATGATTGTTCCTGCGCGACCGTAGTCAGGTGCGATAGGGTCAACAAGTCGACATGCGCGTATCTGGCGCCTCCGTTCCGGGGGAAAAGAATCTCCCAAAACCGCTTCGTCAATTTCCAGTCCGCGCAATCATCCACAATGCTCGTCCGGATGACCGTTTCCTCGCAAAGCCACTCCCGCTGACGTAGCGTCGGCTCGAATTTGCAGTCCGCGGACATCGAGGACAACCTCGAAATCGATCGCGCTACCCTGTCGATAGACCCGCCGGTGATTGACGCGAGCCGAACGAGCGGCAGTTTCGCGAGGCCGCAAGCCGCGAGGCCGACAAGGGTCCAGAAAACGAGGAGATCGTAAGCGTTCCGTGGTCCGTCGAGCCGGAGCGAGCGCAGAACTCCAATGTTGACGGCGATACTCGGTCTTACCGAGCGTATATGCTCTCTCAACGTGCAACCGCCGAGATCCCCTCGAACCCTGGTAGGATCGCCTCCACGAAATTTTGCCGCGTCGCGATAATCGAGCAGCCGACGCTTGTGCACCAACTGCTGTGCCGCGAGGTCCGCCCGACGTGGGTCCTGTTCAGATAGATGGGCCTGGACGACCTTGGCGGCGCCTTCCGTGATCTGGCCAGCGGAGGCGATGCGCCTCGCGAAGGCACATGCGCTTTCGGACGGCGCCCGTTTCATCGACCCCGATGCTGCAAAATTATTCAGCCCGCGACGCGCGTCATCGGCCAAGCCCTTCAGAGGAGTCGAAACACGCGGCTTCCATCCTGCGAGAGGATGAAAAGCCGACGGTGTCGGGCCGGGGTGCTCGGGGATTTCGTGTCCGTCGTCGCTCATCGCTGATTTGTCTTACGCGTTTACATGAATTGATTGTCCTACGAAGCTAAGTAAAATTCAATTGATTAGCGCTACGCGCAGCGCGATCATGACTGCTAAGGAAGGGGCGGATGATATGGCTGAGGGACCCGCCCCCAAATATTACGAATAATCCCCGTGATGATTGGGGGAGCGGCGTGGACCCTAGGCGAGATACTTGGCGAGTACTGAATGCGCGGAGAGAGCCAGAACGCCGTGAGGCGGCTTGCCAAACTTTGACGAGATTTCCTCCCGCAGCCCCTTAGCACAGCCATGTATCGCGTGACGATTTGCCCGTTAATCCGATGATAAACCTCAGCTTCCCAGCAAGGTTTAGGGTGCGAGGCTTCGACAATCATTCTGTCGCCCTGATTTTGAAGTTTTGGCTGGCCTGCAAAAGCTGCGCTTTGATTCGCTGCATAAGCTCATTTGAAAACAATGAACTGCATTTGATTTGTGATCGGTCCCTCGGAGACCAATTAAGAGTGCGTTGAATGCTCGCGAACACCGATGGCGTCGTGCTTGGACTGCGGAGCCGCTGCAAATCATAGGTCGACGCAAGGGGATGACGTGGAGGCGAGATTGCGCGCCGCCTCTGGGTGAGCGACTGCCGCAAGATTACCATCGCAGCGTTTACGCAAGTCGCGAATCTGGACGCTCGAGAAACTTCACCTTCGCGTTTCTCAAAATGCGACCGGGCTAGAGGCTCTAGGAATGGCCTCGCCGACCTTGGACGATATAAACCACGCGACGACGATCGGAACCGCTGAAAAGCGGCCAGGATGTGTTTTAGAGGCAAAGCGCCAAAAACCGGCAATTTGGGCTCCGCCTAAAGTCGGAAATCCGGCGATCCAAGCAGGGATAAAAAATCCAAGTCGGCATGCGTCGGCACCATGCGTCCTCAGGTCATCGCTATAAGCGCCTAGGAGCCTCATGCAGTGTAGCCGGGCGTGCATTTTAGAAAAAAATCGCCTGCACTCGCGATCACTTCAAACAGCCGCGCCACCAACTATAGACGCATGCAGAATTCGAAAGCGGTGGGAGACGGGCTGTTACACCATCGCATTGTCCGGCACGTGGCGCCGCTCCACCTCCGCGCCAACGGGCCGTCCTAACCATGCGACCGGCATACAGGCGCCTCTCCTCAGCCTGGAAATCCACTCGGCGATCGAGGAGTCGCCTATCCAGCGGACGCCGGACTGCTCGCCCGGCGGGCGGCGAAGAAGTTCGCCTTCCCGACCGCGATTTTCGGGGAGGCGATTTTGCCGCGACTGGTCGACCGGGTCATCATCCGCCGCAAGGTCGTCAAAGTCAGGGACATCCGGTCACTGGGCCCGACCATCGTCGTCCTCGATCCGGCGGGCGCCGCCGACCGCCGGGCCTTGAAAAGCCGCCTGCCGAACTGGCGGACTCGGTCGCCTTCTTCTGGAAGGACGACAAGCATAGCGCGCCCGACAACCTGCGCTATGCCTTGGACGGCGCAGGCGGTGACCGGGACAGGCTCCAGGCGATGATCGGGAGCGAGCTTGTCAATAAGGTCTATTGGGGGGCGCATGCGACCACTCCGCCGTCGAACGAGGATTGCGTCGAGATGCTCGCCGCTTGGCACTTCTTGGGGTTCGACACGGCAGCGGCGCCAGCTTGACGACCGCCTCCCCGCGCGTTACCGCGCCGTCCGGCGCGGCGCCGCCTTGTTTCCTTCCGGGTACCGCCGCGCAAGGGCACCCAATTGATTATGGCTACGCGCGGCATGGCATCGTAACCACTACTGACCGAAGCCGTTACTGTGGGAGCTGAGACGCCTGCCCCCCAAACATGACGGAAAGTCCCTGTAACTGTGGCACGAGAGCGTGAACCGGAAGTGCGATACCTCGCAATTATCAATGAGCCCGGACGAGAGGGCATTAATGTCCTAAGGCGGCTTGCCAAACGCCGGCGAGATTTTCTCCCGCGGCCCCCTGAGTCTTAAGATGTATCGCTTGACGGTTTGCACGTGAGCCTGCCGAGAAACTTGAGCTTCCAAGTAAGGTTTGGGGGGTGAGGTATTGACGATCATCCGTCCGGCTTGGTTTGGAAGTTTTGGCTGAGCCGCAAGGGCCGCCCTTTGATTCGCGATCGGACTCTCGGAGACGAATCAAGACCTTCGAACGCACGCGCGCCGAGGTCGTCACGCCTGAGGGCCGCAATATCGAATGAACTCCATCGGATTCTGGATCATCGCGCTGGTGAGATCGTGACGCCGGATCGACCTATGACATTTGACATTATAGGAGGCCCATGGACGCGGGTGACGACCTGCACCGCCCCATGACGATTGAGCCTATCGCAAGGCGGCCTCGACGCTTCGTCCGGCCAAAAGCAGTTCATAGAAATCCTGCATGAACTCCGTCGTGCTGGCGTCATCCAACTCAAAGGATGCGGCGACCACCGTCGCCGCGCCTGTGGCAACGAAGGCGTCCGCCAAGGCCATCAACCCCTCGTCCGGCGTCGTTTCGCCGAAACTGCTGTCGCATGCGGCGAGAGTGACGAGGTCGACGCCCTCATTCCCTCCGGCGCGGGGGCGTCGATGATTGTGTCGCCATGGATCCTTCTTGAAAAACGACGGTGGCTTCCTGTCCGCGACTCGGGCTGAAGGCGGCGCCTCGGCCCGCATGTTTTCGAACCGCGCTGCTGATTGCAAGTTCACGTGGCGCCTATTTTCGCCAAGCTGCCGGACATATCCGTCAGCCAATGGGCGATAATATGGACGATCTCACCCTCGCGCTGAACGCGGCCACGGACACCGAGCATCCCGGCGGAAAGGATGATGCGGCGTTGCTTCTCATACGCTGACGGCCAGACGATGAGATTGGCGATGCCGGTTTCGTCCTCGATCGTAATGAACATGACGCCCTTGGCGGTGCCCGGCCTCTGTCGCAGGAGAACAAGTCCGGCAACCTCGACCCAGCGCCCGTCCCGCGTCAGCATGGCTTCATCGCAGGTGACGACGCGCTGGCGCCGAAGTTCTTCACGCAGAAAGAACACGGGATGATTGCGGAGCGACAGCCCGACATGGCCATAGTCCTCGACGACTTCGCCGCCAGCGGTCATCGGTCGTAGCGCGACTATAGGCTCGCGGATTTCCGGAACGGTTTCCCCCTCGCGGGCCGAGGCCGAGGCAAAAAGCGGCAACGGCTCGTCGCGCAGCGCCTTGATCGCCCAAAGGGCGTCGCGGCGGGCGAGTTGGAGCGAGGGCCGGAAGGCGTCCGCCTCGGCGATCTGAACCAGGGCGGCGGCGGGGACATTGGCGCGCCGCCAAAGATCGTCGACCGAGGCGAAAGGTTGATCCGCCCTTGCCGCGACGATGGCGGCGGCGGCGCCATTGGCGAGTCCATGCACCATGCGAAAGCCGAGTCGGACGACGAAACGGTCCTCCCGATCGGTCGGCTCCAATGTGCAGTCCCAACGCGAGGCGTTGACGCAGACGGGCCGGACCTCGACGCCGTGGTCGCGCGCATCCCTGACGATTTGGGCGGGCGCGTAGAACCCCATCGGTTGCGCGTTGAGCAGCGCCGCGCAGAACACATCGGCATGATGGCATTTCAGCCAGGAAGAAGCGTAGGCGATCAGCGCGAAAGACGCCGCGTGGCTTTCCGGGAAACCGTAGCTGCCGAATCCCTCCAACTGGTTGAACGTTTTCTCCGCGAACTCCGGCTGGTATCCCTTGGCCACCATGCCGGCGATCAGCTTGTCGCGGAACTTCGAGACGCCGCCGGTGTGTTTGAAGGTGGCCATGCTCCGGCGGAGCTGGTCGGCCTCCCCGGGGGTGAAGCCCGCGCATTCGATGGCGACGCGCATTGCCTGTTCCTGAAACAACGGCACGCCGAGGGTTTTTCCCAGCACCTTTTCAAGCTCGGGCGTGGGATAGTCGACAGGTTCCCGGCCCTCGCGCCGGCGCAGATAGGGATGGACCATGTCGCCTTGGATCGGGCCAGGACGAACGATAGCCACCTCGATGACGAGATCGTAAAAAGTGCGGGGCTTGAGCCGCGGCAGCATCGACATCTGCGCCCGGCTCTCGATCTGGAACGTGCCGAGCGTGTCGGCCTTGCGGATCATCGCATAGGTTTTGGGGTCCTCGGCGGGGATGGTCGCGAGGTCCAGAGCAATGCCCTTATGCTCCGCCAAGAGGTCGAGACCGCGCTTCATGCAGGAGAGCATGCCGAGCGCTAGGCAATCCACCTTCATGAATTTCAGCGCGTCGATGTCGTCCTTGTCCCATTCGATGGCTTGGCGGTCCTTCATGGCGGCGGGCTCGATGGGAACGAGTTCGTCGAGGCGGTCGTGGGTCAGCACGAAGCCGCCGGGATGCTGCGAAAGATGGCGCGGCGCGCCGATCAACTCGCGGGCCAAATCCAGGGCGAGGCGCAGGCGCCGATCGCCGAGATTGAGGTTCAACTCCTCGACATGCTTGGGTTCGACGCCTTCGTTCGACCAGCCGCGGATTTGCGAGGACAGCATTTTAATCAGATCCTCGGGCAGGCCGAGCGCCTTGCCGACATCGCGAAGCGCGCCCTTGGCCCTATAGCGGGTCACCACCGAGCAGAGCGCGGCATGATCGCGGCCATAGGTTTCGAACACCCATTGCATGACGGTTTCTCGCCGCTCATGCTCGAAGTCCACGTCGATGTCCGGAGGCTCCCGCCGCTCCTCCGAGACGAAACGCTCGAACAGCAGGTCGTTGCGTTCGGGGTCGATGGAGGTGATCCCGAGCACATAGCAAACCGCGCTGTTGGCGGCGGAGCCGCGGCCCTGACAAAGGATGTCCCGGCTGCGCGCGAAGCGAACGATCGCATTCACCGTGAGAAAGTAAGGCGCATATTGCAGGGTTTCGATCAGTCGCAACTCATGCTTCAGGATCGCCGTCACCTTGTCCGGCACGCCCTCGGGATAACGCAAAGCCGCGCTTTCCCAGGTGAGGTGTTCGAGCGCCTGCTGCGGCGTGCGACCCGGCATGGTCCGCTCCTCGGGATATTGATAGGCCAATTCATCTAGCGAGAAGCAGCAACGCGCCGCGATTTCCAGTGTCCTCGCCAGAGCCTCCGGGTAGCGGCAGAACAGCCGCGCGATCTCCTCCGCCGGCTTCAGATAACGGTCGGCATGACGCTCGCGGCGGAACCCCGCCTCGTCGATGGTGCAATTGTGCCGGATGCAGGTCACGACATCCTGAAGAACGCGGCGCGCCGGGATATGGAAGAGAACGTCGTTGGTGACGACGGTCGGCACATGCGCCTGCAAAGCCATGTTCGACAGTTCGTGGAGTCTCAGCGCGTCGTTCGGTCGCCGCCGCAGCGTCAGCGCCATATAGGCCCGGTCGCCAAAGGCCTCGGCGAGACGGCGCAGGCGCACGGCGCAGATGTCGTCCGCCTCGTCGGGGACAAGGACCGCGATCAGGCCCTCGCCATGGGCGACGAGATCGGACCAATCGAGACGACACCGCGCCTTGCCGCCGCGCTTCTTGCCCAGTGACAACAATCGGCACAGCCGTGCGTAGGCGGGCCGGTCGGTCGGATAGACGAGGACCGACATGCCGTCGACGAGATCGAGTCGGCAGCCGACGATCAGTCGCACGCCCGTCGACTTCGCCGCTTCATGCGCGCGGACGATGCCGGCGAGCGAATTGCGGTCGACGATCGCCAGCGCCTCGATGCTCAGCGCGGCGGCCTGCTCGAACAATTCCTCGCAGGAACTCGCCCCGCGCAAAAACGAGAAATGCGAGGTGCAGTGCAACTCGACATAGCGCGTGGCGCTCATCCGAAGATCCCGTGCATAAACCACCGCTGCGAGCCGGTCGCGGCGTCTTCGCCGTCGCCGGCGCGAAAGATCGAAAAGCGCTCGCCGGCCTCGTCCTCGACCTGAAAATAGTCGCGCACCGCGATCAGCTCGGCGTCGCGCTTCCACCATTCGCCGAAGACGCGCTCCGGACCATCGGCGCGTTTCACGCGGCGGCGGACGCCGCGCCAGCTAAAGGTGACCGGCGGATGGTCGGGCAGCAGCGCGACCGTCTCGATCGGCTCCGGGTTCGCAAGAAGCCGGGCTGGACGCGGCCAATGGTCCGGCCACCCCGCGCCAACAGTCGGCGCCAATGGCGCGATCTTCTGGACCGACCGCTCTGGCACGTCGCTGGTCACTGGCGCGATGCGATAGATCTGCCTTTCGCCGACGCGATTGGCGAGCGTGTCGATGAGGGCGGAGACGTCCGCCTCCGGTTTTTCGGTTAGCGATGAGATCGTTTGCTTCGGCGCAAGCGGCTCGGCGAGCGTGGCGGCAAGCGTCATGATCTCGATGCCAAAACCCGGAGCGACGGTTTCGATCCTGTCGCAAAGCAGCCGAGTCAAACGCTTCACATCGCGCACCGGCAGCGCCGTTCCGATCCTGATCGCCTCGATATGATTGTCGACCCGGTGAAACAGCAAATCGAGACGCCGTGCACCGAGGCCCTTGGCCTCGAGCGCCTCGCAGAGCTGCGCGACGAGCCTCCCGGTATAGCGGGCGATGGTTTCGGGGGCGCCGATCGGCTCGGCGAAGCCGCGGCGAACCTCGATGAGGTCGGGCGAGCGCACCGGATCGATCGGCTCGGCGATCCGCCCCAAGGCCTGATCGAGACGCCGTCCGAGTTCCGGACCAAAACGAAGCGTCAAAGGCGCGCGGGGTTTCGCCGCCAACTCGCCGATGCGTTCAAAGCCGAGGACGCATAGGCTTTCCACCATCTCCTTGGGCAGGCGCAGCGCGGCGATGGGTAGATCGAGAATTGCCGTCGCGGTTTCGCCTGGCGCGATGACGATCGACGGTCGCGCCAGATAGCGGGCGAGGGCGTGGGCGCCGCCCCAGCTATCGGCGAGCGCGGCGCGCGCGGCGATGCCGGAGGCGGCGAGTCGCTCGACCATCCCCGTCACCATGGCGCCTTCACCGCCGTGGAGATGAGCGGCGCCGGTCGTGTCGACGACCAGTCCATCCGGCGGATCGGCGGCGACGATCGGCGCGTAGCGCCGCAGCGCCCAGATCGCCAACCGTTCGAGCGCCCGCGCGTCGGCCTCCGGCTCCGCATCCATAATGGTCAGGCCAGAGACCAGCGCCCGCGCCTTGGTCGCCGCCATCCCCACGCGCAAGCCCGCCCGCAGCGCTGCGGCGTCCGCCGCCAGCACCACCCGTCGTCTTCCCTCGCGTCCGATCAGGACGAGCGGCGTTTCAGCCGGCGGCGCGGCGGCGCCGAGATTCCTTCTCATCCGATCCGTGGGCCAGCTCGGCAGGAACAGCGAGACGACCCTTGGCATCGCAGGACTCCAACTCAAAATCCGCGCTTTCGCCGGCGCGACAGCGGATCAACTCGACATGCCATCGGGCGCGTCCCACGCCGGCAACAGGCAATGGCGTTGACGGGAGAACGCTGACGCGCCAGCGCGTGACGGAGGCCGTCGGCTGGCCGAAATCGGCGGCCTCGGTCTGACGCCGCCAGCGCCGTATGGCGATGCCGATGGAGCCGGAGCCTTCCGCCGCAAGCTGAAGCCGGCGGGAGGCCGTCATCGAAAGCCGCGCGACTTCGGCGACGACCGCGCCGAGCCCCCCATGCCGCAATCCTTCCTCGAAACAGGCGAGGACCGATTTCTCATCGGACGCCTCGAGATAGATCACCCGGTCAGGCGCCAGCCCGGCCTGAGCGAGGGCCGGCGCGAAAAGATCCTTGCGGGTGACGCACCACAGCACCTGGCCGCGCGTCCGCGCGGCGATACCCGCTGCAAACAATGCCGCCGCCGCGCCATCGACCGCGCCATTGCCGCCGCCGGCGACCTCATGCAGGGCGCCGAGCGCCAAGCCGCCCTCTGGCAGGCGCCGGTCGATCTCCTTGAGCCCGAATGACAACGCGGTTCGCCGACGCGCGGGGCTGCCTTCGAGGCGCTGGATACGCTCGCGAAGTTCCTCGACGATGGGTGTGGCGACGGACGTGCCCATGTCCCTTTCGGCTCGCTTGGCAATGATGTGTTCTATATTTGTTCCGATATGCAGTGGGAGTCAATCGAGGGCGTTTTTCATGGGGCCGGATGGGAGGGCACGGTGGAAAGGACGCGAGGGCAGCAGCAGGCGCACTTTTGTCGCGCATGCCGCCAAACAAGTCGCCCGCCAGGATGCCCTACAATTCACTTCCCGCGATCCGGCTGATACGAACATCATCCCGCACATCGAAGACCACAATAAGTGCCTTCAGACGCGTTTTAGAGGCATGTCCATTTCCGCCTGCTCGTTTGTGACGGAAATAGGCCACGTCAACACCACGCCAGCCCAATCATAGACCCACGATATCCGTGCTTTCTTAGCTCGCCGCCGCGACGACGCCGCGCTCGCGAGAGCCGCCGACGGCGACGGGCCTGCCGCGCAGCTCCGGATTGTCGCGCTGCTCTATGGAGGCGTAAAAGGCGTCCATGTCGAAGTGGATGATCTTGCGCTGGCGCGCGGGTTCATAGGCGACGTTGCGCTCCCGCCCGTCGGCGTCGGTAATCCCCCTGTCTGAAACGATCCCCGGCGCGAGCATGATCGTCAGGCCGCAAGGCCTCCCTCGTCCTTCTTTCCGCCCCTGCCGACGATCCTGAGGGCGGCGTCGGCCAAGGGTCGCTGAAGCTTGAGCGCCTCCATGGTGGGCGCGGTCATCCACAGGTCGATCTCCTCGCGCGTCGTCAGGATCGCCGGCATCGCCTTGCGGTGGATCGCGCCGACAAGCTGGTTCGGCTCGGTCGTCAGGAACGCGAAGATGTCGTTGGTCGTCTCGCCTTCCTTCACCTTTCTGACCGAGGTCCAGCGGGTCCAGATGCCGGCGAAGAACGCCAGCGGCCTGGTCTCGTCCAGCGCGAACCAGACCGGAGGTTTCGATCCGTCCGGCAGCGCCTCGTTCTCGGAAAAGCTGGTGAAGGGCACGACGCAACGGTGTTCGATCCCGAGCCAACGCCGCCAATGCGGAGACGCGACGTTGCGAACGTTGGTGACGCCCGGATCAGAATTCCTGCCCTTCAGCGCAAACACCGGCGATGGCATTCCCCATCGCGCCATCGTCAATTCACGCCCCTCGGGCAGGTTGCGGATGATCGGGGCGGCATAGTCGGGAAAGATGGCGGGGAAAGGCGGCAGGTTGCCGGTCTGGTCACGCATGGCGCCGGCGATCTCGCGGATCGCCTGCTGGCTGGTCGTCATCGCATACAAATTGCACACGGGCCGCGATCTCCCTTAACGCCACATGCCGCGCATCCTTGCCCCGACATCGACGCGCACCTGTCTGGCGTCTTGCCGCTCGCCCGCCTCAGTCGTCGCCAGCGGCCATGTCAGGCATTCGAAGTGATGCAGCAGCTTGGCCGGGATGAAGCGGGTCCGCGAGGCGTAGACGTGGCGATCGCCCTGGGCATGCTGGCCATGTGTGAAGAAGCGCTGCGGCACGACAATATGCAGGCTGTCCTTCGCCCGCGTCATGGCGACATAGAGCAGCCGCCGCTCCTCTTCAATTTCCGCCGTCGTCCCCGTGCCGAGATCGGAGGGGATGCAGCCGTCCACGGCGTTGAGGACAAAGACCGACTTCCATTCCTGCCCCTTGGCGGAATGAATTGTCGATAGGATCAGATAATCCTCGTCGAGCAGCGGCGCGCCGGCGTGATCGCTGGTGGCGTCCGGCGGGTCGAGCGTCAATTCGGTGAGAAACCGTTCCCGTGACGGATAGCCCGAGGCGATCTGTTCGAGTTGCAGTAGGTCGGCCAGCCGCGTTGTCGCGTCATCGTGAATCCGTTCTAGGTGCGGTTCATACCAGCGGCGCACGCATTCCATTTCGGCGGGCCAACCGCTCTCGCCCGACCGAAGACGCTGAAGGGTTTCGACGAAGGCAGTCCAGTCGTCGCCCGAGCGCGGTGGCGCCGGAATGTCGGAGAGCCCGGAAATCGGATCTGACTGGTCTGCCATCAGGTCGAGGACGCGCTGCGCCGAAGAAGGTCCGACGCCGGGCATGAGCTGCATCAGGCGGAAACCCGCCACCCGGTCGCGCGGGTTCTGGACGAACCGCAGCATTGCCAGCATGTCCTTGACGTGGGCGCTATCGAGAAATTTCAACCCGCCGAACTTGACGAAGGGAATATTGCGGCGGGTCAGCTCCAATTCGAGCGGGCCGCTATGGTGGGACGCGCGAAACAGCACGGTCTGCTGTTTGAGTCCCACTCCGCTTTCCCGGGCCTCCAGCGCGCGCTCGACGATATAGCGGGCCTGGTCGGCCTCGTCGCGCACGCTGACGAGCCGTGGAAGCTCCGCCGACTGGCGCTCCGTCCAAAGATTCTTGGTGAAACGTTCCGAGGCGAGTTCGATCACCCCATTGGCTGCGGCTAGGATCGGCTGGGTCGAGCGATAGTTGCGGTCGAGCGTGATGATGTCGGCGGCGGGGGTGAAGGCGTTTGGAAAGTCGAGAATGTTGCGGACGGTCGCGGCGCGGAAGGAGTAGATCGACTGCGCGTCGTCGCCGACAACGGTGAGGCCGCGTCCGCCGGGTTTCAGCGCCAGCAGGATCGAGGACTGGAGGCGGTTGGTGTCCTGATATTCGTCGACTAGGACATGGTCGAACTTGCCGCCGATGTCCTCCGCCAGCGCCGGCTCGCCGACGGTCTGTGCCCAATAGAGCAGCAGGTCGTCGTAATCGAGGACGTTCTGCGCCTGCTTGGCCTCGACATAGGCGGCGAACAGGTCGCGAAGCTGCGCCCGCCATCCGACGCACCAGGGAAACGAGACCCGCAGCACGTCTTCGAGCGCCAGTTCCGCATTGACGGCGCGGGAATAGATGGCGAGGCAGGTTCCCTTGGTGGGGAATCGGCTCTCCGTCTTCGAGAACCCAAGCTCATGGCGGGCGAGGTTCAGGAGATCGGCGGAATCCTCCCGGTCGTGGATCGTGAAATTGGGATCGAGCCCGATCTGCTCCGCATAGTCACGCAGGATTCGCGCGCCGATTCCATGAAACGTGCCAGCCCACGCGAGCGCGTCGGTCATTACGCCGGTGTTGGCGCCCATTGCCTGCGCGCAGATTCGCTCGACGCGGCGCGTCATCTCGCCCGCCGCCCGACGGGAGAAGGTCATCAGCAGGATACGGCGGGGATCGGCGCCGTTGACGATCAGATGGGCGACACGGTGGGCGAGCGTGTTGGTCTTGCCCGATCCTGCGCCGGCGATGACCAGCAGCGGTCCAGCCGGCGCGTGGTCGTTCTCGCGGACGCCATGCTCGACGGCCCGCCGCTGTTCGGGGTTGAGTTTCTCAAGATAGGCCAAGGGAGTCGCTATCGAATTGTTCGGTGTGTGAAGCAGGAGGCCCCACTGAACCACATTTCTTGTTTTGTTCGCAACGAGCCGGCGAAACCAAGGAAGGCGTTAAGTCTGTTTCCGCCAACGCGTCGTTCGGCGATCGGAAGCTTTTTCGCCGTGATCCCCTCAAATGTCTTCGCTGAGTGCACCCGCGCACAAACTTTGCTTCCCCCAGCCGATAGTTTTGCCTCGTTCTGAGCCGAACACCGACGCCGTGGGTACACGCGCGAAATCCTCTACTTCGACGACGACAAGCGTCGGGATGACGCGTGGGAAGACGCCATCACCACTTTCGGCAAGGATGTCGGCCTGTCGCCGGAGTTCCTGGAGGACGAATGGCGCCAGATCGTCTAGGCCAACGGATGTATGTCGGCGCGGGCCCGCTGCCTCTTCAATTCAGCGATCTCTTCGGGGGTGCGTGTCGTCATCCCGATTTTTGTCTGCGTGATCTGTATTCCTTCAGTTTGAGTTGTTAGGCGTCTTCGTAGTCCGGGACGGCGACGGAGAAGGAATCGCAGTCTCCGAACAGCGCGGCGAAGCTATGGGCGTCCTTGGCCTGTCTCTCGAACTGCTGCGCAAACCGCGCGGCGGTCTCTCCGGTCGGAGGCCCGATAAACACTCTTCCGTCTTCGAGCTTACGTGACTCGACGGGAGGCATCTGTTCCAGCTTACGGAACTGCGTCGCCCACCCCTCGAAGCGCTCCGCGGCGACGCGGCAGATGTTTTGGAGATCCCTGCTTTCTTTGTCGGAGACCCTAACCCTTTTGGTTTTGTCACTCATATGATCGTTCCTTCAGTTTGCGTTGTCCCGCCGGCGGCTGACGGCGTCAGTTCCAGAACTCGTGCACCCTAATCGACCCCGGGATCACGTCCTCGTCCTTCTTCAGCTCCTTCACCAAGGCCTTGGCGTGCTTGTCGGCCTTCGAGTTGTTCAGTGTGGAGAAGACTTTCTTGAACGTCTCGCCATCCGTCGTGCGGCAGCAGACCTCGATTTCAATGATGACGTCATCCATTCCTCGTTCCTCTGTGTTAGGCGGCGGCTCGCTCTTCGAATATGCCGTCCAAGTGATCGAGCATCGTGCGCTTCAATGCATGGTGAGTGGCGATCGCATCGCGGACTGTGTCGGCCCCGATGCATTCAAGCAACCGCGCTTTTCTCCATCCGTCAATACAATTTTGGAAGCTATTTTCGAAACAAAATGCGATAAACAATTTGTCACGCTCCCTTGAATTAGAACGACTCAGGAACAGAGATATTATCATTGTGATAATATCTCCCCCGCCATCCCTTTCCAGAATTTAGATTGACGGCATTATGCTTCGAAAACAATGTTGACACCTTAAACCAAGTTGACAGAATCATTTTTGTATTTGCCTCAAAGAGGCATGTCGCTCGAAACATCTGTATCAGATCGAACCATCGCGGCGCCCACGGCTCTTCGCGAGTTGCTCTGCGGGAGGCAGCGGTAGGCGCCGGCAGTTGGTCGCTTCCGCGGGCGTCTCGGGCACCCTCGTCCGCTTATTCGCGTGCGGGAATCGCAGGGTCAGGAATCCGATCCGCACTCGTCCGCGGACGCTCGACGCCACAGAGCGCACGCGTTCGGATGTACGCGAGGCGGTGCTGGTCGCCGCGGCGTCCCAGTTCGCGCCGCGCAATAACCAGAAGCTGGGTCAGAAGAACCGCATGCGCTCCCCCCGTCAGGTGTCTTCGACCCGCGGTTTGGCGCTATGGGATCGCATCCCCACTCAGTCACCGCGCCGTGCGAACGTCTAAGCGCAAACAGGACGAGGCCGGCGCGCACGAAGGGATCGGATTCAGGAACCGTGACGCTGCCGTCACGCTTTATCGGGGAAATTACATTCATTTTCGGCCTGCTTCGTGATGAACCGTCACGGTATTGCAGGCGAAACTTGCCGGTAGGTGGTCGGATGAACGGGCCCCCGCCGTGCACGTCCTCGATTGCATGGATCATGCGGAGAACGTTCCGGTCACCGTAACAGTACGCCAACTCGCGGTGTCGTCTCCATGAGTTACGGTTCGCGTAATACTATTATATTCAAGGCGTTATGGCGCATAAAATCGAGCATTCGGCGCCGATTTGTTATTATCAAATTGCGAAAAAGGGTCTGGGATCGATTTCTGTGAGGTTTTGCACGCGGGAGGATACTTTATACGTCCGGGCATCGAAATCGCGTTTATAGGCCGATTGTGGAGGTCGGTTTTCGAAAAACGGCCCCAAAAAGTTTGCCACAAAAGTGTTACCGGTTGCGACAGTTGTGAGGGACTCGGAATAGGTAACGGGGGATGTGTTGTGAGGGCTTCACGTGAGGGATTCTGTTGTCGCTTGCTAAGGCATGATTTAGCTTGCGGATATGAGCTTAGATGACCGCCGACGCGCCGACCGAAATCGTAAATTCGAGCAAGCCATCCGCGATAATGTGGATAGGCTTCCGCAGACCCGCGACATCGACGCCGCGATTGCACTGGCGGTTAAGAAGCTGCTCGCGCAACGCTTCAAGTCGTCCGTGCATACCGCCATCGAGCAGCCGCAGCCGCCGGCAAGGATGTCGGAGATCGGGAACATCGTGTCGATCGCGTTTGAAGTTTTAAATGGGCGCGGATATGACGTGCGATCGAAGGTGTGCAGGGCGAGGGTGTTTCATCGCGTCGGGGACTTGTCTTATGACGCGTGGCTCGTTCGCCCGAGGGAAATCTGACGGATCCATACAATCGTCGATGTCCGCTTAAAGGCGTCGAGGACCTTTCGTGCCATGGTGTCTCCAACAACGGAGCACGATCCATGCAAAGCTTGGACTGGGGAACCCTCTATGGATTTGCTTGCGCGCATGCCGCCGACAACAAAGCCGCGGCTGATCGCGCCGCGGCTCGGGATGCATCGACTGCAAGGACGGCGGCGGCGCTAAGCTGCCTCATCACATTGCAAGACCAGAACAAGGCTCTTCGTCGTTTTCTTGCTCGTCCTCGGCGTCGTCGGCGGCCCGCTTAGCCGCTTCGTCCTTCAGCTTCTCGTTTTCCCGGACTTCACGAGCGACCAAAACATCTACCATTTGCGCGGTTGGATCGGGAGCCGGTTCGGGTGTCGGAGCCGCCTTAAGCAGATTCTCGGCGATTAAAAGCGGACTGGCGACGGTCCAGACGCCGACCTTGGCGACGCCGGCGGCGACGGTGCCGACGTCCTCAGCGACATGGACGGCGGCGGAGCCAGTGAATTTCGCGGCTTTTTTCGCGCCGCCGAAGAGGACGGTGAAGAGATGCGTGAGGAAGTCGAGTAGGGATTTGAAGTCGAATTTTTGTGTGCGCATGTTGGGTCTCCTTTGTCATGTTTGATGATGGAGTGGAACGAAGCAAGGGACACGCGATTCTCGCGACTTTGGCGCATATAATTTTTGAGCAGTTCACTCCTCGATTTGGATGAACGCGGCTTCTTCTCGTCTTCCGGACCCCGCCATTCGGGAATCGGCTCCCAGCCGAGAACGGCAAGGATTCCGAGAGCATTGGCGACCTTTTTCGTTCGGGCGGCGCCGACCTTTTTGCATATCGCAAATCATCGAAATGCTGACGCCGCTGCGCTTGCTGAGATCGGTCAATCCGATTTTGGCGCCGACGCGATCGAGGGTGCCGAGCGAGACGAATTCGGGAAAGCCGAAGCAGGCATATTTTCCGTCGGTGAGAACGCAGTAGACAAAGAAGTAGTTATAGCGGACCGCTCGCGGTTCGAACTGTTCGATCCTGACGGAGATGACGATGTTTCCGTGCAGCGGATGGCCGTCGCTATCGACCCGCCACGGCAATCCTCCGATGCCCAAGTCTCAGGGCAGGCGACCGTTGGGATGGTTTGTCCGTCTGTTTGTGGCGCGTCAATCTGGATGAGATTCCCATCCTGATTGATGGTGTGGAACGGCCCCGCTACCGACAGCATCTGAAGTGCTAAAACGTGGTCGTTGCATGTCCCGCGTCAGCGCCTTTGACACAAACGGGGCGGGTTGAAGAAAGGAGGATTTCTGGCTCATCGTAACCATCGAGGAGTGAAGATGAGCCAGAAATCCGGAACTCCGAAATCGCCGTCCAAGCAGGTCGTAAAAGACATTCGCCGGGCGACGCGCCGGCAGTATTCCGCCGAGGAGAAAAACCGCATCGTGCTGGACGGTCTGCGCGGCGAGCACGGCATCGCGGAACTGTGTCGACGCGAAGGCATCGCCGAGAGTTTGTATTATGCTTGGTCGAAGGAGTTTCTGGAGGCCGGCAAGCGACGTCTTGCCGGCGATACGGCGCGGGCGGCGACGAGCGGCGAGGTCAAGGACCTGCGTCGCGAAGCTCGGGAGTTGAAGGAAGTCGTCGCCGAGCAGGCGCTCGAATTGCGGCTGCTCAAAAAAAGCATGATCGCGGATGGGGGAGGCGAGGAATGAGATATCCCGCCTCCGAAAAGCTGGAGATTATCCGACTCGTCGAACAATCGCATCTGTCGGCGCGCCGAACGCTGGAAAAGCTCGGCGTCCCGCGCGCGACTTTTTATCGATGGTGTGATCTCTATCGGGCCGGCGGGCTGGAGGCGCTGAAAGACAAATCACCCAGGCCGTCGGGCCTGTCAGAAATTCTGTGTATGGTCTGGGCGGTTGAACATCGTCAGTTCATCGCCTTTGTGAATCTCTCGCCGAAGAGAATAGCGAACTGGGCTTTGGCGATGGACCATTCACGGGCGGGCATGGTCCATTCTTTTTCGCTTTTGTTCAAGACCAGAAACAGCAATTTCGTCGCGGCCTCGTCGGTTGGAAAATGGCCTCTGGCGCGCACGGCGCGACGCAGTTTCGAGTTCAGTGCCTCGATGGCGTTGGTGGTGTAGATCAGCCGCCGCACGTCGGGATGAAAGGCGAAGAAGGGAACTACCTCGCCCCAGGCCCTACGCCAGCTCTGGCCGATCGCCGGATATTTTTTGCCCCATTCCGAGGCCTCGAAAGCCGCAAGCGCCGCTTCGCCCGCCGTGGCGTCGTCGGCGCGATAGATGGTTTTCAACGCCGCAGCCACGGCCTTGCGATCCTTGTAGGAGACGAAGTCGAGGCTGTTGCGCAGCAAATGCACGATGCAGGTCTGGACCTGCGCCTCGGGGAAGACGGAAAGGATCGCTTCCGGAAAGCCCTTCAGACCGTCGACGACGGCGATGAGAATATCCTCGACGCCACGGTTTTTCAGCTCGTTCATGACGCGCAGCCAGAATTTGGCGCCTTCGTTCTGTTCGAGCCAGAGGCCGAGAATCTCCTTGGTTCCGTCGGCGCGGACGCCCAGAGCGACGTGAACGGCCTTGTTGCGGACGAGCCCCTTGTCGCGGATTTTGACGCGCAGCGCGTCGAAGAAGACGATCGGATAAACGGCTTCGAGCGGACGCCCCTGCCACGCGGCGACCTCGTCGAGAACGGCGTCGGTGACGGCGCTGATCAGATCGGGCGAAACCTCCACGCCGTAAAGATCGCGCAAATGTCCGGCGATCTCCCGCACGCTCATGCCGCGCGCATACATGGAGACGATTTTCTCGTCGAAGCCAGGGAAACGGCGCTGATATTTGGCGATGAGCTGCGGATCGAAGCTCGATTGCCGATCGCGCGGAATCTCCAGCTCGATCCGGCCCGTGTCGGTCGTCACGGTCTTTTTGCCATAGCCGTTGCGGCTGTTGCCGGGCTCGCCGGTCGTCAGATGATGATCCATCTCGGCGTTCAGCGCCCGCTCGGCCAGCGCCTTCTTCAGCTCGTCGAGCAAACCATTGGGATCAAACGCTGTTTTCGCATCCGCGCCGGCCAAAAGCTGGTCGAGTAGCGCGTCGGGGATTTTCGGTTCCTTGCGTCGGGCCATGGGAGAACTCCTTCGTTCCCATTGTGCCCAGATCACACACGAAATTCAGGACAGTCCCAGGCCGTCGCGCGTATGGAACCGCATCCCCGCGAAGGTGCGCGACGAGATCGTCGAGCTTGCGCTCGACGAGCCCGAGCTGTCGCCGCGCGAGCTGGCGGCGCGCTTCGTGGACACGAAACGCTACTTCGTGTCGGAGGCCTCGGTCTATCGATTGCTCAAGGCCCATGATCTGATCACCAGCCCCGCGTTCATCATCGTCTCGGCAAGCCCCGAGGAAGCTGCCAAGATCGCGACCGCGCCATCTATGCGCGGATTTTCACCGCCATCGACAGAAGGCCGAGGATGTCACGGAAACACTGGATTTGGCGTTGCAAGCGTCCGGCTTGGATCAGGTTCACGTCGTTCACAGGCCGCGGTTGCTGTCGGACAATGGCTTGTCCTACATCTCGGCGGATCTGGCGAAGTGGCTGGGCGAACGCAACATCGAGCATGTGCGCGGCGCGCCCTATCATCCCCAGACGCAAGGCAAAATTGAGCGTTGGCATCAAACGCTCAAGAACCGCATCTTATTGGAAAACTATTATTTTCCAAGCGATCTCGAGGCCAAGATCGCCGCCTTCATAAAACACTATAACCAGCGACGATATCACGAGAGTTTGGGCAATCTCACGCCCGCCGACGTCTACTTCGGACGCGGCCAAAAAATCCTCGTCCAACGGGAAAGGATCAAACGCATCACAATCCAAAACCGACGCTTGCAACACCAATTGACCGCCGCATAAAATCAACCGTCAGATGAGCAGCGTCCTCCATTAAATCACGCAGCCACCTGTCTCAAATATTCTGACGACGGACACGCTCAACAAGCCCCACGCGCGGATTCATTTTCAACCTCTGAGGCTAATCCCCTCGGGGCCTATGTGGAGTTCGGGAATCACCTTGCCTGCCACCGCTCCTGCTAGGGCACCGCAAACCAACATAGCGCCCAAACCGAAGACGTAGGTAGGCGCCCCTCCGCGGAGCGAGGTGAACATCAGGCTGAGCCCTCCGCCCGTCGCCACGCCGGTACCAATGCCAAGGGCGAGGCGCTGGTCGTCTGTCCAATTCTGGCCGCTGGATACCAGCATTTGCTGGGCCGTCGGGTGCAATCTCAGTAACGGGGTTTCTTTGTGTTGCTGCTGCAATTTAGCCACCAGAGCCACGACCTCCGGTGATTTCATATATGTATGCAACTCGTGAATTTCTTCCGGTGTCACGTCGGGCACAGTCACCGAACCCTTGCTACTCAATTCCGCACTTAGCTTGTTAGCGACGGCGGCTTGCATAACATCGATTGTGGAGCCCAAATGCATTCTCGTTCCTCCTAAGTTCTTCAAACAAAATCCGAAACCATGCTTGGACTATCTTCGCAGCCAATAGATGTTAGAACAAACGCCAAGCAGAGTCGAACAGGAGTGTTTTTGCCTACAAGCCTCGGACAATCGATATTTATGTGGGCCAGAACCCAACGATCAGATCAAGGATGTCCATGGAAGCTGTAATTGCCGTCGTTTTTTTGGACGGCCAAACCAGCGTCACCGCCGGCATGACGGGTAACTCTCCATCTCCTCCTTTGGCCCCTTGGGCCGCCTCGAGCAGTGCCGGTAACATACGTTAGTCAGTCCACGTATCTCCAATATTTCGGGACGGCAACACGCTCTGGAATCCTGTGGATTTTTGACGTCGGCACGTGCGGCGGGTGCTCGCCTTTCGCTATTAATCGCGAGATGTCGACAATTACTGGACTTACAAACGTGTTGTGAGTATTCAATCCAAATAAATCAAGGCTTCGGATATTTTCTCGACGGGATTTCGCTTTATTGGTTACAGTCATGTCAATGCTCTCGACGCCTGCTGTAATAACAGGACCGTCTTTTGTCACGGTACCTGCGCGAGGCATCTGGAAAGCAACCTTTTGAGACCACCATAAAGCTTCATCGTCTGATGAGGCATACAACGTCATACCTCTGGCGACTTTTCGGACTGTTTTCGCCAGTTGGATAAACCTTTTGCGGTCGATATCAGCCGCCGCGAAAATAAGCTCTCCCAGTGGTTGAATTTTTAGCTGTTCCACTGCTTTATCAATCGCATTCAACACGATTCGGTTGCCCATACTATGGGCAATAATATGAACTGTCTTGATGCCAGCTTCCCTCTGCAACATTTTCAATAACTCAGTAAAGTATTCAGTTGAAATTTCTGCGCTATCGCCATCGTAGCTATAGGCCATCGTTTCATTTTTTGAAGGCCAAGAAAACAGGATAGGTAATATATCAAACAACTGTCCATCGAAGACGATTTGAGCTAAGCGGAAGAGGCCGTCTTCGAACGAATTATTGTAGCCATGAACAAAAACTAGCGCAGTATCTTTTTCTGTTAGACGTATGGTCTCAATAAAACTTGCGCGGTCGAGTTCTCGCAGTTCTCGTATTACGAAATGATCCTTCTCATTCTCGTTTTTCCCAAACTCGATGGTTAGAACACTAAAGCGCCAAGGCCGTTCGACGGAACCTTCAATGTGGTTGTCAGGCACGCGAACCCTCGCTGTGCCAAACGACAACTGGTCAGCACGTTCCCCGCTATAACTGAGTTCTTCTTGAACCTGATGCTTAAGTCGATTAGTTGCGTAAAATATATCGACGACACGGGGGTCTATTATTTCCTTTGCCGAATCGGGTTCTATCCGCAGTGACTCTTTTTTTTGTGCCGTTTGTACCGGAAGACCTTCGTAGTTCAGGTAACCTTGGCCGAAAACAACCACGGCGATCGCTGCCGAAAAACATAAAAGAATGACCAAAACTCGGCCTGTATTCCGTCTTACCCAACCCAAAAAATTTGGCTCGCGGTCTGGAGGAACTGCTGTCATTGCATATCCATTGGTGCCCAAAATCTTGATGCAAGGCCCCACCGAGGGTGGGGAGCTTCAGTTTGTTAGCTCGGAGATTTATTCGAATATCGAAATGATCCTCCAAATGGAAGCCGGTAGCAAGGGATTATTGTCTCGGGATGAGATACCGCAGTCAAGCGGCTTGCCCGCGACAGAGCGGAAGATTATCGCGGATAAAGTTGCCCCATGCGCCGACTGGTTTGAGTGAGGGCTGGTCCTAGAGCGCTATCCGAGCATGCCAATTCAATTGAGGATTCAATATAGTGCCGGGGATTCCCATATCCGAAGTGAGCCGTTGAGCATGGGCGGAGCCAAGGGTTGGGAGGGGATTATGGCGTTGTCGATGGATATTCGCGAGAAGGTGATGAAGGCGATCGCTGGCGGAATGTCGCGTCGCCAGGTGGCGGCGCGGTTCGATATCGGTCCGGCGACCGCCGTTCGTTGGGCGAAGCGCGTCGAGACCACGGGAGAGGTCGCGCCTTTGAAGATGGGCGGCGATCGCCGATCGCGGCGCATCGAGGCTCACGCCGATTTCATCCTCGCGCGGATCGCGGCGAAGACGGACATGACGATCATGGAATTGCGCGATAAAATCCGAGAGCGCCACGGCGTCGGCTTCGGCTATGGAACAGTGTGGCGGTTCTTGGCGCGGCACAACATCACGCGCAAGAAGAAGACCGGCCATGCCGCGGAGCAGGAAAGAGACGATGTCGCCAAGGCGCGCGAGCAGTGGTTCGCGGGACAGCTTGATCTCGATCCCTCGAAGCTCGTTTTTCTTGATGAGACGGCGGTTTCGACGAACATGGCGCGCCGCTTCGGCTGGGCTCCGCGCGGCGAGCGCTGCCGAATGTCCGTGCCGTTCGGATGGAAGACGAAGACGCTCGTGGCAGCGCTGCGGTGGGATCGCATCGACGCGCCGATGACCATCGACGGCGCCCTGGATGGGGCGGCGTTTCTGGCCTACGTCGAGCAGGTCTTGGCGCCGACGCTTTCTGCGGGCGAAACGGTGCTGATGGACAACGTGAACACACACAAGGTCGCCGGCGTCAAGGAAGCCATCGAGGCGAAGGGCGCACGCCTGGTTTATCTTCCGCCCTATTCGCCCGACTTCAATCCGATCGAGAAGCCGTTCTCCAAGATCAAGTCGATCCTGGAGCGCATCGCGGCGCGGACGGTCGACGCGCTGGACGCGGCAGTCGGCGAGGCGTTGCAGAGCTTCACGCCGCAGCAGTGCATGAATTACTTCGCGTCATCCGGTTACGATGCAGCTTGATCGGATAGTGCTCTAGGAAACCGGCGTCGCTTCGTGGCCGACCGCGAAGAGGGGGGTGACGCTCGGCAGCGGGTTGGGCGTCCGAGCATAACCGGACGCTTGGGACAACCGCGTGATGGTCTGCGCGTTGCTCAGAAGAGCAGAGTTCTGAGCGCCGTTGCCGCGAAGTTCGGCTGTGCGAACTCGACCGACGTGATCCTGCTGCCGATGATGTGCGGCATCGGCGACAGATCGGCGCACGCGTAGTTGCGCTCCAGCACGTTCGGATTGATTGTGACAACGGTCGCGGCGTCGATTCCGCCCCAAGATGGCCGAAATGAATCCCGTGGGTCGGGAACCGTGGTGCCCATTCGCGAGGGCGCGACGCGTGCCGGGCTCGTCGATCTGTCGGCGCCAAATCGCCTGCCCATCCCGAAATCGAAGAAGGAGCGCCCGGTCAGCATGGGCTTGCGCATGGGTTTGTCTCCTTTGTGTTTCCGATGATGGAGCAAAAAGCAGAAAGTGACACGCGATGCATGCAACGGAATCAAATCACGGTTTTTTAGCGACGGACAAGAATGGTGGCACCGATGCTTCCAGCGAGAAGCCCGATCGCGAATCCGAGGAACATGAACGACCACAAGTCGGGCTGGACGGACGGCGGACACGGGACGGTCGCCGGTGCCGAATTCGACGGGCATGAGGCGGTAGCGATGCCGAAGACGAGCGCGATCGAGACGACCGCGAAGATGAGTTGGAACATGTGATCACTCCTCGGTTTCGATGAGTTTCTTGGCCTTCTTCGGCCTCGGATGCGGATTCGGATTGAATTCGAATCCGTCCCAGCCATCGATGGGCTCCCACTTCCGAAACGGCTTGTATCCGATCGCGGCGGCGATCCTGTCGTTTATGCGGCGGCGCTTGTATATGACGTCGCAGACCATCGTTTTGCTGACGCCGGCGCGCTCGGCGACAGCCGTCTGACCGAGCTGATCCGTCACGCGGTCGAGCCATTCGAGCAACGTTTCGTCGTCTATCAAATCGTCGGGAATCTCGCCCATTTCAGACGACCTTCCTGAGGTGGGATTTGGCGATGGGAGGCATCCTTCCCGGCTCGTCGTCGAGGACGGAGGCGGGGAGGACGCCCGCGTAGAGCAGGGCGTCGCGGGAGTGCTGCGTCGCGAATTCGCCCATGTGCAACAGCGATTGCGGCCTGAAGCTGACGCCGCCGCCATGCTCGCCGACGGTGTGGATGAAAAATCGCGTGAAGCTTCCGTCGAATTTGAATTGCAGGATGTCGACCGTGATCACGACGCTGCCGTGCAGCATGTGCGTGGGGTCATAGACGCGCCACGGGATGCCGCCGATTCCGCGGTCGAATGCGTCGGGCCCGCGATCCCGGCGTCCGTGCCACGCGACGACGCCGGCGATGGCGCGGTCGATTTCGGCGAGTTGTTGATCGCTCATCAGACGTCCTCCGACCGGATCACGAAATCCTTGGCGCTTCCGAAGATCCTCGCGAAGCGCGCGGCCTCGTCGCCTGCTGTTCGAATTGAACCGCGAGCATCGCCGCCGCGAGGCCAGTCGGATAGCCCATGTCGATGCTGCCGTCCGCGTGCTTCGTCATCGGCGGGGCCGGGACGTTTTCGAGCTTCCGCCATTCCACGGCGGCGGCGGAAAGTCGCTCCTGCGCGATGCGACATATGTTTTCGAGTGTGGATCTCGAGTCGCCGTCGATTCTGGTCCTGTGCATGATTATTCCTTTGGGTTGTCGATGGTTGCCGGTCATCCCCGAAATCGGGGAAATCTCAATTACGTGTTTCCCGGAGTTGACGTGCGGCGCATTCCCGCCTGCGCGGGAGGTGGATGGTTTCCGTCAAACGTTTTTTGAAGTCGTCCGGTTCATCCCCGGTTGCGGGGTAGGTATTGATTCACGCGGCGAGGCGGACGCTGCGACCTCGAGGTTCGGGATACCAGCGGCGGGCGGCCTTGGTCGCCCCGGTGGACCAGCAGAAGGTCGTCACCTGCGCGCCGCAGCCGAAGGATTCCGCCGAAGCGGGCGTCGATGTCCTCGAAGCGCACGTATTGACCGGGGTTCAAGAGTCCGGCGTTGGCGGCGCGGACGTAGGTATCAGCAGTCGGGAATGTGATGCGGGGAAGGAAGGTCATGTCGTTTCTTTCTGTTGTCGGGAAAAATGGCCGGATCCCTATCCCTATCCGTGGGATCCCGCCCAGTATGAAGGCCTCCGGCTGGCGGTCGGAATGCGTCAGAGAGCGGTGAGTCCCATGCCGAAGCGCTCGTCGTCCACTTCCCGGCTGGAGCTAACGTCTCCGAAAAGGCTGAGTTGAAAATCAGCGGCCTCGGCGAAGCGTTTACAGCTTGTCGCGTGCTTGCTACCGACGTTGACGGACCCGATGCGGACGTAGACGGAACCCATGCCTCCGCTACGATGCTCGGAAACGTGCGCGTAAATGAATCCGCCCCGTTCCCCGTCGGTCTCATAGAGGCGATTTCCAAAGGCGAAGATTTCTTGACTGCTGACCTTCACGACTTGGGTTCCTGCGTTTGATGAGTTGTCTGTTTCGGAGTCGATTTGCCTCCATGCGGCACCCCTTGAGGCGCCGAGAGCAAGCGGATCGGCGTCATCCGGCGCGCTTCGCGGCGTCGATCGCGGCATTCGCGGCTCGGTCGGAATTCGAGCATTTCGTGCGGAAATCGATGTAGAGCGCGATCATGTCGACCCGGCGCTTGTATTGAGCGGAGGCGATCTTCTCGCCGATTTTGATCACTTCATCGTGCCCGGCGCGGATTTCGTCGTTGATCGCGCGCTCGGACGAGATGCGCTGCGACGCGAGTTTGAAAGAGATGTCGGAGCGCATCTGTTCGATCGTCACGTGATCGCACGGCCCTTCAACCTTCGCCTTCGTCACCGGGTTGAACGGAATGCCGGTTTCCCAGTCGACCGATGTGCCGTCTTCAAATTGACTAGGCATGTCAGCGTCGTCGAGCCACTCCTTGAAAGTCATCTTCGCCATCGCCGTACTCCAGTTTTTCCCGGAATTCCTGAGGCGCGGACTGTGTCGCTTGCTTCAGTATTGAGATCCTAAGGCCCAGGCAACATTCATGTCAATTACTGTTCGCGGTTTGCGAACAAAATATAGAATTTGTTAGAACAAAATGCGAATAGGGGCGTGAGTACCAAAATTCCTTGACAGTTCTGTCAACGATTTTGTGTACTCGGCGCGAAAATTTGACAACGTGAAAATTTGTCCTAGGCTTCCAGACATGAGCACGCAAGAAGTGGACATGGCGGCAATCGAACTCCTTGGACGGCTTCTATATGGAGACGTCTGGATCCCCGCGCTGGCTAGGGAATTGAAGGTGTCGGACTCCCTCGTCCGGAAGGTCGCGCGCGGTGAGCGCAGGATCTCGGAATCCCTCCGCGCCGACCTTGCGAGACTGGTCGATCGCGAAAGGATCGACATGGGGCGCCGGGCCGGTCTGCTGACGTCGCTTGCCGTGGTTTTCGACTGCAAATCCAAGGACGACACACAATGAGCAAGCGCATCGATCTTTACGTGGACATAGAAACCCTGCCGACCGCCGATGAAGCGGTCGTCGCATCCTTGCGCGTCGCCGCGCCCAACATCGAACCCAAGGGGGCTCCGGCGAACCTGAAGGATCCGGCGAAGATCGAGGAAGCGCGCGCCGCGAACGTCGCCAAGGCCGCTGCCGAGCAAATCGAGGCGAATGAAAAGGCGATCAAGGATAGCGCGGAAGCCGTCGCGAAAACCGCCCTCGACGGCGCTTACGGCAGGATCGCCATCATCGGATGGGCGAAGGACGACGGAGAATCTTCCGCGTGGACGGCTTGCGATAACGGTTCGACTTACGACGGTGAGTTCAATGAGGCCGGACTGTTGCGCGATTTCTTCTCCGAATTCGATGACGACGCCAACATAAGGATCGTCGGTCATAATGTCATAGGTTTCGACCTGCGGTTTTTGGTCCAGCGCGCCGCCGTCCTCGGCGTCAAGATTCCGCGCTGGCTGCCGATCGACCCCAAGCCTTGGGCCGAAAACGTGGTCGACACGATGATCGCGTGGTCCGGGACGCGTGACAGGATTTCCTTGGACCGCCTCTGCCGCGCGCTTGGCGTTCCTGGGAAAATGGCCGGCGTCGACGGCAGTAAATTCGCCGAACTGTGGGCGTCCGATCCGGCCAAGGCCGTCGAATATTGCCGCGCGGACGTCGAGGCGACGAGGGCCGTGCACATGAAGCTCGCCGCCTCTCTCTACAACGTCGCCTGATCGGAGGACGCTCATGCAAGCCGCACTTGTCAACCGCCCCGCTAACTGGCCGCCGGAGACGACGGAAGCCCTGCTGTCGCTGCTCTCGCAAGATTTGTCCGCCACACAGATCGGCGAGAAGCTCGAAGTCAGTCGAAGCGCCGTCCTCGGGCGCGTCAAGCGTCTCCGCGACAACGGCGAGAACTTCATCCATGTCCGCGCCGGCGCTGCGGCTCCCGGCGGCTCTAGACGCCTCACCGACGACGAGCGCAAGAAGCGCTTGAGCGACCGCAACAACAAGCTTCTCGCCAAGCGCATGGTCGCGAAAAAGGCCGCTGCCGACGTCCGCGGGCTTCCGCTCTTCGACGCCGCGAGCCTGCGGAGCGGGGTGCCGATAAAAGTCGCGCTGCCGGAGCCGGTGTCGATGCGCGTCCCGCTCATCGATCGAACGTGCCTCCAGTGCAATTGGATGAGCGGCGACGACGGCACGTGCTGCGGCCATGAGGTCTCCTATCGCAGCTTTTGCGCGCACCACGCCCTCCGCGCTTACGTGCCGTATCGCCCGAAGGGATCGCACTAATGCGGTGGGGAAAGACGATATCCAAGCGCCGGCTGCGTTCGAAAATCGCGGAGGCCCTCGATGCCCCCGGCACCAAGATCGCGATCTCGGCGACGCTGAACGTGCCCGTGTGGGCCGTTTGCAAGATCATCCGCGGCGCGGACACGGCGGCTGAATATTTCGACGCCGTGGCTCTCCATTACGGATATAGGCCCAGCGGATCCGAAATGTATGTCGCCGTCGAAAAGCAGGGGGTCGCATGATTCTTCCCAAAACCCCGGTTTTCGGTGACGAAGAGATCGACAAGACCGATCTCACCATGCGTATCCAATACCGTCTGATGATGGATGGAGGACTGAAAGACGTCGCCGACTCCATGGGGAGTCGGACCCACGACTTGTTTATCGCGCTCTCAGCCGCGACGCCTGATCGCCATAGCGAAACCTTCGACTACGCCGCGCTGTATTTCGGCTACGCGCCAGTCGCCGGCGGACTTTATGCTCCCACGAAACCCCAAATGAAGAAGAGGCCCTATCGTGTCTAAATTCACGCCAAAGAGGGCTTGGCAACCCATGGAAACCGCGCCGCACGGCGTTCCGATTTTGGTCAGAGACCGCCAGCGCAAGTCGTCGGAGGCGTGGTGGTGCGACGACGACATTTGGCCCGGCTGGTATCGCAGCGAGAATTCGCGACTGATCGTCGATCCGACCGGATGGGATCGATTGGATTATGTCAGCGTCAACGATGCGATTTCCGCGCGCAAGGACGCCGGGATGGACGGCTGCGGCGCCAAGATCCCCTTTTCCGTCTTCAACGACGACGAATGGGACGAAGAGCGAGAACACATCGTCCAGAAGGGGCTAGAGGAAGGCATTCGCCTCATTGAATCCTATGAATCCCGCTCTCGACTCGTCATCGACAACACTGCGGAGACGCCGCCGGTCGATGACACGGATCCGGTTTTCGCGACGGGAAATCCGATCTCACAAACGCTGATCGAAATCATCGCCTGCGCCGCGATGTTCGGAATCATGGGCGCGGCGATCGCGTCGTTGGTGGGGTGAGGACGATGGCTACCCCCGACATGTTCTCCGACATCCACGTCGACAAATTCCAATAGCGATACGGAGCGGACGCGTGGCGCGCGTGCCAGCAGGACAACAACTATCGCTGGTTTCCGAAGGATGAGATCGGCGTGGGTGTCTACTTGATCAAAGGTCCTGACGGCGCGTGGTGGTTCGGATGGTGCGTGCAGACGGAAAATCTGAATTTGACTAACGCTTGGATCCACACGCCGCAGGGACCGCACAAGACGCGTCAGCTTGCCTTCGACCGAGCGCTTCACGAAGTGCTGCCGCGCATCATGCGACACCGCGAGACGTTTCCGCCGGCTGTGGCACGCTGGCTGAAGGATGTCGGCGATAATGAGCTACTGGTCCCGTGGGGCCCGCGATGCTTGGCCGCCTAAGGCGTGCGAAAACGCTTTCGAAAAGGGGTTTTGGTGCGGAAACCTTTTACGCGGTGCGAAAACGCATTGAAACGGGGTTTGGGTGCGGAAACGCTTTCGGGGACGATGACAAGAAAAATGGAGAAAGCCGATGCGTGAGGCCACCCAACCACAACTCGATTACATCGATCAATTGCTCGCGAAAGCCCGCGTTCCTCGTCTCCAAATCGGCGACGTCGTGACGATGGACGACGCCAGCGCCGCGATCGAATACCTGCACAGATTGATCCCGCTTCAGGTCGGAACCCGCCAAGCCATCTTCGCCAAGCTCCGCGAAACCAAGTGGACCAAGGAAGACCTGTATCAAATGTGCGAAATCGAATCCTTGAGCGACGGAGGAGGAGCGACGGAATTCGATGGCAAGAAATGCCTGCGGTTCCTCGAGACGGGAACGGTCGAAAAGCGCGCCGTCGAGCCGGACGAACAGCTTGCCAAGACCGCTGCCGCCGTCAGGTCCGCCGCGCCGACGCCGGAGGAAATCGCGCGCCCGGACTTCATTCCGGATGGTGTGCACGTGCCATTCGGCCAACCCGCCGGCAAGGCGGCCATATCGACACCGGAACCCGCGCCCGCGCCGCCGATGCCGAAGTCCCTTCGCCGCCGTCCCGCGCCGCCGCCGGTCGCCGCGCCCATCGAAGCGAAGCCGGTCGCGAAAAAGATCCCGGACTGGTGGCGCCCCGACGATCCCGTATGGAGATCCGAAAACAGATGGTTTCAGCCGGTCGCCGATCGCCCGGACGACTACTGGCATCCGACCGACAAGGAGCAACAGGAGCGCTATTGGGCGTCCGCGCAAAAGCGCCACCTCGCGGCCATCGCCAACGACCCTTGGATCGCCGCGATCGTCGCTGATGCCGAGCGCCAGCGCCAGCCGGCGGTCGACCCGCTACTTGCCGCCATCCAGCAAAAATATCCGCAAGCCACCGTAACTCACGTGAGGACGTCATGACCGATCGCATCGCCGCCGCCCTGGAAGACGTCGAGCGCCTGAAGACCGGATGGCGTCCCGCAGAAGCCGCTTTGGGCGCCGCTCCGTATATCGATGCTTGGCTTGTGGCGGCGCATCCGAACGACGGCGAGATTTCGCTGGTCGGAACCGTTACCGATCATCCCTCCGCAAACGTCGGGAAGCTCGGAAAAACAACGTGGACGTCGCCGTTGATGTGGATCGACGTCGAGGCAAAAATCGCGAGGACGGTATCGCGATGGTATCGACTCGGCACCCCGCATCCCGCGATGGAAAGGCTGGCGGAAAAAGACGGGGAATCGACGCCGAAGGGCATGGCGTTTTCGTAAATCCATGGCAGCTTTGACAGGTGGGAAATCAATGAGCATGGAAGCGGAAATCATCGACTACAGCGGCGATCAAAACATCGATTGGCGGCAGACCGCGCAAGAAACCCTAGTCCGCATCCAAGCCTTCCGTGAAGCGCATGAACGGCGTCTCGCCGCGAAGCATGCGAAGGCCCAACCCTTCCTCGATGCCGCGGACGCTAAGCGCGCGAGGAAAGCGGCAAAGCGGGTGGCGGACGCGAAGAGGGAGGGAGTTTGACCGCCTCGTTATAATATTCCTGTGAAAACCTTATAACTAAATGAAAACAATGAATTGCTCTCCTTCTATACCTTTTCCGCGAAAACAGTATAGAGCAATGACAACAGTGGAAAAGGACGCTTGGAATGGAAAAGATTTCGCATTTGCGCGACATCGATCTCTACACTGGATTCGAGGCGGTTCGTATGGGAAACTGGGATCTAGTCGAGGATTTCCCGGGGAGATTCGTCGTAAGAAAAGACGGTGTGGACGTCTACCGTCTCGAGACGCGGGGAAACCATTCTTGGTATTCGCTGGAGACCATGGACGGCGTGGAAATCTCGAAATTCAGCGCGAATTCGCCGGATTTCCCCCTCGATGCTTTCCGGGAGGCGCGGGAATTCGAGACCACATCGTATCCGCGCCCGTAGGCTTATGTTGAAGATCTAACGGTTTCGGGCGTCTTATACCAACTCTCATTGATCAGAACCCGTGCGCCCAATCGCGTAGCCCGATGGACATGATGCGCCAAGGTTGATCGATAAGCTTGTTCCACGCGTCGCAACAATGGTCGACGATATCGTCGTATGAGTTGAAGATGCGATTCGACAGCCAATTGTCGCGCATGAACTGCCCGACGTTCTCCGCCGGATTGAGTTCGGGGCATTTCGCCGGCAGGGGGACGATAGTGATGTTGGCCGGGATAATGAGTTTTTCGGTCATATGCCAGCCGGCCCGGTCGACGACGAGAGCCACATGCGCGTTCGGGGCAACGTTCTTGCCGATCTCCGCAAGCAGTAGATTCATCGCGAAGGTGTCGCATTTGGGCAGGACGAGCGCCGCGCCCTTGCCTTGCTTGGGGCAGATGGCGCCGAAGATATAGGTCGAGGCGGTGCGCTGATCCTTCGGGGCGGAGGGTCTCGATCCACGTTTCGCCCATCGACGGGTGATTTTGTTCCTTTGACCGATGCGCGCTTCGTCTTCGAACCAAACTTCTATCTTGTCGACGCCGACGCCTTTTTCGCGCGCGATCTCCTCCAGGCGGGTTGCAAATGTTTTTTAAAATCCTCGATGGCGCCTTCGGCTTGCGCATGGTGGCGCGGGCGCGCGGAGAGCTTACGATAACCCATTTTCCGCAGTTCCCGGCTCAAGGTTTGCACGGCGATGGAGAGGCGAAACTCCTCAAACATCCATTGCGCCAGATCAATCAGCCGCCAGCGCACGACGCCATGGATCGCCGGCGTCGGCCCTTCCTCGATCATTTTCACCAGCGCCGCGCGGTGCGCGTCATCGAGCTTGAGCGGTTGGCTAGGAGCCTTGCGATCGATGAGGCCGTCGGGGCCGTGGGCGTTGAACTTCACCACCCAGTCGCGCACGATCTGCAACGTCACATCACCGATCTTTGCCGCCTCGGTGCGTGTGGCGCCGTCATAAACCGCAGCGAGCGCGAGAAGTCGTCGCGCCTGCGCCGCGTCTTTGGTCTTCTTAGCAACAGAACATAGCGCCGCGGCGTCGTCAAAATCTCTCCGGAGCGGAATAGCGGTCATGGCGAAACTCCCTGGTTCGCCATGTTGAATCAGATCGTCGCCGATTCGGGAACAGCCCCAGAGTCACGCTCTGCGAGACTTGGTATTAGCAACAGAACATAGCGCCGCGGCGTCAAAATCTCTCTGGAGCGGAATAGCGGTCATGGCAAAACTCCTTGGTTCGCCATGTTGAATCAGATCGTCGCCGATTCGGGAACAGCCCCAGAGTCACGCTCTGCGAGACTTGGTATTATGTGCAAGATGTAACGGATTTCGGGTGTCCGGGCGTCCTTATGTGGAAGCTGCCGCGCAGGCGTCCACGAAATCGCACCAGCCGCGCATGACTTGCCATTCGAACGGGTCGATGTCGTCGGAAAACGCATAATGCTCGACCGTGACACGCGCCGCTCCCTCGTCTTCCTTGCGGTTCGCGTGGTCGAGAACCAGTCCCATGTCGGATTTCCTCAATCCGGAGGCGAGTTGATAGGTCGTGGCGAAGGCCCTCCGCATGTCGTGTGGAGTTGCCTTGCATCCGATGCGCCGGAAAATGACGTTCATGTGCCTTGGACACATCCGAATTGCCGGCTTGTCCGCGCTACGGTTCCTGACGGCGGGAAAGAGTTGGAGAGAGTCAGGGAAAAGCTCCTTTGCCCTTTGCACCACGGCCCATGCCTGCTCGGGCAGCGGGACGATGTTGACTCCGACATTGCGGCCCTTCCGCTTCGCCTTTGACGCCGATTTCCGGTGCACTGGCGGCTGTCTCCACAATCCCGTGCCGTCGCCGAGATCGACGAACTCGGATTTCCGGGCGAGACACACATAACGGCGGCGCTGGACGGTGTAGACGAGCAGCAGCCCGGCCAAACAGTCGCGTTCGATGGCGTGGTCCTCCGTCTTCAGCCAGCGGACGATTTCCCCGATCTCCGGCGCCTTCGGGACGTGCAATCCTTCCCCCTCCACAGGCACAGGCGCCGGATCCTCCTCGTTCTCGTTCAGCGACATTGTCGGGGCGCGCAGTTCGCTCAAAAGCTGCTGGTCAACGCCCGTTCGCGATCGCTTCGCCGGAGATCCGAGGAATCTCCACATCCCGCGCAGGACTACGGCAAGGATCTCGGCCTGACGCTCCGCGCGCTTGTGCATGCCGGCGACGATGGCCGCGAGGTCGTCAAGCGTCAGTTCGGCCACGTGTCTGTGTTTCAGCGGAAGCATATCCTTCGAACGCAGCAGGATAAGATATTCCGAAGCGGTCGTGGGCCTGAGAGTGCGGCGCAACTCGGGCTCGTATAGCTCGACGGCGTGGCAGAACATCATCGTCGGACGCTTATTCGGCGGCGGCGGCTGCGGGGGAGGGGGCGGACGCTGCCCGAGCTTCTTCGCCCGCCTTTCGTGGACGAAATGCTCGAATTTCTTGCGATCCTGTCCGTACCAGCAAAAAGGATCCTCACACCTGGACTTGGCGCGCCGCATGGCCTCGGAAGCGATCTCCCGCGCCTCGTCGAGCGTCCAGTCCGAGCCGATGTCGATCCTGGAGTCCCTGCCATCATACGCCCGTCGCAAGCTCCATTTCCAGCTTCCAGACGCCCGGACGCGAAGAACGAGGCAGGGAGCCACCACATCGCGGACGTCGCGATCCTTGGCCTCCTTCTTGGCCTCGGCGATATGGCTCTTGATGGATTCGAGTGTGAGACGTTTGGGGGCGGGGCGTTTTGCCATGGCTTTCGGGGCGGTTTTCCGGGGCGACTTGGGGCGACTTCCCCAACGTTACAGAACGCCCGGAAAATAAGCGAGTCTTACGATCCCGTTGATCGAAAACGAAGTTAACTCGAGTTAGCTTCTCGATGTTCCCGGTTTGTCACGCCTGACACCAGATTGTGGATATGGGGGTCCCCCGTTCAAGTCGGGGTGGCGGTACCATTTCGTGACAATATTTTCTGCATCAGACGGAATTTGACGCGCTGCCTGCGACGCCCGCAAATGGACGTATCGCCGCGGCTTCGCCGGCGAGGTCGCGGAGGCCCAGCGGTAATCAACGCAAGTGCTTTCGCTCGCGAAAATCAAACTTCGTGGGACCGGTCGCCGGCCCCCTTGAGTGATTCAAGCGCAGTCGGCGCCTATGTCAAAATTGACTGTTAACTAAGTCGGATCGTCGTCCCTGGTTATGGTGGTTCTGCTAATCGATCGCCTTTTGAGAACGGAGGGGCCGCACGCGGGGGCCCTCCGCCATTGTCGGCTTGCCGACGGCAGGGAAATAGATGCGGAAGCCTTCTCGGTCCAGTTAAAAACATAAACAAATTATATAGATATGACGCAAGGTTGGCGGAGGAGGCGGGATTCGAACCCGCGATACGGTTTCCCGCATACACACTTTCCAGGCGTGCGCCTTCAACCACTCGGCCACCCCTCCCCTCGAGCCGTTGAGCCCGAGCGCTCGACACGAGCGCGAACGCACTATATTCGGACGCCCGCCAGTTGCAAACGTTTCCGAATGATTACGTCGACATGCCCGTGAAATCCCTCTGTCGACGGACGTAGACAGTCATGGCGCATCCTTTTATAGTTCAAACCTCCCGCATCCGCTTCTCGTGATCATGCTTCGATTATTGATTCGCTCCATGGGCTTGGCGTTATTGGCGGGAGGCTTCGTGGCTTTCGTCGTGGATGGAACACGGTCGCTCGCGGGCGGTGGTCTTTTCGTCACGACGCTGGCCTCCGCCTTCCAAACGCTGGCGCCAGGGGGCTTCCAGACTTGGCGAGCGGCGTTTCTGTCGCATCTTCCCGCGTTTGTTTGGGATCCTCTGCTGGCGACTCTGCTGCTCTTCCCGATCGGCGGCGCGTTGTGCGGTGTTGGCGCGCTCTTGATTCTGCTTAGTCACAAACAGCACGCGGCGATCGGCTATCCGCCCGAATGATGTTTCTATTTAATTTCAAGGAGTTCCAAGCCTTGAAGGATCAGCTCTTGGAGTTCCCCAAATGGCGCATATATGTGTTCACTCATCGACGCTGATAATGGAAGGAGCCCCTCGTGTCATCAATTGACCGGCTTTTCGCGCGCGACGCGCCGGCGGCGTCCGAGCGGCCCGCGCCATTATTTCACGGCGAGCGGCATTTCGTCTCCGGAAGACCGCTCGACCCGCCATTTCCTTCCGAGATGGAGTGCGTGGTGCTGGGAATGGGTTGTTTTTGGGGCGCGGAGCGCACATTTTGGCAAATGGATGGGGTTTACGTAACGGCGGTCGGCTATGCCGGTGGCGGCACTCAAAACCCCACGTACGCGGAAGTCTGCGGCGGGCGAACCGGGCACGCGGAAGTGGTTCAGGTTGTTTATGACCCCGCCGTCGCGCCGTTCTCGCGCTTGCTGCGTCGGTTTTGGGAGAGCCACGATCCCACGCAAGGGATGCGCCAAGGCAATGACGTGGGATCGCAGTATCGCTCGGTGATTTTCACCCATTCCTCCACCCAATTAACCGAAGCGCTCGCTTCGCGCACGTTGTACGCGGAAACCCTCGCTCTACATGGGCTCGGCGCGATCACCACGGAGATAGGCCCGGCGCCGCCCTTCTATTACGCGGAGCTGGAGCATCAGCAATATCTCGCCAAAAATCCGGGCGGATACTGCGGTCTCGGCGGCGTCGGCGTCGCCTGTCCGACTGGAGTCGCGGTCTAATCAATCGTCGGCGCATCTTGACGTTGCAATGTGCCTCGCGTGTGACTATAGCTCATTCATCGATTTTCGGCCTGACGACTTGGACTTGCTTTGGAGACAAAGCCGCTGACGACCTCTTCCAAACATCGATCGAATCGGCCCCGCGCACGCGGGCCAACACTATGAACTATGCTTGGAGAGTTAAGATGGCTACCGGAATCGTCAAATGGTTCAATGGTCAAAAAGGCTTCGGATTCATTCAGCCGGATGACGGCGGCTCGGATGTTTTCGTGCATATCAGCGCTGTCGAGCGTGCTGGCCTGCGTGATCTGCGCGAGGGTCAAAAAATCGGCTACGAAATCGCCCAGGACCGCCGGACCGGCAAAGCTTCAGCTGATCAACTCAAGGAAATCTGAGCTCGGCCGGAAGCGCGAGCGCGCTCGCGTCGCTCCATAAATCATCGAAGGTCGCCGTTTCCGGCGGCCTTTTTTATGTCTCGTCGAAGGTATTCCATTAACCTCCGGCGGCGGCGCGGGGCGCCCTTAAGTTTCCGGCGCGGCGTCATCGCGGTCAATCTCCACGATTTCCGTATAACCGTTGTCGTCTTCATCCTCGATCGGTAGAATGGTGCTTTCGTCGTCCTCGGTCTCTGGCACGACCGCGTCCGCGTCGATTGAATCGATTGGGGCGCTGACTTGCTTGGCCACGACCGGAGGAGATGGCGCCCATTTAGGCCGCGAATGCGCGAGTTCGACGATTTGGAAGGCTGCGCCGCATTTTGGACAGGCGATTGGCGACCGATTGAGATCGAAAAACGCCGCCGCGCAGCTTAGGCATCGGCGCTTGACGCCGAGTTCGGGTTTACTCACTTTTTGACCCCTTTAGGAACACTGGCGAGAGACGGCGTGACGAACGCGCCCAGAGAAGCGGGACCGCGTGGTTCGGCTCATTTATTGAAAAAACCGCATGGCGATAAAAAAGGCCCTGGGAACCCCCAGGACCTCGGAGTTTGACCTTCCCTGAACTTTCTAACCCGTTAGAAGTCCATTCCGCCCATGCCGCCCATGCCGCCGCCGCCCGGCATCGGAGCGGCGTCCTTCTTCGGATGCTCGGTGATCGTCGCCTCGGTGGTGACGATCAGACCGGCGATCGACGCCGCGTCCTGAAGCGCGGTGCGCACCACCTTGGTCGGGTCGATGATGCCCAGCTTCACGAGATCGCCGAACTCGCCGGTCTGCGCGTCGTAGCCGTAGCTATACTCCTTGGAGTCGAGCAGCTTGCCCACCACGACGGCGCCGTCGCCGCCGGCGTTGTCGACGATCTGGCGGGCCGGCGCCTGGATCGCCTTGCGCACGATGTCGACGCCGGTCTTCTGATCGGCGTTGGCCGCCTTCACGCCATCCAGCGAGGCGATGGCGCGTAGCAGCGCGACGCCGCCGCCCGGAGAGACGCCCTCCTCGACCGCCGCGCGGGTGGCGTTAAGCGCGTCGTCGACGCGATCCTTCTTTTCCTTGACCTCGACCTCGGTCGCGCCGCCGACGCGAATCACCGCGACCCCGCCCGCGAGCTTGGCCAGACGCTCCTGGAGCTTCTCGCGGTCGTAGTCCGAGGTGGTCTCCTCGATCTGCGCCTTAAGCTGGCCGATCCGCGCCTCGATATCCTTCTTGGCGCCGGCCCCGTCGATGATCGTGGTGTTCTCCTTGTCGATGCGCACGCGCTTCGCCCGGCCCAGTTGGGTCAGCGCCACGTTCTCGAGCTTGATGCCCAGATCCTCGGCGATCAACTCGCCGTTGGTCACGATGGCGATATCCTCGAGCATGGCCTTGCGGCGATCGCCGAAGCCCGGCGCCTTGACGGCGGCGATCTTCAGGCCGCCGCGCAGCTTGTTGACGACCAGCGTGGCCAACGCCTCGCCCTCGATGTCCTCGGCGACGATCAGTAACGGCTTGCCGGTCTGCACCACGGCTTCGAGGATTGGCAGCAACGCCTGCAGCGACGACAGCTTCTTCTCGTGAATGAGAATGTAGGGATCGTCGAGTTCGGCGATCATCTTCTCCGGATTGGTGATGAAGTAGGGCGAGAGATAGCCGCGATCGAACTGCATGCCTTCGACGATTTCCGTCTCGGTTTCGAGGCTCTTGGCCTCCTCGACGGTGATCACGCCTTCATTGCCGACCTTCTCCATCGCCTTGGCGATTTCGCGGCCAATGAATTCGTCTCCGTTGGCGGAAATCTTGCCGACCTGCGCGATTTCATCGTTCGAAGTGACTTTCTTGGAATTCTTGGCGAGATCGGCCACGACGGCCTCGACGGCGAGATCGATGCCGCGCTTGAGGTCCATGGGATTGAGCCCGGCGGCGACGGCCTTGGAGCCTTCCCGGGCGATCGCCGAGGCGATCACCGTGGCGGTCGTGGTGCCGTCGCCAGCGGCGTCATGCTGCTTCGAGGCGACCTCGCGCACCAGTTGGGCGCCGAGATTCTCGAACTTGTCGGCAAGCTCGATCTCCTTGGCGACCGTCACGCCGTCCTTGGTGATGCGCGGCGCGCCATAGGATTTTTCGATGACGACGTTGCGGCCCTTGGGCCCAAGCGTCACCTTGACGGCGTTGTTGAGAATTTCGACGCCGCGCAGGATGCGGTCACGCGCGTCTGTGGAAAATCGAACGTCTTTGGCAGCCATTTATTGAACTCCTAGGGAAGAGATGAAGCGATCGGCGCGAAGTCGGTTCAGCCGACGATCCCGAGAACGTCGCTTTCCTTCATGATCATAAGGTCTTCACCGTCGATCTTGATCTCGGTGCCCGACCATTTGCCGAACAGCACGCGGTCGCCGGCCTTGACGTCGAGCGGAACCAGCTTGCCGCTCTCATCGCGCGCGCCGGGACCCACGGACATCACCATTCCTTCTTGCGGCTTTTCCTTGGCGCTGTCCGGGATGATAATACCGCCCTTGGTCTTATCCTCGCCCTCTATGCGCTTGATTACGACCCGGTCGTGAAGGGGACGGAACGCCATATTCAATTCTTCCTCTTTTTGCGAATGTGAACCGGCGCCCAAAGGCACGCCAGCGCGAGACGACTATTAGCACTCTCCGACATCGAGCGCTAGCAATACAGATTTAAAATGGGAAGTGGAATGGCGTTGCGCAAGATATCTGGCGTCGAGAACCGCCAAGGATGCGTCACGCCTGGGCGAGCGCGGGGGTAACCGCCAACTCCCATCCATCGGCAACCCCGAACTGAGCGGCGAAACCGTCCAAGACCTCGGGAAGACAGGCTTTTCGAAATCCAGCCGAGCGACGTCCGCTGACGACAAAAAACTCCGACGCCTCTGGGGCGGCGGAGTCATGCCAAGCACGGGAGCGCGCGCCAAGCGGCGCGGCAGCGGTTGTTTTCGCTAGGCGGCCAAAGCGGCGGCGGCGTGCTTCTTTTCGATTTCGCGCTTCAATTCACGCGCGTTCTGGGACAGCTTCTCGACGCATGCTTTCACGAGAAAGGCGTCAAGCCCGCCACGATGCTCAACCGAGCGCAGCGCGCTCGCCGAGATGCGCAGTCGCACCGAACGGGCCAGAGCATCCGAGGTCAGCGTCACATTGACCAGATTCGGCAAAAAGCGCGTGCGCGTCTTGCGATTGGAGTGGCTGACAAGATTGCCGGACTGCACGCCCTTGCCTGTCAATTCGCAACGACGGGACATGGATTTTCCTTTTCTGGGCCACGGACTTCGGGCGCGCGGCGCGGCGCGCGAATCGCCGTCCCGTGACGATGATATTGATCAGGCGCTTGGCCGCGAGTAATTCGCGGCAAGTCCCCTGAATGGGTGGCTTATAATCGGCAAACAGGCGCCGCGTCAACCGTCCGCGCGCGCCACGCTCGCGTCGTCCATCGCGACAAAGCGCCCACCGGACCCGCGACGACAAGCCACTAGACATCGGCGCGGTTCTTTGTTCTATGCCCTCTCGTTATTCCGAGCGCGGAATGCCGAGCGGGGCCTCCGCCCGAAGCTTCGCGAACTCGGTTCGAAGACTCCCAACGCCGCAACGCTCGCGCAGGGAAGATGGGTCAAGTTCTTGCGCGGTTTCCATTGCGATTTCCTTAGGCGCGCCGCTCGCGGGCGCGGCGCGAAGATGACGGAAAGGTAGAAGACTCCATGGCCGCCAAAGCAATTCTCCATATGCTGAGCACGTTGAAGCACATGAGTCCCTTCGACGTAAACATGGCGGTCGACGCCGGCTATGACGTGACGATCCCCTACACCAACGTGACGATCGACGAAGTGTCGGCGTTGGTGCAGGATGCGATGTTCTCGCGCGCGCCCTTGGCCGCGCTGCGCACCGGGATATTCTTCGCCGGACGCGACGCCGTGCTCGCGCTCGATATGATGGAAACCGCCAAAAAGGCGCTGCTCAAGCCCTTCGAGGTCTCCCTGTTCGCCGATCCCTACGGCTCCTTCACGACCGCCGGCGCGATGGTGGCCTGTGTCGAAAAACTGCTGCGCGAGAAAAAACAGCGGGAACTGGCCAACACCAGCATTGTGATTTATGGCGCGACCGGCGTCGTCGGATATTCGGCTGGCGTCATCGCGGCGCTCGAAGGCGCGCGGGTCACCATGGTTGGCTATAGCGGGCTCGAGCGCGTGCAAAAGCTCACCCAGGAAATCGAAGCGCGTTTTGGCGTCAAGGTGCGAGCCGCCGACGGCAGCACGCCTGAACAGGTTCGCGCGCTGCTTGTCGAACATGAAATCGCCCTTTGCGCGGCGCGCGCCGGCGTGCAAGTCCTCTCCAAGGATGACCTGGCCGCCGCCAAAAACTTGCTGATCGCCGCCGACGTGAACGCCGTCCCGCCACTCGGCGTCGAAGGCTGCGGTCTCCACGACAACGGCGTCGTGGTTTCCTCCCATGGCGCGCTGGGCATCGGCGCCCTGGCTATCGGCAATATCAAGTATGGAACCCAGTCTGGTCTTTTCAAACAAATGACGAACTCCGATAAGCCTCTATGCCTTGATTTCCGCGATGCCTTCGCGCTCGCCCGCACCCTCGTCTAGGCGCCAGTGTTCACCGCGAGAATGATCTCGCGACTGTTCGGCGGCGCAAAGAGACGCTCGTCCCCTAGGTTTCTTGAAAGGAAACGCACATGGCTTTGATCAACAAGATGATGGTCGGCGAATCGCTGGTCGGCGAAGGCAATGAAGTCGCGCATATCGACCTGCTGATCGGACCGCGCGGCAGCGCCGCCGAGCTGGCTTTCGCCAACGCGCTGGTCAACAACAAGGACGGCTTCACGACGCTTCTCGCGGTCGTCGCCCCCAACCTCCTGGCCAAGCCGAACACGATCCTGTTCAACAAGGTCACGATCAAGGGCGCCAAGCAGGCGGTGCAGATGTTCGGTCCGGCGCAGGCCGGCGTCGCCAAGGCCGTCGCGGACAGCGTCGCCGAGGGCATCATCCCGGTCGCCGAGGCCGACGATCTGTTCATCTCGGTCGGCGTGTTCATTCACTGGGACGCCAGCGACGACGCCAAGATCCAGGACTACAACTACCAGGCCACCAAGGAAGCCCTGGCTCGCGCCATCAAGGGCGAGCCGAAGGCCGCCGAGGTGGTCGCCAAGCGCAACGACGCCAAGCACCCCTTCGCCGCTCACTAAGCGGCGCCGGTAGGCCTTGAGAATCGGGAGCCTCGCGGCTCCCTTTTTTCATTAGATGCCGCCGTGACCAGGACAAGGCGAGGAAAAACGGGAAATGCTGGGCGATCGCGGCGCGGCGAGCGTCGTCGGATGGGACATCGGCGGCGCTTATCTCAAGGCCGCCCGCGTGGAAAGCGGGCGCGTCGTCGCCGTGACGCAACAGTCTTGCGCGCCGCACTCGGGATTGGCCTCCGTCGAGCAAGCGATTCGCGATGCGACCGCGATTGTAGGACCCGCCAAGCGGCATGCCGTCACCATGACGGCGGAGTTATCCGACGGCTTCGAGGACCGCGCGCGCGGCGTCATTTCCGTCGCCAGCATCTTCGCGCGCGAAGTCGAAACGTTGAAAATCCTGTTTTACGCGGGCATGAACGGCTTTGTCGCCAAGGAAGAGGTCGCGCGGAACACGCGCGAGATCGCTTCGGCCAATTGGCGGGCCAGCGCGGCGCTGGTGGCGCGCGGCCGCGCCGAGGCCCTGTTCCTCGACATGGGCTCCACGACGACCGATATCATTCCGATTCGCGCGGGGGTCATCGCCGCGTTTGGCCGCGACGACGCCAGCCGCCTCGCTCAAGGCGAACTGGCCTACACGGGTTTGTTGCGCGGGAATCCCGCGGCGGGCATTGCGTTGGCGCCGGTCGCGGGCTGTTGGACCGCGCTCGTCGACGAACGGTTCGCCACGATGGCCGACGTGCACCGCGTCCTGCGAAACATTCGCACCGCCGCCGATCTCGCCCCCACCGCCGACGGACGCGAAAGAACGCGCGAGGCGAGTTCGAGCGCGATTGGCGAGGCTGGTCGGCCGCGACGCCAAGGATGGCTCGCCTGAGCAATGGGACGCGCTCGCGGAGTTTTTCGCCAACGAACAGATGAGACGCATCGAGAACCAGATCTCGCTGCTGGCGTCGCGATCCGCGTTCGCTCCCAGCGCGCCGATCGTCGGCGCCGGCGTGGGGCGCGGAGTCATCGCGCGTTGGGCGCGTCGAACAGGGCGAGAGTTTTTGGATTTCGAGCAATTTATCCCGTCGGCGCCGGATTTGAAGGCCGCCGCCGCTGATTGCGCCCCGGCCTGCGCGGTCGCTTTGCTGGCGAGCGAGGAGATGCTCCGCGTTCAAATATAGGCGTACCCAGCCAAGGCGACGCCGGCGGCGCCCAAGGCCAGGCCGAGATGCCAAGGCCAGCGACGGCCTTTTATAATGATGGCGATGGTGGTTATGGCGATGCCGACATGCAGCAAGGTGACGGCGCTGGTCAGGATGTGATGGCGGTGTTCATGACGCTCGGCTTCGCGCAATCGATTTTCGACCTGGTGTTCAAGCTCCTCGGCCTTTTTTTGGATGTCGCTCGATTCTGTTTCATAGCGCTGAGCTTCCTTGGCGAACTCACTTGACAGGGTTCCGCCCTGCCGGGCCGCGATATCATAGGCATTTTTCTTGATGCTCTTGGCCTGGAAAAAGGCCCATTGATCGCTGGTTTTGTTTTGTAACAGCGAGGCGGCGTTCTGTTCGGTGAATGTCGCCGCCGTCTCAATGGTCTCCAGGCTTCCCACGCTAGCGGCCACCACCGCCAGAATGGCGATCGTCACGGACACCGTCAAAAGAAACGGCGTTCCCTCATGCGCCGCATGTTCCGCGTGTTCCGCTTGCTCGAAATGTTCGGTGGGCGCGTCATCGGACATGTTGGACTCCTGAAAATCTATTGAGCGCAACGACACTATAGCAACCGGCGGCGCCGACAAACCCACGATCCATTCGATGTCCGGGGCGGCGCGGCGCTGAAGCTGGAAAGGCGGGACGGCGCGCCTAGATGACGAGGCATCCTTGGAATTGAGCGCCGCGCCGCCAAGGCAGGGGCGACATTCCGCGGCGGTGTCAAATGAGGCTCACCATGTCACGAACTCTCAGCGCGGTCGTGGCGGTTGCCATGCTTTTCGGCGCGCGCGGGTTGCTTCAAGCGCGGGAAAACGCGCCCGCGAACGCCCCAACCTGCAATCCACGAGCGGGAAAGGCAAGCGCCAGAATCGAATGCCTGACGACAATCGTGAATTCGCTTAATCGAGAAATTTCCGACTTGCGCGACGAATTGAACAAAAGAGCCATGCGGACCGACTTCTCGGCCTATTTACGCCGATCCGAGCTTGACGACGCTCTCACCGACTACGTCAGATACAAATCACCTCTGGCCATTAATTTGGCCCTCGAACCCAAAAACGATCAAGAGGACGGCAGGTGCCTCGCCGCCGATGCGGGACAAGAAAGCGTCGTGGCGCAAAAGCCCTGCAGCTTCGATACGAAGCCACAACTGAAGTGGCGGTTGCTCCGGGATGAGCGCGTGTCCTCCACGAGCCGATAGCCAGGAGTTCGCCTCGCGCGCCTTCAGGGCGCGCGGCGAGCGATTAGAATTTGAGTGTCGCCATAACGACGCGCGTCCCGTGGCTCCAGACCTTCGGGCAACCGCAACTCCACGTTGGAGGCCTCCTCCACGACGACGAGCGCGCCTGGCGCTAGCCAGCCGCCGCGAAGCAATTCATGGAGCGCGAGCGGCGCCATCGACTTGCCGTAAGGCGGATCGAGAAAAGCGAGGCTGAACGCCTCGCCAGCGGGAGCCAAACCGAGTTTCGTGGCGTCGCGACGAAAGACTCTCGTCACTCCACCCAGCCCAAGCGCCTCGATGTTTTCACGAAGCAGCGCCCGCGCTTCGGCGCCCTCGTCAATGAACAACGCCCGGGCGGCGCCGCGCGACAGCGCTTCGAGCCCAAGAGCTCCCGTTCCCGCGAAAACATCAACCACCACCGCGCCGTCGCAGATGTCATCGAAGGCGTGCGCGAGTATGTCAAAAATCGATTCGCGCAGACGATCCGACGTCGGTCGCACGCTTCGCGTTTTCGGGCTCGCGATGAAGCGCCCGCGAAGGGCGCCGCCGACGATACGCATGTGTTAACGCGGACCGCGCGGACCACCACTCCTTGGCGGTTTGCCTGACCCGCCGGAGCCGCGCGGCTTACCGCCGGAACCGCCTGGCTTGCGCGGTCCGTCGAATTTCTTGCCGCCCTCCACGCGCGGGCCGGAACCATGAGCGCGAGGGGGTTTGAACGAGCCCTCCGCGCGCGGCCGGCGGGCCGGCGCTTCGTCACGCTCCGCGCGCGGGCGCGACGGATCTGAACTCTTGCGTTCGAGCCTCGCCCCGCCCTCGCCGCGCGGCGCGCGCCGGCTCTTGAACGCATCGCCGTCGCGCGCGCCAAAGGCGCGGGCGCGAGGCGCTCTCGGCCCTTCGCGCCCGGCGCCTTCCGCGCGTGGCGAACGCGCCGATCGCGACGCGCTTTCCCCACGCGCGCCGCTTCGCTCGCGCGGCGCTCTCGCGCCTTCACGTTCAAACCTCGCGCCGCCTTCATCGCGGGGCCGCCTCGATTCGCGAGGCTTTTCCCCCGCGCGCGGCGCGCGAGCCTTCCTGAATTCCCCGCCACCCGGCTCCCCCTCGCGCCGAAGCGCGTCGAAACGGCGGCCGTTACGGCTATCGGTGGAGGACTTTTCGCCCTTGACGACGACGCGCTCCACCGCCACGGCGCGACCTTTTCGGTCGGCGGTGACGGCGCGTTCAATGCGCGCGCGCGGACTCTTTTCGGCCGCCTGGTCCCGCTGCTTACGCAGCGTGGACACGTGCTTGCGCGGACGATTTTGCGCGTGTTCGCGGGCTTCCTGTTCTTCCTTCGCCGAGCGCGGCTCCCTCACGGATGACGAAAAATCGACGTTCGCGAGCTCCGCCAATCCCTTGCCAAGCTGATCGCGCAACACTTTCAGCTTCACCTCCTCGATCGCGCCCTCGGCGATTTCGCCGAGTTGGAACGGACCAAAGGAGATGCGGATGAGACGCGTCACATCGAGGCGCAAATGCTCCAGCACGCGCTTGATCTCGCGGTTTTTACCCTCGGTCAGGGTCATCGAGATCCAGGCGTTGGCGCCTTGCACCCGATCGAGGCGCGCCTCGATCGGCGCGTAATTCACATCGTCGACCGTGACGCCCTTGGCCAACGTGTCGAGCATCGCCTGATCGACGTCGCCATGGGCGCGCACGCGATAGCGCCGCGTCCAGCCGGTCGCCGGCAGCTCAAGCACGCGCGCGAGGCCGCCGTCGTTGGTCAGCAGCAGCAAGCCCTCGGTGTTGATGTCGAGTCTTCCGACGCTGACCACGCGCGGCATGTCCGCATGATGGCGCTCGATATGATCGAAGACGGTGTCGCGCCCTTCAGGGTCCTTGGCGCTGACCACGAGTTCGGCGGGCTTGTGGAACAGGAACAGCCGCGTGCGCTCGCGCTCGGCCAGGGGTTTGCCGTCGACGGTGATGATATCGCTTTCGCGCACATTGACGGCCGGACTCGCCAGCACCTCGCCGTTGATGGCGACGCGACCTTGCGCGATCCACTGTTCGGCGTCCCGTCGCGAACAGGCGCCGGCGCGCGCCATCGCCTTGGCGACCCGTTCGCCTTCGAATGCTTTTTGTTGTGGCGCGGCCGCGACGGGGCGCGCGCGAGGTTCCGCGGAACGCGCCGCGGCCTCGGCCGCCTGAGGTCTTTCGAACCGCGGCTTGTTCGCCGCCGAATAGTCGCGAGGCGGCTTGTCTTGGCGGGGCTTATCCTGGCGGGGCTTGCCTTGGCGGGGCTTGTCTTGGCGCGCCTCGCCGCGGCTGGCCGCCTGCCCAACGGCGTCGGGGGATCGTCGACGCATGGGTCGCTCGCCGCCCTTTGGGGGGGCGCGGGGACGTCTCGGTTTTTCATCGTTCATGCGCTTTGATAGCAGGCAAAGCGGCGCCAGTGAAAGGGCGAAGCGTGTTTCCGCGTTTTCACGTGGCGCCGAAGCCTCGACGCGCGCGCTGATTGGTGATCCAGCGCAAGATGACGCCTCGATCCAGAAACGCCTTTGATTGAAAAGACCCGCGACACCGCTATCTGACTTTTCGAGTTGGGGGCGGAAAACCTAACAGAGAGAATCCCGCCATGACCCGGCCCGGATCAAAAAGCGCGCTGGCCGCGCTTTCATTGGCGATGGCGTTAACATGTTCGGTATCGGCGCAAGCCAATGGCTATCGCGCCTATCCTCGCTATCGCGGCCTGGATAACTGTGTCCGATGGCACGACACAGCGGAGTCGATGCGCTGCTTCCACTGTCTGGAAAAGGTCTGGACGGCCAGCGGCTGGCAATGGGCCAACACCTGTCCGCCACGCCAGTTCGAGGACTACTGAGCGCCTCCGGGCCGCCATCGCTCCCTTCGCCGCGACCATTGACCATATGAAAAAACACGGGACAAATGGAGCGGGCCTGGAGACCGGCTGTTCGCGTCGGGCCTGAAAGCGGGAGTATATGCGGCACGACCCCTTGGCCGTGGCCTTCGAGGCGGCGCGACGGGCGGCTAAAGCCGGGGAGGTTCCAGTCGGCGCCACCGTCGCCCGGCGCGGCGTGGTTGTCGCAGCCGAGGGGAACCGGGTGCTGCGGGACCGCGATCCCACCGCGCACGCCGAGATTTTGGCTATTAGGTCGGCATGCCGGGAACTGAACCAGGAGCGCCTCGTCGAGTGCGACCTCTACGTCACATTGGAGCCTTGCGCGATGTGCGCCGGAGCCATTTCGCTGGCGCGCATTCGTCGGCTTTATTTCGCGGCGGAAGACGTTAAGGGCGGCGGCGTCGATAACGGCCCGCGCTTCTTTTCGCAGCCAACCTGCCACCATGCGCCGGATGTGTATGGCGGCTTGCGCGAAACCGAGGCGGCGACGCTTCTACGGGATTTCTTCGCGACGCGCCGGTGAACCACATTCATTTCACCAACGGCCGTCTGGCGTCGCCCCCGGAAAATGTGGCCTATGAATTCGATTGAAAACAACAGTTTTACGAGTTTCCGTGCATCGAATTAACGCTTTCTGCATGAGCCCCTGTTACCCCTGAGCGGCGAATTAAGGGGGCGACATGCGCCGGTCGTTGTTAGAGTTCTGCCTTGACGAGAAGGGCACTACCGCCATTGAGTATATCTCGATAGCGGCGCTGATCTCGGTCGCGTCGATCGCGGCGTTCGATGTCATAGGAGCGAAGATGTCGACGTGGCTTTGGACGGCCGCCGGCAATTTGAACTCCTGACTCAGCCTTTCGGGAAAACCTTATCGAGCACGTCTTGCAGCTCCGCCGTTTGGCCGGGAGCCGCGCCGCTCGCCCCGCCTGGGTGCAGGGAATTCTTGATCTGCTCGAGGGCCGCCTGCAATGTCGCGGGGTCGAGTCCCCCGGGCAAGCCCGCCGGAGCTCCGCCGCCGGACACGCCACCACTGGGCGCGGCGCCCCGCTGCGCGGCCGCGCCGCCGCCGAGCACCGCCCCGAGCAGTCCGCCAAGCAACCCGCCGCCGCCCTGTTGACCGCCGCCGAGCAGCGCGCCGAGCAGCCCCCCGAGACCGCCGCCGCTTTGTTGCGGCGCTGGCGAGGAGGTCATGGCGCCGCCAAGCTGTCCAAGGATCGAACCTAGCCCGCCGCCCCCGGCGATCTGCCCCAATATGGAACCAAGCCCTTGATTATTGAACGACTTAAAGAGCCCGCCCAGCACCACCGAGGCCAGCACGGGCAGCAGCCGGGATAAAATGTCGGGGCGCAGTCCAGAGTCGCGCGCGGCGATCTGGGCCACTTGGCCGGCCGCCGATCCGGAGCCGAACAAATGCGCGACGGCGGCCTGGCCGAGTTCGCCCGCCTGCTCGCCATGCGCGACGGCGGGATCGTCGTAGGATCCTTGATGCGTGGGGTGGACGACGCCGGCGACAACCTGCTCCAGCACGGCCGGATTGGTGGCGGCGTTGCGTAGCCCCAGCGCCAGCGCCGGCGTCAGCGCCTCGACGGCGGCTTGCGTCTGCTCGATCGAAAGCCCCATGCTCCCCGCGAGATTTTCGATGAGTTTGCCGCCTTGGGCGGACGAAAGAATCTCGGTGACAATCGACATCGGTTTCTCCGTTCGAGCTTAGGGGGCAGGCGGCGCGAACATAATGTTCGCCGATAATTACGTCACCTTAACCGAAAGTTTCCCGGACAGCGAGACCATTCGTCGCACCCATGTCGCCTCCCGGCTTTTAACAATGTTTTCCAACCATTATCGCGATAGAGGCGGGCTTGCGCTTTCAATTTCTGTCATAATGCTTATTGTGTCGAGAGAGTTTGTGCATCGCAGCATAGCCAGGCCGAGAGCGGGGTCGATGGCGAGGCGCGACGCCTTTCGCGGAGTGGAGAAGCGTCAAATGGATAGGTTTTCCTATCAGATTTACGAAATGCTGCACTTGGCGTTCGCCCCGGCCCGAGCGCTGACCGACGCCACCTTGCAGGCCATCAAGAGTCCGTTCCACCCTCTCGCCAACACTTCGCTTGCCAGAAACATTTCCGCTTCGGCCGAATTGTTCGAGCGCATGACGCGCCGCTACGGCAAGCCGGCCTTCGGGCTCCACGCGACCGCGGTCGGCGACGAACAGGCGCCAATCGTCGAGGAATATGTTTGGGCGCGCCCTTTCTGCAGGCTTTTGCATTTCAAGCGGGAGTTCGCCAATGCCGCGCCACGGCAATCAAGACTCCTGATCATCGCGCCGATGTCCGGCCACTATGCGACCTTGCTGCGCGGCACGGTCGAAGCTTTCTTGCCCACGCACGACGTATACATCACGGACTGGGTCGATGGCCGCGCCGTCCCCCTGTCCGAGGGGCATTTCGATCTCAACGACTACATAGATTACCTCATCGAGATCATGGCCCATCTGGCGCGGGACGGGGACGCGCCGTTGCATACGCTAGGGGTGTGCCAAGCCTCGGTGCCGCTCATTTGCGCGATCGCCGCGATGGAGGCCAAGGACGACCCAAACATTCCCGCCTCCATGGTGTTGATGGGCGGCCCGATCGATCCTCGCGTCAATCCGACCGCCGTCAACAATCTCGCGCAACAACGCGGCATCGGCTGGTTCAAATCGCATTGCATTCACACCGTGCCGTTCCCAAACCCGGGCATGGGGCGGAAGGTTTATCCCGGCTTCCTGCAATTATCCGGGTTCATGGCGATGAATCTCGAACGCCATGTGTCCGCCCATTTCGAGATGTTCAACCATCTCGTGGAAGGCGACGGCGACAGCGCCGAAAGGCATCGCGATTTCTACGACGAGTATATGGCGGTCATGGATCTGACGGCGGAGTTTTATCTCCAGACCGTCGATGAAGTGTTCGTCAAGCACGCCATTCCACTTGGGTTGCTGCGGCATCGCGGGGAATTGATAGACCTTCACGCCATTCGCCGCACGGCGATCTTCACCGTCGAGGGTGAGAAGGACGATATTTCCGGAGTCGGCCAGACGTACGCCGCGCAGGAGCTATGCGCCAAAATCCCGCCGGAGCGACGCTCGCATTATGTGCAACTCGGCGTCGGACATTATGGCGTGTTCAACGGCTCCCGCTTCCGTCAGGAGATCGCCCCGCGCATCCGCGATTTCTTCCGCGACATGGAGAAAACTTCGGTCCCAGCGCAATAAACCGGCCGTCGGGTCGCGTCGGGCGTCGAGCGTGCCCGACCGCGGCGAGCGACCCAAGCGCGGATTTTTCCGCCGACGTGGTTGATAAATTATAATGCCGACATACGCCCCGCCCGCGCGTTTTCGCGCGCCCGCCTCGTGAGCATGTCGCTGAGCCGGTCATCCGACAGCCAATTGTCGATACGAGCATGGCGCATGCGCGAAGGCTTGTTTTTTTGGTAGATTTTGTAGCATTCGCTTAGATATCGCGGCAGATTCAAAAATCTGCCCACGCCGGCCGAAATATGATGGTTTTGCGCCTTGAACACATAACTTCCCGGCACTCCGAACAGTTCGGCGACGGGCGGATAGATCGGAAAAATCTCGCTGCGGGCCAGATCGTGGATCGCGTAATACTCGAAATCGAGTTCGCGCACCCGCAACCCGGCCTTGGCGAAAACTTTCTTGGCCATGTCAAAAAGCACGAAGCCCTTTGGGTGCACCGTGCTGTACATAAACACGCCGCGCCGCGACCAACTTAGCAACTCGAAACTCAGGTCGATGTCGAAGTTCTCTTTCGCGTAGGCGAGAAGTTCGCGCGCCGCGCTGTCCCATACGCCCAGGTAGCCCACGGCTTCAAAGACGTCGCGATCGAACAGTCCGAGAGCCTCGTCCACCGAAAGGCCCTTGTGAAAAGCAAAGACGCCCAACGCGGAATGATAGGGGCCCATGGGGCCGTTCAGATGCGAATGGACGTCTGTTTCATCGAACAAATATACAAGATCTGGGTGAAAGGCCTGAAAGGTGATGGCCGGAAACATGACCAGATTGCCGGCTCGCGCGCGCAACTCGTCCAGGCCGTCCTTCAAATGGCCGGGCGGCAGCGCGTGCGAGAACACGTGGTCATATCGCGCGAGGGTCCTCGCGATGAAGTTGACGGAGACCTTGGGCCTTCCAAGGGCCGAATAGTGGTCGACCGTCGCGCTTGGGTCGAGTAATTTCATCGCATAGGCGACGCCATAACTCTGGCAGTTGCCGATCACGGCGATGCGCGGGCCGGTCGCAGGTTCGCGACCCGCGAGCCTGGCGAGGGGCGGCCCAAGCAAGCTCGAGCTCCAATGCCGAATTATCTGTTGGTCGAACTGCGAAATCATGCGTGTGATGCGCCGTGAGCGCGCCGGCGCGCGAAGCGCCCCGATATTGGGGGACGGCGCCGACGGATGACAAGCGGCCGGGCTGCGTTTATGTTCCCGGCGCGATCAAGGACGACGCCAAACGAATAGCGGCTTGGGCCGTCCTAGAGGAGATCGACCATTGGCGGACAATCCCCATAGCTCACTACTCGACCATCGCCCCTGGCGCAAGACGCTGGCGTCCATGCGGACCATCGCCCGTGATCCATCGCCATTCGGAAATTCGCTGAAATTCAACCCTCGGCGCCGGCCGGGGCGCGATCGCTTTTATCCATCCGCGCGGCCGTTAATGGACGCGCGCGCCGCGCCCGCCGAACGCGGGGCGACACTCGGCGAGACGGGATCGCTCGGCTGAGCGAATCGACGAGCGCGCGGCGTTTGTCTCGAGGCGCCGCCAATTTAACCCACGAAGGATGCAACGCATGATCATTGGTTCCCTCGCGCTCGCCGCCGCCGGCGGCTTCACCGGCGCGTCGCTGTATGTTAATTATGTCGAACAGCCAGCGCGAATGGCGCTGGACGACTCCGCCCTCGCGAAGGAATGGGAGCCGTCGGATCACCGTGGCTTCATCGTGCTGGCGGGACTGGCGTTGCTCTCGGCGATATTTGGTTTCATCGCGTTTCGCGAGCTGGACGACGTGCGCTGGCTGCTCGGCGCGCTCGTCATCATCGCCAGCTGGCCTTACACTTATTTCGCGATCGTGCCGCTCAATAATCGCATTCTCGCGCTGATCAACGGCGAGGCGGCGCACGAGGCGCGCGGCGTGATCAAACTCTGGGGCCTGTTGGAGCTCGGCCAGACCGGCATCGGACTGTTGGCGGTCCTGGTCTATCTTTGGGCGGCCGGCTAATCGCTTGGGACGACGACGGGAAAGCGAAATTTCATGACCTATGATCTCATTGTGATCGGAACCGGTCCCGGCGGTTATGTTTGCGCCATTCGCGCGGCGCAGCTGGGATTGAAGACGGCGGTCGTCGAAAAGCGTTCGACGTTTGGCGGAACCTGTCTCAACGTCGGCTGCATTCCCTCCAAGGCCCTGCTTCACGCCTCGCACATGTTTGGCGAGGCGGCGCACGGTCTCGCGACGCTCGGCGTCGTCGTGCCGCCGCCGGGCCTCGATCTTCCCGCGATGATGAAGCACAAGAACGACACGGTCGCCGCCAATGTGAATGGCGTCGCCTTCCTGCTCAAGAAAAACAAGGTCGACGCCTTCACCGGCGCCGGCAGGCTCTTGGCTCCCGGCGCCGGTGGGCATCAGGTGGAAGTGACCGCGCCCGATGGGAGCAAGCGGCTACTGTCGACGAAGAACGTGGTCATCGCCACCGGCTCGGATGTGGCGCCGCTACGCGACGCCTCGGGCAAGCCGATCGAAATCGACGAAAAGCTCGTGCTGTCGTCGACCGGCGCGCTGGAGTTGCCGAAGGTTCCGGAAAGCCTTGTCATCGTCGGCGCCGGCGTGATCGGCCTGGAGCTTGGATCGGTGTGGAGTCGGCTGGGCGCCAAGGTCACCGTCATTGAGTTTCTCGATCGCATCCTGCCGGGGCTCGACCTCGAGGTCGCCGGCCGGTTCCAAAAAATACTCGAGAAACAGGGCTTCGTCTTTCGCCTCAAGACCAAGGTCACGCAGGTCGCGCGGACCGAGGCGGGCGCCGCGGTGTCCTTCGCCGCCACGGATGGGTCCGGCGAGGGGATGATCGGCGCCGACGCGGTGCTGATCGCCACGGGGCGCATCCCCTATACCGACGGCCTCGGCCTCGCCGAAGCGGGTGTCGCGTTGGAGCGCGGCCGCGTCGCCGTCGACGACTCCTTCGCCACCAATGTCGCCGGCGTTTACGCCATCGGCGATGTCGTGCGCGGACCGATGCTCGCTCACAAGGCCGAGGAGGAGGGCGTCGCCGTCGCGGAGATCCTCGCGGGCCAGCATGGCCATGTCGATTACGGGGTCATTCCCGGCGTCGTCTACACCATGCCGGAGATCGCCAGCGTCGGTCTCACCGAGGAAGAGGCGCGGGCGAAACACGGGGCGGTCAATATCGGCAAATTTCCCTTCACCGCCAACGGCCGCGCCCGCGCCATGCGCGAGACCGACGGCTTCGTGAAGATCATCGCCGACCCCACGACCGACCGCGTGCTCGGCGTGCATATTCTGGGCGCCGGCGCCGGAGAGCTGATCGCCGAGGCTTGCGTGCTGATGGCCTTCTCGGGCTCCGCCGAGGATTCTGGCGCGCATTTGCCACGCCCATCCCACGCTCTCGGAGGCGGTGAAGGAGGCGGCGCTCGCCGTCGACAAGCGGGCGATTCACATTTGACCGGAGGGCGCTAGCCTTTACGCTCGGACTTGCTGAAATTGGAGAGATCGCCCGATCGCGCCGCCGCCTGTCGCCAGGATCGCGCGATCGCCGGATATTTTATTTCCGTGGCGATCCTGGAGACCTGTTTTTGCAGTTTCTCGCCGCCGCAGGTCGGGCAGGTCGGGGTATCGGACGCCCGCACGAGCAGTTCGAATTCGGCGGAGCAGCTTTGGCAGGCGTAGGCGTAGATCGGCATGAAACCCTCGCGTCGCGGCCCTGGCGATCAGGCCGGGCTGGCCCCGTCAAAGCAATTTCCCTGCCAAAACCAGGCAACACAACGGCGCGCGCAAAAAATCCGGCCGGTCGTCAAGCGATCGGCCGGATTTCATGAAGGACGCGGATCCTCGCGCGACCGCGCGCCGCGTCAATTGTCCAAAAAGCTACGCAGCTTGCGCGACCGGCTCGGGTGCTTCAGCTTCCGCAGCGCCTTCGCCTCGATCTGGCGGATGCGCTCGCGCGTCACCGAAAACTGCTGGCCGACTTCCTCCAGCGTGTGATCGGTGTTCATGCCGATGCCGAAGCGCATGCGCAGCACGCGCTCCTCGCGCGGGGTGAGCGAGGCCAGCACGCGCGTCGTCGTCTCGCGCAGATTGGATTGGATCGCCGCCTCGATCGGCAGAATCGCGTTCTTGTCCTCGATGAAATCGCCGAGATGCGAATCCTCTTCGTCGCCGATCGGCGTCTCGAGGGAAATCGGCTCCTTGGCGATCTTGAGCACCTTGCGCACTTTTTCGAGCGGCATGGCGAGCTTTTCGGAGAGCTCCTCCGGCGTCGGCTCGCGGCCGATCTCATGCAGCATCTGCCGGGACGTCCGCACGATCTTGTTGATGGTTTCGATCATGTGCACGGGAATGCGGATGGTGCGCGCCTGATCGGCGATCGAGCGGGTGATCGCCTGCCGAATCCACCATGTCGCATAGGTCGAGAACTTGTAGCCGCGACGATATTCGAACTTATCCACCGCCTTCATCAGGCCGATGTTGCCCTCCTGAATGAGGTCGAGAAACTGCAGGCCGCGATTGGTGTATTTCTTGGCGATGGAGATGACGAGACGCAGATTGGCCTCCACCATTTCCTTCTTGGCCTGGCGGGCCTCGCGCTCGCCCTTTTGCACCATGTGCACGATCTTGCGGAACTCGGAGATCTCCAGCCCGGTCTCGGTCGCCAGCGCGTGAATGTTCGAACGCAGATCCTTGATGCGGTCCTTGTCCTCGGCGACAAACTCCCGCCAGCCGCGCGAACCCAGCTTGGCGACTCGGGCCACCCATTTGGGATCGAGCTCGGAACCGTGGAACTTGTCGAAGAAATCCTCGCGCGCCACGCCGTGCCCGTCGGCCATGCGCAGCAGCTTGCTCTCGAAGCCGATCAAGCGCTTGTTGATGTCGTAGAGCTGCTCGACCAGCGCCTCGATGCGGTTCTGGTTGAGCGACAGCGACTTGACGTCGGCGACGATTTCTTTCTTCAGCGTCTTGTATTTGCGCTCCTGAGCGGGAGTCAGCGTCTCGTTCTTGAGCCGGTTCTCCACATTCTGGTCCTGCAGCCGGCGCAGTTTCTTGTAAGCGTCGGCGACGCGCGCGAAGGTTTCCAGAACCTTGGGCTTGAGCTCCGCCTCCATCGCCGAGAGCGACACGGAATTGTCCATGTCGTCCTCGTCGTCGAAGCTTTCCTCGGCGGCGGCCATGCCGCCGCCAGCTTCGCCGCCGAGACTTGATCCAAGTCCCGCGCCAAGCCCCGCCCCAAGTCCCGCCGGGGGCGTTCGCGGCGCGGTCGCCGGAGCGAGCCCGACCGCTTCCGCGTCGTTCGGCGCCTTGGCGGTCGCCTTGCCGTCCGGACCCGCATAGGTCGCCTCGAGGTCGATGATATCGCGCAACAGAACCTTGCCGGCCTCGAGTTCCTCGCGCCAGATGATGATGGCCTGGAAGGTCAGCGGGCTTTCGCACAAACCGGCGATCATCGCCTCGCGGCCAGCCTCGATGCGCTTGGCGATGGCGATTTCGCCCTCGCGCGACAGCAATTCGACCGAGCCCATCTCGCGCAAATACATGCGGACGGGATCGTCGGTGCGGTCGGTCGGCTCGGTGACCCGGGTCGCCACGGCGGTCGCCCGGGTGGCCTCCACCAGTTCGCCGCCCTCGGGCTCCTCTTCCTCGGCCGGCGCCGCCTCTTCCTCGGCTTCGTCGGCGTCGTCGCCCTCGGAAACGGTGATGCCCATTTCCGACAGCATGGAGTAAACATCCTCGATCTGATCCGAGGACACTTCCTCGGAGGGCAGAACGGCGTTAAGTTCGCTATAGGTGACGAATCCGCGCTTCTTGGCGAGCTTGATCATCCGCTTGACGGCGGCGTCGCTCAGGTCGAGCAACGGACCGTCCGAAACCTCCGTGATCACGGCGGAATCGCCTTCAGCTTTTTCGTCGTCTTTTTTCGCCATTCACTCGCTCCGAAACCGTCCGACAAGGGTTCCGACGCATGGCTCCCGCCAACGCGCGCAACCGCCCAAGACGCGTCACATGCCGCCGCCCGCCGCTCAACCCATGGAAAGTCGTGCGCGCGGCGCCCCTAAGACCATCGAAATGGGCCATGACGCTGTCGCAAATAAAGAACCCGCCGAGGCGACGGGAACGTCGCCGCCGAATCGCCGAGCACTACCCTTGATGGCGGCGCCCTAACGCTTCCTTAACCATAGGGCTTCGACGCATCAGAAAACACGATTGGCTCGACCCGACATCAAACCAAAACCCTCCAGCGCGGCTTCGGTTCCATCGAGCGCGGACAATTGTGTCTGAATATCCGCAAGTCTCGCGGTGTCCGCTTCGCTCGGGTCGGCCGCCAAACGCTCCTCTATTACACGCAACTCTCTATTTAGCGCCCAAAACTTGTGATGCAAGCTCAAAACTTGACGCAATGTGACGGCGGCGTCGGCGGTCGCCGCGTCGGGACGCACGCTCCACAGATTGGCGTGCGCCTCCATGCCCTCGAGCCGCGCCCGGAACGGTGCGAGCCCCGCCCGCTCGATGGCTTGGGTCAGGCCGCCCTCGCTTTCCAGATCGCCATGCGACGATGCGCCGCCCACCATCAGATCACGCAGCGCGTTCGCCTCGCGAGTAGCGAACTCCATCGTGGCGAGATCCTCGATATGCTCGGCGAGCAAAGCCGGGTGATTGATTAAAATCAGCAAAATCAGACATTCGCGCGCCGAGACCGGCGGCTTGACCCCCTGAAACAGCGGCGAATTGGCCAGCGCCGGACCGACCCGCACCGGTCCCGACGCCGTCCTCGGCCGACCAAGGGCCGCGCCGGCGCCGCCTAGGCCCGGGCTCCTCGCGGTCTTGCGGTCGCGCCAGCCTTGGCCTTGAGCGGGGCTTCGCGCGGCGGCGAACAATTGGTTCAGCCGCGCGAAAAGATCCTGTCCGTAGTAGCGGCGGAGCGCCGGGTCGGCGATCTGGCCGGAGATGTCCCGCAGGCGTTGCTCCAGCGCGGCGCGGCGCTCCGGCGTGTCGAACGAGCGCTGCTCCGTCTCCCGCCGCCACAAAACCTCGACCAGCGGCAGCGGCGCGGCCAGCGCCCCCACCAGCGCATCGCGGCCGCCGGAGCGCAACAGTTCGTCGGGGTCCTGACCGTTGGGGAGCAAAGTGAAGCGGAGCGTCTTGCCGGCGCCGATCAGCGGCAGGGCGGTGTCGATGGCGCGATAGGCGGCCTTGAGGCCAGCCTTATCGCCGTCGAAACAAAGGATTGGCTCCTCGGCCATGCGCCACAACAACTCGCATTGCTCCGGCGTCAGCGCGGTGCCGAGCGGCGCGACGGCGTTGGGAAAGCCCCCGGCCGTCATGGCGATCACGTCGACATAGCCCTCGACGGCGATCACCGTTCCCGCGTCATGCGCCGCCTTGCGGGCGTTGTGGAGATTGTAGAGCGTCGAACCCTTGTGAAACAGCGGCGTTTCCGGCGAATTCAGATATTTGGCTTGAGCATCCTTGTCGAGCGCCCGTCCGCCGAAGGCGATCACCGCGCCGCCGCGATCCTGGATCGGAAACATCAACCGGTGGCGAAAGCGGTCATAGGGGACCGCGATATCCTCGCCGTGGATGAGCAGGCCCGCCTCGATCATCGCCTCGACGCCAACCCCCTTCGCGGCCAGTGCGTCGCGCAGGCCGTGGCGATCGGGCGGGGCGTAGCCGAGGCGAAAATGATTTTGGGCCTTGGACGAGATTTCGCGTCTGGCCAAATAATCGCGAACCTCCCGGCCAATCCCGGGGTCGGCGAGACGGCTCGCGAAATATTGCGCGGCGAGCTCCAAAATTTGGGTCTGCGATGCGCGTTTATGCGCGTTTTCGCGCTCCTCCCCGGTCTCCACCGGCATGGGCAATCCGGCCATCGCGGCGAGCCGCTCCACCGCCTCGGGGAACGACAGCCCCTCGGTCTCCATCAGGAAAGCGAAACCGTCGCCGGTTTTATCCGAGGAAAAACAATGATAAAAACCTTTTTGATCGTTAACGTAGAAAGACGGCGTTTTTTCGGCGTTGAACGGCGACAGCCCCCGCCACTCGCGCCCCTGCTTCTTGAGCTGGACCTTTTTCCGAACCACCTCCGACACGGGAACCCGCGCCCGGATCTCATCAAGGAAGGAGGGAGGAAATTTCATCTGAGTCCGATTTTGGCTGGAGGCCTTCCCTAGCATTGCCGGACGTTTAGAGTCTGGAGAATCTTCGGATGTGCCCGATTCGCACAAAAGCATGATGGCGGGATTGACAATTTCGCCTGTATATACGAACGTATTGTCCCCGGCGGGTTCCTCCGAGCCGCCATTTTTTGCAAGGCCACGGATAATGACGCAACATGGATATATTCTATTATGCTCCCGAATTCGAATGGGATGCGAACAAAGATGAAGTCAACAAATCGAAACATGGGATAGGCTTCGAAGACTCTATCGAAGTATTCGACGGCCCATTTCTAAAGTTTCGTTCCGACCGCTTCGGCGAAATCCGTTGGGTTGCTCATGGCAAGGCGCAAGGGCTTGTGATCACGGTGACCTACACCGAGCGAGAGGAACGCATTCGCGTCATCTCGGCTCGAATGGCCAGGACAAAAGAACGTGAAATCTTCCAGCAGCATTTCGGCGACACCTCCTGAAAGGGATCAGGAGAAAGCGTCGCTACAGCAACTCAGCGACGCCGCGATCGACGCGGCGATCGCCAGCGATCCCGAGTGGGCCGAGCTTGAGCCCATCGACTGGAGCACGGCGGAAGTCGTCGTGCCGCCGAAAAAGCAGGCGATTTCCATTCGCCTTGATGAAGACCTGATCGGCTTTTTCAAGGCCCAAGGCCCCGGCTATCAGCGGCGCATCAACGCGGTGCTGCGCGGCTACATGAAGCAACGCCAAGAGCGATAAGCACTCACGCCGCCGCCGTCAGCCCGCGCTCCAGATCGGCCAAAATATCGTCGATATGCTCCAGCCCGATCGACAGTCGCACATAGCCTTCGGTGACGCCGGCGGCGCGTTGGGCTTCTGGCGAGAGCTGCGAATGCGTCGTCGTCGCGGGATGGATGGCGAGGCTGCGGGCGTCGCCGATATTGGCGACGTGATAGAACATCGTCAGCGCGTCGATGAATCTCCGCCCGGCGTCCAGCCCGCCCTTCAGCTCGAAGCCCAGCAGCGCGCCATAACCGCCCTTGAGATATTTGTCGGCGCGTTCGCGCGCCGGCCCGCTCTGGCGCGAGGGATGAATGACCTTGGCCACCTCGGGACGTCCCGCCAAAAACGCCGCCGCGGCCGCCGCGTTCTGGACATGACGCTCCATGCGCAGCGTCAGCGTCTCGATGCCCTGCAGCGTCATGAAGGCGTTGAACGGCGACAGCGCCGCGCCGAGATCGCGCAGCAGCGTCGTGCGCGCCTTGATGATATAGGCGATGGGGCCCAGCGGCTTGACCGCCTCGACCCAGACGGCGCCGTGATAGGACGGGTCGGGCGTGTTCAGCGCCGGTTGGCGGGCCGGGAATTTCTCCCAGTCGAAATTGCCGCCGTCGATGATCGCGCCGCCAATCGACGTGCCGTGGCCGCCGAGATATTTGGTGGTCGAATAGACGACGATCGCCGCGCCATGATCGAGCGGGCGGCAGAGAATTGGCGCGGCGGTGTTGTCGACGATCAGCGGCACGCCGATCTCGCGCCCGATGGCCGCGACCTCGGCGATGGGAAACACGGTCAGCTTCGGATTCGGCAGGGTCTCGGCGTAATAGGCGCGGGTGCGGTCGTCCGTGGCGCGGCGGAAGTTTTCGGGGTCGGCGGGGTCGACGAAACGGACCTCAAGCCCCTGTTCCTTAAGCGTATTAGCGAAGAGGTTGTAGGTGCCGCCGTAAAGATCGGTCGAGGAGACGACGTTGTCGCCGGCCCGCGCCAGATTTTGCACGGAATAGGCCGAGGCCGCCTGGCCAGACGCCACCGCCAGCGCGGCGACGCCACCCTCCAGCGCCGCGAGCCGGGATTCGAGCACGCCGGTCGTCGGATTGCCGATGCGCGTGTAAATCTGGCCCATTTCCTTCAGCGCGAAGAGATTGGCCGCGTGTTCCGTGTCGTGGAACTGATAGCTGGTGGTCTGATAGATCGGCACGGCGACGGCGCCATTGGTCGCGTCGGCGCGCCAGCCGGCATGCAACGCGAGGGTCTCGGGGTGCGTGGATTCGATGGCCATGGATTCAGACCTTCCTCTGAGATGAGTGGCGCGCATATGAAAGCATCTCTCGGCGCTCCACAAGCCTGACTTTGCGCTAAATTTTGAAAGAGCAGATGCTTTTATAGCCATCTTCTGTTATAATTTGCGATACGATGAACTCTACCCATTTTTTTGAATATGTGTAATCCGTGTGAGCTTGGTTATAAATGCAGTAATCTTTGTTCGTGTTTTCTGGATGACGCACACCTGCTCGGGGACGAATGCTAAATTTCTGCCAAGCTTGAGCGTGATTATGGAGAGTAAATGACTTACCAGATTGATTAGATACAAGAGTAATAACCTGCTTTGGCTTGAATGGATACATATCATCTTGAAATGCATACTTAACTAGGACGTTACGAATGCTTTTGGCATCGTCAGAGCTTGGGTGAATAAATTGCATATGGGACTGACTTTTCGATGCGCTGTCAAGCGTATAAATGACCCTGAATTGATACTCAATGTCAGAAAGCTGCTCTTCGGTCAAATCTCCCTTTATTCGAGCATCAAGCGCTTCAATTGTGGCAGGAATCATATACTTATTTGTTGTTACAACCTGATCTATATTTAGTTTTGAAAATTGTAACGCTAAAGATAGATCGCCTTGGAGAGACAATTGCTCACCGAATAATTCTTGGATTACCCTATCAAAATTTAGGCAGCAAGCTTGAAACAAAGACAGCCACTTATCATCACTTCTTCCGAGTAATCCATGCTCGGCGTCATCTCGTATTTGCTTCATAGAATCTATATTATTCTTCACTCCGGCAGTTAGCGGGCAGTCTTGTCTTTTTATCATTTGGCTTAGCAATAACGTACGGCCATCCTTGCCGACAATAGATATGTTTTTCTTAACGTAGAACTCATGCAGCAAGTGGGTCCAAGCGACGTTGGATAAAATTGAGAACGCCTCCGTTTTAAATTTCATCGTTGGATTGTTAAATATATTTACAGCCAAAATCATTGCTTCGCGGGCGCGTATTAGGCGCTCATCTGAAAAATGGTTGAGACCGGTTCTCGGATCAAACGCCCTTTTCCTTTCAATAAAAAAACTAACATAATCATCATCAGATGGCGCAATACTCATATCTTTCTTTACGCCCGTGACGCGAGCGCTATTGATTGTAGCTTTCCTGCCTAAATTCACTAGCGCTTGTATATCCTGGTTACGCCATCCTTTTGTCAGTAGCGCTTTAATGACTCCCATTTCCTCTTTAGTCAGCCCTCCTTCGCGCGCGCGCAATTTCTTCATCGCTCAAGGGTCCGTACAAGAAAAAAATCAACCACTATCCGGGTAACGGAAATCGGCGGTGCAAGCAATGGCGAAGGCGTATTCGATCGCGACATCTTCGAGTTGCTCGAAGCGGCCCGAGGCGCCGGCGTGGCCCGCGCCCATTTGCGTGTGCAGCAGGATGGGGCCGCCGCCCGTCATCGTGGCGCGTAGGCGCTGCACCCATTTCAGCGGCTCCCAATAGGTCACGCGCGGGTCGGTCAGCCCGGCCACCGCGAGAATGGGCGGATATTCTTGGGCGCTCACATTGTCATAGGGCGAATAGGAGCGCAGGCGATCGAAGGCGCTCGCGTCCGCGATCGGATTGCCCCATTCCAGCCATTCCGGCGGCGTCAGCGGCAGATCGTCGCGCAGCATGGTGTTGAGCACGTCGACGAAGGGCACGCCGGCGACGACGCCGGCGAACAGTTCCGGCGCCATGTTGGCGACCGCGCCCATCAACATGCCGCCGGCGCTCGCCCCCTGCGCAACGATCGCCCCCTCGCGCGAAAAACCCGCCGCGATCAAATGCCGCGCGCAGGCGATGAAATCCGTGAAACTGTTGGTCTTGTGTTCGAGCTTGCCGTTCTCGTACCAGCTCCAGCCCTTGTCCGCGCCGCCACGCACATGCGCGAGCGCGTAAACGAAGCCGCGGTCGACCAGCGACAGCGCGTTGGAGTCGAAACTCGCGGATAGCGCGTCGCCATAGGCGCCATAGCCATACAGCAGCAGCGGCGCGCCCGCCCCCGGCGTGAAATCGGCGCGATGCAGGAGGGTGATCGGCACGCTCGCGCCGTCCGCGGCCCGGGCGAACAGCCGCCGCGTGACGTAGTTTTTGGGATCGTGGCCGGAGGGAATCTCCTCGCGCTTCACCAGAACGCGCGCGCGCGAAACCATGTCGTAGTCATAGGTTTCGTGAGGCGTCGTCATCGACGAATAGACATAACGCAGCGTGGTCGTGTCGAATTCGAGCCCGGGTTCGAGGGAGAGCGCATAGGCTTCCTCAACGAGCGCGATGGCGTGTTCGTCGCCGCTCGCGAGCTCCCGTATTTTGAGCCGCGGCAGCGAGTCTTCATGCTCCACCCAAGCGAGATGCCCGGCATAGACCGTGAAGGCGTCGATCATCCGGCCGAGGCGATGCGGCGCGACCGCGCGCCAGTCGGCCCGCGTCGTCGACGACAGAGGCGCCGAGAAAATCGCGAAATCCTCGGCGCCGTCGGCATTGGCGTGGATAAACAAGGAGTCGCCATGCGGCTCGACATCGTAGCGCAAACCCGGCTCGCGCGGCGCGACGCGGCGAGGCTCGGCGCGAGGGTCGTGGAGATCGACGAGATGACATTCGCTGGCGTCGTGGCCGTGGATCGACACGATCGCGAAGCGCCCGCAGCGGCTTTCGCTCAAAGTGACGAACCAGGCCGGGTCGTTCTCCTCGATGACGAGTTGATCGCTTCCCGGATCGGCGCCGACGACATGGCGAAACACTTGCGACGTGCGATGATTGTCGTCGACGCGCACATATAGAAAGCTACGGCAATCCCGGCTCCAAACGATGCTTCCATCGGTATTCCGGACGATATCGGCTCGGTCGGCGCCATCCCGCAGCGCGCGCGTGCGAATGGCGTAAAGCTCCGAGCCCTTGTCGTCGAGGCTCCAGGCGAGCTGAGCGTGGTCGGGGGCGTGAACGGCGTCGCCAATGTCGAAAAACTCGGCATCCCCGGCGAGCGCCTCGCCGTCGAGCAGGATTTCCTCGGCGCCGCCGCCACGCGCCGTTCGGCAATACAGCGGATGCTCGCCGCCCTCGCGATAGCGTTCGAAATAGGCGAAGGGACCGTCGGGCAGGGGCGGATCGGCGTCGTCTTCCTTGACGCGCCCGCGCATTTCGCGAACGAGCGTTTCGCGCAGGGGCTTGACCGGCGCCAGCACGTTGTCGCAATAGGCGTTTTCGGCATGCAGCAACTCGGCGATCTCCGCCGGCAGCGCGTCCGCGTCGCGCAGCACCTCGCGCCAGTTCTCCGCCGCCAGCCACGCATACGGATCCTCCAACGCGCGGCCGTGAAATCGCCGCGACGTGGGTTTTCGCGGCGCGTTCGGCGGAATCGCGGCGCCATCGTTGAAACGGGGCCGCGGCGAGCGCCTTTTAGCTTGATCGTTCATGTCGCGGCTCCGTCGATCGCGCGGAACGTCGTCGCGGGCGATAAATTCGACGGCGTCCTTTAGCTGGGTTTTTTTGCGTTGGCGAGCCGCTTGACCGCGTCCAGCACGATCGGGCTGAGCCCGTCGCCCCCATGCGCCACATGCTCGATGATGCCGGCGCGCATGCGCGGATCCCAGAATTTCGTGATGTGGTCGAGAACGCCCGCGGCCTTGTCGTCCGATTTTTGCGCGTTGAAGAAATCGCCGATCTGGTTGGCCATTTTCACCAGATGTTCGGTGGTGCTATGCGACATGAGCGGACGCCTGTTCGAGTATGCGGGCGGGATGGGTGAAGATTTCGAAATCGCGCCCCCGCATTACCGCGACCAGCGTCATGCCGCAAGCTTCCGCCGTGCGCGCCGCCAGCGCGGTCGGCGCGGAAATGGCGGCGATGATCGACACTCCGATTCGCGCGGCCTTCTGCACCAGCTCGACCGATACGCGGCTGGTCATCAGCACGACGCCGGAGGAGCCCGCGACGCCTTGTCGCGCCAGCGCGCCGGCGAGCTTGTCGAGCGCGTTATGGCGTCCGACATCCTCGCGCGGGATCAGCGCCCCGGTCGCCGGGTTCCAGAAGGCGGCGGCATGCACCGCGCGCGTCTCCCGGTTGAGCGTTTGCGCGCCCGGCAGCCGGTCCATCGCGTCGATCAACGCCTCGGACCGCACGCGCAGGGCGCTGCCGAGCGGCGGCAAAACGCGCGTCGCCTGTTCCAGACTCTCGATGCCGCAAAGGCCGCAGCCGGTCGGCCCGGCCATCGAGCGACGACGCGCGGCGTATTGTCCCTGGCGCTCGCCCGGCAACCAGCTCCGCAGCTCGATGCCGAGCTCCGACGCCACGATTTCGACATCGAGCCTCGGCGCGTCGGCCTCGATCAAGCCTTCGGTGATGGCGAAGCCGACCGCGAAATCCTCGAGATCGGCGGGCGTCGCCATCATCACGGCATGCGTCGCGCCGCCATAGGTGAAGGCGACCGGGGTTTCCTCCGGGATCACGCGAGAGCTTGGCGCCAACGCCTCGTGGCGGCGCGCCAAGCAGGAAACCTCGACCGACGGCGCCGGAATCGCCCGGTTCATTCCGCCGCGTCGATCTTGCTCGCGACGCGGCGGCTTTGCTCGGACAGCTCCTGATACTTGACCTGCCATTCGGTCGGGCCGTTGGACGGCGACACCTGCACGGCGGTGACCTTGTATTCGGGACAATTGGTCGCCCAATCCGAATTGTCGGTGGTGATCACATTGGCCTGGGTCGTCGGGTGGTGGAAGGTCGTATAAACCACGCCCGGCTGCATGCGATCGCTGATCTTGGCGCGCAGCGACGCGTCGCCGGCGCGGCTCTGCACCCGCACCCAGTCGCCGTCCTTGACGCCGCGATCCTCGGCGTCGTGCGCGTGGATTTCCAGCATGTCCTCGGGATGCCACTGGCTGTTCTCGGTGCGCCGCGTCTGCGCGCCGACATTATACTGCGACAGGATGCGCCCGGTGGTGAGCAGCAGCGGGAAACGCGGCCCCGTGCGTTCGTCGGTCGGGATATATTCGGTGACGACGAACTTGCCCTTGCCGCGCGCGAAACCGTCGATATGCATGATCGGCACGCCGTGCGGATGCTGCTCGTTGCAGGGCCATTGCACCGAACCGTCCTCGTCGAGGCGCTTGAACGACACGCCGGCGAAGCTCGGCGTCAGCCGGGCGATCTCGTCCATGATCTCGCTCGGATGCGTGTATTTCCAGCCAAGCCCCATGGCGTTGGCGATGAGCTGGGTGATCTCCCAGTCGCCATAGCCGTTTTTCGGGCTCATCATCTTGCGCACCCGCTGAATGCGGCGCTCCGCGTTGGTGAACGTGCCGTCCTTTTCGAGGAAGGTGGCGCCCGGTAGGAAGACGTGGGCGTAATTGGCCGTTTCGACCAGGAACAAATCCTGCACCACCACCAGCTCCATGGCGGCGAGGCCGGCGGAGACATGCTTGGTGTCGGGATCGGACTGGAGGATGTCCTCGCCTTGCACGTAAAGACCCTTGAACGTGCCGTCGACGGCCGCGTCGAACATGTTGGGGATGCGCAAGCCCGGCTCCGGATCGAGCTTCACGCCCCATTCGGCCTCGAACTCCGCGCGAACCTTCTCGTTGGAAATATGTTGATAGCCGGGCAGCTCGTGCGGAAACGAGCCCATGTCGCAGGAGCCTTGCACATTGTTCTGGCCACGCAACGGATTCACGCCGACGCCGCGCCGGCCCAGATTGCCGGTCGCCATGGCGAGATTGGCGATGCCCATGACGGTGGTGGAGCCCTGGCTGTGCTCGGTCACGCCGAGGCCATAATAGATCGCGGCGTTGCCGCCGGTGGCGTAAAGCCGCGCCGCCGCGCGCAGATCGGCGGCGGAAACGCCGGTGAATTTTTCGGTCGCCTCGGGGCTATTGCGCTCCTCGGCGACGAAGGCCGCCCAATCCTGATACTCATCCCAGTCGCAGCGTTCGCGCACGAATTTTTCGTTGGCGAGGCCCTCGGTGACGATCACATGCGCCATCGCCGTGACCACGGCCACATTGGTGCCGGGCTTGAGCGGCAGATGATAATCGGCCTCGATATGCGGCGTGCGCACGAGGTCGATGCGGCGCGGGTCGACGACGATCAGCTTGGCGCCCTGGCGCAAACGCTTTTTCATCAACGAGCCGAACACCGGATGCGCGTCGGTCGGATTGCAGCCGATGATCAAGATCACGTCGGCCTGTTCGACCGAGTCGAAGTCCTGGGTTCCCGCCGAGGTGCCGAACGCCTGATTAAGCCCATAGCCGGTCGGCGAATGGCAGACGCGGGCGCAAGTGTCGGTGTTGTTGTTGCCGAAGCCGGCGCGAGTCAGCTTCTGCACCAGATAGCTTTCCTCGTTGGTGCAGCGCGAGGAGGTGATGACGCCGACCGAATCCTTGCCGTATTTGGCCTGGATTTCCTTGAAGCGGCGGGCGGTGAAGGCGATCGCCTCGTCCCAGGACACGACCCGCCAGGGCTCGTGGATCGAATCGCGGATCATCGGGTCGAGCACGCGCTCGCGATGCGTCGCGTAGCCATAGGCGAAGCGGCCCTTGACGCAGCTGTGGCCGTGGTTGGCCTTGCCGTCTTTCCAGGGCGTCATGCGCACGACTTCCTCGCCGCGCATCTCGGCCTTGAAGGTGCAGCCGACGCCGCAATAGGCGCAGGTGGTCACGCCCGAATGTTCCGGCTGGCCGATTTCGATGACCGATTTTTCGGTCAATGTCGCGGTCGGGCAAGCCTGCACGCAGGCGCCGCAGGAAACGCATTCCGATTCGAAGAAGGCTTCCGACATGCCCGGCGACACGCGGCTATCGAAGCCGCGGCCGCTGATCGTCAGCGCGAAGGTGCCCTGAACTTCCTCGCAGGCGCGCACGCAACGATTGCAGACGATGCACTTTGACGGATCGTAGGAAAAATAGGGATTGGACTCGTCCTTCGGCATCCAGTCAAAATTGGCCGCGCCATTGTTGCGCGCGAAAACATGGTTGGCGCCGTCATAGCCGTAGCGCACGTCGCGCAGGCCGACCGCGCCGGCCTGGGTCTGCAATTCGCAGTCGCCATTGGCGGCGCACGTCAGGCAGTCGAGCGGATGGTCGGAGATATAAAGCTCCATCACGCCGCGGCGGATCGCCTTGAGGCGTGGAGTTTGGGTGTGCACGGAAATGCCGGGCGCGACCGGCGTGGTGCAGGACGCCGGCGTGCCATTGCGGCCGTCGATCTCGATCAGGCAAAGACGGCAGGAGCCGAAGGCCTTGATGCTGTCGGTGGCGCAGAGTTTCGGGATTTCCGTTCCGATCTCCATCGCCGCGCGCATGATCGACGTGCCCTCGGGCACGGTCACGCTTTGCCCATCGATGGTCAATGTCACCATATTCCGAGACAATGACGCCGGCGTTCCGAAATCGATATCCTTGATCAGGCTCATGGTCAGTACCTCACTCGGCGGCGGCTTCAAGGGCCGGCTTGCGGAAGTCCTCGGGGAAGTGGCGCATCGCGCTTTCGACCGGATAGGGCGTGAATCCTCCCAGCGCGCATAGTGATCCAAGTTTCATCGTCTGGCAAAGGTCGGTGAGCAGCTCGATGTTGGCCGCGACGTTGTCGCCGGCGCGAATCTTGTCGAGCGTCTCGACCCCGCGCGTCGAGCCGATGCGGCAGGGCGTGCACTTGCCGCAGCTCTCGACCGCGCAGAACTCCATCGCGAAACGCGCCATCCAGGCCATGTCGACGGTGTCGTCGAACACGACCAAGCCGCCATGGCCGATCAGGCTGTCGACCTTGGTGTAAGCCTCGTAGTCGAACGGCGTGTCGAACAGCGACACCGGCAGATAGGCGCCGAGCGGGCCGCCGACCTGCACGGCGCGCACCGGCCGTCCCGACCGCGTCCCGCCGCCGATGTCGTTGACGATCTCGCCGAGCGTGAGACCGAAAGGCGCCTCGTGCAAGCCGGGGTATTTAACGTTGCCGGCGATCTGCAGCGGCATCGTGCCGCGCGAGCGGCCCATGCCGAGCGCGTTATAGGCGGCCCCGCCGTCGGCCAGAATCATCGGCGCGGTGGCCATCGACAGCACATTGTTGACGACGGTCGGCTTGCCGAACAAGCCGACATGCGCCGGCAGCGGCGGTTTCGCGCGCACGAGGCCGCGGTTGCCCTCCAGGCTTTCGAGCAGCGAGGTCTCCTCGCCGCAGACATAGGCGCCGGCGCCCATGCGCAGCTCAATGTCGAAGGAAAGACTGGAGCCGCGCAAATTCTGGCCCAGCGCGCCATTGGCGCGGGCGGCGTTCAACGCTTCGTTGAAAATTTCCGCCGCGATCGGGTATTCGGCGCGCAGATAGACATAGCCCTTGTCGGCGCCGATCGCGAAGGCGCAGATGGTCATGCCCTCGATCAGCGAGAAGGGGTCGCCCTCCATGATCATGCGGTCGGCGAAAGTGCCGCTATCGCCTTCGTCGGCGTTAACCACGACATATTTCTTGCCGGCCGGGCAATCGGCGACGGTCTTCCATTTGATGCCGGTCGGAAAGCCCGCGCCGCCGCGGCCGCGCAGCCCGGAGGCGGCGACCTCGGCGACGGTCGCCTCGGGACCGATGGCGAAGGCGCGGTCGAGCCCCTTGTATCCGCCATGCGCCGCGTATTCGGCGAAGGACACGGGGTCGATGACGCCGCAACGCTGAAACGTCACGCGATGCTGACGCGCGAAATAAGGATGCGCCTCGACCTTGCCGATGCACAGGGGATGCGCGCCGCCGGCCAGGAAACCGGCCTCGAACAGCGAGGCGACGTCCGAGGGCTTCGCCGGGCCGTAGCCCACGCGGCCCGCCGGCGTCTCGACCTCGACCAAGGGTTCGAGCCAGAGCATGCCGCGCGAGCCGTTACGGACGATTTCGACGGCAAGACCACGCGCGGCCGCTTCCTTTTGAATCGCGGCGACGAGGCGCTTGGCGCCCATGGCGAGCGCGGCCATGTCGCGGGGTATGTAGATCTTGGTCATGCGCTTCTCGCCTCATTCGCGAGTTCGTCGAGCCGCTCCGCGTCGACGCGGCCGATCGGCTCCTCGTCGAACAAAGCGGAAGGGCTATGCGAGCAAAGCCCGAGGCAATAGACCGCCTCCACGGTCAGGGCGCCGTCCGGCGTCGTCTTGCCCCAGTCGAGCTTCAGCCGAGCAAGGAAATCCAGCGCCATTTTTTCGGCGCCCATGGACTGACAGGACTCGGCCCGGCAGATTTTCAAGACATGACGGCCTTGCGGCTCGCGCTTGAAATCGTGGTAGAAGGTCACGACGCCGTGCATCTCGGCGCGGGAAATATTCAGCGCCTCCGCCAGTTGCGGCACGGCGGCCTCCGGCACATAACCAAATTCGTGCTGGAGCGCATGGAGAATCGGCAGCGCCGGCCCCTCCAGCCCCAGATGGGCCTCGATAATCTCCCGCGCGCGCGCGGGATCCCAGGCTACGGCTCCGCTCATTTCTTCCCCTTGCGATCTAAGGCGTCGCGGTTACCACGGGAGTCCGCGTTTCTTCCTTATATAATGCCATGAAACACGCTGCCGCAAAATCCACTCCAGATCAATAGGCCACTTCCGTTGGGCGATAGCCATCGCCTATCAATTGGCTCAGCCGGCCAGCGCCTTGCTCGCGGCGAGCTTCCTGGCCTCGACCACCAGCGCGGCGACCGCCGGGATCGCGGGATCGCGGTGCGGCACGACGAGGCCGATTTCATGCACGGCTTCCGGCTCGACGATCGGAATGGCCCGCACCGGCGCCCGGACCCCGACCGTGGCCGCCAGCTTTTCCGGCATGATCGTCGCCCACCGCCCGGCTCTCACATGGTCGTATAGAAGAACGATGGAGTTCGAACTCGAGCATGGTCCGCGACGGGCCGCCGGATTCGCGCATCAGCCCGTCGACGATGCGGCGGTTCTGCATGTCGGGAGTCAGCAGGCACAGCGGTATTCCCGCCACCTCCGACCAAGTCACGCGCTCCCGGTCTCCGAGCGGATTGCCGGCGACGGTCAGCAGGCGGTAGCGCTCGGCGCAAAGCGGAACGGCGCGCACCCGGCCCAAGGGCTCGTTGTCGAGATAGGTGACGCCGGCGTCGATCTCCAGATTGTCGAGCATCGACAATATGTCGGTCGAGGGGGCCGACAGCACCTTGAAGCGCACGTCGGGATGATTGTCGAGAAACGGCGCGGTCAACGCCGACACGATTCCGAGCGCCGTCGGGATCGCGGCGATCGTCAACTGGCCGGAGAGCCCCTCGCGCAGCGTGCGCACCTCGATCCGCATCGCGCGCGCGTCGGCGACGATGCGCTTCGCCCAGACCAGCACGCGCTCGCCCTCGCGCGTGAGGCCATGATAACGCGACGAACGATTGACCAGCAGCACGCCGAGCGCGTCCTCGAGCTGCTTTATCCCCGCCGAAAGGGTCGGTTGCGTCACGCCGCAGATTTCCGCGGCGCGCGAAAAGCTCTGCTCCTTGGCGACCGTGATGAAAAATTCCAGCTTGTCGATCACAAGTTTCCGATCCCCTCGGCGCCGGCGCGGAATTAGAGAGTAGCACGTCGCGGATCCGGGAATCGCCAAAAAAACCGATCCGGAGACCAGATTGGCTTGGCTTTGCCGCATTTGGCCTGGAATTGAAGGTTGGATCATTGGGCGCTATCCTGATATTGGGCGTCTGTGTTTTCCGCCGACGGACCCGCCACGAAGAGAAGAACTGGATGCATTCGCCAAGAAATCGCGTGTTCGTCGGGCTGTTCGCCCTTGCGTCGGTTATACAGTTCGCTTTCGCGTCGTCGGCGCGCGCCACGCCGTCCGTGGTGATCGACGTCGCCTCGGGGCAGATTTTGCAGCAAGAGGACGCCACCGCGGTTTGGTACCCTGCCTCGGTCACCAAGTTGATGACCGTCTACGTGGCGCTCGGCGCGGTGCGCGACGGCCGGCTGACGCTCGACACGCCCATGGTGGTTTCGGCGCGCGCGGCGAAAATGGCCCCCTCGAAAATGGGATTTCGCCCGGGATCGGAGCTGACGCTGCGCAACGCGCTGGTCATGCTGATGGTGAAATCGGCCAATGACGTCGCGGTCACCGTCGCCGAGGGGGTTTCAGGCTCGGTCGAAGCGTTCGCCGACGAGATGAACCAGGCCGCGGCGGGACTCGGCATGCATGAATCGCACTGGGTCAATCCCAACGGCCTGCCGGATTCCCAGCATGTGACCTCGGCGCGCGATTTGGCGCTCCTTGGCCGCGCGCTGCTGCTGCAATATCCAGATTTCGTTGGCCTTTATAATATCGGCGCGATGCAATTCGGACGAAAAATCGAGGCGAACCACAATGGCATGCTCGGCCGCTATCCGGGGGCCGACGGCATGAAGACGGGCTTTACCTGCTCCGCCGGCTATAATCTCGTGGCGTCCGCGACCCGAGGCGGGCAGAGGCTGATCGCGGTCGTGCTGGGAGCCCCCTCGGCGGCCTCTCGCACGGCGAAGACCGCCGCGCTGCTAGACCGGGCGTTTCAGACGGGAACCGGCATGGGTTCGATCGAATCCTTGCCGAGCGCCCCGGGCGGCTCGCCGCCCGACCTGCGCGACACGGTTTGCCACCATCGCACCCAAGCCACGCAGGACTTCATGGCCGAGGTCGAGGATTTGACGATTCCGATCAACGCCTCGCCCACCGGCAACGCATTCCTCGATGCGCTGGCCGGCGGCCAGCAATCGGTCAGCGTCAAGGATCTGGCGTTGTTGCCGCGCCCGCAATTCACGCCGGTTCCGGTCTATCTTGGCCGCGCGCCCGGCTATCAAGGTCCGGTCGCGCGCGCGCGCCCCGCCGGCGTTCCGATCGGCGGCGTGGCCGCCGCGACCGCCTACTCCGGTGAAAAGAGCGAGAGCGGCGAAGAAGCCTCGCCCATTTCCCACGCCGCTCCGGACTCCAAATCACTGCGCGCCGCGGCCAAGGCCAAGAGAGTCCAGCGGGCGGCGCGAGAACCGGACGAGGTTTCGGCTCCGCAAAACACTCACGCGGCGAAAACCTTGAATGGTCGCGGCAAGCAAACCGCGAAAACCGGCGCGTCCGCCGCCAAAAAAACCCACGGAAAGGCCGAATCCAAAACGGAGAAGGACCGCGCCGCCGCGAAACCGCATAAGGGCAAGGCCCACGCCGCCAAAACCAGCGATAATGGCGGCGTCGCGCAGGGCGACGCGGCGCGATGAGCGCCGAACCGATCGGGCGAGACGCTTTGGAACAAGGCGAAACCCGGGCCGCGCGACGACCGCCGCCGCCATTGCCGCTCACCGTGCTGACGGGGTTTCTGGGCGCGGGCAAGACGACGCTGCTGAACCGGCTGCTGGGAGCGCCGGAACTTTCCGACACGCTGGTGCTCATCAATGAATTTGGCGACGTCGGGCTCGATCATCTGTTCGTCGAGAAGATCGACGGCGACATGATCATGATGACGTCTGGCTGCGTCTGCTGCACCATTCGCGGCGATCTCGTCGCGACGCTGGAGGATTTGCTGAGGAAACGCGACAATGGCCGCATCGCGCCGTTTCGTCGCGTCGTGCTGGAGACCACCGGACTCGCCGATCCCGCGCCCGTTCTGCACGCGATCATGTATCATCCCTATCTGATGCTGCGCTACCGACTCGACGGCGTGGCGACGCTGGTCGACGCCGTGAACGGCGAGGCGAACTCTGGACGCGCACGAGGAAGCGGTGAAACAGGCGGCGATCGCCGACCGGCTGGTCATCTCCAAGACCGACATGCCGGCGGGCGCGGTCCGCCTTCCCGAGCTTTTGGCGCGCCTCAAGCGGCTTAATCCGGCCGCGAGAATTCTGATCGCCGCGGAAGGCCAGGCGACGCCCGAGGCGATCCTCGACTGCGGACTCTACGACGCCGAAGGGAAAAACCCGCGGCTCGCGCAATGGCTGAACGCGGGGGATGTCGAGGCCGCCGATCATCACCACCACGATCACCACCATGTCGACGTGAATCGCCACGACGCCCATATCCGCGCCTTTTGCCTCACCAGCCAAACGCCCCTGGCGCCGGCGGCCTTCGACATGTTTCTCGATCTGCTGCGCCAGGCCCACGGCCCTCGCTTGCTCCGCGTGAAAGGCGTTGTCGCGCTGTCGGACGATCCAACGCGCCCCGTGGTGATTCACGGCGTGCAGCATGTGTTTCACCCGCCGCATCGGCTCAGGGCGTGGCCCGATGAGAATCACGACACGCGCATCGTTTTTATCGTCAAGGATATGGAGGAAAGCTTCGTCGCCGGCCTGTACAAGGCTTTCGCCGGAACGCCCTCGCTCGATACGGCGGACGCCGACGCGCTGACCCAAAATCCGCTCGCGCCAAAGCTTGGCGGGCTGCTCGGCTGAGGAGAGTCGCGACTGTCCGCGCCCCAGGAAGGCGGGCCTAAATCGCTCAGGCGCGCGAGCTCCTTTTGAGGCGCTCCAACGCGTGCTCGACCTGGTCATCGACGCCGATGCCAGCGCCTTCCGTATCCAACTCCGCGAGTTTATTGGCCGCCCGCTCCATCATTTCCCACACAAGCCTTCTTGGAACGGGAAACGATTTTTCCATGATCGCGCGGTGATCCTCTCGCTTCAGAACGATCTTTCGCGTGTGCAGCGCCTCGAGGCCGGCTCTTTGACCCACGCTTAATATTGTCGCCATGGGAAACCGTTCGAACAAAAGCCGCATGAGCCTTGTCTCGCTGTCGGCGTCCAGCGCCGCGGTGGCTTCGTCCAATACGATGATGTCGGGTCGTTGCAGCAGCAGGCGCGCGAAAGCCAGACGTTGGCGCTCGCCGCCCGACAGGATTTGATCGAGGACCATCTCCTCGTCGAGCGCCTCGCAAAGATGCGCGAGACCCGCGTCCCGAAGCGCCGGTTCGGCTTCTTCATTCGACAAGTCCGCGGCCGGCCCGGGATAGGCCAGCGCGGCGCGCAACGAACCAAGGGGCAGATAGGGCTTTTGCGGAACAAAGCCCACGACGGCCCCCGCGGGGATCAGAATTTCGCCGGACCCCCAAGGCCAAAGTCCCGCCACGGCTCTCACCAGCGTGCTCTTGCCCGTGCCGGACGCACCGGTCAGCAGCACGCGTTCTCCCGGCGATATCTTCATGACGGCGTCTTCGATCACCACGCGACCGTCCCGCTGCATCAAGGAGACGCCGTCAAGGAACAGGTGATGCTCTTTCGTCTCGCCAATCGAGAGTCCCCGCTCCGAACTGGGCAAATCCTCGAAGTCGAGTCCGGCCAATGCGTCAACCAGCAGGGCGACTCGCCGCGCCGAGGCGCGCCATTGAGCGACGGGAATGTAGTTGTCGGCGAACCAGTTCAGGGCGCTCAAAACCGACACGAAAGCCGCGCCCAGTTGCATCAGCGAGCCCAGCGTCAACTCCCCGGCGAGATATTTGGGCGCCGCGAGAAGCAGCGCGAAAACGCCGGCGAATATGACGTTGCCGTTGAGCACCCATGTCAACCGGCCGTGATGACGAATCACTTCTCGCGTCCGCGTGGCGATTTCCTCGAAACGGTCGCGCACGCGACGCAGCTCATCCTGATCCCCACGAATCAAGGCGATGCTCTCAACGTTTTCGCGAATCCTGGTCATGCCGCCGCGAAACTGCGCCTCGGATTCGCAGCGATGGTCCACCGCTTGAGCCAGGGGCTGACCGATCCTGAACGTGGCGAGCGACACCACCAGCGAATAGGCGATCGCCGCGAGGAGGATATAGCCGGGAATCGTGACCCCGAAAATCATCGTGGAGCCCCCGACGACAAACAGAATTCCACCGAACGTCACGGCCGACAGCACCGCGTTGGTGAAACCGATGGCGAACTCGACCAGGGGCTCCGTCGCGAGACGGACATCGTCGGTTATGCGGGACTCGGGCGAGGTCACCGTGTCGTCGGAAATGGCGAGTTTATAGTATCGCTGGTTGGAGAGCCAACGCACGAGCAGCTTTTCGGTCATCCATTGGCGCCAGGCGAATTGCAGGCTCATCTTCGTTTTCACGAGCGCGACGGCGACACCCGCGCCGAGCAGCACAAGAACAAAAAAAACCGCCGTCGCTATCGCGATGGCGCCTTTGTCCCGCGCCTCCAAGCCGTCGTAAAACCAGCGATTCCATTTGTTGATGCCGACGTTGACAATTAAATTGCAGATAACCAATCCGCCCAAGCGCGCCGTGAGCCAAAGCGCCTCGACCTTGGCGTCGTCCTTCCAGAAACCTCGCGACCAATCCAGAAAAGCGTATGCTGAATAGGAATTGGCGCCTTTCGCTCCTCCCAAGGTTTCCTGGTGCACCCGCTTGCTCCCTTTCCAGCGCCTCTAGATGATTATTCGAGCTTGCCCCTTCAAATTCGCGTCGCATCCGCGTCGTTTTCCACGAGCGACCGCCGATCTCCAGGATCGCCACCGTCAGGCTTGGCGTTTTCGGTGCTATTTTGGTGACGCTTCATGAAACCCAGCGCTTGAGAATAGGCCGTGCGAACGATCACATTCTCGGGCAACGCATCGTTCGGCTCATCCGCGCTCAATGGTCCCGCCGCCCAATCGCGGGCGAGGATTTTCAACTCCGGCATCGCGCGCGCGGCTCGACGCGCCAATATGAGCAATTGCTTGCGAGTCGCCCCACCCATCGTGGAGAGCATGACGATCCTTCCCTCGCCACGGGCGCCATTCCCTCGCGGCGATGAAATCGCGATCATCCCCGAACCATGTTGCGCGACGTGACACGCGCAGTCCGCGTCGCGGGAAAAAAGTCGGCCCAGCACCGGAGCGAGAAGCGAGTTGATCGGCCCATTCGCCGACACGATGTCGACCTCCAGCAACCTTGGCTTCGTCGCCTCGACATTCGCCGATTCCGCGCCCCTGTCCAAACTAAGCCGCGACAAAAAAAAATCACTCATCGTCTCTCGCGGATGGCGCATATGTATTTCATCGAGCTCGCGCGCTTTTTGGTGCGCGGCCGCCAGCCGCATCGTGGAAAAAACCACGCGATTCAACTCTTCCGAAACCGATTCCCCCTCCATCGCCTCTTCCAACGCGTCGGCCGCTCCGATCGCGTCTCCCGAAAGCAGGCGGTGGCGGTGTTCCCGCGGAGGCGTGAGCGAAGGGCGATTGCCAAAGATCAGGCTCAAAAAGGCGAGCGATGGCGCATATTCGCCGGCGACGACCAGGCACATGGTGAGCGGCGCGGCCAGCAAGAGCCCCAGGGCTCGCCAGATGACCGACCAAAAACTTGCCGCCGCGAAGACTCCGAGGGCAGACATTCCGACGTGACGACCATGCGGCGCTGGCTCCACCGAGTTGGTGAGGAGCAACTCGCCGAACAGGGACAGCGCGAACGTCGCGACAAACATGCTCCATCCCGCGTTCACCGCCGCGGCCAGCGGCAAGGGCGGCAAAGCCGCGATGACCACGCCGACGAAGGGAATGAAGCGTAAAACAGCGGCGGTTATCGCCCATGGCGCCGCGCTGGGAATGCCCAAAACCGGCAGCAGGCCGACGCCTATCCAAAGACCGTATGCGGCGTTCACCGCCGCCTGGATAAGAAGCAATTTCAGCAACCGCGTCCCGGCGTCCGTCAAGGCGGAGGTTGTTTCCGTCAAATTCTGAACTCCCGCCAGCGTCACGAGCCGGTCGCGGATATCGTATTTCTCGACGAGCAAAACGAAAGTATATGTAAGCGCCAGAAGCAGGATTTCCAGCGGCCCCAAAGCCGTGCGGAGCCCCCGTGAATTTCCAAGGCGGGGATGGCGATAGCACAAGCTTGGCGCTCGGCGCGGAGTTGCCAGGCCGCTCTCCCTGTTTCTCGACGGCGCGCTGAATCGCGTCGATGGATTCGCCCGCCTTCTTCACGACCTCCAAACCGGAGCCCGACCATGAAATCGCGGAGGCCTTCTTGACGATATTTTCCTTGTAATCGGTCGACTTGCCGGTCAGCGACAACACTTGCGAACTCAGAACGGCGCTTCCGACGCCAGCGGCCCCCAGCACCAACGCCAGAATCAGAAACACCGCCACGGGTCTCGACATGCCCGCGCGACCCAGCAGATCCACGAGGGGAGTCAACGTGAACGCGCTGAGCACCGCGAGCGACAACGGAATCAGCGCTTCTCGTCCGTAGACCAGCGCGCGGACAATGATCTCGGCCAAAACAGCGTTCGAGGCAAGACGAGGGCAAGGATCCAAGGCGGCGGCCATGCTCGCTCCAAAAAAAGGGAGAGGATGGCGCCCCCAAATATTCTCCGCGTTAGAAGCTATACATCCCCGCCATCCGCGGTGGCGCCTCCCCTAGAAATAAACGTTCCGGTCGCCGCTCTCTCCCGGCTCGAAGTCTCGCGACCGCCGAATTTTCACGGGCGCGCGAACCGGTGAGAAACAAACAAACGACAGAATGAACTCCGCCTCGCCGGCGAGGTTGGAGATGCGGTTCGCCAAGAAGCGGAATAGGCGGGATAGTAATGGGATGACGTCTCGCATGGCCTTGCTCCCTGATGCGAAGCTCTCGAGTCGTAGACCGTCCGAAGCGTCGTTTTGTTCCCATCGGCGGCGGTGGCCGCCTTGGACGCGCGCCGTTAATTGTGTCGATGCAAGGCTTAGCGCGCGATCAGGGCGGCGGAGTCGCCACGAATGGAACCTCTCCACGCAAAACGCCCGGCATGGCTCCTTGCCGCCGCAGGGAAAATCCGAGCATCGATGTCGGGAGACTCAAATCCTTCCCGGCGCCACCAGGATAAGCAGCACGAGCACCAGCACTCCTAGGCCGCCGCCGTAATAGCCCATTCCATAGAATCGCCCACCGCCCAGTCCGCTGAACCCGCCCAGAAGCGCGACAAGCGGTATGATTAAAAATATCGCGCCGATCGACATCGCCATCTCCCTCATGGGACCAAAGAAGGGCATTCAGTCGCCCTCGATTGTTCGCCGTCCCTTGTCGAAAGAGCGTTATGCGTCGGACGATGGCGCTAACGAGTCCTTCGTTTTATTTATTCACCGCGCCCGTCGAGAAAAGCCGTTCGGCGGCCGCGAGCGCGTTCAGCTTTCGGGACCCTTCCTCCGACCTTCGTGGGCTTGAGGGCATGCGTTGAGCGGGATGTCGCGCTATCCGCCCTGGTGAACTTTTTTTGATTTCAACTTTAAAAGCGCGGGTGACCCGGTTCATCGCCGCTCCTTCCTGATCGATCAATCACAAGGAATGGCGCGGCGGAGTACACCGCCCCATTCCTCGGACAAGAAAAATTAGAGGTGCTTTTTGATGGAGCCGGCGACCTTGTCGGCCCCTTCCTTGATCGCGTCCTTGGCTTCGCCGGTTTTCCTTTGCACCGCGCCCTTCGCCTCTTGCGCCAAGCCCTCGGCCTCCAGCTTGTCGGAACCCACGACCTTGCCGACGCCCTGTTTCACATTGCCGACCGCCTCATTGGCGAGACCCTTGGCCTTATCCGTCATGCTGCTCATTTTATTCTCCTGATGTGAGAGGAACGGTGAATGTTTTCATCCCGCGCCATCCGCGCGTGTCGATCGACGACCTCGCGACTTTGGCGTCGCGACAAGAAGACCGCGGCGACGGATATTTGTTCCCGGCGTCGTTGCCGCCGACTCTCCTCGCAATGAAAATCCGTGAAGGGATGCGCGCAAGCGCCGCATAAAGGGAGAGTTCGCGCGGCGCGGAAATCCGCTCGCGATCGTGGCCGCCAAAGCCTGGAGTTACGGGAGCCGGACGGAACAATTGGCCAATTGACGAGTCGTTCGACAGCTACATCTCAAAGAGAGCTGAACATGCTGAAGGTTTCCAAAACCACCGACGCGCCGGTCGAAAATAAGGGTGAAGGCGACAAGGCGTCGGCAAAGCGCTTTAACGAAAACGAACAGGCGTTCGTCCGCGCCGGGAAGGTTGACGACGCGGCGGGAAACGCGAGGGAATCCATTGATGGGCCCGAGCGCGAGAAGTTGGAGAAAGCCGAAGCGAGGGGAAAGCGCCCGGCGCGGTCGTGACGCGACAGCTTCCGGGCGCGCGGGAAACGGCGGGAAGGCGCGAGGTCATGAATCGCATTGAACCCAGGGGAGTGGTGCTCGTCGTCGAGGAGAGCCCGGGCCTTGTCTCCACGATGTTAAGAAGCGCGCATCGCGCGGGGTTCGACGCATTGGAAGCGGCGAGCGCGGAGGAGGCTTTGTTCATTCTGAAAGCGCGAACCGACGTCGAGGCCATGGTCATCGATTTGCGGATCTCGGGCGCCATGAATGGACTGACTTTCGCCCACCTCGTTCGCGATCGATGGCCGGAAATCGAATTGGTGATATTCTCCAAGGATTCCCTGGTTGAGAGACGCTACCTTCCGGAACGGTCCACGGTCGTGAAAATGCCGCTGCGCGAAGACGATTTGACCGGCGTCATCGAGCGCAAGCTGGGAAGGCCGCTCCCCGACCGGCAATCTTGAGGCGTCCGGCGGCTCGCGTGTGCTAAACGAGGATCGCCGGTCCGCTGAGCATTGACCGCTTTAGCGCCCCGCGCGTGTACGCTTCTTCGTCCCCCGTCTCGACGGGCGAAGCGCTCCAAGACATGGGACATACGCATGAAAATCTTCAAATGCCGCAATTGCGACAACACCGTGCTTTTCGAAAACGCGCAATGCGTCAAATGCGGTCTGTCGCTGGCGTTCCGTTCCGACCTACTCGCGATGACCGCGGTTCGGCGGGAAGGCGCGAACTGGCGCACCGTCGACGGGGATCAGCGAGAATCCCGGTTTTGCGCGAACTGGGAGCTCAACGGTTGCAACTGGCTGGTGGACGAACCAAGTGAAAAATACTGCCGAGCCTGCTTGCATAACCGCACGGTTCCCAATCTTTCGGAACCCGTTGGCAAGGCGCGCTGGATAAAAATCGAACAGGGGAAGAAGCGTCTTATTTATTCCCTCCTCCGTCTGCGTCTGCCCTTGCCGACGCCCCAGAGCGGCGCGGAAGAACCCCTGATGTTCGATTTTCTCGATGATGAGGCGACCCATGAAACCAAACGGGTGACCACCGGGCATGACAACGGGCTCATTACCCTCGCGATCTCCGAAGCCGATGACGCGATCAGGGAAAAGAACCGCACGCGGTTGGGTGAACCCTATCGTACGTTGCTCGGCCATTTCCGGCACGAAGTGGGTCATTTCTACTGGGATATCCTCGTGAGAGACCGAGGTGGATGGGAGGCGTTCCGCCGCCTATTTGGGGATGAAGAGGCGGACTACGGCCAGGCGCTACAAAGGTATTACGCCGAGGGAGCGCCCGCCGGATGGAACGATCGCTTCGTCAGCGCATATGCGTCTTCACATCCCTGGGAGGATTTCGCGGAGACCTTCGCGCATTATCTCCACATCGTGGACACGCTCGACACCGCGCGCGCGGTGGGATTTCGTTCCGGCAACGCGCAACAGGGAGAAACAAGCGTGGACTTCGATCCCTATCGGGCGAAGGAAATGCAAGAGCTGGTGGAACCATGGATCGCCGTGTCGTTCGCCGCGAATTGCCTGAACCGATCGATGGGACAACCCGATCTATATCCCTTCGTCCTTTCCGACACGACCATGAATAAGCTGGCGCTCGTTCACTCGATCGTCAGGGCGGCGGGCGAGTGACCGGCGGACCGACGACGCAATCATTTCGTCCTGGAAATATTTATTGGCGCGCGCAGCGTCCATTCGGCGCCAGGGTCGAGCGGCCTCATCTCTAGAGTGGCGTTCAGTTGCTGGACGAATCCGGCGATCAACCGCGTTCCCAATCTCTTTCCTGTTTCCCTGGCCTCGCCAAGCTCGTCGAGTCCGGGCGCGAAACCGCCCTCGTGGCGCGCGGAAATCACAAAATGATCATCGTCGCTTTTCGCGATGATGATGTGGATAACGCCTGGAGCCAGATCGGGAAATGCGTGTTTCGCCGCGTTCGCGATGAGTTCATTGACGACCAAGGCGGATGAAATCGCTCGACTTGTCTCGATTTCAATTCCATGCCGCGCATCAACCCGGACAACGCAGTGTGACACGCTCGCATCGAGGTCCTCGCAAACTTTTTCGATATAGCGGCCAATGTCCATGAATCGAACATCGGATTGCCGGGTCAAACGATCGTGCGCGCGCGCGATCGCCGAAACGCGGTTGGAGGCCTCGATCAGATGCGCGGCCAATGCTTCGTCCGCCACGTCGCGCGCCTGGAGGCTCAGCATGCTGGAAACGATCGCCAGGCTGTTCTTGACGCGATGGTTCATCTCTTGAAGCAATGTCTCGTCGCGCGCCACGGCCGCCTTGAGCATTTTGACGTGACGCTCCCGTTCGATCGCCATGCCGAGAATGTTCGCGGCTCCTTGCAAGAAAGCCAGGTCATGCGCCTCGAAGTCATTGGAGTCGCGACTATCGACCTCCAGCACGCCGAAAGCGCGTCCATCGCCTTGCAGGATCACGTTCATCGCGCGATGCACCCCGTGTTGGCGAAGCACCTCGGGGGTGCGAAAACGCTGTTCGTTCTCGAGGTGGTTGGAAATGACGGGCTTTCCGGTCATCAACGCGTAACCGGCGGGCGACTCGAGGTCCGCGCCAATGCTCGCCGAGCCGACGACGCCGGGATTCCAACCGACTCCGGCTTTCACGAGAAACCGATTTTCCGCGGGAACATGTTGGAGAACTTTGCAAAACTCGGTCCCGAGCCCTTCGGCCGTAAGGCGCGCGGTTTGGCTGAGCAATTCGTCGAAGTCGGCGCCCTGCAAGGCCGAGACGCCGAGTTCGGCCAAAATTTCCTGCTGCCGGATGCGGGCTTCCAGCGCGCGGAGCGTCACCTCCGGCCCGGTTTGCCCCGGAGCCGGCTCGACCCGCGGTGGTTTCGGCGTTCCCGAATCGGTCATGCTCCGCTCCTCGTGGAAGGGCGATAATGCGCTGGGATCAAGCGTCGCGCGCCAACCTGGCTCGCGGCCGGCATCCGCCATTTTTCGGCTCGGTCCCGCGGTTTCCCTTGGGCGCTTTCGGAAGCTACTTACCGCGACGTCAGTAACGATTTATCGCGGGCGGCGGCCGCGATCCAGTGGTTTGGCCGAAAAGCTTCGCTTTCCTTCTCCACATTGGTCTGTCGCGCCTTAGGTATCAAGCCGAGGTGGCGCGAGAAGCGCGTCGGCGCGGTCGTGCCTACCCCCTCGCGCGGATAAAGTCCCGTGAGCGCAACAGAGAAAAAATATGTCAAGCCCGTCGCTCGAAGGAAAAAAACTGCTGCTCGTCGAGGACAACTTCGTCATCGCCTTGGACGCGCGTTTATTTCTGGAAGACACTGGCGCGATCGTCTCGGTCGCCAGCACCGTTCGCGAGGCGCTCGACCTTATCGCCCAGGATGCGCCCGACTTCGCCGTGCTCGACGTAAATCTCGCCACCGAGAATAGTTTCCCCGTGGCGCGAAGACTTCACGAATTGGGCATTCCGTTTATTTTCGCGACCGGATACGGCGAGCAAATCGTCGCCCCGGTTGAGTTCTCGCCCGCGCCAATAATCACCAAACCATTCAAGGGCTCCCAGCTGCTGGCCTCGCTCGCCAAGGCTCGCGGATTTGAGCGAGACCGATGAACGCCGACGCCAGCCTTATCCCCGTCCGCCGACGGATTTGGCCAGTCGCGCGGCGATCAGCAGTCCGATTGCCGCGCCCAGAATCAAGTGAATGTTCTTGGGTATGCGCTCCACCGCGAGTCGCGCCAGTTCAGGCCCCGCGGCGGAGAGCGCCTTCCCGAGATCGGCTTGCGTCGCGTTCAAGCCCGAGGCGTCGATCAGCCGGTCCAAGGGGCTTTGCTCGGCGGGCCTCTCGTCGGGGGGCGGCGCGGCGGCCTTGGTCGCGCCGTTCATCCGGCCGATGATATAGGCAAGCATCGAGACGACGCCAAACGCCAGCGCGATAATCAGATCACCGCGTTCGACGCCATACTCGGCGCTCAGGAAATGGCTGGCGGAGGCCGTCGCGAATCCAGCCGCCGCCAGCAGGGAAAGGAGCATCAACAGCTTTCCTTGCATTCGGCTGATAAGCTTTTCGGCGGCGCGTTCGATTTGGTCGACGAGGAATTCGACTCCCATTAAACCCTCCAACGGCGGATGGCGCGCGCTCGAGGCGCTCAGCGCCTCGAATTCCACATCGCTCCGACGATCAGTCCCGAGGCCAAGGCGAGCGCGATACTCATGACGGGGTTGGTCCGCACGGTTTTTTCGAGCATGTCCCGCGCGTCGCTGATCCCACCCTTCGCGTCGTCGGCGACTTGCCCACTTTTTTCGACAGCGGTCGACAAAGCTTCCTTGCTCTTGTCGATGACCGCCGACGAGGCTTCCCCGGCGTCCGCCGCCAACTCCCCAACCCGCTTTCGCAGGCTCGCCGCGACATCCTTGGCGGCGGCGTCCATGGAGTCGAGGGCTTTTTCGGAATGACCACTTGTGTGCATGTTGTTGCTCCGACCAGGTTTCGTTGGCGCGCCGGCCCACCGGCCGCGAGATCATCGCGTCGCCTCGGATAGACGCCTCGCCCCTCGGATTGTTCTCGGTTCGGCTCGAGTCGACCTCGCGTCGCGGGACAAAACCGCGGAACAATGGTGGGCGCCGCGGGTCTTCTCGCCAGGATCCAAGCTCGATCAGGGGTCCAGATTGGAGAGCAACATGAAACACATCGCAACATGCGCGTTGTTCGCGCTCGCCGTCGCCGGCTTGGCGACCGGTTCGGGAGCAATCGCGAAAACCGAGCGGCCCATTTCCGTGGCCGCCGTCGAAACATTAACGACCATTCCGTCGACCGGCGTCAGCGCCAACCGTTGGTTGAAGCAAACCGTCTATGATGAATCTGGCGACAAAATCGGCGAAGTCGTGGACCTCGTCGTTTCGGACGCGCGGACGGTGGACGCCGCCATCGTCTCGGTCGGCGGCTTCGTCGGCATCAATGAAAAGCATGTGGCCGTCCCCATCTCCGCCATTGTCGCGACCGAGAAGAACGGCAAATGGCGCTTGACGATGAACACGACCAAGGAAGCGCTCAAATCGGCGCCTGGCTTCAAATACGACAAGTCTCTCGAGACGTGGACCGCGGGTTGAACTCGACCGCCGTTTGAAACGGGCGCGTCGGTGAAGACGGCGCCCAATTCTTTTCTCGTGATTCGCTCCGCCTTCGCGCGAAGGCGGAGCTTGGCGTCCAAAACATTGTTTCCGAGCGTTGCCTCGGGCGTTGGGCGCGGCGAAAAGTTTTTGCGCATGCCGGGAACAACCGGCGTCCGGCTTAGTCTTGGTGTCAGCATGCCGGATCAAATGGGTGTATGAGAGGACTGAGCGCGGCCAGATCTCGACACCACGGGAAATCAACATGGCGGACGATCCGAGAGGCGACCTTCCCCTCAACGACGAGCGTGAGCTTGATAGGATGGACGACGAAAAGCCAGAGCCCGCGGCGAACACGAATATCGAGGACATGATCGGCGACCGCTTGAAGCAGTATTATTCCAAGCGGCTGTCGCAGCCCCTCCCGACCCGATTTTCCGACCTCCTCCGCGAACTCGCCATGAAAGAGATGGAGTGATGGCTGACGAGCTCAACCAGGACTGGCAAGGCAAATTGCTGGCGCTGATCCCCAACCTGCGCGCGTTCGCGAATTCGCTGTGCCGGAATACCGATTACGCGGACGATCTCGTGCAGCAAACCTTGTTGAAAGCCTGGAGGAGTCGCCATACTTTTCATGAAGACAGCAATTTGAAGGCTTGGCTGTTCGCGATATTGAGAAATACGTTCCTGACGGAGTTCCGCCGCAAGAAATACGAAACCGAGGATCCAGACGAGGAGCTCCAGGCTTCGCTGGTCGCGCGCGGCGGTCAGCAGGCGCACATGGACATGCTCGACTTCGAGATCGCCCTGGCCAAGCTTTCACGGGAGCAGCGGGAAGTGCTGATCCTGGTGGGCGCCGAGGGCGTGTCCTACGAGGAAGCCGCGCTGATTTGCGGCTGCGCCGTGGGCACCATCAAGAGCCGGATGAACCGGGCTCGAGAGCGGATGTGTGAATTGATGGGGGTGGACGGCGCCGGGGATTTCGGGCCCGACAAGGCCGATCTCGGTCAATTCAGCATGGCGGGTAACTGAAGCGGCGCAAGTCGCGACAGGCGCCGCCCCGGAATAAAAGGGGGATGCGCGCGCGAGCCCGCCGCGGCTTGCCGCTAGAACGTGGGATTGAATTTTAAACCTTCCAACGCGAGCCAAGGCATGCGGTTTGCTCGGTCAACGAGGACGAGGCGAAGATGAGTAGTTCAATTTCCGATCTTGTTGGCCCCCAACTGCCCCTGCTCCGCCGGTTTTCGCGGGCGTTGAACGGATCGCAACACCGCGGCGACGCCTATGTCGTCGCGCTGCTCGAAATGCTCATCGCCGACCAGCGCGCCTTTCGGCGCGATCTGCCGCCCAAATTGGCGCTGTTCCAGCTTTACATGCACGTCTGGAACGCCATTCCCATCAACGGCTCGGCCGACCCGGTGGCTCCCGAGGAAGTCGGCGCCGCCGACCGCCAGATCGAGACGTTGACCCCAAAGCCCAGACAGGCCTTTCTCCTCGCCGCGCTGGAGAATTTCACCGCGAGCGAAATCGCGACGGTGCTCCAGTGCCCCGAGCCGGCGGTGCGCGAATACATCGACGCGGCGGGCAAGGAAATCTCCGCGCAGATCGCCGCGAAGGTGCTCATCATCGAGGACGAGCCGGTCATCGCCATCGAGCTGGAATCGATCGTGACGGAGATCGGCCACGAGGTCATCGGCGTCGCCACCACGCACCGCGAGGCGGTGGAGATGGTCGAACGGAAGGAGCCCGGGCTGATCCTCGCCGATATCCAGCTCGCCGATGGAAGCTCCGGCATCGACGCGGCCAATGAAATCCTTCAGCGGATCAACCCCCCGCTGATCTTCGTCACCGCCTATCCCGAGCGCCTGCTGACCGGCGACAGGGTGGAGCCGACTTTTCTCATCACCAAGCCGTTCAAGGCCGAAATGGTCAAGGCCATGGTGAGTCAGGCATTGTTTTTCGATCTCAAGGCGTCCGCCAAGCGCGGAGCCGCGGCCTGAGGCGCGAGCGGGTCGCGACGGCATGTGGCGCGGGTGAGCGCGCGGACCGCGCCGGGGCGGAAGAGCGAGTGTCGCGAGAGGATCATGGAGCTCGGTGGAACCTATTCGCGGGCGCTGGACGACGAGCAGGGCGCGAGCAAGGCCGCCCTGGCCCGCGGCCTTTTGGAGACGAGCATCGATTGCGTGAAGTTGATGGAGCTCGGCGGAAATATTCTTTTCGTGAACGAGGCGGGCCTCTCGCTTCTCGAAGCCGAGCGCGCCGAGGCCATCATTGGAAAATCCTGGGTGGATTTGTGGCCAGAGGCCTCAAGGCCCCTGGCGCGGACCGCGCTCGAGGACGCGGCCCTGGGAGCCACCACGCGTTTCACCGCGGCCTGCCCAAGCCTGAAAGGCGCTCTCAAATGGTGGGACGTCATGGTGGCGCCGGTGCGCGACCGGGACGGCCGGGTCAATCAAGCCATGGCGACGTCTCGCGACATTTCCAAGCAAAAGGCCCTCGCGGAGCTGCTGGAGACCAGCACGGTCAAATTTCGCGCGCTGGCCAACAGCATCGCGCAATTGGCGTGGATGGCCGACCCGTCGGGATATGTCTATTGGTATAACGACCGCTGGTTCGACTACACGGGCGCGACGCTCGAGGAGATGCGCGGATGGGGCTGGCGCTCCGTGCACGATCCGCTCCACGTCGACCGGGTCGCGCGAAAGATAACCGAGTGCTTTCAGTCCGGCGAGCCATGGGAGGACACCTTTCCGCTGCGGGGAAAGGATGGCCGCTACCGCTGGTTCTTGTCGCGCGCCAACCCGGTTCGCGACGACAAGGGCCGAATCGCCGTCTGGTGCGGAACCAACACCGACATCACCGACGAGCTGACCTATCGCCAGCGCCTCGAACGCAAGGCGCGCCTGATCGATCTTTCGCATGAAGCCATTCTCGTGCGCGACCACGAGGATAGAATCGATCTTTGGAATTCGGGTTGCGAGGATCTGTTCGGCTATTCCCGCGACGAAGCGGTCGGCGCGCATTGCGACGAGCTGCTGAGGACCGAATTCCCCGGCGGCAAGTCGGAGATCGAGAAGGCGCTGAAGGAACACGGGCGATGGAACGGCGAGTTGATGCACCGCGCCAGGGATGGCTCTCCCGTCTGGGTCGAGAGCCGCCAGCAGGCGCTTTGCTCGGGCGAAAAAACCGTCATCATCGAATGCGATCGCGACACCAGCGAACGCCGCGCCAATGACGAAATCCGCGACCTGCTGATCGGCGAACTCAGCCACAGGGTGAAGAATTCGCTCGCCATCGTTCAGGCGTTCGCGGCGCAAACCGGGCGTCGCGCCACCAGCGTCGCGCAGTTCCTTCGCGATTTCGGCGGACGCATCGACGCCATGTCCGCGGCTCACAATTTGTTGGACGACACCGAATGGAGCGGCGCGGACCTGCGCGCGCTCATCGAAAGCCAGACGATTGAACGGCTTGGCTCGAATCGGTCGGTGTCGATCCACGGAAACCCGGTCGTGCTGAGCGCCCGCACCGGCTTCCAACTCGCGCTGCTCCTGCACGAGCTGGCGACAAACGCGCAAAAACACGGGGCCTTGAGCGATCCCAACGGACGAGTCGACATCGGCTGGGATAATGCGCGCGGAGACAAGGACAAGGTCGAAATTGTCTGGCGCGAATCCGGCGGCCCCGTCGTGCGCGCCCCGCAAGTCAAGGGATTCGGGCTGTCGCTGCTGGACCGGTCGAGGAACACCAACTTCCTGAGCGTGGAAATCGCGTTCGAACCGGCGGGCGTCGTTTGCCGGATGTGCGTGGACCAGCTCGTGGCCGGCGCGGCGGCCCCGCTTTTCAATTTCGCGAGCACGACCCACCGCCGCCCGTGAGTTTCGCGCCGCGCGGCGGCGAGGCTTGGCCCGCGTTCGCTCGGGAGTTCGCGGTTCTATAACGCGATCACATCGACGTTCGCTCCCGGCAATTCGCTGGCGATGCGCGCGACGTGCTGGTGGTGGGTGAAGATGATCGCCTGGCGGGCGCGGCCGAATTCCGCCAACAGGCCGAGCGCCGTGGCGGTTCGCGTCTCGTCGAAACTCGCCAGCAGATCGTCGCCGATAAACGGCAGCGGCTCGGCGGCGCGCAGCTCCAGCAGCGCGAGGCGCAGCGCCAGGAACAACTGATCCCGCGCGCCCTCGCTCATGTGATCGACCCGCTTGCGCGCCCCGGATGCATGAATTCCAACCAGGGTCGGCGTATCCGCGTCGTCGTAATCGGCGCCAAGTCCGGTGTAGGCGCCGTCGGTGGCGACGGCGAACAGCGCCGAGGCGCGCGACAGCAGCGGGTCCCGAACCGCGACGCGGTGGCGCTCCATCGCCCGCGCCGCGAGCTTGGCCGCGCTGGCGCGGGCCAGCCAGCGCGTCGCGACCTCGAGCAGCGCCGCGCCCGCCTCGGCCTTGGCCTGAGCGGCGCTGGCGGCGTCGCGGCCGGCGGCCAGGGCCTCGCGGGCGCAACGCGCCTCATGCGCCGCGGCCGCCGCCACCGCGACATCGTCGAATATTTGTTTTTTAACGATTTTCAGCCGCTCGACCTCGCCCGGCAGCAGGTCGAGCTCCATGTCGCCCCGCTCGAGGCGCAACGCCTCCTCGTCGCGGCCGTCGCCGCTTTCCCGAAGGTCGCGCAGGGCGTCGGCGAGTTCGAGGAGAAGACTTGAGCGTCGCTTTAGCCGCTCGAAACTCTCGGCGAGCGGCGCCGATTCGTCGAGGCCGAGCGTTTGCCGGGCGGCGGCGAGGCGCGCATGCGCGAAAATGCGCTTTCGCGCATGTTTTTCCGCGACCGATGCGCGTTTACGCGCGGCGTTCGCCAGGGATTCCCGCTGCTCGTGGGCGCCGCGCGACGCAAAGAGGCGGCGGCTGAGTTCGTCCAGCGCCTCGCGCGGAGCCCGCTCGGCGAGTTCGGGCGCGGCGTGGGCGACCAGTTTCGCCACCTCCGCCTCGAACTCGGCGATGCGCGCCTGCATTTTGCCGATGCGTTCATTTTCATAGGCAAGCTTCTGCCGATGCAGCGGAACGTCTTTCCATATGCCGAGCGCCGCCTCCGCCTGGCCGGGCGTCATCTCCTCGGCGAGACCGATGGCGGCGAGCGCCGCCGCCCACGGCTCCCGCAGAGCTTCGATCTCTTCAACAACATGAGCATGGCTTTTTTTGGCCCGGATCAGCTCCTCGGCGACCTTGTCCGCGAGTACCGATTTGGGCGTGCGTTCTGGTCCAGCCGGACTGGAGCGCGTCCAGGGCGAGACGGGCCTGATTGTAGATTACCTCGACCGGCTCCGTCGCGCCCGGCTCCGTCGCGCCCATGTCCGCGAGCAGCCGCGTCAGCGCCAGGCGCCGCGCGTCGATTTTTTCCGTCAGCGCCTCGAGTTCGAGGCCCTGTTGGTTGAGCCGCGCGCGTTGCCGCAGGACGTCCTCGACGTTTCGCCGCCACTCGGCCATGATCCGCGGCGTCTTGGGCTTCAGCCCGATGGGCGCCCAGAGCTCCAGCCACGCCGCCTGGGCCGCCGCGCGGCGGGCGGCGCGACGGTCCTGCGATTCCGCGAGCTTCTCGCAGGCGCGCTGATCCTTGGCGCGCCGCGCCCGAGCCGCCTCGTACAGGGCGGCGCGCTCCGCGCCATCGAGCAGCCCGTCGGTCGTCGCGTCCAGCTTGCGATTGGCGGCGCCAAGCCTCGCGAACGCCTTGCGTCGCTCGACCGGGTCGCCCTCCAGCGCCGCGTCAAGCGCCATGTAAGAGCCGTCGCGATCGTGGCGCGCCGCGCCGAGCTGTTCGCGCGTCGCGAAAGCGCCCGCCGACGAGAGCTCACGGATATTTTCCTCGGCCGCCGCCAGGGATTCACGCGCCGCCTTCATCTCCAGGGCGGCGCTCTTTTCCTCCTCCTCCAGCGACAAGAATTCCTGGCGCGCCGATTCGATCGACTCCATGCTCGGCAAGGCGAGGCGAGCCAGTTGATCCAGCGCGGGAATGCCCGGGTCGAGCCGCGCGGCCTCCTCGTCGAGTTCGCGCAACGCGAAGCTCCGCGCGAAAGTTTCCCGACGCAGACGGTCGGCGTCGGCGGGAACGTCGGCGAAGGCCTCGAACCGTCGCGAAAAGGGCGTGGGATCGGCGCAAGCGCCGCCGCCCTTGGCGTTTTCCCGTTCAAGCTCCCGCAGCTCTTTTTGCGTCGTCGCCACGGCGCTCGCCGCTTCGGCGAGGCGGCGTTCGGCGTCGCGGCGCGCATCGATCAAATCGCGCGCCAGGGTCAGCGCGAGATCCGAGGGTTGGCGGGCCAGCAAGGCCTCGTGTCCGTCAATCCCAAGCTGGCCCGCCGCCGCGTCGAGACTCATGCGCGCGTTGAACGCGTCGCGTTGACGGCCCGGCAGATCGCCTTCGGCCTGCCGCACCGCGCCGAGCCCCTCGCGCAACGCGCCGATTTGGTCGGCGATCTCGAGCACGCGCCGGTCGACCGTCAGCGCGGCGATCTCCCGCTCGCCCTCGGCGTCCTCGAGCCGCAGATCGGCGAGCTGCTTCTCGGCGAGAAGGTCTTCCTCTCGCGCCTCGCGCCACAGCGCCAGCGTCTCCGCGTCGACCTCGGGCAAATCCCGCAGGCCGGCGAGCTCCTCGCGCAGACGGTTCAGCCGATCCAGTTTGGGCGCCGTGCGCAGGGCGCGTTCGCGCCGGGCGCTCTCCCGCTCGACGCGGTCATGCTCGGCGTTGAGCGCCGCGCGGCGGGCTTCGGCTTCGCGCGCCGCCGCTTCCGCCGCCGCGAGGTCGTGAGCGCCGACGATCGCGCCGCGCGCATTTTTTTCGGCCTCCTCGTACTGGCGATAAAGCGCGTTGAACGGCTTGGTCCGCGCGCTCGGCGAAAACAACTCGTCCGCCTCCCGCTCCAGCCGGGCGGCGGTTCGCGCCAGCGACCCGAGCCGCGCCGAGGAGGCCGACAGTGTTTCGGCGAGGCGCCCGCCGGCCCGTTGCAGCTCCTCGCCGCCCGCGCGCAGCGCCTCGGCGGTCAGGCCAAACTCGCTAAAGAACGCCTCGCGCCCGACCGAGCCGAGCACCGACGCCAACAGATCGTCGGGGAGCGGTTTGTCGTCCGCGTCGAGCAGCGTGTTTTTATTGCCCCGGCGGCGGCGCACGGAAAGCGTCGAGCCGTCGCGCAGCCGCAGCCTCGCGCCGACCCGCAGCGTGGTCTTTTCATGCAGGAAATCGTAGCCGGCGGTCTTGGGGAAACCGAACAGCAGATCGCCGATGGCGTTGAGCGCCGAGGTCTTGCCAGCCTCGTTGGCGCCCAGCACGACATGCAAATCCGCGCCCGCGCGCAGCTCCAGCAGGCGATCCGTGAAAGCGCCGTAGCGCTCGAAGACAAGAGCCTCGAATCTCATGGATCGGCTCGTCTCATGCGCCTGGTTCTCTCATGCGTCTTGCTCGGCTTGGGCGATTTCCCCGTTGAGCCGGTCGCGCGCCTCGGCGGCGAATTGCTTCAAGGCGTCCTCGCCGGCGGGCAGCGCCTCGCGCAATTCGCGCGGTAGCTTGGCGCCGATTTGCGCGAGCAGTTCGGCGAGCGCTTGCTCGAAATCCGGGTGGTCGGCGGCCTCGCGCACCAGCGCCTCGACATCGAGCGCGTCGTTATCGAATGAGGCGTCGGCGCGCGGCGGCGGAGCAAGCGTCGCGATCTTGAGCTGCTCGACCCAGAGATCTTCGGCGACGCGAAAGCCAAGCGCGCGGGCGTCGGCCTCGATCGCCTCGCGCCGCGCCACGAGGCGCGCGTGCAGCGGCGTCGTTCCCGACAGCAGGACGCGGACGGCGAGCGGACGGCCTTCCGCCGCGGCGTGCTCCTCGCGCAGCCGCGCCTCGACGCGCTCCAGCGCCTCGGCCTCTCCATCGCAGTCCGAGACATCGACGCTGACCCGCGCCCAGCGCGCGGCGTCGAGCGCGACGCGCTTGACCTCCACGACGCGCCCATCCTCGACGGTGACGCGCGTCGCGCCCTTGGCGCCGGTTTCGCGCACGTTGCGGCCTTGAATATTGCCGGGATAGACGATCCACGGATCGCGGCTGATCTCCTCGGCGGCGTGGACATGGCCAAGCGCCCAGTAATCATAGCCGAAACGCTTGAGATCCTCGGGCGCGCAGGGCGCGTAGGATTCATGGCCGCGCGTGCCGTCGAGCGCGGTGTGCAGCAGACCGATGTTGAACCAGCCGGCGCGGCCGGCGGGATAGGACGACACGAAATCGGCGTCGACGAGCCTTGAGCCGAAACTACGGCCATGCAGCGCGACGCGGAGGGTTTCAAGCTCGAGGGTCTGCGCCTTGCGCGTCGAGAAAATCCGCGCGCTGTCCGGATAGGGCAGCGACTTCGACATCAGGCTTTCGGCGTCGTGGTTGCCCTTGACGATGAAGGATGGGATGCCCTCGCGATCGAGCCGCCCGAGTTCGCGCGCGAAAAACAGGCCGGTCGTCACATCCTTCCAGTCGCCGTCGAAAATATCGCCGCAAATCAGCAGGAAGGCGGCCTTCGCGGCGATGGTCTCCTCGATCAGCGCCTCGACGGCGCGTCGGCCGGCCCGCGCGAAACGCGCCGCGACCGCCTCGTCCTTGCAGCCAAGACCGGCGAGCGGGCTATCGATATGCAGATCGGCGGCGTGAATGAAGGTGAAGCGCATGAAGGCCCGAAAACCAAGGAAGCGACGTCAAGGGAACGCGCCAAGGGGGACGCGTTAAGCCGCGAACGTTAGCCAGCTTCGCGCGGCATGGGAAGGGCGGGCGCGAAATAGCCGGGGGAATTCACGCCGCCGTCAATAAGTTCGTCAATGTCGCGCGCGCGCCACGCATCATCGGATATAAGGCGACACGGTTCTTGTGATTTGTGGGAAGGGGTGGTCATGGGCGCTCATGTCGTCACGCTCAACGCGGGATCGTCATCGGTCAAATTCGCCGTGTTCGCGGTGGGCGGCGATTGGCCCGCGCCCGCCGCCGGCGGCGAAATCGACGAGCTCGGCGCCAGCCCGCGCTTTGTCGCGCGGATCGCCGGCGGCGAGACTTGCGAGGCGACCTCGAAGGCGCGCGACCACGAGGAGGCGATCGGCGATATTCTCGCATGGATCGAGGCGAGCTTCCCCGAAATCGAGATCGGCGCCATCGGCCACCGCGTGGTGCATGGCGGAACGAATCACGCGGAGCCGGCCATCGTCGACGCGGCGCTGATCGCCGAACTCAAGACGCTGGCGCCGCTCGCGCCGCTGCACCAGCCGCATAACCTCGCCGGCGTCGAGGCCGCCCACAGGGCGTTTCCGAGCGTGCCGCAGGTGGTGTGTTTCGACACGGCGTTTCATCGCGGCCACGCCTTCGTCGACGACGCCTACGCGCTGCCGCGCGCCTATTACGAGCGGGGCTTGCGGCGCTTTGGCTTTCATGGCCTGTCCTACGAATTCATCGCGCACCGAATTCAGGAGATCGATCCGGTGCTGGCCTGCGGCCGGATCATCGTGGCGCATCTTGGCGCCGGCGCCTCGCTGTGCGCGATGAAGAATGGCCGCTCGGTCGCCACGACCATGGGATTTTCGCCGCTCGACGGCCTGCCCATGGGGACGCGCTGCGGCGCGATCGACGCCGGCCTGCTGCTCTATCTGCTGGATCACGACAAAATGCCGGTCGAAGACCTTCAGAACTTGCTGTATCGGCGGTCCGGGCTCATTGGCCTGTCCGGCGTTTCGTCCGAGATGCTCGAGCTCGAAGCCTCCAACGCGCCGCAAGCCCGGGAGGCGATCGACTATTTCACCCATCGCGTCCGCATGGAGATTGGCGCGCTGGCCGGCGCGCTGCGCGGCTTCGACGGCCTGGTTTTCACCGGCGGCATCGGCGAACATTCGGCGCTGGTTCGCGCCAGCGTCGTCGAGGGGCTGCGATGGCTCGGCCTCGACCTCGACGCCGACGCCAATAAAAGCGGCGGCCCGCGCATCTCCACCACCGCGAGCGCCATGCCGATATTGGCGCTGCGCACCGACGAGGAGGCGATGATCGCCCGCCACGCGATCAAGGCCGCGGGCCTCGCGCGCGCGCTCGCCGTCTAGCGCTCCCCGACAGTCATGCGAATGACATGCGCGCGCCGTATCGGCTTGGCCGCGCGGGAGGCAGGAGCGGCCCGTCCAAACCCCGGCGCAGTGGGAGGACGATTTGACGATAAGCGCCGATCTCAGCGCGATCAATCGCGCGACCAAGGCCGGATTGAGCGCCGCCGTGCATCGCAACGCGACTTTTTCGCGCGACGGGATGCTCGAGCGCCTGTTCACTTTCGCGTTCGAGGGCTTGGTTTATCCGCAGATTTGGGAGGACCCGGTCGTCGACATGGAGGCGCTGGCCATTCGGCCCGACGACCACATCGTCGCCATCGCCTCCGGCGGCTGCAATGTCATGAGCTATCTGACCGCCAATCCGGCCCACGTGACCGCGGTCGACCTCAATGGCGCGCATGTCGCGCTCAACCGGCTCAAGTTGCGCGCGGCGCGGGACCTGCCGGATTACGAGAGTTTCCATCGCTTCTTTGGCCAAGCGGATCGCGACGAGAACGTCGCCGCCTACGACCGTTGGATCAAGCCCAACCTCGACGCCGTCTCGCGCGCCTATTGGGAAGGCCGCACGATCCTCGGGCGCCGCCGGATCGAGCGTTTCGCGCGAAATTTTTATCGCCACGGACTGCTGGGCTCGTTCATTGGCGCCGGGCATTTGCTGGCGCGCGCCCATGGCAAGGACCCGCGCGACATGTTGCGGGCGCGTTCGCTCGAGGAGCAGCGGGCGCTCTACGATAGCGTGCTCGCGCCGCTGTTCGACTCGCGCTGGGTGCGCTGGCTGGTCCGGCGCCCCGCGACGCTCTATGGCCTCGGCATTCCGCCGGCGCAATATCGCGCGCTGGCCGGCGACGCGGAGGGCGGCATGATCGAGGTCTTGCGGGACAGGCTGCGGCGGCTGGCCTGCGATTTCGATCTGTCCTCCAACTACTTCGCGCGGCAGGCGTTTGGCCGCGGCTATGGCGCCGACGAAAACGCCGCGACGCCGCCCTATCTCGAAAGGGGCGCCTTCGAAGCCATTCGCGCCCGCGCCGATCGCGTCGACGTCAGGCATTCGTCGGTCGGCGACTATCTCGAACTCCCAGCCGGCGGCCAGCGTCGACGGCTATGTGCTGCTCGACGCGCAGGACTGGATGAACGACGCGGATCTGACGGCCCTGTGGGAAAAGATCACCCGCACGGCGCGACCCGGCGCGCGGGTCATTTTCCGCACCGCCGCCGACGAGCGGCTGTTGCCCGGCCGCGTGCCGGACGAGATACTGAACCGCTGGGCCCACGACGAGGCGCGTTGCCGCGAGCTCACCAAGCGAGACCGCTCCTCGATTTACGGCGCCTTCCATCTTTACACGCTGAAGGCGGCGCAATGACGCAAGACGCGCGGGGCCTGATGGATCGCATGTACCGCCCGCAGCGGCGCATCTACGATCTGACCCGCAAGCACTACCTGCTCGGGCGCGACCAGATGATCGACGGGCTGGCGCCGCCGGCGGGGGGCGCGGTTCTCGAAATCGGTTGCGGCACCGGGCGCAACCTTATTCGCGCGGCGCGGCTTCATCCCAATGCGCGCTACTTCGGCGTCGATATTTCGGCGGTCATGCTGGAGCAGGCGAGGGAATCGATTGCGCGCGCGAATGTGTCGGCGCCCATCGTCGTGGCGCGCGGCGACGCGGCGGGTTTCGATCCCGGCGCGCTGTTTGGCGAGACCCATTTCGAGCGGATTTTCATCTCCTATGCGCTGTCGATGATTCCGGCCTGGCGCGAGACGCTCGCCCACGCCATCGATATGCTCGGCCCGAATGGCTCCCTGCATGTCGTCGATTTCGGCGATCAGGCGGACATGCCGGATTGGTTCCGGGCAATGTTGGCCAAATGGCTGGAGCTGTTTCACGTGCGCCCGCGCGCCGAGCTGGAGAGCGAATTGGCCGGCCAAGCCCGCGCCAACGGTCTTCATCACGAACACAAGGCGCTGTATCGGGGTTACGCCTTTCTTGATGTGGCGGCTTATGGCAGCGCCTCCAGCCCAACTTGACATCCTCTCCCCCATGATGGCAGTCGCGGCCCGAACGCTAAACAGCAAAATCGGGGGAACAAACGTGTCGACCGCATTCATCTTTCCAGGACAGGGATCGCAAACGGTCGGCATGGGCAAGGCCCTCGCCGATCATTTCCCGAGGGCGCGCGCCGTGTTCGACGAGGTCGACGCCGCGCTCGGGGATTCGCTCAGCCGGGTGATCTTTGAAGGGCCGGAGGCGGAGCTGACCCTGACCGCCAACGCCCAGCCGGCGCTAATGGCGGTATCGCTCGCCGCCGTTCGCGTGCTGGAGAGCGAGGCGGGCCTCGATCTGGGGCGCGACGCGACATTCGTCGCCGGCCACTCGCTCGGCGAATATTCGGCGCTGTGCGCCGCCGGGGCGCTCAGTCTCGCCGACGCGGCGCGGCTATTGCGCTTGCGCGGCGCGGCGATGCAGGCCGCCGTTCCCGTCGGCGCGGGAGCCATGGCGGCGCTGCTCGGCGTGGAGCTGGACGCGGCGCGCGACATCGCGGCGGCGGCGGCCGCGGCGACCGGCGCCGTGTGCCAGGTGGCCAATGACAATGGCGGCGGCCAGGTGGTGCTCTCCGGCGCCAAGGGCGCGGTGGAGAAAGCCATGGAGATCGCCAAGGAGCGGGGCGTCAAGCGCGCGGTGTTGCTGCCGGTGTCCGCGCCGTTCCATTGCGCGCTGATGCAACCCGCCGCCGATGCGATGCAAGCCGCGCTGCGGGGCGCGACGATCGCGCCGCCGGGCGCGCCGGTGGTCGCCAACGTCACGGCGGCGCCGACCGCCGACCCCGAGGAAATTCGCCGATTGCTGGTCGAGCAGGTCACGGGCGCGGTGCGCTGGCGCGAGAGCGTCGCCTTCATGGCCGGCGCGGGCGTGACGAAATTCGTGGAGTGCGGCGCGGGCAAGGTGCTGACGGGGCTGCTGAAGCGCATCGCCCCGGGCGTATCGGGTCTGAGCGTCGGCGCGCCGGACGATCTTGCCGCCTATCGCGCCTTCATGTGACGAGAAAAGCCCGGCCGAACGGCCGGGCTTTCGATGTTCTAGCGTTGCGAGAGGCTTGGATTCAGTATTTGGCGAACACCGGCGCGGGGGTCGCGACGTTGAAGTGGTAGTTCACGCCGAGACGCACGAGGTTCGACCTGTTGTGATGGACGCGAGCGCCCCACCAGCCGTTGTCGCCGTTGCCGGAGAGGTCGGTGTGGAGGTATTCGACCTTGGCCGACCAGCGCGGGGCGAACGCCCACTCGACGCCGCCGCCGGCGGTCCAGCCGGTTTTGACGCTGTTGGCGCCGCTCCAGCCGTTCCCAACCACGGGCAAGCCGTTGTTGTTCGGGCCATTGAGCAGCGCGGCGTTGTTCCAGTAATTGCCGCCGCCGCCACCTTCGCCATAGGCGAAGCCGCCGGTGCCATACACCAGCAAGTTCGGGCTGAACGGAGTGATGCCGAGACGTCCGCGCACCGTGCCGAACCAGTTGAGGTTGCGCGAGCTCGCGCCCTGGAAATCGGTCTCGAGGCCAGCGACGAACATCGGCGAGAGCTGCAGATTATAGCCGATCTGGCCGCCGCCGAGGACATAGCCCTTCGCGCCGTTCCAGCCGCTGTTGGTCCAGCCGCCGCCAAGGTTGAGGCCGGCGTACAGGCCGGTCCAGGTGAACACCGGGGCCGGCGGCACATAAACCGGCGCGGCCTTATGCGACGGCAGATCGGCGGCGAGGGCGGCGCCCGAGGCGAACACCGCGCAAAGCGCGATGGCGGAGAGGGTCTTCTTCATCGAATTCATCGAATTGTCCTTTTCACTCTTTGAAACTTCGGGAGCGGCCTACAACTCCCACTCGGCACTCGGTGGTTTGCGTTATTCCGCCTCTGAAATAGATCCGCGGAAGTTAAAGAAGCTCTAACCCGTCACTCCGACTCCCAAAAAAATAGTCTAGAAACAATTCAGACACCTGGCCATGGACGCCACTCCGCATGCTGATCTCGCGATCGGCCTCAGTATTAGAGCGGATATGGAAAGTTTTTCTATGAATTACATGTGGATGCCCAAATATATCAAAGGGTCGATGACCGGGTTGCGTCTCTGTTTCAAATTGCGGAAATATTAGATGTTCGTTGGAAACCATGTTTTTGATCGTTCCCGCCACGAATGGGAACGATTCCAGCGCGGCGGGCCGGGTTTTTCATGAGCGGCGTTCCTGGAAGCCGGTCGCGCGGCGCTTGCCGCCGACCGCCGTTGTCGAAAACTGTCGCGCCAGCGCCCGGTCGGCCCGCTTCCTGGCGCGCTCGGGCGCGGGTGATTTCCGCGCGCGATCGGCTTATGAGATGCGTTTTAGGCAAGCGCGGACGTCTTCGGAGACGGGCGCGCCGAGAAAAAACGGGGGGACAATGTTCGACCTAACGGGCAAGACGGCGCTGGTGACGGGCGCCAGCGGCGGCATCGGGCGGGATATCGCGCGCGGTCTGCGCGCCGCGGGCGCGACGGTCGCGATCTCGGGCACGCGGCGCGAGGCGCTGGAGGCGCTGGCCGGCGAACTCGCCGGAGAAACGCATATCCTGCCGTGCGACCTTGGCGACAAGGAGCAGGCCGAAAAGCTCGTGCCGCAAGCCGAGGCGGCGCTCGGCGGACTCGACATCCTCGTCAACAACGCCGGCATCACCCGCGACATGCTGTTCATGCGCATGAAGGACGAGGACTGGGACCAGGTTCTCAACGTCAATCTCACGGCGGCGTTTCGGCTGTCGCGCGCCGCGTTGCGCGGCATGATGCGCAAGCGTCACGGGCGCATCATCGGCATCACCTCGGTCGTCGGCGTGACCGGCAATCCGGGGCAGGGCAATTACGCCGCGGCCAAGGCGGGGATGATCGGCATGAGCAAGTCGCTGGCCGCCGAGGTGGCGTCGCGCGGCATCACCGTGAACTGCGTCGCGCCGGGCTTCATCGAAAGCCCGATGACCGACGCGCTGACGCCGGCCCAAAAGGAAGGCATTTTGCGCATGGTTCCAGCCGGGCGCCTTGGCCAGGGGAGCGAGATCGCCGCCGCCGTGGTCTATCTCGCCAGCGCCGAGGCGGCTTATGTCACCGGCCAGACGCTCCATGTAAATGGCGGCATGGCGATGATCTGACGTGACGCGATTCGCCGCGCTTGGGAACTGGAGAAGTCGCGGCGCGCCCTCTCGCCAGCAGGATCGAAGTGTGCTACCAGACCGGTCGCCGCGACGGGGGCGCCGCCTTTTCGATCATTCGAATAGGTTCGCTTCGCGCTCTTGCGGCGCTTCCCTTTCGCCTGATAAGGCGAAGAAGCGGTCCAAGGTTTTGGGGATAGCAAGCGACCTTGGCCAAGCGCCGCGGGTCGCCGAAATAAACGAACGCCGCCGCCGCGAATAAATGTCGCGGACGCTAAAATCGAACGAGGATCAAAGCAAATGAGCGATGTCGCCGAGCGCGTGAAGAAGATTGTTGTCGAGCACCTCGGCGTCGAGCCGGAGAAGGTTGTCGAAAAGGCCAGTTTTATTGACGATCTGGGAGCGGATTCGCTCGACATCGTGGAATTGGTGATGGCTTTCGAGGAGGAGTTTGGAGTTGAAATCCCGGATGACGCCGCCGAAACCATTTTGACCGTCGGCGACGCGGTGAAATTCCTGGAGACGGCCAAGACGGCCTAATCGGGCTTGGCGCGGCGGGAAAGCCGCCGCGCGCCCGAAGCGCCGTTTTTGAACAATCGAACAAACATCGACTTCCAGAGTGGTCCATGCGCAGAGTGGTGATCACCGGTCTCGGCCTTGTGTCGCCGTTAGGCTGTGGTGTGGAAATAAATTGGCGGCGCCTGATCGCGGGCGACTGCGGTTTCAAGCGCATCGACACATTCGAGGTGGCGGATTCTCGCGTGCCAGATCGCGGCCCTGGCGCCGCGCGGCGCCGGCGAAGGCGCTTTTAATCCCGACGACTGGTTCGACCCCAAGGAACAGCGCAAGGTCGACGATTTTATTATTTACGCCGCCTGCGCCGCGACCCAAGCCCTATCGGACGCCGGCTGGAAAGCCGACACCGCCGAGAAGCAGGAGGCGACCGGCGTGTTGATCGGCTCGGGCATCGGCGGCCTGGGCGGCATTTACGAAACCTCGATCACCTTGAAGGAAAAGGGGCCGCGGCGCGTTTCCCCGTTCTTCATTTCCGGGCGCATCATCAATCTCGCGTCGGGCTATGTTTCGATCATGCACGGCCTCAAGGGGCCAAATCACGCGGTCGTTACGGCCTGCTCCACCGGCGCGCACGCGATTGGCGACGCCGCCCGATTGGTGGCGCTGGGCGAGGCCGAGGTCATGGTCGCGGGCGGCGCTGAATCGCCGGTGAACCGCATTGGGCTGGCGGGCTTCGCGGCCTGCCGCGCGCTGTCCACCGGCTTCAACGATCGTCCCGAGGCGGGATCGCGTCCCTACGACCGCGACCGCGACGGCTTCGTGATGGGCGAGGGCGCGGGTTGCGTCGTGCTCGAATCGTACCGAGCACGCCAAGGCGCGCGGCGCTCATATATACGCGGAATTGATCGGCTACGGCATGTCGGGCGACGCCTATCACATCACCGCGCCCGCTCCGGATGGCGATGGCGCCTTCCGCTGCATGTCGATCGCCCTGAAACGCGCCGGACTGTCGGTGGAGGACGTCGATTATATCAACGCGCACGGCACCTCGACGCCGCTCGGCGATGAAATCGAGTTGAACGCCGTGCAACGCCTGTTGGGCAATATCGAGCCTAAGCTGTCGATGTCGTCCACCAAGTCGGCGATCGGCCATTTGCTTGGCGCCGCCGGCGCGGTCGAGGCCATTTACTCGATTTTGGCGCTGCGCGATCAGGTGGCCCCGCCGACTCGCAATCTCGACAATCCTTCCGTGACGACCGACATCGACCTCGTCCCGCACGTCGCGCGGAAACGCAAAATCGACGTGGTCCTTTCCAATTCCTTCGGTTTTGGCGGAACCAACGCGTCGCTGGTGATGCGCCGCGCGAACTAGTTTATATTCGGCGAAGCGGGCCCGGCGGAGGCAAAACCAGCGGCCACCCGTTAATTCGCCATATTCACTTATAGTGTTATCCTACGCAGGCGCGGCGACCGATCCGCGAAAGTCGCGTGTTTACATCTTTTTGGCGAGGAATGGCGCGAACCGATATGAGCGACATTAACAAACCCGATGAGCGGGGCGTCCTTAGGCCCGACACGGAATCGCCCGCCCAACCCATCGCGGCGGAAACGAAAGCCGACGCGACGGAAATAATCCCTGGAAACAAAAGCTCTTGGTTTCCTTGGCGCCGATCGGCGCCGCAGGAGGCCGTGGCCGCGCGGGAGACCGCGCCCGTCGGCAAGAAGCGGCGCGACGGCGCGCTGTCGGCGATGAGCGGCTTTTTGAGCTTTATTCTGCTCGCGGTGTTCGCCGGCTTTTTCGCGCTGGTTTCGGCGCGCCATGTCCTGAACGAACCGGGCCCGTTGCGCGCGGATAAGATCGTGTTCCTGCCGCCCGGCAGCGATACGCCGGAGATGCTGGCGCAACTCGAGCGCGAGGGCGTGATCGACTATCCATTGCTGCTGAACGCGACATTGCTTGTCGAAAACAAGCGCGGCGCGCTCAAGGCGGGCGAGTACGCGTTCAAACAGGCGGTGAGCCTGCGAGAGGTGATGGACGAACTCGTCGCCGGGCGCCAGGTGCTTCACGCCGTGACCATTCCCGAGGGCCTCACCAGCGACCAAATCGCCCAACGTTTGCGCGACAGCGACATATTGGCTGGCGACATCGTGGACGCGCCCAAGGAGGGCGCGCTGTTGCCGGAGACTTATAAGGTCGCGCGCGGGTATTCACGCGCGAAACTCATCGCCAAGATGCAAGAAGACCAGCGCAAGCTGATCGATCAGATCTGGGCGCGACGCAATCGGGACCTGCCGATTCGCACGCCTTTCGAACTGGTGACGCTGGCTTCGATCGTCGAAAAAGAGACGGGCAAGGCGGAAGAGCGGCCCCGAGTCGCGGCGGTGTTCATCAATCGGCTGCGCAAGGGCATGCGCCTGCAGTCGGATCCGACCATTGTCTATGGCCTTGTCGGCGGCAAGGCGACGCTGGGGCGCGGCATACTGCGCTCGGAACTCGATAAATACACCCCATACAACACCTACATGGTCGACGGGCTGCCGCCGGGTCCCATCGCCAATCCCGGCAGGGCGGCGATCGAGGCCGTCGCCAATCCGGCCCGTTCCGCCGATCTTTATTTCGTGGCGGATGGCACGGGCGGCCATGTATTCGCGGAGACGTTGGATCAGCATAACCGCAATGTTCAACGCTGGCGCCAGATCGAACGCGTCAACAAGGAAAAGCCGACCCCGGACCCGGACCACCCGGCGCCCGGAGTCGCGCCGCCGGCGACGACGCCCTCCCCGCATGGGCAACGCGGCGACGCCGGGGAAGACGGCGCGCTGCTGATCCTGGGCGAGCGGCATGAGGACTATCCGCCCGGCCGGGCCATGGCGGCGGACGATGGCCCGACGCATCGCCTGGGCAAATTCGGTCCCTGGCCGGCCCTTTTCGCCATCGATTCGCTCGACGATCCGACCGTCGCGGCGGATCCCCGCCAGCGCTCGCTTCGACCGGCGCGGGCGTTCTTCACTTTCGCCAACGCGCAACCGAGGGATTTGCCGGGCTTCGATCCAACCACGATGATCAGCGAAACGCCGCCAGAGGGAAGCGAACTGGCGAGCACCGACGAGGCGGCTTTCCAAAACGAGGGCGGTCAGGCGATGCTCGAAGGCCGAGACGTCGCCAGCTATCCGGTGTCGCCGAGCGCGCGCGCCGACCAAAAGGCCCGGGCCGCCAAGCTTGGCCTCGCCGCCGGGTCCGACCAATTGTCGCCGGCCGACGTGATCGCTCCGAGAGATGCGGCCGGGGCGGCGCGGCCGAACGCTGCTCCGCCTGACATGGCGAGCGCGGGACCGGCGGCGCCGGCCGCGGCGGCGCGGCGGCCAAAGGCGTTCGACGCCTCTCAAGGCACGCCCCTCGATCCGCTGCGCGACAAATCTTGGGACCTGACCTTGGCCAAGAACGTGCCCGCCGATATCAACCTGCGTTAGAATAGAGGTTTGGCGGTCGCCGCGCGCGGCGACGCCGCAAAGCAAGGACCGGCCTTCGCATGAGTCTCGCCAGCATGACCGGATTCTCCCGCCAGCAGGGCGGTTTGGGTCCGTGGCGCTTTTCCTGGGAGTTGAAAACCGTCAACTCCAAGGGCTTGGACCTGCGGTTGCGCACGCCGGCGGGTTTCGACGCGGTTGAAGTCAAGGCGCGCGCGGCGATCACGGCGCGACTGGCGCGCGGCGCGTGTTCGGCGGGGCTTTCGGCCAAGCGCGCCGACGCCGCCGGCACATTTCGCATTGATCGGGCCGCCCTGGACCGGTTGCTGACCGCTCTCGACGATGTGCCGTTGCACGCCAATCTGCGGCCGGCGTCGCTCGACGGGCTGCTCTCGGTGCGCGGCATCGTCGAAGTCGTGGAGCCCGAGGACGACGAAACGCAGCGGGCCGCGCTGGAAAAACAAATCCTCGCCAGCCTCGACGCGGCGTTGGACGGGCTCATGGACTCGCGCCGCGCCGAGGGAACGGCGCTGGCCGCCGTGCTCACCCAGCGTCTCGACCGCATCGACGATCTGACGGCGCGAGCCGACGCGGCGCCAACACGCCAACCCGACGCGGTGCGCGCGCGCATAAAGCAGCAAATCGCGCTGCTTGTCGAAAACGCCGACGCCTTCGATCCGCAGCGGTTGCATCAGGAAGCCGTGCTGCTCGCGGTGAAGTCCGATATCCGCGAGGAGCTGGATCGCCTGCGCGCGCATGTCGCGAGCGCCCGCGCGCTGCTTTCGAGCGGCGGCCCAATCGGTCGGCGGCTGGATTTCCTGGCGCAGGAATTTTCCCGGGAGACCAATACGCTCTGCGCTAAATCCAACGACTCCGCGCTGACCGCGATCGGCCTCGATCTCAAGATCGAGGTCGAACAATGGCGCGAACAAGTGCAAAATATCGAGTAGGCGAGTAGCGCGGGGAGAGCGACGGATGTTAGAGGATTTTGGCGCCCGCGAATTTTAGATCACCGGAAGCTTGCATGTCCTCGCCACAGACAGACCATCGCGGCATCGTGCTTATTCTCTCCTCGCCGTCGGGCGCGGGCAAAACCACGCTGACCCGCATGTTGCTGCAAGACCGCGACCTCGACCTCACGCTGTCGATCTCGGTCACGACGCGGCCACAACGGTCGAGCGAGGTCGACGGCATCCATTATCGCTTCATTCCGACGCGCCAGTTCGAATTGCTGCGCGACAACGGCGAATTATTGGAATGGGCGCGGGTGCATGGCAATTTTTATGGCACGCCGCGCGCGCCGGTGGAGGAGATACTCGCGCAAGGGCGCGACGCGCTGTTCGACATCGACTATCAGGGCACCCAGCAGGTGCGGGAGAAAATGCCCGGGGACGCCGTGACCGTGTTCATCCTGCCGCCTTCGATGAAGGAGCTCCGCGCGAGACTGGAGCGGCGGGCGGAAGATTTGCGCGAGGTGATCGAGCGCCGGCTGGAAAACGCGCGCAATGAAATCACCCGTTGGGTCCAGTACCGACTACATTCTGGTGAACGACCATATTCAAGCGACTTATGACGATCTGCTGGCGATTTTGCGCAGCGAGCGGCGCAAGCGCCCACGCCGCGCGGCGCACATCGCGGCCTTCGTCGAGAAGTTGCTCAGCGAGCCGTGACGGCCCCGCGCCGTTAGGCCAGCGCGATGGCGGAGACCAGCCGGCCGTAATCGGGCTCGCCGAGATGGACGCCGCGGCGATAACTGAAGCAGCGATCCGCGTTACGATACGTGTCGATCCCGATTGACTCGAAGGAGCCGATGTCGAGCCGCGCCGCTCTCGATTCGATGAAGCCGGGAAGGTCGAACATCGCGTGACCCGCGTTGATCGAGGGCTTGAAGAAACGCGAATGGGCCGAGTCCGCGGCGACGAAACGTTCGACGAACTCGGCGCCCACCTCATAACTCTCCGCGCCGATCGTCGGCCCCAATGCGATGTGAATGTCGGCCCGACGCGCGCCCTCGCGCTCCATGGCGACGACGGTCGCCTCGATGACGCCGGTCAACGCGCCCTTCCAACCAGCATGGGCGGCGCCCACGACGCCGGCCCGCGCGTCCGCGAACAGCAACATACCGCAATCGGCGCCGGTCACGCCCAGCGCCAAGCCACGCGCCCGCGTCGCCAAGCCGTCGCAGCGCGGCCGCTCGTCCTCGGCCCAGGGCGCGGCGACGACGAGCGCGTCGCTCGAATGGATTTGATAGGGAACGAGGAGTCGCTCGGCGTCGACGCCGAGCGCGCGCGCCATGCGGGCTCTATTCTCGAGCACGAACGTGGCCTCGTCGCGCGAGCCCACGCCGCCGTTCAGCGATTCATATACCCCGGTCGAGACCCCGCCGAGGCGAGTGAAGAAACCATGGACGAGGCCGGAAAGCCGTAGATTTTTTGCCTGAAGAATTGTTAGTTCGGTCATGCTGTCGCTTTCGAGGGCTCAAGGCGCGAAACCCGGCATGTCCGGCATGTCCGGTTGCATGACGGCCATCACCTTGAACAATTCGCCCATGTGTTCGCGTGGTTCGCCGCTTCCAACGAGACGCGACAGCGCGCTGTCGATGTCGGCGCGCTGTCGCTCCGTCGCCCGTCCGCGCAGCGTCTCGGCGCGCCGCTCGATCCCAAGTTGCGTCAGAAATTGCCCTTGCGTCACCGGCCCCTGCACCTTTGCGCCGCCGTCGAGCGCGGCGCGCTTCAGCGCGGCGAAATCGACATGGGTGGTCAGATCGGCCTCGCCAGGGGCCGCCAGCGGATCGACATAAGCATGGCGCGAGACCGCCTGCAGGCTCTCGCCCAGCGTCGTTTGCGTATAGCCATAATCGACCATGAGCAGCGCGCCGCCGTCCTCGACGATTTGCTTGGCGATTTCGCTCATCAGCCGCAGGGCGATGGCGTTGATCTCGATGACCGACCCAGACGGCGCCGCGACGGCCAGACCGGGCTCGATTCGCGGCGCGAGCCCAAAGGACAGGCCACCCAGCAAATCGACGCCGATCAGCCGCTCCCGCCATCCCTGCTCCGTGCGAACGAAATGGCGCGCGGGCAGCGCGTCGAAGAACTCATTGGCCAGCACGAAGAGCGGCGCGCGCGGAATCTCCGCGAAATCGGCGCGCCAACCGACCGATGCGGGCGCTTGTTCCAAGGCCCGCGCTTGCTGGTCGCGAAGAACGGGGCTCGTTTCGACAAGATCGACGGAGATCGAGTTGAGAAAACCCGGCGCGGCGCGCCCGACTCGCAGGACGTCGGACATCAGGGCGCCGCGCCCCGGCCCAAGCTCCACCAGCCGCGCGCCCGACGGCTCGCCGGCCGCGCGCCAGGCTTCGCCGATCCAGACGCCAAGCATCTCGCCAAACATCTGACTGATTTCCGGCGCGGTGACGAAGTCGCCCGCCACGCCGAACGGATCGCGCGTCATGTAATAACCATGGCGGGGGTGTTGCAGGCACAGCGCCATGTAGCGCTCCAGCGTCATCGGCCCGTCGTGTTCGATGATGGCGACGATTTCCTCGCGCAATGCGTTCACGCGGGAACTCCGCGTCGGTTCATCGCGAAAGCGATCAACAGCGCGCCCGCCAGCGCCATTGGCGCGGACAGCGCCATTCCCTTCGTCAAGCCGTTGGCGAGCGCTTCCTGCACCGGATCGGGCTCGCGGAAGAATTCGCAAAAGATGCGCGCCAACCCATAGCCGACGCCGAAAACGCCCGCCGCGAGGCCGGGCCGTCGAAGCGCCCCGGACCGAGCGACCAGCCACAACAGCAGTCCGAGCGCCAAGCCTTCCAGGCCGGCCTCATATAGTTGGCTGGGATGTCGCGGCTCGGGGCCGGCCATGGGAAACACCATCGCCCAGGGAACGTCGCTCTCGCGGCCCCACATTTCCGGCTTGATGAAATTGGCCAACCGCCCGAGAAAAAGGCCGATCGGCGCCACGACGGCGCCGAGGTCGACGCACGTCAGAAAAGGCAGTTTTTCGGCCCGAGCGAAAAGCGCCATGCCGGCAATCGCGCCGATCAGTCCGCCGTGAAACGCCATGCCGCCCTTCCAGGTTTGAAAAATTTCCAGTGGATGGGCGAAATAGAAGCCGGGATCGTAAATCAATACATGTCCAAGCCGCCCGCCGATGATAACGCCAAACGCCACGTAAACCAGAAAGTCGTCGATCGACTCAAGGGAAGGCCTGGGCTGGCCGGTCCGCCAGAAGTCGTCGCGGCGACATAGCGCCCGCAAATAAAGCCAGCCAAGGATGAAGCCGCCGATATAGGCCAGCGTGTACCATCGCAGCGGCAGCGGTCCCAGATGTACCGCGACCGGATCGATCATCGGAAAGGGTATGGCGAGGAAGGGCATGAGCTAGTCCGATGAGCGCCGCCCGAACGAGCGGCGCATGCGTTTTAACCATTACGCGCGCCATTGTCATGCGCGGCGCCGGAATATCGTGAGCACGGCGTCACTCGCGTCATGCCGTCGGTTCTCCAATCGCGCGATCCTGAAATCCGGCCGCGCCAACGTCGATTTTTTGAGCGCGAACCGAATTCAGCGTATGGCTGTTGTAATCAACGCGCGATCGATCAACGAAAGACGACGAAATGAAAACAGTTTCGCATGCCTTGGCCGTCCTGTTCGCCTTGACCGCTCCGATTTTGGAAATCGACCCCGTGTCCGCGGCGTCGTTCGAAGTATTCCCCTATAGCGGAACGTCGGGAGTCGCGAAGGAATCACTAAACCATGCGTTCCGCGCAATTATCTTTGATAATATAGATAAAACAATATATTACTGCACTTCAACGGTTCACGTCCTCAAGGGTTCCACTTACATGTCCTACGCCTGCGAACGCTCGAAGAATCACAAATCCATTCTTCCAGCTTCGTCCAATATACAAACATCCGTTCACGTAGGCAGCACGGGCGGCGGACTATATGAATCGGTTTTCGGCGCTTGGCAGATCGATGGCTCAACCGGCGATCTGCAGTTTTGCTTTCCGCCCGCCGTATTGAACAATAAGGAATTAGCAAACGATTGCATCAAGATCGATTACAGGAATCCTCCAAAACAACATTGACGCCCTTCCGTGATCGCATCGGCGTTGGTCGGGATTCGACGCCTGCCCGCTTCGCCTTGTGATCCCTGCGGGCGCATGCTAGTCGACGGACTTCCCAAACCTTTCCCGCCTTGGCGCCACGGCGCGGCGCGTTTTTGCGGGTGACCCGTGTCCACGCTTTCGCTCGATTCCTTTAAGCGCATCGTCGTCAAAGTCGGCTCATCGCTGCTTGTCGAGCCGGGCGCGGCGGCCGTGAAGCTCGCTTGGCTCGAACATCTCGCCGACGATATATCGACGCTGCATCGGCGCGGCGCCGATGTGCTCGTGGTGTCGTCGGGATCGGTGGCGCTCGGTCGCGGCGTGCTGGGCCTGCCGCCCGGCGCGCTGCCCTTGGAGGACAGCCAGGCGGCGGCGGCCGTCGGCCAGATCGCGCTCGCGCGCACCTGGACGCAGGCGCTCGCCGACCGCGGACTGGTCGCCGGCCAGATTCTCGTCACCTTCGGCGACACCGAGGAACGCCGTCGCTATCTCTATGCGCGGGAATGCCTTACCCGCCTGTTGGGCCTGCGGGCGGTGCCGATCATCAATGAAAACGACACCGTGGCGACGGCCGAAATTCGCTATGGCGACAACGACCGCCTCGCGGCTCGCGTCGCGACCATGGCCAGCGCCGATCTGCTCGTGCTGCTCTCCGATATCGACGGGCTCTACACGTCTCCGCCCGGCGAAAACCCCGCCGCGACGCTCATTCCCGTGGTGCCCCGCGTCACCGCCGAGATCGAGGCGATGGCGGGGGCGCCGCGTCTCAATATTCCCGCGGCGGCATGCGAACAAAGATCGAGGCGGCCAAGATCGCCACGACCGGCGGCGCGCATATGGTGATCGCCGATGGACGCGCGCCGTCGCCGCTTTCGCGGATCGCGGCGGGCGAACGCTGCACATGGTTCCTGACGCCATCGAACCCAGTCACCGCGCGCAAGAAATGGATCGCCGGTTCGTTGACGCCCAAGGGCGCCGCGCATCTCGACGCGGGCGCGGCGCGCGCGCTCGCCAATGGCAAGAGCCTGCTGCCGGCGGGCGTGACCCGGGTCGAGGGCGGTTTCGCGCGGGGAGACTGCATTGTTATTCGCGACGCGGGCGGCGGCGAGATCGGTCGCGGTCTCGTCACATATGACGCGACCGACGCGGCCAAGATCGTCGGGCGCTCCTCGAAGGACATCGAGGCGCTGCTAGGTTACCGAGGCCCGGACGAATTGATTCACCGCGACGACATGGCGTTTAAGGGGGAATAGAGCGGACGCGAAAGGCGCCGAGCTATATGTTTATTTTGTCGCCGCTCTCCGGCGCGACAGGGCATGACCGCCGCTGCTTCAGCCAAACCACGAACTGACCGCGCAGTCCGGCCGTGTCGAAAATAAGCGTTAGCGCTCCATAGACGACGACACCCATCGACACTTGCAGTAGTAGCGTCGAGATTCCCGGCGACATGTCGCGCAGCGGCAGCAAGGCGCCGAACATGCCGAGCGTCGCCAACACCGCGAAAACCAAATCGCGCGGACGTGGCCACGACGGCTTCGCGCGAGCGGCGAAGAATAACGTCGCGGCGAGCGCGGCGAGATAGGCGCCGCACTGGGCGAGCGCCAGGCTCGAGGCGTCCTTTTCCCAGGGCAACGTCACGACCAGCAAAAATCCCGTGGCCACGGCGATCAACGCGGCGCCGACCATTGGCGCGGTCTTCTTGGCGATCTGAAACACCGGGTTGACGCCGAATAATATCATGCCCATCGCGAAAAGGCCGGGGAGCAATAGACTGAGATAGTGGCCAAAAGGCCCGCGGTATTGCCCGGGGACAATGAGCAATTCAATCGACGGCATGACCAGGAAGAGGCCGGCGCAGGCCGGAAGCAAAAACGCTAGCACGACCGCCATGTTTCGTCCGACCTGTCGCCGGGCGCGCCGCGCGCCGTGGTTCTCATGCGCCGCCACCGCGATCTGGAACAACAACACATCGAGCGCCGAACCAAACGCCAACACCGCGCGCATGCCAAGGTCGAAGGCGAGCGCGAATTGGCCGGTTTCCGCGAAATCATAAACATCGGCGACCGTGGAGCGGGCGGCGAGCGGAATGGCCTGATAGAGCAAATTCGCGCCGACGATCGGCGCGCTGTAGGCGATCAGCGCGATCGCCGTTTCCCGGCGCGCCGCGCCCGGCGGCGCGCCCTTGTCGGTAAGGGAGGCGCGCGCCGCGATGACCGTGCCAAAAAGACTGGCGATCGTGCCGGCCAGCGCCACGCCGGCCGAATGAAACATAAACGCTCCGCCACCCGTCAGAATCAATGAAAGAAGATTCTTGACGAGGACCAACCGCCCAAATAACCGGTCGTCGAAACGCGCCCGAACCAATGCGGTCGAGTAATCGAACAGCCCATTTACCACCGCCGTCAAGAGCGCAAGCAGGATCAGGACGCCGTTGAAATCGAGCCGCGGGCCGAAGAAAGCAAAGGATGCGGTGGCCAGCCCGAGCGCGCAAACCACCGCGCCAAAGGAGATGTCGAGCGTCGCCCGCACCACCGGTTGCCGATCGCGCACTTTAACGGAGTAAAAGCGCGTCGCGGCCAGTCGCAGCCAATCGAACAACGCGGTCTGCACGACCGTCGAGATGGAGAAGGCGATCGCGAAACGGCCATATTCCTCGGGGCCAAGATATTTGGCGACGATCAGTCCGATCACGAAATTCGTGGCCGAATTGGCCAAAAACGCCAGCAGCACATTCACCGCGCGACATCCCCGTCCTCGCGGCGCCGCCGGGCGCGAAGGCGCTTGGAGCGATGTCCAATGGCGTTGGCCGCGCGCCGTAACGCGGCTTCGTCTGGTGTCCGGGGCTCGCGGAGGGTCAAGGTCGCGCGCGCTCCCATCGCCCCAAACTCGTCAACTCCTTCAGAGCCTGGGCATCCCGCGGCGTGATGTCGGGATGGTCGGGGTCGGCGGTCGCGGGATCGAAATAGCGCCACGACCGCGCGCATTTCACCCCCGACGCGAGCGCGAACGAGACCGCGACGCCAGCGATCTCGGGCAAGCGGAACGCATTGGACGGCGTCTCGCCCTCGGTCTCGAGTTCGATGTCGGAAACGATGCAGACCTCCGCGAAATCAATTCCGTCGAGCGCCGCGCGAAGCTTGGAGTCGGAAATATGCACGACGGGCGCGCTTTCGAGCGACGAGCCAATCCGCTTTTCCGCGCGCGCGACTTCCAGGGCGCCGGTGACGACCGCGCGTATGGCGCGAATGTCGTTCCACTTTTTAGCAAGCGCCTCATCGCGCCAATGCGAGGGAATATCCGGGAAAACCTCCAAATGCACCGAGACCGCGCCGGGATAGCGCGACAGCCAGGCTTCTTCCGTCGTGAACACCAAGATCGGCGCGAGCCAGCTCGTGACGCAGCGAAAGATATGATCGATTGTCGTCAGCGCCGCCCGACGTTTTTTGCTCGACGGGGGATCGCAATAGAGCGCGTCCTTGCGGATGTCGAAGTAAAAGGCCGAAAGATCGCTGGTCATGAATGGCGTCAGCAGCGCCACGACTTTCTTGTAATCATAAGCGGCGTATGCGGTGCGAACCGCCTCGTCCAGTTCGACGAGACGATGCAGCATCAAGCGCTCAAGCTCCGGCGCCTGGAGCAGATCGTCGGCGGCGTCTTCGGCGTGGTGCGCTAGCGTGCCGAGCATCCAGCGGACCGTGTTGCGCAGCTTGCGGTAGGTTTCGACGAAGGTTTTGAGGATTTCGGGACCGACGCGCAGATCGTCGGCGTAATCGGAGGCGCAAACCCACAGGCGCAGAATATCCGCGCCGGAATCGGCGATCACCTTTTGCGGCGCGACCACATTGCCAAGCGATTTCGACATTTTGCGGCCTTTCTCGTCCAGCACGAAGCCGTGCGTGAGAACGGCGTCATAGGGCGCGCGATGGCGCGTGCCGCAGGATTCGAGCAGCGACGAATGGAACCAGCCGCGATGCTGGTCCGAGCCTTCGAGATACATGATCTCGTCGGCGCCGCCGTCGCGCTTGCGATGAACGCCGGCAAGGCTCGGGAAGGTTTTGGGGTCTTCGAGCACGAAGGCGTGAGTGCAGCCAGAGTCGAACCACACATCGAGCACGTCGGAAATTTTTTCGTAATCGTCGGGGTTGAAGTCCGGCGCGAGAAAGCGCGCGGCGGCGCCCGCCTCGAACCAGGCATCGGCGCCCTCGTTGGCGAAGGCGCTCACAATGCGCTCGTTCACGCGCGCATCGATCAGCGGTTCGTGCGTGCCCTTTTTGACGAAAAGCGCGATCGGCACACCCCAGGCGCGCTGGCGCGACACCACCCAATCGGGACGGCCGGCGATCATGCCGGTGATGCGGTTCTCGCCAGCCTTGGGCGTCCAATGCGCGCGGGCGATCTCCGCGAGCGCGAGATGGCGCAATGTCGCGCCGTGCGCGTCCGGCAATGGCTTATCCATCGCGATGAACCATTGCGGCGTGTTGCGAAAGATCACCGGCTTTTTCGAGCGCCAGGAATGCGGATACTGGTGCTTTAGGCGCCCGCGCGCGAGGAGATTGCCGGCCGCGATCAGCGCGGCGATGACCGCCTCGTTGGCGTCGCCCTTGTCGCCCTTGTCGGTGATGACGCGCTTGCCCTCGAACCCGGGCGCGTCGGCGGTGTAAAAACCGTCCTCGTCGACGGTGTAGGGGATGCGGGTGTCTATGCCGCGCTCGGCGAGTTGGCGGCCGTTCGCCATCCAGATGTCGAAGTCGTCGCGGCCGTGGCCGGGGGCCGTGTGGACGAAGCCAGTTCCGGTGTCGTCGGTGACGTGATCGCCGCTAAGGAGAGGGACAGCAAAATCGTATCCTGGCGCTTTGAGCGGATGGAAACAGCTTGCATCAAGCAAAGCGATATTTTGAATATCGTCGATACGCTCCGCCACTACTTTTGCCGCTTTGAACACATCATCCGCGAGATTGTCAGAGAGGATATACGTTTCGCCAACCCCGGCCCAATTACCGGCGGGTGCGCTGGTGACGCGATAGAGCCCGTAAGAGATACGCGGCGAGTACGAAATCGCCCTGTTTCCAGGAAGGGTCCACGGAGTTGTAGTCCAGATTATGATACTCGCGCGCTTCAGAGCGGCGGTTTTTGCAGCCTCCTCCGCGGCAGCTCCTCCGATCATCGAATCCTTGACTTGCGTGATGCTTCTGACTGGAAACTTCACCCAAACCATGTCGCTGACATGATCCTCGTATTCCACCTCCGCCTCGGCCAAAGCGGTCTTCTCGACCACCGACCACATCACCGGCTTGGAGCCGCGATACAACAGTCCGTTCGCCGCGAATTTCATGATTTCGGCGGCGATGCGCGACTCGGCCTCGAAGGCCATGGTCGAATAGGGACGCTCCCACTCGCCGGCGACGCCGAGGCGCTTGAACTCCTCGCGCTGCGTGGATAGCCATTTTTCGGCGTAAGCGCGGCATTCCCGGCGGAACGCGATCATCGCGTCGGGATCGGAGAAATCCGGTTTTTTCTTGCCCTTGGCCCGGTAGTTTTCCTCTTCGATCTTCCATTCGATCGGCAGGCCGTGGCAGTCCCAACCCGGCACATAGGCGCAATCCTTGCCGAGCATCCGCTGGCTACGGGTCACGACGTCCTTGAGGATTTTGTTCAGCGCGTGGCCGATGTGGATATTCCCGTTCGCGTAGGGCGGGCCATCGTGCAGCACGAACTTGGGGCGTCCAGCCGCGGCCTCGCGCAGCTTTTGAGTGAGACCGATCTCAGCCCAACGCGCGAGGATCTTGGGCTCCTGCTGAGGCAGGCCGGCGCGCATCGGAAAATCGGTTTTGGGCAGATAGAGACTCGTCGAATAGTCGACGGGCGTTCCGGAGGCGTCGTTCATTTGTGAAACCAAGCTATTGCGGCGCGCGGCGCTGGCCGTTCGACGCGTGGATGCAAGGAGTGGGCGATAGGGCGCCACGATGGCGCGAGAACCCGGACCCCGCGCGAGCGTCTAGCTGCGAGCGCGGGCCGGGCCGATAATTCGTCTCAAGGCGCGGAAAGTCATCCCCAAGCCTTAGCAGGCCCGGAATGGAACGAAAAGGGGGTTGTTTAGGCTCGACTCAACGAAGCCGGCGGGACGAATTGCCTAGATAGCCGGAGACCGCGGCTCCCGCCGCGAGCAGCCCGATGATGGGCAAAAGGAACAAAAGCGCCCCGCTCAGGAAAACAAAACCCAGTAGCAACACAAGTCCGATCGCCATCGCCAGCAGCGTGCCGGCGAACGGCCCCAGCCGGATAAATTTGATCGTCCCGTAAGCGCTCGAGTAGGAAACGTCGCCCGACGGAGATTGCTTGTCGTCCGGCGGCAAAATATCTACTCGTCCTCTTGGGAACTCAACTCGGTCTGTTTCATTCTTTGACATGACGCGCCTCCAGGCGCTGGCATCTGGCGATCATATAAGCATTAATCCCTCCGCGGCAACATGTGGGGCGGCGACTCCCGAGCCAGACAGTCTCGCGCCGCGACAACGTCGGCGCGCATTTGAGCGATCAGCGCCTCGACCGAGCCGAATTTTTGTTCACCGCGAAGAAAACCAAGAAAAGTGACTTCGACCGCCTCTCCGTAAAGATCGTCGGAAAAATCGAACACGAAGATTTCGAGCAGCGGCGCTCCGTCGTCGAAGGTGGGTCGGCGGCCAAAGCTGGCGACGCCGCCATGCAGGACGCCGCGCGCCTCCAGCGTGACGGCGTAAACGCCATGGCGCAAATGATTGGAGGGGTCGAGCGCGATGTTGGCGGTCGGGAAGCCAAGGCCGCGTCCCCGTTTCTGGCCATGAATGACCACGCCCTCGACGAAATAGGGCCTTCCCAGAAGGTTTCTGGCGAGCGCGACATCTCCACGCTCCAGGGCTTCGCGTGTCGCCGTGGAGGAGACGGCGTCGAGGCTGCCGGCGTCGTCCTTGACGATGCGCTCGACGATCTCGACCCCAAAGCCGAGCCGCGCGCCCTCGGTCCGCAAAAAATCCGCGTCGCCTCGACGGCTGGCGCCAAAACGAAAATCATAGCCGGCCACCACCGCCGACACGCCAAGCCGTCGCTTCAAGATATTTTCGGTGAACTCCGTCGCCGTGAGCGCGGCGAAACCGGCGTCGAAAGTTAACGTTATCATACCGTTAAGTCCAAGGCGGGCGAGTAGCGCGGCCTTGGCGTCGGGAGGGGTGAGGCGGAAAATGACCGACCGGCCGGCGAAATAATCGGCCGGGTGCGGCTCGAACGTAACCACGGCGCAGGGTTTTCGCGAAGCCAACGCGAGCGCCTGGGCTCTGGCGATCACGCCCCGGTGTCCGCGGTGAAGTCCGTCGAAATTGCCGAGCGCCACGACGGCGCCCGCGAGTTCCGACGGGAGGGCGGCGGGGTCGCGTGCGTCGATGAAGGGATGCGCGGCGTCCGACAAGGAAGATTCCGAAAAAGCGCGGGTGAAACCGCGGGATCGCGACGAAACGTCTCGGACGCGGCGCGCCGCCGCCCTTTTAGGCCGTGGCCGCGGCGGCGGTGCGATTGGCCTGCTCGCGACTTGGCACCATGACCATCGCCTCGCCATCGAGCACCACCTTGCCGTCGACCAGACATTCGCATTTCAACTTGGCGCGACGACCTTTCTCGACCAGTTCCACGACCTCCACGACAACGTTGATGACGTCGCCGATCTTGACGGGGGCGCGAAAATTCAATGTCTGCGAAAGATAGACCGCTCCAGGCCCCGGCAGGTACATGCCGATCACCGTCGAAATCAAGGACGCCGTATAGAGGCCATGCACGATGCGCTCGCCAAAACGCGTCTTGCTCGCGAAATGATCCGACAGGTGTATCGGATTGCGATCGCCGGACAGATCGGCGAAGGCGATGACGTCATCATCCATCACGGCCTTCATCAAGGTTTCGCGCATGCCGACGCTCAGATCCTCGAAATAATAGATTTTGAACGGCGTTGACATGGAACTCACCGAGGGGTTGGATGGGAACGGGTGTATTTCAGATACCTTTATTACCACACAACCTCCGGGGCCAAAGCCACCGGTGTGGCGTTCGCGCGCTGGAGCAACCTCGCCAGCGCGCGGCGATCAAGCTCGGCGCCCGCCCCATAAAGTTCGTCCCGGTGCACGCCCCGCGTGATGAACAGGCAATCCAGCTTCGCGGAGCCGGCCCCCCTAAGGTCCGTGTCGGCCCCGTCGCCAATCGCCAGCACGCGCCCGCGTGACGTCGGAGCGCTTCGATGCGCATCCACCAGCGCCAGGGCGGCGTCGTAAATCGGCGCATGGGGCTTGCCAAACAATTTTACCTCGCCGCCCATCGCGGCATAGCGCCGAGCCAACGCGCCCGCGCACCAATAACGACGATCGCCGACTTCAACCACGATGTCGGGGTTGGCGCAAAGCATCACGAGACCGCGCCCGCGCAACTGGCGCAGCCGGGCGTCGTAATCTTCCGGGGTTTCCCGATCTTCGTCGATCAATCCAGTGCAGACAACGTAATCGGCCTCACCGGGTCCAACGAGCCGAAGCGGGGCGCCGAGACGATGGCCGGCCGCCTCGAAAAGCCCATTATCGCGCGCGGGCCCCAGGTGATGGCAGCCCTGGTCCTTGCGCGCGATGATTTCGCGCAGGGTCAGTTCCCCCGCCGAGACGAGGTCGTCATGGCAGTCGTCGGGCACGCCAAGCTGATCGAGCTGATCGCGCACTTGCTGGCTGGGGCGGGAGGCGTTGGTGATCAACACAACCGTCCCGCCGCTAGCGCGGAAGGCCCGCAACGCCGTCGCCGCGGCCGCGTAGTGGCGCGCGCCGTCGATCAAAACGCCCCAGACGTCGCACAGGATCGCGTCATAATCGCCGAGGAGCGAGGATAAGCCCGCCAGCATCGGAACGTTGTCGGCGCTGGCTTGTTGATCGTGGGCTCCCGACTCCATGGATACGGAAGGGCTCAAAATCTCGCGCCCTCGATGACCGCGGCATGAGTTTCGCCGGCGACCGGCGCGAACACGTCGTTCATTTCGTCCAGCGCCATGAGACGGCCGTCCATCACTCCAAAATAAGCGCCATGGAGCCGCAGATAATGCCGGTTTTCGAGCGTCGCGATCCAAGGGAAACTGCGCAAATTGCGCAGCCCCTGCTTGATCGATTCGAACACAAGGCGTTCGAGATAAGCCTCGCCGATTGGGTCGGGAGGCGGGCCGGCGCGCTCGGCGGCTGGCTCCAGCAGGCGGATCCACCGGCCAATGAAGTCGCCGGCCGAGAGCGGGCGCGTATAGGGGTCGATTTTACTTTCCGCGAAGGCGCGGACGCCGCCGCACTGCGCGTGGCCCAGTATCACGATATGTCGCACCTTGAGCGCCATCACCGCATATTCGAGCGCCGCCGAGGCGCCGTGATAATGATCATCGGGTTCATACGGCGGAATCAGATTGGCGACGTTCCGCAATACGAATAATTCGCCCGGACCGGCGTCGAAAATTGCCTCGGGCGAGACGCGGGAATCACAGCACCCAATAATCATCGTTTTCGGGCGCTGACCCTTTTCGGCGAGATCCCGAAATCGTTCGTGCTCCTTGGGGAAGCGGCCCGTCAAAAAAGTTTCGTAGCCATCCACGAGATGGCTGGGGAACAGATCGGTCGGCGAAGTCGCGCCGCTGGCGTCGTCCATTTTCTGTCCTCGTGTGCGTCTCGCGCCTTGGCCCGCGGATCGGAGCGCACCCAATAACTCCGGTTTCGAGCGCGGGCTATTGGCGCAAGGGCGATCACTCCTTTATTGTGGAGGCGCGGTCGGCAAGCAAGCAAAGAATCGCGCGACCACGCCACGCCACAATAAACCGCGAACGGAGACTCCATGATTTCGACGCTAAAGCGCAGCGTGCTGGCCATGCCGGGCTCAAATGCGCGGGCGCTGGAAAAGGGCAAGGCGTTAAAGGCCGACGTGCTGATGTTCGAGCTCGAGGACGGGGTCGCCGAGAGCGCCAAGATCATGGCGCGCGAGCAGGTCGCGAGCGCCGTCAAGGGCGGCGGTTATGGCGACCGTAAGCTGATCGTGAGGGTCAACCCGCGCGGATCGGAGTGGTACAAAGGCGATATCGCGGCGCTCGCCGCGGCCGGCCCCGATGCGATCGTCATACCCAAGGTCAACGCCCGCGAGGACGTGCTCAAGGTCGCCGCGGACCTGATCGCCGCCGGCGCTCCGGCGCGAACCCGGCTCTGGGCGATGATCGAAACGCCGCGCGCCATATTCGATATTGAAAAAATCGCCAGCGCCGCCGACGATTCCGCTTCCCGCCTGGAAGTGCTCGTGCTTGGACCCAACGACATCGCCAAGTCCACGCGGGCGCGGATTACCCCTGGACGGCCGGCGCTGCTGTCCTGGCTTTCGGCGGGCGTGCTCGCAGCGCGCGTGCACGGAATTGAGATTATCGACGGCATTTATAATGACTTCACTGACGAGGCCGGACTGCGGCGGGAGGCCGAACAAGGTCGCGATCTCGGCATGGACGGAAAAATGCTGATTCATCCTTCGCAAATCGAAGCGGTGAACGAAATTTTCGCGCCAAGCGAGGCCGAGGTGGCCTTCGCCAGAAAAATACTAGCCATTTTCGACGCCCCCGAAAATGCCGACAAGGGCGTGGTGCAAATTGACGGTCAGATGGTCGAGCGCCTGCATCTCGACATGGCGCGGCGAACCTTGGCGTTGGTCGCGGCGGCGACGGGTTGATAATCGTGTTTGGCGGAACGGACCTCACCGCGGGCGAATTGATAACTTCCAAAGCAAGCGCGGCCTGTTTCGTTGGCGCCCGCGCTCGTCTATAAGCAAGATAGGCGAGGAATTCAAAAAATGTCCGATAACGAACACGACACGCCAGATTCGACGGCGCGGACCCCGCATTCGACGGAGCACGCGGTCCCGGTTGACGAGGATGTCGATTCGCAAGCTCGGGATCATGAGCTTTTCAACCACCGGGCCGACGCCATCGAATCAGAACTCGCGTCGCCAGACACCGGCTCGGAGTCTCCCGCGGAGGTGGCGGCGCCGGCGCGTGAACCGAGAGGCTACTGGCAAAAATTCACGGTGCTGATCGCGGTCACGGGTCTGCTGATCACGGGCGGCGGGGTCGGCGCGATCATGTTTAAGGATCGGGACGCGCGCCTGCGCGCGATCAGCGACGCCATCGACGAAGCCACCAAGGACCCCGAGAAATTTGCGTCCAGTTTGGAAACCAAGCTCTCGGCGTGGTGGGCCCCGCGTTCATCGATCGCGGAGCCTCCCCGAAACAATGACTCAAACCAAGCCGCCGTGAGTGAGGCGCCTCCCGCCGCCGCGCCGGAAAACATCCCCGAACCGGAAGCGCGGCCCGCCAGCGAGAGCGCGCATCCTGCTCCCCAGCCGGGTTGGGCCTCCGCGGAACGTAGGGAGACACCGTTGGCGAAGGACGCGATTCCCGCGCCGAGCCTCGCGATTCCCGCGCCGTTGGCCGCGCGAAGCGAGACTGAAGGCGAAAGCGAGTTCAAGGCGCTCGCGGCGCGGGTCGACCAACTGGAGGGGACGGTCCGCGAAGCGCTTGAAACCGCCAAGGACGCGCGGCGAATGGCCAAGCCGCCCGAGGTCGACGACAAAGCCGCGACGCCCGCCGCCGACGAGGCCTATGTGACCGCGCTCGAGGGCCGTATCGACGAACTCGCCGACGAGGTCCGGAAGGTGCGCGAACAACTCGCTCAACCCAAAAGCGAGACGCGCGTCGCGCCGGACGCCGCCGAATTGACGACATCCACGCAGGCCAAGGCGATAGCCGCCGCCGAAACTCTTGCGCTCGCGCAATCGGCGCAAAATGCGATCGAGCTGGGGCGTCCATTCTCCGCCGAGCTCGCGGCGCTACGCGAACGCGGCGTCGACCCGGAGTTGGTCGCCGCTCTGGCTCCAGCCGCCGAAAGGGGCGCGCCGACGGCGGCGCGACTGCTGGTTTCCTTCACACCGATCGCCAAACGCTTGCGGGCGCTCGACGACGGTCCCGCCGCCGGCGGCTCACTGGCCGATCAGTTGCTGCATGGCGCCGGCAAGCTCGTGCGCGTGCGGCCCGTGGACGAACCGACAAGGATTTCGATCAGCGAGCTTGTGTCACGGATTGAAACGGCTCTCGCGCGCGCCGACGTCGTCGCCGCGAGCGAGGCCTTCGCCAAGATGCCCGAAAACGCGCAAGCCGAGGCCAAGGACTTCGGCGAGGCGCTGATGGAGCGGCGCGAGGCGGAGCGCGCGGCTTCGACGCTGCTAACCGCCGCCATCGCCGGGCTTGGCCATCCCAGGAATTAATTTGGTCACCCCAGGAACCTTAGCGGGAAACACGCGATCATGTGGTTTATACTGCTCTTCCTTGTTGCTCTCGCCACTCTCGCTTATGGGCTTCAATGGGTCATGGACCAGCCGGGCTCCTTGACGCTGGACTGGGGAGGCTACCATGTCGACACGTCCATTCCGGTGGCGGTTGGCGCGGTGCTGCTCGCGGTCGCGGCTTTGGTTTTGCTCTGGGCCGTCATCGCGGCGCTTTGGGGTTTGCCCGCCAGGCTGCGTGAAAGTTCGGCTGGACGGCGGCGCGATAAGGGCTTCACCGCCTTGTCGCGGGGCATCATCGCGGTTGGGGCGGGCGATTCCGCGACCGCCCGCAAGGCCGCGCAGGAGGCTGAAAAACACCTGCCCGGCGAGCCTCTGGCGCGGTATTTGAGGGCTCAGGCCGCGCAGCTTGAGGGAGATCGCGGCAAGGCGGAGGCGGCGTTTCACGAGATGACGCTTTCGCCGGCGACCAAGCTGCTGGGCCTGCGCGGCCTGCACATAGAGGCGCGCAGGCGCGAGGACCTTGAGGCGGCTCATCATTTCGCCAAGGCGGCGCACGAGATCGCGCCGCTGCCCTGGGCCGGCTCGGCCGTGCTGGAACACCACGCGGCGCGAGGCGAATGGGATGAGGCCCGCGCGACCATAGAAGACAGTCTGAAGGCCAAGGCCATCGACCTTCCCGCCGCGCAAAAACTGCGCGCCGTGATCGAAACCGCGTTGGCGATGGAAAAGCAACACGCCCACCCGCACGACGCGCTGCATCTCGCGCGCACGGCTTTGAACCGGCGTCCCGCCTTCGCGCCGGCCGCGGTGGTCGCCGCGCGCGTGTTGATTCAGCACGGAGACAATAAACAGGCTCTGAAGCTGATCGAGGGCGTGTGGCCGAAAGCGCCGCACCCCGACCTCGCCGCCGCCTATCTCGAGGCGCTGCCCTCGGAATCCAGCGAGCAACTTTTGGCGCGCGTCGAAAAGCTGGCCCGACTGGCTCCCAACGCCCCCGAAAGTCGTCACGTTTGGGCCCAGGCGGCCCTCTCCGCCCGCGATTTCGCGAAGGCGCGCGAGGCTCTGGCTCCGCTAATCGCGGAAGGCGAGCAACCGACCGCGCACACCTGCTTGCTCATGGCGGAAATCGAGGACGCGGAGCTTGGATCAAGCGGCGCGGTGCGGGAATGGCTCGCCCGCGGCTCGCGAGCGCCGCGCGATCCGGTGTGGATCGCGGACGGCGTGGCCTCCAGGAGTTGGGCGCCGATTTCCCCGAAAACCGGGCGGCTCGACGCATTTGAATGGGCGCCGCCGTCGGCTTTTCCTCAAGATCCAGTCGCCGAAGGGCGAACCATTACCTCCGGCGCCCTCGTCGGCTCCAGTCAGACAGCGGCGGTCGCCCCGCCGTCCTCCTCGACGCCCGCCTAAGCTCGGTCGCGGCGTTTCCCGTTATCGGAGCGTCCCCTTGTCGAGACGACGAATCCGCACGTAAAGGGCGCCTTCGCCGCCATGTCGGCGGGAGGCCTCGCCAAAACCGACGACGACGTCGCGTAACGCGGGGGCTTGCAGCCAGAGCGGGGTCATCCGACGCAAGACGCCGCCAGCATCGCTGTTGGCGCCCTTTCCGGTGACGACAATCGCCATTTTTGCCCCGCTGGCTTGGGACCGCCGCAAGAAGGCGAGGAGCGCATGGTGCGCTTCGGACTGCCGCATGCCATGCAAATCAAGTTTTGCGTCGACATCAAGCCGTCCCCGCCGCAGTTTCGCGCGCATGCGGTGATCGATATCCGAGAGCGCCGGAACCACGCGCGTCATCGGCGGCATGTCGCGATGGGGAGCGGCCGCGCTGGCGTGGCGCGCTTCGACGGTCGTCGGCTCCTTTTTGACGTGGATTGGACGGGAGCGGAACGGCCGCACATCCATGGTGACCGCCGACCAAAGTTCGAGATCGAGCGCGGACAACGACTTCGCCCGCCCGGCCGATCGCTGCTGCTCGCTCATGATCCCTCCGCGTCGCGCGGCAATAGCACGACAAAATTCGCACCGTGCCGCAGACCGCCAGCCAAGTCGCCCGCGCGCGCCCCCGAACCAAGATATATGTCCGCCCGGCTCTCGCCAAGGATCGCCGAGCCGGTGTCCTGGGCGATCATCAACCTTGCAAACCTGCTGGCGGTTGCGTCGCGCCAGGGAATTCGGGCGTCGATCCAAAACGGCAAACCGTAACTCCACAAGCCTCGGTCCACGGCGATCGAGCGGCCCGGCGTCAGCGCGCAACCCTGACCTCCAATGGGCCCTTCAGCCCGCGCGGCGGAGTCATCGATGCGGAAAAACACATAGGATTTGTTTTCCTGCATGAGCAAACGACCGGGCTCGCCGGGTCCTAATCCCAACTTCCTTAGCGTGTTCTTGAGCGTTTCCAGTGACATCCGCCGCTCGGGAACGAGGCCGCGCGCGATCAACAGACGCCCGATCGACTTATAGGGATGTCCGTTACGGCCATCATAGGTGAGCGAGGCCGCGCTTCCGTCGGGAAACCGAAGGCGCGCCGACCCTTGAACCTGCATCAGGAACAACTCGACCCGGTCGCGCACGAACGCCAAGGGTTCGCCAAACCCTCGCCGCGGACCGTCTTCTATGTCGCGTCGTTCGGCGTAGGGCTCCAACGCGCCAGAAGCGAGCCGGCGGGCGCTGCTCAGCGGCGCGCCGTCCGGACCACGCAGCGGCGTTTCGTTCAAAGTGACGAGATCGATCGGACGCCGGAGAACTGGGACCGAGAATCCGGCTTCCTCTTCGCGTCGCGCCTCGACTTCCACCTCGTAATAGCCAGTCAGGAACCCCGGCGGGAGGCGATAAGGCTTGAACCATTTTTTGAAAAAGCTGGCGGAATCAACAGGGTGCCCCAGGACGGCCTGGCTTGCCGCGACCAGTCCGGCGGTTGGAGGCAGCGCGGGACGCTGCTGCGCCTCGCCGCGCCGAATGATCTCGGCGGAACGGCGGAAGGCGGCCAGCGCGGCGTCGAGATCGTCTCCGTCAAACCCGTTCAGCGCATCAAATGATATGGCCTCGCGCCGGGCCGGGACGGTGGGTGGCACGGCTCAATGGGCGGTTTCGGTCGCAACGAGCTTCCAATTGGGGTCGCGCGCCCTTGGATCGCGCGCGAAAGTCCATAGGTCGACCGTCGTCGCGGCGCGATCCACGCCACCCTCGATGATTTGGCCCTCGCGGTCGCGCCGAGCGGTGATCAACTTGCTTGTGAAACGCACCGTGATGCTATTGGCGTGAGGCAGCGCCCGCGCGTCGGCGACGAGCGCCGAATCGATCGAGACGAGCGCCGTCTCGACGCTTTCTCCGCGTGTCTCGCGTGAAGAAATCTCGGCATTAAATCCTTCGAACACCTCTGGGGATAGAAGACGGCGCAATGTGTCCCGGTCGCCCTTCGCGAAAGCCGCGACAATCAGCTCGTAAGCCTTGCGCGCGCCTTCCATGAAAGCGGGACCGGAAAAAGCCGCGTCCGTCGCCGCGATTCCGTCGAGACCCGCCCAAACCTTGCTTCCCGCTTCGGCCATGCCGCTCCATCGGTTGGCGACCAGAGGCTTGGCCGCGCCGGAAAGCGGAGCCGCGCCCGCGAGCGGGCCAACGCGCGCGGAAGCCGCGGTTGGATCGAAACTGCTCGGCGTGGGACTTTGCCGATCGCTCCGTTCCCCAAGCACCGAACGCAACTTCCACAGCACGAATATCGCTAGAGCCGCGAAAATTAGCACGGAAGGGTCGAAGGCTTCGTCCACTGGCAATTGAGTCACTCCCGCAAGATTCGAGATTGCGGTATCATGTCGGAGGTTGCATGTCACGAATCAAGCCCCAGCTATTCAATCTTGGGTCCACGGAGCGCCGCCCCGAGAGGTTCCTACGCCGTGAACAAATCAAAACTTCTCGCTTACGCGATCGGGGCTTGGCTCATGATCGAGGCCATCGCGTTCCTGCTCGTCATCCAGCTGTTGGGGCTGACGGCGGCGCTCGCGCTTGGCGTGGGCACGACCGCGCTGGGCCTGCTGGATATCAAGCGCCTGGTGACATACGCGCGTGGGCGCATTGGACGATCCGTCGATAAGGCGAACAAGCCAGCGTCCTCCAACCTCGTCGACGGCGGATTACAGGCTCTTGGCTCCCTCCTTTTGATTCTTCCTGGCTTCGCCTCCGACCTCTTGGGATTGGCGCTCAAGGCGCCGTCGATTCGCGCCGATATCGCGCGACGCCTGCGCGGCGACGCTCGCAAGGGTCCTCGCACCATCGACCTCGCGCCCAACGAGTGGAAAAGTCTCGACCATCGCAAGCCAAGGCGTCGGCGCGCGGTGGCGAAGCCCAGCGAATCCCCTCCCTGCGCCTCCTGAGCGGGAAGGCGTCAACTTGTCGCGCGCGGGGAGACATGTTACGCGGTCGCGGCGACCGTCACGCGGGCCGCGTTTCGGCGAAATTGGTATTTTCGGGAGCATGAAATGGCGGATGGCAACGGGAATGGCGGCGCGGCGCAGGGGGCTTCCAACGCGCCCGCCCTCAATGCCTTGGGTCAGTACCTCAAGGACCTCTCCTTTGAGAACCCGCACGCCCCACGTTCGCTGGGACCGCAGGACAAGGCGCCGAATATCGGAATCCAAGTCAACGTGAACGCCAAGCAACTGGCGCCGACCGACTTCGAGGTCTCGATCTCGCTGGACGCCAAGGCCGGCGAGGGGGCCGAGCTGTTGTTCAAACTCGATCTGGAATATGCGGGCGTGTTCCGCCTAACCAACGTTCCCGAAGAGCAAGTGCATCCGATCATCATGATCGAATGCCCGCGGCTGCTGTTTCCCTTCGTGCGCCAAATCGTCGCCGACGCCACGCGCGACGGCGGTTTCCCGCCGCTGTTCATCGACCCGATCGATTTCGTGGGACTTTATCAGCAAAAAGCCGCCGAGGCGCAGAACGCCAACATCGCCTCGACCAACTGAGGCGCGAGGGGTTCAAGCGGCCGGAAGGCCGTGGCGAACCAGCGTCGTCGCCAGAACACCCGTTGGCTTGGCTCCGCTGGTGAATAGCGCGAGTCGCCGCGCGGACTCTGCATGACTCGCATCGGCGCCGAATTTTTCAAAAAGCACTTGGTCGGCGCGACGAGCAATGGCTGGCGCTGGGTCGATCCATGTGACGGGCCATGGCGCGAGACGCGCGAATGGCTCGAGCAGCAAGGGATAATGGGTGCAGGCGAGCACGACCACGTCGGTTCGGCCCCCGTCCCGCTGGACAAAGCAGGGAGCGAGCTCGGCGGCGATCACCTCATCCGCGATTTTTTCGCCGTGCATGGCGCTCTCGGCTAGTCGCGCCAGATTCGTTGATCCGACCAAGGTGACGGCGCAGCCGCCGGCGAATTCTTGAATAAGCTTTTGCGTGTAATCGCGCGCCACCGTGCCCGGCGTCGCCAGCACGGAAATTAATTTTGTCAGCGACATGCCGGCCGCGGGCTTGATCGCCGGCACGGTGCCCACGAAGGGAATCGCGGGCCAACGCGCGCGCAATTGCGGCAACGCCAGGGTCGACGCCGTGTTGCAGGCGATCACCACGATATCCGGCGTCTCGCGCGCGATCAAATCCTTCATGACCTCGAGGATTCGCGCGACGAGCGCGGGTTCGCCCCAGGAACCGTAGGGAAATCCGGCGTCGTCGGCGCAATAAGTGAACGCCGCGTTCGGCCTGACCCTCGCGATCTCCGCGAAGACGGTGAGTCCGCCAAGACCGGAGTCAAAGACGAGGATTTTGGGGCGACGGTTCATGACGGAAAGCGGCTCTCGATGGACGGGCTTTGCAAGTGTTGAAAGGAGGACGCGCGACATGCGCGCACCATAGCAAGGAATGGTTGACGCTTTGAGCGCGCGGTCGCTTATGTTACGAAAATTCGAACACGGAGCGACCGCCTTCGCTGTAAGGCGGAAGGTCTCCACACAAGCGGTTAAAAAAGCCGCGAGGCAAAAGGGGAGTCTGAAACATGAGCGAACGGCGCTCGTCCTTTGGCTACGAGGACCTGCTGGCCTGTGGCCGCGGAGAGTTATTTGGCCCCAAGGGTCCGCAGCTGCCGCTGCCGCCCATGTTGATGTTCGATCGAATCTCCGAAATCAGTGAAACGGGCGGAGCCTTTGGCAAGGGCATGGCGCGGGCCGAATTCGACATCAAGCCGAGCCTGTGGTTCTTCGACTGCCATTTCAAGGGCGATCCAGTCATGCCCGGATGCCTCGGGCTCGACTCGCTATGGCAAATGTGCGGTTTCTATCTGGGCTGGCTCGACCTGCCGGGCCGAGGACGCGCCCTTGGCGTTGGCGAGGTGAAGTTCGCCGATCAAGTGTTGCCGAGCGTCAAAAAGGTGGTTTACGGCGTCGATTTCAAGCGCGTCTTCAAAACCAAGCTCGTGCTCGGCGTCGCAGATGGATTTCTGGAGGCCGACGGGAAGCGCATCTACGAGGCCAAGGATTTGCGCGTCGGGCTGTTCACGCCGGAAACGCCGGCCGCTTGATCTGAAATTCGCGAAACGACAAAAAACAAGCTCACGGGACCCGTCGACGGTCCGGGCGCGGGGAGAAGCAAGATGAGGCGTGTCGTCGTCACCGGAATGGGAATCGTGTCGTCGATTGGCAATAACGCCAATGAGGTGGTGGCCTCGCTGCGCGACGCGAGATCGGGAATCGTCAAGGCCGATAAATACGCCGAACTTGGCTTCCGTTCGCAGGTTCATGGAATGCCGACGCTTGACGCGAGCAAGGTCGTCGACCGCCGCGCCATGCGCTTTCACGCGGCGGGAACCGCCTGGAACCACGTCGCGATGGAGCAGGCGATCGCCGACTCCGGTCTCGGCGAGGACGAGGTCTCGAACGAGCGCACGGGAATCATCATGGGTTCGGGAGGGCCCTCGGCCAAGGTCATCGTCGACTCCGCCGATCTGACGCGCACCAAGGGACCCAAGCGAGTCGGCCCCTTCGCGGTGCCAAAGACAATGTCCTCGACCGCTTCCGCGACCCTGGCCGTCTGGTTCAAGATCAAGGGCGTCAATTATTCGATCTCCTCGGCCTGCGCCACGTCGAACCATTGCATCGGCAACGCCTACGAGCAGATCCAGTGGGGCAAGCAGGACATCGTGTTCGCTGGCGGCTGCGAGGAACTCGAATGGGAGCTTTCGGTTCTGTTCGACGCCATGGGCGCCATGTCTTCGTCCTATAATGACACGCCAGCCACGGCGTCGCGCGCCTATGACAAGAACCGCGACGGCTTTGTCATCGCCGGCGGCGCCGGAGTGCTGGTGCTCGAGGAATATGAACGGGCCAAGGCGCGGGGCGCCAAGATTTACGCGGAAATCGCCGGATACGGCGCGACCTCGGACGGTTACGACATGGTGGCGCCTTCCGGCGAGGGGGCGATCCGCTGCATGCGGCAGGCGCTCGCGACGGTAAAAACGCCAATCGACTATATTAACCCCCACGCCACCTCGACTCCGGTTGGCGACGTCAAGGAGATAGAGGCGATTCGCGAAGTCTTTGGCGCCGGTGATAAATGCCCGCCAATTTCCGCGACCAAGTCGTTGACCGGCCATTCCCTCGGAGCGACAGGCGTGCAGGAGGCGATTTATTCGCTGCTGATGATGCAAAACGGCTTCATCTGCGAAAGCGCCAACATTGAAGAGCTTGACCCCGATTTCGCGGACATGCCGATATTGCGTCAGCGTCGCGACAATGCGCGGTTACGCGCCGTGCTCTCCAATTCCTTTGGTTTTGGCGGCACCAACGCAACGCTGGTGTTCAAGCATCCCGACGCGTAGGGCCTCGGTATCAGTTTGGCGACGCAGTGGCATAAGGATTAACAATACATGGCGGTTGAAAAAGGGTTGATGCGAGGAAAGCGCGGCCTTGTGATGGGGGTCGCCAACGATCATTCGATCGCTTACGGCATCGCCCGTAAACTTGGCGAGCATGGCGCGGATCTCGCCTTCACCTATCAGGGGGAGGCGATATTGAAGCGCGTGGCGCCGCTCGCCGCCGACTTGGGCTCGGACCTCGTGATGCCCTGCGATGTCGAGGATTTGTCGACGGTCGACGCGGTATTCGACCGTCTGCGCCGGGAGTGGGGGGAGCTCGACTTTCTCGTTCACTCTCTCGCCTATTCCGACAAGAACGAACTTAAGGGCCATTACGCCGACACCAGCCGCGAAAATTTCGTCCGCACGCTGGTGATCTCCTGTTTTTCGTTCACGGAGGCCGCCAAGCGCGCCGCCGCGATGATGAAAAACGGCGGTTCGCTGCTCACGGTAAGCTTCGCTGGCGGCACCCATGTCATGCCCAATTACAATGTGATGGGCGTCGCCAAGGCGGCGCTGGATTCCTCGGTGCGTTATCTCGCCGCCGATTTCGGCGACCGCGGCATTCGGGTGAACGCGATTTCGCCCGGGCCGGTACGCACCATGGCCGGCGCAGGCATTACCGGCGCGCGCGCGATGGGGGCCTTCCAGAAGACGCACTGCCCGCTGCGCCGCATGATCACGCTCGATGAAATCGGCGGCTCGGCGCTTTATTTGCTGTCCGAGTTGTCTGGAGGCGTCACCGGTGAAATTCATCTGGTGGACGCCGGTTACAACATCATGCTGCAACCCCGTCCCGAGGATTTGAACGGCGGAGAGTAAGCGCCGAGTCGAAAAGTCTAATCGTTACCGCGCTCGCGCAAAACATTGGCGCGCGATTTCGCTGATGCGTCGCGCCCGCTCGTCCGCCGCGTCCGTCGGCAAACCGCTTTCATTGGCCCGTTCGGCTGTACAGCGGCAGGCGTCCGCGCATATCTGGGAAGCGCCGCCGCTCCGCGCGCATTGCGCCACGCAGGCCGTCACAAAGGCGCGCGCGCCGGCATCCAGCGGCGCCGCGCCAAGCAAGGCCAGGCCGGTAAAGAGCCCGAACAACGCGGGTTGATGCAGCAAATATATCGCCAAGCTGTGCCGTCCCATCCAGCTCAATGCGCCACGCTTCAAATTCGCGCCGACGGGCGTCATGCCTCGCTCGCGCCATAGCTGGGCCGCCGCGACGCCAGCGAACACCGCGCCCGACCACGGCAGCAGCGGCCGATAATCATTGGTCAAGGGCGCGATGGTCGACAGGCCGATCCACGACAGCCAGATCGGATTGAACAATGCTTCGCGAAACGCAAGCGGCGCGACGCCAGCGATAATGGCCGCGAGAAGCGCCGTCCGCCAACGCAAGCCGAGCAGAGGCGCCGCCAACAGGCTGGATAGAGCGATGCAATGTAAAATGCCAAAAAACACAAAGGCTTGTGGAAACACAAAATAAGTGCTGAACGACACCAACGCCGCCGCGCCGGTGATCAGCGCGAGCCGGCGCCAGAAGGACTTCCAGCCGGCTCCCCGCACCCGCGCGATAACCAGACTGACGCCAACGATAAACAGGAACGTGATGGCGATCGCGTGGCCAAACAGCTTCACGCCGGCGGAATAGGGAAACTCCCGGTCGATATAGCCGAAATTGCCAAGATCCCAGATCAGATGGAAGGCGACCATGGCGATTATGGCCACGCCCCGCGCGACGTCCACGGCGACGATGCGCGTTGACGCCGCGACGGTCATTTCGCGAGCGCACCCGCGCTCTGGAACTTGCCAAAGACCATGTCAGGCGCCGAAAGATTGTGGCGTGACGGCAGATGCCGCCCCACCCAAAGCTCCGTGGCGCTGGCGCCAGGGAAGCCGATCACCTCGGCCTCTTGCCAGCTCGCCCCGCGTTTACCGCGCCAAGCGACGCGCGCGGCGTCATTCATCGTTTGCATCGCGAACATCGAGCGAAGTGAAGCGAAAGGCAGTCCCTCGGGCATCGCCTGGCTATAAGTTACATCGAGCGCGAGCCGCTCCTGGTCGATCTTGTCGAGCCGGATGCGCGCCGAGCCGCCCCGCTTGAATTTCAACACGAAGCTGCGCGTGTCGGGCTCAAAGGCGACTTCCTCGAAATCGACGATCGGGCGCTGCTGCGTCTCGATCGGTCCGACGAGAAAAGATGAGCCGTAGGCGGTCCAGCGCATTTCCTCGAAGGGCAACGGGCGGCCGCGCCAGTAGCCGTCGGGCGGATAAAAGACCATGATCTCTTCGGCGCGCTGGCGATAGTTCATCCAAAGCTGCACGAGGTGAAACCCGTTTTCCACGCGATCGCCGACGCGCACCGGCACGGTGGCGGGCCGCCAAAAGGCGTGGCTTGGAAAGGTGTAGCCAGTCAGCCAGAAGTCGGGCGTTTCCCAAAAGGTGAGACGGCGCGTATGCTCGGCGAATCCAGAATAATCGTGGGAAAACTCGCAGCTCGACCAATCCGGCGCATAGCGGTCGGTGCCGATCATGTTGATGTATGAGGGATGCACGGCTTGGACCTGCATGCGGCGCACGCGGGTGGAAAATAAATCGAGTTCGATATTGTCTTTTTCGGCGCACAGTTCGGGCACCGATTTATTCTCGACTCGGACCTGTAACTCTTCTTCGGGTTCGGGTTCGGCGAAAGCGCGCGCCGCGTCGAGAGCGAGACCGGTCCCGCCGATAAGGCTTGCCCCGCCGAGCAGGAAGCGGCGGCGATCCGTCGAGTTCATGTGCGTTAGCATCCCTTGGCTTTGGCCGACCGAGCGGCGTCGCGCCTACTGGAAAGTTGGCGCGCGGCTATTACTGCTTCGGTCTTACGGCGAAAACAAGGAGTTGTTTTTTCGATTCGGGTAACGGCGAAAGCCACTCGGGGACTTCGCCGCGCGACAATGCCGCTCCGAGGCCGTTGGGCGCGCGTTTCGCGAACTCGGACACGTCGCTTTCGCACCAAAGCACGAGTTCCGCTCCGGCCACTCGCAAAATACGCTCCGCTTCGCCCGGCGACGCCATGAAGGCGTCCGCGACGATGCGATTGCCATGGTTGTCGCGATGATAGGGTCCCGCGAACACGCTGTGCGGCGTATGGGCGAGCAGATAAGGACCGAGATTGAACGACGCGACGACCCGGGCGGGCTCTAGTCGCTTAAGCGGCTCCAACGCGGCTGGTTTCAGGCAGCTCGCTTCCTCGTTGAGCGGAGCCGCGACGGGGGTGTTTCCGTCCTCGTTCGCCTTGGGCAGCATGGCCGCCAGGCCCACGGGCGACACGCCAAGACAGAGGACCCCGGTCAGCAGAGCGCGGGTGAGGCCGCTGAAGGAAGCCGCGAGGCGCCGCGCCACCGCGACCACCGCGACGACGAGCGGCGCCATGGCGATCGGCGTGACCGAGGAGAAGACCCGCACCTGCCACAGTCCGGCGGCGAAGCCGATGGCGATCGCGGCGGCGACAACGAGCCAGCGCCGCCGCGCGAGCGCCCTGGCCCTGAAGCCTAGGATCAGCGCGACGACCAAGCCGAGCATCACCGGCGCGCCCATCGCGATCACGAGATTCGGCTTATCGTTCCAAAAGGTTAGCAGCGGCGTCGCTTCGGTCACATGAGACAGCCAAAGTTCGCGCAATAGCGGGTCGAGACCGCCGAGCGGATCGCCAAGGCATCTCGGCGCCATGCTGAGAAAAACCGCGACGACCGCCGCGCCGGCCGCGGCCACGGCGATCGCGCGGCCCCGCGGGCTGGCGAGCCGAGACGTCGCGGCGGCGAGCGCCAGAAAACCGAGCGCGCCAACGACGACAGCCACGAAATAAACGGCCGAATAAGCGTCGCAAGCCGAGAGGAAGTAGCGTTGCGGCGCCACGGTCGCGGCGAGAGACAGGGGGAAGGCGATCAGCGCGCTCGCGGCGAACCATCGCAGCGGCCCGCGCATTCGAGGTCCATCCACGACAAACAGCGCCGCCAAGCCCGCCAGCATCGCGGCGAAAAAGGGCAGATTTTCAAGACTAATGGCCACGGAGACGGCCATGGCCGCGGCGGCGGGCGCCATCGCTCGCGCCCGCTCGGCGTCCAAGCCCCGCAGGAAAAATCCAAGCGCGGTTAGCAGCAGCACAATTTGCGGCGCATGATGATCGATGCGGCCGGGAACGAACTGCAAAAAGATCGCGCCAGACAGGAAGCCAAGCAACACCGCCACATGCCGCGAGGCGGCCGGGGCGAGAATCGTCGTGAGCCAAGCCATGAGGCAGAGCAAAGTGACGAGCAGCCCCAGGGGAAACACGAGTCGCGTCGCGCGCTCCGCATGGTCGGCGCTGAGGAACAGCTGGAAGAACAATTCAAGCGCCGCGAGTGGAACGTCGATGACGCGGGACCAGTGGCTGAACACGCCGCCGGGCGGGTCGAATCGCCAGCTCGTCATGTCGAACCAGGATTGTCCGGCCAGAAGGTCGCGCACCTGAACCGCGCGCATTGCGTCGTCGGTGTCGAAGAAATGCCCCGTGAACCAAACTTCTTTCGCCTGCGAAAAGGTCAGCCCAACGGCGGCGAGACTAGCCAACGCGACGGTTGCCCATGGCGGAAAATTGGCCGCGCGGGCCGCGAGCGCGCCGGGATCGGCGGTCGCCGCGATAAAGCTCCTTACGCTGGTTTTCGCGGCATCCGAGAATAGCAACATGCGACGCGCCGTGAAATTGAACAGGAACACCACGCCCGCCGTGGGGATTTTCGCCAATCCCACGGAGAGGCCAACCTGCTCGACAAACGTCTTCATCAAGAGTTCATTGAGCAATAGCCCGATAACGCCCGTCAGCAAAAAGCCCAACATCTCGTGCGACGCGCGCAAGCGCCGGCTGTCGCCGAAAACATAGCGAACGCTCAGCCAATAGACCAGGGCGAGTCCGCAGGTGAAGCCGATCGCCGCCGCCACGAGGTAATCGACACCCAGCGCCTTGTTTAGAAACAACATCGTGGCGGCGTCAACAGCCAGCGCGATGACGCTCGCAAAACCATATTTGAGCAGATCGACGACGAGACGGGTCATGCCGCGGTGGCGCAACCGATCGAAAAGCGAAAGTCGCGCATCGGCGATTTGCGTCATGTTCAGGCGACTTTACGAGGAACGAGACGTTCGTTGGCTAGCACCTCCCGCGCGCCGGACACGCCCTGTTCGGAGTATTCGGCGTCCTCGTTGACTTCCCACACGTCATGGACCGCCTTGCCGGCCATGATGTTGAGCGCCGCCAACATCCCCGTCATCATCGCGTGATCCTGATTATTATATTTATGCATGCCGTTGCGGCCGATGAGATGCAGCGTCGGGAACCGCGTCGCGATCTCGAGACGGACCGCCTTCACGTTGTCGGCGTAGGCATCGTCGTAAACCGGATAGGCCTTGGCTTGGCGCACCACGCAGGCGTCGAACACGTCGTCCGGATTCATCAATCCGATCTTGGCGATCTCGCTCTTGGCCATTTCAATCAAATCGCCGTCGGGCGACGCCCAAACGCCATCGCCCTCGAAGCAGAAATACTCCAGTCCAAGACAGGTCGAAACGCCGTCGGCGATCATCTCCGGCGACCACGAACGAAAATTCTGCACGCGACCGACCTTGACGGACGGGTCGTGAATATAGACCCAATTGTCCGGCAGCTCCTTTTGGGGACGGCCGATCAGCACCACGGTCAGAAAATCGCGATATTTGAGATCCCGGGCGTTGAACAGACTCAAGGGCCGCGGCTCGATGGCGTTCATCAATTCGCGGATGGGAGCCGACGACAACACATGGCGGGCGCGAAAAGTTTCGACTTCGCCATCCTCGCGCCTCGCCGTGACGCTCCAAAGCCTGGTCGCCTCGTCGTAATGAAGGCCGCCAACGGCGCGGCCCATGAGCAGCTGGCCGCCAAACGCCTTGGTTTTGCGCGCGGCTTCTTCCCACATCATGCCGGGGCCGCGGCGCGGATAACGAAAGGATTCGATCAGCGATTTCGCGCCATCCTCACGAGTTCCCCTGCGCAACCCCAACGAGCGGCGCAAACCATCGACGATCGCGGCGCCCAGGCTGAGCCCCTTGATCCGCTGCGCGGCCCAATCGGCGGAAATTTCGTCGCAACCCATGCCCCACACTTTTTCAGTGTAGGTCTTGAAGAAGATACCGAACAACCGTTCGCCGAACTGGTTGCGCACCCATTGGTGGAAGGAGCGCGGGTCCTTGACCGGGAACGCTTTGGCGAAGCCAAACGACGCCATGCAACGAACGCTCTCGATAAGCCCGAGATTCTTAAGCGCCTCGAACGCCTTGAGCGGATATGCGTAGAATTTGCCCCGGTAGTAGATACGGGACAGTCGCGGACGCTCGAGAAAATCGTCGGGAAGGATTTCATTCCATAGATCGACGATTTCCTTGGACTTCGAGAAGAAACGGTGCCCTCCGATGTCGAACAAAAACCCTTTGTAATTCGCCGTGCGGCTAATTCCTCCAACATAGACGGGATCCCGCTCCAGGATCACGACATCGCGACCATTCTTCGCCAAGGTGTAGCCGGCCGTGAGTCCGGCGGGGCCGGCTCCGATGATGAGCGTTTCCACAATGTCGTTCATGTCGGCCCTGAAGTGCCCCGGCCCACGCCGGCGCGATTTTTATGACATTGGGGCTTTGTCGCCCCACCTCGAGGCGACTATGAACGGCGCGGGTTAACGTCTACTTACAGCGCTCGGGGAAACCTGCGATCGCGCGTTGAAAACACCGCGAGATCAACCTTGCGCGACGGGCGTGGTCCGCTCGAGTGAGGCCGGACTGGAGGAGTTTCCATCATTCCGACGCCTCCCGCCTGGGCCACGCGCGAGCTAAATATTGCTTGCGCGCGCGACCGCCCAGTATCTTTCGGCGCCTCAGTTGTCGCCGAAGAAGCTGTGGGAAGGCGAGGCCTGCCAGCTCTTGACGCTACGCGGCGCATGGCTGTGCGAGGACGCATAGGCCAGGGCGTGCATGTGATGGTGATGATGCGAGCTCAGGCCAGCGAATTGCGTGCGATGGTGATGATGAGCGCTGGCGAAGCGGGTGGAGCCGGGAGGCGCGCCGGTGATGGAAATGCTGCCGCCTTCGGCTTGCACCATGTGAAACAGCTGGGCGGCGTGGGCTGGCGACAGCCGCACGCAGCCATGCGAGGCGGGCCGCCCCAGCGAGCCGATGGCTCCAGTGCCGTGGATGGCGTAGCCGCCACGAAAGAAGATCGAGTAAGGCATCGGCGACATGTGGTATTTCTTGGAATAATGCATGCGCTGCAGTCCGGTCGGCGCATAGCTGCCGCGCGGCGTGCTATAACCGGCGCGAGCGGTCGAAACCGGCCAAGTATAGCTGCCAGAGGATGACTGAACATGCATCGTCTGCGAACTCAGATCGATGTGAATTTGCGTCGTGGCCCGCGCCGCCGTCAGCGCGCCGAACATAGTGAAGAAAACCACGAGTAAAGTTTTGGTAAATCGCATAACTGACTCCCGACGATGCGCTGACGCAACCACATTGGCGACATATTTCCCTAATTCGCTTTCCCGGGCAACGCAAATGATTTGGTAAGGTTGACAAAACTAAACGAATCGCGACGCTCTCTCGGTCCATGCTTTTGAAACAAGGCGCGGCAAATGCTTGATCTGAAACGACTCATCTTGGTGCTTCTGTTGATCGCCGCCAGCGCGGCGCGCGCGCAAGACAGGGGCACGCTCAACCCCAAGCCGCTGCCGCCGATCGCCAACCCGTCGGACCCGAGGGTGCCCGCCAAGGAGTTGTTCGGCCGGGCCCGCGACGCCGCGCCGATAAACCCAGAGCCGGTCGGCTTCTATTCGAAGGGATGCCTCGCCGGCGGCGAGGCGCTACCGATCAACGGTCCCAATTGGCAGGTCATGCGGCTTTCGCGCAATCGCAACTGGGGCCATCCCGACCTCATCGCGTTCATCGAACGCTTGGCGCCCGCCGCCGCGCGGGCCTCCGGCTGGCCGGGCCTGCTCATTGGCGACATGTCGCAGCCGCGCGGCGGCCCCATGCTGACCGGGCACGCCTCGCACCAAATCGGACTTGATGTCGACATCTGGCTCACGCCGATGCCCGAGCGCGAGCTAACCCGGGCCGAGCGCGAGGACATGTCGGCCACGAACATGGTGCGGGAAGATCAATTGGACGTGATCCCCGAGCTATGGACGCCGGGCCATCTGGCCGTGGTGCGGGCGGCGGCGCAAGACCCCGCCGTGCAGCGGATTTTCGTTAACGCGGCGATCAAGCGGGCCATGTGCCGCGTCGCCGCCGGCGAACCATGGATGCGCAAGGTGCGGCCTTACTATTCACACAACTATCATTTTCACGTCAGGCTCGCTTGCCCGCGCGGCGCCGAAAACTGCAAGGACCAGGACCCGACGCCCACCGGCGACGGCTGTGATTCTCGCTTGCCTGGTGGTTCAGCGACGCGGTGCTGCACCCCAAGAAAAAATCGACCAAGACCTGGCCGCCGATGACCATGTCGGCGCTGCCGGCCGAGTGTCGCGAGGTGTTGAACGCGCGCTAGAGCGAATGCTCAACCGACCAGGCCAAGCGATACCTCGCCCACGCCGGCGATCGCCCCCTCGACCCGGTCGCCCGGAACCAGCGGGCCAACCCCCTCGGGCGTGCCGGTGAAAATCAGATCGCCCGCCGCCAGCGCCACATAGCGCGACAGCTCCGCGATGATGCCGGCCACGTCCAGTATCATGTCGGCGAGATCGCCGTTCTGCCGAAGGACGCCGTTGACGGTCAGCGCGATCCGACCGCCGCTGGGATGACCAATCCTCGCCGCGGGGCGAATCGCGCCAAGCGGCGCGGATTGATCGAAGCCCTTGGCGAGATCCCATGGCTTGCCCTCGTCTCGAGCCTGTCGCTGCAAATCGCGCCGGGTCAAATCGATACCGGCGGCATAGCCGTACACGAGGTCCAGCGCGCGCGCGCGCGGGATATCCGCGCCGCCGCCGCCCAGCGCCGCGACGAGCTCGATTTCGTGATGAAGGTTATGAGTCATCGGCGCATACGGGATCAACGCGCCGCTCGCGACGACCGCGTCGCCGGGTTTGGTGAAGAAAAAGGGCGGCTCGGCGCCGGGATCCTTGCCCATCTCGCGCGCGTGAGCCGCGTAATTGAGCCCGACGCAAAAAATGCGACGCACCGGAAAGCGCATGCCCTCGGAGTCGATGGCGACACATGGACGCGGCGGCGGGTCGAATGGAAATTCCCGATCAATCATTGGGAGCTCGCTGAACTTGGGCGCGGAGAGGTTCTATTAGACCTTCCGTCTCGCCATCGCAGCGATAATTTCGCGCGGGCGCGACAAGGGCGCTGGCCCCTGTTAGTTTTGGAGAGCGGCGCGGGAGCGCTTTCCCTCGGCCTCACGGAGCAAAGCATGCGGTTCTCCGTCGAAAAACCCGACATCGAGCTCGTGGGGGCGATCGATCGAGGCCAGTTCGGCTTCGCCCTCGTCGACGAAACCCTTGCGGTCGCGCTGCGCCGCGGCGCGCTCTCCCGCTGGCTTCCGCCGGAAGGCGAACCGGCCTGCGCATCCGCCCTGCTGTTGCACATGGAAGACGCCTTGCGCGCGCTCCGCGCTGGGAACGACGAGATCGTCCTGCCCTCGATGCGCGCGCCAGAGCGTGAGCTGGGGCGTATTACGATTTCAATCGCATGGGACGGGGCCAGCCGACGTTACGTCATCATCACCACTCCGGATCACGGCGGCGATCAGACCGAACGGCTGCTGGCCTCGGAACGGCGGGAAAAACTGCTGCTGCAACAGCAGACCGACGCGGCGCGGGCGCGCCTGCGTGTCGCCGACACGCTCTATCGCGACATCGTCGAAGGCGCGGGAGACCTCGTGCTGCGCTTTGGCGTCGACCGACGCATTGTTTTCGCCAACGGACGCGCCGCCCTCTTCCTCGGCGTTCCCCAGGACGCGCTGCTGAATCGGATCATAGACAATTTGTTCCCACCGCCGCGATTGGGGGACGCCGGAGAAAGTCCCTGGCGGGTCCATTCCGACCGGCCCGCGTCGTTCGAGATGGCGACGCGCGACGCGCGAGGCGCGCCTATTTGGATATGGTGGGACGCGCGCTTCTTCGAAGCCGAGAGCGGCGGCGAATTCCAGGCGATCGGGCGCGATATCACTGAAGTCCGCCGGTTGCGCGTCGAGCGGGACAGGGCCCGCGAGGAGGCCCGCGCCGCCGATCTGGCCTCGCAACGCCTGCGCATCGCCCATGATCTGCATGATACGCTGGCGCGGTCGATCGTGACGCTCATCCTGGAGATGGGCCTCGTCGCCAAAACCACCGCGGACCCGGCGGCGCGAGAAAAGCTGGTCGGGCTTCAGGCGCGGGCGCGCGCCGGCCTCGCCGAGGCGCGCGAGGCGATAACCCAGCTAAGGGCCATCCGCCGCGAGGAAAGCGATCCGCGACAAATCGTCGAGGCATTCGAGAAACGCGCGCGCGCGACGGAGCGCGTGGCGCTGCGCGCCAATCTCGCGCTCGACGCTTCCTCGTTGCCCACCGAACTCGCCGACAATCTGAACCGCGTTCTGCGCGAAGCCTTGCGCAACATCGAGCTGCACGCCCGCGCCCGGAACGTCGATATTGACTTGCGGCGGGACGGCGACGCCGTTCGCCTCGACATCGTTGACGACGGCCTTGGCTTCGACCCGGCCGCGCCGCCCGTCGGTCATTTCGGACTGATCGGGATGAGGGAGCGCGCGGCGGCGATTGGCGCGACGCTTGAAATTACTTCCGCGCCGGGCAAGGGAGCGCGTCTGAGCCTGAGGGCGCCGATCCCGGCGACCGAGACGCCCACCTAAGGCTCGACATCGAACAGCGCCGGCTCGTAGCTGCGTCGCGCGCCGCAGAATTCGCAAGTGACGCCAATCCTGCCGTCGTCGCCGATCATGTGCGCGCGCTCCTCGGCGGAGAAGCTGCGTAGCAGATTTTCCACTCGTCGATCCGAGCAACGGCAAAACGACGAGATTTCGCGTTCCGCGAACACTTTGACGCCCCGTTCGTGAAACAGCCGAAACAGCAGACGCTCGGACGAGAGACTGGGATCGACCAGTTCGTGATCCTCCAGCGTGCCCGCCAGCGCCAGCCCTTCGTTCCAAGCATCGTCCAGCGCTTCGGAACCGTCGTCCGTCCCGGCGGGCGCGTCGCCGGGTGGAAGATCGCGCGCCGCGACGCCGCTCGCCGGCAAATATTGCAGCAGGAGACCGCCCGCGCTCCAGCCGCGCCCGCGCGGCGTCACGACTTCCGCGACCGCGAGGCGCACGAAGGAAGGAATTTGTTCGGACTGGCGGAAATATTGATGCGCCGCCTCGGCGAGGCCGTCGCCGTCGAGCGGGACGACGCCCTGATAGCGCGCGGCGTCCTCCTCACGCTCGATTGTCAGGGCCATGTGGCCGCTACCGAGCAATTCCCGTGGCGAACTGGCGGGTCCGACGCGCGTCGCGTCATAGCGAACAAAGCCGCGCAAGCGGCCCGGCGCGTCGTAATCCACGACAAGCATGTCGACGGCGCCGTCGCCGCGCGTTTGCAGCTGAAACCGTCCATGCGAACTCGAGCAGCGAACCGAGCAGCGCGGTCAGCGCGACCGCCTCGCCGAGCGCCCGCGCGACGGGGGCCGGATAGTCGTAGTGAGATAAAATCGTGTCGACCGTCGGGCCCAAACGAACGAGCCGCCCCCGCAAATCCAGCGCCTCCACCGCGAATGGCAGCAGACGGTCGTCATGCGTCTCGCTGGAGACGGCGCGGCTCGGCGTGTCGCCACTGTCGTGGATCACGGCGCGCGCGCCTCGAAACACCAGGCCAAAATGCCCTTTTGCGCATGGAGACGATTTTCGGCCTCGTCGAAGACCACCGACCGCGGGCCGTCGATCACGGAGTTGGTCACCTCCTCGCCGCGATGCGCCGGAAGACAATGCATGAAGATCGCTTCCTTGCCGGCGGCCGCCATGAGTTTGTCGTTGACCTGAAAATGCGCGAGAAGATTATGGCGATGCGTCTCTTCCTCGTCGCCCATCGACACCCAGCAATCCGTGACCACCGCGTCGGCTCCGGCGACGGCGGCGTATGGATCGTTCGTTAGATTTAGCCGGGCGCCGTTATCCTTGGCCCAACGCAGAATTTCCGCGGCCGGAGGCAAGTCGCGCGGCGTCGCGACATTGATCGTGAAATCGAAACGTTGCGCGGCGTGAATCCAACTCGTCAGCACGTTATTGGCGTCGCCGCTCCAAGCCACCGTCCGGCCCTTGATCGGACCGCGATGCTCCTCGAAGGTGAGGACGTCGGCCATGACCTGGCAGGGATGCGAGAGCTTGGTCAATCCGTTGATCACCGGCACGCTGGCGTATCGCGCCAGCTCGGCGAGGTCGTCATGGGCGAGAATGCGGATCATCACGGCGTCGAGAAAGCGCGAGAGCACCCGCGCCGTGTCGGCGATGGTTTCACCGCGCCCCAGCTGCATCTCGGCGCCGGTCAGCATGACCGTCTCGCCGCCAAGTTCGCGCATGGCGATGTCGAAGGAGACGCGGGTGCGGGTCGAGGGCTTGTCGAACACCATGCCAAGAAATTTGCCGGCCAAGGGTTGTTCGGCGGCCGGCGTTCCCTTGATCCGCCGCGCCTTGATTTCGGCGGCGCGATTGAGGATTTGGCGCAGCTCGGCGGTTGAAACTTGCGATAGATCGAGAAAGTGGCGCAACTCGGCGCTCCGCCCTCGCGCGCTCATCTCGCCGCTCCGTCGGCGCGCAACCGAACGCAAGCGGCGCCAAGCCGGCGCGCCGCCTCGGCGATATCTTCTTCTTCGATAATCAACGGCGGAAGCAAGCGAACGACATTGTCGCCAGCCGTGATGGTCAGCAGTTTCTCGGCGCGCGCGGCGGCCACGAAATCGGTGTTGGCCACGCGGGTCTTAACTCCTAGCATCAGCCCTTCTCCGCGAATACCGTCGATAATCGAGGGATGCTGGTCCTCGATTTGCGCCAGTCGCTGCCGCAACAAGGGCCCGAGGCGCGTCACCCGCTCCAGGAAACCCGGCGCCAAAACAACATCCAGCACCGCGGCGCCGACGCTTGTCGCCAGCGGATTGCCGCCAAATGTCGAGCCATGCGCGCCAATCGTCATGCCCTTGGCGGCTTCCTCGGTCGCGAGGCAAGCCCCGATCGGAAAGCCGCCGCCAAGCCCCTTGGCCAGCGCCACGATGTCGGGCGTCACGCCCGCGTGCTCTATCGCAAGAAAGCGGCCAGTTCGCCCGACGCCCGATTGCACCTCGTCGAGCACCAGCAACAGCCCGCGGTCATCGCATAGGTCTCGCAGGCTCTTTAGAAAGCCATGCGGAAACGGGCGCACGCCGCCCTCGCCCTGGATGGGTTCAAGTAGAACGCCGGCGGTATGGGGACCGATCGCCGCCTTCACGGCGTCGAGATCGCCGAACGCGACTTGATCGAAGCCGTCGACCTTGGGACCAAAGCCCTCGATGTATTTAAGGTTGCCGCCAGCGGCGAGCGTCGCCAGCGTGCGCCCGTGAAACGCGCCCTCGAAGGTGATGAGGCGATAGCGCTCGGGAGCGCCATTGGCCGCGTGAAACTTGCGCGCAGTCTTGATCGCGCATTCAACGGCCTCGGCGCCCGAATTGGTGAAGAACACGCGATCGGCGAAAGTGGCGTCGACAAGCCGGCGGGCCAGCGCCTCGGCCTGCGGAATCTGGAAGAGATTGGATACATGCCAAGGCTTCTCGGCCGCCGCGCGCAGGGTTTCCACAAGGCGCGGATGCGCATGGCCAAGCGCGTTCACGGCGACGCCCGCGCCAAAATCGAGATAGCGGTCGCCATTGGCGGCGATGAGCCAAGCGCCCTCTCCCCGCTCGAAGGCGAGGTCCGCGCGCGCATAAGTGGGAAACAACGCCGAAGTCAAAAGGCCAACTCCATCGGCCGGCGGCCGTCCGCGCGGGCTGGCGCCCGAGGATCGGACGGCGAGCCGCTCTGAGGGCCAAAAAGCAAATCGCCGCCCGGATGGGCGGCAGGTCTTGAGGGCGTCGAGTGTAAGGTTTTGTTCCGTCATGGTCAAATCGCGATGGGGTCGCATCGCCGCGCGAAGCCGTGTCGCGCCGGCGAGCTCGAGGTGAGTCTTTTCTGCAACACTGGCCAGGGAAAGCGCCCGAGAAGCCTGTGGGGAACGCCGCTTTCCCTTGCCAGCGACTCTTGCGCGTGATTCATTCCAAAGAGTAACGTTTGCGTTAACGGCGACGGATAACCGTCGCGGTATTTCTCTCGCGAGTTGGAGAGCTGTTCATCGCCGCCGCCGGGTTCGCCGGCGCGGTGAACGGTAAGCGATTCTCGATTTGGCCACGCCGCGGCGCCCGCCGCCGGCTTTCCAACGGAGGCCTTTATTATGTCTTGGACGGATGAACGCGTCGAACTCTTGCGCCGGCTGTGGGTTGAGGGGCTTAGCGCCGCCCAGGTCGCGGCCGAACTTGGGGCGGGCATCACGCGCAACGCCGTCATCGGCAAAATCCACCGGCTCGGGCTGGCGGAGCGCGCGAAGACGTCGAGCGCGCCGAGACCGAGAGCACCGAGAGCGCCGAGAGCGCAAGGCGGAGAGGCCCGGCCTCAAGCCCCCGTCGTGATGGGCAATGTCGCGCTGGCGCTCGCGCCCAACGCCATCGTCGCTTACGCGCCGCTCCCCGAGGAGGAAAACGTGATCCCGATTTCCGCCCGGGTCACGTTGATGGAGTTGCGCGAGTCGATGTGCCGTTGGCCGCTGGGCGACCCCACCGCCGCCGAGTTTCGATTTTGCGGGGCGAAATCGCCGTCCGGCTCTGGCCCCTACTGCTGCCATCACTCGCGCATCGCCTATCAGCCCGCGCAGGATCGGCGTCGACAGCCCGCGCGCGTCGCGATACGCTAGGACCCCGCCGTTTCGGTTCGAAACGGCGACGCCTTAAAATGAACGGCGGACCGAGTGGTCAGTCGCGACCGAAGGTTTCGTCGAAGGAATAACCCGCGCCGCGCACCGTGCGGATCGGATCCTTCTCGCGGCTGCGGATGAGCGCCTTGCGCAGGCGACCGACATGCACGTCGACCGTCCGTTCGTCGATTTCCGCCGACATGCCCCAAACGCTATCGAGCAATTGGGCGCGCGTGAAAACGCGGCCCGGCTTTTCCATGAAATATTCGAGCAGCCGAAACTCGGTGGGGCCGAGATGAATCTCCCGACCAGCGCGCTTGACGCGGTGGGTCTCGCGGTCGAGATCAATGTCGCCGGCGGTCAGCCGGCTCGCGACGCGCTCCGGCCGCGCCCGGCGCAACAACGCGTGCACCCGCGCCATCAGCTCCGGCGTCGAGAACGGCTTGACCACATAGTCATCGGCGCCGACGGAGAGTCCGCGCACCCGCTCGCTCTCCTCGCCGCGCGCGGTGAGCATGATGACGGGCATGTCGCGCGTGTCGTCGCGGGCCCGCAATCTGCGGCAAATCTCCAGGCCCGAGACGCCAGGCAGCATCCAGTCGAGAATGACGAGATCGGGCGGCGCCTCGGCGAGGCGCAATTCCGCTTCGTCGCCGCGATCGACATGCTCGACGACGAAGCCTTCCGCCTCGAGGTTGTAAACCAGGAGCAGTGCCAGCGAAGCCTCGTCCTCCACGACGAGAATTCGGGGTGCTCGCTCGTTTATCGTTTCGCGCATCGTGGCGGGCCGTAGATCATTCATCGCGGATTCTCACCTCAATGCGGCGCGTCGCCCGGACTCTCCAAGCCCGCCCCGGCGCGCGTTTTTGGACGCTCGGTCGGCATCGCCTCGCCCGTCACGAGATAGACGACGGTTTCCGCGATATTGGTCGTGTGGTCGCCGATCCGCTCCAGATTTTTCGAGCAAAACAGCAGATGCGTGCAAAACGAGATATTGCGCGGATCCTCCATCATGAACGTCAGGAGATCGCGAAACACCGAATCCTCCAACGCGTCGAGCTCGACGTCGTTGCCCCACACGGCGCGGGCGCGCTCGACGTCGCGCTGCGCATAGGCGTCGAGCGCGTCCTTTAGCTGCAGCGCGGCCACGTCGTGCATCGATTTCAGGCCAATGATGGCGCGCGGCACCCGGGCCTCGCCGACGATCTTCACGGTGCGCTTGGCGATGTTCTTGGCCAGATCGCCGACCCGCTCGAGATCTCCGGAAATGCGAATGGCGGCGATGCATTCGCGCAGGTCGACGGCGAGCGGCTGGCGCCGCGCGATGGTTATGATGGCGCTTTCCTCGATTTCGCGCTGTAGCGCGTCGAGGCGCGGGTCGGTCTGGACGACGCGCTGCGCGAGGCCGATATCGAACGCCGCCAGCGCGTCCATCGCCTCGGTCAGCATTTTTTCGGCGATTCCGCCCATTTCCGCTATTCTGCGTCCGAGCGTCTCGAGATCGCGGTCGTATGATTTGACGGTATGATCGCTCATGATATTTTCGCTCCGGCCGTGATTTGCCCCCGGGATGGGTGGAATGGCCTCGAATTTTTAGCCAAAACGGCCGGTGATATAATCTTGGGTTCGCTTTTCCCGAGGCGTCGTGAACACGGCGTCGGTTTCGCCAAATTCGGCGAGTTCGCCGAGATACATGAAGGCGGTGAAGTCGGAGACGCGCACGGCTTGCTGCATGTTATGGGTGACGATGGCGATCGTGTAGCGCTCCGCGAGCTCTTCGATCAGCTCCTCGACCTTGGCGGTCGAAATCGGGTCGAGCGCCGAACAAGGCTCGTCGAACAGAATCACCTCGGGCTGCACGGCGACGCTGCGCGCGATGCAAAGCCTCTGTTGCTGACCGCCGGAAAGCCCCAGGCCGCTCAGATGCAATTTGTCCTTGACCTCTTCCCATAGCGCCGCGCCGCGCAACGACTCCTCGACGCGCTCGTCGAGGGCTGATTTGGACAGTTTTTCATAGAGGCGGATGCCGAAGGCTATGTTGTCGTATATCGACATCGGGAACGGCGTCGGCTTTTGAAACACCATGCCGACGCGCGAGCGCAGCACGTTGACGTCGACGCCAGGGTCGAGAATATTCTCCCCGTCGAGCAGGATCTCGCCCTCGGCGCGTTGCTTGGGATAGAGATCGTACATACGGTTGAGCACGCGCAGCAACGTCGATTTGCCGCAACCGGACGGGCCGATGAACGCCGTCACCCGGTTGGTGGCCAACCCCATGGTTATCTTTTTCAGCGCCCGCGATTCGCCATAGTAAAAGTCGAGATCGCGCACCGACACCTTGATCGATGGATCGGTTTTGACAACCGGCATGACTGTCATTTCGAAGTCCTCTGGCGACTGAGCGTTCGCGCCGCGATTGAAAGGATGAGCACCGTGGCGGTCACCAGCAGCGCGCCGGTCCAGGCCAATTGTCGCCAATCCTTGTAGGGCGACAGCGCGAACTGGAAGATCACGACGGGCAGGCTCGCCATTGGCGCGTTGAGGTCCGAGCTCCAGAACTGATTATTGAGCGAGGTGAACAGCAGCGGCGCCGTCTCGCCCGAGACGCGCGCGATGGCGAGCAGCACGCCGGTCACGAGGCCCGATTTCGCGGCTCGATAGGCGACGCGCTGAATGACGTAGGAGCGCGGCAAGCCCAGCGCCGTCGCGGCCTCGCGCAACGACCCCGGCACCAGCAGCAGCATGTCCTCGGTGGTGCGCAGCACCACGGGGATCACCAGGATCGCCAGCGCGACCACGCCGGCGATCGCCGAAAAATGCCCCATCCGCGCCACCAGCACGGTGTAGACGAACAGGCCGATGACGATCGACGGCGCGCTGAGCAGAATGTCGTTGATGAAGCGAACCACGACGGTCAGTTTCGAATAGCGGCCATACTCCGCCATGTAGGTGCCGGCCAACATGCCAAGCGGCGCGCCGATGGCGACGCCCAGCACGCTCATCAGCAACGAGCCGCCGATGGCGTTGAGCAATCCGCCGGCGCCGCCGGGCGGCGGCGTCATCTGGGTGAAGACATCCAGATTCAAGCCCTTGGCCCCTTCGATGACCAGGGCGCCGAGGATCATCGACAACCAGAACAGGCCAAACGCGGCGGCTCCCCAGCACAGCGTGGTGGCGAGGACGTTGGTGTTGCGGCGGGTTTGATGGAGCGACGACATTTCAGGCTCCCGCCTTATTCTCGATGCGCATCAGCAACAGGCGCGCGCAGGCGAGAACGATGAAGGTGATGACGAACAGGATCAGACCCAGCTCGATCAGCGAGGAGGTGTAGAGGTCTCCCACCGCCTCGGTGAATTCATTGGCGATGGTCGCCGAAATCGTCGTGCCCGGCGCGATCAGCGAACCGGAAATCTTGTGCGCGTTGCCGATGACGAAAGTCACCGCCATGGTCTCGCCCAGCGCGCGGCCAAGGCCCAGCATCACGCCGCCGATGACGCCGACGCGCGTGTACGGAACTACGACATAACGCATGATTTCCCATGTCGTGCAGCCAATGCCGGCCGCCGCCTCCTTGAGCACGGGCGGGACGGTGTCGAAGACATCGCGCGAAATCGAGGCGATGAACGGCAGCACCATGACGCCGAGGATGAGTCCCGCCGTCAGCGTGCCTATGCCGTAGGGAGGCCCGGCGAACATGGTCGACAGCACCGGCGTGTCGGCGAAGGCCGAAATCAGCGCCGGCTGCACGTGCTCCTGCAGAAACGGGGCGAGCACGAACAGCCCCCAGATGCCGTAGATGATCGAGGGAATGCCGGCGAGCAGCTCGATCGCCATGCCGATCGGCCGGCGCAGCGGGTGCGGACATAGCTCGGTCAGAAACATCGCGATCCCCAGCCCGACGGGAACGGCGACCAGCATGGCGATGAGCGACGTCGTCACCGTGCCGACGATCGCCGCCAGCGCGCCGAAATTATCGGTCACCGGGTTCCACGCCTGCGAGAACAAAAAGTCGAGGCCGAAAGCGCGGATCGCCGGCAACGATCCATAAATCAGGGAAATGATGACGCCGCCAAGCAGCAGCAGCACGACGAGGGCGGCCGACCATGTCAGCCTGTGAAACACCGCGTCGACAACGCGCAGCCTCGCCAGCGCCACGCGGCGGTCGACCTCGCCGGTTGTCGGCGCGTCGCTCAAGGCAAAATCCGACATGACCCGTTCCCCGACCTTTTCCTTGGCGCTCTCGTCGACCTCGATTGGCCGAAGGCCCTGTTCGCTCGCGTCCATTGCCTAGTCAAACTCCAAACCCGACCGCTCGATTTAGCATCGCGCGACAAAAATCCTGGCGGCCGCGTCGCGCCGCCGCCAGGAGCGTTCATCCGTCTCAGTTGGCGGCCAGCGGCTTGCCGTCCGCGCCCTTCACATTGGCGGCCCAGCTCTTCTTAATGAGCGCGACGACCGTCGCGGGCATCGGAATGTAATCGAGCTCCTCGGCGGCCTTGCCGCCATTGGCGAAGGCCCAACCGAAGAATTTGAGCGCTTCGGCGGCCGCGGCGGCGTCCTGGGGCTGCTTGGGCAACAGGATGAAGGTCGCCGCGGTGATCGGCCAGGATTTGGCGCCCGGCTGCTCGGTCAGGATTTGATAGAAGCCCGGCGCCTTGGCCCAATCGGCGTTGGCGGCGGCGGCCTGGAAGCTCTCGGAGGTCGGGGCGGCGACCTTGCCGTCCTTGTTGACCATTTTCACGAAGGTCAGCTTGTTCTGCTTGGCGTAGGCGTATTCGACATAACCAATCGCGCCCTTGGTGTTGGACACGGTGCTGGCGACGCCCTCGTTGCCCTTGGCGCCGATGCCCACCGGCCATTCGACCGCCGAGTTTTCGCCAACCTTGGCCTTCCAGTCGGCGGAAACCTTGGACAGATAGTTGGTGAAGTTGAAGGTGGTGCCCGAACCATCCGAGCGATGCGCGACGGCGATCGCCTGCGCGGTCAGCTTGGCCTTCGGGTTCAGCTTCTTGATGGCGGCGTCGTCCCAGCTCTTGATTTCGCCGAGAAAAATTTTGGCCAGCGCGTCGCCGCTCAGCGTCAATTCGCCCGGGGCGACGCCGTCGAGATTGACCACCGGAACGATGCCGCCGATGACCTGCGGCCACTGCGCGAGGCCGGCGGCCTCAAGCTCCTCGGCCTTCAGGGGCTGGTCGGAGGCGCCGAACGTCACGGTGCGCGCCTTGATCTGCTTGATGCCGCCGCCGGAGCCGATCGACTGATAATTCAGGCTTGAGCCGGTCGCCTTTTTGTACATATCCGCCCATTTCGAATAGATCGGATAGGGAAAGGTCGCGCCGGCGCCGGAGATATCCACGGCCAGGGCGACGCCCGCCGTCGCGGCGACGCTCAAGCCTACAAGGGCGGCGCGTTTCAACATTTGGGAGATCATGGGCTGGAACTCTTTCGGGCTCGAGTGTCGTTGAGGCGAAGCGTTTCGCCAAATGTATCTTAGGGCGCCGCGCGCCAGTGTTTTATGACAGGCTCATGAAGATAGCATGACATATAAAATATTGGCTTTTCATTGACTTATGGATTTTCGCCGAGCTCGCCTGGGATCGCCGGGAGGATCACCCGGAACACCGCGCCCGCCCCGGGTTCGGAGTCGATCGTCAGCTTGCCGCGATGGCGCAGCACGATATGCTTGACGATGGCCAGTCCCAGTCCGGTGCCTCCCTTGGCCCGGCTCTTGCCCGCGTCGACGCGATAAAAGCGCTCGGTCAGGCGCGGGATGTGCTCGCGCGCGATCCCCGGACCGTGATCGCGCACGGTGAAGGCGGCCGCGGAGCCGAAGCCGCGCAGGGAAATCTCGACCGCGCGCGGCGCCTCGCCGTCGGGACGACCGTATTTTATGGCGTTCTCGACGAGGTTTTCGACGACCCGCGCCAGTTCGTCGCGATCTCCGGGAACGACGACGCTTTGCGACAGATCGACGTCCATCGCCAGGCCGTTCTCCTCGGCCATCGGCGCCAGCGTGTCGCAGATGTGCGCGACCAGCATCGTGAAATCGACCGGCGTGTCCGGGCGCAAATGCAGATGCTGCTCGATGCGCGACAACGACAGTAGATCGTCGACCAGCCGCGCCATGCGCTGCGCCTGTTCGCGCATGATGCCGAGGAAACGCTCGCGCGCCGCCGAGTCCTCGCGCGCCGGCCCCTGCAGCGTTTCGACGAAGCCCAGCAGCGACGCCAGCGGCGTCCGCAATTCGTGGCTGGCGTTGGCGATGAAGTCGACGCGCATGCGCTCGACGCGGCGCGCCTCGGTCAAATCGCGCAGGGAGATCACCGCCGCCGGCTCGAAGCCGGGCACCCGCAGCGGCGCCACATGCGCCTCGAACCAGCATTCGACCGGCGCGCGCTCGACCCAGGCGACCTTTTCGTCGCGTCCCCCGGCCAGCACGCGCTCCAGCGCGTCGAGCACGTCGGGCGCGCGCAGTCCGCGCGACAGCGGCTCGCCCAGCCGCAACGCCGGCAACACGGCGCGCGCCGCCGGATTGGCGGCGACGGCGTGGGCCTCCGCGTCGACGACGAAAATCGCCTCGGGCAGCGCGTCGATCATCGCGCCGAGCAAGACCTCGTTCTGGCAAGGCCTGATCTGACCTGAAGCGGCGCGGTCGCGCATGAAAGTCGATCCTGTCTCTTCATTGGGCGGCCGCGGGGGCCGGCCAGCGAAGTGGTTTCCGGTTCGCGACAGGAAAGCGCGATAGATCGACAAAAGCCAGCGTCTTTCCAGCTCAATCGGACGTGGCGCGACGCCACGGCGCGGCGGCGCCGCGTTGGGCTGCGTCGCGAAAGGCGAAGAGGTCGCTCCAGCGCGGTCCAACGCCCCGCGCGCCCAATATCGCCAGCGCCAGGGCGAAGGGAACGAGATAATAGACGACCCGAAACAGCAGAAGACCGGCGAGCAGGCCCTCGGGCGAGGCGGCGGGAACGGCGCCGAGCATGATCGCCTCGAACACGCCGACGCCACCCGGCGAATGGCTGATCGCTCCGGCCAGCGCGGCGAAGACGTAAATCGCCGCGAAGGCGGTGAAATCGAGACCCTGACTCTCGGCGGGCAGCAGCGCGTACAGCGCCGCCGCGGCGCAGCCGATATCGACGACGCCAAGCATGAGCCGAGGCAGCGCGGCTCTCCCGCCGGCCGACTCCAAAACCCACCCCCAAGGGCGCGGGGCGGAACGCTCGAGCGTCGCCCAGCCGCAGTAGACTCCAAGCAGGCCGAGCACGGCGGCGCCGATGCAAAAATTCGCCGCGGTCGGCAGATGGTCGATCGCCGCCAACGGAGCGGCGGCGAGCACGAGCCCAAGGCCAAGCACGCCGGCCATGCCGAGCCAGAAGGTCAGGCTGACGACGAGGGTGATTTGGGCGATTCGCGCCGCCGGCAACGCCGCGCGGCCGTAAATCCAGTAGCGCACCGCCGCGCCGGTGAGCAGCGGAAAGCCCAGCGTGAAGGAAAAGGCGTTGCTGGCGAACGACGCCAGCGCCACGGCGCCGAACGGCGCCCGCGCGCCGATCTGGCGCATCGCGACGAAATCATAGCCGATGAGCGCGACATAGGAGAGGCAAGTCAGCAGCAGCGCCTGGACGAGCGTGGCGCCGTGCGATTGGTGCAGCGTCCGGTCCATCGCCGCCAGCAGATCGGCCAATCGCAAGCTGGAAAGCGCGCGGCCGATCACGATCGCGGCGAGGGCGAGCAGCGCGAGGCCAACGAGCGCGCCGATCGGACCGGCGAGGTTGCGCGGGCTCGGCCGGAGCGGTTTTCGATCGAGAGCGGGAAGGCTGGAAAAATCGAGCGTTTCGCGCATTTTTGTCACTTTGTCCGGCGTATTCAATTTGTCGGCGTCCGCGCCGGTTCAAATCAAGTCCGGGAGTTTCATGCGCGAACGGTGACGGGACGATGACGACCGGCGCCATTTGGCGCGAAAATATTTCGCGCCGGCGCTTGGGTTAGAATAATCCGTGGATGAACCAGCGCGTGGCGTCCCCGGCGCCTTCGCGATATATCCAGAAGCGCCGCCCCTCCTTGTCCAAGACATCGAAATAATCGCGCGAGGGCGCGTCTCCCAAGCTCCTCGACCGAGATCGCCACCAAAACCCCGCCCAGGCCGGCGCTATTCGCTCCGGACCGTCGAAGGCGGCGGTTTCGCGCCAGGCGCGCCGCCAGCGAAAGCGTGGCGGCGGCCCGTCCGCCGCTCGCCCGGCCATTTGGGCCGCGACATCGATCGGTTCGGGCCGCTCGAACAAGCGCAACGGCCGCGCGGCGGCGTAAAGCTTCGCGGGGGCGCGGGAGACGGGCGGCGGATAGGCCGCCGGCATGGCCACCACGGCCTGTTCCGGCAAATGCCGCTCCCGCGAGTAAAGCCGCAGCACGCGGCGCGGCCCGAGCCGCGCGCCGAGCCGGTCGACGAGATCGTGGAGTCCGCCGGCCTCGCTTGGCGCCTCGCCGCCGAGCGAGGCCGGCGCGTCGCCGCGCCGCTCCACCAGGCTCGCGCCAAGACGCAGCACGTCGAAGCCATAACCGGTGTCGAGACCGTCCTCGCCAAGCGCCGCGAGACGCTCGCGCAGCAGCCCGAAAACGCGGGCGGGATCGCGCAACGGCCGGCTGGCGCCCGCCGTCACATGCCGGACGACGCCGTCGACGCGATAAAACGTCGCCTCCAGCCGCCGCGCCCCGACGCCATGGCGCTCCAGCAACGGGCACAGCTCGGCGGCGAGCGTCTGGAGGGTCGCCTCGATGTCGGAAAGCCGCGTCAGCCCTTCGGGAAAACGCCGCTCCACGATGTAATCGGGGGCCTCGAAGCGCGGCGCGATGGGTTCGCGGACGCGGCAGGCGAGCGCGTCGAGCCGCGCCAGCGTCGTCGCCCCAAAGCGCGCGGCGAGCGGCGCGCGCGGGCGCGCCAAAAGATCGCCAACGAGGCGCAGCCCGGCGCGGGCGAAGGCGGCCGGCGGCGGATCGACAAGCTCCAGCGCGGCGATCGGCAGCCGCGCCGCGATTTTTTCAAGATCTTCTCGCGCGAGCCCCTCCGGCACGAGCCTTACATCGGAAAAACGCGCCAGCGCCCGCGCCAGCGCAGGGACCGGCGCCAAGGTCGTGCGTGCGTAAAAACCCTGGGCCTTGAGGCGGCGCTCGATTTCGTCCAGCAAATTCGCCTCGCCGCCGAACAGCGCCGCGGCCCCGCTCACGTCGAGCATGACGCCATCGGGCGGATCGAGCGCCGCCAGCGGCGTGAAGCGGCGGTGCCAGTCGGCGAGCCTCGCCAGCGCGGCGGCGTCGGCGATCGGGTCGTGCGCCTCCAGCGCCAGGGCGGGATGAAGGGCGCGCGCGTCGGCGACGGCGAGGCCGGGGACGAGCCCGCGCCGCCGCGCCGCCGCGTTCACCGCGACGAGGCGCTCGCCGCCCTTGACCTTGCGCCACAGCGCGAAGGGCGCCGCGGCGAGGCTGGCCTCGCGCTGGCGCAAAATCCGGTCGGTCGGCAGCGAAGGCAGGAAGACGCTCAGAAAACGCATGCTAGACCGGCTCCGGCCTGGGGAGCTCCGGCCAAGCCAGGTCGAACCAGGCCAAGGGATCGATCTCGCCGAGGCCGACAAGGCCGGCGCGCGCCTTGGCGATGCGCAAGCGCCAGCCCGGCGCGCCGGGCGGCGGCGGCTCGCGGCCCATCGGACGGGGCGCCGCCGGCAGGGGCGCGACCTCGAAGCGCAGCGGCGCGGCGCTGGTCAACCGCGACGCCCGCCCGCTGGCGCGCGGCAGCAGCAGCAGGCCGAGTCCGCCGCCGCGCCGCGCCGTCGTCGACAGCCGACGCGACGCGACGAGGCCATAGGCGCGCGGCGCGATCCAGCTTTCCGCCACGATGGCGACGGCCCGGCTTTTCAGCGCCTCCTCCATCGCCCAGAAGGTTTCCGAGGAATCGCGCGTCCTGACCAACACCAGCCGCGCCAGATCGAGCCCTCGCGCCTCGACTCCGACGCCATGCGGCAGGCCGATTTCGCGCGCCGCCATGTCCTCGACGATCCACACGACGCCGCCGCGCGGCCGCGCCGCCGCCGCGCGCAGGGCGAGGGCGCTGGCGAAACCGGCCGCCGCCGCCGCGTCGCCCGGGCTGGCCGGAATGATTTCGCTTAAGCCCCATGCGCCGGGATCGCGCGGCAAGCGCTCGAGAAAATCCGGACCCAGGATCGGAGCGAGGCGCGCCGCCGTCGGCCAGCAAGCCGGCGCCTCGATCGCGGCGATGCGACGGCGCAAACAGCCGATGCGTTCGCGAACGCTCTCTCGCCGCATGGATTTGACCCCTAATGTTCTCTATACGTTCCATGCTGGGGCCATCGGCGGCGAGAGTCAAGCCGGGCGGCGCGACAATGCGCCGCCGCCGCCTTTCGTTGTAGCTTCAAATGTAGTAACTATTTTCCGTACATTCCCGGAATTTCGGGGGATTATTCTAATGAGGAGACAGATCATGGAACGTCGTGAATTCATGGCCGCGGTCGGCGCCGTCGCCGTCGCCGCCTCGGCTTCCTCGGCTTTCGCGGAAGGCCTCGTTCACAACATGCACCCGCCGAAATACAAGGGCGTCTCGGACGCCGCCGCCAAATGCGCGGCGGATGGCGATAATTGCCTGCGCCATTGCTTCGGCATGCTGTCGATGAACGACACCAGCATGGCGGCCTGCACGACGGCCTCCTTCGAGGTCATCGCCGGCTGCAAGGCGCTGGCGACGCTGGCCTCGGTCAATTCGGCGCAGACGCCGGCCATGGCCAAGGTGGTCGAGGCCATGTGTCTCGCCTGCAAGAAGGAATGCGATAAGTTCCCGCAATATTCCGAATGCGTCGACATGGGCAAGTCCTGCGAGACCTGCGCCGCGGAGTGCAAGAAGATCGCCGCGTAAGGACAAAGCCGCCGCGCCTCGGGGTCGGGGCGCGGCGGGTCGGCCCATCGCCGCGGCGACCAACGCGACCCATAAAAAAAGCCGGCCTCGAGGGCCGGCTTTTCTTTTGCTGTCGCGCTGGATCAGTATTTGGCCATGATCGGCGCCACCGAACCGCCGCCAAAGCGGTAGGTCACGCCGGCGGAAATGACCAGCGGATTGATCGGCAGATGCACGGTGACCGGCACGAAGATCGCGCCAAGAGCGGGAGCCGCCGGAACGAAGGAGGCGATCTGGGCGTGCACCACCGGCGCCATCTGAATATATTTCAGATCGATGTTCACGCCCCAATGCTCGTTGAACATATAGTCGGCGCCGATCTGGCCGACCACGCCCCAGGACGGGGTGACGGTGGCCGAGTAGAATTGGGCGGTGGCGCCGCCAAGCGCGGAGAGCGGGGCGCCCGGAGCGAAGGCCAGCGGCCAGGTCTGGGCGTTGACGCGCGTGCCCCAATAGGTCGTGAAGTTCACACCCACGCCGATATAGGGCTGGAACCGGCCGAAATTGGTGAAGTGATACTGCAGCATCAGCGACGGCGGGAACACCCAGGTGTGGGCGAACTGCGACTGGACTTCACCGGTGCCCTGGATGTGATGCGGCGACACGCAGCAGATCGCCTCGACCGCCCAGTTCTTGTTCAGATAATAGGCGACGTCCAGCATCGGGATGATCGCGGTGGACGTGTTGGTGCTGCCGGGAATGATCGTGCCCGGACCATTGCTGAGGCCGGTCAACAGACCGACGCTGCCGCCGGCGAGGCCGATGGGATAGAAAGCGCCGTTGTCGTAAACCGAGCCATGGCCGTCCAACGGAATGACGCCGCCGACCTTCAGGCGAACCTGGAAAGGCTGGTAGCTGTCCGTGAACACCGGCGGCGGCGGCGGTGGCGATTTGATCGACGGAAGGTCGGCGGCCTGGCCCGCCACGGTCGCGGCGCTCAGAATGGAGGCGGCGAGAACGCCACGGATTACAGTCTTCATCGGATCCCCCTGAAATGATTAATTGCCGACGCGTTCCCGAAGCGCACGTCAAGTCCAGATTACGTTGCTATGATTTGCGGCCAAATGACTTGATAATTATCAAATTTCAGCCGGGCCGCTTACGTTTCTCTGGAACTGTGTCACTTTCGCCACAGTCGCGGCGGCTGTTGCCATGCGCCCTGGGGCGCTTTATTCGAAAAGCCGCCGTTTCGCGAAAGGTTTTGGCGGAAGCGGCCGGGCGTCGAAAACGGGCCGAACGCCCCGATAACCGCGCGTAATTCCGCGACTTTACCGAAGGTGCGACGTTTTGACCGCTCAAGCCACGAAAATCCGCGAACCGGCGATCCAAGAACCGGCGATCACCAACGAGCTCGTCGCCGCCCACGGCCTCAAGCCGGACGAATATCAACGCATCCTCGCGCTGATCGGCCGCGCGCCGAGCTTCACCGAGCTGGGGATTTTCTCGGCGATGTGGAACGAGCACTGTTCCTATAAATCGTCGCGGCTGCACCTGCGCAAGCTGCCGACCTCGGCGCCCTGGGTGATCCGCGGCCCCGGCGAGAACGCCGGGGTCATCGACATTGGCGACGGCGACGCCTGCGTTTTTAAGATGGAAAGCCACAACCACCCTTCGTTCATCGAGCCCTATCAAGGCGCGGCGACCGGCGTCGGCGGCATACTGCGCGATGTCTTCACCATGGGCGCGCGGCCCATCGCCTGCCTGAACCTGCTGCGCTTCGGCGCGCCGGCGCATCTCAAGACCCGCCATCTCGTCGCCGGCGTCGTCGCCGGCGTCGGCGGTTACGGCAACGCCTTCGGCGTGCCCACCGTCGGCGGCTCGACGGCGTTCGATCCGAGCTACGACGGCAATATTCTCGTCAACGCGATGGCCGTCGGCCTCGCCCGCGCCGACGCGATTTTTTATTCGGCGGCGGCGGGCGTCGGCAATCCCATTGTCTATCTCGGCTCCAAGACCGGCCGCGACGGCATCCACGGGGCCACCATGGCCTCCGCCGCCTTCGAGGCCGACGCCGAGGAAAAGCGCCCGACCGTGCAAGTCGGCGATCCCTTTTCGGAAAAACTGCTGCTCGAGGCCTGCCTCGAACTGATGGCGTCGGGCGCCGTCATCGCCATTCAGGACATGGGCGCGGCCGGGCTCACGTCCTCCGCCGTCGAAATGGGCGCCAAGGGCAATCTCGGCGTCGAACTCGATCTCGACGCCGTGCCGTGCCGCGAAACCGGCATGACCGCTTATGAAATGATGCTTTCGGAGAGCCAGGAGCGCATGCTGATGGTGCTGCGCCCGGAGCGGGAACAGGAAGCCGAGGCGATTTTTCGAAAATGGGGCCTCGACTTCGCGATCATCGGCAAGACCACGGACACGCTGCAATTCGTCGTCAAGCACCAGGGCGAGATCAAGGTGGATCTGCCGATCAAGGAGCTTGGCGACGAGGCCCCGCTCTATGATCGCCCGCATGTCGAAACGCCGCCGCGCCCGGTGCTGGATCCCGCCGCGATCGCTCCGCAAATGGCTGATCGCGACGCGCTCATCGCCCTGCTGCGAACCCCCGAACTCTGTTCAAAACGCTGGGTTTACGAGCAGTACGACCATCTCATTCTCGGCAACACGATTCGCGCCCCCGGCGGCGGCGCGGCGGTGATTCGCGTCAAGGACGGCCCCAAGGGCCTGGCGCTTTCAACCGACGTGACGGCGCGCTATTGCGCCGCCGATCCGTTCGAGGGCGGCAAGCAGGCGGTCGCCGAATGCTGGCGCAATATTTCCGCGACCGGCGCCAAGCCCTTGGCGCTGACCGATAATCTCAATTTCGGCAATCCGGAGAAGCCGGAGATCATGGGCCAGCTGGTCGGCTGCCTGCGCGGGATCGGCGAGGCCGCCCGCGCGCTGGATTTCCCCATCGTCTCCGGCAACGTCTCGCTCTACAACGAGACGCAAGGCTCTGGAATCCTGCCGACTCCGGCCATCGGCGGCGTCGGCGTCATCGCCGACGCGGCGCGCGCCGCCAGGACCGGCCTCAAAGCCGGCGACGCGATCATTTTGGTTGGAGAAACAAAGGGTTGGCTCGGCCAGTCGGTTTACTTGCGCGATCTGCTCGAGAGCACGGAGGGCGCGCCGCCGCCGGTCGATCTCGTCGCCGAACGTCGCAACGGCGATTTTGTCCGCGCCCTGGTTTTATCAAGCCGAATCAACGCCGCGCATGATCTTTCCGACGGCGGTTTGGCGGTCGCGCTGGCCGAAATGGCCCTGGCCGGCGACGTCGGCGCGACCATCGACAGACTTCCCCCGGGACCGTCGCACGCGATTTTGTTCGGCGAGGATCAGGCGCGTTACCTCATCGCCTGCGCGCCCAGCGAGGCCCGCGCCATCGCGCAAGAGGCTGAAGCGGCGGGCGTTTCGGTCTTGACGCTGGGAACCGCCGGCGGCGACGCATTGAACTTTCCCGGCGAGGCGCCGATATTGCTCTCGCTGCTGCGCGAGGCGCATGAAGACCCGCTGCCGGCCTATATGGCGGGAAACGAACACGCTTTTTTCGACAAAGGATGAATCATGCCAATGCCCGCGACCGAGATCGAGCGCCTGATCAAGACCGCCCTGCCCGACGCCGTGGTCGAACTCACCGCCCTGGCCGACGATGGCGACCACTGGGCCGCCACCGTGACATCGTGCGCTTTCAAGGGCTTGAGCCGGGTGCGGCAGCACCAGTTGGTGCAGGCGGCGTTTGGCTCGAAACTCGGCAACGAACTGCATGCGCTGGCGCTGACTACCGTCGCGCCTTGAAACCAAAGCGCCTCACGTGAGATAATCACCCCGTCGCAAGCGGCGGAACCTTGAATTCCGCGGGAAAGGACAAGCAATGACCGACACGAATTCACGCATCAAGGCCGAGATCGACGGCTCCGACATCGTGCTGTTTCTAAAGGGAACTCCGGAAGCGCCGCAATGCGGCTTCTCCATGCAGGTGGTGCAGATTCTCAACCATGTGGGCGCGCCCTACAAGGCGATCAACGTATTGGCGGACAACGAGATTCGCGAGGGCATCAAGGCGTTCTCGAACTGGCCGACCATCCCGCAGCTCTACATCAAGGGCGAGTTCATCGGCGGCTGCGACATCACCCGCGAGATGTACCAGTCGGGCGAACTCGCCGCGCTGCTCGACAAGGAAGGCGTGGCTCGCAAGACGGCCGCCAAGGCCTAAAATTCCATGCGCGAAACGCGCATTTTCGCGCATGCGGCCCCGATTTCGATGCGCGCCGGAGCATTTTCGCGCATGCTCCGGCCGCCGGCTCCTGGAACGCTCAGCGCACCAGAATATTCTTGAACTGCCAGGGGTCGCTTTCGTCGATATCCTCGGGAAAGAATCCCGGGCGACCGTCGAGCGGCGTCCAGTCGGTATAGACGCCGACAACCGGACCCAAATATGGCGTTTGCACGTCGAGACAGCGGCGGTAATCGACCTCGTCCGCCTCGACGATGCCCGCCGTCGGATTTTCCAGCGCCCAGACCATGCCGGCCAGCGCCGCCGAGCTGACCTGCAACCCCGTGGCGTTTTGATAGGGCGCGAGCTCGCGGGTTTCCTCGATCGACAGTCGCGAGCCGTACCAATAAGCGCCCTTGGCGTGGCCATAGAGCAGCACGCCGAGTTCGTCGATTCCGTCGACGATTTCATGCTCGTCCAGAATATGATCGCGCTTTTGGCGGGCGCCGCCCGCGCCGAACATTTCGTGCAGCGACAACACCGCGTCGTCGGCGGGGTGGTAGGCGTAATGACAGGTCGGGCGATAGACCGCCTGGCCGGCGGCGTCGCGCACCGTCAGATAATCGGCGATCGAGATCGACTCATTGTGGGTGACGAGGAAGCCGTATTGCGGCCCCGGCGTCGGCGTCCACGAGCGCACCCGCGTGTTGGCGCCGGGCGTGTTGAGATAAATCGCCGCGCCGCAGCCGGTCGCGTGGGTTCCCGCGATGTCGGGCAGCGATTTTTCGTGCGTGCCCCAGCCCAGCTCGGCGGGCTGTAAACCCTCCGAAACAAAGCCCTCGACCGACCAGGTGTTGACGAAGACGCCGCGCTCCTTGGGGGTTCGCGCCCGCTGCGTGTCGCGCTCGGCGATATGAATGCCCTTCACGCCGAGCTTTTGGGCGAGCGCGCCCCATGCGGCGCGGCTGTTCGGCTCCGCGGCGGTGAGGCCCGCGTCCTTGGCGAGATTGACCAGCGCCTGCTTGACGAACCACGAGACCATGCCGGGATTGGCGCCGCAGCACGACACCGCCGTCGAACCGCCGGGATTTTTGCGCCGCTCGGCCAGCACCGTCTCGCGCAGCGCGTAATTGGTGCGCGCCTCGTTGCCGAGCGACGCGTCGAAATAAAAGCCGGGCCACGGCTCGACCACCGTGTCGACATAGAGAACCTTGAGCTCCTGGGCGAGCTTGATGATATCGAGCGAGCAGACCTCGACCGACAGATTGACGATAAAACCCTGGCCGCCGCCCTTGGTCAGCAGCGGCGTCAGAATGTCGCGATAATTTTGCTCGGTCAGCGCCGCCTTAACGAAATCAATGCCGCGCACGTCGAGCAGATGCTTGTGCGAATCGGACGGATCGATGACGGTGAAACGGTTCTTGTCGAACTCGAAATGCCGCTCGATCAGCGGCAGAATGCCCCGGCCGATGGAGCCAAAGCCGATCAGAACGATCGGGCCGGTGATCTTGCCATGAACGGGCCAGTGCGACATTTGGGGCTCCCCTGAGCTCAAGACGGATTGTGCAGCGCGTTAAAAGCAGCCGGGGGCGTTTTAATCAAGTGGAAGACGACGTGACGCGGCGGCAGCGGTTCATTTGGCATCACAGCGGGATGGCAAGGTTTCTGATTGTCCGGCATTTCCGTGCAATGCTTGTTGGAAAGTGGGAAAAGCTCATGTAGCCTGCAGCATTGACAAACCCAAGCCACACAGCCATCCGTTAAATCTAATTTGAATCGCCACGCGGATCTGCGGCTACTTTGAACAGAGCCAAAGCTCGTCGATCCCTCTCCATGGTTCATGAGGTAACATTTTGAAATATTTGAAGCCTGCATCGGCCATGCTGGTATTTTTCCTCCTGAGCGGTTGCAGTGTCTTTATGGCTGCAAAACAGCCCGACGCGAAGAATCTTGACCTGCTCGCGGTCGGCACACCAAGAGCGATGCTTTTAGCTGAGTTCGGACTCCCAACCGTTGCAGAGGTCAGGAATGGGCGCAAATACGAGATATTCAAATTTGTTAACGGTTATAGCGCTGGCGCAAAAGCAGGACGGGCGGTTTTCCATGGCGCCGCCGACGTTTTGACCCTTGGATTATGGGAGGTCGTGGCGACCCCGACCGAGGGCATCTTTTCAGGCGACGAAATGGCTTTTATGTTGAGATACGACAAGGATGATCGTGTGGACGAAGTAGTCGCGCTCAAAAAATAAGCCAATTCATTCGCGTCCGGGCTCCCCGGAGCCGTTCTTTGGCAAATAATAAATGTAAGGGCGCCCTTTTTTACAATCACGATCCTCTTCAATCATACCCGCGAGGGATAACCTCTCTAATGAAGGCAAGATATACTCAAGGATAAGTGGAGAAACATAATCGAGCACTGACTGGGCGAGTTCTTCGCGGGTGAGCGCCGTGCCCGATGCATCAGCTTCGCGAATCATCTTATAAACAATTCGATCCAGTTCATCGCCAAACAGTTCCATGACCCACTCCATGACCTAGCCCAGCTTTTGGCAACCATAGCAGCGGCTGTGAGCGGGCACGAGCGCGTCTCAGCGGAAAGGACTTAGAAGCGAACACTTCCGGCCATTCACCGAGCGCCACTCGACGGGATACCTCCTTTCAGATATACATATATCCGAATCAAGGTATCCCATGGCCTATTCGATCAAGGACCCCGAAACCGACCACATCATTCGCGAGCTCGCCAAGGCCAAGCGCATGCCCATTGTCGATGCGATTCGCGAGGCTTGTCGAAACGAACTGCTGCGCGAGCGCGAAAAAATTTCGCTGTTCGACCGGCTGCGACCGCTGGTCGACCGCGTCGCCGCCGCGCCCAAGGCGGGCTCCAAGCAAGCGCGGCGTTTCTATCCCAAGGCGTTCGGCGACCTCAAATGATGATCGACGCCTCCGCGATATCAGCGATTTTGACCGGCGCGCCGGGGGCGAAAAGCTCGCCGACGCGATCGAGGCGGCCAAGGCGCCCTACACCTCGCCGCTCGCCGTGTACGACGCCGCGACCGCGCTGATGCGCGCCAAGGATTTTAGCGGCGACAAGGCCGCCGGGCTGGTTCGTGCGTTTTTGGAGGAAGCCGGGGTCAAGGTGGTGATGCTGACCGACGGCATGGCGGATCTCGCCATCGCCGCCTTCGACCGCTACGGCAAGGGGCGCCACGCCGCCGGCCTCAACATGCGCGACTGCTTCGCCTACGCCTGCGCCAAGGCTTATCGCGCGCCGCTACTTTACGACGGCGACGGTTTCGCCAAGACCGACGTCAACGAAATCAGGCGCTAGGGGCTGTTATGCCAAGCGCTCGCCGACGCACCCGTCGCGTCGACGCGCCACGGGCCTCGCTTGGACTAGCGGCGATCGCGCCGACGCTTGAACAAAAGGTAGCCGCCGTAGGCGAGGCCCGCGGCGGCCAAGCCGATGGGTCCCCCCACCGCGCCGACCACCGGCGCCGGAGCCGGCACGGGGAACGGGATGGCGCAAGACAAATTCGTCCCCAGGATCGCGTAAGCAGCAAGACAAGCGCCGCCGCGCTCGCAAAGCCTTTTTACAACATCGTTCATTATGCCAACCTCGTTAACCAAAGCGACGCGATTATCCGCGGCGCGATTGTAAACGGGCAATGGCGAATAGCAAGGCGGAAAAACTCTAAACTCGTTTAGTTTTCGATGGTTACTTGCGGTTGTGCTTTTGAGGGCCACTCGCCTTGCCCCGAGCGTCGAGGACGGCCCGAGCTCAAGCGGCGGAGCGTCAAAAGCTGAAAGCGGCCCCAGCTCGCGAACCGCCCCGCGTTAGTGCTTGGCCATCCAGGCGTTGATCTCCTGATCGGCCCGCGCCTTGGTGTATCCGTAACGCGCCCGGGGCATCCCTTCGAGCTGTTCGCGCTTGCCTTCGAGCTTGGCGATGGCGTCGTCGGTGAGCTGGCCCCATTTCTCCTTCACCTTGCCGGACAATTGTTTCCAATCGCCGGCGATGGCGCGCCAACTGTCGATCTGGCTCTTGGGCTCGGGCGCATTGATGGTCGTCCTCGGGTGATGGCCGGGCATTCCCACCACAGGCGGCGGCGCCCATTTCTGGTCATTGGCGACGGCGGCGAGGCTCCACGGCGACATGGCCAACACGGCGCATTTCCGAGGATTTTTCATGGCGCTCCCCACTGCGAAGGTCGCGGCGAGCAAATACGGCCCCCGCGCTAGACGGCCAGCCCTTCCGCTTTGTTCCGCGCCCTGGCGGCGCGCGACGCGCTACGCCGGCGCCCGCCACGGCAGCTTCAACAGCTCCCAAAAATCCTCCGCGCGCCGCTTGTCGACGTCCTCCAGTCCGGCGACGACCAGCGCGCGGCGGTTCGGCGGCGCGGCGAGGAACGTGCGGAACAGCCGGTCCCAGAACGAAAACACGTCGCCGTAATTGCTGTCGGTTTCGGCGCGGACATTGGAATGGTGCAGCCGGTGCAGCGACGGCGTGACGAAAACCAGCGCCAGCCGCCATTCGTATCGTTCGGGCAGGCGAATATTGGCGTGGGTGGCGACGCCGAACAACTCCTCGGCCATCAGATAAAACGCGATCGCCGCCGGCGACAATCCGCCGAGCGCGTAAACCGGGGTCAGCAGCAAGATCGCCGCGATCATCTCGACGGGGTGATGGCGCAGCGTCGTCGTCGCGTCGAAGAAGACATCGCTGTGATGCACCCGGTGAAACCGCCAGAGCAGCGGGTTGGCGTGCGAGGCCCAGTGAAGCGCATAGGCGGCGAGGCTGGCGAGAATCAGGCTGATCGCGAAACCCGCCGGCGGCGGGCAGGCCGCCCAATGCAGCAGGCCGAATTGGCGGGTCTCGGCCCACCTTGCGGCGGCGACGGCCAGCGCCGGAGCCAGCGAGGCGACGAGGCCATTGAGAAACGCCAGCGCGAAATTCACGGGCCAGCGCGCGGCGCGGTCGGCCGGCGCGCGCGACATGGGAAACAGCGCCTCCAGCCCGGCGAACGCCGCGAGACCGCCCCAAAAGATGAAAAACCAAACTTGGTCCGACATGGATGCTTTCGCCGTCAGTCGCCGGAGTCGGGCGCGGCCGCCGTGGTTGGCGCGGACCACGCCGGCCGCCAGTCGATATCGGGGTTTTTCGCGCAATCGGCCGGTTCGGCGATGAACAGCCCGGTTTTCCAAGTGGCGAAGGCGGGTCGCCCGAGCCCGGCGGAAAGCCAGTTTTTCCCCCACTCGACATACATCGCGAAGCGGTCCTGGTGGTCCCAGGATTTGTCGAGATAGACAAAACGGCGCTCGAAGCCCGGCCCGAGGTTGCGCTCGAACAACGGCAACAGCTCGGAGCTCAGCGGATAGGCGATGACCCAGGACGGCGCGCCACAACCCGGTCGTTGGAAATAAACCGCCCGCGACATCGCCTTGGACGGGGGGTGGGGGTTGGCGGCGAGGGTCAGGCCGCGCCCGCGCAACAGCTCCCGGAGCCTGGCTTCGACGCCGGCGCCTTGCGCGCCAGGAGCGCCGGGAAGTCCCGATTTGTGCAGCCTGACGACGAGCGACGCCAGGATGACCAGCGCCAGCAGGCCGCGCGCGATTAAGCGAGCCGCCCGCCGTTTTTCCGCGCCCACCATCGCCATGCGAGGCGCGGCTAGTCGCGGTCGCGAAGGCGCTTGAACAACAGATAGCCGCCGAGCGCGGCGCCGGCCGCCACGATGCCGACGGGCCCGCCAATCGCTCCAAACAGCGGCGCGGGCGCCACATAACCCGCGAAGGCGAAATTCGCGCCCAGCAAAGCATATACGGTCAGGCACGCGCCGGCAGCTCTCAAACCTATTTTCGACATTCCCGTCTCCCCCGCCAGCGCCCGCGAAAACTTCCCGACCTCGGGACCGCCGCGCTGTAAAACTCCTTGTATTCATTGGATTTACGCGCCATGAGCCGAATCATGGCCGCTAAATCGCATTTTTCACGGTCCAGTCTCCGGCGCCAGCCAATTCATTCGGCGCCTCGCGCCTCGGCGCGATCGCCAACACGCTCCGATCCGGCGCTCGTCGAGGCGTCGCGGCGCCAAAGCCTCGACCAATCCATCGGGGCCGTCTTGTCGCAACCTTGGGGTTCGACCAGGAGGATCGCGGTTTTTTGGGTCGTGTAGCGCGACGCGCCGAGGCCGGCGAGCAGCAGGTTGCGGGCCCACCGATAATACAGCGCCAGACGGTCCGGCGCGTCCCAGCTCTTGTCGAGGAACAGATAGCGGGCCTCGAAGCCCGGCTTGATCGCCTTTTGCAGATAAATCAACTCATCCGAGGCGAGACCATAGGGCGTGACCCAGGAGGCGCGATCGCAATTGGGCCTTTGGAAATAGACGACGTCGGAGGAATCGAACGACGTCTCCAACGGGGCGACGCCATGCTCGGTGAGAACGGTCTTGATCTTCTCGACCATTTTGACGGCGACCGCCGGTTCGCCGTGATCGCGCAGGCCCTCGAGCCTCACCAGCAACGACGCCACGACAACGACGGCGAGGATCACGCGCGTCCGCCATGCCGTCACGTCGCCTGGCTCCCGGGCGCGACGTTTTCCTCCCGCCGCCATTTCCAGGCGCCCCATGCCGCGATCGCGATGACGACCGCGGTCTGCGCCAGGCTGATGATGTTCACGCCGTCGCCGTCGTGCCAATAGGCGAAGTTGCCGGCGCTCGACGCGAGCAGGCAGATTCGGCCGGCGTTGATCAACACCATCGCCATCGTCGCCAGGGCGATGGTGACGGCGTCGCCGCGCAGCCATTCGGGCCGGGACAGCATGGTGATCGCCGCGCAGGCGAGGAGCGCGGTCGAAATATTCTGGAAGGACGAACAGGCGCCGACCAGCACGACCTGAAACCCGTCCGGCGCGATGAAGCTGGTGTCCTTGGCGAGCACTTCGGAGCGTAGCAGCTTGAGCAACCCGCCGACGATGGCGGCGTCGCCGCGAACCACCTCGGGCGTGACGAGGTGAAACAGGATCGGCCCCCAGATCAAATAAGTCGAGATCGCCAGCAGGACGCCGCCCGCCGCCTTCAAATTCTGGTCGCCGCGATGGTTCAGCAGAATATAGGCGGCGGCGCCCGTGGAGATGAATCCGAGGCCCCACCGGTGAGGCAGGAAGCTCGTCAGGAAGATCGCCAGGCATGTCAGGGCGCCAAACCACATATCCGAGCCATCGGCGGCGGGGTCGCGGGAGCTTTGGCGGATGCGGAACACGAACACATATCCCGCCAGCCAGAGAATGTAGTTTTGCTGGGAGAGGCTCGCGATGAGCGTGTAGGACGATTGCGCGTCGATGAGTTGAAGAAGCTCATTGGAGACGAGCGCCAGCGTCACCCAAAGGAAGATTTCGCGGCGCCCGAGCGGGGCCGACTGGACCAGCCGGTCCCAGAATTTCGAGCGCGCGGCGGCGAAATTTAGCGACACGAAGCCTCCGCGCGGTCAGGGGAGAAAATTCGTGGAAGTCATAGACCGCGATTGGAGCCCCCGCAAGGGCTCCCGTCGCGCTTATGCACGCCGGCCGAATTCAGCGGGGATCGCGGAAACGCCTGAAGGCGACATAGCCGCCGAGCATCGCCGCGCCAACCAAGGCGCCAACCGGACCGCCGACCACGCCGCCAACCAGCGGCGCCGGCAGCTTGGTGAAGACAATGTCGTGATCCAACGGCGGCGGGGCGCCTTGGGAACGCCGGCCAAGGCGGCGCTCGCGCCCACCAAGGCGCAGCCGGTGACGAAGAGCGCGGCGAACGCGCCGGCGAATTTGCAACGCGCCCCGCGATGGGAAAGCGATCGGTCGATCATGGTCTGCCTCGATGCAAGGTTTGAGTTTATCTCGGTCGATCACCGACTAAACCATGAGTTGCACTCAGTCAACATTGCATATCAGGGGTATATTACTTCGTCGCCGTCGACACCTCGCAATCGCGCGGCGGCGCTGTTGCCGCGCGCCATGACGCCCTCCGCGCGGGGTCGAACCGTCGCTGAAGCGAAACGCAATCGAGTTGGTTTGGTGTTCCGAGCCGAGCCGGGCTGGAGCGGGCGAACGAGCATCTCGGCAAATTGACCGACGCCGACCACCTCGCGGGCGACGCCGGAGCGCGCCGCGCCTCGGAGGGCTGGCGATTGACGCGAATCACCCCGTGGAGGGCGAATAAAAAAAGCCGCCCGCGAAGCCTCTGGCTTCGCGGGCGCGGCTCAATATTCGTCGGATGCCTATCGACGCGATCGACGCGGAAGCTTAGCGACGCGCGCGATAGTGCTTGAAAGCGACATAGCCGCCCAGAGCGGCCGCTCCGGCGATCAGGCCGACCGGGCCGCCGACAACCGCGCCCACGAGCGGCGCCGGAGTCTTTCTGACGAAGGCCAAGGCCATGTCCGCGCCGCCCAACATATAAGCCCCGCCACAAATGGCGGCGTATTCGCCAGCGAATTTCAATTCCGCCACAATCTTATTGAAACGCTCATTATTCATCGTGATCCCCGCGCTATTTCAAACGTTCTGACTTGGTTGTGATTTAGCATTGGTGGCGCGCTCCTGTCAACATATGGAGCCGCGCCCGGCTTAGTTTCCCAGCCGTTTCAGCCACTCCGCGGCCCGCGCCCACGCGTTGGCGGGAGCTGTTCCGCCAAAGCTTGCGCGGCTTTCCACGGATTTGTCGACGCCCAGCACACCAAACACCTCCGCCGTGATGCGCGGCTCGACGCCTTGCAGCTCGGCGAGGCCAAGCGCCTCGAGCGGCGCTCCGCGATCGGCGGCGAGCGCCACGATTCGCCCGGTGACGTGATGCGCCTCGCGGAATGGCAGCCCGAGCGCGCGCACCAGCCAATCCGCGAGATCGGTCGCGGTGGCGTGGCCGGCGCCCGCCGCCGCGCGCATTTTCTCGCGATTAAAGGTCATGTCGCGGGTCATGCCGGCCATGGCCGCGATGCACAATTCCAGCGAATCGAGCGCGTCGAAGGCGCCTTCCTTATCCTCCTGCATGTCCTTGGAATAGGCCAGCGGCAGCCCCTTCATGACGACGAGCAGCCCTTGCAGCGCGCCGATGATTCGCCCGGATTTGCCGCGCACCAGCTCCGCCGCGTCTGGATTGCGCTTTTGCGGCATGATCGACGAGCCCGTGGTGAATTTGTCCGACAGCGCGACGAAGGAGAATTGCACCGTCGTCCACAGCACGATCTCCTCAGCGAATCGCGACAGATGCACCGCGCAAATCGCCGCCGCCGACAAAGTCTCCAGCACGAAATCGCGGTCGGAAACGCTGTCGAGCGAATTGGCGGTCGGACGGTCGAAGCCGAGCGCCCGGGCGGTGCTGTCCCGGTCGATCGGGAAGGAGGTGCCGGCCAAGGCCGCGGCGCCGAGCGGCGATTCGTTGAGGCGCGCGCGCGCGTCCGCGAACCGGCCGCGGTCGCGGGAAATCATCTCGACATAGGCGAGCAGGTGATGGCCGAGCGTGACGGGCTGCGCCGACTGCAAATGGGTGAAGCCCGGCATGACCGTGGCCGCCTCGGCCAGGGCCCGCGTCGCCAGGGCGCGCTGGAGATCGGCGAGTCCGAGGTCGATGCGATCGATGGCGTCGCGCACATGGAGGCGGAAATCCGTCGCCACTTGATCGTTGCGCGAGCGCGCCGTGTGCAACCTGCCGGCGACCGGGCCGATCAGCTCGGCCAGCCGCGACTCGACGTTCATGTGAATGTCTTCGAGCTTGCGCGAAAAAACGAATTTTCCCGATTCGATCTCGGCTTTGATTTGCGCGAGGCCCTGCGTTATCCTGGCGGCGTCCTCCGCCGAAACAATGCCGGTCTCGCCGAGCATCGCGACATGGGCGAGCGAGGCCGCTATGTCCTGCGGCCAAAGTCTTTTGTCGAAATCGATGGAGACGTTGATCGCCTCCAGCACCGCGTCGGCGGCGTCCTGAAAGCGACCGCCCCACATTTTGCTCGTCATGTGACCCCTTAAGCCAACGCCGACCTTCTTGGGAACCTTGAAACGATGACCGAACAGCCGGCCGCCAGTCCCCAGCGCAATCGCGGCGCGCTCGCCTTCGGCCTCGCGTTGCTGCTTATCGCCGGCGCGCTTGCTCTATACGTGAAGAGCGGTCCGGGCGGCAAGAAAGAGCACAACCCCGCCTGCGACGCCTCCAAGCCGCTGGCGGCGGCGCTCGCCGGCCTGGCCACGGGCGAACTCGCCGCGCTGGCGGTGCAAAGGGAGCCCGAGCCGATGCAACCGCTGGCCTTCAACGGGCCGGACGGCGCGCCGACCAACCTCGACGCCTTCAAGGGCAAGACGCTGCTGGTCAATGTCTGGGCGACCTGGTGCGTGCCCTGCCGCAGCGAAATGCCGGCGCTCGACCGGTTGCAGGGCCTCGCCGGCTCGGACAAATTCGAGGTCCTGGCGATCAACGTCGACACGACGCGGCTGGAGCGACCCAGGGCGTTTTTGAGCGAAATCGGCGTGAAAAACCTCGGATTCTACGCGGACCCCAAGGCGGATATCTTCTTTCGCCTCAAGCAGGGCGGCGAGCTGATGGGCCTGCCGACCAGCTATCTCGTCGACCCCGCCGGCTGCGCGCTCGCCCAGCTTTCGGGTCCCGCCGCGTGGGATTCGCCGGAGGCGCTGGCGCTGATTCGGCGCGCGACGACGGCGGCGGATCGACATTGAGCGACGACATCCTCCGGCCGTGGTCGGCGGACTCGTCGCGGGTCCTCGTCGATTCGCCGTGGCTCAAGCTGCGCGCCGAGCGCTGCGTGACGCGGCGCGGCGCGGTGCTCGATCCGTATTTTCTGCTCGATTATCCGGACTGGGTGCATATCGCCGCCTTCGACGCGCGGGACCGGCTGCTGCTCGTGCGGCAATATCGCCACGGCGCCGGCGAGGCCTCGCTGGAGCTGCCCGGCGGGGTCATGGACCCGCACGAGACCGACCCGCTGGTCGCCGGCGCGCGCGAACTGCTGGAGGAGACCGGCCATGTCGCCGAAAAACTGACGCATGTCGCCCGGCTGTCGCCGAACCCCGCCTCGCACACCAACGGGCTGCATATTCTGCTGGCCGAGGGCGCGACGCGGCGGGCGGCGCAAAAGCTCGACGCGACCGAGGATCTCGTCGTGGAGCCGACGCCATGGCGCGACGCCGTGGACATGGCGCTGCGCGGCGAGATGATCCATTCCCAGCATGTCGGCCTGCTGTTCATCGCGCTGGCCCGGATCAAGGGGCTGGAGTTTTCGGGAGCGCCGCGCTAGCGGCTCGGATCGCGCATGGCCGACACGCTGTCACCCATTGAGCGCAGCGAACGCATGAGCCGGGTGCGCGGCAAGGACACCGGCCCCGAAATGGCCGTGCGCCGCCTCGTGCACGCGATGGGCTATCGCTACCGCCTGCATCGCGCCGACCTGCCGGGCAAGCCGGATCTGGCGTTCCCCGGCCGCCGCGCGATCATTTTCGTGCATGGCTGTTTTTGGCACCGCCACCCCGACCCCAATTGCCGGCTGGCGCGCAAGCCGAAATCGCGGCTCGACTTCTGGGAGCCCAAGCTCAACGGCAATCGCGCCCGCGATTTGCGCGATCAGGCGGCGCTGGCCGCCGCCGGCTGGCGCATTCTGGTTGTCTGGGAATGCGAATTGCGCGATAGAGAACAATTAACGAACAAATTGAGACTTTTTTTGGAGGAGCCATGCGCGTCGTCGAAATCTTCGCGGGAGCCGGAGGCCTCGGGCTCGGCGTGAGCAGGGCCGGTTTTTCGCCGGCCCGCGTCGTCGAACGGGACAGATGGTGCTGCGACACGCTTCGCGAAAACCGCCGCCGGGCCGCGTCGCCGCTGTCGCGCTGGCCGGAGCCGCTGGAGGGCGACATCCGCGACGTGGATTTTCGCGATGTTTCCGGCAAGATCGATCTGGTCGCCGGCGGGCCGCCCTGTCAGCCGTTTTCGCTCGGCGGCAAGCATCGCGCCCATGGCGACGCGCGCGACATGTGGTCGGAGGCGGCGCGCGCGCTGCGCGAGATACAACCGCGCGCCTTCATCTTCGAAAACGTCAAGGGGCTCACGCGCGCCAGCTTCGCGAGCTATCTCGCCTATATCGTGCACCAGATCAGCTTCCCCGAACTGGTCCGCCGCGAGCAGGAGAACTGGGAGGACCATCTCGGCCGGCTGGAGCGCCATGTGACGGGGCGGCGGCGCGGCGCGGAGTCGCTGGCCTACCGCGTGGTTTACCGCGTGCTCAACGCCGCCGATTTCGGCGTGCCGCAACGGCGCGAGCGCGTGGTGTTCGTCGGTTTTAGAAGCGACATCGACGCGCGCTGGTCGTTTCCCGCGGAGACGCACGCGCGCGACGCGCTGCTGTGGGACCAGTCGCGCGGCGATTATTGGGAACGCCACGCGGCGCCCCGCCGCGAACGCCAGATGGCGCCGCGGTTCGCCGCCCGCGCGCGCCGCCTGGAGCCGCCGGCCCTGCTGCCCTGGCGCACCGCGCGCGACGCGATCGGCGATTTGCCCGACCCCGAACGCGACGCGGGCGGCGCGGCGGCGATCGCCGACCACCGCTTTCAACCCGGCGCCCGCGCCTATCCCGGCCACACCGGATCGCCGCTCGACGAACCCGCCAAAACGCTGAAGGCCGGGGTGCACGGCGTGCCCGGCGGCGAGAACATGCTGGCGCGCCCGGACGGAAGCCTGCGCTACTTCACGGTGCGCGAAAGCGCGCGGCTACAAACCTTCCCCGACGATTTTGTTTTTCACGGCTCCTGGAGCGAGACGATGCGGCAGCTCGGCAACGCCGTGCCGGTGGATCTGGCGACGGTTGTCGCGCGAGGGGTGATGGAGAGTCTTCACGCCAACGCCCAGTCATTGCGAGGAGCGTAAGCGACGAGGCAATCCAGGAGTCGCGGGCGGCCCCTGGATTGCCTCGCTCCGCTCGCAATGACGGGGTGTCGAGCGCCCGAAAATCCGCTACGCCGTCAGCCGGTGACACAGTCCGTCGAGCTGCTCCAGCGTCTCGTAGCGGATGCGCAATTCGCCGCGTTCGCCGTCGTGGTGGATCGTCACCGCGAGGCCCAGCGCGTCGCTCAGCGTTTTTTCCACGGCGCGGGTGTCGGCGTCCTTCTCCTCGCGCGGCTTGCGCCGCTTGGCGCCGGCGTCGTCGGCCTGGCGCCGCGCCAGACGCTCGATGTCGCGCACCGTCAGCCCCTCCGCGACGATTTTGCGCGCGACGGCGTCGGGGTCCTTCACCGCCAGCAGGGCGCGGGCGTGGCCGGCGGAAATCTCGCCGTCGCCAACCAGGCGGCGCGTCGCCTCGGGCAAATGCAGCAGCCGCAGCGTGTTGGCGACATGCGAGCGGCTCTTGCCGATGATCTTCGCCAGCTCCGACTGGGAATAGCCGAAATCCACGCCCAGCCGCTCATAGCCGCGCGCCTCCTCTATCGCGTTGAGGTCCTCGCGCTGCACGTTTTCGATGATCGCCAGCTCCAGCGCCTCGCGATCGTCCGCCTCTTGAATGACCACGGGAATATCGGAAAGATTGGCGAGCTGCGCGGCGCGCCAGCGGCGCTCGCCGGCGATGATCTCATAGGCGTCGGCGACGCCGGCGATGGTGCGCACGACGACCGGCTGAATAATGCCCTTTTCGCGGATCGACGCGGCGAGATCGGCGAGATCCTCCTCGCGAAAATTCGTGCGGGGGTTGCGCGGGTTCGGCCGCAGGAACTCGATGGGGATGCGGCGCTGACCGCGCGTGCGCTCGATGGCCGGCGCCTCGTCTCCGGCGTCGCCGATCAGCGCCGCCAACCCCCGGCCCAAACGCGGCCGCGCTTCCTCCGCCATATCGAAACCACTCCCAAATCTCGCCGGCGGCCGATCAGGCGGCGCGCAGGCTTCGCTCGCGTTGAATGACCTCGGACGCCAGCTTCAAATAGGCCTGGCTGCCGCTGCATTTGAGATCGTAGAGCAGCACCGGTTTGCCATGCGAGGGCGCCTCGGAGATCCGCACATTGCGCGGGATCATCGTCTCGTAGACCTTGTCGCCCATGAAGCGGCGCACGTCGGCGACCACCTGCGTCGCCAGATTATTGCGCGCGTCGAACATGGTCAGCACAATGCCGTGGATCGACAGTTTTGGATTCAGGCCGCGCTTGACCTGCTCGACGGTCGACAGCAGTTGCGAAAGACCCTCGAGCGCGAAGAATTCGCATTGCAGCGGCACCAGCACCGCGTCGGCGCTGGCCAGCGCGTTGATGGTCAATAGATTGAGCGACGGCGGGCAATCGATCAATATATAGCTGTAGCGATGCGCGTTGACGTGACGTTCGCCGGCGACATGTTCGGCCAGCGCGCGCTTCAGGCGAAACGCCCGGTCCTTGTCGCCGGCGATTTCCAGCTCGACGCCGAGCAGATCGAGCGTCGAGGGGGCGATCGACAGTCGCGGCACCGCCGTCGCCACGATGGCGTCGTCGAGACTGCTCTCGCCGAGCAGCACGTCATAGGTCGAAATCTCCCGGCTCTTGCGATCGACGCCAAGGCCGGTGGAGGCGTTGCCTTGCGGATCGAGATCGATCACCAGCACATTCTCGCCGACGGCGGCGAGCGCCGTGCCCAGATTGATGGCGGTCGTCGTCTTGCCGACGCCGCCCTTTTGGTTGGCGAGCACGATCACTCGGGGAATCGCGTGGGTCTCAGTCAACGGCTGGTTCTCCAGAGACCTGGGGAGGCGCGCGCCGCGCGACGATCAGACGAGCGGCGGGATGCGTGCGGCTGGCGACAGCCTCGAAGCTCAAGTTACTCTCCGGCGACAGGGCGGTCAATTCGCCGCGCCAGTCCGCGCCCTTTAAAAACACGCCGACGGCGTTTTTCAACAGATGTTCGCGCGACCAAGCGACCAGGCGCGGCAGCGGCGCCAAGGCGCGCGCGCAAATGCCCTCGACGTCGCCAAGCAGCGCCGGCAACTCCGTTTCAATTCGCCCGACATGAATAATCGCCGGGGCGCCTGTTTCACGTGAAACAGCCCGCAGAAAAGCCGCCTTGCGCTGATCGCTCTCGATCAGGTGCACCCGCGCGCCGGACCGATGCTTAAGCAACAGCGCCAGCACCATGCCGGGAAAGCCGGCCCCGGAGCCGAGATCGGCCCAGCGCGAAATCGCCGGGAACGCTTCGAGGATTTGCGCCGAATCGGCGAAATGCCGAGTCCACAACGTCGCCAGGGTCGGGCCGGAAACGAGATTGATTCTGGGCTGCCAGGCCCGCAACAGCGCTTCGTACAGCTCCAGCTCGGCGCGCGCCGCCGCCAATGCCGGACACAGCCGCAGCGCCGCCTGGCGATCGTCGTTGCTCACCCGCGTCGCGCCCGCGCCGCCAGCAGCGTGAGCGCCGCCGGCGTGATGCCCTCGATCCGCCCCGCCTGGCCAATCGTCCGCGGACGCAGGAACGCCAGCTTGGCGGTCAGCTCCGACGACAGGCCGGGAATTCCGGCATAGTCGAGCGCCGCCGGAAGCGAGAGCTGCTCGTCGCGGCGATAGGCGTCGATATCGGCGGCCTGGCGATCGAGATACACCGCATAGGCGGCGTCGATTTCGACCTGCGCCGCCGTCGCCGCGTCGATCGCCGACAGCTCCGGCCAGATCGCCCGCAGCCGCGCGAAGGTGATTTCGGGGAACGACAACAGCGCGAAGCCGCTGCGTCGCTGGCCATCCTGCGTCACCGCGAGGCCATGGCGCGCGGCGGCGGTCGAGGTCAGCGACAGCCCGTTCAGCAGGGCTCGCGCGTGTTGGAGCCGCGCCGACCGCTCGCCAAAAATCCGGGCGCGCGCCGCTCCGACGCAGCCAAGCTCCAAGCCGCGCGGCGTCAGCCGTTCATCGGCGTTGTCGGCGCGCAGCGACAGGCGATATTCCGCGCGAGACGTGAACATGCGATAGGGTTCGCTTACCCCCCGCGTGACGAGATCGTCGATCATCACGCCAAGATAGGCTTCGGCGCGATCGAAATGGATCGGGGCGCGATTGGCGGCGAGGGCGGCGGCGTTGAGCCCGGCGACCAGACCTTGCGCGCCCGCCTCCTCGTAACCAGTGGTGCCGTTGATCTGCCCGGCGAGGAACAGCCCGGCGATGCGCTTGGTTCGCAGGCTGGCGTCCAGTTCGCGCGGATCGACATAATCATATTCGATGGCGTAACCGGGCCGCAGGATGCGGGCGTCCTCCAGACCGGGAATGGCGTTGATGAACGCCTGTTGCGTGGCCTCTGGCAGCGAGGTCGACACGCCGTTCGGATAGATCGTCGCGTCGTCTAGGCCCTCGGGTTCCAAGAATATTTGGTGCCCGTCGCGGTCGCCAAACCGCGTGACCTTGTCCTCGATCGACGGGCAATAGCGCGGGCCCGGGCCGGAAATGGCGCCGGTGCGCATTGGCGAGCGGGCGAGATCGTCGTGAATGATTTTATGCGCGGCGAGCGTGGTGCGCGTGATGTGGCAGGCCACCTGGCGATTGATGATTCTGTCGGTGAGCGCCGAAAACGGTTCGGGTTCGGCGTCGCCCCATTGCGTCTCCAGCCGATCCCAATGGATGGTCGCGCCGTCGAGCCGCGGCGGCGTGCCGGTTTTCAACCGCGCCACCTTGAAACCGGCGCGTCGCAGACTGTCGCCCAGTCCATTGGCCGGCGCGTCGCCCATGCGGCCGGCCGCGATGCGCGTCGCGCCGATATGGATGACGCCATTCAAAAAGGTTCCGGTCGCCAGCACCACCGCGCCGGCGCCGATCGTACCGCCGGCGAGCTCGACCCCGACAACTCGGGCCCCTTCGAGCACCAAGTCCTCGACCAGCCCTTCGACGACCGACAGGTTATCGGTCGCCTCGATCGCCGCGCGCATGGCTTGGCGGTAGAGCTTGCGATCCGCCTGGGCGCGGGGTCCCCGCACCGCCGGACCCTTGGAGCGATTGAGCAGCTTGAAATGGATTCCGGCCGCGTCGGCGACGCGGCCCATCAGGCCGTCCAGCGCATCGATCTCGCGCACTAGTTGGCCCTTGCCGAGTCCCGCCGATGGCCGGGTTGCAGGACATGGCGCCGATGGTGTCGCGCGACTGGGTCAGCAGCGCCGTGCGGGCGCCGAGGCGCGCCGCCGCCGCCGCCGCCTCGCAGCCGGCGTGACCGCCGCCGATCACCACAACATCGTAATATGGGCGCGTCACGCCGCGGACCCTCCCTGTTTCACGTGAAACATATCATTTTCCAATGCAGAAACGAGAGAATATCGCCTCGAGCAGCGTTTCGACGTCGATGGCGCCGACGATCCGCTCCAGCGCGCGGCCGGCCAGCCGAATGTCCTCGGCGCGCAGCTCCAGCGGCGCGCCGTTCCTTAGCGCGAAATCGAGATGCTGGCGCGCCGCGCCGATGGCCTGGCGGTGGCGCTCGCGACCGACCAGCGCCGAGCCGCCGTCGCCGAGCATCGCCCGCCCGCGCGTCGCGATCTCCTCGCACAGTCGATCCAGCCCAAGTCCGGTCCGCGCCGACACGGCCAGGCGATGGGCGCCGACCTCCAGGCGGGGGGCCACTTCGTCGGTCTTGGTGGCGATTAACAGAATCTCGGCGTCGGTCGAAATATCCGGCGCGGGTTCGGCGCCGCCTTCCGACAGCCACAGCAGCAAATCCGCGTCAAGGGCGCGGGCGCGGGCGCGCGTGACGCCCATCCGCTCGATCGCATCGTCGGTATCGCGCAGCCCGGCCGTATCGACCAGCGTAACCGGCAGTCCGGAAATATCGAGTTCGACCTCGATCATGTCGCGCGTCGTCCCCGGAAATTGCGAAACAATCGCGATGTCGCGGCGCGCCAGCGCGTTCAGCAGCGTCGATTTGCCGGCGTTGGGCGGGCCGAGGATGAGAACCAAAAAACCATCCCGCAGCCGCTCGGATGCCGGCGCGCCGCGCAAAACATCGTCCAGCTGGGCGATGACCGGGCGCAACGCGCCTTCCAACGCGCGCGGCGAGAAGGAGTCGACGTCGCCCTCGTCCGAAAAATCCAGTTCGGCGGCGAGCAGCGCGCCGGCGTCGATCAGCGCGGCGCGCCAACCCTCGACCCGCCGCCGCAGCGCGCCGCCCGACAGCCGCAACGCCTGCCGGCGCTGAAAGGCGGTTTGCGCGTCGATCAGATCGGCAAGGCCCTCGGCCTGCGACAAATCCATCTTGCCGTTGATGAACGCCCGCCGCGCGAACTCGCCGGGCTCCGCGCCTCGCAGCCCGTCCCGCCGGCCGAGCGCCGACAGCATCGCCTCGATCACCGCGCGGCCGCCATGCACATGCAGTTCCGCGCAGTCCTCGCCCGTCGCCGAGGCCGGGCCGGGAAACCACAAGGCCAAACCCCGGTCGAGCGTTTCATCCGTTTCGGGATCGCGGAAACGCGCGTAGCTTGCCTGTCGCGGCGTGGGAACAAGCCCCGTGACCGCCTCAAGCGCGGCGCCGGCGGCGGGACCGGAGAGCCGGATCACCGCGACCGCGGAACGGCCCGGCCCGGTCGCCAAGGCGAAAATCGTGTCGGTCATTTACTCCCTCGATCAGCAAGTGATGATGGAGTCGCGATCAAAAAGGCAAGGGCGATTTCCGTTTCAGGCGCGACCGCCCAGCAGGCGCTGGCGATAAACGTGGCGAAAGGCCAAGGTGGCCGCGTCGGTCCGCACCGAAACGTCCTCGCCGGGCGGCGGCGCGCGCGGCGGCAGCGAGGATTCCACGATCGATCGGTCCTCCTCGGCAATGCGGCGATTGAGCCAGGAGAACAGCGGATCGAACAGCGGCGCGCGCAGAAAATCGCGAATAGTGACCAGCATGAGCCGTGTCTCCATGTCGCCGACGGGAATGCAAATGGCCATCAGGCGGAACAATCTTCCGCGAAAATCCAGGGTCAATTCCATCGCGTTGGGAAAACGATAATCGAGCAGGGCGGGGCGCGGCTCGCCCTCGACGCTCGCGCCGATGCTGGCGCCATAATCTCGCGCCTCCCAGCTCACATCCATGCGCGCCGCCGGATGCGCGGCGAGCCGCTCGCCCAACGGCCGCCCGAAACTGCGTCGATGCACGAAGGCCGTGTGCGGGGAATCCAGCATGTTTTCCATCACCCGCGTCCAGTGGACCCGCCACGTCACCGAAAATCCCGAGACGGAAACCCCCGGCGCGAACAGCGAGGGCGACGGCGAGGGCTCATCCGGCGACGGGCCGGGCGCGGCGCGCAGCCAAAGCAAGCCGCCCGCCTCGCGCGCGGCAAGGGCGATCGCCGCCAGGTTTTCGCGCTTGGCGTCGGGATTCCATGGCGCCCGGCGGTTGGCGCCATCGCCGGAAAACCGCCAGCCGTGAAACGGACACTCGATCTCGCCGCCCCGCACGCAACCCAGCGACAGCGCGACGCCGCGGTGCGGACAGCGGTCGATCAGCGCGGCGGGACGGCCATCGGCGTCGCGAAACAGCACGACCCGCTCGTTGGCGACCGTCATCGCCAAGGGCTTGTCGCGCTTCAAATCCTTGGCGAAGCCGACAATGGTCCAGACATTGGCGAAATCGTCGAACAACGGGATTTCTCCTCGTTTGCCCTATCCGCGCTAGGTGTTCATCGAATCGAAGAAGGAGGCGTTGCCCTTCGGCGTTTCGCGCAGCTTGCCGAGCAGGAACTCGATCGCGTCGACCGTGCCCATCGGGTTGAGAATGCGCCGCAGCACATACATTTTCTTGAGGATATCGGGCGGAACCAGCAGTTCTTCCTTGCGCGTGCCGGACCTGGTGATGTCGATGGCCGGGAAAACGCGCTTGTCCGCGACCTTGCGGTCGAGAATGATCTCGGAATTGCCGGTGCCCTTGAACTCCTCGAAAATCACCTCGTCCATGCGCGATCCCGTGTCGATCAGCGCCGTCGCGATGATGGTCAGCGAGCCGCCTTCCTCGATGTTGCGCGCCGCGCCAAAAAAGCGCTTGGGGCGTTGCAGCGCGTTGGCGTCGACGCCGCCGGTCAGCACCTTGCCGGAGGAGGGAACGACGGTGTTGTAGGCGCGGCCAAGCCGCGTGATGGAGTCGAGCAGGATGACCACGTCGCGGCGGTGTTCGACGAGGCGCTTGGCCTTTTCGATGACCATTTCAGCGACCTGCACGTGACGCACCGCCGGCTCGTCGAAGGTCGAGGACACGACCTCGCCGCGCACCGAGCGCTGCATGTCCGTGACTTCCTCGGGCCGCTCGTCGATGAGCAGCACGATCAGATAGCACTCGGGATGATTGGTGGTGATCGACTGCGCGATGTTTTGCAGCAGCACGGTCTTGCCGGTGCGTGGCGGCGCGACGACCAGGGCGCGCTGGCCCTTGCCGATCGGCGCGACGAGATCGATGACCCGAGACGACAGCTCCTTGCGGGTCGGATCCTCGATTTCGAGCTTCAGGCGCTCGTTGGGATAAAGCGGCGTCAGGTTGTCGAACGGAACCTTGTGACGGATCTTTTCGGGATCCTCGAAATTGATCGAATTCACCTTCAGCAGCGCGAAATAGCGTTCGCCTTCCTTGGGGCTGCGGATGATGCCCTCGACCGTGTCGCCGGTGCGCAGGCCGAATTTTCGAATCTGCGAGGGCGAAACGTAAATATCGTCCGGACCCGCGAGATAATTGGAGTCGGGCGAGCGCAAGAAGGCGAAGCCGTCGGACAGGACCTCGACGACGCCCTCGCCGACGATTTCGACCTCGCGCGAGGCGAACTGTTTTAAAATCGCGAACAACAGCTCCTGCTTGCGCAACAGGGACGCGTTCTCGACTTCGTGCTCCTCGGCGAAGGCGAGCAGCTCGGCGGCGGTCTTGGATTTCAGATCGGAAAGTTTGATTTCCCGCATGGGGAGAGGCCTCGAATTGATAGGCGATCGGATGGAGTGGAGAGAATGGGCAGGAAAGCGGGAGAGGGACTCCCGAGGCGCCGGTTAAAACGGCGGTCGCTAGAACGACACTCTGCCAAACGAAGGGGACGGCTACCGAATAAACCCTTTCGGCTCGAAAAGCAATATCGCCCCGGCTAAAGCGCCGCGATCATCCTAAAACGGCTTGACGATCACCAGGATGACAATGGCGATCATCAGCACCGTCGGCGCCTCGTTGTAAAAGCGATAAAATTTGGAGGAGCGGGTGTTGCGGTCGGCGGCGAAGGCGCGTTGCAAAAAGCCGTCGTAAAAATGCACGCCGGTCAGCAACACGACCGCCAGCAGTTTCGAGTGAAACCACGGCTCGTGGAAATGGGCACCCTGGACGGCGAGCGTCAGCCCGGTGATCCAGGCCAACACCATCGCGGGCATCATGATGTAGCGCAACAGCTTGCGCTCCATCGTCTTGAAGATCTCGGATTGCGCGCCGGGCCCGACGCCAGCGTGATAAACGAAAATCCGCGGCAAATAGAGCAGCCCGGCCATCCAGGAAATGATGGCGATGACATGCAAGGCCTTGATCCAAAGATACATTGTTATCCCTTTAAACCGCGGACCCGCGCGATCAACCGCTCGACGTGCTCGATCGGCGTTTGCGGCAGAATCCCGTGACCCAGATTGAAGATATGCGGATGGCCCTTGAACGCCGCGAGGATGCCCGCGACCTCGCGGTCGAGCGCCGCGCCGCCGGCCAGCAAGGCCAGTGGATCGAGATTGCCCTGCAACACGGCCCGCCCGCCGGTTTCGCGCGCCGCCCAGGCCGCGTCGGCGGCGGTGTCCAGCCCATAAGCCTCGGCGCCGAGCTCTTGCGTCAGGCGGGTCAAATGCGTTCCGGCGCCGCGCGCGAACACGATGATCGGCGTCGTCGGGCGCTCCGCCTTGAGCCGCGACACCATTTTTCGAAGCGGCGAAAACACCCAGGACTCGAATTCGCGCGGCGGCAACACGCCGGCCCAGCTGTCGAAGATTTGCACGACCTCGACGCCGGCGTCGATCTGCCGGATGAGATAAGCGGTCGAGGCTTGCGTCAGTCGCTCGATCAGATCGGCGAACGCCTCGGGGTGGCGATAGGCGAACAGCCGCGCCGGGGCCTGGTCGCTGGTGCCGCGGCCGGCGATCATGTAGCTGGCGACGGTCCACGGGGCCCCGCAAAAGCCGATAAAGCTGGTGGCCGCCGGCAGCGCGCCCTTGACCCGGTCGATGGTCTCGAACACTGGCGCGAGATGCTCGAGATTGGCGGACCGGCTCAGCCGCGCCATGTCCGCCGGCGTTTCGATCGGCTCAAGTCTTGGACCCTCGCCGGTCTCGAACGAGACTTTTTGGCCGAGCGCGTCGGGAATGACCAGTATGTCGCTGAACAGGATCGCCGCGTCGAAGCCAAACCGCCGGATGGGTTGCAGCGTCGCCTCGGCGGCGGCGGCCGGCGAATAGCAAAAATCGAGAAAACTCGCCGCCTTGGCGCGAATCTCGCGATATTCCGGCAAATATCGCCCGGCCTGGCGCATCAGCCACAGCGGGGGAACCGGGGTTGGCTTTCCCCGCAAAACCGAAAGGAGCGGCTTTTCGTCGGACATTTATGCGTCGGTCATTTGAAAAAAGGCCCAGTGGCGCCGGGGGCGGACTTCGCCGGTCCCCCTCGGTTTGGAAGCAGGCAAGGAGCTAGACCGCTTTCCCATAAAAATAAAGATTTTAATTAAGAAAATATTAACCTGTTTCTGTTAGGCCCGCCGAAAGCATGGTTATGTTTCATTAACCGCTTCTCCACAGGCTGTCCCGGCCTGATAAGGTTTTCCAGTGGCCTGTTAATATGTGAATCCGGTTTAAAAATATCATTTAAATCATTAACTTGAGCTTTTCGCGGCGGCGCCTCGCGGCGTCGGTCCCGCTTTAATGGGGCGAGGGTCCATAATTTTTCAACAGCGTGAAAGCTGTTGACGATTCGCCGAGCTTATCCCCAGCTATACATGGTCGGGGCTTTTCGGCTCGGGTTTTCCCCGTTATCCCGAGTCCGCGGACTCCCTGTGCATGGTGTCTTGTCGTGACGGCGACCGATATTTCTTCTCCCTCGGGTCAATTCTGGCTCGATCCCCACCCGCTGATTCTCGCGTCGAAAAGCGCGGGACGGCGCCTCGCGTTGCGGCAAACCGGGATTCCGTTCATCGTCGCGCCGGCGAGGGTCGACGAACGCGGGATCGAGCGGCGCGTTCAGGCCGAGGGCGGCGGCCCCGACGCGGTGGTCTCAATGTTGGCGCGGGCCAAGGCGCTGGCGGTTTCGAGCGACAATCCGCGATCCCTCGTGCTCGGCGCCGACCAGGCCGCGAGCTGCGAGGGGCGGTTGTTCGGCAAGCCCGCGAGTCTCGCGGACGCCAAGCGCCAGTTAACGTTTCTCGCCGGTCGAACCCATCGGCTGCATTCCGGCCTCGCCCTGGCGCGCGGCGGCGTCCCGCTGTTCGAAACCGTCGCTCATGCGGATTTGCGAATGCGCCGGCTCGGCGACGAGTTTCTCGACGCCTATCTCGCCGCCGCCGGCGACGCCGTTCTCTCATGCGCGGGCGCCTATGAGGTCGAGGGCCTCGGCGTTCATCTCTTCTCCGATATCGTGGGCGATCACTGGACGATCATGGGACTGCCGCTTTTGCCCCTGCTCGACGCGCTGCGGCGGGAGGGGGCGCTGCTTGGCTAAAACCTCGCGAGAGGCGCGCGCGCCATGTTGCTGATCGGTCTCACGGGCTCCATCGGCATGGGAAAATCGACCACGGCGGACATGTTTCGCGCCGAGGGCGCGCCGGTCTATGACTCGGACCGTCTCGTCCATGAAATCTACCGCGGACCGGCGGCGCGCGAGATCGAGCGCGCCTTTCCCGGCGCCACGGTTGATGGCGTCGTCGACCGCAACAAATTGGCTAGCCTCGTGCTCGGCGACGCCGACGCGATGAAGCGCCTCGAAGCCATCGTGCATCCGTTGGTCTGGGAAGGCCGCCGGCGCTTTCTGGAGGAATGGACACGGCGCGGCGCGAAGGTCGCCGTGCTCGACATTCCCCTGTTGTTCGAAACCGGCGCCGACAAGGACGTCGACGCCATCGTCGTCGTCACCGCGCCCGAAGCCGTGCAGCGCGCCCGCGTGCTGGCGCGCCCCAACATGACGGCGGAAAAATTCCTGTCCATATTGGCGCGCCAGACGCCGGACGCGGAAAAGCGCCGCCGCGCCGATTTTCTGGTCCACGCCGACGCCGGACTCGAGGTCGCGCGCGAAGAAGTGCGGGCCATATTGAAGACGCTCGAGGCGCGGGAGGCCGACAAAAATTGATGCGTGAAATCGTTCTCGACACGGAAACCACGGGCCTCGACCCCGCCAAGGGCGATCGCGTCGTCGAAATCGGCGCGGTGGAGATCGGCAATCTTATCCCCACCGGCCGGAGCTTTCACGTCTACATCGATCCCGAACGCGACATGCCCGAGGAAGCCTTTCGCGTTCACGGCCTGTCGCGCGAGTTTCTCGCCGGGCACAAGAAATTTTCGCTCATCGTCGACGAGTTCCGCGCGTTCATCGACGGCGCGCGGCTGATTATCCATAACGCCGAATTCGACGTCGGCTTCCTGAACATGGAGCTGGCGCGCCTCGATCTGCCGCTGATCGACATGACGCATGTGATCGACACGCTGGCGCTCGCCCGTCGGCGCCATCCCGGCGCCTCGAATTCGCTCGACGCCCTATGCCAGCGCTATGGCGTCGACGCGTCGCGCCGCGAAAAGCACGGCGCCCTGCTCGACGCGCATCTGCTCGCGGAAGTCTATGCCGAACTGATGGGGGGGAGGCAAACCGCGATGTCGCTCAGCGTCGAGCGCAAGGTCGCCGCGCGCTCCGACGCGACCCTGTTGCGTAAAAGGCCGGAGCCGCTGCCGAGCCGCCTCACCGCGCCAGAGGACGCGGCGCACCGCGCCTTCGCCGCCGGCCTCGGCAAGGCGCCGATCTGGAGCCGCTATCTGCCGCCAGCGGATGGTTAGGCGGTCGCGCCCGCGTCGACCGTCAGCACCGTTCCCGTGATATTATGGGCGTTGTCGGCCATCAGGAAGCCGACGGCGTTGGCGACGTCGGCGGGATCGGCGAGACGCCGCAGGGCGGCGCGCGCGGCGATCCGGGCGCGATCCTCCTCCTTCAGCAAGGCGGTCAGTTCGGTGGCGATGAAGCCCGGCGCGACGGCGTTGACGGTGACGCCCATCCGCCCGACCTCGCGCGACAGCGATTTGGTGAAGCCGATCAGCGCCGCCTTGGTCGCGCCATAAGCGCTGAGCCCGTTGAAGCCGGTCGAGGCGATGATCGAGGAAATGTTGACGATGCGCCCGCCCTGGCCGGCCGACATCATCTGCCGCACCACATATTTGGTCAGCACGATCGGCGCGGTCACATTCACCCGCATCAGCGTTTCGATCTGCGAATTGTGCATCGTGGCGAGCAGCCCTTCCGTGCCGATGCCCGCGTTGTTCACCAGACCATAGGGCGCGCCATATTGCTTCTTGAGCGCCGCGACAAAGCCGGAAATGGCGTCGGTGTCGCCCAGATCGAGCGGCGCGAAGGCCAGGGCGCCGGACGGCGCCGCGGCGATGGCCTCCCGCAATCCGTCGCTGTCGCGCCGCGCCACGGCGATGACGCGAAAACCGTCGCCGACCAGGCGGCGGGCGATGGAGAGACCAAGACCCCGGCTGCCGCCGGTGACGATGACGTTACGCATGATGACGGGCCAATTTGCCGCTCGCGAGAATGTCGAGCGTGGGAACGAAGCGAATCGTCACGGGCACCATGTGGCGCGGCAGGCGGGCGCGGCACAGATCGAGGATTTCCGCCTCCAGCGCCGGCTTGTCGCGCGTCGCGGCCGCGTCCCTCGGCGCGACCTCGGCGACGATGAGGTCGCCCATGATCGGATTGCGGCGCGCGCTGACCCGCGACATGCGGACGTCGCCATGCGCGTTGATGACGCGCTCGACCTCCTCCGGATGCACCTTCAACCCGCCGATGTTGATGACGCCGGCGCGCCGCCCCTTGAAGAAGCATCGGTCGCCGACTTGCTCGACCATGTCGTCGGTGTCGACGAAGCCTTCCGCGTCGGCGAGCTTGAGATCGTCGCGGCCGATGTAATGGGTGGCGGTGCGCCGCGACCTGATATGCAGCGAGCCGTTCCTGACGCGCAGTTCGACGTCGCCCGCGGCGTCCAGCAGCGCCGCCGGAAAGCCCTCGCGCCCGTCGGTGACCTCGAAACCGACGCCGGCCTCGGTCGAGGCGTAGGCATGGCCGACGCGGGCCTTCGGATAAGCGGCGCGCAGCGCGTCGAGGATGGCCCGATCGGCGATTTCGCCGGAAAGCCGGACATATTTTGGGTCGATCCGCTCGACATGCGGGCTCATCAAGAGCCGGCGCCAATGCGAGGGCGTGCCGGAAACATGGGTGACGCCGGCTCGCGCGAGGCGGTCCATATGGTCGCCAAGCGGCTCTTGCGCGTCCGACAGCACCAGCCGGCCGCCGGCGACGCAGGCGCGCAGAAAAATCTGCAGGCCGCCGTAACGGCGAATATCGTAGAATGTCCCCCACGCCGGCGGCGCGGCGGACGCGTCGATGGCGCCGAGCAGCCCGTCGAGACGATGCGCGACCAGCTTGGGCGCGCCGGTCGTGCCCGAGGTCGGCATCACCCATTCCGTGCGAAGAGGCGCGAAGGCGCCGGCGTCGTCGCGCGGCCGGGGCGCCTCGCGGGCATGGATCGGGAGATCCCCGCCGAAATCATCCCCCGCCGCGTCGACGACGATCGCCTCTATCGCGGCTTGCTCGATGACGCTGGCCAGCCGCTCGCGCGGAAAATCGGGCGGACAGATCACCAGCCGCGCCGCGAGGCCGTCGAGTTCGATGAGCGCGCGCGCGCTGGCCAATTGCGATCCGGCGCCGATCAGCACGGACTTTCCGGCGAAGGCGCTTGGGTCAACCGAAAAAATCGTCGAGGCGGCGATGTCCGCCCCGCCAAAACCCGCGCCGGGCGCGTCGAGGCGCAATCCGGGACGGCGCGCCACAAGCTCGCGCAGCGAGAGCGCCTCAGTTGGCGCCGTGTTCGTAGAGCGCAATGAACTCTCCAAGGGTGGTCGGGAAATAGACTTCCTCGGATGCGGTGAAGGGGTCGGAGCCCAGCTCGTCCTCGAGCCTAGCGACAAGAATCGCGAAGCACAGCGAATCCAGACCGGATTCGGCCAGCACCAGATCGTCCCGCAGCGGGGCGATTTTTTTCTTCTGTTCCGCGGCGATGTTCTCGATCTGGGAAAGTATCGTTAACCGTACAGACACCGGCTGAGCCTCGTTGTTGTCAGAGTTTCAATAGATTTCTCTTTTTATGGCCGCCATGGCAAGTCGTTCGATCGCGAATGGTGAATGAAAAAGACAAAATTCGAAATCATTTCGCGTGAATATGACGCAAGGAATCGAGACCGCTAGACGCGCGGCCAAATGGAAAACGAGAAGCAAATGGATCAATCCGCGAACAAGACCAGCGCCGCGCGCGCGCTGGTCGATCAGTTGATCGTCAATGGCGTCGACCGGATTCTTTTGCGTTCCCGGCGAGAGCTATCTTTCCGTGCTCGACGCCTGCCATGAGCGCGGCCTTCCGCTGACCGTGTGCCGCAACGAGGGCGGCGCCGCGATGATGGCGGACGCGTACGGCAAGGCGACCGGCAAGCCCGGCATATGCTTCGTGACGCGCGGGCCGGGCGCCGCCAACGCCTTCGCCGGGGTGCATATAGCGGCCCATGATTCGACTCCCATGATTCTGTTCATCGGCCAGGTCGAGCGTTTCTTGCGCGGGCGCGGGGCTTTTCAGGAGGTCGATTATCCCCGCATGTTTGGCGGCGAGGCGAAGTGGGTCGCCGAGATCGACGACGCGGCGCGGGTCAATGAGTTCGTCTCGCGCGCCTTCGCGCTGGCGCTGGCGGGGAGGCCGGGTCCGGTCGTCGTGTCGCTGCCCAAGGACATGCTCGACGAGCCGGTCCACGTCCAGCCGCATCCCGCGGTTCGCGCGGTGGAGACGGCGCCCTCGCCGGACGATATGCGCGAATTGGAGCGGCTGATCGCCGGCGCCCGGCGGCCGCTGCTCGTTCTCGGGGGAACGCGCTGGGACGAGGACTCCCGCGGCGCGGCGCGAAAATTCGCCGAACGCTTCGACATGCCGGTCGCGACGAGCTACCGCCGCCTGCCGCTGTTCGACGCGCTCGACGCGCGCTACGCCGGGGATCTCGGTCTCAACGCCAATCCGGCGCTGGTCAAATTCGCGCAGGACAGCGATCTGCTGCTGCTGGTCGGCGGTCGGCTCGGGGAAATTCCCTCGCAATCCTATCGGCTGCTCGACATTCCCTCGCCGCGCATGACCTTTGTCCATGTCTATCCGCAAGCCGAGGAGTTCGGCCGGGTCTACGCGCCCGATCTCGCCATCCACGCCTCGCCGCGCGCCTTCGCGCGGGCGCTCGCCGATGTGCGCCCGCCCGAAAACATTTGCTGGAGCGAGCGCACGGGTCTGGCGCATCGAAATTATCTGGAGTTTTCGTCGAGCTGCGCGCCGTCGGCCGACGTGGATCTCGCGCGAGCGATGATCTGGCTGAGCGAGAATTTGCCGGACGACGCCATCATCTGTAACGGCGCCGGCAATTACGCCTCGTGGATTTACCGCTATTACCGCTTCCGGAATTTCGCGACGCATATGGCGCCGACCTCGGCCAGCATGGGCTATGGCGTGCCGGCGGCGGTGGCGATGCAGCAGCTGTTCCCGGGCCGGCTCGTCGTGTCGATCAACGGCGACGGCGATTTCCTGATGAACGGTCAGGAGTTCGCGACCGCCGTGCAATACGGGCTGCCGATCATCGTCATCGTCTGCGACAACGCCAGCTATGGCACGATCCGCATGCATCAGGAGCGGCATTTTCCCGGCCGCGTCGTCGCCACCGATTTGCGCAACCCGGATTTTTCGGCCTATGCGCGGGCCTTCGGCGGCCATGGCGCCACGGTCGAGCGAACCGCCGATTTCGCCGGCGCCTTCGCGGCGGCGCGCGCCTCGAAACTCCCGGCGATCCTGCACGTGAAGATGGACCCCGACCGCATCACGCCGACGGCGAATTTGTCGGCCATTCGCCGGGCGGCGTTGGCGCGGTAGCGCTCGCGCCGATATCCGCGCGCGCTCAAGTCGTTCCGGGGCGCGCGCGCTTCCCCCGCGACACGTTTTCGCCTTGCGCTCGCGCGCGCGAGGTGGGACGATCATGCAACGGAGTCGATTTGCGGACGCGGAAGACGCGTTCGCTCGTGGTCGTCGATGCAAGGGAGCGCCCTTAAAAAAAGCTCCCCCGCGCTCCCGGCCACGGCGAAAACGCGGGCGCCGACAAAAAAGGGAGCGAGCCATGGGCGAGAAGGGAAATGACCACGGCGGTAGAACCGGGGGGCCGCGGCTAATCGCGCTGATCGGCCCCTTTCAGAGCGGCAAGACCAAATTGTTCGAGGCGATGCTGGAGCGCGCCGGAGCGGTGCGCGAGGGCGCCGGGTCCGGCGATTTGAGCCCCGAGGCGCGCGCGCATCAAATGAGCGTCGAGGCCAACATCGGCCACGCCGCCTATCTTGGCGATCAATATACCTTTGTTGATCTTCCCGGCTCGATGGAATTCTCGCACGAGGCGCGCAATGTGTTGCCGCTCGTCGACGCGGCGATCGTCGTCTGCGAGGCCGATCCGCGCAAGGTGTTCTCGCTGCAACTCGCGCTGCGCGAGCTCGAGGAGCTCGGCGTCCCGCGTTTCCTGTTCGTGAACAAGATCGACGCCGAGGGCGCCGGCGTGCGCGAAACACTCGCCATGTTGCAGCCGGCGTCGCGCACGCCCTTGCTGGCGCGGCAAATGCCGATCTGGAAGAACGGCGTGGCGATCGGCTTCATCGATCTCGCGCTGGAACGCGCCTATGTCTATCGCGAGCACGCGCCGTCCGAGGTCGTCGCCATTCCCGCCGGCGACGCGGCCGAGGAAAAGGAGGAGCGTTACTCCATGCTGGAGCGTCTCGCCGATTACGACGACCAGCTGATGGAGGAGCTGATCTCGGAAATCGAGCCGCCGCGCGATCAGGTGTTCGACGATCTCGCCAAGGAATTGCGCGCCGGTCAGGTCGTCCCGCTGTTTTTCGGCTCGGCGACGCGCGGCGCCGGCGTGACGCGGCTGCTCAAGGCGTTGCGCCACGAGGCCCCGGGAATAGCCGAGACTCGGGCCCGGCTGGGCGTTTCCGACAAGGGTCCGCCACTGGCGCGCGTGCTGCGCACGATCCACACCGCGCATGGCGGCAAGATGTCGCTGGCGCGGGTGTTGCGCGGCGCCTTCGTCGATGGCCAATCCGTGCTGTCGCCGGGTGGCGAGGACAAGATTTCCGGCCTCTCGCGCCTGCTCGGAGGCGCCCCGTCGAAGCGTGGCGAAGCCAGTGAGGGCGATACGCTGGCGTTCGGCCGGCTGGAGCATGCGGCGACCGGCGACGCGATCAGCGGCGATCCGCGCGCCGGCGCCAAGGATGTCGCGAAGGCGTTGAACGGCGCGCCGGAGGCGGTGCACGCCGTGGCGCTGAAGGTGAAGGACCGCAAGGACGAGATGAAACTCGCCGCCGCGATGGCGAAGCTCGTCGACGAGGACCCGTCGCTGATCTACGTGCACGATCAGGATCTCTCGGAGATCAAGCTGCTGGGGCAGGGCGAGATGCATCTGCGCGTGACGCTGGAGCGCCTCGCCTCGCGTTTTGGCGTCGCCGTCGAGACCCACAAGCCGACCGTCGCCTACAAGGAGACGATCCGCAAAAAGGTCTCGGTGCGCGGGCGCCACAAGAAGCAATCGGGCGGCCATGGCCAATTCGGCGACGTGCTGCTGGAGGTCGGGCCGCGCGCGCGCGGCGAGGGCTTCGCCTTCACCGAACAGGTGCACGGCGGCACGGTGCCGAAGCAGTATTTCTCCTCGGTCGAGGCGGGTTGCCAGGACGCCTTGTCGCATGGGCCGCTGGGCTTTCCGGTCGTCGACGTCGAGGCCGTGCTCATGGACGGCTCCTATCATTCGGTCGATTCGTCCGACATGGCCTTCCGCACGGCGGCGCGCGTCGGCATGAGCGAGGCGCTGTCGCAAGCCGAGTTGGTGCTGCTCGAACCGGTGCTGGCGGTGACGGTGTTCGTTCCCAGCGAGAGCATGTCGCGCGCCACCGGCATCGTCTCGGGCCGGCGCGGCCAAATCCTCGGCTTTGGCCCGCGCGACGGCTGGGACGGCTGGGACCGCCTGGAGACGCTGATCCCCGAGGCCGAGATGGATAATCTGATCGTCGAGCTGCGCTCGGCGACGTCGGGCGCCGGCTTTTACGAGGCCCGCTTCGACCATCTCGCCGAGATCACCGGACGCCTGGCGCGCGAGGTGACGGCGGCCCACGCGACGGCGCACGCCGCTCGTGGCAATGGCGCGGGATGAGCGCGGCGGTGGACGCGCCGCGTTGACCCCGGCGCGGGCGACGATGCGCGCGATGATCTTGCGCGCGCCGGGAACGCCGCTCGTTCTGGAGGAACGAGCCCGCCCGCGGCCCGGACCGTCGGAATTGCTGCTGCGCGTGCTGGCTTGCGGCGTCTGCCGCACCGATCTGCATGTCGTCGACGGAGAGTTGCCGAATCCCGCCTCGCCCATCACGCCGGGTCACGAAATCGTCGGACGCGTCGAGGCGATCGGGGCAAAGGCGCGCGGCTTTTCGCCTGGACAAAGGGTCGGCGTTCCCTGGCTCGGGCGGACCTGCGGGCATTGTCCCTATTGCGCCGGCGGGCGCGAAAACCTGTGCGACGATCCCGAATTCACCGGCTACACGCGCGACGGCGGCTACGCCACCCATGTCGTCGCCGACGCGTCGTTCTGCTTTCCCTTGTCGGAGGCGGAGGACGCGGCGGAGCAAGCTCCCTTGCTCTGCGCCGGGCTGATCGGCTGGCGCTCGCTAAAGATGACCGGCGAGGCCCGCGACCTCGGCATATATGGCTTTGGCGCGGCGGCGCATATCGTCGCGCAGGTCGCCAGACATCAGGGCCGGCGGGTCTTCGCCTTCGTCCGGCCGGGCGACGACGAGGCGCGCCGCTTCGCGTTGTCGCTCGGCGCGGTCTGGGCGGGAGGCTCCGACGAGGCGCCGCCCGAAAAACTGAACGCCGCCATCATCTTCGCCCCGGTCGGCGCGCTGGTGCCGCGCGCGCTGGCGGCGACCCGCAAGGGCGGCGTCGTCGTCTGCGGCGGCATCCATATGAGCGACATCCCGTCGTTTCCCTACGCGCTGCTCTGGGAGGAGCGAAAACTCCTGTCCGTCGCCAATCTGACCCGCGACGACGCGCGCGAGTTTCTTGAGCTCGCGCCGCGCATCGGCGTCAGGACGCATGTCGCGCGCTACCCGCTCGAGGACGCGAACCGCGCGCTCGCCGATTTGCGCGAGGGCCGCCTGCAAGGCGCGGCCGTGCTCATTCCCTGAGGTTTCGCGGGGCTCGCCGCCTCACGGCCCGCCCGGCGCCAGTTCGCGGGCCAGCTTCTCGCGGTCGAGTTCGCCCTCCCAGGCGGCGACGACGATGGTCGCCACGCCATTGCCGCAGATATTGGCGAGGGCGCGACACTCGCTCATGAATTTGTCGACGCCGAGCAGCAGCGCCATGCCGGGCGTCAGGCGCGGATCGACGGCGGCGAGCGTCGCGGCGAGCGTGATGAAACCGGCGCCGGCGACGCCCGAGGCCCCCTTGGAGGTCAGCATGGCGACGCCGATGATGGTGAATTTTTGCGCGCCGGTCAGCTCCACGCCGAGCGCCTGGGCGATGAACACCGTCGCCAGCGTCATGTAAATATTGGTGCCGTCGAGATTGAAGGAGTAGCCGGTCGGAACCACGAGACCGACGACGGAGCGCGAACAGCCGAGCCGCTCCAGCTTCTCCATCAGCCGCGGCAAGGCGCTCTCCGACGACGAGGTGCCGAGCACGATCAGCAATTCGTCCTTGATGTAGCCGAGGAAACGCAAAATATTGAAGCCGGCGAGGCGCGCCACGACGCCAAGCGCCCCGACAACGAAAATCGCCGCGGCGAGATAGAAGGAGCCGACCAGCCAGGCGAGCGACTGGAGCGAGCCCAGACCATAATGGCCGACCGTGTGGGCCATGGCGCCGAAAGCGCCGATCGGCGCGGCCTTCATGATGATGGCGATGACGCCGAACATCGCGTGGCCGGCCTCCTCGACAAAGGCGCGCAACCTCGCCACGCGCTCGCCCGCCGCCATCAGCGAAAAGCCGAACAGCACCGAAAACAGCAGCACCTGCAAGATGTCGCCCCTGGCGAACGCGCCGACCACGCTGTCGGGAATGAGACCCAGCCCGAAATCCAGCGCGCCTCGCGGCGCCGCGGCTTCGCCGGCGAAGCGCGCCACCGCGGCGGCGTCCGCCTTGCCGGGAAATCCGGCGCCGGGATGCAGCGCTTCCCCGACCAACAGACCCGCCGCGAGGGCGAGCGTCGAGACAGTCTCGAAATAAACCAGCGCCTTAACGCCGATGCGGCCAACTTTCGCGGCGTCCTGGACATGGGCGATACCCGTCGTCACCGTGCAAAAAATAATCGGCGCGATGATCATTTTGATCAGCTTGACGAAGCCGTCGCCGAGCGCCCCGACCCATTCACGGTCCGCCTCGGCCGGGGCCAGCCAGCCGAACAACGCCCCGAGCGCGATGGCGACGAGCACTTGCGCGTAAAGTCGCCGGCGCCACGGCGTTGGGGTTCTCGTCGCGTCGGTCAAGTTTTCACGCGCTCCTTGGCGCGGGGACTAAATGTCGGAGCGCGAGGGCTCGCCGCGCCACGCTAGCACGGTCGCGCCAAGGCGAAAGCATGGCTATTATAAAAGTCGCCCGGCAAAGGCGCGAATTCGCGCCGTTTCAACGCGATGTCGCGCCAGTCTGGAATTGCCTATCGAACTCCGAGAGTTGATTTGCGCGGCGCTTGCCAAAACACCGTGGCGACCCGAATATATCGCCCGATTCGTTTAAGTCGCTTCGCCCAAGCGGGCGATTTATTTCTTTTGGGGGCGGACGACATGAAAATGAAGGTAATCCTGGCCGCGGTCGCGGCTTTGCTCGTCATTGGCATGGGCTTCGCCGCTTATCGCTATGCCGGACACATGCCCTCGGCCGCGCCGGTGGAACAGGCGCCGGTCACCACGGACGCCGCGCCGCCGCCGGCGGAAACGCCGCCGCCGGAAGCCACGCCAGCGCCCGCCGCCCAGCCGGAGGCCGCGCCGCCGCCGGCCGACGCGAAACCGGCCGACGCCAAGGAACACCACGCCAAGCCGACGGCCAAGAAAGCCAAGCCGAAAAAGAAGCCGGCCGAATAACCGCCAGATTTGGGGATGGGTTCGAACGCCGGGAAATGGGCGTTCGAACGCTTTTGGCGGGCCGCGAAGCTCAGCTCGCGTCGGGTCTCGTTTCCGGTTCGAACGCCGCGGCGCGCGGCGGTTTTGGCTCAGCCGCATGCTCCGCCGCCAGGGCTTGCAGCTTCGCCAGCGCACCCGCGATGCTCGGCGGCAGGGGCTCGCTCAACACATCGGAATAAAGCGATTTCAATCCGCGGCCGATGGTCGCTTCCGCGCTGGCCGTTCGAGTTCGACGGGCAAATCTCCAGCCCTTGGTGGCGCATGCCGCTTCCCCATGACGTGTGTGCGATGGGCAGGGTCGGCGCAAATAGTTAACGATATGTTAACAATTGATTCGGCAACGGCGCGGCGCGGTCGACCGGACTATCCCAGCTTGCTTTTCAACTCATACAGCGCGGCCAGCGCCTCGCGCGGCGACAGCGAATCGGGGTCGATGGCGTTCAGCGCCTCGCGCAGCGCGTCGGGCGCCGCCGACGGCGGTGGGGGGCGCGAGAACAGCGGCAAATCGTCGATGGTTTTTTCGAGCGGCGCCCGGCGATCCCCCGCCTCCAGCCGCGCCAGGATTTTCCGCGCGCGGGAAATCACGCTTGGCGGCAGCCCGGCGAGTTGGGCGACATGCACGCCGTAAGAGCGATCCGCCGAGCCCGCGACGACCTCGTGCAGGAACACGATCTCGCCGGCGTGGTCCGTCACTTTCATCGTGAGATTTTTGAGCCGCGGCAAGCGTTTGGACAGTTGGGTCAACTCATGGAAATGCGTGGCGAACAGCGCCCGCGAGCGGTTTGCATCATGCAAATGCTCGATCGCCGCCCAGGCGATCGACAGTCCGTCGAAGGTCGCCGTGCCCCGGCCGATTTCATCGAGAATGACCAGCGCGCGCGGCCCGGCGCGGTTCAAAATCGCGGCGGTTTCAACCATTTCGACCATGAAGGTCGAGCGGCCGCGGGCGAGATCGTCCGACGCGCCGACGCGGGAGAACAGCCGGTCGACGACGCCAAGCCGCGCGCTGGCCGCCGGCACGAAGGACCCGGCCTGGGCCAGCAAAACGATCAGCGCGTTCTGACGCAGGAACGTGGATTTGCCGGCCATGTTGGGGCCGGTGACGACGGCGGTGGCGCCGCCGGAAAGGTCGCAGCCATTCGGCGCGAAGGCCTTGCCTTGCGCTTGCAGCGACGCCTCGACGACCGGATGGCGACCGCCCTTGATGTCAAAGTCCAGCGAAGCGTCGACTTGCGGCCGGGTCCACTCGCGCCGGCCGGCGAGCTCCGCCAGGGCGGCGACAAGGTCGAGGCGGGCAAAACTCTGGCTTAACCGCTGAAGCTCGTGCGTTTTCGCGCATATTCGCGCATTGAGCGCGTCGAAAAGCGCATATTCGCGCATATCCGCGCTCTCTCCGGCCGAGGCGATCCGGGCGCCTCAGATCCACGAGCTCGCGCGACGAAAAACGCATCGCGCCGGCCATGGTCTGCCGATGGTTGAATGTAGCATCGAACGGCGCCCGCAACAACCTCTCGCCCTGCGCCGCCGGAACCTCGAAGAAGAATCCCAGAAAATTATTGTGCTTGATCTTTAGCTGCTTGATTTGCGTCAACTCGGCGTATTCAGCCTGATAGCCGACGACGACCTCGCGGCCGCGGTCGCGCAGATCGCGGGCTTCGTCCAGCTCGGCGTCGACGCCGGAGGCGATGAAGCCGCCGGCGCGCCGATCGAGCGGCGGGTCCGCGACAAGGCTGGCGCTGATCGCCCGCTCCAGCTCCACATCGGCGCCGGCGAGCTCGGCGATATCGCCGGCGATCTCAATCGGCGCGGGCTCGCCGCCCAGAAATTCGGCGATGGCTCGGGCCGCCTTGAGCGCCGTCGCGACGGCGGCCAGATCGCGCGGGCCGCCGCGTTGCAGCGCCAGCCGCGACAGCGCCCGCGACAGATCGGGCGCGCGCGACAGTCTGGCGCGCAACCCCTCGCGCGGGCGCGGATAGGTCACGAAAAACGCCACCGCGTCGAGCCGCCGGTTGATTTCCTCGGGGTCGGTCGACGGCGCGCCGATCCGTTCGGCCAGCAGCCGCGCGCCGCCCGGCGTGACCGTGAGGTCGACGACGGCGAGCAGCGAGCCCTCGCGGGCCCCGGACAGCGTGCGCGAGATTTCCAGATTGGCCCGCGTCGCCGCGTCGATGTCGAGCGTCTTGCCGTCGCGCTGGCTCAGGGGCCGCGCCAGGGCCGGCCGCTCGGCCTTTTGCGTGCGCTCGACATAAAGAATGGCGCAGGCGCTGGCGGCGATTTCGGCGGCGGTCAGGCCGCCAAAACCCTCCAGCGTGGCGACGCCGTAAAACTCCTGGAGCCGCCGCTCGGCGGAGGCGCCCTCGCCGCCGTCGCGTCCCAGCGGCGTCACCGGCGCGCCGCGACTGTCCAGAATTTCGCGCAATTCGGGATCGCGAAACAGCGCCTCGGCGACGACGATTTCGCGCGGGTCGAGCCGCGCCAGCTCGCCGCCGAGATCGGCTGGCGCGCAGTCGATGACGGAAAAGGCGCCGGTCGAAATATCGACGCAGGCGACGCCGAAAGTCCAGCCGCCGTCCGCCGCGCGAACCCGCGCCAGCGCGGCGAAGGCATTGGGGCGGGCGGGGTCGAGTAGCGTCTCCTCGGTGATCGTGCCGGGGGTGACGAGTCGCGTCACGTCGCGGCGCACGACGGATTTGGCGCCGCGCTTTTTCGCCTCGGCCGGGTCCTCGAGCTGCTCGCAGACCGCGACGCGGTGGCCGAGGCCGATCAGCTTTTGCAGATAGTCGTTGGCGCGCTCGACCGGCACGCCGCACATCGGAATATCCTCGCCGCGATATTTGCCGCGCTTCGTCAGCATGATGCCAAGCGCCCGCGAGGCGACGAGCGAATCCTCGAAAAACAATTCGTAGAAATCGCCCATGCGATAAAACAGCAGGCAATCCGGATTGGCCGCCTTGATCTCGATATATTGCGCGATCATCGGCGTCGCGCCGTCGGTTTTGTTGTCCCGCGCGGCGGGGTTCGCGGTGTCGGCGGCCTCGAGCATGGCCGGCACGCTAGCAAGGTTTGGCGGGATTCGCCACTTGGAGTGCGAGGGGCGACCCTGAAGCCTGAACCGCGCCTATCCGGCGCCCACTACATTTGGCGCGGCCGGTGTATAGCGCCAACACTATCTGATTGGCTACGTGACCCCGAGCCTTCGTGGACCGAACAAGGAAGGCCCGCATCAAACCACATATCCGCAAGTCGGCGATGTTAACATCGCTTCGGCAAGCAATTTGGCCTGATAACGTTCACTAGCCGATTAGCCCATTCACCGAACCATCGGCGCCAGAAGCTCCATGAAATCGCTGCGGTATTGACTCCAAGCTGCGTTCGCGAACACACCACATAGTTGTTCCCGTACCGTATCTTCAGGTCGCTGCGTGCGCTGCACAAGGTGTATTATCAACCGCTTTGTGGTCTCCTTCGCGGCCGTACGTTTCTGGCTGCCACTCAATGTCGCGTCGTAATCGCGCACGATCGCCGCGATCCTAATCTGGTTGTCTGCGCAACGCTGGCGCAGACTCGCTTCGAATGTAGGAAGATTGCCGGATATATAGTCTATCAGGCCGGCCTCCGGCGTGAACGGCAAATACTTAATGTCGTTCTCAAGGCGCTGAAATTTGCTAAGCTGAGCGTAATTGCTATTTCGTTGCCAGTTAGTCAACGTATCGGTCGCGACGTCATGATCGAGAACAGCCTTCTGTGTGACCTGGTCCGGGAGCACTGAACGGTTACTTTTCAGGAAGGTTACGACCGCATCGAATGGCCCTACGGGTACGATCTTAGTGGTCGGTCGAGCTGTTGGGTCAGGAAACATGGTATCGGAGAATTTTTCGAAAAATGCGGTCAAGACATCGCGGGCGAAAACATCTTCAACATATAGCATAATGTCAGGAAGTGTTTCTTCGTCCGATGCGATGTTGCCGATAGCGTAGGTCGGAAAGCATCCGACGATTGGCTTGATCTCGCCGTCGTCCTGCTTTTCGAGATATATGATGCGCCGCCGGTCAATTGTCTTTAAGAGCGTCACCGAGTGGGTGGAGAAGATCACGGTAAGCGATTTCACTCTTGCTTGGTCTTCGAGATAGCGTAGCAGCTTAACTTGCGCGCGTGGGTGGAGAGCCATCTCAAGCTCATCGACGATGATCATGCTGTTGTTGTTTGCCTCTGTCAGGAGGCGCAGCAGTTTTAAAACGCACAACTCGCCCAAGCTGAAATGCTTTTCGGAATGATAGGTCTGCGGGTTGCCGCCGAGCGACAGAACAAACGCCTCGTTACCTGCGCCGCGCGTAAGATTAATTGTTCGCAGCATCGAGAACTTGTCGGTCTCGAAGATAAGATTGGCGGCGCCAATAATAACGGCGCTGGCCGCTCTGACATTCCTAGTATTAAAATCCTCGGGCCGAGGGGTGATGCGCTCCGCAGTTGCGCCAATATACATTACCGAGGGGTAGCCGAGTTCTGGTAAATAGATTCGAGTTACTGCGTGGCCGAGGCGTCCACCGTTCGCCACGATAGGCATATTCGACCGATTGGCCATTAATCTCATAGGTGACAGTGCCGCTCGAATGATCGTCCAGTCGAGTTGACTGCAGTGATGAGGGGAAGTGGACAGGGAATGCATTAGAGTGGCCGATGCGGCGCAAGCACGCGAGGAGCGACGTCTTTCCGCCTCCGTTGCTGGCTGTCAGCAGCCATACACCTCGATCAGGAATCTCAAAGCGAAGCTTAGAGATGTTGCGGAGGTTGCGAATTTCGATCGTACCGGACATCTGGCTTTTGAATTGTAAATGCTACACAAAGTCGAGGGGCATTTTAGACCCGCAGGGGAGCGGTCGCATCCTCGAACCGGCTCTGATTTTTTGGCAACCAGTCTTCTTTCTTGGGTTAAAGTGGGCGTCCACACAAGACCAATTTTAGACCTTTGTCGCTTTGTCCTGCAGCATCATCAACTGGTGCATTGCTGCTGCGGCAGAATGACCACTGCATCCCTATAAGCAGTGGGTGTCTCCACTAAACCGGATAGGCGCCTGGACGGCCTACACCCTGATGCCCACCCGCAGCCCCGGGGCGGGGCGCTCCTGCAGCGCGTCGCGGCGGAATTGAAACAGCGCGGCGGGGCGGCCGCCGGTATTGGTCGAGGTCGCGCCGGTCGGCTCGACGATGGCCGAGCCCTCCACCAATCGCCGAAAATTTTGCTTGTGCAGATGGCGGCCGGAGATGGCCTCGACCGTGCGTTGCAGGTCGGTCAGGGTGAACTCCGGCGGCATCAGTTCGAAAATGACCGGCCGGTATTTCATTTTGGCGCGCAGGCGGCCCATCGCCGTGGCGAGAATGCGGCGATGGTCGTGGCGCATGGCGAGCCCCAGCGGCGCCAGCCGGCCGCGCCGCAACGCCGCCTCGCGCCCATCGCGAAACGACTCCTCGACGAGGCCGGCCTCGTACAGCAGCTCGTATCGCTCCAGCACGTTTTCCTCGAAAAAGCCGCGGCCCCGCGATTTAAACAGCAGGTTGAAGCGGGCGCGGCGCGACAGGCCGGAGGAGGAAATGTCGTTGGGCGACTCCTCGACCCAGGCGCGCAGCGCGGGCAGGATCGTCGCCTCGATGATTTCCGGCGGACCCTCCCGCCAATCCTCCCAGGGGAAGAAGTCGTACCAGGGCCTATAGTCGTCGGCGCGCTCCGACGCCGGCTCGCCGATGCGGGTCAAGGCGAGATAGCCGATCGACACGATGTGCGGATCGCGGTCGCCGGCGCGGGCGTGGCGGCCGCGATCGCCAAAGGTGTAGAGCTGCTCGACATAGCCGATCGGCGCGCCGGTCTGCCGCGCGACGAAGGCGCGCAAGCCGATCTCGAAGGTGCGATGGCGCAACGGATCGAATTCGCCGGAAGGCAGCGCGGCGGGCGTGGCGCCGTCCGATCGAAGGGTGGAGAATCAGCGGCGTTGCGTCACGCACCGCGACGATCGCGGCGGTCAGATTGATCGCCAGCGGCGGCGCGGGCCGCGTCGCGAGAAAATGCTCCTGAAGAGTCACGATGCCTCGGCGTATAAAAAATTTCGCGGAGTTTCGCGGCGCGACGCGAACTTTGCAAACTCAAAATTGGATCAATTCAAGCAAGATTTCGACTCGTCAATCCAAATCCCTCGCCAAATCCATGGCGAAGGGCGCGCCCTCGAAACAATCGGCGCCGCGCCCGATGGCGGCGATCGCGTCGACCATGCGGCCCTTGCGGTCGAGCATCCGGTCGGCGAGCGCCACGAGACAACGGTTCGGCGTGGCGCTCGGCGACGCCCGCCTCAATCTTTGCGCGATTTCGAGTTCGCTGCGCGACGGCTCCAGGGCGCAGGCGCCGATGAACGCCGCCGCCGGCGAGCGGCTGACCCCGGCATAACAATGGATCACCAGCGGCTGTTCACGGTCCCAGGCGCGCAGGAAGGCGAGCAATCGCTCCACATGCTCGGCGCCCGGCACGATGTGGCCTTCGCGCGGCAGTTCGATGTCCGACACGGCCAGGCGCAAATGGCGCGGCGGCTCGATCTCGCAGGGCCGCACCGAGGCGGCGCCCGCGGTCAGAATCGTCACCAGCGAGCGGGCGCCCGTGGTTCGAACGGTATCGACCACCTTGGCGAGGGGGCAGACGTAAAGTCGACCGCTTTTCATCGTGCTCCGTTACCTTAGCCAACCGCGCGAGCCGGTTGAGGCGTCGCCTTCGAAAAGTCCGTTTTCCAACGCCTTGAAACGATCGAGAAAGCGGGCTTGCGCCAAGTCGATCGGTTGCGGCGCCAGCAATTCGGCGACGTCCGCCAAGATCGCGGGACGGCCAAAGATGCGCTCGGCTTCGCCCCGTGTAAAGCCGGCGAGCTCGACGGCTTCGAAAAACGCCGAGGCGCGGTCGCATTTTTTGCACAGCAATAAAAGCCGCGGCGCGGGCTCCGGCGGCAACGAGAAGCGCCGCAGTATGGCCGCGAGAATGCGGTTTTCGACGCTTTTATAAGCATCTCCGATGACCGCCTTGAACGGCGAGATCATGTCGCCGATCACATATTCCGGCGCGTCGTGCAACAGCATGAAGAGGCGATCCTCGCGGGAAATGGCGGGATCGAGCCCGCCAGCGATTTTTTCGACGAGCAGGCTGTGCTGCGCCACGGAAAAAATGTGCCGCCCCTGGGTTTGGCCGTTCCAGCGCGCGACGCGCGCGAGGCCATGGGCGATGTCCTCGATTTCGATATCGAGCGGGGAGGGATCGAGCAAGTCGAGCCGCCGGCCCGACAGCATGCGCTGCCACGCGCGCGGCGGTTCAAGCTTTTTTTGGCGTGCGGTCAAGACGAGCCTCCCACGGAGCGGCTGTCATAGCCGCTGGAGGGCGCGGGAGGAAGGGTCGGCGCCGCTCCCGATCGCGGAAGGGCGCCGACCTGGCGGCGAAAACCAGAGTCAAAAACCGTCGGGCGCTCAGTGAGTTCGAGGGCTCGGCGCCGAGCACGCCGTGATCGAGCTTGCCATGATCCATGCCGATCACGTTGGGGTCCGGCGTCCGCGCGCCCGTGTGCTCATGTTCGTCCATGTGCTCACCACCCCCGTGCATATGCTCGTGATCCTCGTGCATGTCGTGGCGCGCGTCGTCCGGAACCGCGCCGGGCGCGGGCGGTTGACCGGCGTCGTCGCGATGCTCGTCGTGACCGGCGGGCTTGGCCTCCTGCTTGGCGCCGTGGGCCTTCTCCCAACGCTCGGTCGCCTCGGCGTCGTGAGCCTGCTTGGCGTCCGGCGCCTCGACCGAAGCGTCGATGGTCACCTCGCCGGCCTTTTCAAACACCAGCGTGAGCTCGAAACCCCAACCCACCGGATTCATCTTTTTCACGTCGTGCAATCCCACATGGGCTCCACCCGGTTCGAGCGTCACCTTGGCGTGCGGCGGAACGACGATCCCGGGCGGCATCACGATATGAGCGGGATCGGCGTGCATGATCGCCTTGCCGATCTTTTCGGCCTTGGCGCCAACGAGCTTGTCCGGCGTGTCGCCCTTGTTTTCGATGGTCATGAATAAATGCGCGGTCGTTTCGCCTTCGTTCGGGGCGCGCAGCCAGGGGTGCTCGACCGTGATTTTGCCGATCTCGTATTCATGAGCCGCGACCGGTCCGCAGACCGCGAGCGCGAGGATGGCGCCGCTGGCGGCGGCGCGCAGACGGGAACGCAATGGCTCGAACCGATCGATAAGCATCGCTTCATCCTTCCATGTTTCTTAAAGGGCGTGTCCGCATGGGCCGCGTCGTCGCGACCCGGGACCAAGGGTCGTCGAGCGACACAATGCCGGCGCCGCGCATTCCTAGCCCGCCGCCCAGCGCCGTGTCGAGGCTTATGTTTATCGGCGACCCGACTTATGCTTATCGATCAAGCGCGTTGCGGCGAAGGCTGGCGCCGATGGGCCGGCGCCGCGTCGATCGCGCCGAACATCCGCTGAATGCTTTCTTGAATTATAGGCATCTCCCTTAATCGACATGGAGCTTGCGGAGTATTGATGTCGTCGCCCCCGCCGCCTCCCCCGGGGGGCTAGCGCATTCATCGGGGAGTGTTATAGTCCGCCGCGCCTGCCCGCGTGGGCGCCAGCTCCGTTGGCGCGTTTCATTTAAATCTGGGAGATCCTGATGAAGTCGAATATCATTTCCGGTTCCGCCATCGCCGTCGCGGCGGTCGCGTTGGTTCTCGCCGGCGCCGCTCCGGCCGCGGCCAGGCACCGTCATCACCATCATCACCACAAGCATCATGGCGAAAAGCACAAGTGCAACGCCAAGGCGGGCTGCTCGGGCAAGAAAATGAACGACGCCGCGCCGGCTCCGGCTCCCGAAGCTCCGACCGAGCCCGCGAAGTAAGCATTAATCGCCAAGCGAAAGCCGTGGCGGGAAATTGCGACAACCCAGGGAGCCGCGTCGCGGCTCCCTTTTTTGTTCGCCGCTTCCGACTGTTGCAAGCTCGCCAAAGGCGGCATATCCTGCCGATGCTTGCGGCGGGAACGCGCCATGACGGCTGTTCGCGACCAAAACCGACACCATATCCACGAGGCAGGGAACACCAATGAAGAACAACACGCGATCTGGAGCCGCCCTCGCCATCGCGGCGGTTTCGCTTGCCCTGGCCGGGGCGGTGAGCGCGGCCGCGGCGGCGCCGGCCAAGGTGCATTGCCTGGGCGCCAACGCCTGCAAGGGCAAGACCGATTGCATGACCCCGAAGAACAGCTGCAAGGGCGCGAATGCTTGCAAGGGCCAGGGCTGGATTTTCGTGGAGTCCGAAAAGGCTTGCGCGGACGCCGGCGGAAAGGTGATGGACTAAGCCGCGATCGCGGCGGCCGAGACGTCCTCCAACGCGGGCGCCGGCCGCCTCGGCGCGCTTGTCGGTTAGGACGACGAGAGTTCGTTGAGCCGGGCGTTGGTCGCCGGAGGATTTCGAATGGAGACGCTCCCGCGCCTGGGTTATGGACTTGGCTTAAGGCCGGTTTATTACGAGGAAATCCTTTCGACGCGCCCCCCGGTCGAATGGTTCGAGATCATTTCCGAGAACTACATGGTCCCCGGCGGCCGGCCGTTGGCCATGCTGGAGCGTATTCGGGCCGATTACCCGATCGTCATGCATGGCGTTTCGATGTCGCTGGCCTCGACCGACCCGCTCGACCTTGATTATCTCAAGGAGCTGAAGGCGCTCGCCGAACGCATCGAGCCCGCTTGGGTTTCCGACCATCTGGCCTGGACGGGCGTGCATGGCCGCAATCTTCACGATTTGCTGCCCATTCCCTACACGAGCGAAGCCCTGGATCACGTGGTCGAACGCATCGGCCGCGCGCAGGATGTTCTCAAGCGCCGCCTCGTCGTCGAAAACGCCTCGACCTATGTCGCCTTCGCCGGGTCGGAAATGCCGGAATGGGAATTCGTGGGGCGCATGGCCGAGCGCGCCGACTGCCTGCTGTTGCTCGACGTGAACAATGTTTTCGTTTCTGGCTTCAATCACGGCTTCGACATGGAGGCGTTCATCGACGCCGTGCCGAAGGAGCGCGTCGCGCAATTTCACATGGCCGGACACACCGACAGCGGCACTCACTGCATCGACACTCACGATCAACCCATCCGCGAGGAGGTTTGGGCGCTTTACGAGCGGGCGCGGCGGCGGTTCGGAGACGTCGCCACGATGGTCGAGCGCGACGATAATTTTCCGCCCTTCGACGAATTGCTCGCCGAACTTCAGCGCATGCGCGACATCGACACGTCGATCGCCGCCGACGCCGCGCGGAGCGCGGCGTGAAACTGAGCGACCTGCAGGCCGCGTTTCAGGCGGCTATTCTCGCCGGCGACGCGGAAGACGCCGGCCTGCTCGATATCGCCGCGCCGCCGCGCGGCGCCGATCGCGCGACGATGCTGGGCGTCTACGTCAACGCCTACCGCCTGCGGCTTTCGGAATATTTCGACGAGGATTATCCGGCGTTGCGCGTTTTGCTGGGCGACGACGATTTCGAAGCGCTCGTCGAGGCGTTCATCGACGCAAATCCATCGAGCCTGCGCAACGCCCGCTGGTATTCGACGCAATTGCCCGACTTCATGCGGGAGAGCGAGGCCTGGGGCTCCAATGCGCGCGCGATCGGCCTCGCCTGTTTCGAACGCGCGCTGACCGACGCCTACGACGCCGCCGACGCGCCCGTGAAAAACATCGAAACCCTGGCGGAATTTTCTCCGGAAGACTGGCCTCGCCTCGCCTTCGAGTTTCATCCGAGCCTGCGATTGCTCGATGTCGCGGCGGGCGTGCTGCGGGCCTATGACGCCGCCACCTCGGACGAGGAGCGAGCGCCGGCCGATCAAGATGATGCGTCCGTGGAGCCTCCGATGGAGGCGGCGGACCGCGAGACGATCGCCGTTTGGCGCCGTGAATTCGACCCCAATTATCGGGAGCTGGACGCCGACGAGTTCGTGGCGCTCAACGAGGCGATCGCCGGTCACTCCTTCGGCGACATATGCCAGCTCGTCGCCTTCCAGAACGAGAGCCAGTCGGCGGCCGAGCGTCTCGCCCAATTTCTCGTCACCTGGTTCACGGAAGGGTTGGTGATCGGCCTGACGCGACCAAGCAACCCCGCGTAACGCCATTTCCACGGCCATGACCCGCGTCAAACCTCGAACACGCCCTCCAGCGCGTAATGCGAGACGGATTTGCGGTTCTTGATCAATTCGTCGACGCTCGGCTCGCCCTTCACGGCGCGCGAAATCGCCAGTTTCGTGGCGTCGTAATTGGTGCGGTAGAGGTCCTTGCGGTCGAGATTTTCGTCGGTGGCGCACCTGGGGTCGAGCCAGACCATGATCACCATGCACAATTCGTTCAGCTCGGCCCGCGGCAGCACGCCCTCCGCGACGCAATCGATGATCGCGTCGGCGGTCGCCGCCTGCACCACGCCGCCCAGGAGTTCGACATAGGCCTCGGATTTCACGGTCATCTTGGTGGTCATCATGGTCGCCGGGCGAACCTGCTGATTGAGGTCGCGAATGACGAACATGCGGGGATGGCCGGCGACCTGTCCGGCCATTCCGGCGAAGGCGTGGCCGACCGGCCCCTTGACATTGCCGATCATCACCTCCGGCATCGCGTCGGTGTATTGCCCATCCGCCGCCAGCACCGTCGCCTCGCCCGTCGCCAACCAAATCCCGCTCATTGCACGCCCCTTCATTGATGTCGGCGCGCCCAATAGCACCGGCGGCGCCAGAACGAAAGGGCAAGCGGCGCCGATGCGCGCGTCGAGCGCCGCGCGTCTCCTCGCCGCACTTGCGCATGAAATATTCGAAACCACCTAAGTCGGTGCGCGTTCTAATTTTTTTGAAGGCGCGAAAGGGTTGTTCGCGGCCGCGTTTTGATCGCCGCCGCGGCGATGGAGGATATCATGGCCAATCAGGAAACCAACGTTCCCGTGAAAAAGGCGTCTTCGGCGCCCACGCCCTATTCGGAGCTTTTCGACTTTCATCCGCTCGAGGCCCTGCGGCGGCAGATGAACAGCCTGTTCAACGACTTTTCGGGACGCAAGGGGGTTGCGGAGTTCGAACCCCTGGAACGGTTTTTCGCGGGGTGGCCGGCGATGCCGGCCGTGGAGCTCGTCGAAAAGGACAAGGAATTCGCCATCACGGCGGAGTTGCCTGGTCTTGATGAAAAGAATGTCGAGGTGAAGCTTTCGAACGGCAATCTCGTCATTAGCGGCGAGAAAAAGGACGAGCGGGAAGAGAAGGACAAGGATCACTTTTTTTCCGAGCGCCGTTACGGCTCGTTCAAGCGCGTCTTCCGCGTTCCCGAGGGCGTGGACGCGGACAAGATCGACGCGGCCTTCGATAAGGGCGTCCTGACGGTGCGTCTGCCGAAAACGGCGGAAGCGCAAAAGCCCGAGAAGAAGATCGAGATCAAGGCGAAGTAGGCCTTATTCCCAGCATGCGGCGCGCGCGGATTAGGGTTGAAACACGTATGTTCCTGGCGCGTCGCAAAGCGCCTCGCCCATCGGCGGCGGGGCGGCCGGTTCGCTTGAGCGCGCCGCGAGCCATGCGACCCATTCGAGCCACCAGGAGCCCTCTTTTCGGGCCGCGATCCCCGCCCATTCGTCGGGATCGACATATTGCTCGTCGGCGCCCCTGGTCAGCACTTGATAGCGGGCGAACGCGTTGCCGGGTTCGGCGATGATGCCGGCGTTATGTCCGCCGCTGGCGAGCAGATAGGTGACCTTGGCGTCCGTCAGCAAATGGATTTTGTGCGTCGAGCGCCAGGGCGCCACATGGTCCCGTTGCGCGCCCACGGCGAATATGGGAACGCGGATGTCGTGCAGGGCGACCGCCCGCCCGTCCGCCCGCAGCCGTCCCTCGGCGAGATCGTTGTCGAGGAACAGCTTTCGCAGATATTCGGAGTGCATTTTGTAGGGCATGCGCGTCGCGTCGGCGTTCCATGCCATGAGGTCGTTCATCGGCGCGCGCTCGCCCAGCAGATAGGCCTTCAGCGCATAGGACCAGACAAGGTCGTTGGAGCGCAGCAACTGGAACGCGCCGGCCATTTGCTTCGTGTCGAGATAGCCGTCCTCCCACATCAGGTCTTCGAGAAAGCGCAGCTGGCTTTCGTTGATGAAGATCGACAGTTCGCCGGCCTCGGTGAAATCGGTTTGCGCGGCGAGCAGCGTCAACGTTCGCGGGCGCGAATCCTTGTCGCGCGCCATCGCGGCGGCGGCGATGGCCAGCAGGGTGCCGCCTAGGCAATAGCCGACGGCGTGAATCCGGGACCCCGGAATCAGTCCGGCGACGGCGTCCATCGCCGCCATCACGCCGAGCTTGCGATAGTCCTCCATGCCGAGATCGCGGTCTTCCGGACCCGGATTTTTCCATGAAATCATGAAAACCGTGAAGCCTTGCTCCGTCAGAAATCTGACCAGCGAATTGCCCGGCGATAAATCGAGAATGTAATATTTCATGATCCAGGCGGGGACGATCAGCACCGGCTCGGGGCGCATCAATGGCGTCGACGGCGCGTATTGGATCAACTCGATGAGGCGGTTGCGGTAAATCACCTTGCCCGGGGTGACCGCGACATTCCGGCCGGGCTTGAACGCTTCGCAGCCGACGGGCTTGCCGCCCCTCGAGGCGCGTTCGATATCCTCGAGGAAATTATGAAAGCCGCGAAGTAGATTGGCGCCGCCCTGCTCCAGCGTGCGCTTTTGCGCCTCCGGGTTGGTGAGCAGGAAATTCGACGGCGAATACATGTCGAGCGCCTGTCGCGCGACGAAATCGACGACGCCCTCGTGCTGCTTGGTGACGCCGCCCACGTCCGTGGTGGCGCCGTGCCACAGTTGCTGATTGAGCAGGAAGGATTGATGGATCAGATTATAGGGCCATTGTCGCCAGGCCTCGCCCGAAAAACGCTTGTCTTGGGGCAGCGGCTCGACGCAAGGTTCGGCGCCCGGCAGAGCGGCGCAGGCGGCGTAGCGCCAAAAACGCAAAGCCTTGCGCCATGCCTTATCAGCGAGTTGCATCTGCTTGCCGGGCGAGGCGGCGAGATGGACGGCCCAATCCCAGTAGGCTCCGGCGAGCGCGGCCGGAGACAGGCCGCCGGTGAAACGCGCGACGCCGGCGTGCAGCGCGCGGTCGCTGGCGTCGGCCAGCACGGCGCCGGAGGTCGAAGCGCCGTCGGAAGTCTTGACGGCGGGGAGCGCGCTCCGAATGGCCTCTGGCATGTTTTATCCGCCGCTTGGAGAATTCCGACTCGAATTCATCTTAGGAGCGAGACCGACGCGTTGCAATGCATCGCGAGGACGGTACAAGGCGCGCGCGCTTGAGCCGCGATGAAACAAGCTCCGGCTTTGTCGTCTCTTGGGGCGCCGCACAAAAATCCGTTAGAATTCGGCGACAATAGGCATTAGGATGCGGCGATTGGGATGCCGCGAGCCCAAGCCTCTGTCCCGAGTTTCCCCAAGCCCATGCCGAACTCGCAAAAAGAATTGGTCGCGCTGGTGCTGCAAGGCGGCGGAGCCCTGGGCTCCTACCAGGCCGGCGCCTATGAAGCCTTGCTCGGCGCCGACATCAAAATCGACTGGTTGGCCGGCATTTCCATCGGCGCGATCAACGGCGCGATCATCTGCGGCAATCCGCCCGAGCGGCGCGCCGAGCGTCTCGCGGAATTCTGGCGCCAGACGTCGAGTTGCCTGCTGGGCGCGCCGATCGCGGAAGACGAAGCGAGCCGGCGTCTCTTCAACGAGACCAGCTCGGCGATGACGGCGGCCTTCGGCGTGCCGGGTTTCTTCGCGCCGCGCCTGCCGCCGCCGCTGCCCGGCTGGCCCTATAAGCCCGGCGAGGTCAGTATTTACGACACAAAATCGCTGCGCGAAACGCTGCTTCGCCTAGTCGATTTCGATTTGTTGAACGCCGGCGAGATTCGCTACAGCGTCGGCGCGGTCAACGCGCGCACCGGCAATTTCGAATATTTCGACACCAATTATCGCCGGATCGGGCCCGAGCATGTGATGGCCAGCGGCGCGCTGCCGCCCTCGTTCCCGCCGGTCGAAATAGACGGCGAATTCTATTGGGACGGCGGCATAGTCTCGAACACGCCCCTGCAATATGTGCTCGACTTCGAGGGATGCGCGGGGGATTGCTGCGTTTTCCAGATCGACCTGTTCAGTTCGCGCGGCGAATTGCCGAAGACGCTAATGGAAATCGCCCAGCGCGAGAAAGACATTCGCTTTTCGAGCCGCACCCGATTGAACACCGACATGTTGTCTCGAGCGCATCGGCAAAGCGCGGCGATCAAGAAGTTGAGCGCCAAGCTTCCCGAGGCGCTGCTCGACGATCCCGACTGGCGCGCGCTCGACGAGGGAAGCCGCGACGCCTCGCTCACCATCGTGCATCTTATCCATCGTCGCGCGCTCTTTGAAAGCGCCTCGAAGGATTACGAGTTCTCCCGCGTCACGATGGAGCGCAATTGGTCCGACGGTGTTCGCGACGTCGCGACAACGCTTAATCATCCGAGATGGCTGGGCCGCGCCCGTTGTCCGGGAATAGTCAATGTTCTCGATCTGACCGAGGATACGCCCCTAACGGGTTGAACGCGGAAGGCATGCCCATGAAAATCGATGAAGTCCGCCGTCGCGCTTTCGCCATGCCGTTGACGAACCCCGCCTTTCCGCGCGGTCCGTATCGTTTTTACAATCGTGAATATTTTGTCATCACGTATCGAACCGACCGCGAGGCGCTTGAACGGATTTTGCCGGAGCCGCTCACCGTCGATGAACCGCTGGTGAAGTATGAATTCATTCGAATGCCGAATTCGACTGGTTTTGGCGATTACACCGAATCGGGACAGGTGATTCCCGTGCTGTTTAACGGCCAACCCGGCAATTACACCCATTCGATGTATCTCAACGATGGTCCGCCCATCTTTGGCGGTCGCGAATTATGGGGGTTCCCCAAGAAATACGCGCAGCCCTCCCTCGCCGTGGCCACCGACGCACTGGTCGGCACCCTCGATTACGGCCCGGTGCGCGTCGCCACCGGCGTGATGGGTTTCAAATACGAGGCGCTCGACTTGGCGGCGATCGCCCAGTCATTCGCCGTCCCTAACTATCTCTTGAAAATCATCCCGCATGTCGACGGCGGTCCGCGCATTCTGGAGCTCGTCGATTATCGGTTGGAGGAGGTCGACATAAAAGGGGCGTGGTCGGGTCCCGGCACGCTCGAACTGCATCCGCACGCGCTGGCGCCCGTCGCCGATCTGCCCGTGCGCGAAATCGTCGCCGCGACGCATATTCTGGCGGATCTCACGCTCGGCCTCGGCAAGGTCGTTCACGACTATCTCGCATAACAAAGGGATGAATTCCATGGAGCTCAATGGCAAGGTCGCGTTCATCACCGGCGCCGCCAGCGGCATCGGCCTCGGCATCGCCAAGCGTTTCATCGAGGCCGGAGGCCGGGTCGCCATCGCCGATCTCAACATCGACGCGGCCAAGGCGACCGCCGCCAGTCTCGGACCCGAAACTCTCGCATTCGCCGTGGCGATGGACGTCTCCAACGAGGATGAGGTCAACGCCGGCGTCGATCTCGCGGCCGAGAACTTTGGCGCGATCGACATTCTCGTCTCCAACGCCGGCATTCAGATCGTGCATCCGATCGAGGAGTTTCCCTTCGCGGATTGGAAAAAGCTGCTGGCCATTCATCTCGACGGCGCCTTTCTGACCACCAAGGCTTGCCTCAAATACATGTATCCCCAAAACGCGGGCGCGCTGATCTACATGGGCTCCGTCCACAGCCACGAGGCGTCGCCGCTCAAATCCGCCTATGTCGCCGCCAAGCACGGGCTGCTGGGTTTCGCCCGAACCATGGCCAAGGAAGGCGCCAAGCATAATGTGCGCGCCAACGTCATTTGTCCCGGCTTCGTCATGACGCCGTTGGTCGAGAAGCAGATTCCGCAACAAGCGCACGATCTCGGCATCACCGAGGAGCGAGTTGTCAAGGAGGTGATGCTCGGCGAGACCGTCGACAAGCAGTTCACGATGGTGAGCGACGTCGCGGAGGTGGCGCTGATGCTGGCCGCGTTCAAGACGAACGCCATGACCGGCGAATCGATCATCGTCAGCCATGGTTGGCACATGAACTAGCGGGACGAGCGCGCGGTCGCGGCCAGGGTCGCGGCGACGCGCCGGTTGCGGTCACGACGGCGAGATGGCTATGAGTATCTCGCCGCTTCGGCTTCGCGACACTTCAGGACGTGAACACATGACAGTCAGGGACGCCAATGGGGCGGAACTCAAGGACGGGGACACGGTAACCCTCGTCAAGGATTTAAAGGTCAAGGGCTCCTCGACCACGCTGAAGCGCGGCGCGACGTTCAAGAACATCCGGCTCACCGACAGCGAGGAAGAAATCGAGTGTCGCTCCGATAAAATCAAGAATTTGGTCCTGCGCGTGGAATTCGTGAAGAAGGCCTAGCGTCGCGCGGGTGTTTTCATGGGCCGGAGGCGGCGATCGCCGGGCGCCACGTCTTTTCGCGCACTTCGCCATGGAGCCTTGCGCCCGGAAGGGCGCCGGTTGCGCGGCGGTTGGGTGGCACCCGTCTCGCTGTTTTTTCGGCTTCGCCAACCGTTTTCCACCCTCGGCGACATTTGTTCGGCGCGGATAAGCCAAGCATTAACCAATTGGCGTCCATATTTCGAATAACCAAGAAAGCAGGCTGACGCGGTCAAGCGCCCGGCGCGCCGGTTCCGGGAGCGCGCCCGCCTTGATCGTCGACCGCCCTTGCTCCGCTCGGTCGAAGTGTATTCGAAAGACCAACGCCATGAAGGTAGTGATTCTAACCGGGGGCCTGGGAACCCGGCTCGCCGAGGAAACCTCCGTCAGGCCAAAGCCCATGGTGGAAATCGGCGGGCGGCCGATCCTGTGGCACATCATGAAGACCTATTCGGCGCACGGCTTCAATGAATTCGTGCTGTGTCTCGGGTACAAAGGATATTTCATCAAGGAGTTTTTCTCGAATTATTTCTTGCATATGTCGGACGTGACGTTCGACATGCGCACGCGCGCGATGGAGGTGCATCGGGAAACGGCCGAGCCCTGGCGCGTCACGCTGGTCGACACGGGCGACGGCACTCAGACGGGTGGGCGCCTGAAGCGCGTGCTGGACCATGTCGCGGGAGAAGAAGTCTTCGCGCTGACTTATGGCGATGGGCTCGCGGACGTCGACTTCACGGCGGAACTGGCGTTTCACAAGGCCCATGGGAAACTCGCCACCGTGGTCGCGGCGCGTCCGGCGATGCGTTTTGGGGCGATGACGCTCGACAACGAACGAGTCACCGCCTTCGCGGAAAAACCGGTCGCCGAGTCGGGCTGGATCAATGGCGGATTCTTCCTGCTTTCGCCCAAGGTCGGCGAACTGATCGAGGGCGACTTCGACTATCTGGGAGCGTGGGCCGCTCAACGCGCTTGCCGCCCGCGACGAGTTGCGGGCGTTCGTGCACGACGGATTCTGGCACCCGATGGATACGCTACGCGACAAAATCTATCTCGAGGAACAGTGGACCTCCGGCCAAGCGAAGTGGAAAATCTGGTGATATCTTCAGCATTCTGGCTCGATCAGCGCGTCTTCGTCACGGGCCACACGGGTTTCAAGGGTTCGTGGCTGTCGCTGATGCTGTCGCGGCTCAACGCGCGCGCCACCGGCTATTCGCTGGAGCCGCCAAGCGCGCCGAGTTTGTTCGACCTCGCGCGCGTCGGCGAATTCATCGACGATGTGCGCGGCGACATACGCGATCTCGATCATCTGCGCGAAGCCATGACGGCGGTCGCGCCGCGGATAGTCATTCACATGGCGGCGCAACCCCTCGTGCGCGCCGCCTATGCGGATCCGGTTTCCACTTACGCCACCAATGTCATGGGCACGGTGAACGTTCTGGAGGCCGCGCGCGCGACGCCGAGCGTGGGCGCGGTCCTCGTCGTCACCACGGACAAATGTTACGAGAATAAGGATTGGGTCTGGGGTTATCGCGAGACCGACGCGCTCGGCGGACACGATCCCTATTCCAACAGCAAGGCCTGCGCCGAGCTTGTGGCGAGCGCCTATCGCGACAGCTTTTTTTCCAATGGGCATGGCGCCAAGATTCTCACCGCGCGCGCGGGCAATGTGATCGGCGGCGGCGATTTCGCGGCCGACCGGATTGTTCCCGACGCCTTTCGCGCGTTTTTGGCGGATCGCCCCTTGCATATTCGCAATCCGGCCGCGGTGCGGCCTTGGCAACACGTGCTGGAGCCGCTTACGGGCTATCTGATGCTGATCGAGGCGGCGTTGACCGGCGCCGTTCGCGCGGACGGCGGTTGGAATTTTGGTCCGGGCGCGGGCGCCGAGCAGAGCGTCGAAACGCTGGTCACCCGGTTCATCGAGACCTACGGCGGCGACGCCAGTTGGTCGCGCGATCATGGCGATCATCCGCATGAGGCTCATCTCTTGCGCCTCGACACGACGAAGGCGCGCGAGGCGCTGCGCTGGTCGCCGCTACTGGACTTCGGCCAGACGGTCGATTGGACGACGCAATGGTATCGCGACCTCGCCGACGGCCGCGACATTGTCGAGACGACCATGGCGCAGATTGACCAATATCTTGGTCAGCGCGTGCGGCTCGTGTCGCCCTTCACGCGGGAGATGTCGCGCGAAAACCTCGAGGCCGAACGGCGCTATCGCGGCGGTTAAGTGAATCGTCCATCGGGTGACCAAGCTTGACTTGAGTTGTCCGAGCATGCTGCGGGTGGGGCCGGGCCAGTCCGGCTCCAATCCGCGTCGGATGAAATCGCCGACGCCAAAGCGCGCCCCTTCAATAATCAATATTGTCGCCACGACACAACGATCGCCAGGCGCGCGAAACGCGCCTGGCTCTTCACCGCCTTTGAGAAGCGTCGCCCCAATCCGTTTGGTCGCCGCGTTTCGCTAGTCGAAATTTATTCTTTCCTTTTCGATGACCAGGGGAAATTGTCTGGAATAATTCAAGAGAAGCCCGATGTATTCTCCCACGACCCCAAGGGCGAAGAGTTGAATCGCGCCCAGAAAAAATATCGAGATGAGCACCGGGGCGACGCCGATTGGCAGGCTGTTCCAGAACATGATCTTGATGACGAGATAACCGAGGCCGACCAGGAAACTGAGCAGGGAGACAAGGAATCCAAGAAACGTCATTATCCGCAACGGCGCGCGCGAATAACTTGATAGACCCACCAATGCATAATCGGCGAGCGACAACAAACTGTAACTCGAACGGCCGTGAAGTCGCGGCGGCTGATCATATTCGACGGTCGCCCGGTCGAATCCAACTTCCATGACCAGGCCGCGGAAATACGGCTCGGGCTCCTTTAGTTGGCGCATCGCGTCGATCACGCATCGATCATAGAGGCCAAACCCAATGAAATTGGGTATCTGTTCGACCCGGGACAGTTTCCCCATGAGCTTGTAGTAGGCGTCTCGCGCGAGCCTCCAGAAGAATCGTTCGTCGCTGCGCCGCTTGACCGCGATAACCACCTTGGCGCCTCGCGACCACAGCCCGACCATCTCCGGAATTATGGAGGGCGGCGTTTGAAGGTCCGCGAGAATCGGGATGGTTGCGTCCCCCGAGGACTGGAGGATTCCATGGAAGGGCGATCTCGCGGGTCCAAAGTTGCGCGAATTGATGATGATCTTGACGCGCTTGTCGCTGGTGGCGATCGCTCGGAGTAGGGTCACGGTGCGATCCTCCGAGCAATTATCGATGAATATGTGCTCGTAGTCCATTTCCGGCAATTGCGCGGCCATCAGCGCCCGCACGCTCTCATAACATTTCGCGATTCCGGCTTCCTCGTTATAGCAAGGCGTAACTATGCTCAGAACAATCATGCCTACTCCTCGCCAAGGCGGCGGTCGACGGAAGGAACGCGGTGCATAAGGCTCGAATAGCGACTACCGACTTTACGTTAAGATTCTGCGATGGCATCGAGCTTTCGCGATGGATCGACGAATGAAAAATCGCCGGGCGAACATGGCTCCTTCCGTTGAAGACCGCCGGTCGAATAACGCAAGAAAGCCCGCGGTGGACCGCTAACCGGCTGGAGAGACCGCGCGCGACATGGCGCCGTGGCGCATGGGTGCGCCTTCACCTCTTTCCCGAAAGTTCATGGGACCAAGAGATATTTCACCAATCCAATCGAGCGGTCCAACGGAAAGATCAAGCGCCGCGCCAATTTCGTCGGCATCTTCTTCAAGGAGGTGATCATTTTTAGGCCCGTCGGCGCGATCCCGCGCGAACAGAAACACGATGGAGCGGTCAAGAGAGTGCGCTTCAGGACGCGCGAAACAATCGCTCCGTAAAGCGATAGTCCGATCGTCGGATCGCTCGCCGCGGCTCCACGCAAAGGGGCGCGATCCCGGTCTTGCCAATTGGCCTCGATCAGACTAGAAGCCTCCCAGGATGCATCGAACCTCATCGAATGAAAAAAACGGTTCCCTGCAACACGCGCCCGTAGCTCAGCTGGATAGAGCACCAGACTACGAATCTGGGGGTCAGAGGTTCGAATCCTTTCGGGCGCGCCATAAAAATCAAGAAGTTACCCACTGCTCCCCCCCCCTGTTACTTTAGCGTTACCGAAGCTGTTACCCTAAACTGAACTTCCATCTTTGCAAAACGATAAGTTACTGATCTCGCGTCACATTGCAGCGAGCGAGGTTGGCGTTACTGGCTACATTCGGGGTTGACGTCGAGGAGTTCGAAGGCGCGTTGCTGGGTCGGTGTTGGCCTCGTGTAGAGGGTGAAGACATATTTCTCGTTCAAGGCGGTTGTCGCCTCGATACGGGAATAGGTGGCGAGATCGGCGAGCAGCGTCCGCAGGCTATGCACGGGAAGGCCGTCCGGCGTGTGGCCAGTGGCCTCTTTCGCCTTTGCGGCTTGCGAACGCTCGGCCTTGGCGACGATGCTGACTCTTGCCGCGCTGGCGGCCTCGTGATCGGTTTCATCGTAGAGCATCGGCGCGAGTTGATCGCGCATGTGATGCTCGACGTAGAGCCCGAGCATGCACAAGAACACATGGGCGCGCACACGATCGGCGTTCCAGTGATGGATCGGGCGCACATGCAGGTCGATGGTCTTCAGGCAGCGGAAAGCCCGCTCCACCTGGGCCAGGCTCTTGTAGGCGCCGACTGTCGCGGCATCATCGAGGTCGGGGGCCGGCACGTTGGCGCGCACGACGTAGACGCCGTCGAGAGCGGCTTCCGCTGCGATGGCGTCATGCTTGCGGCGAAAAGAAAAGCTCGCGTCGCCGATCGTCAGATCGAAGTGCTTGGCCATCTTGTGGCGGTTGATGACCTTGCCGACTCTCAAGCCGATTTCCGCCTCGCCGCGCAAAGGCCCGCGTTGTCGTCCGACCGCCGCTACGATTTTTCCTAGATCGCGTTCGGTCGCGGCGAGCAACTCCTCGCGTTTATGCGTCCGCAACTTCGCGAGGTCGGGATTGCGGCAGACGATCAGTCGTTCGCCAGGAAAATCGGGTGAGGTGATCGAGGCCATGTCGCGATCGTCGAACAGCGACATTTGCAAGGCGCCGCCAACGGCGAGAGCCTGAATGTCGGGCGCGCGCAACGCGGTGATCCAATCGAGTCCGGCAGGTCGCAGCTCTTCGTCGATGCGCGCCTGGGTGATCATCCCGCGATCGCCGACCAGCACGACATGCTTCAAACCGAAGCGCTGTTTGAGCTTGTCGATCTGCGCGCTGAGCGGGTTGGGATCGGCGGTATTGCCTTCAAACACTTCGACCGCCACCGGACAGTCGTCCGGCGCGCACAGCAGGCCGTAAACGATTTGCAGCTTGCCCTTCTTGCCGTCGCGATTGTAGCCGCGTTTGGCCAGCTCGCAGCAGCGCCCTTCGACATAGCTCGACGACACGTCGTAGAGCACCAGCGTTCCATCGTGCAAATGCTTGCGGGCGAGCGCTTTCTCGACATGCTCCTGACGTTCGCCGAGCCAGTCGAGGGCGGTATAGAGTTCGTTCTCGTCGACATCGCCGAGTTCGAGAACCTCGCCAAGACTCGTCGACGCCGTGGCGGCGTCGAGCATGCGGGCGGTGGCGAGCTTGGAGGCGGGCGAAAGCAAGCGCATCACGACCATCGCCATAACGAGATCGCGACAGCGATTGCCCGCCGGCCCGAGAATGCGGTCGAGACCGATCTTACGCAAGGCGCCGAGCACGGCGGCGACATGACCATGCGGCAAGGAGCGGCGCAAAATGATCTGGATCCTCGCCGACGGGGCTCGCCTTCCCGCCTTTGAGAAGGGTGCGAAACCCCTCGACGAGTTCGGTCGGCCAGTCGGTGAGATTGAGCAGCGTGCGTTTTTTGATCTTACCGTCCTCGCGATAGGATTCGCGCAGGAGGATGGCGGGCGGCGAGTTCCGGTTGGGGACGGCTTCGATATACATGGCTGAATGATAAAGCTGCATCACCAATAATGCAATCATAAACCAACCATTTACATGGCTACATTTCTGCGCCTAAAATCGGAAATTCCAATTGAAACTCAGCGCCTTAAGCGATTTCGAGGCTGGAAGTTCAGCCTAACATTACAGTTGCATTTTGAGATGGGCGCGACGTGCCATCGACTTGATGGGCTCGTCGCCAGAGGGACCATGCAATGACGAACTCTGGTTGGATGCGTTTTCGAGCGAGGCGCGTGGCGAGGCGGCGGATTTCCTGGATGGACCAGCGGATGAGCGACGGGCTCGTCAGTTCCGAAGTCGGCTGAGCGTCTTGGCTTTGCGCCGCATTGTTTTTGGGGGCGGCGACACAGTGTTGGCGTGAACGCGGATCGCCGCCATCATCGCGAAGGCGAGCATGACCAACGACACGTGACGTCGCCAGCCATGCCAAGAGCGCGTTTCGTTATGATCGAGGCCGAGTTCGTTCTTCGTCGTTTCGAAACTGTCTTCGATCGCCCAGCGATGTCCTTCGATTTTCGCCAGCCTTTCGATGGTCGTTCCCCGCGGAGCCCATGTCGTGAAAAAAGCGAAGTCGCCGTCGGCGATTTTACAGCGGATCAAAAGTCCGCGCGTCCATGGCTGCCAAGCGAGCGCCGCGTTGTAGTCGCCGCCATCGAGATCGGCGAGTTCGAGATAGGCCCAGTCGTGCAAGCGCTCGCCTTTCGTTCCCGCGCCCGCCGAGAGACGGCGCCATGCGGACGCGGGCAGAGCGTCCGCTGTGTCCTGCGCCGTTCCGGCGACCCGCCGCGGCTTGCCCCAGGAATGGAACGGCTGATTGCTTTTGACGCCGAGCGCGTAGCCCTTGCCGGCGCGCCGCAACGCCGTCTCGATGTCGCCGACGCCATAGACGCTGTCGGCGGCGACGAAGGAGAATGGAACTCCGGCCGCGATGGCGCGCTCGATCATGGCCAGCGCCAGCGCCGGCTTGGTCGTGAAGCCGCCCGAGGCGCCGTCGATGATCTCTCGCGGCGCATGCGCCTTGGCCATGCGCGCCGGATCGTCCGTCCAGCTTTTGGGCGGATATAATTCGCGGTCGATGAAGGCGTGGCCGCGCGGCGCGACATGGCAGGCGAAGCCGCCGATTTGGCGGTTGGCGATCTTGCCCGCCGATCCCGCGTATCGCCGCGCGACGCCACGGGATGCCTTGCCCTGCTTCAAGAACCCCGTCTCGTCGACGACGAGAACCGCGTCGTCGTCGGCCAGTGTTTCCAGCGCGTAATCGCGCACGATGTCGCGCCGCGCATCGGCGTCCCAGCAACCGCGGCCCAGTATCGCCTGCCGCCGCCAGGGTCCGGGATCGCCCGCCGCCTCGGCCCGCATCCATCCCGTCTTGCGGCGCTCCTCGCCGAGCGGACCTTCCAGGAAATTCTCCGCCGACAGACAGCGCCACGCGCGCTTGCGAGAACAGCGGTCGCAGCCGACGCTTCACCTCGCGCAGCGACGACGCCCACAGCTCCAGCGTCGTCTCGATCAATGCTCCCGACATCCCGTGATCCCCATGACGAATCATGGTGATCGAGAGATTCAGAAATCAGATAAATACGCAACTGTAATGCTAAGCTCCGCAACGCCTTTTTCCGCGTCGGCAAAGCCGCGCTTTCATGCCGAGATTGCCGACTTTGGCTGAAACGAGTTCGCAATAAACGCAGGCTCCGTTCTTCTCGCCGCCAGCGTAACAAATCGCGTTTGCGCGAAAGCAGCGCAGCCAAAGTGCATTCAAAACAAACAATTGCTGCGAGCGTCGGACAATGTCGTTCGGGCCGGCTTCGCCCAGAGCGTCAAAGGCGCAGCGCGATATAAGCGAGCGCCATCGGACTGACCGAGCGCTTTTGCAGCAATGGCGGCAGCGACGCTAGGCACCGAAATTCTTGCTCGTCTGCCGGGACGTGTCCGTTCTTGAAATTGGAAAAACCCTCGCATGTGACTTCGGCGCTCGGCTCTCGCTCGAAATGTCGAAGGAAAGCCGTGCGGATCACTGACCCACTTCGATCTTCTGCGCAGGCGAGAAGATCCAACGCGCCGATGCCGAAGTAATTCTCATCATCCGGCGAAATGAAAAGCTCGGTGTAGGGTCCTCTCAACCGCCCCCGGTTGGCGTCGTCGTTGAGCACATCGAACTCATACGCGAGATGCGCGAGCAGGGTGCGCGCCAGGGGAGCGCCCTCGTTTGCCTCCAAGCGTGTCAGCACGTCGCGATCCGTTTCCAGCGAACCAAACGCACGGACCGTCTCGACCGAGTCCTTGACGAACGGGCTTCCAGCGGCAGCCAGCACCATTGCGGCGGCGTCATACGACGTCATCCGCGCCGCTGCCTTGCCATGGCCTTTTTTTGAAAGAAGGCCGGCGTCTCGCAGAAGACGACGGTGCACGGTCAAGGTCTCCGGCGGAAGCCGCAGAGCGGTCGCAACGATTTCAATCAGCTCGCCTGAAGTCGCCACGAATCGCTCCCTTCGAAGGCGCACATTGTTAACCACCAAGCGGGGCTTTTCCAATGGTGCATTGAACCAATCCATAGATTGGTGTAAAAGACTAATGGATGGAAGGTTCACTATGTCGAAACGAACTCAACAGCTTCAGAATGGAATCACAAACCAAGCGCCCGCACGCGCCTTCGTCTGGACACCTGTCCCGCTCTACGCCCCCGATAAGCAGCTCGCGCAAATGGTTTTAGGGTCCGAAGCGCACCGCTGGCCGCTGATTGTGCGCCAGCTCGAGGGTGAGGGATTGCCTTCCGGACGCGCGCTGTTTGGCGATCTGCGTTACGTTCCAGCAGTCATCCGCTTTTTCGACCGCCGTGAAGGCCTCGTCGGCGCTTTCAATGATCACAGCCTCGCCGAAGACGGTCCGGAGGTGTTTTGATCATGAGCGCGTCGCTTCGCCGCCGTAACGCAACACTTTTGATTGCGGGCAAAACTGTCAGCCTCTACGCGCCAGGCCTCAAGGTGATGAAGCGTGGCGGAAGCGCGCGCTCGGACCTTTACTGGGTCGCCGACGAAAAGGCGGTCGAGCGCGGATATCCGACCAAGACGGTGCGTATTTTCGTCGATCTCGATGACGAAGCAGCCATGCAGATCATTCAAAATATTTGTGCCGCCGCGCAAGCGGAGATGCTGGCGTGGCTTGACGACTCCGCGAGTTTGAATCGTCCGCGCTATCGCTACGACGGGACATTGCGAAGCCTGATCGATCTCTATGAGACGGACCCGGATAGTTCCTACCGCGATCTGAAGGCCAACAGCGCGACAAGTTACGCGGACTCGCTGAAAATTCAGCGTGAGACGGTCGGCGCGCGTCGCGTTGATCATCTACACGCCAAAGACTTTAGGCGCTGGTACAAGCATTGAAAGATGCCCGTCGCCAAAGGAAGCGCGGAACGGGTCAGGCGCGCCTATGGCTGCATTCAGATCCTGCGCGTACTGCTCGGCTATGGAATCGAATGCGGCATCGCGGATTGCCGGCGCCTGAGGAGCGATATGGAGGGCATGCGCTTTCCCCGAAATCCTCCGCGCGACAAGACGATGCCATTCGAACAGGCGGAGGCCTTCGTCACCGAAGCCCTCAAGCGCAATGAAACGGGCCTCGCCTTGGCGCAAGCGCTCCAGTTCGAATGCTTTTTGCGTCAGAACGACGTCATCGGCACATGGCGCGACGAGTCGGAGGATTACCCGCTTCAGCCCGGCGAAATCCGCATCGGCGCAAAAGTTTGGCGCGGCTTGACCTGGGACCGACTTCGTCTCGGCGACGACCTTCTCATCCGCACTTCAAAAACAGGGCAACCCGTGACGCATGCCATCGATGCCTGCGCACTCGTCGTCCGCTGCCTGCGGTCGCGGGCACCTGCGCCGACGAACGGACCGATCGTCACGCGAAAGGACGGCCTTCCCTTCATGGATCGTCGCTCCTACGCCAAGGCCTGGCGCCAGATCGCGACCGCCGTCGGCTTGCCAAAGGAACTGTGGAATATGGACACGCGGGCTTCGGGCATTACCGAAGCCGCCGAGGCCGGCGTGTCCGACGATGATCTCGCGCAAAGCGCCGCCCACGCCGACAAGGCGATCACCCGCCGTGTTTATAAGCGCGGCGGCCATCGGATTTCCACTCGGGTCCAGGAAAAGCGCCAGAGCTTGCGAGCCGACCCCGATCGGACGACGGAGGAACGTTAAATGGCGGCGGACCTCAACCAAATTCCCGTCGAATTGCGTGCGCGCCTGGAATCGATGTGCGCCGACGCATTGGGGACGGAGAAACGTCACCGCTCCTTCAACGAAGTCGTTCGAAACAACTTCGATCTTTTCGAAGAATTGAACAGAGCCTGCGGTGACCGACAAGCGGTCTGCGATTATCTCGAGTTGCTAGGCCTTCGGACAAGAGAAGAGACGGTGATCGGCGTTCCGACGCTGAACTCCGCTCTGAATCGGGCTGACCTTTCGCGATGCGCCAACCGCTCGGCCGAAAAACGCCCGGTGTCGCAAGCTGCCGCCCGTGAGGACCATGGCGCCGCTCTTACAAAGCACAGTCGGCGATGGGCGTCGCGACGACATTTCAAGCCTCGAAGCGAAACTTTCCCCGGCGGCGCTTGCTGATATCAATAACCTTCTCGACGCGGCGTGCAATCAAAAATTTTCGTCAGATATTATTCTGCCCGAGACGCTTTCGCAAATTATCTCGATTTGCGCCTCGGTCGTAAAACGCAGCAGCGACTTGATCACGTCCTTGATCAAGAGGAGGCTACGAGAAGCTAACCTGCTCGTCTTGGAAAACGAGGAACTACCGTTCACCAAGCAAGCGTTGAAAGAGAGCCGCCTGCCCGTTGCGAATCATCTGCCTTTCGATGACACCGATATCGCCGGCCGCTTTCGCGCCGCATTGTGTGTGCTGGACGAAAAAGGCGGTTGGGGGTGCGGCCTTATGATCCGTCGCGGAGGCGACGTAACCGAAATGGTGAAACGCACCAAGGATGAGCAGGCAATCCTGGCTGCGCGCTTAAATTTCAAATCATTTATTCAACGACGCTATCCTACGATACATACGACTACGATTGTGGTGATCGACTATGTCGGCAATGCCGGCTACTCTGACAATTGCTTTCTTTATTGGGGAGAAGTTGACAGCTTCTTCAAGGTTTCATTGTCCGAATATGTGATACCAGTCCTCGCTGATCAAAACCCATGCGCCCAATCTCGCAATCCGAGGGACATGATGCGCCATGGTTGCTCGACGAGTTTGTTCCATGCATCGCAGCAGTGATCCACGATGTCGTCGTAGGATTTGAACCCGACGTCCGCGATGAATTAGTCTCGCGACTCGGAAAAGCCCGCTTTTTGAATAAGATGAGGCACATTGGATTGCGGGAATCTTTCACCCGGTGGGTGCGATGGCGACATTGCAGACGGTTTTGCCGTTCAAGCTGGCGGCGACGGACGAATTAATGACCGCGCATGGCGGGTTGGCGCTCGTTGGCGAGTATTTGCGGGCGATGGGCGTGGCCGGCTTGATCGACCATGAACTGCCTTCTCCCGGCAGTGCTGCGGGATACGCGCCCTTTGCTCATGTCCTCCCGCTGATTCTCATGCTCGCTGGCGGTGGACGGACGCTGGAGGATTTGCGCGTTGTGCGAAACGACAAAGGGCTGCGCTGTCTGCTTCAACTCGACGACATGCCGAGCAGCGACACCACGGGCGATTGGCTGCGGCGCATGGGCGCGCAAAACTCTGGCGCGCAGGCATTAGGCGCCAATGCGAGCGAGAGCAATGGTTCGGCGGGATTGGAACGCGTGAACCGCGGCGTCTTTCGTCGCTTGCTGCGGCAGGACGACCACACATGCTACACGCTCGACATAGATGCGACGCAGATCGTGGCGGAAAAGCGCGAGGCGCAGTACACTTATAAAGGCGAGAAGGGCTACATGCCGATGGTCGGGCATATCGCCGAACTCGGCCTTCTCGCCGGCCATGAGTTTCGCGAAGGCAATACAGCTCCGGCGGCGCGCAATCTCGAATTCATGCAAGCCTGCGAACGCAATATGCCCAAGGGCAAGAAGATCGCGGCGGTGCGCGCCGACAGCGCGGCTTATCAGGCGAAGATTTTCAATTGGTGCGAGGAGACTGGCAAGGTCTTCGCGATTGGCGCTGATCAGGACGCGGCGGTGAAGGCGGCGATCACCGCGATTCCCGAAGCCGATTGGAAAACGTTCCGCGACGGAGAAATCGCCGCGACGGTTCATTGCATGAACAAGACCAACAAGGCGTTCCGCTTGATCGTCATGCGCCGCCCTCGTGATCAGGATTTATTCGAGGAGAGATCGCCCTGGCGCTATCACGCCATCGCCAGCAATCGCGAAAACGAAGACGCGGCGACGACGATTGAATGGTATTCGAAACGCGGCGACGCCAGCGAGAACCGCATCAAGGAACTGAAGATCGGCTTTGGCATGGACTACATGCCGTGCGGGACGTTCAAAGCCAATGCGGTGTTCTTTTCCATAGGCGTGCTGACCTACAATCTGTATCTGGGTTTTCGCTCCGCCGCGCTGGGGAGCGGATGGGAGCGCGCGCAAGTGCAGACCGTGCGTTGGCGGCTGTTTCAGACGGCGGGAAAGATCGTTCGCCATGGCCGACAGGTGTATTTGAAGATCAGCGCGGCCATGCTGGACACGTTCAGCGCGATCCGCGAGCGTTGCGCGCTCGTCATGCAGGAAGGAGCCGTTCCAGAAACGTCGTGATCGTTTGGCGCGTCCATGTCGCGATCTGTCATGTCAGAGAAGCCGCTGAAGGGGAAGTCGCGCATAAAACGCCCCGCCAATGCCAAGGACGATGGAAAAAATCGCTATCGCGCGGCCCGCCAACGCGCCGGCAACGAGCCGGCGCCCACCGCGCGACACAAAACGGGGCTGAAAACCGCTATCAACCCCGCACGACCGCGTCCTCAAAAAGGCCATCGCGGATTTTGGGTTGAACACGCGGTTTGACAGCCAGTTGTCGCGGATGAACTGCCAGACGTTCTCGGTCGGGTTAAGTTCCGGGCATTTGGGCGGCAAGGGCCTGATGGTGATGTTGGCCGGCACGGCGAGCTTGTCGGTCATATGCCAGCCGGCCTGATCGACGAGCAGGAGGGCGTGCGCGCCGGGAGCGATCTTCTTGGCTATTTCAGCAAGATGCAGGTTCATCGCGAAGGTGTCGCACACAGGCAGGACGAGGCCCGCGCCCTTGCCTTCCTTGGGGCAAATGGCGCCAAAGATATAGGTTGAAGAGGTTCGTTGATCCTTGGGCGCGCAAGGCCGCGAGCCGCGTTTCGCCCAACGCCGCGTGATCTTGTTCTTCTGGCCAACACGGGCTTCATCTTGAAACCAAATTTCTATTTTGTCGGGCGAGAGACCTTTTTCGCGTGCGATTTCCTCCAGGCGGTTTGGGAAACTTATGGAATGGCCCGCCCCTCCGTCCGGCGTTGTAGCTTCGCCGGAGACTCAAACCGGAGGGACGAATCATGAAGGTTTCCGTGCTCGGCATTGATCTTGGCAAGAATGTTTGCAGCATCGTCGGCCTCGACGAAATTGGCGCGGTCGTTTTGCGTCGGCGCGCAAAGCGAGAGACGCTGATCAATCTGGCCGCGAAGCTGCCGCCTTGCATCGTCGCGATGGAGGCATGTTGTGGCGCGCATCACCTTGGCCGCCTGTTTGCGAACCAAGGACATGATGTCCGGCTGATGTCGCCCGAATATGTACGGCCCTATGTCAAGGCGCAGAAGAACGATGATCGTGACGCGGAAGGAATCGCCGAAGCCGCGACGCGTCCAACCATGCGTTTCGTCGAGGTGAAAGCCCAAGAACAGCTCGACATACAGACGCTCCATAGATCAAGAGACCGTTTGGTCGCGGAACGAACCGCTTTGATCAACCAGTTGCGTGCGATCCTATTGGAACGAGGAATTATTGTTCCGCAAGGCAAAAGGAAGCTTGAACAATATCTTACGGCTTTTGTGGAAGAGCCAGAGGGGATGCGATTGAGCCCACGGATACGAATGCTGCTCGCCGACGTTCGGGGGCAATGGCTGGAACTCGATCGACGCATTGCCGTCTTCGATAAGGAGTTTGCGGCCTTCGCGAAGCAAAGCGAAGACGCAAGGCGATTGACCACGATTCCTGGCGTCGGCGTGACGATTGCTTCGGCGTTGATCGCCGCTGTCGGAAACGCGGAAACCTTCGAGCACGGTCGTGATCTGGCGGCGTGGTTGGGGCTTGTTCCTCGCCAATCGACCACCGGCGGCAAGCCCAGGCTTCTGGGCATCAGCAAACGGGGCAACAAATACTTGCGTAAATTGTTGATCCATGGAGCACGGGCGGCGCTTCCGCACATCGCCGAACGCGACGCGGCTCTCGGTCGTTGGGCCAAGAATTTGCTCGCCCGCGTTCACAAGAATGTCGCCATCGTGGCCTTGGCGAACAAGCTGGCGCGGATCGCTTGGGCGGTGCTTCGGCGCGGTGAAAAATTCACCGCCAACGGCTTGCTTCTGGCGGCATAGGCATTGGTTGCTCGGCGAATAATGCGCTGATCAGCCGACGATGTTTGCGGGTGGTGAAAGCGAGATGGCCTAACAGTCGAATGGCGTTCCGGAAACCTGGTTTAAAAAACGGCGCTCGACGCCGAGAAGCTTATGAGGACCGGAACGCGCGTATCTCCATCTTGGCACGAGGCTTTGTCCTCAAGGCCGGATACGTTGCTGCAGACTGATCAAGCGCCGCTCTCGATAAAACTGCTTGCAGACGGGGCGGGCCATACGTTTTTAAAATTCTCGAGCGCGCCGTCGGCCCGCGCATGATGGCGCGGCCTTGCCGAAAGCTTGCGGAGGCCCATCTTGCGCAGTTCTCGGCTCATCGTCTGCTCGGCGATGGCGATGCGGAATTCCTCGAACACCCACTGGCAAAGATCGACGATGCGCCAACGCACGACGCCATGGATTGCCGGCGTTGGACCTTCCTCGATCATTTTCATCAGCGCGGCGCGGTGGGCGTCATTGAGCTTTGGAGTCTGCCCGGGCGCCTTGCGGTCGACGAGTCCGTCGGGACCATGGGCGTTGAAGCGCAAAACCCAATCGCGGATGACCTGGAGGCCAACACCGCCGTTCTCCGCCGCCCCGTTTCGCGAGGCGCCGTCGTAGATCGAAGCGAGAGCCAAAAGCCGGCGCGCCTGCGGCCCGTCCTTCGCGCGTTTGGCAAGCGCCCGCATAGCACCCGCATCATAATCTTCTCGAAGCCCAATCGCCGCCGCCATGACGAACCTCCTCGTGTTCGCCAAGCCAAATCAGATTTTAACCGATTCGAGAATCCTCCACATGAGTCTGCGTTAGCGAGGGCTGGTATGAATGATGCGATGCGGCTGATGCAGCCAAAACTTATGGGCGAACTTGCCAACCTGCTTGCGGACAGAGTTGGCGACCGTCAAACGGCCCGCAATATCCTTAGTCTGATCTGTGGTGAGGACGCGTTCACAGTCCGGGCCACGCAACACGCTCCGATTGGACGGATTAGCGACGCGGCTTTCATCTCCCGCGGCATGTTTCCGCGACCGCGTTCTGGCGCACGAACGCGCGCAGAAGGGCCGCATGTCGTGGCTACGAAGCGAGGGGCGAGCGTTCGGACACCAACAATATGAAGAACCATTGTGTTGGCGGAAGCGTCTGGATTCACTTTTGAAAGGCGTCGTGATCAAAATGCATCATAATGCATTTTGTTGCATTTTGCATTTGAATGCATAAAGATGCATTTTATTGCAATCGGCCGCATCCCATCGCAATTTTTCTGGTTTATTGATTCGCTCATTGGCCTTCATCGTGAAGAGCGTCGGTAGGCGAGAATACGAGGCGCCTAATTCCTTTCCAAAGTCGATGGCGCCCTGTTCGATGCCCCGATCATGGATGGCCCTACGGCCGACGCGGCATAATCGCGGGCGGGGAGGCAGTAATAACAATGCAGACCAATAAGGCCGAGCAGGAAGCTCCTGCTACTAAATGTAAAGCTTATGCTTGGCATATGTGGCCCGAGCTGCTAAATGTCCGACTAACGATGAGAGCCGTATTGTTAAGCTCAAGCTATATTTTTAAGATTTAGGTATCGCCGTCGGGGTCAAAGCATGAGATCAGTCAGATGACGCCACCGGTCCAATCCCAACCCGAGGTGGACGGCGCCATGTCTGGCGGCGGGCGTCTCGACGCTTGCAAGCTCCTCCCATCGAGAACCCTCAACACTCTCGAGCATTACCGTCGTGAGTACGCCGCATTAATCCGCCGCTCCAATCCGCCATGGGATTCCGACGATGTCGCGCGGCTCGCCCACGCGATTGCATGGTTTGCGGACCAACACGGCGCCTGGGCGCGGGCCACGATCCGCAAGCATCGCGCGGAGTTCCGGTTGGCCATCGAGGATCTCTCGAGCGCGGCGTGGCCAGACAAATCACGGATAGATGACCTGTATTTCACTCTGGACAATTCCAGCCCGCGTCCGCGAGACAAAGCGGCCCCTCCGCAGGCCAGCGCAAAAAAGCGCAAAAGCCTGCCTCACGCCGAATTCCTCAAGCTTCTCGGGCACTTGCGATCGAAGCGGAGGGGGACGGCGCGCATGCTCGCCGGCGTCGTCGCGTTCGGAGCTTTAATTGGAGTCAGACCGATCGAGTGGAAAGACGCGCGACTCGATGGCGAAACGCTTTTTGTTAGGTGTGCAAAACATACCAATGGACGGGGACTCGATGAGGTGCGGGAAATCGAGCTGATCGGATGGAAAGAAATTGAGCGGCAAACATTCCAGCGCTTCCTTAGTGCTTATCAAGAGGCTGGCGAGGCCGCGGACTCGTGGCAGCAATTTCACGAACGATTGGCGAAGCACCTAACCAGGGCATGCCAGGAACTCCATCTCAGAAACGTTTCTCTTTACACATTGCGGCATCAGGCTCTAGCCACGGCGAAACGGTTCCTGTCCGCGACCTCGGTCGCGGCACTGGCGGGGCAAGCTTGCGAAACGACCGCGACCCGTTACTACGCCAAAAGCCGCAGTGGTTGGGGCGAGGATCCCCAGTTCGACCGACGATGCGCGTCGTGGCTTTCGTCAGGCCAGGACGAATCGCCAGGCCTCCTGAAGACGATCTGAACCGCTCCGGGTTTGCCGGAGGCCCCAACTCTTGAGAGCCTGAAAATCTTTTGATTTCTCCTGGATTTTGGGGAGTCATGGGGGCATTCACAGGTTAGATTTGAGCTTGGGATTTGATTCTTGGGAGCCTTGCCGATGCGCGAGCAAGAGGGTGAGGAACTGTTCGACGATTTGTCGTGTCAATCCGCGCCGGAGAACAAAAACGCGGTGGCGGCACGCCTTCGCACGGCGGAGCGACGGCAGATTGCTTTGCGCGCGGTTTGTCTTGATGAACTCGTTCCAAACGATCATCGCGTTCGCATGGTGTGGAGCTTTGTCGAAGGACTCGACCTGTCGGCGTTGCTTGCCGGAATCAAGTCGGTTGAAGGCCGACCCGGTCACCCGCCATGCGATCCGCGCATATTGATGGCGCTGTGGCTTTACGCAACGGTCGAGGGCGTGGCGAGCGCACGGCGCATTGCGCGGCTGTGCGAGGATCATATCGCCTATCAGTGGCTGTGCGGCGGAGTTGGCATGAACGCCAAGACGCTAGCGGATTTTCGGGTTGGGCATGGGGCTGCGCTGGAGCAACTTCTCATCGACAGTTTCACGGCGTTGGCGGCGGCGGGCGTGGCGAATCTGGATCGTGTGGCGCAAGACGGTGTTCGGGTGCGTGCGGCCGCGGGAGCGGCGTCGTTTCGCCGGCATTCGACGCTGGAGGAATGTCACGCGGAAGCGACTGATGCGCTTGAGCGCCTTCGCCAGGAAGCGCGGAGCGACCCTGGCGCGGCAAGCCGGCGGGAGGCGGCGGCGCGCTTGCGGGCGGCTCAAGATCGCGAACAGAGAGTCGCGAAAGCTCTCGAGATCACGCGAGCGCTGCGAGAGCTGCAACAGGACCGGGCGCGGCGTCGCGAGGAGCGGGCCTTTCGGGAACAACAGAAGCGGGCGAACAGCGATGAGAAGGGCGCATCGGCGCCCGCGACAGCGAAAGAAAGAGAGCAGGAAAATAAGAAGGAGCAGGAGCCACGCGCTTCGACCACGGACGCGGAAGCGCGGGTGATGAAGATGGCCGATGGCGGGTTTCGTCCGGCTTACAATGTGCAGTTTGCTTCCGACACGCGGAGCGGCGCGGTTGCTGGCGTCGACGTCGACAACAACGGTTCCGACATGGGCAAGATGGCGCCGATGAACGAAACGCTGACCCAAAACTATGGCGAGCGTCCGCATCAACATCTGGTCGATGGCGGCTACGTTAAATTCGACGACATCGAAAAATTGGAAGCCGCCGGTTCCGAAGTCTACGCGCCCGTTCCGGCGCCGCGCGATAAGAGTCGTGATCGATACGCCCCGCAACAAGACGATGCGCCGGCCATTGCCGCCTGGCGAAAACGCATGAGCGAGGAAGCGGCCAAGGACATTTACAAACAGCGAGCGGCGACGGCGGAATGCACGAACGCCCAAGCGCGCAATCGTGGGTTACGCCAGTTTCTGGTGCGTGGCGTGGACAAGGTCAAATCAATCGCGGTCCTGCATGGCTTGACGCACAATATGGTGTGCGGCTGGCGCCTCATCCCGATTTGAGGCGGCGAACTCACGTAGGCAACGCGTCGGCGACAAGAAGGATCGGCATCGGCAATTTGTTGCTTCACGCCGACAAGACAAGAACGCCTTCGCTCGCGTCGTTCCGCATAGCTCCTTGCTCCTTTGGAGCCCGCCAAACTCGCGAACCTATCCAAACGACATCCATTCCCGTCCTATCAATCCATCGCATTCGAGATGTGATTCCGTTAGGCCAGATGCTGGTTGCGCTCAACAAGCCCAAGGCGCGGATTCATTTTCAGCCTCTGAGTTGAACACAGGATAAGGCTTAGCACTATTTGGATCGCTCTGCCCTAAAAGGATCGTCTCTAGGGCGGATTACTAACGCGATGGTTAACAGAGAGCAAATTCGCGCAGCAAGGGCTTGGCTGGGTTTATCGCAAGAGGAATTGGCGAAACTCGCAAAAGTCGGTTCGCGAACGATCAAGGATTTCGAACGTGGTGCTTCAACGCCATATGAACGAACGCTGCGTGATATTGAGGAAGCGCTCGAGAAACTCGGCATTGATTTCCTGTTTGAAAACCAGATCGGCGTCGGATTGCGTATAAGAGCCAATACTCTATCGTCGGCGCAGGAGCTGCCCAATGACTGACGTCGTAGCTCATAGGGTGCAGGTCCAAAGACAAGAATTCAAGCTGTCTCGACTGTCTCCACAATCTCTGACTGCGAAAAGCGCGCAACGAGCCCCGCAATCGTCGCATTTTCCAGCATGGCGTCATGCGGGACTAAGATATAGCGCCACGGTTTGCCTTTGTATGTACAAGCGTGGGCGTTTGCATGCCCCACCCACGTTCTCGCAGCCTTCATCGTACTCGACTCCCTTTCAGACGGGCATGAATTTCAATTGGTTAACGGAAAGTTTTGGTGACAGGAGCTGTTGCAGGAAGGCGATTATTTGAGCGATGTTGTCGGATGCGGCGATTTTTCTTAGGGCGCCGAGGCCGAGCGCGAACAGCGACCATGCGCGGCGCCCATGCTTCTTGATGGGGATAGGGCGCCAGCGCGTGAGCGCAACGCCGGTCTTGACGCACAGGGTCACGGTGAGCGCCAGCACGGCGAGAAGGGTCGAGAGCTTTTCCGGCGCGGTGATGCGCGTGTCCTCCAGATTGAAGCCCTTGGATTTCAGGTTGGCGAAAAGCGTTTCGATGGTCCACCTTTGACGGTAGCCGCCAGAGCGTGACGCGGATTTCCACAGCAAGCGAGAGCCAAAAGCTCGTTGGTTGGCAACCGCGCCACCACGATCCGCACGAGTGGCGAGCCTTCGCCAGCGCTTTGCCCCAGCCGACACCAGCCTTTGATAATCATTTTCTCCCCCTTGCCCAGCCGTCGCGCAATGTCGGCGATCGTCCACGTATCGTAACCTTCGCGCACGACATGCTGGTTCTCGCGAAGCCGCAGGATAAAGGGGATTTTCCGCTGTCGCAGGTAATACCAGCCCTCGCTAACGCAGACTCATGTGGAGGATTCTCGAATCGGTTAAAATCTGATTTGGCTTGGCGAACACGAGGAGGTTCGTCATGGCGGCGGCGATTGGGCTTCGAGAAGATTATGATGCGGGTGCTATGCGGGCGCTTGCCAAACGCGCGAAGGACGGGCCGCAGGCGCGCCGGCTTTTGGCTCTCGCTTCGATCTACGACGGCGCCTCGCGAAACGGGGCGGCGGAGAACGGCGGTGTTGGCCTCCAGGTCATCCGCGATTGGGTTTTGCGCTTCAACGCCCATGGTCCCGACGGACTCGTCGACCGCAAGGCGCCCGGGCAGACTCCAAAGCTCAATGACGCCCACCGCGCCGCGCTGATGAAAATGATCGAGGAAGGTCCAACGCCGGCAATCCATGGCGTCGTGCGTTGGCGCATCGTCGATCTTTGCCAGTGGGTGTTCGAGGAATTCCGCATCGCCATCGCCGAGCAGACGATGAGCCGAGAACTGCGCAAGATGGGCCTCCGCAAGCTTTCGGCAAGGCCGCGCCATCATGCGCGGGCCGACGGCGCGCTCGAGAATTTTAAAAACGTATGGCCCGCCCCGTCTGCAAGCAGTTTTATCGAGAGCGGCGCTTGATCAGTCTGCAGCAACGTATCCGGCCTTGAGGACAAAGCCTCGTGCCAAGATGGAGATACGCGCGTTCCGGTCCTCATAAGCTTCTCGGCGTCGAGCGCCGTTTTTTAAACCAGGTTTCCGGAACGCCATTCGACTGTTAGGCCATCTCGCTTTCACCACCCGCAAACATCGTCGGCTGATCAGCGCATTATTCGCCGAGCAACCAATGCCTATGCCGCCAGAAGCAAGCCGTTGGCGGTGAATTTTTCACCGCGCCGAAGCACCGCCCAAGCGATCCGCGCCAGCTTGTTCGCCAAGGCCACGATGGCGACATTCTTGTGAACGCGGGCGAGCAAATTCTTGGCCCAACGACCGAGAGCCGCGTCGCGTTCGGCGATGTGCGGAAGCGCCGCCCGTGCTCCATGGATCAACAATTTACGCAAGTATTTGTTGCCCCGTTTGCTGATGCCCAGAAGCCTGGGCTTGCCGCCGGTGGTCGATTGGCGAGGAACAAGCCCCAACCACGCCGCCAGATCACGACCGTGCTCGAAGGTTTCCGCGTTTCCGACAGCGGCGATCAACGCCGAAGCAATCGTCACGCCGACGCCAGGAATCGTGGTCAATCGCCTTGCGTCTTCGCTTTGCTTCGCGAAGGCCGCAAACTCCTTATCGAAGACGGCAATGCGTCGATCGAGTTCCAGCCATTGCCCCCGAACGTCGGCGAGCAGCATTCGTATCCGTGGGCTCAATCGCATCCCCTCTGGCTCTTCCACAAAAGCCGTAAGATATTGTTCAAGCTTCCTTTTGCCTTGCGGAACAATAATTCCTCGTTCCAATAGGATCGCACGCAACTGGTTGATCAAAGCGGTTCGTTCCGCGACCAAACGGTCTCTTGATCTATGGAGCGTCTGTATGTCGAGCTGTTCTTGGGCTTTCACCTCGACGAAACGCATGGTTGGACGCGTCGCGGCTTCGGCGATTCCTTCCGCGTCACGATCATCGTTCTTCTGCGCCTTGACATAGGGCCGTACATATTCGGGCGACATCAGCCGGACATCATGTCCTTGGTTCGCAAACAGGCGGCCAAGGTGATGCGCGCCACAACATGCCTCCATCGCGACGATGCAAGGCGGCAGCTTCGCGGCCAGATTGATCAGCGTCTCTCGCTTTGCGCGCCGACGCAAAACGACCGCGCCAATTTCGTCGAGGCCGACGATGCTGCAAACATTCTTGCCAAGATCAATGCCGAGCACGGAAACCTTCATGATTCGTCCCTCCGGTTTGAGTCTCCGGCGAAGCTACAACGCCGGACGGAGGGGCGGGCCATTCCATAAGTTTCCCAAACCGCCTGGAGGAAATCGCACGCGAAAAAGGTCTCTCGCCCGACAAAATAGAAATTTGGTTTCAAGATGAAGCCCGTGTTGGCCAGAAGAACAAGATCACGCGGCGTTGGGCGAAACGCGGCTCGCGGCCTTGCGCGCCCAAGGATCAACGAACCTCTTCAACCTATATCTTTGGCGCCATTTGCCCCAAGGAAGGCAAGGGCGCGGGCCTCGTCCTGCCTGTGTGCGACACCTTCGCGATGAACCTGCATCTTGCTGAAATAGCCAAGAAGATCGCTCCCGGCGCGCACGCCCTCCTGCTCGTCGATCAGGCCGGCTGGCATATGACCGACAAGCTCGCCGTGCCGGCCAACATCACCATCAGGCCCTTGCCGCCCAAATGCCCGGAACTTAACCCGACCGAGAACGTCTGGCAGTTCATCCGCGACAACTGGCTGTCAAACCGCGTGTTCAAATCCTACGACGACATCGTGGATCACTGCTGCGATGCATGGAACAAACTCGTCGAGCAACCATGGCGCATCATGTCCCTCGGATTGCGAGATTGGGCGCATGGGTTTTGATCAGCGAGGACTGGTATTACTGGGATTCGGGCTATGTCCAGCCGGTAGACTTCTTCGGCGACGGAACCCGCATTCCGATGATCGTAGTATCACCATACAGCGCGGGTGGATTTATCTCGCACACCTACGCGGACCACGTCTCGATTGTGAAATTCATCGAAACGAACTGGAGACTTGGGCCGATCACTAATCGCAGCCGAGACAATCTTCCCAATCCGATCACGGGGATCAACAGCGCGTATGTACCGATCAATTCTCCAGCGACAAACGATCTGCTGGATATGTTCGAGTTTCCCGGATGGCAATAACAGTATCAATTGAGCTGGAAGTGGATTCGCGCAACGCAACACCTGGAACAATTTCGTTGTGAGATGAACAGCGAAACCGCTTCCATTTTGCCGCCCTCGCGTCGCCGAAACCCGTTGAATAAGTTCGTGAGCGGAAGCTGGGTGAGTAACACGCCGCGCTTTCGCTCACGAACGCGCATCTGGCCCGCGGCGATGGACGTCCGAGCGTCCTTTACTACCTCGGACAATCGTTTCGTGTGATACGGAAGGTGACAATTTGAAAATACACACCATCACCGTCCGCTGTGGCAAACCCAACGCACCTGGAACGAGGTTGCGCGCGGGATCGGGGTGATAGGAGCGACAGAGCGCGGCCTCCAATTCGACGCCGACCTGAACGCGTGGTAAATTCGAAAAAGTCGGAGTGCTCGCGGCTATGAGAGGACGCTGGCCTGCTATCAGTCGCGAGGTCGACGCTCGGTCGCGGCGGCCAAGGGGAGTGCACGGCGCGGGGCTTGATCACCGAGGCGGGTTTTGGGCACTAAGTCAGACGGTCAAGGACACGCAAAGCGCAATCAAGAGGTCCAATGCAGATCCAACGCAATTCGCGGTTAGCCCCGGCTCTGCGTCGAGACCGGTTCGAACGCCGCGCCGGTTTTACTCTCGTTGAAATGCTGGTGGTATTGGCCATAATCGGGTCGATCGTCGGTCTCGTCGGGCCGCGCGTGCTGAACTATTTAGCCGAATCCAAGGTCAAGACGGCCCAAATCCAAATGGAGAACCTCGCGAGCGCCGTGGATTTGTATTATCTCGACACAGGGCGCTACCCCACCACCGAGGAAGGGTTTGGCGCGCTGGTGCGACGCCCCGCGAGCGCCGCGACCTGGAATGGGCCCTATCTCAAGACGACGAGCGTCCCCAAGGATCCGTGGGGGCACGACTATCTCTATCGCGCTCCGGGACAGAACGGCCCCTACGACGTGGGGTCGCTTGGGCCGGAGGGCCGCGAAGGCGGCGCGGCGTCTCTGACCCGCAAGCAATGAGTCCAGGCGTAAAAGGCGACAGGCGGTGCGAACCCGAACGGTCCGGCGAAAAAGGTTTCGCCTTGGTTACGGTCATATGGGGTCTTGGGCTTATCACCCTTTTGATTGTGTCTTTCATGACGACGGCGCGATTGCGCTTGCAGACCGCGGTCAACATCGCCGGCGCGACGCAGGCCGGTCTTGTCGCCGACGCCGCCATTGGTGCGACAATTCTTTCGCTATTGGTTGAAAGAGAAGCGGCTGTAATGGCATCGCCGCGCCCACTTCACGACGGCCAGCCGCGCATCTGCGCGCTCGCCGGCGCCGCGGTCGCCATCATCGTGGAGGACGAGGGTGGCAAGCTCGACCTCAATGGCGCGCCGGAACTGCTCTTACGCGCGGCGCTTGTCGGATTTGGAGTCAACCAGAGCGAATCGGATATGATCGCCAACGCGATCGTTGTGTTTCGCTCCCCGCCGACAAATCGGGTGGATACGCGCTACGCCGATTACGCAGGCGAGAACAGGCCGTTTGGGCCCAAGCAAGCACCGTTTGAAAGCATCTTCGAGCTTGACCAAGTGGTCGGCGTATCGCCCTCGCTGTTTCGAGAAGTCGCGCCTTTCGTCACCGTGCACTCGCACGGCGTCGGCGTTGACGCGAGAACGGCGCCGCCGGCGCTGTTCGCCGCGCTCGCCGGCCTTTCACTCGACGAGGTGCAAGCGCTGAGCAAGGCGCCTTTCCCCAACAGCCTTGATCGGAAAAATCCCCGCTATCCGCCGGGCTTCAACCAAATTGGCGATGGCGGCGCCATTCTCACGCATGTCGAGGTGATCCTCCCGACGGGACAGACGACGGTGCGCGAAGCCATTGTTGATTTTCGCAATGTCATGGGCGCGCCTTACGCGATCAAAGAGCTGCGTCGCGGTTCCACGAGAGTCCTGGATCAATTGCGTGGGGCTTTCCAGGGTGGAAGGCTGGACGCGCCGGACTGCGCCTAGCGTAATTTATTTCACGCCGAAGGGCGGTTCATCGCGACTCTCGGTCCAACAGCCACGGACTCACCGACGTGTCATCGAGTAGCGTACGCCTAGTGGACTGTTCGATATCGTGCGGACGCGAAATCGCCTTGGTCGAAACGCGCAGCATTTTGCGTTTGTATTCGTCGGCGATATCCCGCGCCTCGGTGACCGATCGAAGCACGTGCGGCGTAATCATGATCAGCAGCTCGGTCTTGGCGATGGTGTCATCCTTGGTCTTGAAGGCATTGCCGATGATCGGGAAATCTCCGGCAATAGGAATTTGATTGGTGCTGTTGTTGCGGGAATTTTGGATAAGTCCCCCGAGGACGAGGGATTCGCCGTCGGCCACAACCACCTGCGTCTTCACCTTGCGTTGTTGGATCGTCGGGTTGCCGGCGGCGTTGGCGCTTCCCGGAGAGACGTTGGAGACCTCTTGATCGATCTCCAGCATCAGCCTTCCGCTCTCGCTAATGTGCGGCGTAATCGCCAAGATAACGCCCGTGTCCAGATATTGTTGCGAGTTTACCGTTGTGCCCAAAGCGGAGACATTTTGCAGTGTGTTAATTGGAACCTGGTCGCCAACTTGGAGGGTGGCCTGACGATTGTCCAGAACGGTGAGCGAGGGCGTCGAAAGAATGTTGACATTGGTGATCTGGTTCAATGCGTTAAGCGTGACCATCGCGTTGCTGGCCCTGAGCGCGTATGAAAAGCCCGGGAATATCGAGCCCACATTCGCGCCGAGTAAATTATTTCCTAGGTTGCCGAGCAGGCCGTTTCCGAGTTGGTTGTTGATAAGCGTCGGCGTGCCTGCCGGCTGACCCGAAAACGCTCCGGCGTGCGCGCCTTTTTGCAAGAACCAGCTGACGCCGAATTGAAGCTCGTCGTTGAGCGAAACCTCGGCGATCGTCGCCTCGATGAAAACCTGATTGGGAAGTACGTCCAGCGTTTCCACAACATGCAGCAAGCGCTTGTAGTCTTCAGGCGCCGCCATGATCACCAGGGCATTCTTGGCCTCGTCAGCGGCGACCTTGAACCGGCTGTCCTCGCCCAGCGCCACCGCTTGGGGTCCTTTCGAACTCTGTTGATCGGTTGACGCGTTCGCGTTGACCGCCATGGAGCCGCTGTTCGCGCCAAGTCCCCCGGCGACACCACCTGAACCGCCCCCGGCGCCTAAGCCGCCGGAGCCCCCCGTCGGCCCCGTGGGCGATAGGGCTCCCAACGGGCTTGTTGGCGTGGCCATGCCGTTCTGTCCGAAAGCGCCACTACCCGATCCCGTCGACAAGGAAGTCGACGCACCGAAGCGTGGCGCGGCGTTATTGGAACTATTGCGGCCCGAGCCCTCCGAGCCGAACATGGAGGCGAGCACTTGAACCAGCTCCTTGGCGGGGCGGTTTTGCACGCGATAGGTGTAGATTTGTTTCTCGGTTCCCTGGGCGCGCGCGTCGAGTCGCTCGATCCAAGACCGCGCCCTCGCGAGGTATTGCGGTTGCGACGATATCACCAAGATCGCCGACAGCTTCTTATTGCCGATAAAACGAATCATGCCGTTCATCGGCCCATCCTTTTCGGACCCAAACACGTTGCGCAGGTCATCCGCGAGTGTGTCGGCGTCCGAACTCTTCACGGGAACAAGCGCAAAGGACATGCCGCGCATCGTGTCGATATCGAATAGGGAAATGGCGTCTTCTAGCGTCGCTATGTCTTGCGCGCTTCCACTCAGCGTCAGCGCGTTGCGAGCGTCGTCGGCGCGAACGACGCCTCCATGAATGGACATGGGTTCTAGCACGCGTTTCATTTCGGAAGCCGAAACATAGCGCAACTGAATGACGCGCGTGCTATCGCCGATTTGCATGGATTGCCTATTCAGCGGAGCCGTGGAGATATTTCCGCCAGCCCCGGCTGCCTGATCGAGCGGCACCACCTTATAAAGTCCACCAGATTGCACGACGGCCACTCCGGAAACCCGAAGAGCGGATTGAAAGAGTTCGAGCGCCACCGTTTTGCGGACGGGATGCGCCGTATGCACGGTCACCTTGGCGTCCAGTTTTGGATCGACAACGTAATCGACGCCAAGAATGTCGCCCAACACGATCTTGACAGCTTGGGCGATCGGTAGATTGACAAGATTGAGCGTGACATCGTCCCCGCCCCCGTCTTCAGGTTCCCGATGACGGGAGCGCCCGGTGCCGACGAGACGCCCGGTGCCCGTCATGACGAGCGCCCCTTTTCCCTCCGAGCGAGCCAAGGAAAGACCGCTATCTTGTTCCCCACCCTTGACGAGCGCCGCGTCGCGATGACCGGGCTTGGGTTCGAAACTCCATTCCGCAATCGGGGCTTCGCTCGTCGCTTGGCAAGCGGTCAGTCCAATGCAGAATACGACAAGCAACGCTTGAACAACTCGATTGTTCACAGGAAACTCGCAAGCGCACGTGGACGAAGGCAGTCACGAATTTCAGTTAGCACGTTCTCCTAACTCGTGCTAGCGCCGGAGAAGCCCAACCGCAGGCCCTTCGCCTTTATGCTCAATCGCGTCAACGTCGCCAACTGCACGGCCGGCGTTTGCGACGCTATCGTGGCGGGTCTAACTCCCACGTTATTAGCGCGTTATCTTGCTCGCTAGCCCGCCGATGGTCTGGGCGCGCGCTCAATTGCGTCGAGGAGGTTCCGGATAGAGGCGGAGTTTGCTGGATTGCGCCCCACTTTGTATCGTCACATCTAGCTTCCCAATTTCAGTAACGGTCAATCCGCGGACCTTTTCGCCAACGAACAGCCACTCTCCGACGCTTGTTCCATCGGAAAAGATATAGGCTCGCGGAGAGCCGTGAAACTGGACGACCGCGCCGAGCGTTAGTCCAGAAACCGTGGGGATTTCGGTTGCGGCGTTTTCGCCTGATGGCATCGACGGATGAGGGCGTCGTGACTTCGAGAATACCGGCCGTGTCAGCGTATGAACGTCGGATATTGCGGACCCCGACCGCAAGGACGACAAACTCGACTGGGTCGGGAGGCGCCATTCCGATTTCGTCGGGGCTGCCCCCTCGGTCGGACCGACAATAGCGCGAAAAGCGAAGAGGGCGGAGGCGGACGTCATTATCCCCAACGCCGCGAGCCCCGCAATCATCAGCGGAGAAGCGCGTTTCGATCCCGCAGTATCCGCGATAGTCGGTTCTTCCCGGTTTAAACCGCCTTGTCTCACCGCAATTCCTTGGACAAGGCGCCGCCGTAAACGTCGAACTGCGCATCGATTTTTTGCTCCTCCGACGCGCCCTTAGACACGGCGCCCCAGAACGCTGGTTGTCCGCGCAATGTCGCATTCGTCACCAGTAACAGCGGCGGTTCTCCTTCGAGCGCGCGCGTGAGCCTATGCAACGGCTCGAGCAAACCGAATACGTCCAGCCTGGCGCCCACGAGCGTGGCGCCGCGCACATTTCTAGGAGGTAACATCTGAATAACGCGCACGGTGACGCCGGTTTGTTCAGCGAGCGATTTGAGCCGGGCTTGAAGATTGGCGTTAACGATTCCAGCGCTGAAGCCGCCGATCAATTCGCCTCGAGCATTGCTGTCGGCGACCTGTTTGGCGTAATCCTCGACCACACGCTCCTGGGCGGCGACGGATTCGTAGCGCGAGAGTGTCGTTCGCCGCTGCGCGATATCGTCCGCGCGATCCGCCAGAAAGCGGCGCATCGGCTCGATGGCGACCAAATAAACGCTTGCGGCGGCGAGCACATGCGCAGAGAAAAAGACAGTGCGCCGGATCCACAAGCCTCGAATGGAAAAGTTTAATATCATTTCACAGTCGCTGCGCTCTTTGTTTTCACTTTCACGCGCAGCGAAAACGCTTCAAGTTTCGCCTGAGGATCGGGCGTGATCGCTGCGGTCAGTGAGGCATCCGAGAACGGCGGCGACCTATCGAACAACGCGGGAAGCTTGACAGCGGAATCGGCAAAACCAGTGAGGTCGAGAAGACGCTCGCCGCTTTTAATATCGGAAAGGCGAAACTCGCTCAAATAGGCGTCATCGGGCAGAGTCCGCGAAATATCCTCCCACAGATCGGCGAGCAACGGACCCCCTTCCCGCTCCTCGCGTAAAATGGCGAGCAGGCGGCTCTGAGCTACCGCTTCATCGGCAATTTTGCGCACATGGGAAGCGCGCATGGAGACGTCGGCAATCCTGGCGTCGAGTTCTTGCATCGCGTCATTTTGACGCCAAATCGCCGCCGTTAGCCCAGTGATTGTCAGTGCGATCGCCAGCGCGGTCAACGCGATGGCCACGTTACCGAACCAGTGCGAACCTTCTCGGCGACGACCCAAGGCGATGATGGGGCTTTCATCCTTGTCGCCAATCGCGCGCTCGGGCGTGACACCATCGAGATCGCTCCATCCGATACCGGATCCCTCGATTGCCCGCGTGACCATGTCGCGACGCAACATCCATAATTGGACGCCGAGTTTTTCTGGGGAGTCGGTCCTTCTAGTGACCAAATGTCCATAGATTATGTCGTTGACCCGAAACGGCGTCTTCCGCTCAATGTCCGCGATCAGCACTTGGGGAAGGCTGGCCTCGGCCGCGGAGGGGATGTCGAACCGCCGGACTAAAAACGCTTCGCGCGGAACCTCGAGCAGAATCCAAGCGGCTTGGCGCGTGACCCCGCGCCTTGCGAGCGCAATGTCGACCGAACTATCGAGCAACTCAACCGCAGAGATAGGGGCAGGCGCGGCGCCGCGTTTCCCATCAAAAAAGCGAAGCTCTTTCACACCATCGCTTACCTGCAAGACGAGCCTGCAATCTCCCTTGTCGAGTAGCCATGCGACAACGGCTGGCGAGAAAAGCGCAAAAAACTCGGCCTTATACCATGACCAAAATCGACTAGCGGCAGCTTTCGCGGAGCCCTCGAAAAACTGCTTGTTCCAGAACGTGCTAGAGAAAGATGACATTCCGGTCCCTTCCTCGTGGGACGCGCGGGCGCGTGGTGCGGAAGATGCTGACTGGCGATCTATAGCCGAAACCAACTCTTGCCGGCAACGGCCGAGTTTGTCTCGTCGCCTTGGAGCACATGGGACCGGCCCCGCGCTGTTGATCCATCATTCGACGAATGGGGCGTATTTTATGCGCTCCCGCCGCTCCTCCGGCGTCTCCCGGCGAGTCCCGTTCGCATCGTTCTTCCGGTCGGCCGCATCGATCGATTTTCCATCTCCCTTGTGCACAGCATCTTCCATAACTTCGTGTGCGTTGGATAACTCGGAACGGCCCGCGCTGGCTTGCGTGCCTTCGGGCCTAGGTTGCCTGACGCTTCTTGGCGTGTAAGCGCCGCCGATCGACCTAGGTCGAAACAGTCCCCGCGCCGTGTCGATAGCGAGTACCGGCGCTGCTACGCCGCCGCTTGGTCCCTTTATGATTTCAACGCCAAGCATAACTGGGGCGAAGCCACGTCCCGAAGCGTTGCTGCGGCGCTCACAGAGTCTAAATTGGACCATGCAATCCAATTTAGACGCAAAACTTAAGCGGCGCGCGCGCATTTCGACGCCCGCATTTTCGAACGCGTTGTCGCACTCCCGCGTGCGGAACATTTTGGACGCCGCACAAGCCCCACGCGTCGCAAAAAACACCGGCTTTTCGATAAACTCCGCTCGCGTAACCCGAGAGTCCGCGCAGAAAATTCCCAGCACCGCGATTACTGTTCGAAGACCAACGATTAATGCTCGAGTATGAAGCATCGACGCACCTGAGGTTGATATAATAGGCTTAGACATGACTTCGATTTTTGTCTAAGAAAATGTTCAACGGACCGCCCATATGAAACAGCTGCCGTAGGCCGGGAATAAAAAAACGCTGGAGCAGACAGGAACGGTGGTAGATCGTCGGCAAGTAAAGTCGAGGGGTCGGCAGTGCAAGGCATTTCACCGTTCGGAACTCAACACCGCGCGCAAAGCCGGTTCGACAGTAATAGCGCCGCTTTCGTCGAAGAGTTTGGCGCCCACCTTCTGGGCGAACTCGCTCTGGATGATCTCGCTCTGCAAAGGTCGCAAAGGGCGGCGCGACAGAGCGGCGAACGCTTTGACCGCGTTCTCACGAAGCTCGGCCTCGTGTCAGACGCTGACCTGTGCGCGCATCTAAGCAAGTTTCTGCGTATTCCGGTGATCGAGCAGCAGGACATTCCACTTGAGCCTGTCTTGTGCGAGACCATCCCCGAAAAATTTATTCGTACCAATGGGATTTTGCCGCTTTCAATAGAAGACGGCAAACTTGCGCTCGCGGTAACCGATCCGCTGGACGCCGAGCCTATAGAGGCGCTCGCATATTTGACCGGTTTGGAGTTGGAGCTGCGACTCCTTACGCCCGCCCTGTTCGAAAAGGCCTGGACCGGCCTGTACGGCAAGAAGCCCGAAGGCGTTTCACTGCTCGACGATAACGCTCACATCGATGCGGCCAGCGAATTCGACCTGCAACGCTTACGCGATATCGCCAATGAAGCTCCGGTCATCCGCCGCGTGAATCAGATAGTCGCCGAGGCGATCGAGGCCCGCGCTTCTGACATACACATTGAACCGACGCTGGAATCGGTGCTTATTCGTTATCGCATCGACGGGGTGCTGCGCACCGCGGAAAGTCTACCGCCGGGATTGAAGGCCGCGATCGCTTCACGCATCAAAATCATGGCGCGGCTCGACATCGCGGAACGGCGATTGCCGCAGGATGGTCGCATCAAGCTCGTCATTCGGGGCGTGGATATCGACTTTCGCGTCTCGACGATTCCGACGACGCATGGGGAAAGCATCGTTCTGCGCATACTCGATCGCAGCCAAGTCACGCTCGATTTCGAGTCACTTGGGTTCGAGCCTCAAACGGTCGAGGCGCTGCGCAAAATGATGCGTAACCCGAATGGAATCGTCCTTGTGACGGGTCCGACAGGAAGCGGCAAGACCACCACGCTTTATACGGCGTTACGAGAACTATCGAAGCCCGAAGTAAAGGTGTTCACGGTTGAGGACCCCATTGAATACCAGCTGGCAGGCGTCAATCAGGTTCACGTGCAACCGGGTATCGGGCTTGATTTTCCGCATACGCTGCGCGCAATCCTCCGTCAAGATCCGGATATCATAATGATTGGCGAGATAAGAGACACGGAGACGGCGCGTATCGCGATCCAAGCGTCGCTCACCGGCCATCTCGTGTTTTCGACGCTGCACACCAACAGCGCCGCCGCGTCGATTACTCGTCTTATCGATATGGGTGTTGAGAGCTATCTTATCGCATCGACGGTAAAGGCCGTTCTTGCACAACGACTTGTGCGCCGGCTGTGCTCCTATTGCGCTGTGCCGATGGAGACGGCGAAGACCTGGCGTGCGCGCCTCGTTGGAGAGCCTTTCGCTAGGGAAGTCGATCGGTTACTCTCTCCGTTCGGTTGTTCGCATTGTCGCCACTCCGGCTATTCCGGGCGCTCCACAATAGCCGAACTTTTTATCATGAACGAGGCGCAACAGCGGCTCGTTTGTGAAGTCGCGCCCGAGGCGCGGCTGGAAGCCGCCGCGCGCGACTCCGGCATGACGACGATGTATCAATGCGGCATGGCGAAGGCATGGCGCGGCGAAACCAGCGTCGACGAAGTCATGCGCGTCACGCGAATGGATTAAAAATGCCGACATTCCGTTATAGGGGCTATTCGGCGAATGGCTCTCTGCTCGAGGGCGAGATCGAGGCGAGCAACAAGGACGAAGCGGAGGATGCGCTTTGGCGCCGCGGGTTAACGCCGTTCGAGACGCGCGAGGTGAAGGTCGCAAACAGCGGAATGGTGCGCCGCCGCTTCTCCTTTGGCTCACGGGCTCCGAATATGAATCAGATCGCATCATTCACCCGCGAGTTTGCCACGCTGGAGCAGGCTGAGGTTCCGCTCGACCATGGCTTACGCATTCTCGCGGCACAGAGCCCCAGCCCGGTTCTGCGAGATTTGGCCGAAGGCATACTGAAGCGCGTCGTCAATGGAGCGGCGCTTTCCGACGCGCTTTTGAAGCGCCCGGACACGTTCTCGATGGAATATGTCAATGTCGTGCGCGCCGGCGAAACCATCGGCGACGTCGGTCAATCCCTGGGCGATCTCGCGGAAATGCTGGAGCGCCGGGTCGAACTGCGCTCGCGTATCAGCAGCGCGCTGGTCTATCCGGCTCTGCTGATCGCGCTGACGATTGTGTCCACGGCGATCGTCTTGGCGACGCTCGTGCCCAACATCGCGCCAATCTTCGTGGACAACAACCGGCCAATGCCCGCTGGCCTCCAGTTCATTATCGATATTGAGGATAATGAACGAGCCATCGCGGTCGCGCTCGCCGCCTTGGGGGCGCTGATATACCTTTTCGCGCGCGCGGCCGCTTCGCGCCCCGATTGGTTGAAGGCCCTCGACGGCCTTTTCCTGCGCATCCCGCTCGTTGGTCCGCTCAGCGCCCAATATCAGACGGCGCGGTTCTCGCGCACCTTGGGCTCGATGCTCAAGGCCGGCGTGCCCTTGTTGACCGCGCTAGAAAGCGCGCGCAGCGCGATGTCGAACCGACAAATGGGCGCTCAGATGGAATCCGTGGTCGAGGCTGTGCGCGGCGGCGCAAGTCTTAGCGCGGCACTTGACCGAGTGGAGCGCCTGCCGCCCGTCACGCTGCAAATGGCCTCGATCGGCGAGGAGACGGGCAAGCTGGACCAGATGCTGCTGCGCGTCGCGACGATGTTCGAGCGGCAAACCCAACAGAGCATCGAGCGGGTCATGGGGCTGGTCACGCCGGTGCTCACCATTCTCATCGCGCTCGTCGTCGGCGGTCTCATCATGACGGTGATGGACGCCGTGCTCGGGATCAACGAACTGGCCACGAAATGATGGCGCGCGCCCCAAAAACCGCGAGGCGCAAGCTGGGCTTCACGCTCCTCGAGATGCTCGTCGTTCTCGCCATCCTCGCGCTGGTCGCGGGCATGGCGTCGCGATTGGCGCATCCGGCGTCTCCCCGCTTGCGCGTCGAGGCGGCGGCCCGCGCCCTTTGCGCCGCCGCGCGCGCCACGAGAGCGCGGGCGATCGCCGTCAACGCGGAAGCGGCGCTGACGCTGGACCTCGCGCGCAAGAGCTTTTATTCGCCCGTCGTGAGCGAAACCTCGCTGCCGCGCGACGCGCGCGTCGACATTTCCGTCCCCAGAACGCGGCGCGCCAATCGCGCGATCGCCGACATCGTGTTTTTCCCCGGCGGCGGCTCGACCGGCGGAGACATCGTCATCGAGCTGTCGAGCCATCGCGCGACGATCGGCGTCAACTGGCTCACCGGAGCGACGACATGCGCGCTCACCTGATCCGGCGCGACGGCTTCACTTTGATCGAGGCGCTCGTCGCCTTCGCGATCCTTGGTCTGGTAATGGCCCAGTTGCTCGCGTCCGCCGGCGGCGCCGCCTCGAACGAAAGCCGCGCCGACTTCCTGCTGCGCGCGACGCGCTTGGGACAATCGCAACTCGACGCGCTCGGCGTCGTCTCGCCGATCGAACTCGGCGAGACCAGCGGACGATATGACGACGGCCTGATGTGGAGCTTGGTCGTCCAGCCGCACCGCGTCGTCAACAACGCGGCGGGCGCCGGCGTCGCCGCGAGCTATTGGGCGCGGCTCACCATCGCCAGGCCGACGCCGCCGGGCGCCAAGCGGGAGAGTCTGACATTGACGACGCTGAAACTCGTCACGCCCGAGACTCCGACGCGATGAAAAACGGCGCCAGGGCCGGGTTCACCCTGCTCGAAATGCTGCTGTCGATCACGCTGCTGGCGCTGATCACCGGCGCGATCGTCGGCGGACTGCATCTGGGCAAACGCGCCTGGGAGACCGGCAAAACCTACGAGGAGGTCAATGAGGTGGAGGAGGCCGCGCGGGCCATCGCCGGGCAATTGGCGCACGCCTATCCGGCCTTCATCACGAGCCCCGACAAATTGCAGGTTGTCGCCTTCCAGGGACAAGCGGCGAGTTGCAGGTTTTTGGCTGTGAGCGAAGGCGTAGCGCAATGGGGCGGGCTCATTCTCACCGAGATCGCAGGCGACGACGCGCGGGGCGACGACCTCGCGATTTGGACGCGCGTGTTCCGCCCGGCCGAAGGGCTTTCGCCTGCCCGCTCGGACATGCGAATGACGCCAGTCTTGCGAAACGCGGCCTATTTCAAAATGTCTTATTTCGGAGTGATCGAAAAAGATCATCCGGCGGTCTGGACCGACGTTTGGGTCAACCACGACGCTTTGCCGTTGCTCATCGCGATAACCCTTGGCGCCAAACGATCAGGCCGCGTTGTCGACGTCTCCTCCACCGTCGCCTTGCGACAGCGCTAACGCTCGAGCAAGCCCATTGAAACATTGATAGCTTTTTTCGATAAGGACATACTCTAACATTTCGAACTTGAGCGCTTTCCTATCGATCGAAGGATTCCGTTCGATGAGGCGCTCTAGGTCACAAACTCATAAAGGGGATTCCGTTTTCCAGCGAATGGTGATTCAAGCTCCTTGGAGGAGCGAACATGAGCCAGCGCCGGTACGAACTGACTGATTTCGAATGGTCGATCATCGAGCCCTTGCTGCCAAACAAGCCGCGCGGCGTTGCCCGCGCGGATGATCGCAAAGTTCTGAGCGGCATTTACTGGCGACTTCGCACGGGCTCGCCGTGGGCCGACATTCCCGAGCGCTACGGGCCGGCGACGACCTGCTACAACCGCTTCGTGAGATGGCGCAAACTCGGCGTCTGGGAGCGCATATTCGCGGAGATTTCCAAGGCCTACGCGGGCGACGCGCAGATGGTCGACTCCTCGTCCATCCGCGTGCATCAGCATGGCGCCAACGGTAAAAAAGGGGCGCGGACGACACGCAAACCGCCGCTGGGAACGTCGCTGCAAGCCGATGCATGGGGCGTTCGCGAGGCGGGCTGACGACGAAAATCCATGCGCTCGTCGACGCCAACGGTCTGCCGATCGCCTTGAAACTGACCGAAGGCCAGGCGCATGACGGTAGAAGCGCCGCCGACATGTTGGGAGGACTCGGCGAAGGCCAAGTCCTGCTCGCCGACCGCGGCTATGACAGCGACGCCTTACGCGAAACGCTTGCCGCACAGGGCGCCTGGGGCAACATCAAGCCGATGCCGGGACGCGTAAATATTCCGGTGTTCAGCCCGTTCCTCTATCGGCTGCGCAATCTTGTGGATATCGACCAGGCATGGCGACTCTCAAGATTCTGTGGCGGGAGCGGCGGCGCTGCCGACGGGTCTCGGCGGCAGGCTGCGCCAGGGCGGCGGCGTGGCGCGTATCGCCCTCAACGCCGCGATCGTCTCGGGATCGGCGCGCACCAGCACGACGCGTTTCGAGCTTCCGCCGATGTTGCGGCAGGATAGGCGTCCCTTCTGGACCCAGGTGTAGAGGGTCGGTTGCGGCATTCCGATTTCTTCCGCCAGTTCGCGGATCGTCCATTCGTTCTCCAGACGCACGATTTGCGGCGGTCGCCGACGATATTTGAGCGGCTCCGCGCCCGATTTGAGCAGGAGATGATGAACCATTTGGGCATTGAAGGTATCGCGGCGCTTGGGCGGACGCCATCCTTCGGCGTTGAGGATCCCCGCGATCTCCATGCATTCGCGACCTTCGCGGCGCAGCTCCGCGGCGCGGGCCGTCAAGGCTGGATAAGTGCTCAGCGAGGTCAGGCGGGCGACGGGACGCGTGAGTTCATGGGTCGTGCGCGCGCCGCCGTGCCAATGGCATTCGACCCGAACCTTCTCCGTCTCGCCGACGACCTCGACCAGGACCCGTTCGAGCAGCAGGCGCACGATGGTCTGGCGCTCCTGCCGCGTCGTGGTTTCGGCGCGCCAGAGCGCCTGCAGATCCTGCGACAGCTCGCGGATCGCGGCCAGCTCGGCCGCGGAGGGAGCCTCCTTGCGCGCGCTTGACGCGCTCATGGTCGGCCTCGAGACGGGCCTGTTCGGCGAGCGCCGCCTCCCAGTCGCGTTCGAGCGTGCGCGCCACCAGCCGGTTTTCCGGCTCCACGGCGGCATATTGTCGGCGCGCGCGTTCAACCTCATAGCCTGCGCGCTCCAACCTCTGACGCCAATGCCGATCGAGCGCCGCGCGCTCGGCTTGAAGGTTCTCGACGAGCGCCAGGCTCGCCTCGATCGCCGCCGGCTTCAGCGCCTCCACAACCAGACCCGAGATCAAGTCGTCGAGCGGCGCGGCCTTCAATGATTGGCAGAACGGCTCGCCATAGCAGCTCTGCATTTGCGAGCAGACGTAGCGGGCCGCATGGCCGTTGTGGTTGTACTGCGCCAGCATGCGCAGACCGCAGCGACCGCAGATTAGCAGGCCGGACAGAAGCGCGCTTCCCGCCCGCGGCGTCCCAATGCATGTCGCTTTATTGGCTTTGAGCTGCGCCTGATTGCGCTCATAGCGCTCGAAGCTGATGTAGGCGGGCAGCCGATCGTGCAGAAAAACTTCGGCCTCTCCGGCGCGCGGCGATCGGCGTCCCGTTCCCGGATGGCCGGGCTGCTGCCGGCGCCTCTCGACCGCGCGCACGCCATAAGCTTAGACGCCTGCATAGATTGGATTGGCGAACAGATTGAGCAAGGTTGGGCGATTGGCGCGCCGCCAATCGAGTTCGCCCTTACCTGGACCACCGCGCCGGCGCACTGGCATGCGGATGTCGTGCTCGACCAGGCAGGTCATGACCTTGCCAACCGTCTTGAAGCGATCGAACAGATCGAAGACCAGGCGGATCGTCGCCTGCGCCTGCTCATCGGGATCGAACGTCACCTCGCCAGAGGGGCGGCGCACATAGCCCATCGGCACGGGCTTGCCCAGCTCGCCCCGACGCGCCTTGGCTTTTTGGCCCGCCAGCATCCTTGCCTTGAGGATATGCAGCTCGGCTTCCGACATCGTCCCTTTGAGCCCCAGCAGCAGACGATCGTTGTAGTTGGAGGGATCATACGATTGTTATTCGGCGTGCAAAATTGACCCCCATATGAGGGGAATCGGCGTGCAAAATTGACCCCCTCCAGTGTGGCTTGGACAGTCTGCTCGTTTTGGTTGAACGAGCAGGCGGTGGGGGATGTTGATAGTGGAGACGATAGGACGGATCCGGCGCGAACATTTCGTCAAAGGCAAGACGATCAAGGAGATCGTTCGCGATCTGGGCATTTCAAGGAATACCGTCCGTAAGGCGCTGCGTTCGGAAGAGACGTCCTTCGTTTACGGGCGCGATACGCAGCCGCTGCCCAAGCTTGGACCTTGGTCGAAAAAGCTCGACGATTTGCTGGGGACGAACGCGAAGAAGCCGGCGCGAGAGCGGCTGACCTTGATCCGCGTTTTCGAGGATTTGCACGGCCTTGGCTATGAAGGCGGATATGACGCCGTGCGGCGCTATGCGCGCAAATGGCGCGATGAGCAGGGCGCGCTGACGGCTGGCGCCTTTGTTCCGCTCAGCTTCGATCCGGGTGAAGCCTATCAGTTCGACTGGAGCCACGAGATCGTCTTGCTCGACGGCGTGACGACGATCGTGAAGGTCGCCCACATGCGCCTGTGCCACAGCCGGATGATTTTCGTTCGCGCCTATCCACGCGAGACTCAGGAGATGGTTTTCGACGCGCATGAGCGCGCCTTTTCCTTCTTCAAGGGCGCCTGCACGCGCGGCATCTACGACAACATGAAGACGGCGGTGGAGACGATTTTCGTTGGCAAGGAGCGCAAGTTCAATCGCCGCTTCGCGCAGATGTGCAGCCACTATCTTGTCGAACCGGTCGCCTGCACGCCGGCGTCGGGTTGGGAGAAAGGCCAGGTCGAGAACCAGGTTGGCTTGGCTCGAGAGCGGTTCTTCACGCCGCGCTTGCGGGTCAAAAGCTATGACGAGATGAACGCCTGGCTCCTCGACAAATGCGTCGTCTACGCCAAGGCGCATCCTCATCCCGAGATCGCGGACAAGACGGTCTGGGAGGTTTTCGAGGAAGAGCGCCCCAAACTGGTGGAACTGCGCGGTCGCTTCGATGGATTCCACGAGGTGACGGCGTCGGTTTCGAAGACCTGCCTCGTGCGGTTCGACAACAACAAATATTCGGTCAACGCCAGCGCCGTCGGCGCCCCCGTCGATCTGCACGCCTACGCCGATCGCATCGTCATCAGGCAAAAGGGGCGCGTCGTCGCCGAACATGCCCGCGCCTTCAAACGCGGCGCGACGATTTTCAACCCTTGGCATTACGTGCCGGTTCTCGTGCGCAAGCCCGGCGCTCTGAGGAATGGCGCGCCGTTCAAGGACTGGGTGTTGCCGGGAGCAATCGAACGCGTGCGGCGCAAGCTTGCCGGCAGCGACGCGGGCGACCGGCAAATGGTCAAGATTCTCGCCGCCGTGCTCGAAGACGGGCTGACTACTGTCGAAGCCGCCTGCGCCGAGGCCATGAGCCAGGGCGTCCATTCCGCCGATGTCATTCTCAACATTCTCGCCCGCCGCCGCGAGCCGCCGCCGCCACCGGTGATCCACACGCCCGAAGCGCTGAAACTGCGGCACATGCCGGTCGCCGATTGCGCCCGCTACGACCAGTTGAGGAGAACGGCTTGATGGAACGCACGCAGCTCTTTGATCTTATGGCGGAACTCAAGCTCTTCGGCATGAGGTCAGCCTATGATGAGGTGATGTCGACCGGCATCAAGAGACAGCATGAGCCGCCACGCATTGTCGGCGATCTGCTTCAGGCGGAAATCGCGGAAAAACATGCGCGCTCGATCAAATATCAGATGACCATCGCCAAACTTCCGTTGGCCAAGGACATCGATGACTTCGCGTTCGAAAGCACGCCGATCAATGAACGACTGGTGCGCGATCTCGCCGGCGGCGGCTTCCTCGAGCAACAACGTAATTGCGTGCTGGTCGGCGGGACGGGAACCGGCAAGACGCATCTCGCCATGGCGATCGCCCGAAGTTGCATTCGCGCTGGAAAACGCGGCCGATTTTTCAACACCGTCGAACTCGTCACAAGACTGGAGACCGAGGCGCGAGCAGGCCGTCAGGGACGCTTCGCGGAATATCTCACCAGAATGGACTTCGTCGTCTTCGATGAACTCGGCTATCTGCCCTTCGCTCAATCAGGCGGGCAGTTGCTCTTCCATCTGATCAGCCGGCTTTATGAACGAACCTCGGTGATCGTCACGACCAATCTCGCCTTCGGCGAATGGCCGAGTGTCTTTGGCGATGCGAAAATGACCAGCGCCTTGCTCGATCGCCTCACCCACCACTGCGACATCGTCGAGACCGGCAACGAGAGCTGGCGCTTCAAGAACCGCCTCTGACGGTCCCCATCAAACCGCGAACCGACCCGCGCCCGCCCCGGCTGCGCAACCCCGACCAGCTTCGCCGGGGCGAGCGCTACCGTTGCGCGCTACGACCAAACAGGGGTCAATTTTGAACGCCGATCGGGGGTCAATTTTCGACGCCGATTGACACATCAATCAGGCGCCGGCGCCCTTTCATGTCATTCCCCGGGGCTGGGCCGGTCCCAGCCTTTTGGCGATGATCATGTTCGAGAAGTTCGGCCAGCATCAGCCGTTGAACCGCCAGGCCGAGCGTTACGCCAGGGAAGGCGCGCCGTTGAGCCTGTCGACGCTCGCCGATCAGGTCGGCGCCCGCGCCTCCGTGCCGCGCCCGATTTTCGATCTGCTGCAAACCCATGTCCTCGCCGCGGCGCGACTGCATGGCGACGACATCACCGTGCCCGTGCTCGCCAAGGGAAAGACCGACACCGCGCGATGTTGGCGCTACTTGCGCGACGACAAGCCCTTCGGCGGCGCCGATCCGCCGGCGGCGGTGTTCTATTATTCGCGCGACCGCTCGGGCGAACATCCCCGACGGCATCTATCGACCTTCGCCGGTATCTTGCAGGCCGACGCCCATGGCGGCCACGGCAAGCTCCATGAAGCCGGGCGGGCGCTCGGACCCATCACCGAGGCGGCGTGCTGGAGCCACGCCCGCGAAAAGTTCTTCGTCCTCGCGGAAATCCAAACGAGCGCGCGCAAGAAATCGCAAGGCAAGGCGCCCGCGGTCGTTTCGCCCATGGCGCTGGAGGCGGTCCAGCGGATCGACGCGCTGTTCGAAATCGAGCGCTCCATCAACGGCCTCGACGCCGAGGCGCGCATGGCCGCGCGCCAAGAACAAAGCGCGCCGCTCGTCGCCGCCCTCGATATTTGGATGCGAGAGGAGCGCGCCAAGCTTTCGCGCCACAACGACGTGGCCAAGGCCATGGATTACACGCTCAAGCGCTGGGACGCATTCGCGCGCTTTCTCGAAAATGGAAGAATCCGCCTCAGCAACAATGCCGCCGAGAGAGCCCTGCGCGGAATTGCCCTCGGAAGAAAAGCATGGTGTTTCGCCGGTTCCGATCGCGGCGGCCAGCGCACCGCGACGATGTATGGTGTGATCGTGACGACCAAAATGAACGACCTGGACCCCAAGCCTGGCTCGCCGAATTGCTCGTCCGCATCGCACATCACCCCGCGCAAAAGCTCGACGAATTGTCGCCGGAAGTGGACGCCCTTGAACGCGTCAGCCGCAGCCGCCTCAGCCGCGCGGCTCATCGAATGGATACGGCGTCGCGACAATCAGCATTGACTTGCTTCGTGGCCTCTTCTCAAACATGATTTCGCTTTGCCGTGCGTGGAAACTTTAAAAACCCGCGGCAAAAAACCGTAAGCGTGAAACGTTCGTGTAATCCGCTTCCAAGGCCATGGCTCCCATGAAGACGAGCACCGCAAGCGGCGGCAGCGAGATCGCGCAAATTAAGGCTAGGCGCTCCCATGCCATGTGCATGAAGATCGCGACAATGAGTCCCGCCTTCAGCAACATGAAAATGATGATGAGAGTCCAGCGCGCATATCCATGAAAGTCGAAATAGTCGACGGCGTACGAGCATGCGCTGAGCGCGAAAAGCAATATCCACACTGTGAAATAAAGCTTGAGGGGATGCTGCTGGCCATGGGTCGCGGCCGTTGGTCGCGCGGCTGTCACATGGTTTTCAAACGGGGAATCTGCTTGGACTGTCGTGGTTTCCGTTGTCGATGTCATGGATCTGCCTCGTAAGAGAAGTTGTTCGTCACCAGAGATAGAAGAACGCGAATATGAACACCCAGACGAGATCGACAAAGTGCCAGTAGAGGCCCATCACCTCGACGATTTCATAATCGCCCCTGCGATGTGAAAGAGGGCTTCGCCGACCGGAGTCGTAATCTCCGCGCCAGACGTTCCGCGCGATGATCAGCAGGAAAAGCACGCCGACCGATACGTGGAAGCCGTGGAAGCCGGTGATCATAAAAAAGGAGGAGCCGAACTGGGGTGCGCCAAAAGGATTACTCCAGGGGCGAACGCCCTCATGAATTAGTTTTGTCCATTCGAAGGCTTGCATGCCTACGAATGCCGCCCCAATGATGGCGGTCGCCACCAACAGGATCACGGCCTTCTTGCGTTCACGCGCGTAAGCGTAGTTTACGGCTAGCGCCATGGTTCCCGAACTTGTAATGAGGTCGAAGGTCATGATCGCAATGAGGATCAGAGGAATTTGTTTTCCACCGATATCGAGCGCGAAGATTTCGCTCGGGTGCGGCCAATCCACCGTCGTCGACATGCGCACTGTCATGTACGAGATAAGGAAGCAGCTGAAAACGAAAGTGTCGCTGACGAGAAATATCCACATCATCGCCTTGCGCCAGGAGGCGCTCTTGAATGAGCGCTGGTCCGAGCCCCAATCGGTCATTACGCCCACGAGGCCCGCAGGACGCCTCGGCGCTTGATGATCGCTGGTCGCGGGCTCCGTCGTCATGTCCCCATCCTCTTCTAGTCCGGTGCTGTCAGCCGAGAATCCGCCTACAAATGGCGCCGAGCGCGTCCGCCTTGCCCGCCAGCATCGCGAAAAGCAGCAACCAGATGAACAGGAGAAAGTGCCAGTAGATGGCGCAGAGCTCGACAAGGCTCGAAAGCGCCGCGACGCGCGGGGAGACGGTCCACGCGCCGACAATCGCGCGCCCTAGCGCGAACATCCCGCCCACGACATGCAGTCCATGCGCGCCCGTGAGAAGGAAAAAGAAAGCGTTGGCGGGGTTATCCGCCGCGTAAACGCCCGCGTCGACAAGTTCGCGCCACGCCAATAGCTGCCCGCTCAAAAAGCCGACGGACAGAACACCGCACGTCACCAGCCAGAACTTGAGGCCTTCGTGGTCGCCGCGCGTTGCGAAGTATCGCCCTCTCTGGATCGCCGCGCTGCTGGCGATAAGCGCCGCCGTGTTAAACCACAACACGCCGGGCATGATCGGGTTCCACCAGTCGGGCGAGTCCATCCGCATGAAAAAGGCAGCCGACATCAAAGAGAAAAGGCAGCCGGCGACCACCAGAAATACGCCGAGGCCAACTTTCGCGGCAATTGGGCGCGACAGCGTCGAGCCAGGAAAGCTGGTGATTTCGCCCTCCTCGAGCCATGTCGAACTCATGACCCCCTGGCGCCAAAGCCATGCGCCAGCGATGGAGGCGATCAAGACGAAGAAAATCCCCATTATGCTCATGGCGAATGCTCTCCCGCGATCGGGGGGGAATTCTGCGGCAAATAATCTTCCGGCGCTCCAGGCACGCTATACGCATAGGCCCAGCGATAGACGATCGGTAGTTCCTTGCCAAAATTACCGTGACCGGGCGGCGTTTCGGACGTTTGCCATTCGAGCGACGCCGCGCGCCATGGATTGCCGCCCGCCGGCTCGCCATGTTTTAGGCTGCGGAACAGGTTGTAAAAGAAGATCGATTGAGCGAAGCCGACGATCAACGCCATCACGGTGATAAAGATGTTCAGCAATTCGGCCGAATGCGGCACGAAGGCCGTCTGTCCCATCTCGAAAAAACGGCGCGGCATGCCAAGCAGTCCGAGGTAATGCATCGGAAAAAAAATGGCGTAGGCGCCTAGAAAGGTGATCCAGAAGTGGATCCCGCCAAGGCGCTCGTCCATCATTCGGCCGGTGATTTTTGGATACCAATGATAGATTGCGCCAAAGATCACGAGTACTGGCGCGATGCCCATCACCATGTGGAAATGCGCCACGACGAACAGCGTCGCCGAAAGCGGCACGTCCACGATCACATTGCCAAGATATAGGCCGGTGATTCCGCCATTCACGAAGGTGACGAGGAAGCCGAGCGCGAAAAGCATCGGCGTCGTGAAGTGAATATCGGCATGCCAAAGCGTTAGCACCCAGTTGTAGACCTTTAAAGCTGTCGGCACGGCGATAGCCAGAGTCGTCACGGCGAAAAAGAACCCGAACCAAGGATCCATGCCGCTGACATACATGTGATGGCCCCATACCACCATGCTGAGCACGCCGATCGCGACGATCGCCCAAACCATCATGCGATAACCGAAAATATTCTTGCGGGCATGAACGCTGATAAGATCCGAAACGATTCCGAACGCGGGCAGCGCGACAATATAAACTTCCGGGTGACCAAAGAACCAAAAGAGATGCTGAAAGAGGATCGGACTGCCGCCGTTGTAGCTTTTATGCTCGCCAAGTTCGACAATGCTGGGCATGAAAAAGCTCGTGCCGAGCGTGCGATCGAGAAGCAGCATCACGCAGGCGACGAATAGCCCGGGAAAGGCTAGCAACGCCATTACCGCCGCCGCAAAAATGCCCCATACGGTGAGCGGCATCCGCATAAGCGTCATGCCGCGGGTGCGGGCCTGGAGCACGGTCACCACGTAATTGAGTCCACCCATCGTGAAGCCAACGATAAACAAGATCAGAGAGACGAGCATCATGACGATGCCATATTCATGTCCCGGCGTGCCCGTGAGGATCGATTGAGGAGGGTAAAGCGTCCAGCCGGCGCCGGTCGGCCCCCCCGGCACGAAATAGCTCGCCGCGAGCACCGTGGTCGCCAGCAGATAGACCCAATAGCTCAGCATGTTGACAAAGGGGAAAACCATGTCCCGCGCGCCGACCATCAGCGGAATGAGATAATTGCCGAAGCCGCCCAGAAAGATGGCCGTAAGCATGTACACCACCATGATCATGCCGTGCATGGTCACCGACTGATAGTAAACATTCGCGTCGATAAAAGGGATGGCGCCCGGGAAGGCAAGCTGCAGGCGAATTACCCACGACATCAGCAGGGCGACGAGACCGATGGCGATGGCGGTGCCCGCGTATTGAATCGCGATGACTTTCGCGTCCTGACAGAAAATATAGCGAGTGATCCAGCCGTGTGCATGGAACAACTCCATCTCGGGCGTTTCGGCGGGTGGAACTGGATTTTCAGGAATCACCGTGGCGTCGGTCATCGACTCTCTCTCCCGCCTATGATTACGCGCGCTTCGCGGTGTGGGATCATGGAATGAAAGCCCGCTTGTCGCTACCTAAGGCGGACTTTCGCGATTGCTCGAAGGTTTGTTGCGCCTCCAACCATTTCACGTAATCGGATTCGCTTTCGACAATCATTGTGCCGCGCATTTGTGGATGCCCGGCGCCGCAAAAAGCCGCGCAAAGAATTTCATATTCTCCGATCTTGGTCGGCGTGAACCAAAGATAGGTGACGGTGCCCGGCACGAGATCCATCTTGGCGCGGATTTGTGGCACGTAAAAATCGTGGAGCACGTCGAGCGACCGCAACAGCAATTTTACTGGCTCGCCGACGGGCAAATGCAGTTCGCCGTTCGTTACGATGAGGTCGTCTCGGCCCTTTGGGTCGGCGGGGTTGACGCCGAGCGAGTTATTGCCGTCGACGAAGCGAACGTCGGTAGAGCCCAATTTGTGATCGGCTCCGGGAAGACGAAAACTCCAGTTCCACTGCGCCCCGACGGCTTCGACCTCCATCGCGCCAGTCGGCGGTGTGATATATTGGCCCCATACCAGCAGGCCCGGCGCGAGCAGCACCACAACGGCGATCGTCGTAACCACCGCAAGCGATGCTTCAAGTTTTTGATTCTCAGGTTCGTAGGCCGCGCGTCGGCCAGGCTGATGCCGGAAGCGATATAGACAGTAGGCCATGAATAGCACCACCGTGACGAACCCGACTCCGGTGATCCAGAAAGTGAGCGAAAGCGTGTCGTCGATGAAACCCCAGTTCGAGGCGATGGGCGTCGCCCGCCAAGGGTTCGCAAAATGAAAAATCAATGAAGCGACGACGAGCAAAACCATGGCGAGAGCAACAGGCACGGCGACCCTCTCCCTTTCAGGCCCGAATACGTGAAAAGAACAATCTCACGATTTATTGCAGTCTATACATAGGTAAGGCGGTTCGTCAAAGGCCGCAAGCGGCGCTTAGTTCGATCACTCATTTAGCATTTAGTTATGCATGCCCACTTGGCGCTCGGCGGCGGCACTTGTGATCGCCTCGCGGAACATTTGGCCAGCGCCACGGTTTGGCTAGCCAGTCGACGCTCGCTCGAATCCATCATGACCGAGCGTTCGCTGGGTTGGGCGATAAAATGAGCGGCAATGACTATGAGCATCACCGCAAAAATGGCGAGTAGGCCAGCAAGTTTGACCAAGTCGCCCGTATCTCGATGCGCCAGCATTAAAACTCCTCGCATGCGTTCGTGCCGACGCCTGGAATTAACAAGAATCCGCGCTGGCGGGATTGACCGACGGCAAGCAACGGGCGCGTCACGACGTCGCTCGGAAATTGCGTAGTCAGTCAAAAATGCTTGGCGCAAATGCGCGGACAAGTTGGCGGCTTTCGCGTGACCGCCACGCCCCATGAGGATTCCGAATTCGCCGCCAGGAATCAGCCAATAAAATTTCCTAGTGATTGACCGGCGCGGGCCTGTGCCTAGCTCCCTCCGTATCGCTCGACCACCCCTGGTCGCCAGCCGCAAGGAAGGAACAGCAACATGTCACGTGTCCTTACCCGGATTTCCGCACTCGGGCTTGGCGGCGCGTTTGCTCTCGGCGCTGCGGTCCTCGGCCATGCAACCGCGGACGGCGGGCCGTTCGCCGGCCTCTCGGGCTCTTGGTCGGGCGGCGGCGTCATCGCCATGTCCGATGGTTCGCGGGAGCGCATCCATTGCCGCGCCAATTATTCGGCCGGCGCCGGCGGGCGGAGCCTCAGCCAAAGTTTGCGTTGCGCCAGCGCCAGCTCGAGCCTGCGCATTTCCGCGCATGTCGTCGATCAGGGCGGCGTTTTGTTCGGCTCTTGGAGTGAGGCGACGCGCGGGGTTTCAGGCTCCATTTCCGGCCACGTCTCCGGCTCGACAATTCAGGCGCATGTGTCGGGTGGCAGCTTCAACGCCGGCGTCGGCATCAACCTGCGCGGCAACGGCCACTCCGTGACAATCAGACCGAGCTCCAATGCCGATATCAGATCCGTGTCGGTGTCCATGCATCGCGATTGAAGCGGCGCGCGAGGCCACGCAGCAACATGGCGGTTGGCCGCAGAATAAACAAATCCGCGGCCAAGGCTGCGATCATGGCGAAAGCGCTGAGCCAGCCAAACATTTTCAGCGACGGCAGGTCGGAAAGCACCGTCACGGCAAGCCCGCACGCCAACACGATCGAAGTTAAGATGAGCGCTGGGCCAACGAGCACGGTCGCGCGTTCAATCGCCAAACCGGGGTCCGCGGCCGGATCGTCCTCAAGGCGTTGGCGGTTGAGAAAATGGATCGTGGCGCTCAGGCCGAGTCCGAACGACACGGTCAGAGCAACAACGCTCGCGAATTGCAGCCCCTGACCCAAGACAGCGAGCAAGGCGCCGGAGGCGACAACCGGAAAGATCGCCGGCAGAATGACCGAGAGCATCACCACGACGGAGCGGAAGGCGAGGCCAATAAACACGGCGACGCCGAAAAATTCGAGGGTTAGCCCTCGGTTCAGCTTATCGATCATGTTCGCGCTGTTGCGCGCGGCGATCGCGGATAGGCCCGTGACCGAAATCCGATAGGCGGGATGCTCGGCGCGGTCGCGTTCCAGTGAACGATCGAGTCCATTCACGACCGGCAGGAGCTCACTTGCGTCAACATCGGCGACACGGCCCGTGACCACGACCGCGTCGCGCTCAGCATCGATAAAGCGGCGCGTGAGATGTTGGGGAAGAATATCGACGTAATGCCGAAGCGTCGCGACATCGCGTTTATGCGCTTTTTCGATGAGCCAACGCCGCAAGGTCTCGAGGGACCAGACATTGCCGATCCGCGGCTGCGCCTCCATGGTCGAATGCACCGCGCCGATGACGGCGAGCGTTTCAGGAGCATAGAGTGAGGCGCCCTTTGGAAACTCGATCAGCACCTCGATGGGATTGGCGCCGGTGAGTTCGGCGTCTAGGCGGCGACTTGCCGTGACGGCTTGCTCCTTATTCGGCACCTGGTCAGCGAGTCGATATCTGGGCTCGAGCATGGCGTAATTGATGCTCAGACCGACGACGAGCAGCAGCGCCAAAAAGCTAAAGAGCCCGGGACGGCTCACCATGTGACGGGCGATGAAGGCGCAGAAGCGGCGGAGCGACACGACGCCGAAGTCGCTTTGCTTGACGCTGGCGATGAAACGAGGGTCATCGCTCAACGCAATCCTTCCGACCACGGGCGTCAGCAGTAAAATCGCCGCCAGGGCGATCAACGTCGCGACGATTCCCGCCTCGCCGAAGGCGCGGATCAGATCCGAGTTGGAAAACCGCAGAGCGACAAACGACAGCGCCGCCGTGGCGTGCGTCAGGACGCAGGCCGGACCGACGACGAGCAGGGAATTGCGTAGCGCCTGGACTTTGCCTTGGCCGGCGAGCAGCCGGTCGCGCGTCGAGAAGGTAAGCTGCATGCTGTCGGAAAAGCTGATGACCATGATCAGCGGCGTCATCACGTTGAGAAACATATTCAGCCGGAAATCGAGCCAGCCCAGTGCTCCAAGCGCAAGCAAGATCGCGCTCAGCGGCGGAGCGGCGGCCATGATCATGAAAGACACGCGCCGGAAAAAGAGTATCGCGATGACGCAGCCGACGCCAAAGCCGACCCCGTTGTAGAGCAGTCGGTCGCGCTCGACCGCGTTGCGGATTTCCAGCTGCATGACCGGGACGCCGGACAGCTCGACGCGAAGATCGGACCCGGCAAGGTCGGCCGCCGCCGTGTTGCGAATTTTGTCGACCACGCCGCGCATATTCGCGGCGCGCACGACGTCCGGATCGAGCGAAAGCACGATCAGGGTCAGCTTGCCGCTCTCGGCGAGTAGCTTGCCGCGAATGATCTCGTTGTTTTTCACGCGATCGATGAGCTTTCGATAAGCTTCTCCCTTCGGCAGCGGATCGGGAAATAGCGCCGCCGGCAAGTGCTGGCCCAGGGGCGGCCGACGCGCCGAAAAGATCGAAATAACGCCCAGCGCGCCCTCGACGAGCTGCAAATCCGTCGCGACATTCCGCAGTTTTTCAAGATTGTCGCGTCCGAGCAAATTCTCGCCTTCCACGACGACAAGAGCGTCAAACTCACTCGAGGGAAAGCGTCGCGTCACCTCTTCAAATCGATGGAATTCAGCCGTATCCGAGCGAAACAGTTGACTGAGTGAGTCATCGACCTTGAGCCGCGGCACTCCAAAAGCCGCCATGATCATGAGTATGACAGCGAGCGCGCCGGCGAGGCGAGGATGCGCCAGCGCGACGAGTCCAGCGCGTTCCACGCCGAGCGCCAGCGGGAAGTCGGTCGCGGCGTTTTCTAAGTGGTTGTGGGCGTTGAGCGCGGGCCGTGCTGGCGAGGAATCGGACGACTTGGAAACGGACATCCGCGAACTCCCGCTCCGTAACTTAGACACACTTAACGGGCCGAGGGTCTCTCGCCAGAGGTATCCCCGACCGCGCCCTCCGAGTCGATCGCGACTTCAAGACCGCCCTGCTCGGTCTTGGCTCCGTCGGCCCGTCTTACGCGGGGGAGCGGTCGCGATTGATACAGTCCTCGCAAGCGACATCTTTGATATCCGATGCAAGAAGCCGAAACGGTTGAGAGGTCCGATGCTCAAGCTCTACTATTATCCCGGCGCGTGTTCGCTGGCGCCGCATCTCGTCCTCGAATGGATCGGCGCGCCCTATGAGGCGATCCGCGTGAAGCTCGGCGATCCAGCTTACAACGCCGTCAACCCCGCCGGCGCGGTCCCGGCGCTCGACACCGGCGAGGGATGGATACTGACGCAAGCGGGCGCCGTGCTCCATTATCTGGCGCGGCGCTTCCCCGAGGCCCGCCTCGGGACAAACGGATCGCCGCGAGACGAGGCCGAGCTTGACCGCTGGTCCCATTTCCTGACCGGCGATTTACATCCGGCCTTCTTTCCGCTGTTTTCGCCGCGGCGATACACGACGTTGCAGGACAAGGCGGCGCTGGAAGCGGTGAAGACCGCGGCGCGAAGCTTGATCGTCAAGAAGCTCGACCTTCTCGACGCGCATCTCGCCGGCAAGGACCACGTCCTCGGCGGACGCCGCACCTTTCTCGACGCCTATGTCCTACCGATGTTGCGCTGGGCGCGCGCGATGTTGCCTAACGAACTCCGAGCCCATCCCAACTGCGAACGGCTGCTCCGCGACGTGGAGGCCGATCCGGCGGCGAGGAAGATCATGAGCGACGAGGGAATGGAGTGAGCGGCGCCCGCCCCGCCGCCCGCGCCATTTGGCGAGAGCCGCGCCGCCCTGGCTATGGCGCGTACACGAAGTAAGAGGAGCGCAAGGAGCGAGTATAATCGCCTTCCCCCGCCGCCATCGACATCAGGACGAGCACCGCGAGCGGCGGCAGCATGATCGCGCAAACCAGGGCAAGGCGCTCCCATGCCATGTGCATGAAGATCGCGATAATGAGTCCAGCTTTCAGCAACATGAAAGTGATAATGAGCGTCCAACGCGGATAGCCCTGAAAGTTGAAATAGTCGACGGCGTAAGAGCACGCGCTGAGCATGAAAAGCAATATCCATACGGTGAAATAAAGCTTGAGCGGATGCTGCTGGCCATGGGTCGCGGCCGCGGGCCGCGCGGCCGTCGCATGGTGTTCAGGCGCGGAAGTTCCATTAGAAGTCGCGTTTTCCGTTGTGGATGTCATGGATCCGCCTTGCAAGGGAGATGTTTCTCGCCGAAGGCAAGCAGTCGAATCAAAGCCTCAACATGAAATATGTCTCGCAATTCCAAACGGACTAGACCCAAGCGCGTTAATTCATGAAAGCAGGATTCCCCGCCGGCATGCGCTCGACTTGCCCGAATCCCTCGGGCAAGCGCCCCTGAGTTCTCCGAAAGGCTCGCGGAGCGCGCGGTCGTGGAATCGCGGATTGCTCAAATAAATGGCGCTCGGAGCCGGAAGCCGTCCCGCCCAACGCCATTTACGCAAAATATACGGAAAGCGTGTCCTTTGTCGTTCATGACCTAATTCAGCGCGCCGCTCGCCGGCGTTGAAGCGTATCGGCGGGAACCACATGAGCGATGAATCTTCGCCACTCGCACTAAGAATTCGCGGCCTCGCCAAATCCTTCGACCGACCCGCGGTGGACGGGCTTGATCTGAGCGTTCCAGCCGGTGAATTCTATACCTTGCTTGGGCCCAATGGCGCGGGCAAGACCACCACCTTGCGCATGGTCGCTGGCCTTCTCGCGCCCGACCGGGGTGCGATCTCCATCTTTGGCGTCAACGCGCTGGCCGATCCGCTCGGCGCCAAGCGCGTCATGGCGTGGGTTTCGGACGAGCCGATGCTGTACGACCAATTGACGCCGAACGAATTTCTCGACTTTGTCGCCGGCCTTTGGGGCGTCGAGGCGAAACTCGCGGCGGCGCGCGCGCGGGAATTGCTCGACTGGCTCGGCCTGGCGCCCCACGCCGACGAACGTTGCGGGCAATTTTCCAAGGGCATGCGTCAGAAATTGGCGCTCGCCGGCGCGCTCGCGCACGAGCCGAAGCTGATCATACTGGATGAACCCTTCACCGGCCTCGACGCCGGCTCGTCGCGCGTGGTCAAGGACGTGCTGCGGCAGCGCGTGCGGGCGGGTTGCTCGATCATCATGACCACTCATATTCTCGAGGTCGCGGAGCGCATGGCCGATCGCATCGGCGTCATGTCCGGCGGCAGGCTTATCGCCGACGGCGGGCTGGACGAGTTGCGGCGTCGAGCCGGTTCGGGCGACGCGAGCCTCGAGGACACCTTCCTCGCGCTGGTCGCCCAGGACCGGGCCGCCGCATGAGCGCGCCCGGCTCCATTACATGGTTCGCCGCGCATGAAGCGCGGCTCGCCTGGCGCGATTGGGCTTGGCTGATGACCCGCGGAGGACGCCGGCGCGGCGGCGCGGCGGCGCTGGGCTTTCTCGCCTTCGTCGCTTTCATGCATGGCCTGGCTTTTCTGTTTTTATCGCGCTCGACCCGGTTGACCGACGCGGGCGACGCGCGAGAACTCGTGGTCGTGTCCGGAACGCTGGGGTTGGCCTTCTCGGCGATGCTGTCGCAAGCCATGGAATCGGTGACGCGCGCTTTTTACGCGCGCGGCGACCTCGAACTGATCTTGACCTCGCCAGCGGCGACCGGGCGCCTTTTCGCCGTGCGCATCGCCGCGATAACCGCGACGATTTTATCCATGTCGCTGGTTTTCGCCGCGCCATTCATCGATATGCAGGCTTGGCTTGGCGGAGCGCGCTGGTTGCGAGCCTATTTGGTGGTCGTTTCGCTGTCGATGCTCGCGGTCGCGGCCGCGATGGTGGTCGTGGGCTTGCTGTTCCGATTCGTCGGCGCTCGACGCGCGCGCTCCATTTCGCAGATCATCGCGGCGGTGGTCGGCGCGGCCTTCGCGATCGGGCTACAATTCGCGGCGATCGTCTCCTTCGGCACGATCGCCGTTCCCCGTTTCGCGGTGCTGGAACGGCTGGCCCCGGGCCCCGACAACGCGCTGTTGCTGCCAGCTCGCGCCGTTTGTGGCGAGCCGGCGGCGCTGGCAGTTTTCGTCGGTCTCGCCGTGATCGCCCTTGGCGTGGCGACCGCGGGATTCGCGCCGCGCTTTGGCCGGCTCGCCCTGGCCGCCAGCGGCGTTTCGCAAGGCGCCAAGAAAATTAGCCGAAGCGTGTCGCTTTTTCGCGGCTCCTCGCCCGCGCAGGCGCTACGCCGCAAGGAATGGTCCCTGCTCATTCGCGATCCCTGGCTGATGTCGCAGACGCTGATGCAACTGCTCTACCTGTTGCCCGCCGCCTTTCTGCTTTGGCGGGGCTTTTTCAGCGAGGGCGGCGTCGCGGCGTTCCTCTCGCCGGTGCTCATCATGGCTGCCGGACAGTTGGGCGGCGGGCTCGCCTGGCTCGCGGTGTCCGGCGAGGACGCGCCCGAACTCATCGCAACGGCGCCGGTGGCGAGCAAGCTTGTGCTGCGCGCCAAGACCGAAGCGGTTCTCTTGGGGGTCGCGATCGTTTTCGCTCCCTTGGTCCTCATGTTGGCGGCGGTCGCGCCCTTCGCCGCGCTGGTCTCGCTCGTCGGCGTGCTGGTCGCGGCGGGCTCGGCCACGGCGATTCAATATTGGTTCCGCGCTCAGGCCAAGCGCAGCCAATTCCGGCGCCGCCAAACCTCGTCGCGCATCGCGACCTTCGCCGAGGCGCTGTCCTCGAACGGCTGGGCGGCGCCGGCGCCGCGGCGGTCACGGGAACATGGCTCGCGGTTATTCCCGGCGTGGTGGTCGTCGCGATGTTGGCCGGCGTGTGGTGGATCAGTCCGGCCCGCTGCGCGAACTCGGCTTGAAGGCTGGTCCCGCGCCCACCGAACAATCGCCCGGTGAGCCTGGCGTTCGCGGTCGTCAGATAAATCCGCTCGCGATATTCACCGTCAGCCCCATGATCGCGAGATTATAGAAGAACGCCAGCGTCCCATGCACCGCCGTTAAAATGCGCATGCCGCGCGACGCCGTGGAAACGTCCGCCGTCTGCGACGCCAGCCCGATCACATAGGCGTAGTATAGGAAATCCACGTAGCCGGGCGGCGCGGCGCCGGGAAAGATCAGCCCGCCGCGCTCCTCCGGTTTCCTATCGGGAAAGGCTTGGGCCTCGTCGTAATATTCATGCGCGTAATGGAAGGCGAAGGTCAGATGCATGAACAACCAGCTGTCGACCACGGTCAGGATCGTCAGCCCGAGATGGAGCGCCTTGGGCCACCCCTGCATGTTCTTGACCGGTCCAAGCTCGAGAACGATAGCGCCCATCGAAGCGCACGCGGTGCCGATCGCCAGCAACAGCATGACGAAGTCGCCCCTCGTCCTGGAAGCGCGCGCGACGGCGCACGGTTTCGTGGTTCGACGCGCCGACGAGACGCGCCGCGGCCACGAGATAACATAGCACGGCCACGTTCCAAGCGAGCAGCGCCCGGGTCGCGACGCGCATGTGCTCCGGCAGGGCGAAACCAACAACGACGCCAAGCAGCGCGCATATCAGCAGGCGCGGCCGCGCCCTGATCACGCGAAACGGCTTGAGCAGCGCCGACCGCCGACTTTGGCGGCGATCCTGGAGAGGTTCATGCGTCATGGGCTTCCGATCAATTGTTGCGCCAAGCCACGAAACGCGCCGCTTCCTTGAGAGTCTTCGTGGCGGCGCCTAATCCCGTCTGGTCGAGGGCGGCGATCGCCGCGTCGACGAGAGCGTCGCGGCGGACCTTGGCCGCGTCCAGCCCCAGCAAGCCGACCAAGGTCGCCTTGCCGCGCTCGGCGTCCTTGCCAGCGCGCTTGCCAAGCGCCGCGCTGTCGCCGGCGGCGTCCAAAATATCGTCGGCGACCTGAAAGGCGGCGCCAAGCGCCGCGCCGTAGCGCGACAGCGCGCCGGCCTGAGCGGAGTCCGCCTTCCCCAAAATGGCGCCGGAGTCGACGGCGAAGCGCAGCAGCGCCCCGGTCTTCATCGCCTGCAAGGTCAGAATTTCCTGTTGCGCCAGCGGACGGCCAGCGGTCTCGGCGGCGAGATCAAGCGCCTGCCCGCCGACCATGCCGCCAAGCCCCGCCGCGCGGGCCAGGGCCAGCACCAGCGCGGCGCGGATGCCGGGGTCGGCGTGCGTCGCGGGATCGGCGAGCACGTCGAAGGCGTAGGTTAGCAAGCCGTCCCCGGCCAAAATCGCGGTGGCTTCGTCGAAGGCCTTGTGCGCCGTCGGGCGGCCGCGCCGCAGATCGTCGTCGTCCATCGCCGGCAGGTCGTCATGCACGAGCGAATAGCAGTGGATCATCTCCAGGGCGCAGCCCGCGCGCAGCGGACCATCGCCCGTCACGCCGAAAAGTCGAGCCGATTCGATCGCCAGAAAGGGCCGCAGCCGCTTGCCGCCGCCCAGTGTCGCGTAGCGCATCGCTTCCAGCAAGCGGCCGGGCCGCTCGATCTCGCCCTTGAGCGCGCCCGGCGCCAGCAGCGCGTCCAGCGCGGTTTCGGTCACCTTCGCGGCGCCTTCGAGGCGGATGATAAAGTCGTCCGCGCGTTCTGCGGCGTTCATGTGGCGTCCTCGCGCTTTCAGAAATAAGTCGCCCTGCTGCTAGCAAATTCGTCGAGGTTTCCCAAGCGTCGCGAATATGCCGCATGTCGGCATTAAAGTTGCGTTAACCACGACGCGACAAATCCGCAACACGCGCCATCAGCGCATGAAATGAAGGAGTTAGAGGAATGATCAACAACTTGGCTCTTGATCTCTATGCGGTGACCGCCGCGTTCATGTTCGCCGGCGCCGTCATCATCAACGCCTGGTGATCACTAACCGAGCGTGACCGCCAAGGATCAACCTGACATTTTGGCGACCAGCGCGTCAGAGAATTCGGCGTTAACGTAGACGTTCTGAACGTCGTCATTATCCTCGAGCGCACCGATCAGCTTGAGGATTTTTTCCCCAGACTCGTCGTCGACCGCGACCATGGTCTGCGGACGCCAAACAAGGGCGGCCTTCCTTGGTTCGCCGAATTTCGCCTCCAGCGCCTTGGCGACCTCGCGCAGATCCTCGAGCGAGGTGGTGATTTCGTGCGCATCCTCGCTTGAGGAGACGTCCTCCGCGCCGGCGTCGAGCGCCGCTTCCATCATCGCGTCCTCCGAAGCGACCTTGGGGTCGAACTCCACAAGTCCGACGCGATCGAACATGAAGGAAACCGCTCCAGTTTCGGCGAGGGCGCCGCCAGCCTTGGTGAAATAAGAGCGAACCTCGCCCGCCGTGCGGTTGCGGTTGTCGGTCAAGGCCTCGATGATGATCGCGACCCCGCCTGGCGCATAGCCTTCGTAGCGCACTTCGTCGTAATTCTCGGCGTCGGCGCCCGAGGCCTTCTTGATGGCGCGCTCGATGTTGTCCTTGGGCATGTTTTCGGCGCGAGCCGCCAGCACCGCGGCGCGCAGGCGCGCGTTCATGTTCGGATCGGGCAGGCCCATCTTGGCCGCGACGGTGATTTCACGCGCGAATTTTGAGAAGAGCTTGGAGCGAATCGCGTCCTGCTTGCCCTTCTTATGCATGATATTCTTAAACTGACTATGCCCAGCCATCGAAATCGCCCTGTCGTCCTTTAATCGCCTGACCCCCGCGTGGCGGGCGGTCGCGGCCCATATACGCCGGCCCGCAATGGAAATAAAGGAAGGCGCGGAGCGCTCCGGGAAAGCCGCGGGCGCTTTTCACCGAAAATCGTCTCCAGGAGCTGGCTTGGAGCGATTCCCGGTCGCCTCAGAAGGACGAACGTCATGTCGGGCAAACAAAACCGCGCGAGGCGGCGGCGCATACCCTCTCCGCCGCATCCCGAGGAGCGCCGCGCGCCGCTGCCGGGAGACCGGCCCAAGTCCGAGGTCGAGGACCCTTCGGCGCGCGCCAAGGTTCAGGCGATTCTGGACAGCCCGGCCTATCGCGACGCCAGCGCCGACATGGAATTCCTCGCGGGAGAGGAAACGCGGGGAGCGCGGCTCGAGCTCGACTACCTCAAGGCCGAACTGCAACTGCGGAAACATGGGGTCACCGACACCATCGTGGTCTTCGGCTCCACTCGATTGGTCGAGCCGGCGACCGCGGCGGCGCGGCTGGAGGAGGCCCGGCGCGCCCTGGCCGCGCGTCCCGCCGAGGCGGCCCTCGCCGAAGCGGTGGCGATCGCCGAGAAAATCGCGGAGAAATCGCGCTATTACGATATCGCGCGGGAGTTCGGCGCGCTGGTCGGGGCCGCCCCGCCGCTGGCGAATGGCGGCCGCCTGGCGATCGTCACCGGCGGCGGCCCGGGAATCATGGAGGCCGCGAACCGCGGCGCGCTCGACGCTGGCGGCAAGAGCGTGGGCTTCAACATCACGCTGCCGCGCGAACAATTTCCCAACCCCTATGTGACGCCCGAACTTTGCCTACGCTTCCATTATTTCGCGCTGCGCAAAATGCATTTCCTGTTGCGCGCCCGCGCCTTGGTCGCCTTCCCCGGCGGTTACGGAACGATGGACGAGCTGTTCGAGACCTTGACGCTGGCGCAAACGCGCAAAATCGCGCCAATGCCCATCATCCTCGTTGGCGAGCGTTACTGGCGGCGCGCTTTCGACGTGGATTTTTTCGTCTCCGAAGGGGTCATCGATCCCGAGGATCGCGAGCTTTTCTGGCACGCTGAAACCGCGGAGCAGATCTGGAGCGATATTTTGCGCTGGAGCGCGGAGTCTGGCAAGCCGTTGATTGCGCGGCCAAGCTTCGCCCAAGACTGAAGAGCTTGGGCTGTTTTCGCGCCGCCGCCGCTGGCGGCGCCATTGATCCTTCGCATCGGGCCGCTTAACTGAGGGGCGCCGCGCCGAGACGCGCCGCGTGTTCCAAAGGAGAGCGACATGGGTTTGCTGGATGGTATTCTGGGCGGCGTGATCGGCGCCGAGGCTTTGTCCCTGGTCAAGGGCTATGTCGACAAGCATGGCGGCATCGACGGAGTTGTCGCCGAAATGGAAAAGACCGGCTATGGCGCGCAGGTGAAGTCGTGGGTCGGCACGGGCGCCAATCTGCCGATCAACGCGGAAGACATCAAAAAGGCGCTCGGCTCCGAGAAACTCAAGGAATTGGCCGCCTCGACCGGGCTGCCCATCGACAAGGCCGCCGAATATCTGGCGCAGCATCTGCCGACGGCGATCGACAAGGCCACCCCGGACGGCGTCGTGCCGCCAAAGGCTTCCTAAAATCAAGGCCGCGCCGCGAAAGCGCCGGAACGCCGCTTGGCGCTCCGGCGCTTTTTTGGTTCAAGTTATTGAACTCGCGCGGCGGCCCGAGGCCGCGGGAGCCCAATTTCCGGCTTCTCTTGCCAGGAAACGGCTGTTTTTGTATGTCCCCTGTCGAACCGAGCCCGCGCCGCTTGGGTCATGGGCGCCGCGAGGGGCGACGACGCCTCGGGTCCGTCGCGTGGAGGCTCGCTTAAAAGCGGTTTTTCGCATATTCGTCTGGCGTTCTGTTTCGCGGCGGAGGCGGCGCGCCGCGGGCGCGGCGCCATAACGAGGATAAATGATGTCAAAGCAAGCCCTACTGACGGGAATCACAGGCCAAGACGGCGCTTATCTCGCGCAGTTGTTGCTTGGCGAGGGCTACGAGGTCCATGGCGTTATCCGTCGCTCGTCGCATCGCGGCGTCGAGGATCATCGACTGCGCTGGCTCGGAGTCGCCGACAAGGTGCATTTGCATGATGGCGATCTCACCGATCTCTCCAGCCTGCTGCGCATCGTCCAGGAGGTGCGACCGACTGAAATCTATAACCTCGCGGCGCAGTCGTTCGTCGCCTCGTCCTGGCGCCAGCCGGTGCTGACCGCAAATGTCACCGCCGTCGGCGTCGCCAATATGCTGGAGGCGATGCGACTCGAGGCGCCTGAAGCGCGGTTTTACCAGGCCTCCTCTTCCGAAATGTTCGGTCTCATTCAAGAACCGGTGCAGCGCGAGACGACCCCGTTCTACCCGCGATCTCCCTATGCCGTGGCCAAGCTCTACGGCCATTGGATCACCGTGAACTATCGGGAAAGCTTCGGCCTCCATGCGTCGTCCGGCATTTTGTTCAATCACGAGAGCCCGCTGCGCGGCGTCGAATTCGTCACGCGCAAGGTCAGCAACGCCGTCGCGCGGATCAAGCTGGGGCGGGCGAGCGAATTGCGGCTCGGCAACATCGACGCCAAGCGCGATTGGGGCCACGCCAAGGATTACGTGCGCGCCATGTGGCTAATGCTGCGGCAAGACAAGCCCGACGACTATGTGGTCGCGACCGGCGTGACGACCACCGTGCGCGATATGTGCCGCATCGCCTTCGAGCATGTCGGGCTCGACATGAACAAATATGTCGTCATCGACCCGGCCTTTTATCGTCCCGCCGAGGTGGAGGTGCTGCTCGGCGACCCCGCCAAGGCGCGGGCCACGCTGGGTTGGGAGCCACAAATTTCCCTAGACGCCCTCATCAAGGAGATGGTCGACGCGGATCTCGAGCGCGTCAAAAGCCAGGCCGCCGATTAATCGCCCAAGCCTCGACGATTCGGCTAGGGAATTAAGACGGGATTTGGCGAAGCTTCGCCTTGGGAGTCCGAATGGCGGTTTTCGAGCGCATATTATTGACGGGCGGCGCGGGCTTCGTTGGCTCCTATCTCGCGCCCCTATTGGCCGCCGATTATCCGCGGGCGCGGCGCCTCGCGCTGACGCTCAATGGCGCCGCTTCGTTTCTCGATTCGTCCTGGACGCCGGTCGCCGGCGATTTGCTCGACGCCGCGTCGACGGACGCCATCATCGCCTCGTTCCGCCCCGACCTTGTCGTTCACCTCGCCGGACAGGCCTCGATAGGCATGGCCCTCGGCGCGGCCGAACAGACCTGGAGGGCCAATTTCCACGGCAGCTTCAATCTGGCTCTCGCGCTGGCCCGGCATGCGCCGGAAGCCGTGACGCTGTTCGCGTCGAGCGTTTCGGTCTATGGCGCGAGCCTTAACGACGGGCTGATCGACGAAACCGCGGCGCCGCGACCGCTCGACGCCTATGGGCGCTCGAAGCTCGCGGCGGAAGGCGCGCTGGCGGATATTCTGGCGCCTCAAGCGCGACTGGTCATCGCGCGTCCGGTCAATCATTCCGGACCCCGCCAGAGCGAAAAGCATTTCGTGCTGTCCTCGTTCGCCGCGCAGATCGCCGCGATCGAGGCGGGGCGGAAGGAGCCGGAGCTGCGGGTTGGAGACCTTTCCAAGGCCAGGGACTTCCTCGATGTGCGCGATGTCGTCGAGGCCTATCGGGCGCTGATCGCCAAGGCGCCGGATATGGCGGATCGCGTCGGCGTCTTCAACATCGCTTCCGGCGAGCCGCACACCATTGGCGACTTGCTCGATCGCCTGCGCGCGCGCGCGAGGAGACCGTTCGAAACACGCGTCCAGACCGAGTTTTTGCGGCCCTCGGCGGTCGATCTTCCCTCCATCGCCTGCGACGCGGCAAAGCTGCGCGCGATCACGGGTTGGCGCCGGCGATGGACGGTCGACGACATGCTGCAATCCCTGCTCGACCATTGGCGCGAGGCGATGAGCTCCGCCGCATGAGCGAGCCTAAGCTGAAAACGGGCGACGCCAGGGATGAGCGTATCAGACTGCTCGACTATCAACTGGGCTATCTGCGCGCGGAGCTGACGCAACTGACGCGCGAACGCGATCTGATGATTTATTCGGCCTCCTGGCATGTTTTCAAGCCGTTGCGGCGGCTCGAGGCGGGGCTGGTCGACGCGTTCGGGGCGCTTTGGCGGCGCGCCATCCCGGCGCGCGCCGCCTCGAGGGTGGCCGAGGCGCCGTCGCAAGCGCCGGCCGCGACCGTGAGCGGCGCGCCGGCGCGTTTGCTGATCGACGTCACTGGAGTGATCAAGCGCGACGCCGGCACCGGAATTCAGCGCGTCGTCAAAAAGGTCGTCGAGGCGGTTTACCGCGACGACGGTTACGAAATCCCCGTGCTGGCGGCGCGCGCGCTGGAGGGGCGCCTCTATAGCGCGCATGAATACGCCGCTTCGCTGGTCGGCCAGCCGCCGCGCGCGGCGGACGCGGAAATCGAGCCGCGTCCCGGCGACCGTTTCCTAATGCTGTCGGACAGCTGGAACGCCTTCGAGGAGCTCGCGCCGCTGTTCGCGCGCATTCGTCAACAGGGCGGCGAAATCGTCTCCTGCGTTTTCGATCTGATCCCGGAGCTTTACCCGCACGCCTGCCACGACGTCACCGTGCCGCTTTACGACGCCTGGTTGCGCAAGGCGCTGGTCGAAAGCGACGGCTTTCTCGCGATATCGCGCACCGTCGCGCTGGAGCTCGCGGCGTTCGTCGCCGATCGTGGCTTGCCGCATCGAAGCGGTCTCAAGATCGGCTGGTTTCACTGCGGCAGCGACATGGCGCCGGCGACTTGGAGCTCGCCACGCACGAAAATCCAGGACGCCGTCGCCGGCGCGGCGCCGGTTTTCCTTTGCGTCTCGACGATCGAGCCGCGCAAGGGCCAGCGCGTCGCGCTACGGGCTTTCGACGCGCTGTGGCCCGAGGGCGTCGACGCCAAGTTGCTGTTTGTCGGCCGGCGCGGCTGGCTCGACGAGGCCGTGGTCGCGGAACTCGTCAATCATCCCGAGTTTGGCGGTCGGCTGTTCTGGTTCGACGACGTGGAGGACGGCGAACTCGCCTTTCTCTATGAGCGCGCGCGGGCGCTGCTGCTCCCCTCTTTCGCCGAGGGGTTCGGCTTGCCGATTGTCGAGGCGGCGTGGCGAGGCCGGCCGGTCCTGTGTAGCGATATCCCGGTTTTCCGCGAAGTCGGAGGCGACGGCGCCCTCTATTTTCGCGTCAACGACCCGGCGGCGCTGGCCGATTGCTTGAAGGACTTTCTCGCCGGCAAGCTCAAGGCCGACCCTTCGAAGGTGTCGCGCGCGACCTGGGCCGACGCCGCCCGGCGCATCGTCGAGGTGATCGCCCGCGAGGACTGGAGCGAGCGCCTGCCGTGACGCCGCCAGGATTTCGCGGACCGCTTCCCGCGCGATGAAAAACCGTGATAAGGAAACGCCAACTGGCCAGGTCGCGAGGGTTTTCGCCAACGCGGCAAACGTTAAACGGCCTTCATTCAACCAGCGCCCGGCTTCATCGACGCTTCGCGTCGAGACGAGGGCGCTCCAACGGACCCGGTGGGCGACATGGCGATCAATCTACCAGCATCCTGGGCGAATTCGACGCCCAAGGCCCTTTTCGACATCATCGCGCTCGAGGCCGGACAGGGCAAGCTGCCGGTCAGCGCGCCGCTAATGGGCGGCAGCCTCGTCGCTTACGCGGTCGGGCAGTTCGCGCTGCACGCGCTCGATCACAACCTCGCGCCGTCGGCGCTGTTCGGGGTTTCTTGCGCCGCGCTCGTTGCCGCTGGAACCGCCGGCGTGTTCAAGCTTTACAAGTTCAAGGGCAATTCCATTCAGGCGATCACGGCGCTGGCCGCCGTCGGCGCGGCGATCGCCCTGGTTTCCATCATCCTGCACTTTGTTTTCGCGGTCGCCCTGCCGCCGCCGCTGCCGACCCAACGGCTGGTGAACTTTCTGCTGTTTCCCATGGTTCTGTGGGCGGTGTTCGCCTTCGCCTTCATCTATCGGCACGCCGGGCTCAGGACCATTCCCGCCTTCGCCTTCTCGGCGACCATGGCGATCGTGATCGACTATATTTTCGACACCCTCATGCATTGACCCGGCGCGCGCGCCGGCGCCCGGCGCGCGCCTCACTGTAAACTTATCGAAAAGCACGTTCCTAAATTAAGCGGCCATTAAGCATAATCGCTCATCCTCGCTTCATTACCGCGCCGAGACACAAAAACGTCCGGCCGGCGCGAAGCAAGGACGAGAGCAAATGGCTTCATTGGTTTCCCGCGCCCGCGCGACCGCTCTGACGGCGACGCTGGGCGCCCTCTATGTTTCGGCCGCCTTGGCCGCCGACATGCCGTTCCCGTCGCAGCCGGCTCCGGTCAATCAGCCCATGGAGTTCGGCGCCGGCTGGTATCTGCGCGGCGACATCGGCTATTCGAACATGGCCGTCCCGGTCGTGATCGCCGATTTCGCCACCAATCTCGGCCGCACCGGCAACGTCTCGGGCGGAATCGGCATCGGTTATCAATATAACAACTGGTTGCGCACCGACGTTACTCTGGACCGCTCGGTGATCCACAATGGCGGACAACAGGCCAGCATCTATTGTCCTTATGGCAATGGCGACGTGACAGTTTCGGGAGCCGGCAGCAGCGGCTCGTTCACCGGTAATTTGTACGATCCCAACGAGACCTGCACGCCCTTGCTGGACAGCCACATCACCCGCACCTCGGCGCTCGCCAACGCCTATGTTGACCTCGGCAACTGGTGGGGGTTCACCCCCTATGTCGGCGCCGGCGTCGGCGCTTCCTTCCTGAACTCCAGCGCCAGCGTGAATTATTACGAAAACGCCAACGGCATGCTGTGGGCGCCAAATCTCGGCATCGCGAACACCAACACCTGGTGGCAGTACACCGGCGTGGCCAACTATGTGCGACAGGTCGCCAACCCCGGCGGATTCCCGAACGCGCAAATCAACGACAATGAATACGCCTCGAAAAGAACCGTAAAATTCGCCTGGAACATCATGGCCGGCGTCAGTTACGACATTTCGCAGAATTTGAAGGTGGACCTGCACTACCGCCTTTTGGACGCCGGCAGCTTCACCGGCCTGCCGAGCTTCCTGACGGGAAGGGCGGCTCCCAACAGCGAGTTGATCTCGCAAGAAATTCGACTCGGCTTCCGCCTGACCTCGGATTGATCTCGGCCACGACGCGATGTTCAAGAGGCGCCCGCCACCCGGCCGGCGCCTCTGTCTATTTGCGCGGCGCGATGATAGGAACCGTCCCGGCTTGATTCTCGCAAAGGCGGACGCTTTCCCATGACAACAACCATCGACGTGCTCGGCATCGGCAACGCCATTGTCGACGTGCTCTCTCCCGCCGAGGACGATGCGCTGATCGCCGCCGGCCTGCACAAGGGCGCGATGCAGCTCGTCGACGAGCAGCGCTCGGGCGAGCTTTACGCCAAGATGGGGCCGACCACCGTCGTTTCCGGCGGCTCGGCGGCCAACACCATGGCGGGCGTCGCCAGTCTCGGGCTGCGCGCCGCCTTCGTCGGCAAGGTCAAGGACGACGAGGCCGGCCGCGAATTCGCCCATGACATCCGCAAGGCGGGCGTCGGCTTCGACACGCCGTTCGCCGCCGACGGCGCCGCGACGGCCCGCTGCCTGATCTTCGTCACGCCCGACGGCCAGCGCACGATGAACACCTTTCTGGGCGCATGCCAGGCGCTCGGCCCCGCCGATATCGACGACACGCTCGCCGCCAGCGCCAAGGTGTTGTACATGGAGGGTTATCTGTGGGACCCGCCGGAGGCCAAATCCGCCTTCCTCAAGGCCGCCAAGATTAGCCGCGCCCATGGCCGCAAGGTGGCGCTGAGCCTTTCCGACGCCTTTTGCGTCGACCGCTACCGCGACGAATTTCTCCAGCTGATTCGCGACCGCGTCGTCGATATTCTGTTCGCCAATGAGAGCGAGCTGCACGCGCTGTATCAGACCGCCGATTTCGACACGGCGCTCAAGCAGTTGCAAGGCGAAACCGGCCTGCTGGGCGTCGTCACGCGCTCGGCGCGAGGCGTGGTGGTGGCCGAGGGCGCCAGCGTCATCGCGGCGCCGGCCTTTCCGGTCGAGGAAGTCGTCGACACGACGGGCGCCGGCGATTTGTTCGCGGCGGGCTTTCTCGCCGGCCATACCCAAAATCTTTCGCACGGCAAGAGCGCCTCGCTCGGCGCGCTGGCGGCGGCCGAGGTCATTTCGCATTTCGGCGCCCGCCCGCAAAAGAACCTGCTGCAACTCGCCCGCGACAACGGGCTGCTCGCCTAAGGCCACATTCCACCCGAGGAGAAACACCATGAAAACCATTTTGCGCGCCGCCGCCCTGGTTGGCCTCGCCCTCGCGGCGATATCGAGCGCCGGCCCCGCCGCGGCGGTGGAGGCGACGACGACGGCCTCGGGCCTAAAAATCATCGACACCAAGGTCGGAACCGGCGCGACGCCGCGCAACGGCCAGATCTGCGTCATGCATTACACCGGCTGGCTTTATAACAAGGGCGCCAAGGGCAAGAAGTTCGACAGCTCGGTCGATCGCGGCCAGCCCTTCTCCTTCACCATCGGCCAGGGCCAGGTGATCGCCGGCTGGGACGAGGGCGTCTCGACGATGCAGGTGGGCGGCAAGCGCACGCTGATCATCCCGCCGGAGCTCGGCTACGGCGCGCGCGGCGCCGGCGGCGTCATTCCGCCGAACGCGACGCTGATGTTCGATGTGGAATTGCTCGACGTGAAATGAATAAAGGCTGGGACCTCGCTTCCGCGTCCTTTGTGTCGTGGTGGTTGGAAGTTTCGCCACGAGGAACGCAAAGGACGCGGAGAGTTAATAGCCCGTAGTGACCCAAATAATTGTTCGCTTGGCCCTGGCCAAGCTGCAAAATCAGCGCGTGGTTTCGCGCCGGAATATCGCGCAAAAATGTCGAAACTTTTGAGGGCCTTGGATTTGATACAAAATTCCAGGTGACAGTGTGGGAACTCCGCACCCCTTCAATTCTCACTTGGATTTCGGGGTCTTAGCCGGAGCAGACGAGAAAAAAATCGTGAAAATCGCGCGCGGTTGGTGAGGCAGTAAAATGCAAGACATACCAAATTATATAGGGATACCCGTTGGACTTGTTGCAACAGTTATTGTATCTATAGCTACAATAATATATCAGCAAGATATATTGGAATATGTAAACGCAAGAAAAGCGAAAGAATCACTTAAACGTAAAAATACATCTATTGAATTTTATAAAGATCTAAAGAAAATGCGCGAAGACCCGCATTATTTAAGTTTTAAAATAAAGTATTCAGAGTATTCTCTGTTTATTTACTCGTTGAATTGCCTTATATCTCTCGTTTTTGGAGTTGGCTTCTTAGAGAATTCTTCGCGTGGCACCTTACATATGGTTGCAAAGGCGTTTGATTCAAAGGCAAATGATACAAACATTGACGTTCTGCGTCATATTGAGGAGGCCGACATTAAAGATGCGATTGAGTGGGGCTATGCTTGCTTTATTATAGGCTTAGTCGCAATCTTCTTGGCGTATAAAAAACTCGCGCATATAAAGAACGTAATGAAGACGCTAGCGGCATTTGATGATTTTGAAGCAAAAATCAAAGAAAAATGGCCGGACGCGTTACAAGAAACGAAGACACTTCTTTGAAGAACATTTGGTGGCCCAGTTGCAGCGCCGTGTCGTCCCCGCGCGAGGATCTTCCCAAACTCGGCCGAGCACCGCTCCATTCGCGCGACCTTTCCTCCGCCGGCTAGCGTAGGTGATGAAACAGGGCACCGAGCGTAGGATCACAATTACTAACTCCGATAGTCCCCATTAATCGCCACATATTCCTTGGTCAGGTCGCAGGTCCACACCGTCGCCGAGCCCGCGCCAATCCCAATGTCGACGCGCAGGGCGATCTCGTCGCGCTTCATGATGTCCGACACCGCCGCCTCGTCGTAGTCGGGGTCGCGCAATCCCTTGCGGGCGACGCGCACGCCGCCGAACCAGATCGCCAGCCGGTCGCGGTCGGCCTGTTCGCCGGCCTTGCCGACCGCCATGACGACCCGGCCCCAGTTGGCGTCCTCGCCGGCGATGGCGGTTTTCACCAGCGGCGAATTGGCGATGGACAGCGCGATCCGCTTGGCGGCGCGGTCGTTCTCGGCGCCCTCGACGGTGATCTCGACGAATTTGCGCGCGCCCTCGCCGTCCTTGACCACCTGATGCGCGAGATCGAGCAGCACCTCGTCGAGCGCCGCGCGAAACGCATCGAGCCGGCGGTCGTTGGCTTTTTCTATGTCCGGCGCGCCGCGCGCCGCGGCGGCCCCGGTGGCGAACAGCAGCAGCGTGTCGGAGGTCGAGGTGTCGCTGTCCACGGTGATGGAGTTAAACGAGCCGCGCACCGAGCGCGACAGCAGCGTCTGCAAGGCGTCCGCGCCGATCGCCGCGTCGGTGAAGACGAACGACAGCATGGTCGCCATGTCCGGCGCGATCATGCCCGCGCCCTTGGCGAAGCCGGCGATGCGCGTCTCCACGCCGTCGATCAGCGCGGTCCGCGTCGCCAGCTTGGGATAGGTGTCGGTGGTCATGATGGCGCGGGCGGCGTCCAGCCATCCGTCCGGACTGGCCTTTTTCACGAGCTTCGGCAGCACCGCCTCGAACACCGAGGCGTCGAGCGGTTCGCCGATAACGCCGGTCGAGGCCAGAAAAATCTGGCGTTCCGGCGCGCCGGTCGCCGTCGCCGCCAGCTTGGCGGAAAGCTTTACCGCGTCCTTGCCGGCCTTGCCGGTGAAGGCGTTGGCGTTGCCGGAATTGACCAGCAGCGCGCGGGCCTTGCCGCCCTCGATCCGCGCCCGGCACCAGTCCACCGGCGCCGAGGGGCATTTGGACTTGGTGAACACGCCGGCGACCCGCGCGCCCTCGTCCAGCAGCGCCAGCATGACGTCGGTGCGGCCCTTGTAGCGCACGCCCGCGGCGCCGGCGGCGAAACGCACGCCGTCGATCGGCGGAATCTCGGGGATCGTCTTGGGAGCGAGCGGCGAAACGGGCGCGGCCTTGGCCATCTTGAAATGTTCCTTGAAGCTTTATGTGTTCCACGTCGTCCTAGGCAGGCGGCGATCGCCTGAAAAATCGCGGCGCCGACGACGGGCGCGAAGGCGAATCGCGCCCGTCGATCATTGATTGGGCCGTGAAATCGCGTCGGCCTTACTTCTTTTCCGTTTTCGGAGCGTCCTTGGCGGCGTCGGCGGCGGGGGCGTCGGCGCGCTCGATCTGGGCGCCCTCGTGCAGCTTGGCGAGCAGGTCGCGCTGCGCCTTTTGCTCGACGTAGCGCACGACCTGATCGCGAATTTGATCGAGCGGCGGGAAGGTCTTGGGGCGCTTTTCGTCAAGCTTGATGATGTGCCAGCCGAACTGCGATTTGACCGGCTCGGAAATCTGCCCCGGCTCCATCTTGCCGACCGCCTCGCCGAATTCGGGCACCATGCGATCCTTGGTGAACCAGCCGAGGTCGCCGCCCTTCGCGCCCGGGTCCTTGGAAAGCTCGGTCGCCACCTTGCCGAAATCCTCGCCGCCCTTGATGCGCTTTTGCGCGGCCTTGGCCTGATCCTCGGTCGCGACGAGAATATGATGGGCGTGGTACTCGGTGTCGGGCTTTTGATTCTTGGCGGCGGTGTCGTAGGTTTCCTTGACCGCGGCGTCGGACACGGCGTCCTTGGCGACCTTGCCGAGCAGCGTCTCCATCAGCGCCTTGTCGCGCAAATAGGCGAGCCGTTTGGCGAACTCGGGCGTCTCCGCGAGCTTGTCGGCCTGCGCCTTCTGCACGACCAGTTGCTCGTCGACGAGGAGATCGATCATATAGGTCTCGCGCGCCTTGCCCTCGAGCTGACGCGGAATGGCCGGACCGACATCCTCGACCGCGAACTTCACGTCATCGTCGGTGATCTCGACGCCGTTGACCTTCGCCAGAACCTTCGCTCGCGCCGGAGCGCCGTTCGCGAAAAAGGCGCAGAGGCCGAGGGCCAAGGCGATGGCCCCTGGCGCGGCGCGGCGGCCGAAGCGCGCCTTCATTGTGGCATAAGACATAAGATTCTCCGGATGAAGTGGCCTCGGGCCGGCGCGTCCCGCCGCTTCGGCCAAAAAAACTCGTGCGGGACGATTCGGGCGAAACTATGCTTAACCTCGCCGCCCCAACCGCTGTCAATGGCGCGGGAATGGCTGGATAATCAGCCCTCCACGATGGCTATGAACAGCGCGCGGACCCGTGTTTGGGCTTGCCTAAGGCGCTGCTCAAGCTGTTGAATTTCCTGCAGTTTTGTGGCGCGCAGCAGCAGCCCGACGAGGCCCCGCGACGCCTTGGCGGGATCGAATTCATCGTCGAGGGCGAGTTGGAGTATTTGCGTAACCTCTTGATAAAGCAAGGCGGCGTCGATCAGATCGCGCGCCGCGCCGGGTTCCAGCAGCCTCGCCTCGGCCAGCCGTTCCAGCGCTTCCACGGTCGCGGTCGCGAGACAGCGGGGATGCTCGGCGCCATGACACAGCAGCAGAAATTGCGTAATGAATTCAATATCTACTTGCCCTCCGGCGATTTGTTTGATATGCCAAACGCTTGAGCCTGGCTTCTCCTTTTCCAGCAGCCGGCGCATCTCCAGGACGTCCGCGCCCACGCGCATTTTCGCGCATGGACGGGTCAAAACGGCGCCAATCGACGCATTAACGCGCATCGCGAAGTCGGCCGGCCCCGCGATCACCCGGGCGCGGGTCAGCGCCATGTGCTCCCAGGTCCATGCCTCGTTGATTTGATAATCGTCAAAGGCTTCGAGTCGCACCGCCAGCGGCCCCATCTTGCCGGACGGGCGCAGGCGAAAATCGACGTCGTAAAGCGACCCTTGCGCGGTCGGCGCCGACAGCGCCGCGATGAGCCGCTGCGTCAATCGCGCGTAATATTGCGACGCCGGCAGCGGCCGCTCGCCGACCGACTCGGCTGCGGGATCGGCGGTGTAAAGCAGCATCAGATCGAGATCGGAGGCCGCCGTCATCTCGCGCCCGCCAAGCTTGCCGAGCGCTGCCACCGCCGCCGCGCCGCCGGGAATTTTTCCGTGCGTGCGGGCGAATTCCGCCTCGACGCGCTCCAGCAATCCGGCGATCACCACCTCGGCCAGCAGCGCGTAAGCCTCGCCCGCCCGCCGCGCCGACAGCGCGCCGGCGACGAGGCGAGCGCCGATCAGGAATTTTTGCTCCTGCCCGAACACCCGCGCCCGGTCGAGCGCCTCCTCGTAGGAATGGGCGTCGGCCAGCTGCTCGCCAAGCCTTGCCGCGAGATCGGCCCGCTCCGGCATCTCCTCGTAAAACGCCGGCTCCAGCAGCGCGCCGAGCACGCGGGGGCGGCGCGCCAGCGTCCGCGCCAGTTTTGGCGCCGCGCCAGTGATCGTCGCGATGAGTTCGAGCAGCCGCGGATGCGAAATCAGCAGCGCGAACAGTTGCGCGCCGGCCGGCAAATGGGCGAGGAATTTATCGAAGGCCAGAAAGGCGGCGTCGGCGTCGCCGGTCGCGGCGAGCGCCTCGAGCAGCGCCGGGGTCAGTTCGGTCAGCCGCTCGCGCGCCGCGGCGGAGCGCGTCGCGGGAAAGCGCCCGAAATGCCAGCCGCGCACCGTCTCGGTCACGGTTTTTGGATTGGCGAAGCCCAGACCTTTCAGCGTCGCGAGGGTCTCGGGGTCGTCCTCGTCGCCGGTGAAGACCAGATTGCCCGACCTCGACGTGAGCAACGGCGCGCGCTCGAACAAACGGGCGTAATGGCCCTGCACGGTCTCCAAGCGCTGGGTCAGCGCGCCGGCGAAGTCCTCGTAATCGCGAAAGCCCATCATCAGCGCGACGACCGCGACGCCCTCGACGCTGTCGGGCAAGGCGTGCCTTTGCTCGTCGGCGATGATCTGGATGCGGTGCTCGACATCGCGCAGGAACAGATAGGCCTCGGTCAGTTGCTCTCGCGCGAAATCCTCGATCCAACCAGCCCGGGCCAGCCGCTCCAGGGCACCCAGCGTCTCCCGCCCGCGCAGGCTCTTGTCGCGCCCGCCGACGATGAGCTGTTGCGTCTGCGCGAAAAACTCGATTTCGCGGATGCCGCCGCGGCCAAGTTTAATATCGTGGCCGCGAACCTTGATCTCGCCATGCCCCTTGTGCGCGTGGATCTGCCGCTTGATCGAATGAACGTCGGCGATGGCCGCGAAATCGAAATATTTGCGCCAGATGAACGGCGCGAGCTCCCTTAAAAACGTCTCGCCGGCCTCGATGTCGCCGGCGACCGCCCGCGCCTTGATGAAGGCGGCGCGCTCCCAGTTCTGGCCCATGCTTTCATAATAGGAATAGGCGGCCTCCAGCGGCAGCGCGATCGGCGTCGCGCCGGGATCGGGCCGCAGCCGCAGATCGACGCGAAACACATAGCCGTCGGCGGTGCGCTCGCTCATGATCTTCACGACGCGCGACGTGAGCTTCACGAAGAGATCGACATCCTCGCCGGGATCGCGCGGCCGGGCGCGCTGGCGGTCGAAGAACACGACGAGATCGATGTCGGAGGAATAATTCAGCTCGAAGGCGCCCTGCTTGCCCATGGCCAGAAAAATCCAGCCCGAACCTTTTTCGGGATCGCGCGCGTCAAGAGGCTCCAGTTTTCCGGCGGCGGCGGCCTCGCGCAGCGTGAAGGCGACGGCGGCGCGCAGCGCCGCGTCGGCGATATCGGTCAGCGACCGCGTCGCCGTCATCGTGTCCCAGGCCTTGGTCAGATCGGCGAGGCCGACGAGCAGCGCCGCCTCCTGCTTGGCGAGGCGCAGAAACCGCATCAGCTCGGCCTCGCTCGGGGCTTCGAAGGTCTTGATCTCCAATAGCAGCCTGGCGACGACGCGCTCGGGCGCGTCGAGCAGCAGCCGCGCCAGCCGCGCCGGATCGCGCGCGGCGAGGTTGGAAAGATGCGGCGAGCAACCGAAAACGCCGAGCAGCGGCTTTCGCGCCAGCGGATATTCGCGCAAAAGCTGGCGCAACGCGCCGCTTCCGTCGCGCTCCAGCGCGAGGTCCAATCGCCGTTGAGCGGATTCGTCGTCGGCGGACTCGATGAAAACGCGGGCGCGAAACAGCAGGCTGGATTGGGCGAGGCGATGCAAGAGCGGCTCCGGGACGGTGGCGTTTTGGCGCCAGTTTAATCCGGCGGGGCGGGGGATGCGACGCCTAAGCGTTGGGATCATCCAGACGCGCGGAATGAGTGGCGGGTCATGGCCGGGCTTGTCCCGGCCATCCATGTCGGGGGCTCGGGCGCTCCGCGACGGAAGACGCCAATCGTTCCGCTTCGTTCGTGGACAATCCCGCGTTTGTCGTGGCGTGGATGGTCGGGACAAGCCCGGCCATGACGGAAAGGGAGCGTTCACTCTCGCCAGGATGCGAATATCGACCCGCCGCCCATGGGAACGCGACGAGGAAGGCCAAGGAAGACAAACGCCCGGCCCCCGAGCTTAAATATGCTGAAGAACGCTCGTCACATCGCGAGCTTATGAGGCGTGGACGCTTCGACCCTCTCGAAATCGTCGGCGATGACCTGTATCATCGGGAAAAAGGAAAGGCGGGCGCATGTCCCGACTCGCTCAGACTTGCCAAATATCGGATCTGGACGAGGCCGTGGACGGCGCGCTGGCGCGGCATGGCGGCGATCCGACGCGCCTGCTGCAAATCCTCATCGATACGCAACGGCGTCTCGAATGGCTGCCGCCGCGCGCCCTGACCCGCCTCGCCAAGGCGCTGGGACTGTCTCGCGCCCGCGTCGAGGGCGTCGCCGGGTTTTACAGCTTTTTGTATTCGCGCCCGGTCGGCCGCTATCGCGTGCTGTTCGCCCATAATATCGTCGAGGAGATGCTGGACGCCCCGGCGTTGATGCGGCGCCTTTGCGAAAGACTGTGGATCGAGCCCGGCAAGCTTTCCGAGGACGGGCTGGTCAGCGTCGATAAGACCTCCTGCATCGGCATGGGCGACCAGGGGCCGTCGATCCTGGTGAATGGCGTCGCGATCACCGGCATGGACGAGACGCGCGTCGACTCCATCGCCGAACTGATCCGCGAACAGGTTCCGCTAGAGGAGTGGCCGCGCGAATTTTTCGTCGTCGACGACAATATTCGCCGGCGCGACGTGTTGCTGAACAGTCGGCTGAAGCCTGGCGAGGCGCTGCGCCGCGCGGTCGCGGTTGGCGCCGAGGCGCTGCTGGCGGAGGTGAACGCGGCCAATCCGCGCGGTCGCGGCGGCGCCGGCTTCGCCACGGCGCGCAAATGGGAGTTCTGCCGCGCCGCGCCCGCGCCCGAGGGCCGCGTCGTCGTTTGCAACGCCGACGAGGGCGAGCCCGGCACTTTTAAGGACCGCGTGCTGCTGACGAGCTTCGCCGATCATGTTTTCGAGGGCATGACGCTGGCGGCGCTGGCGATCGGCGCGAACACCGGCTTTCTTTATCTGCGCGGCGAATACCGCTATCTGCTCCAGCATCTCGAACAGGTTTTGGCGCGGCGGCGCGCGCAAGGGCTGCTGGGCCGCGCCATTCTCGGCGCCGCCGGTTTCGATTTCGACATCGAGATTCATCTTGGGGCCGGCGCCTATATCTGCGGCGAGGAGAGCGCGCTGATCGAATCGCTGGAGGGCAAGCGCGGCACGCCGCGCATTCGCCCGCCGTTCCCGGTGACGCATGGCTATCTGGGCCGGCCGACGGCGGTCAACAATGTCGAGACGCTGGCGCTCGCCACGCTGATCGCCGCGCATGGCGGCGCGTGGTTTTCGCGCATCGGCACGGCGGAATCGACCGGGACCAAGCTGCTGTCGGTCTCCGGCGATTGCGCCGCGCCCGGCGTTTACGAATTTCCGTTCGGCGTCACCATCGCGCAAGTTCTGGAGGCCTGCGGCGCCGTGGACACGCAAGCCGTCCAGCTCGGCGGCGCGGCCGGGATCACGCTGGCGCCGCGCCAGTTCGAGCGCCGCGTCGCCTTCGAGGACGCGCCAACGGCGGGCGCCTTCATGGTGTTCGACGAAAGCCGCGACATGTTCGCGGTCGCCCGCAACTTCGTGCGGTTCTTCGCGCATGAGAGCTGCGGCTTTTGCACGCCCTGCCGCGTCGGGACGGTGCTGCTGCGCGACTGTCTCGACAAGCTCGGCGATGGGCACGGCTCGGCGCTCGATCTTCTGGAAATCGAGCGACTGGATCGCCTGTTGAAGACGACGAGTCACTGCGGCCTCGGTCAGGCCGCCGCCAACCCGGTGCTGGACGGCCTGCGCGAATTTCGCCCCGCCTATGACGCGCGCATGGCGCATCGGGATTTTCAGCCGGCCTTCAATCTCGACGCGGCGCTGGCCCGCGCCCGCCAACTCACCGGACGCGACGACGAATCCGCCCATTTGCGGGAGACGCCGGCATGAGCAAGAGCTTTCTGCTGGATGGGCGGGCGGTTCGCTTCGAGGACGGACAATCCATTCTCGCGGCGGCGCGCGCCGCCGGCCATTACATCCCGCATCTGTGCTGGCACAAGGATTTTCCGCCGCACGGCAGTTGCAAGCTCTGCGTCGTCAAGATCGGCGAGCGGCATGTTTCGGCCTGCTCGACGCCGGCGGCCGAGGGGCTGGAGGCGCGCAGCGACATCCCCGAGATTTTGGAAACGCGCCGCGAGTTGCTCGGCATGCTGTTCGCCGAGGGCAATCATTTCTGTCCGTCCTGCGAGAAGAGCGGCAACTGCCAGTTGCAGGCGCTCGCCTATGATGTTCAGCTGCTCGCGCCGATCCACAACCGCTTCTTTCCCGACCGCCCGGTCGACGCCTCGCACCCCGACATCCTGCTCGACTTCAATCGCTGCATTTTCTGCGAGCTATGCGTGCGCGCCAGCCGCGACGTCGACGGCAAGGATGTTTTTTCGTTGAGCGAGCGCGGCATCGACAAGCATCTCGTCGTGAACGCCGAGTCGGGGCGGCTCGCCGACACCGACATCGCCGCGGGCGATCTCGCCGCGAATATTTGCCCGGTGGGCGTCATCCTGCACAAGCGGCAGGGCTTTTCGGTTCCGATCGGCGCGCGGCTCTACGACGCCGTTCCCATCAGCGCGCGCGATCTCGAGGACGAGGAGCGCGCATGACCTCCAGCGCTAAAATACGCATCGCGACGACGTCGCTGGCCGGCTGCTTTGGCTGCCACACCTCGTTTCTCGACATCGACGAGCGGCTGTTCGATCTCGTCGAGCTCGTCGAATTCGACCGCTCGCCGCTGACCGACATCAAGCGCTGCGGACCCTGCGACATCGGCCTGATCGAGGGCGGCGTCTGCAACGCCGAGAATGTGCATGTGCTGCGCGAGTTTCGCGAAAACTGCAAAATCCTCGTCGCTATCGGCGCCTGCGCCATCAACGGCGGCCTGCCCGCGCAGCGCAATCATCTGGATTTGCAGGAGATATTGATCGAGGTCTATCAGACCGCGCCCTCGCTCGACGCGGAGCGCGCGCAAATCCCAAATGACCCGGAGCTACCGCTGCTGCTCGACAAGGTGCGGCCGATCCGCGAAATCGTGCATGTGGACTATTTTCTCGACGGTTGCCCGCCCTCGGGCGACGCGATCTGGAAGTTCCTCACCGATCTTCTCGCGGGACGGGCGCCGAGCCTGCCCTATCACCTCAGGCATTTCGACTAAGGCGACGCCATGGCATTCGATCTCGAAACCGCCGCGCATCCCGAAAATCTCCGGCGCATCGCGATCGATCCGATTTCTCGGGTCGAGGGTCATGGCAAGATCACGCTGCTGCTGGACGACGCGGGCATTGTCCAGCAGGCGCGGCTGCATATCGTGGAGTTTCGCGGCTTCGAGAAATTCATCCAGGGGCGCCCCTATTGGGAGGCGCCGGTCATGGTGCAGCGGCTATGCGGCATCTGCCCGGTGTCGCACCAGCTCGCCGCCGCCAAGGCGTTGGACCGTGTCGTCGGCGCGACGCCGCCGCCGCCCAGCGCCGATAAAATGCGGCGGCTGATGCATTATGGCCAGATCTTGCAGTCGCACGCGCTGCATTTCTTCTTGTTGTCGACGCCCGATCTGCTGTTTGGCTTCGACGCCGAGGTCGACCGGCGCAACATCGTCGCGGTGGCGGCGGCATATCCGGAGGTCGCGCGCCAGGGCGTCGCATTGCGCAAATGGGGCCAGGAAACCATCCGCCACACCTCGGGCAAGCGCGTGCATGGGACGGGCGCCATTCCCGGCGGCATCAACAAGCTGCTGACGGCGGGCGAGCGCGACGAACTGCTGGTCGAGGCCGACCAGATGGTCGCCTGGTCGCGGGGCGCCGTGGAGCTGGTCAAGAAGCTCGTCGCCGCCAACGGCGCGCAATTCGAGCGATTCGGGCTGTTTCGCTCCAGCATGATGTCGCTGACCCGCCCCGACGGGGCGCTCGAACTCTATGACGGCGTCCTGCGCGCCCGGGACGCCGAGGGGTCGATCCTGTTCGATGGGGTCGACAACCAGGCCTACGACTCGCTGATCCGCGAGGAGGTCAAGCCCTGGACCTACATGAAATTCCCCTATTTCACGGCGCTTGGCCGCGACGCCGGCTGGTACAAGGTCGGCCCGCTGGCGCGCGTCCAAAACTGCGATTTTATTTCGACGCCGCACGCCGAGAGCGAACGCCGGGTTTTCAAGGAGGCGTCGGGCGGCAAGATTTGTCACGCGCCGCTGGCCTACCACTGGACCCGCATGATCGAAATGCTGCACGCCGCCGAACTCATTCGCGATTTGTTGCATGATCCCGATCTGCTGAGCGGCGAGCGCATCGGCTCCGGCCGACGCGGCCGCGGCGGCGTCGGCGTCATCGAGGCGCCGCGCGGCACGCTCATTCATCAATACGAGGTCGGCGACGACGATCTCATCACCCTGTGCAATCTGATCGTCAGCACCACCCACAACAATCAGGCGATGAACGAGGCGGTGCGCCAGGTGGCGCGTCAATATATCGACGGCCAGCGCGTCACCGAGGCGCTGCTCAATCATATCGAGGTGGTCATTCGCGCCTTCGATCCCTGCCTGTCCTGCGCCACGCACGCGCTCGGCAAAATGCCGCTGATCGTCGAACTGCTCGACGCGGACGGCCAAAGCGTCGACCGACTGGTGCGAAACAGTTGAAGCGGTCGCGCTGGCTGGTGTTCGGCGTCGGCAATCCGAGCCGCGGCGACGACGCGCTGGGTCCACTGTTCGTCGAACGCCTGGAGCAATGGTCGGCGACGGCGGGCGATTTGCCGGTCGCGCTGGCGACGCTGACCGATTTCCAGTGGCAGGTCGAGCACGCGCTCGATTTGATCGATGTCGACGTGACGGTTTTCGTCGACGCCAGCCTTCGCGCCGCGCCGCCGTTCGAAATCGCCCCGCTCGCGCCCGCCTTCGACGCGACCCACAGCACGCACGCGCTGTCGCCCGCCTGCGTGCTGGCGACGGCGGAGCGACTGGGCCAAATTCTTCCGCAAGCGTGGCTGCTGGCGATTCGCGGCGAGACGTTCGAGCTTGGCGCCGAACCGAGCCCGGCGAGTCGGCGCCATTTGGACGCGGCCCTGGATTTCTTGCTCGCCAGACTGGCGGCGGGACAAATCGAGCCGCTGGAAAGCTTGGGGACGCCGGCCATGTAGCCATCGGCGTGGCGAGCGGCTATACCGTCCCCGCTTTCCCTGGAGCGCCGCCGTTTCGAATGGAGCCGGCGATGCTCCAGTTTCCTTTGCCTTGTCGCGCCACACTCACGCGGACCGGTCTCCGCCGCGCGTGACGGCGCTCTAAACGCGGGTTCACGATGACAGACGCCCAGTCCGACCAAGACGCCTCGACCCATTTCGGTTTCGAGGAGGTGCCGCTGGCGGAAAAGCAGGGGCTCGTCGACGACGTGTTCCACAAGGTGGCGCGCCGCTACGACATCATGAACGATCTGATGTCGGGCGGCATGCACCGGCTCTGGAAGGACACCTTCGCGGCGCGGGTCAACGCTCGCAACCATCAAGGCTTTCGCCATCTCGACGTCGCCGGCGGCACCGGCGACATCGCCTTTCGGGTCGCCAAGCAAGCCCCGGGCGACGCGAGGATCGTCGTGCTCGATATCAACGGCGACATGCTGGAGGTCGGACGCGACCGGGCGCGCGAGCGCGGGCTGGACGCGAAACTCGATTTCGTCCAGGCCAACGCGGAAAGCCTGCCGTTTCCGGACGCCAATTTCGACGCCTACACCATCGCATTCGGCATTCGCAACGTGCCGCGCATCCAGGTGGCGCTGGAGGAGGCGTTTCGCGTGCTGAAACCCGGCGGCCGCTTCCTGTGCCTCGAATTCTCGCAGGTGGCGATTCCCGGTCTCGACAAGATCTACGAGGCCTATTCCTTCAACGTCATCCCGGCGGTCGGCAAGATGGTCGCCGGCGACGGCGAACCCTATCGCTATCTCGTCGAATCCATCCAGAAATTCCCGCGCGCCGACGATTTCGAGTCGATGATCCGCAAGGCGGGCTTTCGCCGCACCGGCTTCGAGCGTCTGACCGGCGGCGTGGTGGCGATCCATTCGGGCTGGAAGCCGTAAGGCGCCGCGACATTCGATTCTAAAAACGGAAACGGCGGTCTTTCGTGCTTTTAGGCTTTGGGCATCTGCTGCGATTGGCGCGCGCCGGTTTCATTCTGGCGCGCGAGGGCGTGTTCGCGGGGCTCGATCCCGTGCTGCTGCCGCCGGCGGCGGGACTTCCCGTGCGCCTCGCCAATCTCATCGCCCGCAAGGACGACGTGGGTGGCCCCAAGGCCCTGGTGCGAGCCTTCGCGCAGATCGGCCCGACCTATGTGAAGCTTGGGCAGTTCCTGGCGACGCGGCCCGACGTGGTCGGCGGCGAGATCGCCAACGCGCTCACCGCGCTGCAGGACCGCATGGAGCCATTCGGCCACGATGAGGCGGTCGCCATCGTCGAAAAGGCGCTGGGCAAGAGGATCGACGAGGCGTTCTCGTCGTTTGGCGAGCCGGTCGCGGCGGCCTCGGTGGCGCAGGTGCATATCGCCCACGCGCGTTATCCCGGCGGCGACCGCAAGGTCGCGGTGAAGGTGCTGCGGCCCGGCGTCGAGCGCCAGTTCGCGCGCGATCTCGCCGACATGTACGTGATCGCCCGCCTCGCCGAGCGCTTTTCGTCCGAGGGACGACGGCTGCGCGCGATAGAAGTCGTCGACACGCTGGCGCGCACCGTGAAGCTGGAGACCGACTTTCGCCTGGAGGCGGCGGCGGCCTCGGAGTTTCGCGACAATGTCGCGAAAGATAGCGATTTCCATGCGCCGGAGGTCGATTGGGACCGCACCGCCAAGGAAGTGCTGACGCTCGAATGGATCGACGGCATTCCGCTGTCCGATCTCGCCCGCGTCGCGCGGGAGGGTCACGATCTCAAGGACTTGGGCCGCAACGTGTTGCAGTCCTTCCTGCGCCACGCGATGCGCGACGGCTTTTTCCACGCCGACATGCACCAGGGAAACCTTTTCGTCGACAAGAGCGGGCGCGTCGTCGCCATCGACTTTGGCATCATGGGGCGGCTCGGCCACAAGGAGCGGCGCTTCCTGGCGGAAATTCTCTATGGCTTCATCACCCGCGATTATCGCCGCGTCGCCGAGGTGCATTTCGAGGCCGGCTATGTGCCGCCGATCCATTCGGTCGAGGAGTTTTCGCAGGCGCTGCGCGCCATCGGCGAGCCCCTGCACTCGATCAACGCCGCCGACATTTCGATGGCGCGGCTGCTGACCCTGCTGTTCGAGGTGACGGCGCTGTTCGACATGCGCACGCGCACCGAGCTGGTGCTGCTGCAAAAGACCATGGTGGTGGCGGAGGGCGTCGCGCGCACGCTCGACCCCAAGCTCGACATATGGAAGACCTCGGACCCCGTGGTGCGCGACTGGATCACCGCCAATCTCGGCGCCAAGGCGAAGATCGAGGACGCCGGGCGAAGCCTCACGGAGATCGCCCGGCTGGCGACGCATCTGCCCAAGGTGCTGGCCGACGCGGAAAACGCGCTGGCGCTGCTCGGCCGCCAAGCCGCTCAAGGCGTCGACCTCTCGCCGGCGTCGCTGGAGGAGCTGGCGCGGGCGCGGCGCCGTTCGGATCGAAGCCTGCTGGTCGGGATCGCCGCCATCCTCGCGGCGGCGCTCTGGCTGTTTCGGCGCTGAACCCAAGCTTTTTCGGGCGCCGCCGATGGCGGAGCGATGGCTGGGAGCGCGCCGCTGCTCATTTTCTTCGCTTTTCGCGCGATTTCACGTCATGCTGCATAAATTCGGATGACATCGCCCCGATTTCGTCATAATGTCCGCTCGCCGGGTCAGTTGGTAAACGATTAGCGCCATTGGCGTTAATGAGTTTCGGTCCAGCTACGGTCCAAGTCGGGGAGGACGCCGGTTTAGACGGTCGCGGAGCATCTCGAAGGAGATCGCGCGGGTTTGGCTTTAGAAGCGCAAAAGCGCTCAAGTCAGTTACGTCTAGGCCGGTCAAGGACGAGGCGGCAAAGAGTGGGGAACGGCCTGGCGCCCTCCCCGCTCTTTGTGTTTGTGGAGCCTCGATAGGCCTTTCGACTGGGTCGATAGAGAATCGCCATGGCGCGCCGGCGTTGCGCCGCGCCCCCCACCGAGAGTAAAAACTCGACCATGGCCGCTTCCCCCCAGCTCGAAGCCCTCGCGGTTCGCGAGCTTTGCAAGTCTTATGACAACAGGACAGTGGTCGGACCGCTGGACTTCGCGCTCGCGCCGGGATCGGTGACGGGCCTGCTTGGCGGCAATGGAGCCGGCAAGACCACGACCATCGGCATGATCATGGGATTGATCGAGCCGACCGAGGGGACCATTTTCGCGCTCGGCGCGGATATATCGGTCGATCGCGCCAAGGTGCTGGGGCGGATGAATTTCGAAAGCCCCTATGTCGACATGCCGCACCGGCTCACGGTTCGCCAGAATTTATGCGTGTTCGCGATGCTTTACGGAGTTGCCGCGCGCGAGGACAAGATCGACCGGCTCGCCGAGGATTTCGCGTTGAAGGATTTTCTCGACCGGCCCACGGGCCGACTTTCCGCCGGGCAAAAGACCCGCGTCGCGCTGGCCAAGGCGCTGCTCAACGATCCCGAGCTGCTGCTGCTCGACGAGCCGACCGCCTCGCTCGACCCGGACACCGCGGACTGGGTGCGCTCGCGGATCGAGGATCACCGCCGCGCGCATAATTGCACGATCCTGCTGGCGTCGCACAATATGAACGAGGTCGAGCGTCTCTGCGACCGCGTGCTGATGTTGCGCGAGGGCGCGCTGGTCGACGACGCCGCGCCCGCCGCCTTGCTGGCGCGCTATGGCCGCGCCACGCTGGAGGAGGTGTTTCTCGACGTCGCGCGCGGCCGCGCGGCGGAGGCGGGCCAATGAGCGGCTTCTCGCTTGCCCGCGTCGGCGCGATGCTGCTGCGCTATATTTTTCTCATGCGCTCGTCCTGGCCGCGCCTCGTCGAAATGACCTATTGGCCGACCGTGCAAATGCTCACCTGGGGCTTTCTCCAAAGCTATTTCTTCGCGCAAGGGACGGCGCAGGGGGCGGCCGGAAAACTCGCCGGCACGCTGATCGGCGCGGTTTTACTGTGGGACATACTCTTGCGCGCGCAGCAGGGGTTCGCCTTTTCGTTTCTGGAGGAGATGTGGTCGCGCAACCTCGCCAACCTGCTCATGAGCCCGCTGACGACGAGCGAATTCGTCGTCTCGCTGATGGCCATGAGCCTTGTCCGGCTGGTGGTCGGCGTGGTTCCCGTGACGATTCTGGCGATCTGGTTCTTTGGTTTCAATCTATGGGCGCTGGGGCTGGCCTTCGCGGCGTTTTTCGTCATTCTCGCGCTGTTTGCCTGGAGCATCGGCCTTTTCGTGTGCGGCATGTTGCTGCGCTACGGGCTCGGCGCCGAAAACCTCGCGTGGTCGCTGATGTTCGCGGTTCAGCCGCTCGGCTGCGTTTATTACCCCGTCGCGGCGCTGCCCGCCTGGCTCCAGCCGGTCGCCTGGGCGTTGCCGCCGACCTATGTGTTCGAGGGCCTGCGCGGCGTGCTGATCGACCATGTGTTTCGAACCGATCTGATGATGCGCGGGCTTGGCCTCGACGCCATGCTGTTCGTGGCGGCGGCGCTGGTTTTTTCGAAACTGCTGGCCGGCGCGCGACGGGCTGGCAGCCTGTTGCAGACCGGCGATTAATGGCGCCGCGCGCCGACACGCTGCTCGCCGAGCGGGGCCTGTTCGAGAGCCGCGCCAAGGCGCGCGAGGCGATCGAGGCGGGACTGGTGCGCGCCGACGGCCGGCTGGTCAAAAAACCTTCCGAGGAGATCGAGTCGCAAGCGGAACTGAGCGCCTCGGCGCCCTATCCCTGGGTGTCGCGCGGCGGCGTCAAGCTCGCGCATGCGCTGGACGCCTTTGGCGTCGATGCGGCGAGGCGCTTTTGCCTCGACGTCGGCGCGTCGACGGGCGGCTTCACCGACGTGCTGCTGACGCGCGGCGCCCGCCATGTCGTCGCCGTCGACGTCGGCCACGGCCAGTTACATCCGCGCATAAAGGGCGACGCGCGCGTCACCGCGCTGGAGCGGCTCGACGCCCGCGCGCTGGAGCGGAAGCATGTCGTGGAGCCGCCGAGCCTGATCGTTTGCGACGCTAGCTTTATTTCGTTAACGCTGATCCTGCCGCGCCCGCTGGCGCTGGCGGCGCCGCGAGCCACGCTGATCGCGCTGATCAAGCCGCAATTCGAAGCGGGACGCGGCGCCGTGAAGAAGGGCGTCGTGCGCGACGCCCAGGTTCACGAGGACGTTCGCGCGCGCGTCGCGGAGGCGGTGACGCAACTCGGCTGGCGCGTCAACGGTGTTTGTCCGTCGCCCATCGAGGGCGGCGACGGCAATCGTGAATTCCTCCTATGCGGGCAAAGCGCTTGACCACGGAAAAACTTGTCGTCGAACGCATCGGCCATCGCGGCGAGGGCATCGCGCGCCTTGGCGAGCGGCTCGTCTTCGCGCCTTACGCGCTGGCGGGAGAAAGCATCCTCGCCGAGGTCGAGGGCGATCAGGCGCGGCTGCTGGAAATCGTTGAACCGTCGCCCGACCGCGTCGCGCCGATTTGCGGACATTATGGCCTCTGCGGCGGCTGCGCCGTGCAGGCGCTGGCGCCCGGCGCCTACGCGCGATGGAAGCGAGGCCTTGTCGTCGCGGCGCTGAGCAACGCGGGCGTCGCGGCGAAAGTCGGAGAGATTATCGACGCGCATGGCTCCGGCCGCCGCCGCGTCACGTTTCATGCTCGCGCCGAGGCGGGCCGATCGCGGGTTGGTTTCATGCGGTCGCGATCGCACGAGATCGTCGAGATCGATTCGTGCCCCCTGCTTGATCCCGCCCTCGCGCCCGCTTTGCCCGCGGCCAGGGCGCTCGCCAAGGCGCTGGCGGGCAAGGGCAAGCCTCTGGATATCTCGGCGACCGCGACGCTGGAGGGACTGGATGTCGATCTGCGTGGTCCCGGCGCGCTTTCCGAGGATGAAGCCAAGGCGGTGATGACCGTCGCCGGGCGCTTCGATCTGGCGCGGCTGTCCAATCACGGCCGCGTCGTCGCGCTGCGACGCAAGCCGCGCATCGCTGTCGGCGAGGCCGTCGTCGCGCTTCCGCCGGGGAGCTTCCTGCAAGCGACCGAGAAGGGCGAGGCGGAGATCGCCCGGCATGTCGCGGCGGGGCTCGGCGCGGCGAATCGCGTCGCCGATCTGTTTTGCGGCGTCGGCGCTTTCGCCCTGCGTATCGCGACCCGCGCGCGCGTCGGCGCTTATGATAACGACGCCGAAGCCATCGCCGCGCTGACCGAGGCGGCGCGCGCGCAATCCGGTTCGCGCTTGGGTTCGGCCGAGGCGCGCGACTTGTTTCGCAGGCCGTTGAGCGCCGCCGAGCTTTCGCAATTCGACGCGGTGGTGTTCGATCCGCCGCGCGCCGGCGCCCTCGCCCAAGCCGAGCAACTCGCCAAATCGACCGTGGGCGGGATCGTCGCCGTATCCTGCGACGCCCGCAGTTTCGCGCGCGACGCGGCGATTCTGATCGCGGGTGGATACGCGCTGGGCGGCGTGACGCCGATCGATCAGTTCCGCTTTTCGCCGCATGTCGAACTGGTGGCGACGTTTTCGAGGCCCGCGGGTTCGCGGCGTAAAAAAGGCTTGCTGTCACGATGATGCCGGCGCGGGAAATCGTTTGCCGACAACGAAAAATTACATTTCGGTTAACGTATGGGTAAGTTTCGTGTGACGACTATATGAATTAGCGAAGGCGTGGAAAGCCTCGGGACTGGATGGTTGGTCGAATTTGCTTGCCGCCTTGAAAATTCCGGCATAGCATTTGCGTCATGATCCAGCGTGAATGGGGAAATCTCTCGGTCTCCCCGCGAATCTGGAAGGAGATGGTCATGATGAATGCGCTTATCGCCGCGGCATTGTGCAGTATCGTCCTAGGCTGCGCCCCGGTCGCCAAAGTGGCTTATGTTTATGCCCGGCGCAACGACAGAGCATCCCGCCGGCGTCGTTGACTTAACCCCTCGACCTTAACAAAAGGTTGAAGGAAAGAGCGATCACGCCGGGCTTTGTTTCAACATTCGGAAGGCGCGATGGATTTGCTTGCTCGCCTCGTGGCGATTGTGGGCGAAAGAGGTGTCGTCGCCGATCCGGATGGGATCATCTCCCACACGCGAGAGCCGCGCGGTTTGTTTAATGGCCGCGCTCTCGCGGTGATAAAGCCAACAACCGTCGCGCAGATATCCGATATTCTCGCTCTATGCAACGAGAGCGGAACCGGGGTTGTTCCTCAAGGCGGAAACACCGGTTTGGTCGGCGGCCAGATTCCGGACGAAACGGGGCGGCAGCTTATTTTGTCGCTGACGAAGCTGGACCGTGTCCGCGATATCGACCCCGCCAGCGACACCATGACCGTCGAGGCGGGAGTGACGTTGGCGAGCGCTCAGTCGGCCGCTGAATCGGTCGACCGCTATTTTCCGCTCTCGCTGGCCTCCGAAGGCTCGTGCACGATTGGCGGCAATCTCGCCACCAACGCGGGCGGCGTGCATGTGATCGCCCATGGCGCGGCGCGAGATCTCACGCTCGGCGTCGAGGCGGTGTTGGCCGATGGGCGGGTCTTGTCCGGCCTCTCCAAACTGCGCAAGGACAACACGGGCTATGATTTGACGCGGCTGTTGATCGGCTCCGAGGGCACGCTCGGCGTGATCACCGCCGCGACCTTGAAGCTCTTTCCGCGTCCCCGCGCGCGCGTTGTCGCATTCGTGGGCTTAACCGACCCCGACGACGCCCTCGAACTTCTCAATTCCTGCAAATCACGAACGACTGGTGTCGTGCGGGCCTTCGAATTGCTGCCCCGCATCGGTGTCGAATTCGTGCTCAGGCGCGACCCTGTCGCGCGCGACCCCCTTCCCAATGCACATCCCTGGTACGCACTCATCGAATTCGTCGCCATGGAAGAGGAGGGTTTTCCGAGCGCGACAGTCGATTTGTTGAGCGACGCGACGACGAGATTCCACCCTGTCGACGTGGCGGTGGCGGATTCCCTCGCTCGCGCCACCGCATTATGGCGCCTGCGGGACCTCATGTCCGAGGCTCAAAAACACGAGGGCGGCTCGATCAAGCATGATGTCTCTGTCGCCCCGGGCGATGTCCCGGCATTCATCGCGGAAGCGAGCCGTCTCGTCACCGCGCGGATTCCCGGGTCGCGGCCGGTGCCTTTCGGCCACATGGGCGACGGCAATATCCATTTCAATGTTTCGCAACCGGTCGGCGCCGACAAGGCGGCTTTTCTGGCGCGATGGGATGAAGTCGGCGACATCGTGCATGGGGTCGTGGAAAAATTTGGCGGCTCGATTTCGGCCGAGCATGGCGTCGGCCTGCTTAAGCGCGATTTGTTGCGCCGCATGAAGGATCCGACCGCCTTGCAAATGATGCGGGCCATCAAGCTCGCTCTCGACCCCAAGGGCATTCTGAACCCCGGCAAACTCTTGTGATGCTTGGCGTCCGGGCTTAGGCGGACGCGCCGGGAGCGTGAGCGAAAATATTAGGCAGCGCGCGCTTGACGGCTTCGCGCCCGGCGGCGATGAGCTGGTCCGCCTTGTGAAAATCGAACATGCCGAAATCGTCGAGACGCGCGTGGATCGTCGCGTCGGGCGGATCTCCGGCGAGACGTGATCGCAGAATCCGATCCTGAATGATGTTGAACGCGTCGATCATCGCGGTCGCGACATTCGGGGCGTCGCCGGCGCGTCGCTCGAAGTAGCGGGGAAGCAAGCCGCCTTCCAGGGCCGCTCCCACGCGACCGGCGAAAGGCCCCTTGGCTCCCGCCTCGGTCGGCTTCGCCGAGGAGGATTGATTCGGCAGCACGGTCGATCGATACATAGTATCGGCGGTCACATTGACCGCGATCACGAATTCGGCCCCGAGCGCGCGACAAACCGTGACCGGGACCGGATTGACCAGCGCCCCGTCGAACAAATAGCGGTCGCCGACTCGCACCGGCTCAAAAATGCCCGGGAGGGCGTAAGAGGCGCGAATCGCCAGATCGAGCTGCCCGTGCTGGAGCCAAACCTCGTGGCCGGTGCCTACCTCGGTGGCGACCGCCGCGAAGGGTAGCGGCAGATCCTCGAATTGGACTCCCTTGAGTTCATGTTCTAGCGCGGATTTCAAACGATCGCCGCTGATCAGGCTCGCGCCGGAGAACGACAAATCCATCATCGCGAAGACCCTCCGCTTCGTGAGCGAGAGCGCGAAGGCCTCGATTTGATCGAGCTTTCCGGCTGCGTAGCAGCCGCCGACGATCGCGCCGATCGAGGTGCCGGCGATGACGTCGGGCTTGACGCCATTCGCCGCGAGCTCCCGCAGGACGCCGATATGCGACCAGCCGCGCGCCGCGCCAGCCCCAAGCGCCAAACCGATTCGCGGCCACCGAGGCTTTCGGTCGCCCTCGTCGCGCGCGTCGTTAGGCGGTGGAGAGGCCAATACCGCGCCGCGCTCACCCGCCATATCGAAACTCTTTCGCATCAACGAAAACATGGCGCCTCTCCTAAGAGCGGTCCTCCCACCCCGAAAACAGGCTTTCCGCCTCTTTTAGATGTAATGTAGGAATCTGCGCTCAGAAAGTAGCGGATGCGTTAACATCGCCCAAGTCCGCGTCATCTATTGCACGAAAACGAGGCGCCGCTTCGGGCCGCGTTCAAGCTTGCGGTAGAAGCAGGATTTACGTCCGGTATGGCAAGCCTTGCCGTCCCCGCCCGGCTCCACTTCAATTAGGATCGCATCCTGGTCGCAGTCGACGCTCAGCGACACCACCCGCTGCGTTTGACCGGAAGTTTCGCCCTTGCGCCAAAGGCTTTGGCGCGATCGAGACCAGTAATGCGCCTCACCGGTTTTAATCGTCTTGTCGAGCGCGCGCTGGTTCATATAGGCGACCATCAGCACTTGCCCCGTCGCCGCTTCCACCGTGACGCAGACGATCAGCCCCGCCGCGTCAAAGCGCGGCGCGAAATCGTCGCCTTCCTCCAACGCGCGTTTGTCGACCGTGACGGTCACGCGCGCGCGCCGCGCAGCAGCGTGTAAAAATGCGCCTGTTCGCCCGGGTTGTCGCGGAAAGCGCCGGAAAACTGAACGGTGACGGTGGACGCGCCCTGTTTCAGCACCCCCCGCATGGACATGCACATGTGCTCCGCCTCGACCAACACGGCGACGCCGCGCGGGTTCAACTCCTGGTCGATGGTGGCGGCGATTTGCGCGGTCATCGATTCCTGGGTCTGCAAGCGTTTGGCGAATACATCGACGAGCCGCGCCAACTTCGAGAGGCCGACCACGCCATCGGTTGGATAGTAGGCTATATGCGCCTTGCCGACGAAGGGCACCACGTGATGCTCGCAGTGCGAAAAGAAGGGAATGTCGCGCACGAGAACGAGATCGTCGTAACCCTCGACCTCGGCGAACACGCGCTCCAAAACTTCCTTCGGGTCCTGTTTGTAGCCGCTGAAAAACTCCTCATACGCCTTGACGACGCGCGCGGGCGTCTCAAGCAGCCCTTCACGGTTCGGATCGTCGCCCGCCCAACGCAATAGTGTGCGCACGGCTTCCTCCGCCTCCGCCCGAGAGGGCCTTTCGACGTGACGGCCTGCTTTGACTTTTGGGACAGGGATCAAGGACTTAACCACGTCATCCATGTGGCGCCTCCGGTGCGAGATTGAGGGAAGTCGGGAGCGAGTGGAAACTGGCGATTTGAGCGTCGGGAAAAGCGTTCACTTCGTTTTTCCATTCGCTACTCGCCCAACGCGGATATACGCATCCGCGATTTTACAACGACAATCCATAGCCTATATAAGCGTGGTGACAAGCAATGTAACCTCTTTTTCGCGCGGCGCGTCGCCACATGCTCGATTCGGTCTATAATAAAAAAATACTGGAGCTGGCCGCGGACATTCCGCATCTTGGCCGCCTGCGCGAGCCGCAAGCAAGCGCCACGGCCTATTCGCGCCTGTGCGGTTCGACCATCACCGTCGATCTGTCGCTCGACGGCGGCAAGGTCGCTCGTTACGGGCAGGAGCTGAAGGCCTGCGCTCTCGGCCAGGCCTCCGCCTCGATTCTCGCGCGCAACATCCTTGGAGCCACGCCGGAAGAGTTGCGAGAGCTGCGTGAAAAAATGCGCGATATGCTCAAACGCAATGGTCCGCCACCGTCCGGCAAATGGGGCGATCTCGCGGTGCTAGAGCCCGTGCGCGACTACAAAGCCCGCCACGCCTCCACATTGCTTCCCTTCGACGCGGTGGTCGACGCGCTCGCAAAGATCGACACCTCGACCGGGGCGTGACGCGCGAGAGCTTGGCGGCCCAGCCTGCGCTTATTATCGCGGCGCGGGTCCGCGGCGCTCGAAAACGCTCTACACTGGCGGCATGACCCTCGACGCGATTCGAATTCTCGGCATCGACCCAGGCCTTCGCAACACTGGCTGGGGGATCGTGGACGCGCAAGGCGCGCGCCTTTCCTTCGTGGCTTCGGGGTGCGTCCACTCCGATGGATCCGCCTCGATGGGTCAACGATTACGCCAACTGCATGAAGGGTTGATGGAAGTGATCGCCCACCATGCGCCGGAAGAGGCCGCGGTCGAGGAGACCTTCGTCAACCGCGATCCCCAGTCGGCGCTGAAACTGGGGCAAGCTCGAGGGGTGGCGCTGACCGCGCCGGCCCTGGCGGGACTCGTCGTCGAGGAATACGCGGCCAATCTGGTCAAAAAAACCGTGGTCGGCAATGGTCACGCCGATAAGGCGCAAATAGCGATGATGGTGCGCGTTTTGCTGCCCGCGAGCTTCGCGGCCAGCAAGGACGCGGCTGACGCTCTCGCGGTCGCGATTTGTCACGCCCAACACCGGAAGGCGCGCCGCCTGGAGCGCCAATTGATCGCTGGACATGAGGCCGAACAAGCGAGGCGGGGATGATCGGCAAGCTCAGGGGCGTTGTGGACTCATTCGGCGACGACCACGTTATCCTCGATGTGGCCGGCGTCGGCTACATCGTGAACTGTTCGAGCCGAACCCTCCAACATTTGCCGCGCGTTGGCGACGCGGCGACTTCTCGCGATCGAAACGCAAGTGCGCGAGGACTCCATTCGACTGTTCGGCTTCATGCAGGATATCGAGCGCGATTGGTTCCGGCTTCTCCAAAGCGTGCAGGGCGTCGGCGCGAAGGTCGCGCTGGCGATATTATCGATCCTACCCCCCGGCGATCTGGCCGACGCCATCGCGATGCAAGATAAGGCGATGGTGTCGCGCGCGCCAGGCGTCGGGCCAAAACTCGCGGCGCGCATTGTCGCCGAACTCAAGGACAAGGCGCCGGGTTTCGCCTCGGTCGATCCCGCCGCCGCGCGCCTCGCCGGCGAGGAGATTTCCAACGCGCCGTCGTCCGTCCGCGACGCGGTGTCGGCGCTTTGCAATCTCGGCTACGGTCGACCGCAAGCGCTCGCGGCGGTCGCGGCCAGCGCGAAGGCGCTCGGCGATCAGGCCGACACGTCCGCGCTGATACGCCGAGGATTAAAGGAGCTGGCGGGGTGAGGCCAAGACCTTCGCGTCAAGGTCGCTTCGCCTCGGGTGGCGCGGCGACCGGAGTTTGCGCCGCGGCACGCTCGGCGCTTTCCTGCATGGCTTCGGCGGCAAGCGGCCCGATCAGCACGAAAGCCATGGCGGCGCCCCGCCATTCAATCGCGATGAGGCCCTGGTCGGCGCGCGGCGCGGCGTATGTCGCTTTCTCAGGCTCCGCGCGCTCGAAATATAGCGCCACGCGAGCTCCATCCGGTTTTTCGTATAACAGAAATCCGGCCGGCGACCTCAGGCCGGGCGCTATGCGCCCGCCCAAAAACCTTAAGCCCACGCTCGAAAGATCGGGAATAAACCCCAACCCAACCCGTTGCCGCAGCGCTGAGGCGAGATCAGCCCGATGCTCGCCATCGAACTCCATTGGCCGCCGATCCGGAGCGTATGTCAGGTAGGAGACGTCCGCGCGCTCAACATAGCCCTGCGCGAGCGTTAATGAACCAACGCCGGCGGGCGGGATCGTCGGTCGCGTGAAGACGAGAACCGTCACGCCCGCCACGGCGGCCCCGACAAGCAACGCGGCGGCGGCCGAAAAAATCGATCTTTGGCGACGGTTTTCGCGCCCGTCAGCCGGACGCCGAATGGGACGGGACGAACCGCTCGGACGCCCCCAATGAATGGCTCCGGTTTCGATGGGCGGCGCGCCGGCGGCGGTGTTCCGAAGCGCCGCGTTCCGCAAGGAAAGTGGCGGAGTTTCTTGCGCCACGGGCTCGAAAGCGGCGCGCAAGGCGGCGTTCTGTCTACGCCAATTTTCCACCAGCGCCGCATCCTCCGGATGTCGCAAAAGGTGCTCTTCCACCTTATGGCGTTGCTCCGCGGAAATCTCGTCATCCACGAGCCCATGCAGATCAGCTTCCTCAATGGGGGGTGATGAACTCATGGACGGTTATTTAACGATGCGTAAATGTCCAGCGGCGCGGCGGGCCCCGTTGGAAGGCGCAAGTGGCCTCAGATCAAGCAACGACAACGCGGCCCGGGCGCGCGCCAGTCTCGCGACGAGGTCCTCCCGCGAGGCGTCGGTGATCCTTGCCGCGGACTCGTACCGAAAAACCTTCCAGCGCGACAAGAAGCAGACTGGCGCGCTCATCGAACGGCAGTTCGGCGAGGCCGAGGGCTATGCCAGATTGGCGGGAGGTCGAAGCAGCCGTCAAGGCGCGGCCATATTTCTCGCGAGCGAGCTCCGTCAGCGCTCGATAGCTGCAATGCCGCGCTACCGCTCCGAGGACGGATTTTGCTTCCTTCGCGCGGAGTTTCGCCGCAGCTTGCTCGATGGCCGTTTGCACGAGATCATCGGCGGCGGCGGGATCCGCTCCCGCGCAGAGCGCGCGCGCGTACCGGCGGAGAGCCGGTGTGGCCGCCTCGAAATTCAGTAGTAGATCTTCGTTGTTGCCCATACCGCACCCGCTCCGCGGTCACTCTTTATTTTTGCGCGCGGCGACTTTAAATGTTACCTTTTACGATAGGCTAATTTCGAGGATTTGACCATCGTCGGAGCATCATTTGGGGTGGCATTTTTCATCGATGCTGGCATGGTGGGGTTGACCCGTCCGTCGTGGGGAGCTACTGGGACGCCACTGTTCGGTCCTTGGCGATCGAATTGAAGTGGCGAGCCGACTCGCCGTCTTCGTTTTGGGGCAAGCCGAAATGAAGGCGAATGTGATCCAAAACACAACACTTAATCAGCGAGCGCGTAGCTCAGTCGGTAGAGCATCTGACTTTTAATCAGAGGGTCCCGGGTTCGAGCCCCGGCGCGCTCACCAAATAAAAACAGATAGTTACGCCAGATTTTCACCCTCGGCCTGTCAGCCATTTCAAGCCAATGTATGCAGCCACGTAACACGCGGCCCTAAGCTTGGCTTTGAGTTTTCCACAGGCGACTACGCGACGCGTCTCCGCCGGGAGTTGGCCAAGCTCATGCCAATTAGCGCGAGCGCCACTATACCGGCTGGAGGCGTTTTTCGAAAAATGAGCGGGATGATCCGATCCCCGAACGGCGGTCTCACATGTCAGCCTGCGCCCGGTCGCATCGAGAGCCGTCAAAAACAAAAACGCCCTCGCTTACATCCGGTGTCGGGCGTTCAGCGTCTCCCCCGACACTAGGCATGCGTGGCAATTGCCGCTGGTTTCGTCTTTGACGACGTTTTCGCCGATCACCGCGCTTGTGTTTTCTGGTGTTCCAGCGTTTGCTCCCCAGTCGAGACGCGTGCATAACGAATTGTCGCCGCGCGGCGACAATTCGGATGGCCAGCACGAAAGCCCTGACCGAAGATCAGCGGTGGCGGACGGCGGCGCATTCAATTCTCCCTTGTGAGGGATGCCCGCCGATCGGCGTTGAGGTATCGATGCGGACTCCAATTCCTTCCGGAGCGAATTGGGCAAAGCTTTCGCCGCATGTTGGCACGCCCGAACTTTGGCACCCCTTGGCGGACCATTGCTTCGACGTGGCCGCCTGTGTGGAGAGTTCTGCTCGCCCTGCCCATCGTCCGTGCGAGAATAGCCGCGCTAGCAGGGGCGGACGCAATTCCGGATATCTGGGCGACGCGGCTCGCCGCTCTTTCTTTTCTGCATGATTTCGGCAAAGCGAATTGTGAATTTCAGCGCCGAGCGCTTGATCCTTCCGGCCGGGGAGGACATGTCGCCGAAGCGGCCCACGTGCTCGACAAAGCGGTTCGTCGCAACGCCGCCGGACTCGGCGCGCTCGACGATTGGGGAAACGATGGCGCGGAAGCGTTGCTGACCGTCGCGCTCGCCCACCATGGCGCGCCGCCCGATTACGATCGATTGCCGCAATGCGATCGCGCCTGGGCTGCCGACGACAAGCGCGATCCCTTGCGCGACGTGGGCGAATTGATCGCATTGGCGCGCGAGAACTGGCCAGGCGCATTCGAGGCGGGGGGCGTTCCATTGCCGTCGCAGGACATCGCGCCCTTCTGGCACGGCTTTCTCGGACTGTTACAACTTGCGGACTGGCTGGGTTCGGATGAAGCCGGCGACGCTTTTCCGTTCAGCGAACCCGGCGACGGCTCCCGGCTGTCGTTCGCGCGCCGGCGCTCCCGCACGCTTGTCGAACGCATTGGCCTGGACGCTACCGCCTTGCGCCACGCTCTGCCTGTAAAGCTTGATTTTTCCGCCGTAAGCACCTTCTCGCCCAGCGTGATTCAGTCCGCGGCGGCGGAAGCGCCAGGACCGATCGTCGTATTGGAGGCGGAGACCGGCGCGGGCAAGACCGAGGCGGCGCTGTGGCGTTTCGCGAAACTCTTTGAACAGGGAAGGGTCGGGGGGCTCTACTTCGCATTGCCGACCCGCGCGGCGGCAACGCAAATTCATAAGAGGGTTAGCGAAGCGGTCACGCGGCTGTTCGGCGACAACGCGCCGGAAGTGCTACGCGCGCTGCCAGGCGACGTGCAGGTAAACAAGGCTTCCGCGCGGGCGCTTCCGGGCTTCGCCATGCAATGGAACGACGATCCCACCGAGGCGACCAAACGATCCCGATGGGCGGCCGAACGACCGAAGCGCTTTCTGGCGGCCACCATCGCCGTTGGAACGGTGGATCAGGCGCTGCTCGGCGCTGTTTGCGTCAAGCACGCGCAGATGCGTAGTTTTTGCCTCTCCCGCTCACTGCTTGTCGTCGACGAGGTTCACGCCTCTGACGCTTACATGGAGCGATTGCTGATCGCGCTACTCGACCAGCATCGTCTCGCCGGCGGCGAGGCTCTGCTGCTCTCCGCGACACTGGGCGCTGCGGCGCGCACGCGTCTGCTGCTTGGCGTGACGCAGGCAAAAAAGTTGCCTATTTCGCCGGGCGAGGCGGCGGCCCTGCCATATCCGGCGCTGTCCTTCGTCGACAAAGGGAAGGTGCGGCTTGAAGGTGCGGAAGGCCGGGGGCGAGCCAAGACCATCGCCATTGAGCCGGAAAAGATCATCGGCGATGCGCTTACCATCGCAAAGCGCGCGCTCGAAGCAGCGGAATGCGGCGCGCGCGTGCTGGTCGTTCGCAATACGGTGCGCGCTGCGGTGGCGACCGCTCGCGCGCTCGAAGAGCTGGCTCCCAACCATCCCGCCCTATTCCGGCTCGACGGAGTTCCCACCTTGCATCACGGCCGCTTCGCGCGCGCGGATCGCTGGCGGCTCGATGCGGAGGTGGAGCGACGGCTTGGCAAGGGCACGGCGGCGGAGCCGGTGATATTGATCGGCTCGCAGACGCTCGAACAGAGCCTCGACATCGACGCCGATTTTCTCGTCACCGACCTCGCGCCGATGGATGTGCTGTTGCAACGCATCGGACGCCTGCATCGGCACGAGCGCGCGGAGCGTCCACGGGGTTACGCCACTCCACGCGCGCTCGTGCTGATTCCCGAAGATTTCGGGGCCGCGTTGCGGGCGAAGGATTTCAGGGGACCACATGGTTTTGGTAGCGTCTACGAAAACCTTTTGTCGCTCGCCGCGACGCGCGACGCGATTGGAGCGGGTGCGACATGGACGATTCCGGCGATGAACCGCGCGCTTGTCGAAGCAGCGACGCACTCGCAGGCGCTGGAAGAACTCGAACGGCGATTGAGCGAAGAGGACGCGCGCTGGAGCGCCGCCGCGACAGACTATGCCGGAAAAAGCATCGGAAAGTCCGGCGCGGCGCGGCTGGCGGCCATCGATTGGCAGGCGCCAGTTCGTGATTTCCGACTCTCCGATGAGAAAATTGGCACGCGGCTTGGCCTGGGTGATCTCGAAGTCGCGTTCGAACCGCCGCTAAGAGGACCGTTCGGCAATTCCGAGCCTATCTCGCGCTTGTCGATTTCGGCTCATCTGTTGCGCAAGGCGACGGCGGATACGAAACCGGTGGATATCGCAATATGCGACGATGGGTTCGCTTTCCAATTGGGGGAGGCGGTATACAGATACAGTCGCTATGGTTTGGAGCGTTTTTAGATTCCCCATTTTCCGAGGCGCCCGCCATGTTCAATTTGTTACGCGATCCAATCATTCGAACGACGACGCAACTCGGTGCCAAAGTCTTGACTCTGCCGGAGCTTTACGCCGCGTTGTTCGCCGATGAGATCGTTTCTATTCTGGCGCTGCGCCCACATCAGCGCCATGCCTGGCACGCGCTACTCTGTCAGCTCGCCGCCGTCGCCTGCGTTCGCACCAATCTTTCCGCTTCGCCCACGGATGCGGAGGGCTGGCGCGTGGCGCTTGAAAGTCTGACGCTGGGTTTTCCCAATGGCGAACCGTGGCAGCTGCTTGCGCCGCTGGATCGGCCGGCGTTCCTTCAGCCGGTCGTCGGCGCGGTGGACGCTTTCAAGTCCTGTTGCACGCCAGACGAACTCGACATTCTCGTTACTTCGAAAAACCACGACGTCAAAGTTGCGCGGCTCGCCAGAGCGGAGCCCGACGATTGGCTTTTCGCGCTCGTCACGCTGCAAACGACAGAGGGTTTCCTCGGCGCGCGGCAATTACGGCGTCTCGCGCATGAACGGAGGCTTTTCGAATCGACCAGGCTTTTCACTAGCGCCGCTCGGCGGCGTGGGCGCGCATGTTCGGCGCGACGCCGAAAGGTTGGTCGGTCTGCGCGAAAAGACGCTCGCGGAACATGATTTCTTCGACGACAACGGGCTGGCGCTGGTTTGGCTGTCGCCATGGGACGGCGCGACCTCACTGCGACCGAAGGAACTCGATCCGTATTATGTTGAAATTTGCCGGCGTGTGCGGCTCGTGGCGGCGGATGGACGCATTCTCGCGCGCGCCGGCGGCAGCAAGGCGGCGCGCATCGCCTTCGGCAAGGAGGCCAATGGGCTCACCGGCGATCCCTGGACGCCTATCGAGACGAGCGATGGCGAAGCCAAGGCTTTGACCATCGACGCGCGTGGCTTTTCCTATCGACGCATGTCGGGCATCATATTCGGCGACGGATTCAAGCCCGCGTGCCTGCAAACGCCGGCGTCCGCAAAGGAAACGCTAGACGAGATGCTGCTTATCGCGCGCGCGCTGGTCCGCGGGCAGGGCAAAACGGAAGGGCTGCACGAGCGAAGAATCCTCGCGACCAGAAAGATCGTCGCGCTTATGGCGGACGCCAAAATCGATGAAAACGAGGTTCCCGCCAAAAAACGCATCGAGCAGGCCGGTCTCGTCGGCAAGGCTCTGCGCTTCGGATTGATGATGCTGTTTCAGAATGGCCCTCCGGAGTTCAGACCCAAAGACCCGAACTCGGCCAAGCGCGGGGAGCCTTTTCTCGATCGGTTCGAGAAGGAAGTGGACCGCGATTTTTTCGACGCGCTCTTCGCGGAGGTCGAAGCGGAAAGCGATGCCGAGAAAATCGCCGTTCGCAAGGCATGGCTCCTCGCGTTGCAGGGCCGCGCCTTCGACTTGCTTAAGACCGCCGAGGCTGGTTCGCCCGCCTCCACCATCCGCCGCCACCGGGCGATGGTGCGCGCGGAAAACGCCTTCGAGAACTCCTTCTACAAATCGTTTCGCGATCCTTATTTCCTGAAAGATGAAATCCATGACGCAGCTTGAAACTCCGCAGCCTGAATCGCAAACCGCTTCGACAGACGCCGAAAATGAACCTGGTTTTCGTCTCTACAATGAGGTGCGGGCGCTAGCCGCAGCCGAACGTCGCGGCGATCTCGCGGAACTGCGCCGGCTCGATCCCGACCGTCCCACCGCGCCGGCTTTCTTTCGCATCCTTGCGCGCGTCGCTCCGGACGCGGGCACCGAGACCATGCGCCGCTATGCCCATTATCTGCGCATTCTGGCGCTCGATCCCGTTGCATTGAGCGGCGATCAACTCGGCGCCGTCATGGCTGCGGCGGGCATTTCCGAAAGCCGTGTGCAGCGATTGCTGACCGCCCGTGGCCATGCAATGCGCGATCAATTGCGCCTGATCGCCCGCCGCCTCGCCAATGCCGGCAACTTACCCTGGCGGGGTTTCGGCTGGCTGCTGCTCACCAGCGACGACGACAAGCTCGAAAAATCGCGAATGATCGTCGCCCGCGATTTCTGGCGTGCACTTGATCGCGCACAATCCCAATCCTGATTCCACGAGGAACACATTCATGGCGGCCCCGCGCTTCATTCAGCTGCACGCACTTATTTCCTATTCCGCCGCTCTTCTCAACCGCGACGATTCCGGTTTCGCCAAGCGCCTGCCTTTCGGCGGAGCGACGCGCACGCGCGTTTCCTCGCAGTGTCTCAAACGTCATTGGCGCAAGGCGAAGGATGAATGGGCGCTGGATGGTATCGGCCCCGAGATGGCCGTGCGGTCTCGAAAGATTCCCGAAGAGCGCATTCTTCCCGCCCTGGAGGTCGCCGGCGTCGGCACGCCGGACACGCGCAAAGCGGTTATCGAGGCCATCGCCGTCGCGCTTTATAGCAAATCGGCGGTCAAGGACGCTTCCTCGCGTCAAGCGCTGCTGATCGGCGAAGCGGAAATCGCCTATCTGATCGAGAAGGCCAAACTGGCCGCTGGCGGCGCAGACGCAAAAGCCGCTACGACGGCCATAGAAACGCTGTTCAAGAAGGAAGAAAAGGCTAATCTCTCGGCGATGCTGGCGGCGAAGGGAGTCCTGCACGCCGGACTCGAAGTCGGCGCTATTCGGCCGCATGGTGACTTCCGATCCCGACGCCAACACCGACGCCGCCATCCACGTAGCCCACGCCTTCACCGTGCATGGTGAGGAGGCCGAGACGGACTACTTCACCGTCGTCGACGATCTCGAAACCGGCACGGGCGCGGGCGGCATTTTCGATACGGAAATCACCGCCGGCCTTTTCTATCTCTATGTCGTGATCGACGTTCCCGGTCTCGTCGCCAATCTCGGCGGCGACGCAGCTCTGGCCGGCAAGGTAGTGGAGCATCTCGTCCATCTCGTCGCGACCATTTCGCCCGGCGCCAAGAAAGGTTCGACCGCGCCTTACGCATACGCCGATCTCGTCTTCGCCGAAACCGGCGCGCGCCAACCGCGCTCTCTCGCCAATGCCTTCCGTAAACCGGTGAAGGCGCGCGTCGACGATGCGACGGCCCAACTCGCCCACTACGTGACCCAACTCGACGGCATGTATGGCGCGAAAGAAACCCGTCGCCTCGCCGCGCTCGCGGACGTGGCGCTACCTGGCGTCGCCGCGCGCCAAACGCTCGACGATCTCGCGCGAGCGTTGGCCGCCGAGGTGGCGGGAGAGTGAGGTGAGCAAACATCTCGTTCTCGTCCTCGAAGGAACGCTCGCCGCCTATGGCGCCGAAATGGTGGACGCGCGCGGCCCCGTGCGCGATTGGCCGGGCGCCTCGCTGCTGACCGGACTGATCGCCAATGCGCTCGGCTATCGCCGGAGCATGGGCGCCGAACACGCGATGCTCCAGTCCCGGCTCGACTTCGCCGTGCGGATCGACCGACGCGGCGCGAGCCTGCGCGATTTTCAGACCGTGCAACTCGAAAAGAACGACACCGGTTGGACCACGCGCGGCGCGCCGGAAGGGCGGGACGGAGGCGCCAACACCTATCACAGCCCGCATATCCGCGAACGCGACTACTTCGCCGATAGCCTCGTCACCGTCGCTCTGGCGCTGCGAGACGCGGCCATGGTTCCGACGCTGGAGACCATCGGAGCGGCGCTGGAGACGCCGGCGCGGCCGCTTTTCTTGGTCGAAAGCCCTGCCTGCCGTCGCGCCCGATATTTGGAGGCTTCGTCGAGGCGACGGACGCACTTGCCGCCGTTCTCGCCGCGCCGAGTGGGCCGGAAGCCGATCTCAACCCGTGGATCGTATCGCGGGATCGCCCTGATCTGCCGCGCGGCTTCGAGCCGCTGCACGTCACCGACGAACGCAACTGGATTTCCGGCGTGCACGGGGGCGAGCGCGTTTTCCGAAGGGGCCGCAAATCGTGTCTCGAAGCCATGGACCGGGGAGATTCGGCATGACGACGCATCTCCTGCGGTTCGATCCCGATATGGTGCTCGCCAGCCAGTGGATGGCGGCGGAAGGTCTCGCTGGAAACGAAGGGGACGACGACGGCTATGGCTGGCACGCCCTGCTGTGCGCCGTCTTCGGCAAGGCCAACACTCCCAAACCGTTCAGGATTGTTCGGCGACGTAATCGGCCCGTGCAACTGCTCGCTTATTCGCCGCTCACCGCTGCGGAACTGCTGGATCATGCCGCCGCCTTCGCCGATCCGAAGGCGTTTCTGGCGCTGGGCGTGGCGCAAATCGCGAGCAAGCCGATGCCGGCGTTCATAGAGGGGCGCCGACTTGGCTTTTCTCTGCTTGCCCGCCCGGTCGTGCGCGCCGATCGCCACGGCGACCGCGCCAAAAGCCGCGAGATAGACGCCTTTGTCCATGCCCGCGCGCAAGGCGATAGTCGTGAAAAAGCGGAGATTTATCTCGACTGGATCGGCCAAAAGATGGAGGCAGGCGGCGCCGATGTCAAAACGCTTCGGCTGGACGGGCTGGAGAGCGGGCGCATCGTTCGCCGCGCCGCGCCCGGCGCCCATGGCCGGCCGTTGAGGGCGATCCCGGGCCACTCCGTCGCCGTCGTCGGCAATCTGCGCGTTTCGGACGAAGGCCGTTTCGCCGAAACCATCGGGCGCGGCGTCGGCCGCCATCGCGCTTTTGGTTTTGGCATGTTGCTGCTCTCTCCGCCGGAGGATTGAATGCTGCCTGGTCGTCTTGGGCTGGAGAGGGCCCGCATTCCTCACGCCGACCGTCACGGCCTGATCTATCTGGATCGGGGGCGACTGACCGTCGAAGACGGCTGCCTGGCCTTCGAATGCGCGGGCGGTGGAGCGACTCCGGCGGGTGGCTATGGCGTTCCGCACCAATCCGTCTCGCTGATGCTGCTTGGCCCCGGCTCCTCGATCAGCCACGACGCATTGCGCCTTCTCGCCCGCCACAATGTCGGGCTGGCGGCGGTTGGCGACGATGGTGTGCGATTTTACACCGCGACGCCGTTGCTGCCGGATTTTTCGCATTTCGCCCGTGCGCAGACGATGTTCTGGGCGGATGCGCGCAAGGGGCGCCTGCTGGTGGCGCGACGCATGTATGCATTGCGCATGGGAGAAATGTTTCCCAACGCCGACATTGCCAAATTGCGGGGCATCGAGGGCGCGCGGATGAAAGAGACCTACCGCATAGCCGCCGAGCGAGCGGGCGTGAAATGGAATGGCCGCAGATACGACAGACAAAATCCGATGGCCGCTGACCTCGCCAATCAGGCGCTCAATCACGCCGCCAGCGCGGTCGAGGGGGCGGCGGCTATCGCGGTCGCGGCAACGGCGACGATTCCGCAACTTGGCTTCATTCACGAGGATTCCGGCCAAAGCTTTGTGCTCGACATAGCGGACATGGCGCGCGACGCAATCACCATACCCTGCGCCTTTCAGGCGGCGGCGCTGGCGGTGAAGCGCCCCGGCGAAAACATCGAGCGGCTGACGCGTCGCCTGACCGGAGAGCGAATGCGCCGTGGAGGGCTGATTCCAAAAATGATCGATGGAATCAAGGCGCTCCTCGCCGAGCCGACCGACGAGGAGGCCGCAGTCCCCGCCGTGCGCCCGCGGATAAATCAGCCTTCAGCAGCGCTCGCGCGGGACGACTCCGGGGAGGGCGACGCTTGCCCATGACGGTGATCGTGACGCGTGACGTGCCCGGGAGGACGAGAGGGTTTCTTTCGTCGGTCATGCCCGAGCCGGCGCCGGGAGTCTACACAGCCGGCGAACTGTCAAAGGCCGTGCGCGAGCGCGTCTGGGCAGTGATGACGGATTGGCACGCCGCCACCGGCAACGGGTCCGTCGTGATGATTTGGCGGGACGACAAGGCGCCGGGCGGACTCGGCCTCGCGACTCTCGGCATGCCGCCACGTCGCCTTGCCGAATTGGGTGGCGTCCTCGTATCGGTCAGGCAGGACGCCAAGTAGTGAATTCGCGATCCGCCGCCGACTTGTTCAAGGGGGGTCAAAAAACATTGAGTGGCCATGCGCTGTTTGACATCGTAAATAATATCAGCCTCTTTTAACCAAGAGGCTCCCCCGCCTGCGCGGGGATGGACCCCAGGTGGCCGATCTCGCCTGGACGGCCAGCATGGCTCCCCCGCCTGCGCGGGGATGGACCCCGCCCGCTCTGCGCGCCGACCAGCGAGCCGCCGGCTCCCCCGCCTGCGCGGGGATGGACCCGACGGGGCCCATGCGTGGGCCTCGCTTTATAAGGCTCCCCCGCCTGCGCGGGGATGGACCCCTCGTCCTTTCCACTGCGCCTATGCCAAACATGGCTCCCCCGCCTGCGCGGGGATGGACCCCAAATAAAGCGCGCCAGCCGAGCGGGCGTGGCGGCTCCCCCGCCTGCGCGGGGATGGACCCCGTGATACCGAAAGCATCCCCGCTCTTGTCGTGGCTCCCCCGCCTGCGCGGGGATGGACCCCCTCGCGGGCCGGTGTTCCATCTGTGTGAGCGGGCTCCCCCGCCTGCGCGGGGATGGACCCCCGACAGCCGGAACCTTGTGGGTGTTGCCGATGGCTCCCCCGCCTGCGCGGGGATGGACCCGGCGCGGAGACCGCCGCGGTTCCGCTGGCCGAGGCTCCCCCGCCTGCGCGGGGATGGACCCGCGCTGCCGCCCGGCGTGACGGCCACGGGAACGGCTCCCCCGCCTGCGCGGGGATGGACCCGGCGGGCGGCGGCTTGTGGTTTTTGTTGGAGGGGCTCCCCCGCCTGCGCGGGGATGGACCCGGATGCTTAACGATTCGCTGGCATATTCAGAGGGCTCCCCCGCCTGCGCGGGGATGGACCCGGAAGATGCGCGCGGCGCCATATTCGGCGATGGGCTCCCCCGCCTGCGCGGGGATGGACCCGGAATTGGTCTGACGACAAAATCGCTAAAAACGGCTCCCCCGCCTGCGCGGGGATGGACCCGGGTTTGTGGAAACCGTGGCCATTAATCCCGTGGCTCCCCCGCCTGCGCGGGGATGGACCCGTCGTCACCTATGATTACGGAACGAGCGGCCAGGCTCCCCCGCCTGCGCGGGGATGGACCCTAGAGCCCGCGCCCGCGCCAAAGGAAAAGCGCGGCTCCCCCGCCTGCGCGGGGATGGACCCCATTATGTCGGACTCACCGAAATGGTCATGAGCTCCGTTACGAGAATCTTGCGCCCTTTGGGGGCTAAGCGACGGGTCGGAACACCGCCACAGCCGTCCGCGCACCACGAAATAGCGTCCGTCAGGTGTGATAGGATACTTCATGGCTGGGTGCGATAAATTGCGAATCATCGTCGCGTTTACAAGCCCGCCGACCTTAAACGACCCCCAGCGCTCCCGACGGATGAAAGCTCGTTCACGGGTCCAACTTGACGTTACGCTTTTTCGGCGAGAGACTGACTCCTGCATCAAGAGACGGCCCCGAGCCGTCGCCAACCGACCCAGCCCGGGCACGGTGGTGCTGCGAAAGCAGGATGCGGCCGCTGAGCAAACTTTCGGGCCGCGTCCTCCACGATGGAGGAGCGCATGATGATCAAGCCGCAGTTTACACCTGTCTCGACCGAGTTCGAAGTGCTCGCGATGAGGCGCACGCGCAGCTCGCTAAATAGTTGCATTTATGGCCTTGCTCTTGTCGAATTGGTTGGCGCCGGACGGCGCTGGCTGCCCCGCTACGAGGCTTTTCTTGGTCGTCGGATCGGCGGTTTTCACTATATTCCGAAGGGAAGCCGAGAGCCGATTGGGCTGAACCTCATGGCGGGACGCGGATCGGAGTTGCGCTGGCCGCGCGACCTCGAAGGCGGCGTGTTTCTTGGCTTCGATTCAACCCCCGAGCAACAAGTCTTCGCCGAGCTCGCCGAGATGATCAGAATGCGCGGCGGCAATCCGGCGGACGTATTCGCCGGCATTTTCCCGGCCGAATGGCCGCGCGTCGAATGCGCCTTGCCGGATGTCGTATCCAATGAGGAGGTCGCCGTCGAAGTCGCTGCATCGTTTTCAGCGCAAGAGCGCGCCCGCCTGATCTGCTTTGAGCACGAAGGCGCGCGACATTGGGTGCTGGGATGGCCGGCATGGAAATCCATGTCCCTGTGTCGTGGCGCGCTGTGTCGTGACGCCTCTGGCGTGTTGCGGCGGGCCGAGCTGTTCGCGCCCGACGACAAGATCGGCGATTGCCTCACCGCGCGCCTGATTGACGAGCCGCACGGCGTGGTGAAATTCGCGGGCTTCGAAGAATACGCCACCGTGGATGAATCTTTTTCGCGTCATGAAGACCTTAGGCTCAAGCGATTGAGCGACGGAAGGTTTGGACAAATAGCGAGGAGGCGCGCCGACTGAGTTGCTCGACAAAATTTCGACAACGTAGGGCAGACGCAGCCCGCCTTTTGGCAACGCAAAAAGCGGCAAAGGCTACAATCAGCGTTGCCGCGATGCTCTCAAGGGCGTCGCCATCAAACGGTTTGGCCGCGGCTGTCTGATTTTCGAATGCCACGCGCCCGCCGCGCTTTCCCATGGCCGCCGACTACACGGGATGGGATTTTCGGAGAAGCGACTTTATGGAACTTCCGAGGTTTCAGAAAAAGGCGCTCGACTAGCCTCTTACCGCGCCTATCAGCAATGTTCCCAAAGGTGTCATACGGTTTCCGGTTGACTGTCTCGGGGCGGGATTCCCTCCGGGGCTCGAAGCGGTTAAGCTCCGTCATCATGAATCGCGAAGGGGCGAGCCATGACGACGATAGCCGCGCATTTGAGCGTCGAGGCGTTGCGTGATCGGTATGTTTCGAGCGCCGACGTCATGGAGGCGCGGCATTTTCAGGCGATTTGGCTTCTCGCCAAGGGCCACGGCGTTGGCGAGGTCGCCGAGATGACCTCGTTCGGTCAGCGTTGGATCGAACAGCTTGTCGTTCGCTACAATATGGAAGGGCCGGATTCTCTGGGCGATTTGCGCCGGCGCAACGGTTCGACGGCGCGGGTGCTCACAGCGGAGGTTCTCGCGAAGCCGCGGGTTCGCTTGAAGGAGCCGCCCGACGACGGCGGTCTGTGGACGAGCGCCAAGGTCGCGGCGTTCATCGCGCGCGAACTGGGGTTGGAAAAGGTCGCCGTTCAGCGGGGCTGGGAGGCGCTGAAGGCCTGCGGCATGTCGGTCCAGACGCCCCGCCCGAAAAATCCCAAGTCCGCCACGCCGGAAGAGGCGGCGGCGTTTAAAACGTATGGCCCGCCCCGTCTGCAAGCAGTTTTATCGAGAGCGGCGCTTGATCAGTCTGCAGCAACGTATCCGGCCTTGAGGACAAAGCCTCGGGCCAAGATGGAGATACGCGCGTTCCGGTCCTCATAAGCTTCTCGGCGTCGAGCGCCGTTTTTTAAACCAGGTTTCCGGAACGCCATTCGACTGTTAGGCCATCTCGCTTTCACCACCCGCAAACATCGTCGGCTGATCAGCGCATTATTCGCCGAGCAACCAATGCCTATGCCGCCAGAAGCAAGCCGTTGGCGGTGAATTTTTCACCGCGCCGAAGCACCGCCCAAGCGATCCGCGCCAGCTTGTTCGCCAAGGCCACGATGGCGACATTCTTGTGAACGCGGGCGAGCAAATTCTTGGCCCAACGACCGAGAGCCGCGTCGCGTTCGGCGATGTGCGGAAGCGCCGCCCGTGCTCCATGGATCAACAATTTACGCAAGTATTTGTTGCCCCGTTTGCTGATGCCCAGAAGCCTGGGCTTGCCGCCGGTGGTCGATTGGCGAGGAACAAGCCCCAACCACGCCGCCAGATCACGACCGTGCTCGAAGGTTTCCGCGTTTCCGACAGCGGCGATCAACGCCGAAGCAATCGTCACGCCGACGCCAGGAATCGTGGTCAATCGCCTTGCGTCTTCGCTTTGCTTCGCGAAGGCCGCAAACTCCTTATCGAAGACGGCAATGCGTCGATCGAGTTCCAGCCATTGCCCCCGAACGTCGGCGAGCAGCATTCGTATCCGTGGGCTCAATCGCATCCCCTCTGGCTCTTCCACAAAAGCCGTAAGATATTGTTCAAGCTTCCTTTTGCCTTGCGGAACAATAATTCCTCGTTCCAATAGGATCGCACGCAACTGGTTGATCAAAGCGGTTCGTTCCGCGACCAAACGGTCTCTTGATCTATGGAGCGTCTGTATGTCGAGCTGTTCTTGGGCTTTCACCTCGACGAAACGCATGGTTGGACGCGTCGCGGCTTCGGCGATTCCTTCCGCGTCACGATCATCGTTCTTCTGCGCCTTGACATAGGGCCGTACATATTCGGGCGACATCAGCCGGACATCATGTCCTTGGTTCGCAAACAGGCGGCCAAGGTGATGCGCGCCACAACATGCCTCCATCGCGACGATGCAAGGCGGCAGCTTCGCGGCCAGATTGATCAGCGTCTCTCGCTTTGCGCGCCGACGCAAAACGACCGCGCCAATTTCGTCGAGGCCGACGATGCTGCAAACATTCTTGCCAAGATCAATGCCGAGCACGGAAACCTTCATGATTCGTCCCTCCGGTTTGAGTCTCCGGCGAAGCTACAACGCCGGACGGAGGGGCGGGCCATTCCATAAGTTTCCCAAACCGCCTGGAGGAAATCGCACGCGAAAAAGGCGTCGAGCCGACCAAGGTGGAAATCTGGTTCCAAGACGAAGCCCGCGTCGGCCAAAAGAACAAGATCACCCGCCGCTGGGCCAAGCGCGGCTCGCGGCCCAGCGCTCCCAAGGACCGGCGCACATCTTCGACCTACATTTTCGGCGCCATTCGCCCACGGCAAGGCAAAGGCGCCGGCCTCGTGCCGCCCGCCTGCAACACCTTTGCGATGAACCTACATCTGGCCGAAATCGCCAAGCACGTGACGCCCGGCGCGCATGCTCTATTGCTCGTCGATCAGGCCGGCTGGCACATGACCGAAAAGCTCGAAATTCCGGTCAACATCACCATCATGGCCTTGCCGCCCAAATGCCCGGAACTCAACCCCACCGAGAACGTCTGGCAGTTCATCCGCGACAACTGGCTCTCCAACCGCGTCTTCAAATCCTACGACGACATCGTCGATCATTGCTGCGACGCATGGAACAAGCTGATCAACCAACCCTGGCGAATCATGTCCATCGGGATGCGCGAATGGGTGCATGGGTTCTAATCCCCGAGCGTTGGTATAAGGAGACCTGTGCGCGGGGACAATTTTTATTGGATAGGCGCGGGTTTTCGCACTTCGTGGTTTGCGGGATCGCGCGTTTAATGGGTTAAATCGCTCATTCGGCCCGTGTTCAAACGGAAGTCATACGGTTTCCGGCTGATTACTTCGGCTTGGCGATTTTAGGCCACCAATGGAATCCGGCTCTGCCTTTGATGGCGTGGCGTTCGTTGGCGAGAGCTGCGCATCTTCTTCCGATGATGTCGTCGAGTTCGTCGATCGTCGCGACGTGTTTGTTGACGATGGGTTCGTCGACCAGCGCCCACAGCGTTTCGGCCGGTTGTGGTTCGGGCGTGCATGGCGGCGGAAAGACCAAGCGTACGCCGTCGGGCACGTTCAAGCCCGCTTCGCCATGCCAGCCGGCGTTGTCGAGAACGAGCACGATGGTTCGATCGACGCCAGCGCCGGCCTCGCGCGCAAAGGATTCGAGCAGCGCGGAAAAGAACGGCTTCGACACGCCGTCGTGCACATACCAAAAAGTCTCGCCACTCGCCGGCGAGACGAAGGCCGTCACGTAGAGCCAGTCGAAACGATGATGGCCCGGCGCGACCGGGCGCTTGCCGACGGGCGCCCAGACGCGGCGCGTCACCGGCTTCAGTCCGAGCCGATGTTCGTCGCTCGCGAAGACTTCGACTTGCCGCTCTGGATGCCTTTCGGCTTCCTCGGCGACGATGTCTTCGAGGTTTTTTTAAACGCCGCCGCCTCTTCCGGCGTGGCGGACTTGGGATTTTTCGGGCGGGGCGTCTGGACCGACATGCCGCAGGCCTTCAGCGCCTCCCAGCCCCGCTGAACGGCGACCTTTTCCAACCCCAGTTCGCGCGCGATGAACGCCGCGACCTTGGCGCTCGTCCACAGACCGCCGTCGTCGGGCGGCTCCTTCAAGCGAACCCGCGGCTTCGCGAGAACCTCCGCTGTGAGCACCCGCGCCGTCGAACCGTTGCGCCGGCGCAAATCGCCCAGAGAATCCGGCCCTTCCATATTGTAGCGAACGACGAGCTGTTCGATCCAACGCTGACCGAACGAGGTCATCTCGGCGACCTCGCCAACGCCGTGGCCCTTGGCGAGAAGCCAAATCGCCTGAAAATGCCGCGCCTCCATGACGTCGGCGCTCGAAACATACCGATCACGCAACGCCTCGACGCTCAAATGCGCGGCTATCGTCGTCATGGCTCGCCCCTTCGCGATTCATGATGACGGAGCTTAACCGCTTCGAGCCCCGGAGGGAATCCCGCCCCGAGACAGTCAACCGGAAACCGTATAAGAGCCCCCGTTGAATGCAAATCTGGGGTGCCGATTGAACGCTGATTGACAGATCTGGAAACTCGCGTGAAATCTCCAGCGGCGAATTCGTCATGCGACAACCTCCCGATTCAGACCGTCGCTTAGAGACGCCTTGGGGGCACGCTTTCGCGCCCGCGGGAAACCCAAAATCGTCATGAAAAATCCAGAAACCAAAGCGTTCCTGGGTTGCAGGGCGATAATGGCCTGCATTTTGATAGTGTATTAGTGCCTTTGAGAATGGCGACATTGTTGACATTGAATTTCTCTCAGGCGCGAAAGCTTTATAGAAATTATATCACTCCAAACACGCGCAATAACGTATGCAATTTTGATTATCGACAAAGTCGTATTAAGAATGTCGTGTCGTTTGTAAACATCGAAATATTCAAAATTTTCGTTGGCATTCATAATTTTAGACACGATCTGGAAACAAAACGGAGGTGTTTTAGAGATATTTTATGTATTTTATGGCGCCATAAATAGTTGATAATTATATACGCCATTTCCGTGGATTAAGTGGCTCGGTTCCGCGAATTAATTAGAGAAAACTTCGCGATGAGGGCTCCGCCGTGAAACCGCTAAGGCAACCTTGCCGCGCGCTACGACTTGAGGTTCTGCGATAGGCTGGTTCAGCAGAGCTGTTAATTTCATAAATATAAACACCGTTATGGCGCGTAAAAATGCGTTGATATTAAATAAAAACAACAATGTGGAAGGTCATGGTTTATATTATGAGCAAGATGCGCGCGTCGCGACGCACCAAAAAACTGACTCACGCGTCGCAACCATTTAAGCGAGGAGTTCGGCTACACCAGCAAGGCAAAAGGGAGGCGCCCGAGGCTCATTATAACCAATTGCTCGCAAATCAACCGAACCATTTCGACGCACCGCATCTTCTGGGGGTTCTCCGCCATCAACAAGGCCGAAATATCGAAGCGCCGCGCCACATGGGCGGAGCGCCGCGGGCGCAACCCGCACAAATCGCCCGCCTGAGGAATTTTGGCCTTATTCATGCGGCCATGGGACGCTGGGACGAGTTGCCGGCAGTTCACGAAAGTGCGCTGGCCATCAAGCCGGACCGCCCAGGGACGCTCACCTGGCGCGGCAATTTGTTTATGGACCCCAATCGCCCCGCTGAAGCGCTGGCGCGTTTCGACGGGGCGCTGGCTCAAGACCAGTCTGTCTGGTGGCGCTCGGCAACGGGGGTGTTGCACTCGCGGACATCGAGCGCTTCGGCGATCGGGGATCACGAAGGCTCGTTTCTCGCGGACACATACGAGTTGGAAGAACTAGTCCGCTACTACCGAGCGTATGAAACGCTCACGACGCATTGGCGCCGCGTGTCGCCGCCGAATGTCATTCTGGAAGTGCAATATGAGGATGTCGTCGCCGATCTTGAAGGGCAGGCCGGGCGCGTCGTCGCCCATCGCGGATTGGAGGGGCGCGCGTTGCCTAGGCTTTCACCAAACGAAAAGGCTAGCGCGCGCGGCAAGCATGACGCAAGTGCGCCAACGTATCTACAAAAGCTCCGTGGATCCTTGGCGCGCATGTGAGTCTTTCTTCAGCCCCTCCTTTGCGGACTCCATGAGAATCCCGCACGGCGCGTTAAGGCATCTCGATCACGAGCGGAGTCGCAAACCGGCGACACGTTTCCAAAATAACGGTGCAAACCATGAATTTTCCTCGCCGAGCCATGAACCAACGAAATTCTCCCAGACCAGCCGTTCGCTCTCGCCGCGCCGCGTGGGCCTTCCAGGAGGGCTTGCGGTGCCATAAGGCCGGCCGCCTCGAAGAGGCGGAAAAGGCTTATCGGCTCGCGCTTAAGGCCGATCCCGAGAAAGTCGGCGCTTTGAACAATCTCGCAATGATCGCCCCCCGCGGCGAACGGGCCGCGCTGTTTAACAGGGCGCTGAAGTTGAACCCGGATTACGCGGACGCGCATGTCAATTTGGCGAGCTTTCTCGCGTCGGAAGGCGATGAGGAGGGCGCGATCGCGCATTATCAACGAGCGTCGCAATTGCGTCCGGATTTAGTCGAAATCAACTATGCTCTCGGGGGGCTGTTCCAGAGACGACAACAACTCCTCGAGGCTGCGAGATGCTTTCAGCGCTGCGTCGATCTCAAGCCGAACTTCGTGGACGCCATATTCGGTTTGGCCTGCGTGTTCGCTTTGGCGGGAATAACTCATGGTTCGGCGGAAGCGGACAAATTCGCCTTACAGTGGTTCCGTCGAGTCCTAGAGCTTTCACCCGATCTGGAGGTCGCGAATTTCCATGCGGCGAAACTGCTTGAGGATTCCGGGCGTTTCGACGAGGCGAAACCATTTCGCGACCGCGTCCCGCGCCCATCATCGCTCGAAATCGTCGCCGCGCCGGAGCACCGGCGCACGGTATTGATTCTTTGCACGGCGTCGAACGCGAACACGCCATTCAGCAATCTATTGCCCGGCCGGTTCAATAGCCGGATTACATGGCATATTGACTACGCGACGGACGAACAGCAACGCGATTTGCCGCCTCACGATCTCGCGTTCTACACGGTCGGCAATCCCGACTGGGATCGGGAATGTTTCGATCGCGCGGTGAGCTACGCGCGCGAAACCTCGCGGCCCCTGCTCAACCCTCCCGAGCGCATCGTCCGCACGCGGCGAGACTTGCTGCCGGAGTTGCTTGCCGGCATTCCCGATGTCGCGGTCGCTCCTGTCCTGCGGTTAACCCCCGAGGAAATCAAGGGAAGCGATTTCACCACGCGCTTGGAAAAGGCGGGGCTCGCCTGGCCGCTGATCGTGCGGCCCTTCGGGCATCAGGGCGGCATCGGCATGAATCTCGTCGAGACCGCCGCCGACCTCGCGCGGATGTCGCTCGACGACGCCGAGTTCTATTACCTCATTCAATATTTGGATTACAGAAGCAGCGACGGATATTTCCGAAAATACCGCACCATTTTCGTCGATCGCCGGCCGTATCATTACCACCTCGCGATCTCCAAGAACTGGTTGGTTCACTATTTTTCGGCGGACATGCTCGCCGAGCCCTGGAAGCTCGAGGAGGAACGCCGTTACCTGGAATTGCCGACCGAGACGCTTGGCGCGCGCGCGGCGGCGGCGATAGCCGCCATCGGCGAACGTTTGAAAATGGATTACGCCGGCATCGATTACACGGTTCTCTCTGACGGCCGCGTGCTCGTTTTCGAAGGCAACGCCACGATGTCGGTCTATTTCCCGCAAGAGCCGGTGTGCGCCTATAAGAACGCGCATGTTCAGACAATTCTGACGGCCTTCGAAGAGATGATGGAGCGAAAAATCCAGGCTCCGCGCGTCGCGAAACCCGTATAGACGGCCACGAGATGAACAGCGCGACCACGGGAATGGCGAACATGAACATGGCGCTGGCGCCGCGAGACGAGTTTTTTCCTCAACATCGGGCGCGTTCGGCGAAGTCTGCCTTCCTGCTTGGGAGCGGCGGCGACGAGCGCATCGCCGTCGATCCCCTCACGGGACGCAATCGCTAGGGGACGACCCTGTGTCCAGCCCCGGAGGAAATATGGTTTTCCTCCTCGACCGCCACAACGATATCCCAACGCGGATACGACGCGGCGGGCGCGGCGTTCGACGCCTACCTTGGCGGCTCGCTCCCCCGCCGGCATCAACGAATGGTTCGATGCGCTGCGTGAATGCAACATTTAGTGTTTTGACACGGGGTCTCCCAAAGTCCATTGTTCCGAGAAGTCGCGACCATGTCTTTCCGGTTAGGATAGACACCGACCAAATATAGTGCGGCTGGTGCGTCATACCGAAATCAGGTGGTTGACCGTGTGTGACCCAAGGCGGTCGGCGCCGCCCTCACGGCGGAGCAAACACCTCGTGCCGGCGTTACGTTCAAAACAGCTCGGACAAAAGGACGAGGAAATCGGACGCGCTCACCATTTGTCCATGGCGGGACTAAAGAAAGGCCCCGGCAAGGATGCCGCGTCTCACGGTTGCATGTGGGATAGGATGTTCGTCAAAAGAGGATCGGTTGTGTGAAGCGATGACCACTCCTCGCCCATATTGTCGTCGGTCATGATCGACAATCCGGTCGACCGCTCCAGAACGCCGCCGCAGTCCTCGATCGCTTGATCCGCGCGCGGCTTGCCTGGCGGCGGCAGCGTAAGCTCGGAGACAATCTTTTCCAGCCGTGCTTGCTGAAGCGCCAAGATTTCCCACCGACGAGGTGGATATCGACTTCTCCCGCAAGAAGGACGAGATGCGCTCGCCGGAGTTCACCGATGAGGAGGCGGATCTGATCCTGAGCGAAAGCCTGCGGAAGCCAGATTCGCGGGCGTCGCGGGAACTCATGGATGCGAGGCGCTGGGTTCCCTGGTTCATGGCCTACAGTGGCGCGCGGGAGAACGAACTCACGCAGTTGCGCGGCGAGGACGTCTTTTCCCGAAGGATCGGCGACGACGAGGTCTGGATCATCAAGATCACGCCCGAGGCGGGCCGGGTCAAGACCCGCAAGGCCCGCGACTTTCCCCTGTATCCGCATATCGTCGAGCAGGGGTTCATCGATTTCGTGAAGCGCAAGAGACCGGGACCGCTGTTCTACAACCCGAGCCGGCGGCGTGGCGGCTCCGACGCCAATCGGCCTCACTAGTGGATGAAATCTGACGGTTGAGTCCGTTTTGGGATTCCGATTTTTCGTGGCGCGTGCGAGTCTGCGCGATGCGCCCGGGAAAATCCATATCCGTATCGCCGGCCGATCGGGACCGGCTCCAAACTCTCGTCAAGGATCGCAACGCCGCGCAGAAGCACGCATGGCGAGCCAAGATCGTCCTGTTCACCGCCGAAGGGGTCGGCACGAACGAGATCATGCGGCGAACCGGCAAATCCAAGACTTGCGTCTGGCGCTGGCAAGAACGGTTCATGGAAGAAGGCTTCGATGGGCTGCTTCGCGACAAGACGCGGCCCTCGCGCATCAAGCCGCTCCGGGACGCGGCCGCCGAACGCGTCGTCGCCCTGACGCTCGGCGATCCGCCCGGCGAAACGACCCATTGGACCGGCGCCTTGATGGCGAAGGCGTCGGGGCTCAGCGTCAGCTCCGTCCAACGAATCTGGCGCGTCCACGGTCTGCAGCCGCATCGGGTTCGCCAGTTCAAGCTCTCGAACGACCCGCGCTTCGTCGACAAATTGCGCGACATTGTTGGACTCTATGTCGATCCGCCGGCGCACGCCATCGTTTTGTCGCTCGACGAAAAGAGCCAGATTCAGGCGCTCGACCGCATCCAACCCGGCCTGCCGCTCAAGAAGGGCCGCGCCGGAACCATGACGCACGACTACAAACGACACGGCGCGACGACGCTGTTCGCCGCGCTCAACGTGCTCGACGGCACGGTGATCGGCCGCAACATGCAGCGTCATCGCCATCAGGAATTCATCCGTTTCCTCAACGCCATCGAGGAGCAGGTTCCGGCGGGAAAGACGATCCACGCCATCGTCGATAATTATGCGACCCACAAACATCCCAAGGCGCGCCAATGGCTTGCTCGCCATCCTCGCTGGACCTTCCACTTCACGCCAACTTCGGCCTCCTGGCTCAACGCCGTCGAGGGATTTTTCGCGATACTCACGAAGCGGCGACTAAAGCGAGGCGTCTTCCGATCCGTCGCCGATCTCCAGGCCGCCATCAACCGCTTCCTCCAAGAACACAATCAACAATCGAAGCCTTTCACCTGGACTGCCGATCCAGACAAAATCATCGCCGCCGTCAAACGGGGGCATCAAATGTTAAATTCGATCCAATAGTGCCATGCGATCAAAAGTCCGCCTCGATTCCGGAATTTTACAAGGACCGGTTTGCGAAAGCCTCGCTATCTCGCCACAGTCGCTGGAGTAACGCAAGCTTGGACGTGTTGTTGGAGTGCGGCAAATACACCAGCGTCTCGAACGGCAAGCCTGACGTTTGGCCACACATATTTGTCGCGCGAATACATTATCGGCGCCACGCGCGCCGTTAGCAACCCCAAGGGATACGGGCCGAAGGTCAGAGGCAAGGTCAGGCAGAACTTCGCATTCGACGAAAATTTTGTCATGGCAATGTGAACAAGGCGAAGCAGCGCAAAGCCGCTTCGAACGCGGAAACTCGCGAGGTTGTGGAGGGGGGATTTCGGCGTGAAGCGCGAGGGTCGCTCCCGCGCCCGGACGAGGCTGCGGCGCGGAATGTCGAACTAAGTTTCGGCTCCGTCCGGCCTCTCCGAATTGCGACGTCGCGATTCCGAGCGAGCCTGACGCAAGGCGTCGGTGAAATGTTCGACAGCGAGTTGGAGTTGACTTGTCGTGTTCGCCAGGACGGACTTCAAAAAGAATATTGCGATATTTCAGCGTTGGGGCGATCACATCCGTTCAGGGACGAAAAAAGAGAGGAGCGCGACATGCGCGGCTTTACCGACGAGGAAGCGCACGCGATTCTCACGGCGACGCTAGTTCCGCCAAACGAACGAACCTCGGCGACGTGGGCGGCGGCCAAAAGGTGGATTCCGTGGTTGGCCGCCTACACCGGAGCCCGCGTGAGCGAGCTGACCCAGTTGCGGGCATGCGACGCCGGTGAGATCGATGGCGTCTGGGTCATATCGATAACTCCGGCGGCTGGGACGGTCAAACAGAGTTGGATGCGAAACGTGCCGATCCATGAGCATCTCGTCGCCCAGGGCTTCCTCGATTTCGCGTGATCGAACACGGGGGAAACGCCGTTGTTTTATGTCCCACGCCGTGCGGGAGCCCAAGACGCCACCACACCGGCTCACGTCGTCGGCAGCGTAATTGCGAACTGGGTAAGAATAGATCTCGGAATAGACGACCCTGACGTGACGCCCAATCACGGCTGGCGCTACAAGTTCCGCATCCAAGCTTCCCGCGTCATGGATGACAGCGCGCTCGAAAATATTCTTGGCACGGCCAATCCGCTGCTCCAAGAACGGCTCGGCGATCCCTTGCCGAGATTTCTCGCGGAAGAGATGGCCAAGCTGCCGCGATACCAAATCGCGGGTGTCAATCGGCGTCGAAAATTGACCCCCGATCGGCGTTCAAAATTGACCCCTGTTTGGTCGTAGCGCGCAACGGTAGCGCTCGCCCCGGCGAAGCTGGTCGGGGTTGCGCAGCCGGGGCGGGCGCGGGTCGGTTCGCGGTTTGATGGGGACCGTCAGAGGCGGTTCTTGAAGCGCCAGCTCTCGTTGCCGGTCTCGACGATGTCGCAGTGGTGGGTGAGGCGATCGAGCAAGGCGCTGGTCATTTTCGCATCGCCAAAGACACTCGGCCATTCGCCGAAGGCGAGATTGGTCGTGACGATCACCGAGGTTCGTTCATAAAGCCGGCTGATCAGATGGAAGAGCAACTGCCCGCCTGATTGAGCGAAGGGCAGATAGCCGAGTTCATCGAAGACGACGAAGTCCATTCTGGTGAGATATTCCGCGAAGCGTCCCTGACGGCCTGCTCGCGCCTCGGTCTCCAGTCTTGTGACGAGTTCGACGGTGTTGAAAAATCGGCCGCGTTTTCCAGCGCGAATGCAACTTCGGGCGATCGCCATGGCGAGATGCGTCTTGCCGGTTCCCGTCCCGCCGACCAGCACGCAATTACGTTGTTGCTCGAGGAAGCCGCCGCCGGCGAGATCGCGCACCAGTCGTTCATTGATCGGCGTGCTTTCGAACGCGAAGTCATCGATGTCCTTGGCCAACGGAAGTTTGGCGATGGTCATCTGATATTTGATCGAGCGCGCATGTTTTTCCGCGATTTCCGCCTGAAGCAGATCGCCGACAATGCGTGGCGGCTCATGCTGTCTCTTGATGCCGGTCGACATCACCTCATCATAGGCTGACCTCATGCCGAAGAGCTTGAGTTCCGCCATAAGATCAAAGAGCTGCGTGCGTTCCATCAAGCCGTTCTCCTCAACTGGTCGTAGCGGGCGCAATCGGCGACCGGCATGTGCCGCAGTTTCAGCGCTTCGGGCGTGTGGATCACCGGTGGCGGCGGCGGCTCGCGGCGGCGGGCGAGAATGTTGAGAATGACATCGGCGGAATGGACGCCCTGGCTCATGGCCTCGGCGCAGGCGGCTTCGACAGTAGTCAGCCCGTCTTCGAGCACGGCGGCGAGAATCTTGACCATTTGCCGGTCGCCCGCGTCGCTGCCGGCAAGCTTGCGCCGCACGCGTTCGATTGCTCCCGGCAACACCCAGTCCTTGAACGGCGCGCCATTCCTCAGAGCGCCGGGCTTGCGCACGAGAACCGGCACGTAATGCCAAGGGTTGAAAATCGTCGCGCCGCGTTTGAAGGCGCGGGCATGTTCGGCGACGACGCGCCCCTTTTGCCTGATGACGATGCGATCGGCGTAGGCGTGCAGATCGACGGGGGCGCCGACGGCGCTGGCGTTGACCGAATATTTGTTGTTGTCGAACCGCACGAGGCAGGTCTTCGAAACCGACGCCGTCACCTCGTGGAATCCATCGAAGCGACCGCGCAGTTCCACCAGTTTGGGGCGCTCTTCCTCGAAAACCTCCCAGACCGTCTTGTCCGCGATCTCGGGATGAGGATGCGCCTTGGCGTAGACGACGCATTTGTCGAGGAGCCAGGCGTTCATCTCGTCATAGCTTTTGACCCGCAAGCGCGGCGTGAAGAACCGCTCTCGAGCCAAGCCAACCTGGTTCTCGACCTGGCCTTTCTCCCAACCCGACGCCGGCGTGCAGGCGACCGGTTCGACAAGATAGTGGCTGCACATCTGCGCGAAGCGGCGATTGAACTTGCGCTCCTTGCCAACGAAAATCGTCTCCACCGCCGTCTTCATGTTGTCGTAGATGCCGCGCGTGCAGGCGCCCTTGAAGAAGGAAAAGGCGCGCTCATGCGCGTCGAAAACCATCTCCTGAGTCTCGCGTGGATAGGCGCGAACGAAAATCATCCGGCTGTGGCACAGGCGCATGTGGGCGACCTTCACGATCGTCGTCACGCCGTCGAGCAAGACGATCTCGTGGCTCCAGTCGAACTGATAGGCTTCACCCGGATCGAAGCTGAGCGGAACAAAGGCGCCAGCCGTCAGCGCGCCCTGCTCATCGCGCCATTTGCGCGCATAGCGCCGCACGGCGTCATATCCGCCTTCATAGCCAAGGCCGTGCAAATCCTCGAAAACGCGGATCAAGGTCAGCCGCTCTCGCGCCGGCTTCTTCGCGTTCGTCCCCAGCAAATCGTCGAGCTTTTTCGACCAAGGTCCAAGCTTGGGCAGCGGCTGCGTATCGCGCCCGTAAACGAAGGACGTCTCTTCCGAACGCAGCGCCTTACGGACGGTATTCCTTGAAATGCCCAGATCGCGAACGATCTCCTTGATCGTCTTGCCTTTGACGAAATGTTCGCGCCGGATCCGTCCTATCGTCTCCACTATCAACATCCCCCACCGCCTGCTCGTTCAACCAAAACGAGCAGACTGTCCAAGCCACACTGGAGGGGGTCAATTTTGCACGCCGATTCCCCTCATATGGGGGTCAATTTTGCACGCCGAATAACATCCAGGCACGAAGGCCGCGTGGCCGGAGAGGACGATGATCATCGGAGTTTTCGACATCTGCTCGATGACAGCGGCATCGCGCCGAGATTCGCGAGTACCATGGCCGCGCTGGCGACAAGCGTCGGCCCGAGCAGCGCGGCGATGGTTTTCGACGTATTCATGGGATGTCCTTTCGCTGGCGGGATCAACTCCGCGTCCGCCCCTTGTGGACGCGCCCCTTGCTGGCCGGGCGCTCATTCTTCGATTTCGGGATGGGCAGGCGATTTGGCGCCGACAGATCGACGAGCCCAGCATGCGTCGCGCCCTCGCGTCGCCGTTCGCGGAACCCTGCCTTCTCGGGCTTGCTCATGTCGCACCCCTTCGTCACGTGTCAGGGATGTGGTGACGCGGGGCGTGGTTTTCATCGTCGGGCGTGGAAAGTCATGGCCGATACGACGAAGCCGGGTCGACGGCGGACTAAGGACGTTCGACGTTGGGAAGTTGGGTTTAAGGCGCCGGCGTCCGACCCGCGAGCGAATGCCGGCGCGAGCGTCAAGCCGTCACGAAGGCGGTCCGCCCGAACTTCGCCCGGCGCTCGAGATCAATGAGGCGGGGCGTCTCGAACGGCGCCGACCGTGGGCGGAATGTGGCTGTGGGCGCGCATGCCTTGGGGGCTTTGGGGATGCCGATCCGTCCGGACCGTGCGGGCAAAGGGTCTTCCGAGGCTCCGCTCGCGCGAACGACCGCACGAGCATACGAAGGATGAAACTCCATGAGTCCCTCCAAGGCAGTTTCGTGTTGTGAAGGTCGGGGCAGCGCGTCCCCATTAGCTAAATGGTCGGCGCGGTCCGAATTTCAAGACCGTCCCGACCGGAGGCACGGGGTTATCGGGAAAACCTTAACCGAAGATGACGGCGCCAATAAAAAGAAAGCCCGCTCCGGCCACGCGCGTAATCCTAATTTCATCCGGCGGCGATGGTCGCGGACTAGAATCCATCCGGTTCGCCTAGCTATCGACGCGCATAGAACACCGTGAAGCGATGCCGCTTCCATCCGATGTCGGCGAAACGGAAGCCCGCTTCCTCGAGCCATGAGATCTGATCCGCGAAAGTGGCGCTCCGGTCGAGTTCCGCGCGCTTTCGCGCCGCCGCAAAATCCGCTTCGCCAATTCCGGTGGCGCGCACGTCATTTTCCCAGCGACGTTGATAGGCGTCTTCGACCTCGGCGACGCAGCCGAGCGACTGGTCGGCGTTGATGAAAATGCCGCCGGGACTAAGCGCGTCGTGAATGCGGCGAAACAGCGCGCGTTTCGCCGCATCCTCGATATGATGGATCGACAGCGCCGAAACGACGGCGTCGACTGGCGCGGGCAGAGGGCATTCTCCATAATCGGCGACGGAAAATCGCATCCGTGACCCGAAGGGCGCGAGCCGCGCGAGCCCGGCTTCGATCATCCTCGATGAAAAATCGATCCCTTCGATTTCCGCCAACGGGAAACGCTTCAAGATCAATTCGGACAGAAGCCCGGTTCCGACGCCGAGATCGACGCAACGGAACGCGCGGGATTCCATCGCCTCTTCGAGCAGATCGAGCGCGGTTCCGTAGAACGCGTCGAAATGCGGAATAAGCATTCGCCGAAGCGAGTCATAATCGGCGGCGGCCTTGTCGAAGGCGGAACGCAGCGCCTCTTTGTTCGATTTCGTCATGTCCTCTCCGATCTATCGGCATGGATCCACGCGCATATGGTTCGACCCGAAGGGCTTACATGAATTTTATACGGTCGCGATTTCTTCTGCATGGTTTCCTTACGCGGTCACCAGTACATCGACGCTGCGGTCCACACATCGGATCGCGTCACCATAGGCGTGGACATGTCCATTCCGTTAAGTGTCGGCGAAGCGCAAGAAACGCGCAGTCGGGAAACGGGTTTGCAATTCGTCGTCGGGCGGGATGAAACGGGCCGCTGGGTCGCGGTGGAGAGCCGAGGTCGCGGGGGAGGAATATTCGTCAGCCGGCAGGCCGCATTGAACTACGCCGCCTTCGAGGCGGGCCGGCGCCCGGACGCCGTGAGGCGCTCGAACGAACCGCTGGCGCTGTGGAGGCGCTTCGATGCCAACGCCTCCGGCGGATACGGAGCACGAAGATGATCGACATCATTCGAGAAATCATCGACGCGAAGGGCCATTTGCCCGTGGCCGCGCGAACGCTCGATCCGAAGGCCAACCTCTATGACGCCGGACTTTCGCCCTTCGCCGCGATACAGTTGATACTCGCGATCGAGGAGGCGTGCGGCGTCGAGTTCCCCAAGCAGATGTTGCGTCGATGTAGCTTCTCGTCGCTCAATTCGATCGCCGCCTGCATGGAGCACGCCGAACGCAAAGCGGCGTAGTCGCCGAGCGCGGGGCCGACGCCGACATGTTGGACGTGGCCCTTGCCGATCGATTTGCCTCCGCGCTCACGGAGTCTTCGCGGTCGCGGAAGGAACGACGGCGATGCCTTCGCGGCTTTGTCGGCATAGTCGACGAGTCGGTCATCGCCTCTTTCAAGCAGGAGCGATCTCATTTCCCTGATGTAGGTGACAGGCTGGCTGCTTTCCTTGTCGATGAAAAACAGCCTTTGATCCCCCGCTTCGATGCCGTTGGGCTCGGTGTCCGCAATGAGCATTTCGATGTCCAACGCGTATCCCTTTACTTGCGATCAAGCCTACCTGCCCGCATGTACGGCCAGCCACAGCGTCGGTTGGCCCGCGTCCGTCCATTCGACCCGGTGTCGCACACGCGGCTGGATCTCGACGTAGTCGCCGGGGCGCAGGACGCGCGGTACGTCTTCGCCTTCGATCAGCAGGCCAGCGGAGCCGGACAGCAGGACTATCCACTCCGTCCAAGCCTGATCATACCAAAAGCCCGGCGGGCTGGCCTGCCCGGTCGAGACGATGCGCTCGATCAGCGCGCCGGGAAGCTGGGCCAGCTTCGTGATTTCCTCGTCGTGGAGGTCGGTCGCGACGTTCGCAAAGAAGTTACCAGTTTCAATCATGGCGGCCTCCTATTAGAAATGAACGCCGTCATCATGTCGTGGCCGCCATGCGAACGGCGACAACCAGCGTGGATTTGACAACCCGACGAACTTAGGAGTTGGCATTTTTGGGTCCGAAACGGCCCACGCCTGTCAATTTCTATCCCAAGAATCCATTTAAGCTCGCTTTAACCCTGCCGCCAAACACCCGCCTCCACCCCATTGCCTTTCCGGCTCCGATCCTATAGGGGCGATCGCCACCATGACGACGAACCGCGCCATACTCCTCGAACGCATCGCCAGGCTCATAGCCCGCGTCGAGCGTCCGCGCGCGGTCAAGGGCGTTCAGGCCTGACCTGAACCTTCGGCGACCAGCCCCGCCGACATCACCCGAAATCGTCATTCTGACCGCTCGCGGCGCCCATGCGCCCATCCGGTTGGTCCAATTCCCGAGGAGGCCGCCATGCCACGGCTATGGATCTTTTCCGATCTCCATCAAGACCACGCGGGCAACGCGTGGGATCCGGGGGCGCACGCGCCTAGGGACGGCTTCGACATCGCGGTCGTGGCCGGCGATCTACATTCGCCGCTGACCAAGGCCATCGACTGGCTCGGCGACCGCCTAGCCGGCGCGCGCGCCATCTATGTCCCGGGCAACCACGACTTTTGGTTCGATCAAGGCGACGACAAATATACGCACGACGACATGATCGGGCGCGGGCGCGACATCGCGGCCCGGCGCGGCATCGACCTGCTCATCGACGATGTCGCCCTGATCGATGGCGTTCGCTTCCTCGGCGCGACACTGTGGACCGACATGCGCCTCGCCACGTTTTCGATGAGCTACGCGACCGCCACGGTGCGCGGGGGAATGAACGACTACAAGCGCATCCGCCGCAAGCCGACGGGCCGCCACAAGCATTTGCGTCCGATCGATTCCGTCGCGCTGCATCGGGTGAGCCGCGCCTTCATCGACGACGCGCTGACGACGCCTTTCGCCGGGCCGTCCGTTGTGGTCACGCATCACGCCTGGCATCCGGAGTGTCTATGGGACCGGAACGCCGATCTCTGCTGGTGCTATGCCAGCAACCTTGGTGACCTGATCCACGCTCGGGCGCCGGACCTGTGGATTCACGGACATGTCCACGACCGCGTCGACCACCGGGTCGGGACGACGCGGATCATCTGCAACGCGCGCGGCCATGTCGAGGAGCCTTCGGCAAAAGCCTTAGACAACTCCCTCGTCGTCGACATCGCGCCGACAGACGGCGCCAGCAGGTGAAACCATGGACACGATTATGACAAACGACTTCATCACTCTCGGAAATCGAATGCCCGCCGGCGATGTCGCCGCGCTCAACGACTTCGCGCGGTTCGCGTTCGCCAATCCGCGCGACGCCGCCGATCGGCTCGCGTCCTGGTTCGATGGTTACATCACCCATCATGAGGGGTCGGACGACGCGCGGGCGCTGGACGACTGGGTAGCCAGCGGCGATCCCGACGATCTCGATTGGATCGCCTACATGTCGCGCGACCGGGACATGTGGCCGCTTCTGCGTCTTGCGATGGCGGCGATCGTCGCCGGCGGTCGGGCGATGTACGACGACCGGAAGAACGCGGCGTGAGGAGGCGAAAATGGCACGGCTCCAATGCCGCGATTGCGGCTTCGACGACGAGATCGAGTGGGACGGGCGGTTGGTCTGCCCGGCCTGTGGCTCCTCGAACGCGCGCGTCGCGGTGGCGACCACGGAGATGACGGACGCCGAAATCGACATGATCATGCACAGCGAGATTCCCAAGGATCTGCGCTGGAACTCGAATGACGCGGAGAAGGCGCCGGCGATGATCTTTCGCTGTCGTGCATGTGGCTAAGAATTCAACGCCGCGAAGGAGATCGCGGCGTGGCCGGCGGGATGCCCGAAGTGCGGGTGCCCGCGCGTCGGAATTGCGGATTGCGTCGATGACGTCGAGATCGACTTGCAAAAACGCACGATCAAGGCGGGGCCGGAAATCACGATTCCCGAGGGCTACGGCAATGAGTAGGGTCTGGTGGACATCCGACACGCATTTCGGGCACGCGAACATCGTGGACTATTGTAAGCGTCCGTTCGACTCCGTGGGGGGGGAATGGACGAGGCGATGATCGCCAACTGGAACGCCGTCGTGCGTCACGACGATGACGTCTGGCATCTCGGAGATTTCGCCCTCGGCGCCGACGCCAAGCACGTCCGATCGGTCTTCCACCGCCTGAATGGGATCAAAAGGCTGGTCGTCGGAAATCATGATCGGCAAGCGACGCTCGATCTGCCGTGGGCGGCGAAGCCCGCGCACATGGCGACGACGTCCATCGACGGCGTGCGCGTCGTGATGTGCCATTACGGCCTGAGGGTGTGGCCGGGAATGCGCCGAAAGGCGATCTCGCTCTACGGCCATTCGCACGGTCGCCTGCCGGGAGCCTCGATGTCGCTCGATGTCGGCGTCGACTGCTGGGGTTTCACGCCGGTGTGCTTGGACGACTTCAAGCGGCGCATGCGAACGCTGCCGGATGCGAATGACCCCGAGGGCGATCCCGGTGGCAGGAGCGTCGGCGACGAGGAATGATGGACGATGGCCGTAGCCCGTCGCCCGGAAATTTTCTGTCGCCTCCAAATTCGTTCGAAAGAAAGCCATGACGAAAATTCTCGTCCTCTCCGATCTGCACACCGAGTTCGTCGCGCAGTGCTGGGCGCTCCCCGAGAAGTTGCCGGATTTCGACGTCTGCGTGCTGGCCGGCGACATCGCGGGCTCGCCGGAGAAGGGCGTCGATTTCGCAGCGACGGCGCCGGCGCTGATCGGCAAGCCAATTATCTACTTACCCGGCAATCACGAATTTTTCGGGGGCGAGATCGAGAACCGGCTGCGCGTCGGCAAGGAGGCGTGCGCGGGCACCAACGTGCGCCTCCTTGACCGCGACGTCGCGATCATCGGCGGCGTCCGCTTCGTCGGCGCGATCCTGTGGACCGACTATGCGCTTTACCGTGAGCAGCGATGGAGCATGGCGATCGCCGCGCGCGGCCTGAACGACCACGTGCGGATCGAGCGCCGGGGACCGCAAGGGGCGCTCCGCTTCACGCCGGCGGACGCCTTGGCGCGCCATGGGGCCGACCGGGACCATATCGAAACCATCCTGTCCGTACCCTTCGACGGCCCCACCGTCGTCGTCACTCATCACGCGCCGCATCCCGGCTCGGTCGCCGCGCGGTTCGTGAACAACGACCTCACGCCGGCCTTCGTCAGCGACCTGTCGGAGGTCATCGACCGGCACGCGCCGGCGATGTGGATCCATGGCCATACCCACGACTGCTTCGACTATCGCGTCGGCGGGACCAGGATCGTCTGCAACCCGAGAGGATATGGACCGATGAGGCCGGGGCGCCGGCTGGAGAACGTGGCGTTCGATGTGGGGCGGATCGTCGAGGTTTGACGGCGCGAGAGGTTCGGCGCAAGTCATCGAATTCGCGGGACGGCTGGGCATGGAAGCCTTGGCCGTCCCGGTCAAAAGGACGGGCCGACGCCGTTTGGCCCATGGAAGACATGGCCCATGCTCGCTTGAAAACCGGCAAGCGGCGTGCGATGTCTAACAAAACTAGGTTTTGTCGGACGGAAAGCCAACGGCATGCCCGGTTCGTCTCCCTTGAAGGAAACCCCGCGCGGATTCCGCGAGTCGCACACCCGCCAAGAAAGGCGCCGCTTCGGCGCAAAAGGGCGTCAAGCCCAAGGCAAGGCCGAAGGCCGGAGGTGCGGCGGGCGCCAAGTGGCATGAAGCGGTCATGACGGCGGCCGAGAAATCCGGATTGCTGGCCGGCAAAAGCAGCCGGATCGGCGGCAGGATCAGCCCCGCGTTGATCAGGCAGGCCAAGAAGCGGACCGGAATCGAGACCGACAACGACCTGATCGAGTTCGCGCTCGCCAACGTGGCGCTCGAGGACGGGTTCGCCGAGGTGTTCAAGCAGTCGCGCGGCAAGGTCGACCCGGACCTGGAACTCGGATTCTGACTTGACCGCCTTCGATTTCAAAGCAGCCGTCACGTGGACGCGTTTCAATTCGGGACGGACGCTTGCCCGCCGCTCCGAAGACCGACTCCCGTTCGTCCGCGAGGATCGGCGGGCAAGCCCTCCTGCTGGATACGTGCGTCTACATCGACCAGATGCAGGGCAGGACGCCCGGAATCCTGGACGCCCTGCTCGAAGGGCGGCAGGTGAACCACTCGACCGTGGCCGTCCAGGAATTGATGCACACCGTCGGCGTTCTCGTCCCGAGCGACCCGCGGACGCCGGCGGCGATCGGTCAAATCCGCCGGCATGTCGGCGCCATTCCGCCCCATCGCGTCTTCGCGCCCGAAGCCGACGTCCTCGGCAAGGCGGCATTGCTCTCGGGAATGCTCTGTCGCCTGCAAGGCTACGCGACGGACAGCAAGCTGAGGGCATTGCTCGACTGCACCCTGTTCCTTCAGGCGCAAAAGCTCGGATTCACCGTTCTGACGGGCAACATCGGCAATTTCGACTGCCTGCTTCAGCTGATTCCAAGGGGACGGGTTCTCTTCTATCGCAGGTCTTGAAGCGCCGAAGGCGCATATCCTTTCGCCTCATGCTCGCGGCGGGGGCGTCCACGGCATGCCGAGGAAAGCATCATGACAAACAAGCACAAATCCGCCGCCGCTTGGAGCGACGTCAAAGCCAAGCTGGCGGATTTCGACCACGCCGCCTTGCTCGGTCTGGTGCAAGACCTGTATGCCGTCAGCAAGGACAACCGGAATTTCCTGCACACCCGTTTCGGACTGGGATGTGATGTGCTCAACCTAGTGTATGTGCGGCAAATGATGCGTCCAAAAATTTCCGACAGACTGAGAGAGATTGCCGCCGAGATCGAGCAGCGGGGGTTCGCGAACCAGACCAGGCTTACAGTGCTGAAAAAATGGTTTGAGGCGCCGAGCCGCCCGTCGTCATTTGCGATCTTTGTCGCGGATCAGGCTTCAAAGCAGAAGGCAAAAACCACCAAGGAAGAAGCGGAGCTTTTTCGGGAGGCGCGTGCCTCGCTTGCCGACGTGGATGTTTTTGCCCCCGTGATTCCGCGCGCGGCAGCCACAAAACTGCATGCCGATCTTCGGGCATTCCAAAACGAGCATAGGCACGCGGCCTGGGGGGACGTGCGCATCATCCATGACCACAATCTGTTCCTCGTCGAGTGCGAGCTTCACATATATCTGGGGCATGGAGCGACGCCGACCGAGGGTTGTCAAATCGGCATTTCCAGCCGACCACATCACCCAACGTCAGAATGGCGAGCCGATGAAGAACCTGCCCTTGTCGAAGGTCTATCAACTGATCGAACCGGGCCCGGTCGTCCTGTTGACCACCGCGCACAAAGGCCGCGCCAACGTCATGACGATGTCGTGGCACATGATGGTGGATTTCACGCCCATGATCGCCTGCGTCGTCAGCGATCGCGATCACAGTTTCACGGCGCTGCGGGAGACGAGGGAGTGCGTGATCGCGATCCCGGCGGTGGAACTGGCGGAGAAGGTCGTCGCGATCGGCAATTGCTCGGGGCGCGACGTCGACAAGTTCGCGTCCTGCCACCTGACGCCGGCGAAGGGGGAGTGCGTGACGGCGCCGTTGATCGCCGAATGCTTCGCCAACATCGAATGCAAGGTCGTCGATACGCGGCTTGTGAACAAATTCGGCCTGTTCGTATTGGAGGGAGTGAAGGCGTGGATCGACCCCATGCAAAAGAACCCCAAGACCATCCATCACCACGGCTTCGGCAAATTCGTCGTCGACGGCGAGACGATCGAATTGAAATCGAAGATGCCGTGATCGTCCAACTGGAGACGTGGGAATGCCGAAGCTGTTGATTGGCGCGGGAATCGTCCTCATCCTCGTCGGGCTCGCATGGCTGGTCGGCGAGCGGTTCGGACTGGGGCGGCTCCCCGGCGACATCGCCATCGTGCGCGGGAATTTCCGTCTCTATTTTCCGCTCGCCACCTCGCTGATCGTCAGCGTCATCCTCAGCTTGGTCTTCTGGTTCTTCAACCGCTGAGGCGTGCCGAGTACGCAGTCGGCGGTAGCGGTTCGACGCCGTCGATGTGCTGCCGTTGATCGAAGGATTGCCTTTCGCGGCGCTGATCGCCGACAAGGCTTTCGACAGCACCATCATCGCGGAACTCGACGAGCGCGGCGCCAAGGTCGTGATTTCACAATACCCGCGCCGCGGCCAGCCGCGCAAAATCGATCTGGAACTATATAAATGGCGGCATCTGATCGAAAATTTCTTCGGTAAGCTCAAAGAGTTCAAGCGCATCGCGATGCGCGCGGACAAGACAGATCAGAGCTTCTCCGCAATGATCCATCTCTCCGCCGCCGTCATAAACTCATGCTGAATCCCAACAGGCCCTAGCCAGCCAAGCCAGCGCCGCACTATTGTCAAGGTCCGATATTCCTCACGACGTAGAACCCGGAGGGTCCGTTACGTAAGCTGTTCATCGTTGCGCTATTGTTTTCGGCGGGTTGCACCACCGGCTGTGGACGGCCGACAGGATATAGAGACTTGTGCGCGGGGACAATTTTTATTGCATAGGCGCGGGTTTTCGCACTTCGTGGTTTGCGGGATCGCGCGTTTAATGGGTTAAATCGCTCATTCGGCCCGTGTTCAAACGGAAGTCACGCCACCGCCGCCGTGACGATGATCAAGGTTCGTTTCAGGTTGTAGGCGATGGCTGTCAGACGGGCCTGAATGGACGCCTTGGCGAGGCTGCGCCATCGTCTTCGGTGCTTCTTCGTTTTCGGAGGGCGTTTGTCCTGAAAGCCGCATGGCGCGAGAACTCACGACGCCGCCAGCTTGGCGGAGGGGCTTTGCTCTCTCTGGGCGCGGGCGAACATCGGGAGGATCGGGGTGAGCGTCTCGACGCTTCGACCCTCGTGCTCGAAGGTGACGCGCTTCATCGCCGAGCCGTAAAGCTTCGTGAGATTTTCCTCGGTCAGCGCCTGGCTTGCCGGGCCCGTCACATATTGCGTCTCGCCCATCATCAGAAAGGCGTCGTCCGCGACGGCCAGCGCGTGGTGAGGGTGATGCGTGGTCAGGATGATGGTGAGTCCATCATTGCGCGACAGCGCGCCGATCCACTCGAGCACCATGGCCTGATTCTTGAGATCGAGCGCCGAGGTCGGCTCGTCGAGGATCAGAATCCGCGCTTCCGCGACAAGAGCGCGCGCGAAGATGACCAGCTGGCGCTGACCGCCGGACATTTCGTGAAAGGGCCGATGCGCAAGATCGGCGACGCCGAAGCGGTCCAGCGCCGCGAGCGCGGCGGCTTCGTCGGCGGGCGTTGGCTGCGAGAACAACCCGACATGCTTGGCGCGGCCCATCAACACCATGTCGAGCGCCGAATAATCGAAGCTGACGTGGAACAGTTGCGGCACGAAGGCGATGCCGCTCTCGACGGCGATGCTCCCCTCGCTCGGCCTCAGCGCGCCAAGCAGAAGTTTGAGCAAAGTCGTCTTGCCCCGCCCGTTCGGGCCGAGCAGCGCGAAGACGGAGCCCTTTTTGATCGCCGCCGAATAGTCGCGAAAAACCCAGCGTCCCGGGCGATAGGCGAAGCCGAGGTGGCCGAAGGAAGCGATTGGCTCAGTCATTGATCCAGCCCTTCGATTGCGTCTTCCAGAACAGGAAGCAGATGATCGGCGTGCCGAACAGGGCGGTGAGCACGCCGATCGGAATCTCCATCTCCACGACGGAGCGCGTGAAATCGTCGAGGCCGAGCACGAATAGACCGCCAAGCAACGCGGAGGCCGGCAGCAGACGGCGATGGTCGGGGCCGACCAGCATGCGGCCGATATGCGGCACGACGAGGCCCACCCAGCCGATCAGCCCGCTGACCGCGACTTGCGACGCGACGATCAGCGACACCAGCGCGATGATCGACCAGCGCAGGCGATGCACGTCGACGCCGAGCGACTTCGCGTCGAGATCGCCAAGCGACAAGAGATTAAGCCGCCAGCGCAGCAGCATCAACGCGGCGGCGCCGCTCAGTGTCGGAATGGCGATCATCGCGACCTTGCGCGGATCGGCGCCGACGAAACTGCCGAGCATCCACAGCACCATCGCCGGGAGTTTCGGGTCCGGCGCGACAAATTGAATGAGCCCGGCGCAGGCGATGAAAAAGGCGCCGATGAACACGCCGGCGAGCACCAGCGGAATGCTGTCGGCGGCGGCGCGCACGAGTTTCGCCAGCGAGAAGGTCAGCGTCATCGCGCCGAGCCCGAAGGCAAATGCGAGGCCGATGACGCCCACCGGCGGAAAATCCCACAGCATGGCGAGCAAGCCGCCAAACGCCGCGCCGGAACTGACGCCGACCAGATCGGGGCCGACGAGCGGATTGCGCATCATGCCTTGCAGCGCCGTGCCGGACATGCCGAGGCCGATCCCCGCCAACACCGCGAGCAGCACGCGCGGCAGGCGGATCACCTGCACGGCGGTGATTTCCTTCACGCTCCACGGCGGGTTGTCTGGCAATGGAAAGGGCGAGGCGAGATGCAGGATGATTTGAGCGGCGTGGCCAAGGGACACGGGATAGGCGCCAAGACACAGCGAGCCGACGATGGCGAGCAGCACCGCCGCGCCGAGCAGATAGGGCACGGCCGCGCCGTGTCTTTCGATGAAGGAAGGTTTTGGCGCCGGCGCGGCGGGCGCGGTTTGCTCGGTCATGCTTGCGTCGGTCATCGCGAGGACTCCGTGGCGTCGCTGGCCCGATAGTCGCGCCTAAAGCGCGCGTGGCCGACGGAATTGGCGTTCTTGTCGACGTGGAGGAACCGGTCGATCTGATCGTCGCTCAGCCGATAGCCGAACTCCGTCATGAAATGCTCGCGCAGCAGTTGGCGCAACTTCGGTTGCAAGCGGTCGGGATGGGCGATCTCCGCCATCCAGCGCACCCACGTCGGCTGAAAATGCAGGCCGGCGAGTCCGCCCCCGCCGTTGGGATCGCCGGGCATGCGGTAAACGCGATTGTCGACGACGGCCTTGAGCCCGCGCCAGCGCGGATCGCGCATGAACTCTTGCGGGCTTTGCGCCGGCGGTCCCATCAGGAAAATCGCGTCGGGGTCGATGACCAGGATGCGTTCGGCGTCCGGATTTTGCGGAACTGCTCCGGCGGCGTTGATGACTCCGGCGGGCGGCAGATAAATCCGATAGTCGTTCCTGGCGCTCTTGATATAAAGCCGCCGCCAGTCGTCGGTTCGACTCTGCGATGATCAAAACGCGCGGGCGTTCCGTCAGTGTGTTTGATTGCAACTCGGCGTCCAGATCGACGTAGGCTTGCTTATAGGCGGCGATCAGCGCCTCGCCGCGCTCGGGCTCGCCGCTGAGCGCGGTTTCGACCCGCGCCATCGCGAAGAGCTCCTCGTCCCAATTTTTCCCTTTACCCACGTTTAGGGCTAGAGCCGGAAGTCCAACGGCGCGCAGCGACGGGATGACGCCTGTAGCGCCGCAACCACCAATGTAGGCGCCGGCATCGAAGCCGAGCACGGTTTCGAGCTCGGGGAACCGCCTTGTAAAAGGGCTTTGCCAAAGATCGTCCTGCTGCAAGCTCCCGGGATAAATCCAGCTCCAGATGCCCTCGGCGAACCTCTCGCGAGCCATTTGCGTGCCGGCGCTGACCAAGGTTCGCGGCGAATGCGTGTGGCCAAGGTAGCCGCCGGCGCCGAAGCCGCACCAAGTCAATACGGTGCCGCGAAAGGGAATTCTCGATCGGCACCTCGACACCGCCTGCGTCCCTGACAACGCGATACTGCGCCGGCGGCGGAAAATGTGGCGGCGAGCGCAGCAGCGCCAAGGCGGCGAGCGCGATAGCCGCGAACGGAAACGACCATTTGCCCTCGCTGAAGAGAACCGCTGCTACCATAATGCGATGCCTCAAGAGTTGGCCACCCGTTTTGCGCGGCGGCGCAGGCACGCGATTTCATTTCCGATTGATCGGAAAAAGAGGCGCGACATCAAAATTTCACTTGCATACTGGTGAGGAAGGTGCGCGGCGAACCCTCGACACCGTTTACCTGCCAATAAGCGGTGTTCGCGATATTGTTGATGTTAAAGCGGAATATGACTTCTCGATTATAAACTTTAGTTGAGTAACGAAGGCCGATATCTCCGACTGAGTATCCCGGCAAGCGCTCGATATTCGGAATATTCGCGTAGCTTGTTGGAAGCGTTCCGGCATATCCGCTTGCAAATCTGAACCCGCCGATCAGCGTCAATCCCTGTAAGAATGGTGCGGTATCAAGATACGGAATACCATATTCCACGTAGAACTTTCCACTCACGGGGGAAACGTTTTGAGCAAGTTGACCATTCTGCCATGGCGCGGCAGGATCATTGACAATGCGTGGGTTCATAAAAGTAAGTCCACCGAATAGCGTAAGCTCATCCGTAGCTTTCCCAGTCGCCGTAAATTCTATGCCTTTATGATCCTCGCGACCCGACTCAGTTACCGTGTAAGTGCCGTTCGGATTGGATTGGGTATATTGATTGGCCTTGTTGATATCGAATAACGCCGCGGTTAGCAGAAGGTTCTTTCCGACCGTGGCCTTGGCGCCAAGCTCCAGTTGCTGCCCAAGAGTTGGCGGGAGAATTTGTCCAGAATTCGTGTAGATAGTGGTTGCCGTGCTCTGCACGTCAATGCCGTCTTGCAGCGACTGTTGGTAGCTAGCGTAAACGGTGATCCAGGGCAAAACTTTGTAGAGCGCGGCGACGGTCGGAGTGACTTGAGCGGCGCCATAGCCGTTCGGAAGCGTGAGTGTTGCGGGAGAGTTGTAGGAGCCCCAGTTCGTGCGCCCCAGGCTTGTGTAGTTTGCGCCAGCTAAAATGGTGAGATTATTATAGGTGATTTCATCGCCAATAATAAAGTTTTTCCCAAATTGATTGGCGTAACGATAATTATATGCATTCATGCTGTTGGCATAAAGCGCCACCTCTGGAATATATCCAAGATTATAAAAGTTATTTTGAAACGTAGCGCCGCCCTCGGTAAGACTGGTTCCACCTCCATCGATAAACATCGTGTATCCAGTAAAACCCGCAGTAAATTTATGACGAATACCAAATGTTGAAATCTCGGCATCAACGAAGCTGTAGCCAGAATGGGTGTGCCAATAATTTGGACCGTTGCTGCCGCCAGCGGTAGTGCTTTGTGTTGCGTCTCCGATGTAATCAACAAGTTTAGATGACATAACAAGTTGGTCTTGTCTTGCCTCATAGGTATAATCATACGCCGCGCGGAAAGTAAATATGTTATTGATTTTCCAGGTAAATTTAAATCCGCCATTATCAGTCTCATCGCTAAACCTTAGCCACGATGGAGTGCCGATGGTGGCAGGATTAGCAGGCGCCGGCCACGGAACGAGCGTTGTATTGTAAGCTGGCGTAAACCCGTTGATGTAGTAGAATGAATGCGCTCCATTGAGTTGCAGCAATGCCCCATCCCATAGATGAATGTCAAAAGCCGCGCTAGCGAGATTGCGTGTTACACTCTGATTTTCGATCGATGTGTTTCCGCCTTGATAAACGAGATTCACACGGTAGCCGAATAGATCATCTCGAAGCCCGGGGATGACGAGAGGTCCGCCAAAATCTCCGTGGACAAACCCGTTCCTTCCGGCGTTATCTCCTGCCGTCACGCTAGAGTAAGGTGTAGCCGTCGGACGCTTCAGAACATTGTTGATAACGCCGCCAACGCTGCCATTCCCTTAGAGAAACCCACTTGTCCCACTTAGCAGTTCAACGCGCTCCTTATCTTCGAGGACGGTGCTGAACATTCCCCCCGCCCCACCGAGCAGTCCATCATATGTGACGCCAGCCTGATTAGTGAATTGCGTGATCGAGAAGCCTCGCACATAGGCGAAGGGGTTGCCCGAGCTATTTTGCTGAGTGTTATTATTGGTGATTTGCGGGATAACCCGCCAAATGTCCTCTGGCTGGTAAGCCTGCAAATTCTCGATCATCGGGCTAGGCACGACGGTGATCGAATAAGGCGCGTCCTGTAATGGGAGGTTACCGAAGATCGGCCCCGCCGCCGTTGTTTCCTTTACGCGATAGCCCGCCTCTGCGCTGCCGTCCATCGGCGGACCATGGGGGGCGGCCAATGGTGGGCCGCCACGACCCGAGGCATGTTGCGCAGAACCGCCCCTGCCCGCCGAGCGGGCTCTTATGGGGGTATGAGATCGCGCGTGGCTGCTGGCGTGCCGCGGATTCGGCACATGCTTGGTTGGCGGCGGACTGGGCTTGCCGCTGTCCGGCGCTTGTTGACCGCCGATGTCGATGGCCGGGAGCGGGGGCGCGGCGAGCGCGCTGGAGCACAGCAGCGCCAGCAGCGAGACGCCGCCAGAAAGAGAACCGCGCAGCCGCCGTGATGGAATGCCCTTGCTCATTTTGCCGCTCCCCAACCAAAATCCGCGCCGCCGTGCGTAACGTAAAATTAATAAATAACGAGTTCGGAGGCCGGTCCAGCCTAAAATATTCACATTTAACGATTTGTCGGAGGCTGTGACTAAATTGCAACGGTCGGATATATAGCGATTTGAGTGTTTATTCAGCTTTTCGCCGGAAAAGCAGGCCGTTTGTAAATAATAATACGCTTGTTGTTGGCTTTGTCGTAAAGCGCCCCGTGGATTGTCGGGCTGCCTCGACGCTTGGCCAGCCCCTCGCATGCCAAAATCAACCGCATCCTTCCCTCCGCTTCGGGATGGTGGAAGAAAAACTCGCCGGCGCCGCCGCGTCATGTATTTTGCATGTATACCGGTGTCGGTGGATCGGCGTCGAGGAGTCCTTTCCAGCAGGGCCGGGTTTCGCGATGGCGGGCCAGCCGATCCGCCGACGGCCAAGGACGATGGGGCGCGAACCTCTTGGAGGCGCGGCGGCGAACGGGAGTGCTTCGCTTGGGCGTCAAGTCTCGGGCGAAAGGCGGGAGAGTATTGAAGTGACCGATATCGTCCTTGATCCCGGACTGTCGCGGCCCGCGCCGCCGCCCTCGACATTCCCGCCGGTCAAGCCGAGGTGGCTGCGGCCCCTCGTGACCGCGGCGGTCGTTGCGGCGCATGTCGGCGTGGCGGTGCTGCTCGGCCTCGAAAGCTTGACGCCGATCCCCTCGCTCGATTCGGTCGACATGGAGTTGGTTCCCGAGGGCGACTATGTCGAGCAGGAGGAGATCGCGCAGGCGGAAAACGTCACCCCCGAACCGATCGAGGACGCCGAACTGGCGATGCCGCCGCCCGAAGTGATGGCGCCCGACGCGCCGCCCTTGCCGGTCAAGCGCAGGGAGGTCCAGAAGGTCGTCGTCAAGCGCAAGCAGGTCGTTCAACAGGCGGCCAGGCCCCGCGCGGCGCAGCAGCAACGCCACGCCGGGGCCGCCGGCGGCCACGCGAAAACCAGCGGCCATCAGCAATCAATTTGTCTCGCGCAATTGATGTCGTCGATGCGGCGGCATTCCCCGGCCTCGGCGGGCTTTGGCCACGGCACGGCGACCGTGGTGTTTCGCGTGCATCCCGGCGGCTTCGTTTCCGTGGTCTCGGCGAGGGGGTCGACGCCCGCCCATGCCGCGCTGGCCCGGCGCATCGTCTCATCGTCCCGGGGCCCGTCGATCTGCGGCGCCGACCTCCGACAACAGCCGTTCAATTTCCATTAGCGGCGCCGGGACGCGCCCTCGATTCACCTGGCCGTTGGTGGCCGCCGATCGTTGCGCCTCCCAAGTCGGCCTCGGGTCAACTTCGCCCGCGCCGGCGTTAATCTCCGCGCGACAACTTGTCCCTCGAGTCCGGAATTTGGCGTCGCCATTCCGTATAAGCGGAGCGCCGATCTTGGACATTCACGGAAGTCCGCGTTACGGCGCGACCAGTTCGCATCGAGCAACCGGAGGAATTTCGCATGTCTCGACGGATCGCGTTCGGCATTGGAGGCGGCATAAGTTCAGCGGCGCTTTTCGCCATCGGATTACTGACGGGTGCGCTCGGGCCCGCCTGGGCCGAGCCGGCCTGCACTCTTGATCGCGCCGTTTCGACCACTATCGACGACAAGCCATTCATAACGAACGGCTATGGTTCGCGCTGGAATCACGAGACAAATCGAGTCGCCTTCATGGCGCCGCGCCAGACTGGATACTACGGAATTTTCACGATGTCGCCGGACGGAAGCGGCCGACGCGCGTTCGATCCGCCGGGAGTGCCCGAAAAACATCGCGGAATGGTCTATTGGCGCCCAGACGGGCGCTACCTGCTGTTCGCCGCGCAAAAAGCGGATTGGAACGGCGGCAAGGCGTTCGGCATTCCTGGTTTCGGCGCGCTGCCGGGCTTTGGCGTGCACGACGACATCTGGCTCGCGACCGCCGATGGCGCGAAGGCTTGGCGGCTCACCGACGAACCCAATGTCGAGACCGAAGGCGAGCTGATGCCAATCTTCTCGCCGGATGGCAAGCGCATCGCCTGGTCGTCGCGCCAACCCGACAAAACCTATGTGCTGAAGATCGCCGACCTGGCGCTCGCGCCCAAGCCGCACTTGGAGAACGTCAAATCCTATCTTCCGGGCGGCGCGGTCTATTACGAGCCCGGCTCGTTCAGCAGCGACGGCGCGAGTTTGATCTATACCAGCGATCAAGATTCGCACAGCTTTTGGCGCAGCCAGATTCACAAGCTCGATCTGGCGACCGGCAAGAGCTGGCGGCTCACCGTCGGCAACGCCTACAACGAGCATCCGACCGTCGTGAAGACGCCGACGGGCGACTGGATCGTGTACATGAGCACCAAGGGCGTCGACCGTTTCCCGCGGCGCCTCATGCTCGGGACCGACTGGTGGGCGATGCGTCTCGACGGCTCCGGCGCCAAGCGGCTGACGCGAATGAACGTCAACACCGCGGATAATCCGCAAAACGCGCACGACATGCGCGTCGCCACCACCGTCGCGCCCGGCCCCTCGGGGGCGTTCGTGCTTGGCGACATGCAGGACAGCCTCGTGAGGCAGACCGGGCTCGTGAAGATCGTGCGGTTCGTCTGCGAGTAAGCCGTCCATCGCCCGGCGCCGTCGACGAGTGGCTTCGGCGGAGCGACGAAAGGGGAACTTAACCTCGTTTATCTCGAACGCTTCAACCACTGTTAAAGCTTGTTTGGCGCGGCGTGAATCTTCGTCGGATAAACTTGCTCGGCTCATTAGCGAGCCGAGCGCCGCGGAAAAAGGTTCTTTGCCTTTTAAGCCATGGCGAAGTATTGAGGCGGCATGAGCCTCCTAATCGCCCTTTGGGTCGGCTAAGTCGCGGTAACCCGCCGAGCGCATTCAACACGACGGTTTCGCTCCCGCCATAACCAGACCTTCCGAGCCAGCCGAGACACCATGCCGATGCTCGAGGGCGACTGCCGACGATGACCACGCTCGCCGCGGTCGTCGCGACGTCAAACTTCCCGCAAGGCATCGGTGGAAATTGCTCCGCCAATCATCGATATTACGCGATGACCGAAGCTGGGGGTTCCCATATGGAATGGTCGTTCAGGCCGTTGAAGCTCATCGCCGTTAGCGGCGCCGCGCGATGAAGACAAGGGGATTTCGACGATGGTAAGGTTGTCGTCGGCGATCGTCACGCTTTCGTTTAAGTCATGAGATCGCGCCCGACCCGGCGCCGATATTCCGTCATCAGATCGCTAATTTGTCGGATCAGCGAACCGCCGAAGCCCTCAAGCCGCCTCCTTGGCTGCCTCCCGCGCCCTTCGCGCCAACTCGACTTCCGCCTCTTCCGCCGTCATGGTCGAGAACATTTGTTGAAGTTCGGCTCCGGTGCTTGGGGAATAGCCGTCGATGCCGCCGCGTCCATAGAAGGCCAGAAACATTCGGCGCGCGGACTCGAGAGACAACGGAGCAATCTCAACCACCTCGTCTATCCTTCCAGGTCGAACAATCGCAGGATCCAACTTGGCGATATGGTTCGTCGTCACGATGAACTTTAGTCCATCCGGCGTTTGCATGCCGTCCATGGCGTTCAATATTTCGTGCAGCGGAGCGCCGAATCCGGCGCGTTCCTCGACCTGACCGACTCCGTCCTTCTGCTTTTGCGGATCGCGGTTCAACCCGCTTGCGATGGTGTCGATATCCTCGATCACGAACAGGTCTTTCTTCGTTCCCGACATGAACGCCGCGCCGAGCCCGCGCAGCGACTTGATATATTTGATATCGAACCCGAGATCGGAGGCGAGTGCGTGGATCAGGCTTGTCTTTCCGGTTCCCGGCGGCCCGTGCAGGAGGGCCTGTCAGAAATTCTGTGTATGGTCTGGGCGGTTGAACATCGTCAGTTCATCGCCTTTGTGAATCTCTCGCCGAAGAGAATAGCGAACTGGGCTTTGGCGATGGACCATTCACGGGCGGGCATGGTCCATTCTTTTTCGCTTTTGTTCAAGACCAGAAACAGCAATTTCGTCGCGGCCTCGTCGGTTGGAAAATGGCCTCTGGCGCGCACGGCGCGACGCAGTTTCGAGTTCAGTGCCTCGATGGCGTTGGTGGTGTAGATCAGCCGCCGCACGTCGGGATGAAAGGCGAAGAAGGGAACTACCTCGCCCCAGGCCCTACGCCAGCTCTGGCCGATCGCCGGATATTTTTTGCCCCATTCCGAGGCCTCGAAAGCCGCAAGCGCCGCTTCGCCCGCCGTGGCGTCGTCGGCGCGATAGATGGTTTTCAACGCCGCAGCCACGGCCTTGCGATCCTTGTAGGAGACGAAGTCGAGGCTGTTGCGCAGCAAATGCACGATGCAGGTCTGGACCTGCGCCTCGGGGAAGACGGAAAGGATCGCTTCCGGAAAGCCCTTCAGACCGTCGACGACGGCGATGAGAATATCCTCGACGCCACGGTTTTTCAGCTCGTTCATGACGCGCAGCCAGAATTTGGCGCCTTCGTTCTGTTCGAGCCAGAGGCCGAGAATCTCCTTGGTTCCGTCGGCGCGGACGCCCAGAGCGACGTGAACGGCCTTGTTGCGGACGAGCCCCTTGTCGCGGATTTTGACGCGCAGCGCGTCGAAGAAGACGATCGGATAAACGGCTTCGAGCGGACGCCCCTGCCACGCGGCGACCTCGTCGAGAACGGCGTCGGTGACGGCGCTGATCAGATCGGGCGAAACCTCCACGCCGTAAAGATCGCGCAAATGTCCGGCGATCTCCCGCACGCTCATGCCGCGCGCATACATGGAGACGATTTTCTCGTCGAAGCCAGGGAAACGGCGCTGATATTTGGCGATGAGCTGCGGATCGAAGCTCGATTGCCGATCGCGCGGAATCTCCAGCTCGATCCGGCCCGTGTCGGTCGTCACGGTCTTTTTGCCATAGCCGTTGCGGCTGTTGCCGGGCTCGCCGGTCGTCAGATGATGATCCATCTCGGCGTTCAGCGCCCGCTCGGCCAGCGCCTTCTTCAGCTCGTCGAGCAAACCATTGGGATCAAACGCTGTTTTCGCATCCGCGCCGGCCAAAAGCTGGTCGAGTAGCGCGTCGGGGATTTTCGGTTCCTTGCGTCGGGCCATGGGAGAACTCCTTCGTTCCCATTGTGCCCAGATCACACACGAAATTCAGGACAGTCCCGTGCAGGATGATCCCCAGCTTCCATGGGATACCCCGAGACAAATGCCACTCCTCGGAGCCGATAAACCACGTCAAGCGTTGCACGAGCCGATCCTTGATCGCCTCGTCGACGAACACCGTGTGCAGGCCGCGCTTGCGCCGGCGCAGGCCGCCGTTGAAGCCGCCGGCGGCATACATGGAGATGTAAAGGGTGTTCTTGTGCTCCTCGGGCTTGCAGTCCCGCATGAACCGCTCGACCACGCCGCGATCACGGGTCAGGAAGGAGACCGTGATGGTTTCGAACGGCGCGATCTGTTGGGCGGATTTCGTCTTCGAATATTTGAACAGGGTTCCCCCATAGCTTCCCCATCCCCCGCCAAAACCGGTTTTCAGGGACCCATCCTTGATCTCAAGCGATCGGCTGAAAAAATCGAGCCTGCATCCTTCGATGAAGGCGTCGATGTCATGATATTCGTTGGACAGGCTTTCGACGAACACCTTTGTCCAAAGGGTCTTTTCGAAGGCGTCGAGCGCTTGCTCCGGAACGGCGCGGAGAAGATACATCGCCGAACCGAAGGCCAAGGTGCCAGCGCCGCCGACGAAAAATGGATTGGCGCCCAAAGCCGACCAAATAGTGCCTAAAAACGACATGCGCGCCTTTCATTGCAGCAGTTTGTCGCGGGGTCCGCCCACAACTCGCGGAAACACATGCGCGCGAACATTGTCAGCGGTTCATGCGGGCTAACGCTTGGCCGTACATAGTCGACCTGGTTGCAACGACAAATATGCTCGATTCGGCGTAGCACAAGCCCGAGTGGCGCGCGCCGCCGCGAGCGGCGGCGTTCTAGTCGAACCAACAAGCCGCCGGTTTGTCTTTGGTGCTCAATTGTTTCCGTTTCGATTTCCCAGAAGCCCGTTCGATCGATGGCTCCCGCGATTGCTCAAGCGGGGAATCCGCCGCGAGAGAGGTCGGCTGTTGGACAAACCCCGTCACCCGCCCCCGATAACATCGGCCCGGCCGACGCCTGGTTCTTGCTTCACGACAGAGCGCTGTCGCAAGACGGAAGTCGACATAACGGCGCCTTTAAATGAAAGTCACGCCGCGACACCGCGGGGCTCCGCCTCCATGACATTTTTATCGACGAATGGCGCGAACGGCTCGAAATTGTCGCGAAACATGTCGACCAGCCTAACCGCGGTCGCGTCGAAATCCCTTTTAGAGGCCCAACTCATCGCCGGTTCGAGAAAATTGGAATCGATCCCCGGCGCGGAGCGCGGCACGGACAATCCAAAATATGGATCCGTGCGGAAATTACTTTCCGAGAATGAACCCGCCAGCGCGCGGTTCAACAGAGTTCGCGAGACATGGATTGGCATCCGTTGACCCGTCCCGTGCTTGCCGCCGGACCAGCCCGTGTTGAGAAGCCAGCAGCGGACCTGATGTTCCGCGATTAAATCTCGCAAAAGGTTGGCGTATTCCAGGGGACGCCGCGGCATGAACGGCGCCCCGAAGCAGGTGGAGAACGTTGCCCGCGGTTCTCGCACCTCGCTTTCGGTTCCCGCGACCTTGGCCGTGTAGCCTGACAAGAAATGATATATCGCTTGCGAAGGGTTCAGCCTGGAGATCGCCGGCAACACGCCAAAAGCGTCGCACGTGAGCATTACAATATTCTTGGGCTGGCCCGCGCGGCCCGACGACGAAGTGTTGTCCACGAAATCCAGGGGATAGGCGATGCGCGTGTTTTCCGTGCGCGAATCATCGTCAAAATCCGGAACGCGGGTGACGGGGTCGAGGACGACATTTTCCAGAATGGCGCCAAAGCGCTCCGTCGCCGCGAAGATTTGGGGTTCGGCCCGCCGCGACAATTTAATCGCCTTGGCGTAGCAGCCGCCTTCGAAATTGAAAACGCCCTCCTTGCCCCAGCCATGTTCATCGTCGCCGATCAAGCGGCGCGTCGGATCGGCCGAAAGTGTTGTTTTGCCCGTCCCGGAAAGGCCAAAGAAAAGCGCGACGCCAGAATCATCGTAATTCGCCGCGCAATGCATTGGCATCACGCCCTTGGGAGGCAAGATGAAATTAAGAAACGTGAAAACCGCCTTCTTGATCTCGCCAGCATAGGCGGTGCCTCCGATCAGGACCAGCCCGCGACTGAAATCCATGGCGATCACCGTCCGCGAGCGACAACCATGCCTAGACGGACTCGCGGTGAAAGACGGCAAATCGAGTATCGTCAGTTCGGGAACGTAATTCGGCGCCTCCGATTTGGACGGCTTTATCAAGAGATGGCGTATGAACAGCGAGTGCCAAGCATATTCCGTGTATACGCGTATGCTTGATCGACACCCCGGCTCGGCGCCGCCGTAAAGGTCTTGCAAAAAAAGATCCATTCCTCCAGCGTGAGCGAGCATGTCGGCGTATAGCGTGTCGAAATGCTCGGGCGCCATCGCTTGCGAGTTTTCCCACCAGACGGGCGCATCGGTGAGCGCATCGCGGACAATGAACTTGTCCTGGGGTGAACGCCCCGTATGCGCGCCGGTGTCCACAACGAGCGCGCCGCTCCTGGCGATGGTGACTTCGCCTCGCCGAACGGATTCTTCATAAAGACGCGGCGTGTCCAGATTGCGAAAAACGCGACAACTGAGTTCAACGCCGCGAGGCTTCGGCTCGAATGTGCGATCGACACTAAAAGCTGATGTCATTGCCGCCAATTCCGTTGGAAGGGCTTAATATTTCGTGGCGCCTTTCAGATAGCTAGGCTTTCGAAACGATTTTTCCACATGTTCTGGAAGTCTCGGCGCGCGGACCCATGAATCCCGTCGGCGGATGGAGCTCGGCGCCGGCTCAGTTTGCGACGCGGAGCGAAACAGGGGCGCGCGGGGTCAAGCCAGCGCCGATTCAATCTGGGGCGCTCATTGTCTTGTTGTTAATTTCGATAGTGAAGCGAGCCGGCGCTCCGGCGGCCGGGAAGCGCGGATGTGATCTTATTGCTTTATTGGTGGAGCCAGACGGAATCGAACCGACGACCTCTTCAATGCCATTGAAGCGCTCTCCCAACTGAGCTATGGCCCCACTTTTTTCGCGGCGCCTTTGGGAAAAGCGCGGCCTTCGCGACGGCTTGCGACCGCGGCGATGGGCCGCTGTATAGTCGAGCCGCGCCGGCGCCGCAAGGGCGTGAACCTAATTTTCACGCCGACGGTCGGTTTTCCTGCGTGGCGCGCGCCCTTTGGCGCACTGGCGCGGGGCCAGGGAAAAATGTTAAGGGTCGCGATCGTTCCTCGACCGGCGCCAGGCGACTGGCGCCTTTTTTGGGACTGTTGGCGCGGCGGGCGCCGCGACTCTTTGGCGGGAAAACTAGGTGACGAAACACAGAAGCCTCTCGGACTACGCGGCGCGACGATTCCGCTTCGCCGGCAACGCCTTGCTCGAATTTTCCGATCCGTTTTTCGCCCAGATCGACAAACTGAAAGCCGAGCTGGAGACATCCGGCGGGCATTTCGTCAGCTTCGCCAATTACGACTATCTCGGCCTCGCGAATCATCCGCGCATCCTCGCCGAGGCCAAGCGCGAGCTGGACGATCTCGGCGTTGGCGCGCTGGCGTCGCGCCTCGTCGGCGGCGAGCGCAGCACGCACAAGGCTTTCGAGGCGGAGATCGCCAAATTCCTCGGGTTCGAAAGCGCCCTGACGCTGGTCTCCGGCTATCTCGCCAATGTCACGACCATCGCCTGGCTCATGGGCAAGCGCGACGCCATCTTCATCGACGAGCTCGCGCACAACAGCATCGTCGCCGGCGCCGACGGCTCCGACGCCGAGGTCATCAAATTCCGCCACAATGATTACGACCACCTCGAACACCTGCTGCACAAGCGACGCGAGGAGTTTCGCCATGTGCTGATCGTCGTCGAGGGGATTTACAGCATGGACGGCGACACCGCCGACCTGCCGCGCCTGCTCGACATAAAGGACAAGCACCATGTCTGGCTGATGCTCGACGAGGCCCATTCGCTTGGCGTGCTCGGCGAGACCGGACGCGGCCTCCCCGAGCATCAGGGCGTCGATCCGGCGCGGATCGATCTCGTCGTCGGCACGATGTCGAAGACGCTGGCCTCCTGCGGCGGCTATATCTGCGGCAGGAAACCGGTGATCGAGTGGTTCCGCTACACCTTGCCCGGCTTTGTCTACAGCGTTGGCCTGTCGCCGGTGATCCTGACGGCGGCGCGCACCGCGCTGCGGCTGATGCAGGAGGAAACCTGGCGCATCGGCAAGCTCGCGGAAAACGCCCAGTTCTTCCGCGACGCCGCGCATCGGGCCGGACTCTCCACCGGCCCGGCGATCGGCCGCGGCGTCGTGCCGATTCTGTTTCAGGACAGCGTCGAAACCATGTGGGCCTCGCAACATTTGCTGGAGCTCGGATTTTACGTGCCGCCGATCGTGCAGATCGGCGTGCCCAAGGATCAGCCGCGGTTGCGCTTCTTCATCTCCGCCAATCACACCGAGGCCGAGATTCTCGGGGTGATCGCGGCCTTGCGCAACATGCCGCCGGTCTCGGAGGAAGCGCACCGCATCGTCGCGGCGGCGATGGCCGGAGCGTGAGCCGCGACGCCATCCTTCTGGTTTTTCCCCGTGTCGCGGCTATAAGTGCCTCTCGCCGCGTCGTTTTGACACGTTTATCGGCGAGGCAACAAGGTTAGGCTTCGACATGGCGCGAATCGACGTGGCCCCGGCCAAAGGTCCCCTGGGGTTCTTGACCTATAACAAGCTTCCGCGTTTGCTCTACGCGGGGATGAAAGGCTTCGCGCCGCCGCTCGACGTGGAGCGGTGGACGCTGCACGGGCACATGCTCAACCCGCATTTCAAGCTGGTCGAGGCGCAAGAGTTTCTCGCCCGCCGGGACGGGAAATGGGCTGGGCGCATTCTGGCGCAGGTCTATAAGCCCGAGTTCACGCCGGTCGGCGCCTCGCGCTTCCAGTTCGGTTCGCTCGACGCCGTCGACGATCTCGAAGTCGTGCGCGCCTTGACGCGCGCCGCCAAGGATTGGCTGAAGGCGCGCGGCGCCGATCGCATCAACGGGCCGTTCTCTCCGACGATCAACGGCGAGTGCGGCATGCTGGTCGCGGCCTTCGAGTCGACGCCGGTATTCTTGACGCCCTGGCATCCGCCCTATCTCTCCCGCCATGTCGAGGCGCTCGGCTACGAGAAGGCGCGCGATCTCGTCTCCTATCGCTTCGATCTCTCGGCGGAGGATTTGAACAAGCCGGCGCGCATTTCGAACCGGCCCGAATGGAAGAACCGGGTAAAAATCCGCCAGATCGACTACGCCCGCATGAAACAGGGCGAAACCCAGTTGATGTCGGACCTGTTCAACGACGGCTGGCGCGACAATTGGGGCTTCGTGCCGTTCACGCTCGACGAATTCAACTCCATCGCCGACGCGCTGAGCTTCGCCACGCCGCCCCAGTACACCATGGTCGTCGAGCTCGACGGCCGGCCGGTGTCGTTCGCGGTGGCGCTGCCCAATCTGTTCGAGATCATCGGCGATCTAGACGGACGCCTCCTGCCGCTCGGCCTCGCGCGGCTCATTCCGCGCTTTCGCAAGCACGTTTACAAAAGCGGCAAGCTCCTGTTGCTCGGCACGCGCAAGGAATTGCAAAACAGCGCCACGGGCGGCGCCATTCTCATGTCGATCATCGAGGAGATGCGCCGGCGGGGCCGCGAGGCGCAACTCGAACACATCGAGGCCGGCTGGGTGCTCGAGAACAACACGGCGATGCGTCGGCCCATCGAAATGTTCGGCGGCAAGCTCGAAAAAATTCATCGCATTTATGAAAAGCGCCTCTAGGCCGCGGCGCGAAATACAAGGAAAGCACATCCATGACAATCCTGGTCACGGCGAATGGCGCGGATCGCTCGCATATCGAGCGGCGCAAGGCGATCCTGGCGAAATATCCGCAAGCGCGGGAGCTGTTCGGCCGCGACGAGACCACGTTCAAGATCACCGCCGCGATCTTCCTGGGCCAGATGACCATCGCCGCGTTTCTCGGCTGGCTCGGCCTCGCGCATTGGCCGCTGACGCTGCTGCTGGCCATTTGCGTCGGCGCCTTCGCCAATCACGCCAATTTCGTCATCATCCACGACGCCATCCATAATTGCGTGTTCGAGAGCCATCTCCTCAACAAATGGACGGCGATCCTCGCCGATCTTCCCAACGGCTTTCCCACCGCGATGGGCTTTCGCTGCTATCACATCAAGCATCATTCGCATCTTTCCGCCTATGATTACGACGCCGACGTGCCGAGCCGCTGGGAGGTCGACTTCGTCGGCAACAGCGGCTGGCGCAAGGCGCTGTGGCTGTTCTTCTTTCCGGCGATCCAGCTGGCGCGGCTGTCGCGGCTGAAAGGCTCCGTGCCGATCATGGGCAAGTGGACCTATATCAACATCGCGGTGATCGTCGCCTTCGATGCTTTCGTGCTGTGGGCCTTCGGTCCCAACGCCCTGCTCTATCTGTTCCTGTCGTTCTGGTTTTCGGTCGGCGGCCTGCACCCCCTGAGCGCGCGCTGGCTGCAGGAGCATTTCGCCTTCGGCCCGGATCAGGGAACCTTCGATTATTACGGCCCGCTCAACACGCTGGCGCTAAATATCGGCTATCACAACGAGCATCACGATTTTCACGAAATTCCCTGGCGGCGGCTGCCCGAACTCAGGGCGATGGCGCCGGAGTTCTACGACAAGCTCGGCTGTCACCGCTCCTGGGTGGCGCTGCTCGTCACCTTTATTTTCGATCCCCGTTATTCGCTGATCACTCGGTCGGAGAATGTCGAACAGGCGGCGCGCGCGGACGCCGCCGCGCAGCCGGCGGAGTGACGCCATGACCCTTGAAACCAACCACCTCGGCGGCGAGACGCCGGAGCAGTTGTCCGCCTCGCCGCGCTTGTTCGAGAGCGATCTGCTCGACAAGCTCTCGCGCGTGCACCACCTGACGCCGGTGATCGTCTACACGCCGATCATACTCGGACTGGTCATTTATGGCTTGACGCTGCAAGGCGCCGCGACCGTCCTGCTCGCGCTGATCGTCGGCTATCTCGCGTGGACGCTGACCGAATATTTCGGACATCGCTTCCTGTTCCACACGGTGTTTCCGCTGCCGTTCGGGCTCGGGCCGCGCTTCCAGTTCCTGATCCACGGGGTGCATCACATCTACCCGAGCGACCCGCTGCGGCTGGTCATGCCGCCGCTGCTCTCGGCGCCGATCATGCTGATCGCGCTGGCGTTCATACGCCCGCTGTTCGGGCCGACCTTCGGCTGGCCCGTGCTCGCCGGGTTCATCGGCGGCTATGTGATCTACGACTGCGTGCATTTTTGGACGCACCACGGCCAGCCGAAATCCAAGCTCGGCCATCTCGTGCGCCGGTTGCACATGCTGCATCACTTCCGCGACGCGACCAAGGGCTTTGGCGTGCACGCGATCTGGTGGGACTATGTGTTCGGCACGGCCTACCAAAAAGGCGAAACGCCGGGCGCCAAGGCGGTTTGAGTTCTCAGCCCGGCGGCTTTCCCCGCCCGGCCAAAAGCTCCCGCGCCCGTTCGACGATATCCGCCTCGGGGATGGAGATTTGCGCGGGGCGCTGGGCTTTCCATTCCTCGTTGGTGGCGATCGAGGCCGCCGCCCGCGCGCCGGCGGCGAGGTCCTTGATCTGCACCTCGCCCCGCGCCTTTTCGTCGGAACCCTGAATAATAACAAGAGGGCTGTTGCGCTTGTCGGCATATTTCATCTGCGCCTTCATGCCGGCCGCGCCAAGATAAATTTCGCTGGCGATCCCGCCGGCGCGCAGCGCCTGCGCCATGCGCTGGTAATCGGCGAGGCGGTCGCGGTCGAGCACCAGCACCACCACCGGCCCGCGGCGGTCCGGCGTCGCGACGATCTCGCTGCCGACCAGTTTTAGCGCCGCGTAGAGCCTTGAAACCCCAATCGAAAAGCCGGTGGCCGGCGTGTTTTCGGCGCGGAACCGGCCGATCAGCCCGTCGTAGCGACCGCCGCCGCCCACCGAGCCAAACCGCACAAGATTGCCTTTTTCGTCTTTGGTTTCAAAGGTTAGCTCCGCCTCGAACACCGGCCCGGTGTAATATTCGAGCCCGCGCACGACGGATGGATCGATGCGGATGCGGTCGAAACCAAAGCCCGCGTCGCGCGCCAAATCCTCGATCTCCATCAGTTCCTCGGCGCCGCGCGCCCCGATATCGCTCTTGCCGAGCAGGCCGAACAGGTCGAATTTCGGCTTGCCCTCGGCGTATTGCCCGCCGGCGCTAAACGCCATGATCGTGTCGATGGCCTCGGCGCCAAGCCCGGCGCCCTTTGTAAAATCACCGCTTTCGTCCTTGCGGCCGGCCCCCAGCAGCAGCTTGACGCCGTCCGGCCCCAGCCGGTCGAGCTTGTCGACGGCGCGCAGCACGGTGAGGCGGCGGCCGGCGTTGGCGTCGCCGTCGAGCCCGACCGCCTGCATGACCCCGTCCAGCACCTTTCGGCTGTTGATTTTAATGACATAATCGCCGCGCCGGACGCCCAGCCGCTCCAGCGTGTCGGCGGCCATCATGCAGATTTCGGCGTCGGCGGCGGGCGAGGCGGAGCCGACCGTGTCGGCGTCGAACTGCATGAATTGCCTGAACCTTCCCGGCCCCGGCTTCTCGTTGCGATAGACCGGGCCGACCCGGTAGGAGCGGTAAGGCTTTGGCAGCGCGTCGAAATTCTGCGCGACATAGCGGGCCAGCGGCGCGGTGAGATCGTAGCGCAACGACAGCCATTGCTCGTCGTCGTCCTGCAACGAAAATACCCCCTCGTTCGGACGGTCTTGATCTGGAAGGAATTTCCCCAGCGCGTCGGTGTATTCGAAGGCCGGCGTCTCCAGCGCCTCGAAGCCGTAAAGCTCGTAGCTGGCGCGAATGGCCTCCAGCATTTTGGCGGTCGCGGCGAGGTCGGCGGCGTCGCGGTCGGCGAGGCCGCGGGGCACGCGGGCCTCGACTCGGGGTTTCTCTTGCGGCGGATTTTGATCGTTGGACATTTTTGGCAGGCCTCTCGCTGGGCCCTTCCTAACATTTTCCAGGGCCAAGGGAAGCCGCGCGCCGCGCGCGTTTTCGCGCATCAAAGCCGCGATTCGATGCGCGTCCGCGCATTTTCGCGCATCGGGCGGAGGGGGCTGGTCCGCCGCGCTTGCCGCCGGCGGGTCCGCCCAGAATTTAAGCGGCGATTAAATTTTGGGCGGCGCGATTGTCATACTCATAACCGCCGAAGGCGCCAATTTCATGGCCGAGCCCAAGCACCGAAACCGTCATTGCGAGCGCGGCGAAGCAATCCAGGAGTCACGGGCGGCCCCTGGATGGCTTCGTCGCTTCGCTCCTCGCAATGACGGGGGCGCTTAAAGCTGCTTGCCGGCCGAGGCGATGTTGACGCCTTGTTGGCTCAGCCAGTTGCGTAGCGTCGCGGAGACCGGCACGACGCCGGAGGCCTTGCTGTTGGTCTGGCAGGCCTGTTTCAACGCGACATAGCGGCTGTAAATCTTGCCGACTTCCTGTTCGCCGATCACCGAACGCGCCTGCGACAAAAGATAGTTCACGCTGGATTGATCGTATTTCTTTATCAATGGGCAGCCGACGACAATATTATCGGCGTGGGCGGAGGATGAAACGAGCAGAGCGGCGACGGCGAGAACGGGTAATTTCATGTGATGCCTCGATTGCGATGGAGCGACTTGGACGGTCCATCGTTGCGCCACGACAATGCTGTCTAGCTGACGTTTGTCTTGGCTTAGTCTCGAAGCTATCGCCGAAATTCTTGGCGACAATTTGACCCCACGGTCAAGTTTGCACGCGCGCCCCGCTACCGCGGCCGCTCGCTTGGCGCGGCGGCGGCCTGCTCCGCCTCGGGCGCGTGGGTCAGATAACGCTCCAGCGCGCTGGGGCGGCGGCGGCGCGCCGGCTCGCCAACGCTGTCGCCATAATAGGTCTTGGGGCCGTCGACGCCGCCCTCGGGACCGCGCGGGCCGCGCGACCAGCGCATCCGCAGCGCGCCGCCGAGCCGCTGTTCGATCTGCGAGAGCGTGATGTTGTCGACGACGTAATTGCCCTTGCGGTCGACATGGGCGATTTCGTCGCGCACCAGCCGGTTGAGCAGCGCCGTCAGGTTTTCGCGCACGTTGAGCGGCAGCAGCGCGAAGGTCGCGGCCTCCGGCTCGATCTCGCTCATGTCGCCGTGCAGCGGCCGCGCCGCGCGCATGACCGCCTTCATCGCGCGGATTTCGACCGACTCCGCGTCGCTGTCGGTGAGATCGAGCGGCGCGCCGAACTGGCGCCGCTCGCGCGTCTCCAGCCCGCGCTTGAAAATCTCCGACAGGAATTTCATGATGAACACGAAGGCGTCCTGCGCCATGGCGACGCAAATGGCCATCGTCGCGTCCGGCGTGAAGCTCCAAAACGCCTCGCGCGCCAGTTCGAACTTGTTGCGCTCGCTGCTGTGGGCGCGCAAAAAGTCGTCGCTGCGCTTTAGCAGCGCGCGCACGTCGGTCTCGTTGAGGCCGGCCGGCCGCGCGGCGACGACGCAGGCGTCGACCAGTTTCTTGGCCGCCGAAAAGCCGCTGGCGGCGGCGGTGGGATCGGTCGCGCTGGCCTCGCGAATATGATTGGCGATGGCGCCGATTTCGTCGCGCAACTCTCCCTCCAGCGAACATTTCTTGTCGAAGGCGGCGCGCGCGGCGCTCATTTCGTCGCGCGCCGTCAGGCGATCGCGGGCTTGCGGGCCGATCGGCTCGCAGGCGAAATCGCCGGTGACGGCGGTGGGAACGGCGTTCGCCCCGCGCGCCGCGAACAGCAGCGTCTCGCACAAGGGCTTGGCCTCGCGGACGAGACGCCAGCTCGGATCGGCGCGCAGCGCGTCGCGCGCGCTGGAGAGGTCGCGCAGCAGCGCGCCGAGATCGGGCGTCGTCTCGCTCTTGGGCAGCGGCCGCGCCCGCGCCTCGGCCCCCGCCTCGGCCTTTTGCTGGAGCGCGATGAGGTCGCCGGCCAGCGCGTCGCGGCGGCGCAGCGCGTTGGCGCGCTCGGTCGTCGGGCCCTTGAGCGTGTCCCTTATGGTCGCGATGTGCTTTTGCGTCTCGGCCGCCTTGGCGCGGTGCGACAGGCAATTGGGGCCGCAGGCGGCGCCCAGCCCGTCGAGCCCCTTGGCGGCGTCGATGGCGGCCTGCTCCTCCTGCTTCGCCTTGGTCTCCAGCGCGGGGATTTCGTCTTCCTTGGCCTTGATGATCGCGTCGAGGTCGGCGGCGGCGCGCTCCAATTGCAGTATGCGCGCCCGGGTCTCGTCGAGTTCGCGGCTAGCGGCCTGGGCCTGGGCGAGATCGGCGGCGGCGCGACGGGCGGCCTCCAGGGCGACGCGCTGCTGCGCCTCCTGGCTCTTGCGGATGGCCTCGCGCAGGCTGCCCCCCGCCGTGCGCGCCGTCTCGACCAGCGCGTCGATCTGGTCGAGGTAGCTCTTGAAGCCGGGCGTCGCCTCGAGTTGCGCGGTGTTCTCGTCGAAGCGCGCGGCGACCTGCTTGGCGGTCGGCAGCACGATGTCGGCGGCCAGCTCCATCGGTTGCAGCTCGCCGACGATCTTCTTCGACGAGAGCTTGAAGATGTTGTTGTAATAGTAAGTGAAGGAAAAGAACGCCGAGATCGAGAACACGAAGGCGAACACCACGGCGGTGACGAAGGTCTTGATCAGCACCCGCTCGCGCGCCATGCGCCGCATGGCGATGAGGCTGGCGAGATCGGCGCCCAGCGACCATGAGGTCGAGGTGAGCATGACGAGGATCGCCGTCGTGGCGATCACCGCGCCGGCGAGCCCGACCCAATCGCCGGGCTCCTTTTGCATGATGTCGACCATGCCGCTGGAGGTCGTGTAGAACACCCAGCACAGCACCGGCGCGGCGATGGCCATGCCGATGCGGCCGAGATCGGTCTCGCGCGGCCAGATTTTCTTAACCGGGGCGATCAGCGCGGCGAGCAGGCTGGGCCGGGGATGCTTGCCGGGCGGGCCGGCGCGCGGCGGCTCCGCCGGCGAGGGGGACACGGCGGCGTCGCTCACGCGGGGCGCCCGCGTTTTCGCGCCGACGGCGCGACTGGGGCTTGGCTTGAAGCTGGCGCGCGGCGGCGCGGTTTCGGGTCGGGCGTCATGCCGGGAATGCTAGCACAGGATGGCGCGGCGCCAAACGGCAAGGTCACGCGAGGCGGGCGTCGCCTCGCTTGACCGCAAAGCCCTTAGTCGAGCGGGCCGAAGCTGGCGACGAGGTTGCGGCGGCGGGTGGGAACCTCGGCGGTCGGCTCGATCCAGCAGGCGTAGCCGCCGATGACCCGCTTCAGCTCCTGGCTGATCCAGCTGCCGTCGGCGCCGGTCTCGCGCATGACGTAAAGCGTGTCGTAGCCGGCGGCCTTGAGCTCCGCCCAGGCGGCCTCGCCGGCCTCCTTGGAGTTGCTTTCGAAGAACATGATCGGCTTGTGGCGGTTCAGCGTCTCCCTCAGGCCGGCGAAAACGTCCGCCTCGAAGCCCTCGACATCGCATTTGACGAAGCCGATGCGCTTCGCGCCGCTGGCGAGTTCCGGCTCGTGGCTGGCGATGAAGCTGTCGCCGCGGCGCACCGGCAGCGTCATGACGCCCCGGCTGGACATGAAGGTGCCGGAACCCTCGTTGAAGTCGTCGGCGAGGCCAAAGGACAGTTCGGCGTCCTCGCGGCCCAGGCCGACCTCGTGGACGCGGGCGTTGCGCACATTGGAGAGCAGCAGATTGGTTTTCAGCAGCGAGGCGATCGGCGGGTTGGGCTCGAAGGCGACGACCTCGGCGAAGGTGTCGGCGAAGGCGATCGAATGATTGCCGATGTTGCCGCCGATGTCGAGGAACACGGCGTCGCCGAGTCCGCGGTCCGCGAACAACGCCTTCAGGAATTCGATCTCGCGCCGCTCGTAGATGCCGTTGCCGGCGATGCAGACGCCGAGGTAATCGCCGGGCACCACCGCGAAGCGCGGATAGCGCGGCAGGTATTTGCGGGCGCTGGGCACCAGCGCCTTGGCGGCCAGATCATGAAAGCGACGAACGAAATATTCGCCTCGGGTTTCGCGGAATTGCTGCATCGTCATGGCCCCCTGTAACCTTTCGCGGATGTCGCGCGCCAAATATAGCGTTAAGCATTAACCGGCCTTCGCGGGCATTGGCCCGCCTCGCGGCCGTGTAGGTCTCGCGGCTTGCTTTGTCGACGACTGAATTCGCGACCCTCAATTCCATATAGGGGATCGACCCGCCGCGCGAACACATTGCTAATTTGTGATTAACAACACACAAGCGCGAAAGCGGAATTTTAACCTTGGCGATTGCCGACGTCGGCGCCCGCGCTTGGGCGCGCGCCGGGGCGTCACCGCAGCTTCTGCCCCAGCCGCTTCATCAGATCGTCCAAGCCTTGGCGGTTGCGCTTGTCGCAAATCTGCGAGTCGAGTTCGGCCTGCACCGACTGCGACAGCCACCAGCTCATGGAGACCTCGCTCATGATCGGTCGCGGCTTCGCCGCCGCCAGCGCGGCGCATTCTCCAGGCTGTTCGTCGAAACGCGGATTCTTGAACATATTGAAAGTGAAATAGCTCGATGTCACCGAACAATCGCCGCCAACGCATTTCGCGGCGGCGTTCATCTCCAGCAGCCGCCGCGCGACAAGATCGGCGGCTTCCAGCGCGTGGCCGTCGCGCGTCGCCGTCAAGGCTTCGAAGGGCGTCGTGATCACCGCGAAAAACGCCGACAGCCAGCTTGGGTCCTCGGCGCCTTGCAGACGCGGCGTGCTCGCGGCGCGCGGCGGAAATCGCGGGCTTTGGCCGGTCGCCTCATTGGTGATCGCCCGCTTGTCGCGGCCGGCGTCGCGACTGGAGCTGGCTTGGCCCGCCTGCGTCAAATCGTCTTCCTCGATGGTCGGATCGTTTCGCACCCAGAGCACGATGGGCGTCACGCCCTCGTCGCGCAGCGCGCGCGCCACGTCGAGCGCCGTGGTCAATCCGGCGTTCTCGAAATAGCCGCCGTCGACCACGCGGTCGCCGTCGCGCCCGTCGTCGCCCTTGGCGCGGATCGTTCCCGCCGGAGAAACGATGGGGAAACGCGCCGAAAGCATCGCGGTCGTCGACAGGCGCGCATCGGCGCCGTCGCGGCGCGTCGGGACGTCGTTGAAGCCGTCGCGCGCCTCCAGGCAAGCCTTGTTCTCGACCTTTTCGGGCGGACAGGGCGTCGACAGCATTTCGAACAGATCGAACGCCGCCGGATAGAGCGGCGCGCGTCCGGGCCCGTCGCCTGGCGATCCCGGCCGCGTCGAAACGAGGTCGGAGGCGATGATGCGCGCGCCCTTGTCGACCGAGGCGCCGTTGAGCAGCAGCAGCGGCAGCCAGGCGCCCGGGCGCCGGTCGAGCTCCGCCGCGACATAGCCGAACGGACGGTGCAGCCCGGTCGCCGGCTCGGGCCGGCTGGCCGCGAAAAGTTCGGCGAGCGAGGGTTTTTCGCCCAGCGTCACGGCGTCGAAATGGCTTTCCCAGGCCTTTTCGATCAGCGCGGCGCGGTCGTCCTTCAAAATCGTCGGCCCCGAGACGATCCGCGCGGCCGGCGAGAGATTGTCGCGAAAGCCGAGGCCGACGAAAGCCGGCGTCAAATAGTCGCCGGAAACCAGCGCCTGCAGGCAGGCGCGCCAACCGCGCGCGACCAGCGCCGGGGCGTCGCCGCTCCCGGCGCGAAACCAGCTTTCGGGAACGGCCTCGCAGGGCGGCGACTGGCCGTCGCGCTCCAGCAACTCCCACAGCGCGGCGCGAATGGTCGCCGCGCCAAACGCGCCGCCGGAAACGCCGGAAATGGCGAACACGCGCCGCGACGCCGCGAGCGGAGCCTTTTCATTGTTCGCCAAATCCTTCTCGCGCTGAAGATCGAATAAGGTCCCCAGCGCCGTCGCCGCCGCGAACGCCGCGCGGCTCGCGCCGCCCTCGGCGGCGACGATCAGCGCCGGCGGACAGCCGCCCCCGTCCGCGCAACGGTTGGCGAGCTTCCATTTCTGGGCGGCGGCGGCGATCTCCATCTGGCGCCCGGCGAGATGTGGCGGATCGCCCGGCAAAAGTCGCAGATCGTTGAAATGCTTGTTCAGCGCGGTCACGCCGAACGCCAGCAGTATCGCGGTCGGCAGCACGGGAAAGCCAAGCCGATCGCCGAGCCCGGCGAGCAAGGTCGCGAACAGCACGAGGCTGCCAAACAGCAGCGGCGCGATGAGCGCCCGCGGCGCGAGCTCGCTTTGGAAAGCCGGCGCGAGATAGGACAGCGAAAAAATCGCCACCGTCAGCGCGAAGGAAACCCAGGCGGCGACGGACAGGACGCGCTCCGAGAAGCCGCGCAACAGTATTCGGCGTTTCCACACGAAGAGCAGGAACGCCACGCCGACGACGAGATTGATTCCGCCAAGCAAGAATATCTGCGATCGCGCCTCGGCCGCCGGTCGCAACGCCTGCGCGTCGCCGACGACCCAATAGGCTCTGTAGAGCCCAAAATAGACGGCGACAAACGGCGCGACGCCGAGCAGGCGCGGAATCCAATCCGTCAACGGCGTCAACGCGCGCTTGAGCGCGGCGAGATCCGCCTCGAACAACTCCGCGCATTCGCGCGACGGCGCCAGGCGGACGACGTCGCGAACGCGGCGCGGAACCATCCACACATTGGAGTTCAGCATCGCGCGCGCGCCGTAATGCACGGGAAACGCCCAAACAAAAAACATCAGGAAGAAGAACCCCGACCACATCAGCCAGGCGCGCGGGCCACCCGGCAGGGCGCCGTATGTGATGTCGGAAAAGAGATCGCGCGCTTGCGGAACAAGCCCGAAAAGCAGGACGCCGGCGATGGCGCTCGCGACGCTGACCCGGCAGGCGACCAGAATTCGCGCGGTCCATCGCAAACGGGCACAAAAGGAAAGCGGCAGCCGATCCGCCATGCGACCCTCCTTGAAAAAAATTTATTTATACAATCGCCCGCGCGACGATTTTAAGACTAGGCGCCCTCAATTCGCGGCGGCCTCGCGCGAAACGGTCACGACCGCGATTTGGACCGCTGGTCCCCGGCGCCGGACTCGCCGCCCTTGGCGATCGACCGAGCGAAGTCGAGGATTCGCCGGCGCTCGTCGGGGTCGCCCACGCTCCAGAATAGGTGGAGCAGCTCGCGACCCTCCTTGGCCGGCGCGAGGCCCGGCTCGTCGTCGATTCCGCGCGGAGTTCTCCGGCCGCTCGTTCAAATCGAGCGTCGCCAGGGGCGCGCCCGAGAAGAAGTAGGACAATGGCGCTCCCAGGATTTTGGAAGCCTCCGACAACAGCCCCGCCCCGATGCGCCGTTCGCCGCGTTCGTATTCTTCCAGTTCGCCGGTCGTCACGCCCAGTTCCTCGCTCAGGCGCTCCAGTCGCATGCCCAGCATGAGCCGCAGCGTTCGCACCCTGTCGCCGACGTGAACGTCGAGCGACCCTTGGCCTTTATGCGAAGCGGGCTGGTCGGTCTTGGCCGCCGCCGCGAGATTTCCAACCCGCATGACTTCTTTTCTCCCTCGCGGCGAGGAAATAGCTCCGCCGCCGATTGTGATCGCCGTTTGAAAAAAGTCGACTTGTGGAAACAACGTAACCGCCGCAAATCAGGCGAATGAACGGATTGTAGACGATAAGGGGCCGCTCCACGCCATCGCATCCCTCATTTGAGGTATGCGACAATGTGACGACGGCGCGTTATCGGCGAACTCGGCCGGGGTTTGCCGAAATCCATCGACTGTGCCTATTTTCGTGAACGGCGCCGTGAACGCCGATTTCACGCGGTTTTTCTCCCGGGGCGGTCGAGTGAGCGAGTTTAGTGAACAGCGGATTTCCGCGATCATCGATCAATTCTATCGCGCGGCGGCGAACCCGTCGGAATGGCGCGCCGTTCTCAACGAGATGGCCGATGTTTTCGGCGCGGAGGGCGTCTGCCTCGTCCCCGGCCCCACCGCCAGTCTCGCGCCGATCTGCTCGGAGGCGCTCGACGCGCCCTTCGATCACGGCGTGCGCAACGGCTGGTTCGACGATAGCCCCCGCTTTTCGAGGGGAATGCCGCGCATAAAAAAATCGGACGACCTTGTCACCGAGTCCATGTTGTTCTCGCCGGCCGAACTCGACCGGCTGCCCTTCAACGCCGAATTCGTCAATCGGTTCGGTCTGCGCTGGTTCGTCGGCGGCGCGCTGGTGCCCGGCAACTCTGACGGCATAGCGTTCTCGATCGAGCGCCGCGAACAACAGGAACGCTTCAGCGACGGGGAAATCGCCGTCATCAAGACCATACTCCCGCATTTCCAGCGCGTCGGGCGCATCGGCATGGAATGGTCGAAGGCCAAGGCGAGCGGCATGGCCGACGCCTTCGAACGGATGGGCAGCGGCGCAATTCTGCTGGATTTTCATGGCCGGGTCGCGCGCCTCAGCGCGCGCGCCGAGGCGCATGTCGGATCGGCCGTCAGCGTCGTGCAGAAATTTCTGCTCGCGACCGACAAGGAGGCGAACGCCGAGTTGCAACGGCTGATTGGCGCGGCGATCGGCGGCGGCGGCGGCAACTCGCAAATCTCCGTCGCGCTGCCGAGAACGGGGGGACGCCCGGTTATCGCCCATGCCGCCCCCGTCAAGGGGGAGGCCGGGGAAGTCTTCAAATCCGCCCACGCGATCATCGTTCTGACCGATCCCGACGAACAATTGCCGCTCGACGAAATGGGGCTTCGACAAGCCTTTCGCTTGACCCAGGCGGAAATCAGGCTCGCCAAGCGCCTCGCCCTCGGCGCGGATGTCGCCGACGCGTCGCGCGCCCTGGGCATCGAGGCCAGCACGGCGCGCACGCAGCTCAAATCGATTTTCGCGAAAACCAACACGCATCGACAGGCCGAACTCGCCGTGCTGCTGAACAGGCTGAAGCAAACTTCCGGGCGCGACTAGGCCGCCCTAGAATTCGACCTCGAGCTCCTCGATTTCGTCTTTTTCGAGCTTCGCCGCCTCGATCCATTCGCGCATCGCCGGCCACGCGAAAATCTGGTCGCAATAGGCTTGGCAGGCGTCGTCGAGCGGCACGTCATAGGTGCGAAAGCGCGTCGCGACCGGCGCGTACATCGCGTCGGCCATCGACAGCGGACCGAAGAGATAGGGTCCGCCGTGGGCGTCGAGACATTCGCGCCAGATTTCCGCGACGCGGGCGATGTCGCCGCGCGCCTTCGACCAGACCTTGAACTTGGGAAAATGCGCCTTGAGGTTCATGGGCAGCGCCGAGCGCAGCGAGGTGAAGCCCGAGTGAATTTCGCCGTTGATCGAGCGGCAATGGGCGCGGCGCATGCGGTCGGAGGGCAGCAGGCCGGCCTTGGGCGCGATTTCGTTGAGGAACTCGCCGATGGCCAGCGTGTCCCATATCTTGGTTCCGCGATAGGTGAGACAGGGCACCCGGATCGACGGGGACAGCAGCAAAATCTCGGCGCGCGCCGCCGCGTCGTCGGGATCGATGGCGATCTCCTCGAATTTTATGCCGGAAAGCTTGGCCATCAGCCAACCCCGCAGCGACCATGACGAATAGTTCCTACTACTGATGGTGAGCGTCGTCGGCTGCATTGGCGGGGCCCGGGGCTGGCTGAATTACGCGGAATACTGGCTGGATTACGCGGAATACCCGAGCAAACGGCATGCCAGCGGCTGGCACGGGCCTTGCTGCGAGCGGCTCGACCCTAACCGAGGCTCCTCGCGGCATGATGTACGACGCTTATCAAAGCTACGCCGATCTGAGCCAGCATCTTCGCGCCCTGGCCTCGAGCAGCGAGGCCGTTCTGCAGCTCTGGAGCACGATGCGATACGCCTCGCCGTTGCGGCGCATGGCGGCCTATTATGAGATCGTCGCGCTCGCCGGCTTCACGCATAAGCGTCCAGATTACAAGATCGGCCGCGTCCGCGCGCCGGGCGGCGAGCCGGCGATCGTCACCGAGTGCGCGGCGACCGCCACGCCATTTTGCACGCTGCTGCGTTTTTCGCGCGAGGGCGGCGACAACGATCCGCGCGTGCTGCTGGTCGCGCCGATGTCCGGTCATTTCGCCACGCTGCTGCGCGGAACGATCCGCACGCTGCTGCGCGACCACGTGGTCTATGTGACGGACTGGCGCAACGTCCGCGATATCCCGGTCGACAAGGGCGTTTTCGGCCTCGACGACTTCATCCAGCATCTCGTCGATTTCGTTAAATTCATCGGGCCGGACTCGCATGTCGTCGCCGTGTGCCAGCCGGTCGTCGCCGCGCTCGCCGCCGTCGCCATCATGGCCGAGGACGGCGATCCCGCTCAGCCGGCGAGCCTGACGCTGATGGCGGGCCCGATCGACGTCAGCGTGTCGCCGACCAAGGTCAACGAACTCGCCATGTCGAAGCCGATCGAGTGGTTTCGCGACAGGCTGATTGGCGTCGTGCCACATTCGCAGGCCGGGCGCGGGCGGCGGGTGTATCCCGGCTTTCTGCAACTCGCCGCCTTCATGAGCATGAACATCGACCGCCATTCCAAGGCCTTCGTCAATCTGTTCAAGAGCCGGCTCGAGGGCGAGTTCGAGAAGGCCGACCAAATTCGCGATTTCTACGAGGAGTATTTCGCGATCATGGATCTCGACGCGAGCTTCTATCTCGAGACCATCGAGACCATTTTCCAAAAAAACGCTCTTTCCGAAGGCAAACTGCCATTCAAGGGGCGCCCCGTCGCGCCGCGGGCGATCAAAAAGACCTTTTTGCTGACGGTCGAGGGCGAAAGGGACGATATTTGCGCGATGGGCCAGACGCTCGCCGCGCAGGATCTGTGCTCGGGGCTGCGGCCTTACATGAAGTCGCATTACGTGCAGCCGGGCGTTGGCCATTACGGCGTGTTCAGCGGGCGGCGCTGGGACGGCCAGGTCTATCCCGTGGTCCGCGACCATATTCAGTCGAGCCTGTAGGGCTCGCGGCTCGGACTGTCGTCGACGAGCGCGACGGGGAGCGATGGCGCCGATTGCCAACCCGCCGCGATGGCGCGATAATCGACGCGAGCGAGCTTGCCGGGGAGCGGGCCATGACGTTGAACCTGCTGAACCAGGGTTTCAATTACGTCGATTATTACAACGGCGGCTACGCGAGCGCCAACTCGCTCGCCTCGCTTGTCGCGACCGGCGCCAATTCGATCGAGGCGACGTTCGAATATGGCATAAATCCGCAAAACGACACGGTCTACGCCGATCCAACCTTCACCGACAGCCTCGCCGACTATGGCGCGACGATCGCGCAAGCCGTCTCGCTGGGCCTATCGGTCACGGTGCGCCCGCTGATCGATTTCGTCAGCCCGACCCTGCTCGCGGGCACGTCATACAGCGTTGGCGAATGGCGCAGCTATTTCAATCCGGGTCCGGCGGGCTCGGCCGGCGCCAACGCCTTCTTCGCCAGCTATGAACAGATGCTGCTGCAATACGCCGCCGTCGGGGTCGCCAATGGCGCGACCAGCCTGTGCATTGGCGCCGAAATCGATCAGCTCACCGGGCCGGCCTACAAGTCTTACTGGGACACGATCATCAACGCGCTACACGCGCAATTTCCGACGCTCAAGCTCACCTACGCGGCCGATTGGAACGACGATATTTCGCCCTGGGCCTTCGCGGGCACGGGACTGCCGCTGGGCACGGGCGACCTCGCGACGCAGGTGAGCTTCGCCAGCGAGCTGAACTCGTTCGGCGTCGACGTCTACGCGCCGCTCTCCAACGCCGCCAACCCGACGCTCGCGCAGTTGATCGCGGGTTGGACGCAGCCGCCGACCGCTGGAGACCGGCCTGGTGACGCATGGCGCCTCGCTGATCGATTATTTCGAGAGCGTCGCCGCGGCGGTCGGCAAGCCGCTGGTCTTCACCGAGATCGGCTACGAAAACGCCACCGACGCCGCCTCGTCGCCCGCCGGCTCGTCCACGCATGTCGTCGACTCCAATCTGCAGGCCGAGCTTTATCAGGCGTTCTTCCAGGCGTGGCAGCAGTCGGGCAACGCCGCGCTGACCGGCGTTTACTTCTGGAACTGGGACCCCAACGCCGCCGAGGTCGGGCCGGGCCAGCCGGCCAATTTCAGCCCCCAGGGCCTGCCGGCGCAAGATGTCGTGGCGAGCTGGTTCAATCCCCCGCATGTGACGGTCGCGACGGATAATGGCGCGAACGAGGTCGGCGTCGGCCATGTCGTCACCATCACCTTGAACACCAGCGCCGCGGAGATCGTCACCGGCGCGCCGACGCTGCTGCTGAGCGATAATGAAGTCGCGACCTATGTCGGCGGCTCCGGCACGAACGCGCTGCAATTCGCCTATGCGATTCAACCCGGCGACGCCGCGGCCGATCTCCAGGTGACGGGCCTCGACCTCTCCTCCGGCGCGACGATCGCCACGGCGCAGGGCGTCGCCGTTCCAACCGGCCTGACCGCCGATCTTGGCGTTCAGGTGATCACGCTGGTCACCAATCTGCATTCCGCCGAGGATCATCTCGTTTATCTCATGTATCAGGCGAGTTTCGACCGCATTCCCGATTACGCCGGCTTCGAGTATTGGGCGGCCTATGGCGACCACAACAATCCGACGGCGCCGCAACTCGCCGATATTTTCATGGCGGCGCCGGAATTCGCCGCGAAATTTGGCGCGAACCCCAGCAACGACGCCTATGTGACCGAGCTTTACACCAATGTGTTGGGCCGGACCCCGGACGCCGCCGGCCTCGCCTATTGGGAGACCCAGGCGAACGCCGGAACACCGCGCGATCAGCTGCTGGTCGATTTCGCGACCTCGACCGAAAATCTCCAGACAACGGCGCCGCATATCGCCAACGGCTATTGGGTGAGCTAGACGGGAGGCGCCAAGCTCGGATCGTCCGGCGCGGCGAGTGGCGTTTCGTCCTTCAGATCGACGCCGCTCAGTCGTCTTCGGCGCGCCTCGCTGGAAAGATACAGCAACCGCCGCGCCGCTTCGAGGTAGGACATGCCTTGCGCGCGGATATTGGACAGGCAATTGCGCTCGGCGTCGGCGCGGCCAACGCGCGGCGCGAAGGTGAGATAAACGCCTAGGCTGTCCGGAGAGGAAAGACCCGGCCGCTCGCCGATCAGCACGGCCACGAGTTTCGCGCCAAGGATTTCGCCGATCGCGTCGCCGAGCGCGACGCGGGCCTGTTCGGCGACGACGATGGGCGCGATTTTCCACCCGCTAAACAGCGGCAACGCTTCGTCCAGCAGCGCGCGCGCATGGGACGCGACGGCGCGCGCGGAAAGCCCGTCGGCGATGACGAACGCCATGTCGTATTCGCCCGCCGCGCCCGCCAGAATCGCGCGAGACTCTTCCGCGAGCGCGCGGCCGAGATCGGGGCGCAGCAGATAGGCGCGGCGATCCGCGGCGGCGCTGGCGACGCGCAAAGGCTCCAGCCCACGCGCGCGCAGCGCGGCGATCAACGCCTCCACGTCCAGCCGCTCATGCACGGCGTCGCGCGCCTCGGCGTGATCGAGCTGGAATTTCAGATTGGCCAAGGTCGCCAGCGCGAGGCCGGCGCGGGGCAGGAAAATTCGCGCCGGCGTCGCCGCGCGCCGCGCCGCCAGTTTTTGCCTCGTCTCGGGGAGATCCTCGGTCATCGTTCACGCCCTGTCGAGCAGCGGCAGCACCGCGGCGGGCAGCGCGCCGCGCGCCTCCATCCCGCCCATGCCTTCCAGCCAGCGCGCGAATTCGGGCGCGGGCGAAAGGTTGAGCAGGCGGCGAACCGCCAGCACGTCATGATAGGAGGTGCTCTGGTAATTGAGCATGACGTCGTCCGCGCCGGGCACGCCCATCACATAATTGACGCCGGCGGTGGCGAGCAGAATCAGCAGATCGTCGATGTCGTTCTGATCGGCCTCGGCGTGGTTGGTGTAGCAGGCGTCGCAACCCATCGGCAGGCCCAGCAGCTTGCCGCAGAAATGATCCTCTAGCCCGGCGCGAATAATCTCCTTGCCGTCGAACAGATATTCCGGGCCGATGAAGCCGACGACGGTGTTGACCAGCAGCGGCTTGAACAGCCGAGCCACGCCATGGGCCCGCGCCTCCAGCGTTTGCTGATCGCAGCCGCGGTGCGCGCCCGCCGACAGCGCGCTGCCCTGTCCGGTTTCGAAATACATGACGTCGTCGCCGACCGTCCCGCGCTTTAGCGCCAGCGCCGCGTCCCGCGCCTCGCGCAGCAGGGCGAGATCGACGCCAAAGCTTCGATTGGCGGCCTGCGTGCCGGCGATGGACTGAAACACCAGATCGACCGGCGCGCCGCGCTGGATGAGCTTGAGCGTCGTCGTGACATGGGCGAGCACGCAGGTTTGCGTGGGTATGTCCAGCGTCTCCCGCAGTTCGTCGAGCAGCAGCAGCAGCTCGCGGCAGCGCTCGGGGCTGTCGGAGGCGGGATTGATGCCGATGACCGCGTCGCCGTTGGCGAGCAGCAGGCCGTCGATGGCGCTGGCCAGAACGCCCTTGGGATCGTCGGTCGGATGATTGGGCTGAATGCGCGACGACAGTACGCCCGAGAGCCCGAGAGTGTCGCGAAATCGCGTGACGACCCGGCGCTTGGCGGCGATGGCGACGAGATCCTGATTGCGGCAGATTTTGGAGACCGCCGCGACCATTTCCGGGGTCAGCCCGGGCGACAGCGCCTCCAGCGCCGCGCCCGTCGCTTCGTCCGACAGCAGCCAGTCGCGCAGCTCGCCGACCGTGAGGCTGGCGACCGGCGCGAAAGCCTGGACGTCATGCGTGTCGAGGATCGCCCGAGTCACCTCGTCGTCCTCGTAGGGCACCAGCGCCTCGCGCAAAAACGCCGCGAGCGGCAGGTCCGCCAGCGTCATTTGCGCGGCGACGCGCTCCGTGGCGTTTTCGGCCGCGACGCCGGCGAGCCGGTCGCCGGAGCGCGGCGGCGTCGCCCTCGCCATCAGCGTCTTGAGGTCGGCGAAGGCGTAGCGGGTTCCGCGAACGGTTGTCGCATGCATGGGAGCGCCCCGGGGCCGGAGAATCGCGCGGCCATGATAAAACTATGGCGCCGCGCGGCCGCGGCCAAGCGAGGAGTTTTCTCGCGGGAAATCGCTTGCGATGGACGTTCTTGCCACCAGGTAGCAAGAATGAGCCTCGACATCCATTGGAGACGCGCCGTGGCCGATATCCAGAAAGTCAGCGTCGCCCTGACCGGCGAACAACTCGCCGCGCTCAAGGCCGCCGTCGAAGCCGGCGAATATGCGACGACGAGCGAAATCGTGCGCGAAGCGCTCCGCGACTGGCGGTATAAGCGCGAACTCCGCCAGGAGGACGTGAAGCGCCTGCGCCGCCCATGGGACGAGGGCAAGGCCAAGCGGCCCGCCGGAGCCGCCTGATTTTGACGAGCTAAAACGGGAGGCGCGAAAGCGGCTGGCGGAAGTCCGGAAGGCGCAAAACGATGGTCGTTAGGCTGGTCTGGAGTCGGCGAGGACCCGCCCGATGCTTTTTAAGTCCATGCTCAGCCCCGCCAATCCTGCGTCATCAAAGCATCGGTTCCCGTCATTGCGAGCGGAGCGAAGCAATCCAGGAGTCGCGCGCGGCCCCTGGATTGCTTCGTCGGCTTCGCCTCCTCGCAATGACGGCTCCCATGCGCCCGTCATGGCCGGGCTTGTCCCGGCCATCCACGCCAGTACACCGAGGTCAGTTCGAGATAGCGCACGCCGGCGACGCGCGAACTCGAGGCGCCGGAGCAGCGGCTTCTTCCGCCTCGCATGATCTGGACGGCTCGGCGTGGATGGCCGGGACAAGCCCGGCCATGACGTCGGTTGGTCCAGCAGAGACGCGCGCGCCGCGGCGCTTTGTGGGAGAAGATAGCGACCGAACGCTGGCGCTCCGAAGGCGGCGATCAGGGCGGGGGCGCGCTGGGAACGAGAGCACTCAAGGGCCGACCTTTGCAGCGACGCGCGCATCGATGATCCGTAACAGGTGATTCGCGAGCATGACGATTTCCGCCGCCTCATCTGGATCATCAAGCGTGACGTTCCGATGTGAATGCGGGTTCTTGTAGGAACCCATTGCCCCTGCAAAGAGATCACTACGTGCTTGCCGTTCACCCGGCTCGGCGGCGGGGTTCCTGAGGACGCCGCTCTTTACATCGAATGCCTTGCGCATAAGGTCCTTGCCGATATCCGAAGCGGCGAGACCAGCTGCATCACGAACGGCAACCTCGACCGCCTTCATCGCCTCAAAAACAGCGGTATCGTATTTGCCGCGATGATAAAGCGACCAAACATCGTCCCTGATCCGCGGATTCAGCAAATTCTTTGGAAGCGGTCGCGACATAAAGACACGCCGCAAATTCGGATCGCGAGCAAGCTTCTCCGCCTTGCGGCTTAACATTCGAACGGCGTTAGGCTCCATGAAATTAGGATCACGAATGAGTAATCCTTGACCCTCCAGCCACGCCCATGCCTCGCGCAACGCCAGCTGAATTTCCGCTGATCGGTTTTGCGGGTAAGCGCCCATGGAAACTGGTGACGGAGGCTGCATCGCCGCGTTCGAGAAATTTTGTACGGTTAAGTGGCCCGTGAAATTACGATTTGCTTGCCAGTGAGCGCAGACCGGGAGGATTCGTAATCCGAGCTCCTCTAGCTCCAATGCGACGAGCACATCCGCATCCGGAATCGTATCCGTTAGCTTCACAATGCATTCCTCCAACCATTTGATAAAGCGTATCATCACACGAAACGCGACCGCCGGCCACGTCCGCGCTCCAACCCCACCCTAGGCGCATCGCCCTCGCGCCGCTATAATCCAAGCTCCGCCCGCGCAACGAAATCGAGCGCTTGTTCGCCGTCACGCGTCGGGAAAACCCTGTTCGGTCTTTTCAAAGCCGTCTGCGACGTCCTCGCCGAGTGGGGCCTCGCACTTCGCGCAGGAGTAACGCTTGGTCCCGTCGGCGTCGCGTTGGGTGTGAACGGGTCTCAATTCGCCGCAAACCGGACAATAGCGTTCCAGCAGCTTTTGAGGATCGAATTCGAATTCCGCGCGTCGGTCGTGCGTCATGGCCGCGACTCCAATCACTTTTCGATAAAAGTCATTATGACACGAATATGCGTTCGGCGGCCACAATCGCCCCACGCCCCGGCCACTGGCGCGTCGCCCTCCCGACGCTATAATCGCGGCTCCGCGGCCCGCAACGAAATCGAGTCGGCATGGCGCCCAGCGAACCCGATCCCGAAACGGTTATCCGAGCGCTGCCAATCTGGAGCGGCCGCGTCGACATCGAGCCCCTGCTCGGCGGCATCACCAACAAGAATTATCTCGTGACCGACGCGGAGCGCCGCGCCGTGGTCCGGTTTGGCGGCGATATTTTGGTGCATGGCGTCATGCGCTTCAACGAGCGCGCCGCCACCAAGGCGGCGGGCGAGGCGGGCGTTTCTCCGAAGGTGCTTTACGCCGCGGACAATGTGCTGGTCATCGATTTCGTCGCGGGACGCAGCTATGGCCCTCGGGACGTTCGCGCCAATCGCGACCGCTGCGTCGCGCTGGTCAAGCGCGCCCATCGCGACATCCCCGCGCATCTGCGCGGCCCGACGCTGGCCTTCAACGTGTTCCACGTCATCCGCGATTACGCGCATCGGCTGATCGAGGACGCGAGCCGCATGGCGCCGCGCGCGCCGGGCTTTCTGAGCGCCTGCGCGGCGCTGGAGCGCATGGTCGGGCCGATCGATCTCGTTTATGGCCACAACGACCTGCTCGCCGCCAATTTCATCGACGACGGCCAGCGGCTGTGGCTCGTCGACTGGGATTACGCCGGCTGGACCACGCCGCTGTTCGATCTTGGCGGGCTGGCCTCCAACAATGGTTTCGACGACGACGACATCGAGGCGATGCTGGCGGCCTATTTCGACGCGCCGGTCACGGACGCGTTGCGCCGAAAATTTCGCGCGATGCTCTGCGCCTCGCTGTTGCGCGAGGCCATGTGGAGCATGGTCTCGGAACACCATTCGACCATAGATTTCGACTATGTCGCCTACACCGACGAAAACCTGCGGCGTTTCGAGGCCGCGTGGACCGATTTGCAAGCGACGGAGTTGACATGACCGAATTGCAAAACAACGCGCAACTCCCAAGCAGCGCCCAAATCATTGTCGTTGGCGGCGGCATCGTCGGCTGCTCCGTCGCCTATCATCTAGCGAAGCGCGGCGTCGAGGCGCTGTTGCTGGAGCGGCATCAATTGACCTCCGGCTCGACATGGCACGCCGCCGGACTGGTCGGCCAGTTGCGGACCAGCGCCAATATCACCCGCCTGCTCGGCTATTCCGTCGAGCTATATGAAAAGCTGGAGGCGGAGACCGGCCAGGCGACCGGCTGGAAGCGCAACGGCGGCTTGCGGCTGGCCTGCAACGCCGATCGCTGGATCGAGGTCAAGCGCCAGGCCACGACCGCGCGCAGCTTCGGACTCGACATGCAATTGTTGACGCCCAAGGAGGCGCAAGCCCTGTGGCCGCTGATGAATGTCGACGATGTCGTCGGCGCGGCCTTTCTGCCGACCGACGGGCAGGCGAACCCTTCCGACATCACCCAGGCGCTGGCCAAGGGGGCGCGGCTGGCCGGCGCGCGGCTCGCCGAGAACGTCTCGGTCTCCGCGGTCGCCGTCGAGAACGGGCGCGTCGCGGGCGTCGTCACCGACAAGGGAACCGTCGCCTGCGAAAAAGTGGTGCTGTGCTGCGGGCTTTGGACGCAGCGGCTCGCGGCGCGCGCCGGCGTCACGGTTCCGCTCGCGGCGGTGCATCATCAATATCTCGTCACCGAGCGCATCGAGGGCGTCAGCGCCGATCTGCCGACGCTGCGCGATCCCGACCGCCTCACCTATTACAAGGAGGAGGTCGGCGGCCTCGTCATGGGCGGTTATGAGCCGAACCCCATTCCCTGGAGCGGCGCCAGCGTCCCCGAGGATTTCGCCTTTCGGCTGCTGTCCGACGATTGGGACCATTTCGAGCCGATCATGAATCTGGCGCTGGGGCGCGTGCCGGCGCTGGCCTCGGTCGGCGTCAAGCAGATGATCAACGGCCTGGAGAGTTTCACGCCGGACGGCAATTGGATGATCGGCGAGGCGCCGGAAGTCCGCAACTTCTTCGTCGGCGCGGGCTTCAACGCCTTCGGCATCGCCTCGGCGGGCGGCGCCGGCATGGCGCTGGCCGAATGGGTCGCCGATGGCGAGCCGCCCTACGATCTTTGGCCGGTCGACATCAGACGTTTCGGCGCGGCGCACAAGGACCCGAGATGGGTGCGCGAGCGCACGCTGGAGGCCTATTCGCGCCATTATTCCATCGCCTGGCCGGCGGAGGAGTTTCACTCCGGCCGGCCGCTGCGCCGCTCGCCGCTTTACGAGCGGCTGAAGGCGGCGGGCGCCTGTTTTGGCGAGAAAATGGGCTTTGAGCGGCCCAACTGGTTCGCCAATGTCGGCGCGGGGGAATATCCCGAGGACCGGTATTCCTTCACCAAGCCGGGGTGGTTCGAGGCGGTCGGGCGCGAGCATCGCGCCTGCCGCGAGGCGGCGGCGCTGTTCGACCAGACCAGTTTCGCCAAGGCGATGCTGGTCGGGCGCGAGGCGGAGGCGACGCTGTCGTGGATCGCCGCCAACGATGTCGTCCGGCCCGACGGCTCGGTGATCTACACGCAAATGCTGAACCGCAAGGGCGGCGTCGAGGCCGATCTGACCATCACCCGGCTGTCGCGCGAGCGGTTTTACATCGTCACCGGCACCGGCTTCGCGACGCATGATTTCGACTGGATAAGGCGCTCCATTCCCAAAAACGTGGACGCGACGCTCGTCGACGTCACCTCCGCCAATTGCGTGCTCGCTCTCATGGGACCGCGCGCCCGAGACATATTGCAGTCCTGCTGCGACGACGATCTCTCCAACGCCGCCTTCCCGTTCATGACGGCGCGCGAGATCAGGCTGGCCGGCGCGCCGGTGCTGGCGATCCGCGTCACCTATGTCGGCGAACTCGGCTGGGAGCTGCACATTCCCGTCGAATTCGCGCTGGGCGTTTACGACCGGCTGATGGCGGCGGGCGCGCCGCTCGGCCTCGCCAACGCCGGCTACCGGGCGATTGAATCGCTGCGGCTGGAGAAGGGCTATCGCGCCTGGGGCGCGGATATCGGCCCCGATCACACGCCTGTCATGGCCGGGCTCGGCTGGGCGATGAAGCTGAAAACCAGCCTGCCGTTCCAGGGACGCGACGCGCTGGAGACCGCCGCCTCGGCGCCGCTCCCTCGCCTGCTCGCGGGTTTCGCGGTCGACGATCCCGCCGTCACGCTGCTCGGGCGCGAGACGATCTATCGCGACGGCGAGCGGGTCGGCTGGCTGACCAGTGGCGGCTTTGGCTACACGCTCGGCAAGCCGATTGGTTACGGCTATGTGCGCGACCCCAACGGCGTCGGCCGCGCTTTCGCGCTGGCTGGGAAATACCAACTCGACGTCGCGGGGGAGCGCGTTCCGGCGACCGTGTCGCTCGCGCCGTTTTACGATCCCAAGGGCGCCCGCGTTCGCGCGTGAGGCCATGGCTGGCGTCGAACGCGCGCGGCGCGGCTTTTGGTCGCATCGTCGCGGATCTCGCGTTAACGCTTGGTCGACGCCTTGACGGACAAACACTCGGGGCATAGCGTCGCGACACGCCAATTGGAGCTTTCGAAGTTGATCCGGCGAACCAGCCTTCGCATGACGCACAAGAACCCGCTCGTCGCCTTGGCGACGGCTTGCGTTCTCGTCATGCAGATGCTGTTCGCGGGCGTCGCGGTCGGACAGGCCGCGACGAGCGACATCGGCGGCGGCTTCGGCGTCACCTGCGCGCCGCAAGGCAGGGTCGCGCCGGACGGCGGGCCCGTCGCGCCGAAAACCCACTCCCACGGCTTGTGCTGCATTTTGCATCACAACGCGCTGCTGGGGTTCGAGCCCGTGGACGCGCCGAGCGTCAAAATCGCGGCGCCCATCGAAGTCGTCGCATCGGCTCCAACCTATCGCGGCAGGGCGCCGCGCGACGCGCCGGAACTGGCGTCGTTATCGCCACGCGCGCCGCCACTCCGCCAGCTCTGATCCTTCGCTTTCCGTCGCTCCGACCCGCGCGCCGCGAGGATTGGCTCGGCTTGACGGAAACGCATGGCCGCGCTCGCCGCGTTCCCTGATCAGCGAAAGCAACCTTTCCAAAATTTCTCGATCGACCGTCGTCTCGCCGTCGCGCGCGAGCGTGGCCGGGCATGATCGAACTTTCCGCTTACGCCGCGGGCGACGCTTCGCGCCGCCTCATCCGCCACATCGATTATTTTCGAATTGGAGTCATCGAATGAGCATCAATGAAATCGCCGGCGCCGCCGGCGCGCCAACCGTCGCCGAGCGGCGGTTCAGTCTCAAGACGCTATGGATCGGCGCGGGCGCGCTCTTCGCCTTCGTCGCGCTGCTCAGAATTTACGAGCAGCTGTTTGGCTGGAGCATGGGCCTCGATTCCTTCGCGCCGGAGTATCGCCTCTACTGGAGCAATCCGCTGGTCGTCGTCATCGCCCTGGCGTTCGGCGGCGCCATCGGCGTGGCCAGTTATCTCTGGCGCACGCGCGACCGCCAGCTCGACGAGATTACGCCGCGCGAGGAAACGCGTCGTTATCTCGTGCTGGCGCAATGGCTGGTGATCTTCGCGCTCGCGCTTTATTTCGGCTTGAGCTTCTTCACCGAGCAGACGGCGGTCTGGAATATGTCGGTGATCCGCGATTCGGATTTCACGCCCAGCAACATCGTCACCTTCTACGTGGCCTATCCGCTGTTCGTGGTGATCGGCGTCGGCGCCTATTTTTACGCGACGACGCGGCTGCCGCTTTTCGCCAAGGCCTATTCGCTTCCCTTCATCATCCTGGTGGTGGGCACGTTCATGACGATCCCCAACGTCGGCTTCAACGAATGGGGCCACACGTTTTGGTCGATGGACGAGGGCTTCGCGGGGCCGCTGCATTGGGGCTTCGTGTTCTTTGGCTGGATGGCGCTGGGCAGCTTCGGCGTCGTGCTGCAAATCCTCGGCCGCTTGCGCGAACTGCTTGGCGCCGAGGGCGTGAAGGAGCTTTTCGCCAAGCGCTGACCCGCGTCGCGCTCGCGACAAGGCGCGAGCGCCTAACGAACCGCCGGGAGACCCCGGCGATCTGAACTTCGCGCGGCTGTTCTCCCAGGCGCGAAGTCCCCAAACTTGCCCGCTCGACGTTCCTCTCGTCGGGCGGGTCTTTTTTTAAATTCGCGCGTGACTGGCTAGCCCGCGTTGACGGGGGCCGCTTCGTCGGAATAGCTTTAAATTATGAGATTACAAGGCTTTTTAGGGAGGCGGTCGTGAAATCGATAGCTCTAGGCGCGGCGCGGCTTGGCCTCGCGGCGGCGGGGGTGAACGCCAGCATCGCGGATCGGATATTCCTGAAGTTTCCGGGGATCACGGGGGCGTCCACGACCGCCGACCACGTCGGCGAAATCGCTTTGAATTCCGTTCAAACGGGAATGTTGGCGAGCATCGGCGGCGCCGGCGCCCCGACGGTCAAATGCATGAACGTGACCGTCGCCAAGGCTGTCGACAAAACCAGCCCCCTGTTTATCGCAATGACGCCGGTCGGGACGCCGCCCTCGACCCAGCCGCCGGTCAGCCCGCCGCCGACCCCGCCAAACCCGTGGGTCGCGACGATCACATTCGAATCCGGGACCGCGGCGGGCGCCGTCGATTATTACAAGATCGATCTCGCCGGCATCCAGCTGGCGTCCGTCACCCAAAGCGGCGGCGTTTGAGCAGATCAACATGCGGGCGCGGAGATATATGTATACCTACATGCCGGCGTCGGCGACGGGAGCGCGTCCGCGCCGGACTCTTTCGGCTGGGATTGCGTGAACAACGTTAGGCTTCTGCCGCCGCCGCGGTGAGACAACTCGCGCCTTTTGGAAAAGGCGCGAAAATGCGTCGGCGCGCATGATTTTCGGGGCGCGATGCGCGAAAACGCGCGCGCCATGCGCGCCGATTTCGAAAACACGAAGGGGAACGGAGCCGAGCCGAGGTTTTTAAGTTATAACCGTGTCGAAATTTCGGCCGGGAGCCCCGAAAATGTCCTGCCCGCACGACGGATATTTCACGCGCGGTCTTGAAGCCGATCCGGAGCTCGCCGCGGCCATCGACGGCGAGTTGCGCCGACAGCGGGACGGCGTCGAACTGATCGCCTCCGAAAACATCGTCTCGCGCCTGGTGCTGGAGGCGCAGGGCTCGACGCTGACCAACAAGACCGTCGAGGGCGCGCCGTTCGCCCGCTATTACGGCGGCGCCGAATTCGCCGACGCGATCGAGGCGCTGGCCATCGAACGGGCGCGCGCGCTGTTCGGCTGCCGCTTCGCCAATGTCCAGCCGCACTCCGGCTCCAACGCCAACGCCGGCGTGTTCCTCGGCCTGCTGAAACTCGGCGATCCCATTCTGTCGATGGACATCGCGGCGGGGGGACACATCAGCCACGGCCATCCCGCGACGCTGACCGGCCGCGACTACCGGATCGCCTCGTATGGCGTGAACCGCGCCAGCGAACGCATCGACCTCGACGAGGTCCGCGATCTCGCGCTGCGGCATCGGCCGCGACTGATCGTCGCCGGCGGCTCGGCCTATCCGCGCGCCATCGATTTCCGGGGCTTTCGCGCCATCGCCGACGAGGTCGGCGCTTTTTTCATGGTCGACATGGCGCATTTCGCCGGGCTGGTCGCGACCGGCCTTTACAATGATCCGTTTCCGCACGCCCATGTCGTGACCACGACGACCTACAAATCGCTGCGCGGCGCGCGCGGCGGTCTCGCGCTGTGGAACGACGAGGCGTTGAGCAACAGGATCAACGCCGGGATTTTTCCGGGCGTGCAGGGCTCGGTGCTGTTGCATGGCGTCGCCGGCAAGGCGGCCTGCCTTGGCGAGGCGCTGCGCCCGGAGTTCAAGGCCTATAATCGGGCGGTGCTGGACAATGCCCGCGCGCTGGCCGGCGCGCTGGCGGCGGCGGGACTTCGGCTCGTGGCGGGAGGAACCGACACCGGCCTGATGCTGGTCGACCTCGCCGCCCGCGACATCACCGGCGACGTGGCGGCGGCGGCGCTGGAGCGCGCCCGTCTCGCCGTCAACAAGAACCTCATCCCGTTCGATCCGCGTCCGCCGGAGGCGCCGTCGGGCCTGCGCCTGTCCAGCAACGCTGGAACGACGCGCGGCTTCGGCGTCGACGCGTTTCGGGCCATCGGCGGCTGGCTGGATCGCGTGCTGCGCGACCCCGCCGACGCGCGGACGCTGGACGACGTCGCCCAAAAGGTTTTGGCATTGTGCCAAGCGCACCCGATTTATTGAAGTGACGCGGCGTGGGAGGGAAGATGACGATACGAACGGCCATCGCCGGAGTTGGGCTCGCGGCGCGCTTGCCATTGGCGTCCGCGGCCTGGCTCGCCGCCGGCGGGGCGACGGCCTTCGCCGAGGCGCGATTTGGACGCAACGTCTTTATCGGCGGCCATGATTTTTCCAACCGGCGGTTCGACCGGCGCCATCGGGCGGTGATCCACCTTTACACGCGCCGGCCGGCGAAACCCGGTTGCGCGACGCGCCCGGACGGTCGCGGCGGCTGGGTGAAGACATGCCATCAGCGGGCGTCGCGAAGACGCTGAAGCCCGGATCGCGGCGCGTGCGGCGGCGCACCGACGCCGCGCCATTGGCGAGCCAGTATCGCGACGCTTGGCGAGTCCGGAGAGCGCGAGTCCGAGTATCTCGGAGGGGCCAGGAACCGCTTGACCCGACATCGAACCCAACGCGAGGAATCCATGACAACGACATCGACGTCAAACCCCGTCGGACGGGCGATCCGGACCGACAAAACACGCCTTGTCGATCGCCTCGACGGCGCGGCCGCCAAACTGCTGTTCATCGGCGGGGCGCTGCGTTCCGAGACCTTCCCCAGCGACCGCGAACGGGCCGGACTGTCTCTCTTGATCGAGCAGATGGTCGAGGAGCTCGATTCGATCGCGGCGAGTCTGGGGCATGTCCAACGGAAGGAAGAACGCCTCTCGAGTTCGGACGACGCGAAATCCTATCCGCGGCCGCGGCCGATTTGACGGTCTCGCCCGGGCTCCATCGCGATGCGACACACTGGCGAGGCGCGTTGCAAACGGATCAAACGACATTATGATGACGATGGAATCGAGTCGTGGAAAACATTGTCGCGAAAGGGCCTTGGCGCGATAAGATTTTGCGCCGATAGGTCTTGATACGATAGGGTCTTGATACGATCGGGTCTTGGCGCGATCGGGTCTTGGCGCAACATAATTTTGAAAGTCGCCGCGAGGGTTCATTTGTGATCGATTTAAAAAACGCGGCCGACGCCGCCGTCGGCGAACGGACGCCGACCGAGGAGGAATTGCTCGCCCTGGCGAGGTTTCGGCACGCGCTGCGACGGTTTCTGGCCTTCAGCGAACAGGCCGCCGCGGATTTTGGCCTGACGATGCAGTGGTATCAGGCGCTGCTGGTCATCAAGACCTTCCGCGCCGGCGTTCACATCAGCGTTGGCGAACTCGCGGAACAACTGATGATCCGCGATCACAGCGGCGCCGAACTGGTCTCGCGGCTGGTTCACGCCAAATTGGTCAGGCGCCAGACCGATCCAACCGATCGCCGCCGCTCGCTGTTGATCATGACCCCGACGGGCGACGCCTGTCTCGCCCGATTGGCCGCCGTGCATCTCGAAAGGCTGCGGGAAAACAAGGACGCATTCTTGAATCCGTTCATCGCCGACCGTGAATGAGACGAGGCGCGCGCGGTCGCCGGAAAAGGCGCGCGAGCCGCCGCCGCGCGCCCCGTCGGGCTTGCGCGAGCGGAGAATGCTTGTTATTGAGGCGCGGCCCGCATCGGATTTGACGCGGGGGATCGCGCGAGCGATTTCACCACTTCGCCTTTAGTCCTTCGACCCTCGGGCCGCGCCGGCCAGTTCGTTTGAACTTTCGTTTCCCGGATCATGTCCGCTTTTGAGCGGCGCGATCGAGAGGCGTCCGAGAAGCCGGGGGCTCCCGACAACGCCAACCCAGCCGGCGCAGCTCCTTGAATGGAGCCTCCAGGAGAAACAATGGCATCCGCAACTTCACAGCGCGCGCCGACGCGCGACGATTTCGCCGCTCTTCTCGATGAGAGCTACGGCGGCTCCGACGCATTTGAAGGCTCCGTCATCAAGGGCCGCGTCGTCGCGATCGAAAAGGACGTCGCCGTCGTCGACATCGGTCTCAAGACCGAGGGGCGCGTCGCGCTCAAGGAATTCACCGGCTTTGGCCGCGACCCCGCCCCGAAGGTGGGCGACGAGGTCGAGGTCTATCTCGAGCGCATCGAAAACGCGCTCGGCGAAGCCGTCATCTCGCGCGACAAGGCGCGCCGCGAGGAAAGCTGGGTCAAGCTGGAAAAAGCCTTCGAGAACAACGAGAAGGTCGATGGCGTCATCTTCAATCAGGTCAAAGGCGGCTTCACGGTCGATCTCGACAGCGCCGTGGCCTTCCTGCCGCGCAGCCAGGTCGACATCCGGCCGATCCGCGACGCCGCGCCGTTGATGAACGTGCCGCAGCCGTTTCATATCCTGAAGATGGATCGCCGCCGCGGCAATATCGTCGTGTCGCGCCGCACCGTTCTGGAAGAGAGCCGCGCCGAGCAGCGCCACGAGATCGTCGCCAACCTCGAAGAGGGCCAGGTCATCGACGGCGTCGTCAAGAACATCACGGATTACGGCGCCTTCGTCGATCTTGGCGGCATCGACGGGCTGCTGCATGTCACGGATATCGCCTGGCGCCGCGTCAATCACCCCTCCGAGGTGCTGACCATCGGCCAGACCGTCCGCGTGAAGATCATCAAGATCAACCACGAGACTCATCGCATCTCGCTTGGCATGAAGCAGCTGCTGGAAGATCCCTGGCAGGGCATCGAGGCCAAATATCCGATCGGCGCCAGGTTCCATGGCCGCGTGACCAACATCACCGACTACGGCGCCTTCGTCGAATTGGAGCCGGGCATCGAGGGGCTGGTCCACGTCTCCGAAATGTCCTGGACCAAGAAGAACGTCCATCCCGGCAAGATCGTCTCGACGAGCCAGGAGGTCGACGTTCAGGTGCTCGAGGTCGATCCGGTCAAGCGCCGCATTTCGCTCGGCCTCAAGCAGTGCCTGCAAAATCCCTGGGAAGTCTTCGCCGAGAAGCACCCGATCGGCTCGACCGTTTCGGGCGAGGTCAAGAACAAGACCGAGTTCGGCCTGTTCATCGGCCTCGACGGCGACGTGGACGGCATGATCCATCTGTCCGATCTCGATTGGAACCGCGCGGGCGAGCAGGTGATCGAGGAGTTCAAGAAGGGCGATGTGATCAACGCTCAGGTGCTCGACGTCGATGTCGAGAAGGAGCGCATCTCGCTCGGCGTGAAGCAGCTCGCGGGCGATCCCTTCGCCTCGGCCGGCGCCGAGGAGGGCGGGGCCGTCGATCTCAAGAAGGGCGCCGTCGTGACCTCGGAGGTGACGGAGGTCAAGGAAGCCGGCATCGACGTCAAGATCATCGGCACCGACCTCACCACCTTCATCAAGCGCGCGGAGCTGGCGCGCGATCGCGCCGATCAGCGTCCCGAGCGTTTCGCCGTCGGCGAAAAGGTCGATGTGCGCGTGACCCTGTTCGACCGCAAGGCGCGCAAGATCGCCGTGTCGATCAAGGCGCTTGAGATGGCCGAGGAGAAGGAGGCCATCGCGCAATATGGCTCGGCGGATTCCGGCGCCTCGCTCGGCGACATCCTCGGCGCGGCCCTGAAGGCGCGCGAGGGCGACGCCCCGAAAAAGAAGGGCAAGGGCGAGGAGTAAGTCTCGCCGCCGATTAACCGACGGCGATAAAAAGCCAGCCCGCGCGACACCCTCGCGCGGGCTTTTTCGCGCCGGAAAACCAAGCGAAACCCGACGTAAACCGTTTGTTCACCGTGCCGCCAAGCAATTGCCGGACGGTAACTTTGTTTTGGATAATTCGGCGCAAAAACGATTGAGGTTAACGCCTGCTGGCGAAGGCGGTTTTTGGAGTTGCGTCATGAGTATGTGCGGTTTTGATCAACATTATGAGTTGCGCCCCGGCGCGAAGCCAATTCACGCCCGCCCCATGGGCAACCTCGCGGCCGCGGCGATCGGCGGCGCCGCGCTCCTGGTGCTTGGCGTTTCGCTGTTCTTCGTCAAGCCGCGGCCGGTCGTCGAAGCGGCGGCCGCGCATGGCGAATCCGACGCTAGCGTTCCGGCCTCGACCGCCGCCAGCGTGAAGCAACGCGCCGCCTTCGACTTGACGGCGCCGGAATTCGCCAAGGAAAAGAAGACCTTCGCGACGCGTCGGGCGGATGCGACGGGCGGACGCGAGGACAATCTGACGATCGGCGAATTCGCGTTTGGCGGTCCGTATCTGCGTCTCGATATCCGCCCGGCGCCCGCCGAAAAGCGCGCGGCCGCCGATTTCTTCCTCGATATGACGCGCCACGCGGCGGGGGCCGGTCTCGCCGTCGTCAAGATCAGCCAGCCCTCGACGCTCGGCTCGCGCTTTGGAGCCCTGGAGACGGCGGATATCCGGCTGTCGACGCCGGCCGCCGGCGAAGGCGCGGCCACCGAACGCGCTTGCCTCGCCCTCCGCCTCGCTGGCGACAAGCAGCCGGTCGAAATCGCCGGCGTCGTCTGCGGCGCGCCCGCCAAGCCGATCGACCGCCGCGCGCTGGGATGCATTTTGGACCGGCTCGACTATCTATCGAATGGCGAGGACGCGGCGTTCGATCGGTTTTTCGGCGCGGCGGAGCAAGGCCGAGGCGGCGACTGCTCGGCGGCGGGAGCGACGGCGTCGGCCAACGCCGCCAAGAACAGCTGGCTCGACGCGCATTCCGCCGCGCCGCCGTTCAAGACCGATGGGCTCGCGCCCAAACATACGAAAAAGGCCCGCTGATCGTGACGCCGTTCCTTTCGTGACGCTATTCCCGTGGATCGCCGCCCGAAGCCTATCGCTCCGGGCGGCGATCCATTACTGTCTTCGCCAAGTCGTTAGCATGAAGGAGCCGCTGGAAGATGCGCAATTCGCTCAAAATCACCCTGGCGCTGAGCTTGATCGCCGGCTTGGCCTCGGTCGACGCCGCCACGGCGCGGCCGCGCCACCATCACTACCGCGGCGCGATTTACGCGACGGGCCGCGGCCCGCTCGTGGTCAACCGGCGGAGCTTCGTCAATTCCGGCGTTGTCGTTCCCGTCGGCTCGACCAATCTCTACGCGACGCAACCGGCCTATGAATGGATCGATCCCGTGTCCACCTACCAACGCGACCGCTACATGGACGGGATTCTCCACGAGGCCCTCGATCCGCGGCCGAGAGGCCCGATGTACAGGATTTTGACGGGAGCCGCTGATCGCCGCGCCGGCGGCTGCTGAAGTCGCGCCGCCGCCGCGGCGCGTCAAACGCCAAGGCGCCGTGAAGGGTTCGCCTGACAAGGGAGCGATCAATGCAGCCGATCCTTGTGGTGTATGGCACGACCGAAGGCCACGCGCGCGACGTGGCCACGTTCATCGCCGAGCGCCTGCGCGGACACGGCAAGGTCGTTGATCTCGTCGACAGCGCCACGCCCGAGGCCGCCCAGGCGCAGCCCATTTACAGCGGGGTCGTCATCGGCGGCTCCGTGCATCATCAACGGCATCAGACCGCGCTGGCGCATTTCGTCAAGCAGAACCTCGACTGGCTGAACGTGGTTCCCACGGCGTTCTTCTCGGTCAATCTCGCCATGCTGGAGCCGGGCGCGCAAGGCCGCGCCGAGGCCCAGCGAGCCGTCGACGCCTTCATCGAGGAAACGGGATTGAAGCCGGCGGCCACGCGTCTGGTGGCGGGGGCGTTGAAATACACTCAGTACGATTACTTCAAGCGCGCCCTGCTCCGCTACTTTGTGAAGCCCGGAGGTCTCGACGCCGCGACCGTGGGCGACGTCGCCTATACCGACTGGGAGGATGTCGGCCGCTTCGTCGACGACTGGCTCGCCGCGACGCAAGGCGAAGGCAGATAGGCGTCGCGAGCAAGGATCGCGCGCGGCCTGGTCAGCGTGGTCGGCGCGGCAGCGAGGCCACGGTCGATTGGCTCAGTCTCACGAGCCGCGAAACATTATCGGCGGCGCTTTTGACGCGTTGCGCGACGAAATACTCGGTGTCCACCTCCGCGCCCCGCAGCACGATGTCGCGCGCATGCGCGGCCTCGACCATTATGGTCGCGATCAGCACGTTTTGGCTCGCGCCATCGCGCGCCGCGGCGCGCTCGACGATGGCGGCCTCGATTTCGGGCAGGGAGGCGACGACGGATTTTTCGAAGGCGTTCAGGAACGCATCCCTGGCGTCGAGCAAAATCGAGACGGCGTTGATTACGTCTGTCACGGCTAAGGCGTCTCCTGTTCCGCGAAAATCGCCCGCCCGGTGGCGTCCGAGCGCGCCGCGCCGCGATGAACGCTTGGACCGGTCGCCGGCTTTTCAATTCCCGGTCGCTCCGGCGTTTCGAATGGATAATGCGCGTTTCTTGCTTGAGGCTTAATCACGTGGGGCGCGCCAATGTTCCCGGGCCGCGCCCCGTGGCGCGAGGAGGCTTGTCGGCGCCGGCGACCGCGATCATAATTCCAGTTGGCGGCGTAACGACGGGATAAAAAATGGACGAGTTTGGCGGCGGCTTCCTGCGCAGTTTGATGATCGGGTTCGCCCTGGCGATCGCGGTGTCGTTCTGGTTCGTCTGGGCGAGATAAGGCGCGGCGTGGCGCTTCGGTCGCGTCGTTAATACGACCGCATCGTTGATTAGTGGCGAGCGACGAAATGTCGCGCGGCCGCCTTCATGGCGACTTTCGTCGGCGCGGCCGCGCTTAACGTCGCGTCTCATACACATTGGGTAAAGGAACTTTTAACTGAGCCATTACTATAATCAGCGCGATCGACCGGCTCGGATGTGTTCCGCCGGCTGCATGATGCTCATCGATCCCCCGCGGCGCTTCACCCGCATGTTTCCAAAATCAGCTTCAGGCTTGGACCCGCGCGCATTTAACGCCGGCGATGTCGAATTTTTCGGATATGAACAACATGGCAAATGATCCTTCCAATTCCACGCGGAAGCGCGAAGTCCCTGGTTCCGAAAACCGTCGCGCCGAACGGCGTGACTGCTCGCTTAGCGCGCAGCTAGATACCGAGAGCGGCGCGATAAGCGGCGCGATCTCGAACATCGCGCCGGGCGGCGTCTGCATCGTCGTCGGCGCGGGGACACACCTGCGGATCGGCGAAAGAATCATTGTATCCGTTCGCGACCTCGGGTCGATCACGACCGAGGTGCGTTGGTCCGGGCACCCGCGCTATGGCTTGGAGATCGCGGCTGGAACGATGTTGCCAAAACCGTTCCTGGACTATTACGACTCGCTGAGCGTCGAGCGGATTCTCGCGGAGCGAACGGCCTTCATGCGGCTCGACCCAAAAACCCGCGAGCGAGTCAAATCGCTGAGCGAGATCGTCAAGCGAGAGTTGCCGCTCGCCCTCGACAGGTTTTACGACGAGGTGCGCGCGACGCCCGCCGTGCGCAAGTTTTTTTCCAGCGACGCGCATATCGAGGGGGCCAAGAAGGCGCAACTTGGGCACTGGAGCGCCATAAGCTCGGGCAATGTCGATGAAAACTATTACGCCAGCGTGCGCAGGATCGGCGAGGCGCATGCGCGCATCGGGCTCGAACCGCGTTGGTATATTGGCGGCTATGCGCTGATCGCCGAGCATCTGATCAAGGAGATCGTTTCCGAGCGTTGGCCGCGCAAGCTGATCGGGCGGTCGTCTAAGCAAGAGGGCGAGGATTTCGGCGCCGCGCTCGCGGCGTTGATGAAGGCGATCTTCCTCGACATGGACATCGCCATATCCGTCTATCTCGACGCGGCCGAGGAGGCGCGGCTCAAGGGCGAGGCCGAGGCGCTCGATCGCGAACGCGCGCTGGTCGCCAATTCGATCGGCCTCGGCCTCGCCAAGCTCGCGCAAAAGAATCTCACCCATCGCATGAGTGAAGCGCTTCCCGATGTGTACCGGACGCTTCAAAACGATTTCAACACGTCGATCGCTCAGCTTGAGGCGGCGTTGAAGAGCGTCGACGCGACCGCCGGCAACGTCCTTTCCGGCATGCAGGAAATCGCCGCGGCCTCGGGCGATCTCTCGCATCGCACCGAGCAGCAGGCGGCGAGCCTCGAGGAAACCGCCGCGGCGCTGAACGAGATCACCGCGACGGTGCGCAAGACCGCGGAAGGCGCCCGGCAGGCGCATGGAACGATCGGAACCGCGCTGGGCGACGCCGCGCAAAGCGGCGATGTCGTCCGCCGCACCGTCGACGCCATGGGCAGGATCTCCACGTCGTCGCAACAGATCAGCCAGATTATCGGCGTGATCGACGAAATCGCCTTCCAGACGAACCTGCTCGCCCTCAACGCGGGGGTCGAGGCGGCCCGCGCCGGCGACGCCGGCAAGGGCTTCGCGGTCGTCGCCGCCGAGGTGCGCGCGCTGGCGCAGCGCTCGGCCGAGGCCGCGAGGGAAATAAAGGCGCTGATCGCGACATCGGCGGCGCAGGTCGGCGACGGCGTCGCGCTGGTGGCGGAAACCGGCAAGGCGCTGGAGCGCATCGCCGGGCAGGTGACGACGATCAATTCGGTTATCGCCGAAATCGCGTCGAGCGCCGGAGAACAGGCGGTCGGGTTGCAGGAGGTGAACTCGGCGATCAACCACATGGATGTGATCACCCAGCAGAACGCCGCGATGGCCGAGGAGGCGACCGCCGCGAGCCAGTCGCTCGTTCAGGAAAGCGAGCGACTGGCGGAGCTGATCGCGGCGTTCGAGATTTCCCGCGAGCCCGCCAGCGGGCGTCGAGGCGAAGCCAGGGCCGCCGCGCCGACGCGCGCACCGGCGCCGCGCCGCGTCCGACGACAATCTGGCCAAGCCGCCGCCGCGGCGGACGACTGGGTGGAGTTTTGAGCGGCGCCGGGCGAGATTCTAGCCGTTCTCGGCGCTGCTCTTTTGATAGTCCTTCACATCGGAGAAGGTGATTTTCGGGTGGCGCTCGCTGTCGTAGCGCAGCGAATAGGCGCTGGGCGCCATGAACACGGGGTCGCCGTCGATATCGAGCGCGATGGCCGAATTATGCGCGTCGATAAAGTCGCGCAGCGCGGTTTTATCGTCCGACGCGATCCACCGGCACAGCGTGAAGCGCGAGACCTCGTAAGCGACGGGCAGCCCATATTCGGCCTTGAGTCGCGTCTGCAGCACGTCGAGCTGCAACGCGCCGACCATGCCGACGATGGCGCCCGAGCCGTCCCGCGGGATGAATAGCTGCACGACGCCTTCCTCGGCGAGCTGCATCAGCGCCTCGCGCAGCTTCTTGGCCTTCATCGCGTCGCCGAGCGTGATGCGGCGCAGGATTTCCGGCGCGAAGCTCGGCACGCCGCGAAACACCAGATCCTCGCCCTCGGTCAGCGTGTCGCCAATGCGCAGTATGCCGTGATTGGGTAGACCGACGACGTCGCCAGCGAACGCCTCATCGGCGATGGAGCGGTCGCGCGCGAAGAAGAACTGCGGCGCGCTGAGGCTGATCGGCTTGCCCGTGCGCACCAGCTTCGCCTTCATGCCGCGCGACAGTCTGCCCGAGCAGACGCGCATGAAGGCGATGCGGTCGCGGTGGTTGGGGTCCATATTGGCTTGAATTTTGAAGACAAAGCCGGTCATCTTGGGCTCGTCGGCCTCGACCGGGCGCTTGTCGGCCTGCTGGGCGCGCGGCGGCGGCGCATGGGCGGCCATCGCGTCGATGAGATCGCGCACGCCGAAATTGCGCAGCGCGCTGCCAAAATACACCGGCGTCAGATGGCCCTCGCGAAACGCCGCGAGATCGAAGGGCTTGGCGCCCTCTTGCGCGAGTTCCGCCTCCTCGCGCCAGGCGTCGGCCTCGAACGGCGGCAGCAGCGCGATGAGCTTGGGGTCGTCGAGGCCGGAGACGGTCATCAACTGGTCGTCCTTGTCGAGCTTGCGAACGGACTTCGTGGCGAAACAATAGGTTCCAGCAAAAGTCTTGCCGCGGCTGATCGGCCAGGTGACGGGGGCGGTGTCGAGCGCCAGCGTTTTTTCGATCTCGTCGAGCAGTTCGAACGGGTCGCGCGCCTCGCGGTCGAGCTTGTTGATGAAGGTGACGATCGGAATATCGCGCAGCCGGCACACCTCGAACAGTTTTCGCGTGCGCGCCTCGATGCCCTTGGCCGCGTCGATGACCATGACGGCGGCGTCGACCGCCGACAGCGTGCGGTAGGTGTCCTCGGAAAAGTCCTCGTGGCCCGGCGTGTCCAACAGGTTGAAGACGCAGCCGCCATATTCGAAGGTCATGACCGAGGTGACGACGGAAATGCCGCGCTCGCGCTCGATGCTCATCCAGTCGGAGCGGGTCTGCGTGGCGTTGCGCTTGGCGCGCACCTGGCCGGCGAGCTGAATGGCGCCGCCGAACAGCAGCAGCTTTTCGGTCAGCGTGGTCTTGCCGGCGTCGGGATGCGAAATAATCGCGAAAGTGCGCCGCCGGGAGATGGGATCGGCGAGCGGCGACGGGGCAGGCTTGGCGTGGGGCGTGGGAGCGTTCATTTTTTAGGGCGAGACCTTTTCGCGGCGCGCGGCGCGCGGCGTTTCGCGCCGTCTTAGCCCGATCCGGGGCCGGTGGCGAGCGCGCCGCATCCACGACATTGGGCAAATTTGAAACTTCGGCGTTGCTCCATAAACAGCCGTCGTCTGAAATGGCGAGGACGCTCTTCATCGCCCCGGCAAGTTTTTTCCGAAGGGGACATTGACCAAGGCGCTCTTAAATATGTTATAACATTACATAGGCGCGGGTCGGGTCGTTCGTCGCCGGTCTCAGGCTTTTGGCAAAACGGGGAAAACCGATGAGTGCTGGATATATGCGCCTTCTCGCTCTCGCCGTCGCGGCTTTCCCCTGGAGCGCGGGCGTTCTCGGACAGACGGCCTTGCCGACGATCACCGTCGGCCCCGCTCCAGGACATATCGCAACAAGACACATCGCCACGCGGCGAGCGCCGGCCCAATCAAATCATCTCGCCGCGCAAATCGTCCGACGGACCGCGCCCTCGGCCCACGCGGCGCCGACGACCACTCAAGCCGCGCCGCCGTCGGACCGCGCCGCCGACCTTCAGGAACGTCTACTCCCCAAAACCGGCGCGAATGTCTTCGCCTTGGATCGCGCGGCGATCGAGGCGCTGCCGCAAGGCGATCAGACGCCCCTCGAAAAAATCTTATTGCAAACGCCCGGCGTGTCGCAGGATTCCGCCGCCAGCGGCAATCTCCACATTCGCAATGAACACGCCAATGTGCAGTATCGCGTCAATGGCATTCTCTTGCCGGACGGCGTTTCCGGTTTTTCGCAGCTTATCGAGACAGCCTTCGCCGGCTCCGCGTCGCTCGTCACCGGGGCGCTGCCGGCACAATATGGGCTGCGGACCTCCGCCCTCGTCGACATCGTCTCGCGCGCGCCGCCACCGACGCCCGGCGGCAGCGTCAGCGTTTACGGCGGCAGCCACGGGACGGGCCAGACCGCCTTCGACCATGGCGCGAAGTTCGGCCCATGGGAGGTCTTCGCGGCGGGGCGGCTGTCCATGAGCAGTCTGGGGATCGAGAATCCGACGGATAGCCATGAGGCGATCCACGACCGGTTCCGGCAGGGCAAGTTCTTCGGCTTCATGTCCTACGCCATCGACGACGCGACCAAGCTCAGCTTTATTACTGGAAACTCGGTCGCCAATTATCAAATCCCCAACAACCCCGGGCAGCCGCCGCAGTTCACCGCCTTCGGCATTGGTACATTCGATTCCGGCAAGCTCAACGAGAACCAAGTCGAGCGCAGCTACTACAACATCGTCGCCTTGACCCGCGCGGGAGGCGATATCGACACGCAACTATCGTTCTTCTCGCGCTACTCGGAGCTACATTTCGTCCCCGACGGAATTGGCGATCTCATCTTCAACGGCGTTTCCTCGGACATCTACCGCTCGAGCTTCGTCAACGGACTGCAAGGCGACGGGGCCTATCGCATCGGCGGCGGACATACCTTGCGCGCCGGCTTCACGGTCAGCGGCGAGAAGACGCAAACCGTCAATTCCTCGATCATCCAGCCGCTCTATGTGAATGGAAACCCGATCGACTCGCCCTTCGGCGTGAGCGACCCGAATTCCAAGCTCGGCTGGCTTGCCGGCGTCTATGCCCAAGACGAATGGAAGATCGCCGACCGATTGACGCTGAACACCGGGCTGCGCTTCGATCAGATGTGGCAGTTCGTCGATGCGAACCAGCTCAGCCCGCGCGCCAGCGTCGTCTACAGGCCGGTCGACGACACGACTTTCCATGTCGGCTACGCCCGCTTTTTCACGCCGCCGCAGCAGGCGCTAGCGGTTCCCACGAATTTGGCGCTCTACAACAACACGACGCAGCAGCCGTCGGTCCCGCTTTCGAGCCCGGTGCGGCCAGAGCGGGCGAATTATGTTGACGCGGGCGTGACCCGGAAACTGACGAAGGAGCTTGAAGTCGGCGTCGACGCCTACTTCAAACGCGCGCGCAATCTCATCGACGACGGGCAATTCGGGCAGGCGCTGGTGCTCACCGCCTTCAACTACGATCGCGCCTATAACACCGGCGTCGAATTCAAATCCGCCTATCAGAGTGGCGATTTCCGCGCCTACGGCAATCTCGCCTGGGGCCGCCAGCGGGCGACGCAAGTCACGTCCAACCAGTTCCTGTTCGACGCCTCCGAATTCCCCTATATCGCGACGCACTACGTCTACACGGATCACGCCCAGACGTGGACCGGCTCCGCCGGCGCCTCCTATCGCCTGCTCGGGACGCTGGTTTCCGCCGATCTGATCTACGGGAGCGGGCTCCGCAACGGATTCGCCAACACCGGTCACGTCTCGCCCTATACGCAAGTAAACCTCGGCCTATCGCGCGAGTTATCGACGCCATGGAGCAAGCCGCTCACGCTTCGCTTCGACGTCGTCAATCTGCTCGATCACGCCTATGAACTGCGCGACGGCTCCGGCATCGGCGTGTTCGCCCCGCAATACGGCCCGCGTCGCGGATACCTCATAGGGTTGAAGCAGGCGTTCTGAACAGGCGCGATCTCAAGCGCGAGTGCGGGCCCGGCCACGGCGCATCGATCTTGCACTATGCGTGAGCTCGAACACCAAATACAACCCAAAGGTCTGATTGGGGTCATGTGCGGAAACTCAACCCGCCCCACCCCCACCCGCCCGGCTTGCGCCCGGCCGCGCCGATGTCCATACAAACGGGGAACGCGCCGCGCCCGAATCGGCTCGCGGCGGCGGCGGCGCGACGGAAGGATTTTGGCGATGGCGCAAAAGGGCTCTTCTCCCCCGGCGGGCGGCGAGGATAAGCCGGCGACGCCGATCGGGCTGCGCGAGGCGCTGGAAGACCGTTATCTGCGCTATGCGCTGTCGACCATCACCGGGCGGGCGCTGCCCGACGCGCGCGACGGGCTAAAACCGGTGCATCGGCGCATTCTTTATGGAATGCACATTCTGCGGCTCGACCCGGCCTCGCCGTTCAAGAAATGCGCCAAGATCGTCGGCGACGTGATGGGCTCGTTCCATCCGCATGGCGACCAGGCGATCTACGACGCGCTGGTGCGCCTCTCGCAGGAATTTTCGTCGCGGTACCCGCTGGTCGACGGCCAGGGCAATTTTGGCAATATCGACGGCGATTCCGCCGCCGCCTATCGCTACACCGAGGCGCGCATGACCGCCGTGGCGCGGCTGCTGCTCGAGGGGATCGACGACGACGCCATCGACTTCAAGCCCAATTATTCCGGCGAGGAGGAGGAGCCGGTCGTGCTGCCCTCGGCGCTGCCCAATCTGCTGGCCAATGGCTCGCAGGGCATCGCGGTCGGCATGGCGACCTCGGTGCCGCCGCACAATGTCGCGGAGCTTTGCGACGCCGCGCTGTACCTCATCGGCCACCGCACCGCGACCGCCGAGCAATTGCTGACCTTCGTGCAAGGGCCGGATTTCCCCACGGGCGGCATCGTCGTCGACACGCGCGCCGACATCGTCGAGGCCTATCGCACCGGGCGCGGCTCGTTCCGGCTGCGCGCCCGCTGGAACAAGGAGGAGGTCGCGCGCGGCGGCTGGGTCGTGGTGGTCACCGAGATTCCCTATGGCGTGCAGAAATCGCGGTTGATCGAGCGGCTCGCCGAGCTGGTCATGGAGAAGAAACTGCCGCTGGTCGCCGATGTCCGCGACGAATCCGCCGAGGATGTCCGAATTATTCTCGAGCCTCGCGCGAAAAATGTCGATGCGGCGCTGATGATGGAGACGGTGTTCAAGCTGTCCGAGCTGGAGACGCGCTTTTCGGTCAATATGAACGTGCTGGTCGACGGCGTCGCGCCGCGCGTGCTGTCGCTCGACGAGATGCTGCGGCAATGGCTCGACCACCGCCGCGACGTGCTGCTGCGCCGCTCGCGCCATCGGCTGACAGCGATGCTGCGGCGGCTCGAACAGCTCGAGGGGATGCTGGTCGTCTTCCTCAACCTCGACGAGGTCATCCGCATCATTCGCGAGGAGGACGACGCCAAGAGCGCGCTGAAAGCCGCGTTCAAGCTCACCGACGTTCAGACCGACTACATACTCGACACCCGCCTGCGCGCCCTGCGCAAGCTGGAGGAGATGGAGCTGCGCAAGGAGCACGCCGAACTGACCAAGGAGCGCGCCGAGGTCGAGGGGCTGCTCGGCGACGAGCCCAAGCAATGGCGCGCCATCACCGCGCAAATCCGCGAGTTGAAAAAGACCTTTGGGCCGCAAACCAAGCTCGGGGCGCGGCGCACGAGCTTCGAGGGCGTTCCGGAGACGGGCGACATCGATCTGACGGAAGCCATGATCGAACGCGAGCCGATCACCGTCGTCGCCTCGCGAATGGGCTGGATTCGCGCGCTCAAGGGCCATGTCGCCGACGTGTCCACCCTGCAATACAAGGGCGACGACGCGCTGGACGCGGCGTTTTTCGCGCAGACGACCTCGAAGATCTTAACCTTCGCCTCCAACGGCAAGGTGTTCACGCTCGACGCCGCCAAGCTGCCGGGCGGGCGCGGTCATGGCGAGCCGATCCGCCTGCTCGCCGACATCGACGAAGACGCCAGCATCGTTCGGGTGGCTCTTTACACGCCGGGCGCCGCCCTGCTGCTGATCGGCGACGACGGCCGCGGCTTCGTCGCCAGCGAGGACGATCTGATCGCGACGACGCGCAAGGGCCGCGCCGTGCTGAACATCGACGCGCCGGCGCGCCTCAAGATCATCGCGCCCGCCCACGGCGATCATGTCGCGATCATCGGCGAGAACCGCAAGCTGCTGGTGTTTCCGCTGGCGGAGGCGCCGCGCATGGCGCGCGGCAAGGGCGTTCGCATGCAGCGCTATAAGGACGGCGGCGTTTCCGACGCCAAGGTGTTCCATCTGGAGGAAGGGCTGAGCTGGACGGATTCATCGGGGCGGGTGTTCAATGTTCCGCGCGCCGAGCTGAAGGAATGGCTCGGCCATCGCGCCGAGGCGGGGCGGCTGCCGCCGCGGGGGTTCCCGAAGAACAACAAGTTCGGGTGAGGCGACGAAGGATAACGCGGGACGGGGCGGCGCTTGCGCGCCGTGGCGGCGGTGTGCGACAAGCCCCGTCGAGGGCGGCGGAAGGCCGCCAAAATCAGCCGAGCGTCGAGACAACCGCCCCAATCCCTGCGATAAGCGCGCCATGTCAGCCAAGCATCCCATCATTTCGATCACCGGCTCCTCGGGAGCCGGCACCAGCTCGGTCAAGGCGACCTTCGAGCAGATTTTTAGGCGCGAGCGCATCGAGGTCGCCTATGTCGAGGGGGATTCCTTTCATCGCCACGACCGCGACGAGATGAAGCAGGTCATGCTCGACGCCCAGGCGCGGGGCAATCATCATTTCAGCCATTTCGGGCCGGAGGCGAACCTGCTCGCCGAGCTCGAAACCATGTTTCGCGAATATGGCGAATCCGGCACGGGACGCTGCCGCCACTATGTCCACGACGAGAACGAGGCGGCGGTCTTTCACGCCCCGCCCGGCTCCTTCACGCCTTGGCGAGAGTTGCCGCCCAACACCGACCTGCTGTTCTACGAGGGGTTGCACGGCGCCGTGGTCACCGACGACGTCAACGTGGCGCGCTACGCGGACCTCAAGATCGGCGTGGTGCCGGTCATTAACCTCGAATGGACGCAGAAGCTGCTGCGCGACCGCGATTCACGCGGCTACACCACCGAGGCGGTCACCGAGACCATTCTGCGCCGGATGCACGATTACGTTTATTACATCTGCCCGCAGTTCTCGGAGACCGACATAAACTTCCAGCGCGCGCCGACCGTCGACACCTCCAATCCATTCGTCGCCCGCTCGATTCCGACGCCGGACGAATCCATCGTCGTCATTCGCTTTCGCGACCCCAAGGGGGTGGACTTTCCTTATCTCGTGACGATGATCGCCGGCAGCTGGATGTCGCGCGCCAATTCCATCGTCATACCCGGCAATAAACTCGACCTCGCGATGCAGCTCATCCTGACGCCGAGAATTCTCGATCTGGTCAGGCGCCGCAAGAGCATCGGTTAAAGGAAGCTTCGATGTCCGAACATGAACATATAGTGGAATGCGGCCGGGACGACGCCAACGCCATTCGCGCGCTGGCGATGGACGCGGTCGAGAAGGCGAAATCCGGCCACCCCGGCATGCCCATGGGCATGGCCGATGTCGCGAGCATCCTGTTCCGCGGCTTTCTGAAATTCGACGCCGCCGATCCGCGCTGGCCCGACCGCGACCGCTTCGTGCTCTCGGCCGGCCACGGCTCCATGTTGCTCTATGCGCTCGGCTATCTCGTCGGCTATCCCGGCCTGTTCATCGAGGATCTCAAGCAGTTCCGCCAGCTCGGCTCCAAGACGGCCGGCCATCCCGAATATGGCCACGCGCCCGGCGTCGAGACCACCACCGGACCGCTCGGCCAGGGACTCGCCACCGCCGTCGGCATGGCCATCGCCGAACGCCTCCAGAACGCCCGCTTTGGCGACGAACTCGTCGATCACTTCACTTACGTCGTCGCCGGCGACGGCTGCCTGATGGAAGGAGTGAGCCACGAGGCGATCGACCTCGCCGGACATTTGCGGCTGGCCAAGTTGATCGTGCTTTGGGACGATAATTCGATCTCCATCGACGGGCCGACCAGCCTCGCCACCTCGACCGATCAGGCGGCGCGGTTTCGCGCCAGCGGCTGGCATGTCCAGCAGATTCACGGCCATGACTTCAAGGAGATCTCCGACGCGCTGACGCGCGCGCGACGCGACCCGCGCCCGTCGATGATCGCCTGCCGCACGATGATCGGCTACGGCGCCCCGGGCAAGCAGGGCAAGGAAAGCGCGCACGGCGCGCCGCTGGGCGCGGACCAGATCGCCGCCGCGCGCGCGCAGCTCGGCTGGCCGCACGCGCCGTTCGAGGTTCCCGAACCAATCCTGAGCGGCTGGCGCGAGGCCGGACGCCACGGCGCCCCGGCGCGCGAGGCATGGAAGCAGCGGCTCGCCAACTCGCCCAAGCGCGACGAGTTCGAGCGGTTCATGCTCGGCGACGTCGCCGCCGACATCGCGGCGCCGCTCAAGGCGTTCCGCGAGCAACTGGCGCGGGAAACCCCCAATGTCGCGACGCGCAAATCCTCGGAGATGGCGCTCGGCGTCATTAACGAGGCGACGCGCGCGACGATCGGCGGCTCGGCCGATCTGACCCACTCCAACTACACCATCACCAAGGGGATGGGTTCGGTGAACGGGCGGGACTTTTCCGGCCGCTACATCCATTACGGCGTGCGCGAATTCGGCATGGCGGCGGCGATGAACGGCATCGCGCTGCACGGCGGCTTCGCGCCCTATGGCGGCACCTTCCTGGTGTTCTCCGATTACGCGCGCCCGGCCATCCGGCTCGCCGCGCTGATGGGGCTGCGGGTGATCTACGTGCTCACCCACGACTCCATCGGTCTTGGCGAGGACGGCCCGACCCACCAGCCGGTCGAGCACCTCGCCAGCCTGCGCGCCATGCCGAACCTCAACGTGTTCCGCCCCGCCGACGCGATCGAGACCGCCGAATGCTGGGAGCTGGCGCTTGGCGCCAAGACCAAGCCCTCCGTGCTGAGCCTGTCGCGCCAGAACCTGCCGACGTTGCGGCGCCCCATCGCCGAAAACCTCTCCGCGCGCGGCGCCTATGTCGTGCTGGAGCCCGAGGGTGGGCGCGACGTGACGCTGCTCGCCACCGGCTCGGAAGTGGCCATCGCGCTGGAGGCCGAGAAACTGCTGGGGTTGCTGGGCAAGCGCGCGGCGGTCGTCTCCATGCCGAGCTTCGAGCTGTTTGCCGCGCAGTCCGCGGAATATCGCGCCTCGGTGCTGGGAAGCGCGCCGCGCGTCGGCGTCGAGGCGGCGGTTCGGCTGGGCTGGGACCGCTGGCTTGGCGAAAACGGCGCCTTCGTCGGCATGACCGGCTTTGGCGCCAGCGCCCCCGCCGAGGCGCTATATGAGCATTTTGGAATCACGCCGCAAACGGTCGCGCAAGCCGCCGCCGCGCTGCTCTAAGGTTTAAACGAACTAGAAGGACTTGCTATCATGGCTCTCGTCACCCTGCGACAATTGCTCGATCACGCCGCCGAACACGACTATGGCGTGCCGGCGTTCAACATCAATAACATGGAGCAGGGTCTGGCGGTCCTCGAGGCGGCCTCCTCCGTCGACGCGCCGGTCATCATCCAGGCGAGCCGCGGCGCGCGCTCCTACGCCAACGACGTCATGCTGGCCAAGATGATCGAGGCGCTGGTCATCATGTATCCCGACATTCCCATCGTCATGCATCAAGACCACGGCAATAGCGAGGCGACCTGCGCCAGCGCCATTCGCTTCGGCTTCTCCTCGGTCATGATGGACGGCTCGCTCAAGGCCGACGGCAAGACCCCGGCCGATTACGCCTATAATGTCGGCGTGACCAAGAGCGTCGTCGATCTCGCGCATTGGGTCGGCGCCTCGGTCGAGGGCGAACTCGGCGTGCTCGGCTCGCTGGAGACTGGCGAGGGCGAGAAGGAGGACGGCCACGGCGCCGAGGGCAAGCTCAGCCACGATCAATTGCTGACCGATCCGGCGCAGGCCGCGGACTTCGTCGCCAAGACCAAGGTCGACGCGCTGGCCATCGCGATGGGCACCTCGCATGGCGCCTATAAATTCACGAGGAAGCCCGACGGCGCGATTCTCGCGATGAATGTCGTGGAGGAAATCCACCGCCGCCTGCCCAATACGCATCTCGTGATGCACGGCTCGTCCTCCGTCCCGCAGGAGCTTCAGGACGCTTTTAACGCCGCGGGCGGGCAGATGCCGCAGACCTGGGGCGTGCCGGTGGAGGAGATTCAGCGCGGCATCAAGTTCGGCGTGCGCAAGATCAACATCGACACGGATTGCCGCATCGCGATGACCGCGGCGATCCGCGACACGCTCGGCAAGAACAAGGGCGAATTCGACCCGCGCAAATATCTTAAGCCCGCGCAGGAGGCGATGCGCAAGGTGTGCGTGCAACGCTATCAGGAGTTCAACACGGCGGGACAGGCGAGCAAGATCAAGGCGATCCCGCTCAGCGAGATGGCGAAGCAATACGCCGCCGGCAAGCTCGATCCGCGCATCGCCGGGGCGTGAGGGAAGAAGCGACGGCCGCGATGCGCCCTCGCCGGAGCATGGGGAGCGCGAAGGGCTCGGCCCATTCGCTCTTCTTCATGTCCGGGGTTCCGCCGCTCGCCAACAGGAAAAACCCATGGGCTCCGACATCATCATCGCCCCCTCCATCCTCTCGGCGGACTTCGCGCGGCTTGGCGAGGAAGTGCGCGATGTTGTCGCGGCCGGCGCGGATTGGATACATCTCGACGTGATGGACGGCCATTTCGTGCCCAACATCAGCTTCGGCCCGGCGGTGATAAAAGCGCTGCGCCCCCACGCCGACCGCGTCTTCGACGCGCATTTGATGATCGACCCGGCCGACCCCTATATCGAAGCCTTCGCGGACGCCGGCGCCGATCTCATCACCGCGCACGCGGAAGCCGGGCCGCACCTCCACCGTACGCTGCAACGCATTCGCGCGGCCGGCAAGATGGCGGGCGTCTCCCTCAACCCCGCGACCTCCGAAACGGCGCTCGACCACGTGCTCGACGACATCGACCTCGTGCTCGTCATGAGCGTCAACCCGGGCTTTGGCGGACAGAGTTTCATTCATTCGCAGCTCGCGAAGATCCGCCGCATCCGCGAGATGATCGGCCGGCGTCCGATAAGATTGCAGGTGGACGGCGGCGTTTCGACAAAAACCATCACGGCGATCGTTGAGGCCGGCGCCGACACGATCGTCGCGGGCACGGCGGTTTTTCAGGGCGGCGACGCGGCGGCCTATGCGCGCAACATCGCGGCGCTACGCGCCGCCGCGGCGGCGGCCGGCGCGATTTCCGTTTAGTCGCCGGCGAGATGGTCTCACCGGATTTCCAGCGCCGCGCGGCGCGCCAGCCGCGGCAACAGGCGCGCCAAGTCGCGAGCCCGCAACGCAACGCAGCCCGCCGTCGGCGCCAGATCCTCGGTCGCGACATGAAAAAAAATCGCGCTGCCGCGCCCGCGCCTCGCCGGGCGGATGTTGTAGTCGAGCACGCCGACGAAGTCGTAGAGGCGATCCTCGCGCCACAGATCTTCATGGCTCGCCCGCGCCGGACCGCGTAGATGACGGTTGTAAAGGAAACCGCGGGGATCGTCGCACCAGAGGTCGTTTTGGCGGACGAGGCGCGTCGGCGTGAGCGCTCCGGCGCGACAAACGCGGCCAGGCCGGACGAAGGCATGGAGCAGCGTCAGGCGTCCGCGGGGCGTCGCGCCGTCGCCCTCGCGCTTGTCGCTCGTGAGGCCCGCGCGTCCCAAGGCGCAGCAAAGGGCCAGCGTTCCCGCGATGAGGCGACCCCGATGCGGGGCGCCGCCGATCGTCCGCGCGACCAGCAGTCGCCGCAGCCCCCCTCGTGGTCGCCCGAGAGAAAACGTCGTCTTGGAAAACCTCGTCTTGGAAAACCTCGTCTTGAAAAACGTCGTCGTCATGCCGCCCTTTGCAAGAAAATCCATATTGAGCCATCTTGCCCGCGAACGCGGGATCGGATCAAGTGCAATGAAGTTTTTCCGCATGGGGAAGCGGCGTCGTAAATGACCGCGTCCGCGACAGCGCTGCTCATCGTCGGCGACGCGGATATGCGCCTCGCGCTGCGGGAGCAATGCGCCGCCGGGATGTCCATCCTCGAGGCCGAAACCTTCGCGGAGGCGCTGCGGCGGCTTGACGCCGACAAGCCCGCGACGATGCTTGTCGGCGACGACATTCCCGACCCCGGCGCGCCAGCCTTGGCGAAGGCGGCGCGCGCCGCGGGTTTTCTTGGACCGACGATCCTGCTCGCGCGGCGCGAGACGCGCGCCGGCGACGATTTCGACGGCTTCATGCGCCGGCCGCTGCGAATCGCCGAACTTTTATCGCTCATTCGCGCGCGCCTGGAGACCCGCGCGGCGGCGGTCGCGCCCGCCAATCTCGGAGGCCGCGCCTTCTGCGAGACGACGCAAACCCTTGCCGGTCCGGACGGCGCGCCCCGCCTTTTGACGGAGAAAGAGACCGCGATCCTGGCGCGCCTCGCCCAAGCGCGCGGCGCCGTCGTGCCAAGGGATGTGTTACTGCAAGAAATTTGGGGTTATAATCCTATGGTTACGACGCACACACTTGAGACTCACATACACCGTTTGCGTCGCAAAATCGAAAACTCGTCACGAAAGCCGCTGATTTTGCTGACGGCCGAAAGCGGCTACCGGCTGACAACCTCGGCCGGCGATGACGACGGCGACACTTAATTTCCGCCGACAACTGGAAGCCACATGGCCCTCGACACCGATCTCGACGAACTCGCGCATATCGAAATTTTCGCCGTATTCGAGCGTGAAGCGTTGAAAGGGCTGATACTCGGCGCGGAAACACGGATGCTTCGCGCCGGAGACGTCCTGTTTCGTCGCGGAGAAGCGGCGGAGGGCGGCTACCTGCTGGTCGCCGGTTCGGTCGCCCTGGAGGGCCGCGAGCCCGGCGCGCCAACCGAAAAAATTCTGCGTCCGCTGACTTTGCTGGGCGAGACAGCGCTTGTCGCGGCGACGACGCGCCCGGTGACGGCGCTGGCGCGCGAACCTTCCACGGTGCTGAGAATCCCGCGCGCGCGGTTTCACCAATGCCTCGAAAAGCATCCGGCGACGGCGCTACGCGTTCGTCAATTCTTCAAGGATCGCCTGTTGCAATTCACACGGGGATTAAGGTTCGACGCGCCGACTTAACTGGCCCACGCTTTCGCTTCGCGCCCGGCGAACTTGCGCGCCTCGCCGGCGGCGCGTAAATCGGCGCGATGACTGAACTCGACCTGCTCGCTCGTCTGCTCCACCGCGATGGATTGCTGCTGGTCGTTGACAAGCCCGCTGGCCTGCCCGTGCATCGCGGCCCCAAGGGCGGCGATAATCTCGAGGATCATTTCGATCAGCTGCGCTTCGGACTGCCGCGCGCGCCGGCGCTGGCGCATCGGCTTGACCGCGACACCTCCGGCTGCCTGGTGCTCGGACGACATCGCAAGGCGCTGGAGCGGCTCGGCAAGCTGTTCAAGAACGGCCGGATTCAAAAAACCTATTGGGCGGTGGTCGAGGGCGCGCCACAGGGCGAAAGCGGCGAGATCGACCTCGCCCTCGGTCGGCTCGACGCGACGCGCGGTTGGTGGATGCGCGTGGACCCCGCGGGCCTGCCGTCACGCACGAGTTGGCGCGTCCTCGGACGCGGCGCCGATCCCCGGGGCGGCGCTCTCGCTCTCCTGGAGCTGAAGCCCCACACCGGGCGCACGCATCAACTGCGTGTGCACGCCCAGGCGATGGGGTGGCCGATTCTCGGCGACCCGATATATGGCCGCCGCGCGGCGTCGGAGGCGGCAGACGTTACAACGCTCCGAGGCGACGCCAGGCCGCCGCTGCACCTTCACGCGCGAGGCGTCAGCATTCCGATGCAGGACGCCAAGCCGCCAGTCAACGTGGAGGCGCCGGCGCCGGCGCACATGCTCGAGGCGATGGCCATCTGCGGGGCGACAACGCCATAGGCGTCAAGCCGGCTTGCGGATCTTCTCCAAGCGCCGAGGCGGCGCGAAGCAGCGACATGCCGTCGACATGCGCCGGTCGCGCCGCGCGCTGTCCACGTCGAATGATGACGTCGAGCAATTGCTCGAAGACGGCCGAGTTGATCGCGTCCAGCGTCGCGTCGCCCAGTTTTTCAGCCACCGCCGCCTTGAGCAGTTCGCGCCGCAAATAGCGCGCGAGGACCAGTTCGCCGTTCAAGAGATTGCGCCACAAGCGGCAATGAAGCCGACCCAGCGCCTCGGAGTTCTCGGTCCGACCGCCCATGGAACTCTCGTAGGCGGCGTATACGCAATCCGCGATCAGCGGCTCGCTCCAACGCGCGATGTCATGGCTGGAAAATTGGATTGGACTTGACTGCATCGATCAATTCCGCCGCGCTATATTGTCGTCATTTAGCAAAGCATTCTTAGATCCGAATTGCGGCGAGGCAAAGCCCTCGCGGCGAAATAATTCTTGGCGGCGAGAGGAAATTGCACGTAAATACTGGCGCTAGCAAGCAATCGCGCAAAATAATGCTTTTAGCGCGCGAGCTTAAAGCTATTGCGCGCGCCGCCGCGTCGCGGACCGGGCGATTTCGGCGACGAGCGCGCCAACATCGCCCATCGGCCGCGGCGCCACGCCCGCGCCCTTGTCCTCGTCGTTGAGCTGCTGCATTTGCGACAACACGGCGGAGGCGAAACCCAATTTGCCGGACTCCTTCGAGTCGCAAGCCGGCGTGAATGACCGGGCGCACGGCGCCGGAGAGGCCAATTTCGCCAAAATAAACCTGGCGCGGCGGCAAGGGCGCGCCGGTCAGCGAAGAGACCAGCGCCGCCGCCGCCGCGAGGTCGGCCGCCGGCTCGTCGGCGCGCATCCCTCCGGCGACATTGAGATAGACGTCGTGCGCGCCGAGTTTCAGCCCGCCATGCGCCTCCAGCACCGCGAGGATCATCGCCAGTCGGCTTTGGTCGAAGCCCACCACCGCGCGGCGCGGCGTGCCGAGCGAACTCGGGGCCACGAGCGCCTGAATCTCGATCAGCATCGGGCGTTGGCCCTCCATGCCGGCGAGCACGGCGGCGCCCGGCGCCCCAGCGTCGCGGCCGGCGAGAAACAGCGCGGAGGGGTTGGCGACCTCGGCGAGGCCGAGCCCGGTCATTTCGAACACGCCGATTTCGCCGGTCGCGCCGAAACGGTTCTTCGAGGCGCGCAGCATCCGAAAGTGGTGCGCGCCGTCGCCTTCGAACGACAGCACCGCGTCGACCATGTGCTCGACGACGCGCGGTCCGGCCACCTGACCGTCCTTGGTCACATGCCCGACCAGAATGATCGAGGAGCCGCTGTGCTTGGCGTGGCGAAGCAGCGCCTGCGCGCTGGCGCGCACCTGCGTCACCGTGCCCGGCGACGATTCGACGGTTTCCGTGTGCATGGTCTGGATCGAGTCGATGACGATCAGCGCCGCCCGCTTGCCGGCCGCGCATGTCGCCAGAATGTCCTCGACCTGGGTGGCGCTGGCGAGTTCGACCGGCGCGTCGGCGAGACCCAATCGCGCCGCGCGCAACCGCACCTGCGCCACCGCCTCCTCGCCGGAAATATAAATGACCCGCGAGCGGCGCCGCGCCAGCGCCGCGCAGGCCTGGATCAGCAGTGTCGATTTGCCGATGCCGGGCTCGCCGCCAAGCAGCGTCACCGAGCCATGCACGAAACCGCCGCCGGTCACGCGGTCGAATTCGGCGATGCCCGTCACGACCCGCGGCGCCGCCTCGCCCTCGCCCGAGAGCCCTTCGAGCGCGAACACGCGGCCGCGATGGGCGCGGACCGCGGTGGGCGGGCCGGGGTCCTCCTCGACGATGCTGTTCCACTCCTGGCAGGCGTCGCAGCGGCCCTGCCAGCGATTGGTGATCGCGCCGCAATTCTGGCAAACGAAGGTCGAGCGGGCTTTGGCCATGAGTCCCTGGAGCGCGGGGTCGCCTCGTGAACGCCTCGCGCCGCTCAACAACACCAAGACGCGGGGCTTGTCGAGACCCTTCGATTCAATCGGGACCCGCGCCGCGCCGCTGGTCCGCGAGACCTCCGGCGTAGGATTTCTCCTCGATCAGCGGCGATCCGAACAGCAGGTTGATCTCGCGCTTTAGCGCGGCGCGCCGGTCGTTCTGACGATAGACGCCGCGCGCCAGCTCTATGAACGCCTCGCCGAAATCGCCGTTGCTCTCATGGATTCTGATCGCGTCCTCGATTTCCCAAAGCGCGAGATTGGTGTCCCGCAAATCGTTTTCGAGCGTTCGCAGCCGCGCGCCGTGAAAGCCATGTTCATTTTTCAGGGCGGTCAGCAGCTCCAGTTCGCGCGCCACATTGGCCCGCTTGGTCTCGTCCCCGATTTTTCGCGCCTTGATTTCGAGGATCAGCAACCGGTCGATCAATTCGCCGACGGAGCCCGGGATCAGGACAGGCCCGCCCGGATCGACTCGCGCGGTCTCGTCCAACGCCGCCGCCATCGCGGCGAACACGCTCCCCCAGTTTCCGGGTTCGGCCTGTCGAAACAGCCGCGCGGTCGGATACCAGGGACTGTCGCTGCGTTCGAGCAGCCAACGCCACTCCGGCACGTGCTTCAGCGCGACCCACACCGGTTTGCCCAGCGCGCCGGCGAGATGCGCGATCGAGGTGTCGATCGAGATGACGAGATCGAGCATCTCGATGACCGCCGCCGTATCGACGAAGGCGTCGTCGCCGGCGTCGAAATCCTCGCCCAGCGTCTCCAGCCGCGACCCATCGGGAAAGGCGGCGATTTCCTCGACGCCGACGTTCTTTTGGAGACTGATCAGGCGAATGCCGGGCTTGCCGAACAAGGGCGCCAGCGCCTCGAGCGGCGCGGCCCGCGCGTTGTCCGCGCTGGCGTGCGAACTGCCGTGCCACGCCAAGCCCACCTTGAAACCTCGCGCGCCCAGGCGCTCCTTCCAATGCGCGACGCGCGCCGGATCGGCGCGCAGATAGCGCGGCGACGCCGGAATCGTCTCCAACCGCGTTCCCAGCGCATAAGGCAGGCTGCACAAGGCGACGCAATAATCGTATTCCGCGTCGTCCCCGGGCGGATCGATGAGATCGATGTTCGCGCAAAACTCCCGTAACAGGGCGCGCATGGAAGGACGGCAGGCGTAGCTGATCTTGGCGCCTGTTCGCGCGAGCATCGGCAAATAGCGGCTATATTGAATCACGTCGCCGAGCCCGGCCTCGTCGATGATCAACAGCCGTTTGCCGAATAGCTCCTCGCCCTTCCATTCCGGCCACGCGGAGACCGTTTCCGCCTTGGCGAACTCGCCGCGAATCCATCGATATTCAAACAGCGGCAGCCCCGCGACATACCGCCCGAGCAACAGCAGCAACGCGCCCTTGTTGGCCTTTGACTCGACATGCCCGGGATTTACCGCCAAGGCCCGGTCGAAACACTCCAATGCGTCGTCGAAACGCCCCAGCTCCTTGAGCGCGATGGCGCGCCCGCACAAGAGATCCGGGTCATCGGGCGAAAGCCGAAGGGCCGCGTCGAACGAGCGCAGCGCTTCGTCGGCGCGCGCGAGTCGCAGTTCGGCGACGCCCTTGCAACGCCACGCGAGCGCCAGCTCCGGTTGTTGGCGCAGGGCCGTTAGAGCCGCGTCGAGCGCGCTGGACGCGGCGCCGAGCTCCAGCAGCGTCATCCCGCGGTTCGCCTGGATTTTCGCGTCGTCGGGACGCTGTCGAAGCGCCTCGTCGTAAAGCCGCAGCGCCTCGGGATGGCGCTTCGATTCATGCAGAGCATTGGCTTTCATGAATTTCGCGGGGACATGATCGGGCGTCGCGCCCAGAACTTCGTCGCACAGGGCGATCGCTTCGTCGAAGCGCCGCAATCGCGCGAGCGCGAAGGTCGCGCCGTCGCAGGCCGCGACATAACCGGGATCGAGCGCCCGAGCATGCTCGAAGGAAGCCAGCGCGAGCCGCGTTTCGTCGAGCGCGGTCAGGGAAACCGCGCGATTGTGCCACGCCATTTTGTCGCGCGGCGACAGCGTGATGAGGCGATCGTAGTCGACGATGGCCTCGCGGTCCCGACCCATCATGTGTAACGTCAGTCCGCGTCCGGCCAGCGCGCCGGGGTCGTTCTCGTCCAGGCGTAAAATGGCGGCGTAGGCGTCGCGCGCGCCGTCGAAGGCGTGGGCCTGAAATCGCGCGGCGGCCAACAGGCGCCACGCGCCGGGGTTTTGGGGCTCCAGCAGCGCCAGTCGCTCGGCGTCCGCGACAGCCTCGTCCACCCGTCCAAGACCTTGCAGGGCGATCGCCCGCGCTTCAAGCGCCCGGGCGTTGCGCGGGTTGATCGCGAGCACGCGCGTGAAATGCGGAATGGCCCCGTCGGCGTCGCCATGCGTCGCTCGCGCCAGTCCCGCGAGATAGCCGCCGAGTTCATGGGAATCGATGACATCGCGGTGAAGCTTGATGCGTTCGAGCGCCGCCGCGATGTCTCCGTGGCGCAGATCGGCGGCGAGATGGGCGACGACCTCCGCGTCGGTCGATCGAGATGCGGATCGTTCGCGACCGGAGTTCCGGCGCCCCTTTGCTTGCATGGCTTCGTTCAATCGTATCGCGTTTCCGATAGGGCGAAACTTAGAGAGGGCGGCTTGCCCAAAACTGGCAGGGGCGATCGAGGGGTTTCGCCGCGAGCCTCGCCAGCGTCGCCGTCACTTGCCCGTGTTCGCCAGCCAATTCGCGATGAGCGGGTCGTCGAACGCTCCGGTCACCGTGACGACGCCGCCATCCGGTCCAATGAGCGCGGTGAAGGGCAGTTCGCCGCGCCAGCTCTTGTCCGCCTCGAAATAGAGCCGATCGACGAAATCATCGGCGAAGCCATATTGCGGAAGGTTGGACAGTCCCGCCTTTTCGACGCGGGCTTGCGCGCGCGGCCGGTCGGTCTCGTGATCGGCGTTCACGAAGACAAAATCGACGGATTTCCTGTCGCCGGCGATCTTCCCCCACTCCGGCAGCTCGGCGAGACACGGCGGACAGGTCACGGACCAGAAATGCACAACGAGCGGTCGTCCCGCGTGCTGTTTGCGCAGTTCCGCGAAGGAGCCTCGCGCATAGGGTTTGAACTCGACGGCGAACGCTCCGCCGCCCGTCAGCGCGACGACCAGGCCGAGGGCAACGGCGAAACGCCAGGCTTTTCCCAACATGCGCCGATCACTTTCCCATCGGCGCGGCGGCCGATCGCTCGCGCGGCGCGGCCGGCGCGGATTCGCTCGGCAGCGGCAGCAACCGATAGCCCTGCTCCCGGGTTAGCCAGGAAAGATAGGCGGCGCCGTTGTGCTCGATGAGCAGGGGATGATCGGAAGCGTTGGTCGTCGAGGCGGCGACGCGCGCGGGACTCCAGGATTTACCGGCGTCCGCCGAGATCTGCGCGAGGATGCTGGTGGTGGCTCCATCGAACTCCTTCCAGACGCGATAAACATGGCCTTTCGCGGCGAGCATGGCGGGATGCGAGGGCGCATGTTCATCGTCGCCGAATTTCATCGGCTCGGAGAAGCTTTTGCCGCCATCGACGCTCTTGGCGTAAAACAGCCCCTTGCGCGCGGCGCCGTTGGTGAACCACGCGACATGCCAGCCGCCGGCGGCGTCGACGGCGAGCGACGGACCATGGTGCGGACAGGTCGTCGCCCAATTGTCGTCGCTCACGCGGCCGCCCGCGAGCGAGCCGTCGTCCGCCGAAAGCTTGGCGACATAATGATCGCGCGTATTGGCGCCGAACACCTGTCGCCACGCGAACACCGGCCGGCCGTCGCGATCCAGGGCGGCGGAGACGCGGCAGCACTCGCAGGAATGATCCATCAGGATTTTCTTGCCGGCGAAGCTCTTGCCGCCATCGTCGGACCAGCCGACCGCGATGCCGCTGCCGGCGAACTCCTGGCCGGCCTTCTTGGCGTCATCGGCGTCGCGCTTGTCGAGCCAGGCCGCGTATAGTCGTCCCTTGGGCGCGGCGACAAAAACATCGAAGCGCTGGCCCGCGCCGTCGACCAACGGCGTCGCCGCTGAAAAACACTTGCCGCCGTCCGTCGAGCGGACAATGGAAATCGCGCCGTTGTAACTTTTCTCGGGCCGCGCGGTGTAACTGACAAGCAGCGTTCCATCCGCGAGGGCGACGATTTTGGGGCGCGCCTCGCCATTGGCGTCGATCACCATGCCGGTCACCGTCGCGGCGACGACGGCCGGTTCGAAATGCTGGCCCTTGTCGCGGGACGACGAAACATAGACCTTGTCGCCGACCGAAAAAGTCAGCCACAGCCGCCCATCCCTGCCGAAGGCGGGCTCCGCGGTTCGCGCGCAGCGCGGCGTCGGCTCGTCGCAGGCGGGCGAAGCGGCGGCGGCCATGTGGCCCGCGTGTTCGTTGCCCTGTTGCGGGATGGGGTGTTCAGCGGAAAGCGGCTGATTTTCGGCGCGGGCGGGCGAAATCGTCAATGCCGCGAGCAGCAGGAATCCGAGCGGTTTCACTGATATCTCCCGTTGAGGCGCGACCGAGAGGCGTAACACGGCGACGTTCGGCGTTCGGCGCCATGTTTAATGAAATTTGAAGTTTTGTCCGACGTCGAGACCACCGCCCGGCGGGGGCGGCGCCCGCACCTCTCCCAGTATTTTCCTCACCATTTCGGCGTGGGCGTCGCTGGTGGTCTTGTCGATGACGATCCTGTCGATCTTGCCTTGAGCGTTGACGTGGAAGCTCGTGGCGACCTCGCCCTCGCCGGCGGTATTTTCAGATGGCGTGTGACGCGCGATCTCGGCGTAAAGCATCCCGAGGAATTTGCTTTGCGAAAGCGCCCCGGGCGCCGGCGACGCCGCGGCGGGAGCGGACGGCGGCGTGACGCTCTCGGCGCGCGCCCCAGGGATGGCGAGCGCGGCGAGGCACATCATGGCGATGCTTGGCTTCACTGCATTGATCCCGTCTTTGGCTCGCGGTCGCGAGCATCGAACGTGTTGACGGCGGGCTTCCTCCGCTTCGAAGCGCCATCGGACGCCTCGGCGCCGTCGATGTCCATCGTCCAAGGCCGGCCGCGAAAAAGTTGAGAAGCTTCGCATTGGGCGTTCGAACTGGTTTTTTCAGTTTGAGCGACGTCTTGTCGACCGGACGATTCCGTCCTGTCGGCAAGCTCTTCGCGCTAGTATCCGGAATCGGCGATTCCGGATACTAGCTTTTTTGAGTATCCGCTTTAGGCCCAATGAATTGCGAGCCGCCGCGCGACTCGCGCTTCAATGAGGGCGGATACTAGTGAAAGCGGACGCTTTGCGCCGCGAAGAACCCTCCGCCAGGGGGAGCCGGAGCATGAGTCGCGGCGATGGCGCTGCGCAGTAGCGAGGCGTGAGAGCCCGAGGAGCCCGAACAGGATATACCGCTCATGCCGCCGCCGCCGGTTACGTGGAAGCTGCAATAAGCGGAACCCGGCCCGAGCGAAGAGCTGCTGGGGATATGGCGGCGGATCGCCGCCGCCAACATCGCCTTATAGCCGGCTTGCGACACGGCCCCCTTGCCGCGGCCGCCAGCCATGCCCATTCGATGACGGTCCTGCGCCTCGCGGTGCTGCTTGGCTTGAACCACTTGCTTATGCTCCACGACCCGCTTTTTCGGCTTGACCACCACTTCCTTCTTGACCGGAATCGGCGGTGCGTCTGGCGTCATGACTTGTGGCAGCGGAATGGCCAGATCGGGCTGCTCCATTTCCTCTGGCGGCACAACTTCGTCAGCCGCGTCGACTTGCTCGGTTTCGAACATGTCGCCTTCCGGCACCAAATCCATGGTGACAGAGTTCGAGCGGCTGGATTTTCTCTATCGCCGCGGTCATCAGAAAGACCGCGACGCCGACATGCGCGAGGACCGCCGCCACCGTGGCCGCCGGGCCGAGCCAACGCGGCTTGACCGGCGGAAACTCTGGCCCAACGGGCGCGGCGCTCGAAAGCTGCGAAAGTGCCGCCGCGTCGGTCATTTCGCCCTCCCCGCGGCCAGGGGCGAGGTCGCTGCCGGCGTCGCCGGAACTGGAGTTGGGGCGATCGGCGCCGCGGAGGCGGGAACCGACGCCGCGCCGGACGTTATCGCGCGCGCCGCCGTTTTGGAGTGCGAGTTGGTCATGATGGCGATATGAGTGATGCCATTGCTCGCCAGCTTGTCCATCACGGTCACGACCTCGCCGTAAACCGCTTCGTTATCGCCGCGCACATGCACGACGCGCGTGAGATCGTCGCCCATCAGCGTGTGAATGCCGTCGACCAAGGCGTCCAGCGTCGTCGTGTCGGAGCCGAGCGAGACCTGCCCGTCCTTGCCGACGGTGACGACGATCGGGTCTTTCTGGTTCAGCGGTTGCGCCGCGCTGGCTTGCGGCAAATTAACCTTCACGCCCTTGGCCAGCAGCGGCGCCGTGATCATGAAAATGATGAGCAGCACCAGCATGACGTCGACGAGCGGCGTCACGTTGATATCCGCCAGCGGCTGATAGAGATCGTCGTTGTTTTTCAGGCGAGACGGCAGGGCCATTATGCGGCCTCCCGCTTTTGAATGGAGGCCGGACGGCCCGACACATGGGTGAGCGCCGCGTCCTCGATGTAATGTGAGACATTCTGGCCGACGCGGGCGAAGGCGGCGCCGATGCGGTTATAGCCGACCGAGGCGGGAATGGCCGCCGCGAGGCCGTAGGCCGTCGCCGCCAGCGCTTCCGCGATGCCCGGCGCCACGACCGCGAGGCTGGTGTCCTGCGACTGAGCGATGCCGGCGAAGCTGCTCATGATGCCCCAAACGGTGCCAAACAGACCGATGAACGGCGCGACCGAGGAAATCACCGCGAGATTGGGCAGGCCACCCTCTTCCTTGGCCAAGAATTCGCGGGCCGTGCGGCTCATCACCTCGGCGATGCGCTCGCGCTTCTCGCCGATGGACTCGCCGGGGAGATCCCAGGACGCGGCGGCGTTGCCGGCCGCCTCGACCGGAGCCAGAACGCCGACGTCGCCGCCCGCGCGCGCCGACTGCGTCGCCTTGCCGATCTTGAGAACCGAATAGACGCCAAGAACAATCAGCACCCAGGTGTAAACCGACGCCACGACGAGCGTGAGCATCACGAATTTACCGACGGGGCCGGCGTTCATGAACATCGCCAGCGGGGAAAGTGTTGTGTATTCCATGACTAACGCTCTTCCTTGGGATTTTGAAATCGCCTTCGCTCGATGCCGGCGATACGTTGTTATGTATGGTTTTTCATATCGCGCCCGCTCGGATCCCTTCCGGGCGGGCTTTGCTTACGCCCGCTGTATTGCATTCAGATCACGGCCGACTGTGGATTCAGGAGAGAGCGAGGAGCACGGGAGGCGCGCGCGCGCCGTTGACCGCACGGGAGACGGCGGGCTCCATTTCATGCGTCGAGCGCGCGAAATAGCGCATGCGAGACGCATAAACGCGCATCGGACGCGCGAAAGACGCAAAGCGATCCGGCAGCACCGCGGCGGTGGCGGCATGGGCCGCGAGACAGCAATCGGGACAACCGGCGCCGTCGGAATGGCGCCGCATCGGAGACGAGTCGTCGTTGGATGAATGTGTCGCGAGAAGGGCCCGATCGTGGCAGGAAACCGCGAACCCGTTGGCGTCCCGCGCGAGGGGCGGCGCGCCGCCATGCAGCGCCGCCGACACAAACAGGCCGAAAATCAATGCACAAGCAAGCGCGGCGGCAAAAATCGCACGCATTTCTATACGCATTGACCGCAGGTGTGACATAAATGTCTCTTAACGGAATTTTTATTATTTGACAACCGGAGAGGGCTTGGAATCATCTCGGGAATTAATAACAAAGGGGGATGGTTAACTGATCGCCAACATATGAGTGCCCCCAGGTGTTCCGCCCGCTGATCGCCAAGCTGTTGTTTTGCATCGCCCTGCTCGCGCAGATCGGCGGCCCCGCCGGGGCGCCGCGGCGATGGCGTCTCAACACGGCGTCCTCGAGGCCGGATACTGCGATCCGTCCTCCAGCCTTCACGCGCCGGGGGCGGTCGAACCCGGCAAGGCGCCGGGCGGCAAGCATGGCCATCATGGCGGCTGCGCGGTTTGCCCGACCTGCGTCGATGGGGCGACGTTCACCCACGTGATGGTCTGGAACGGTCAACACATCGCCGCGCGGAGCCGCCGCGCGACGGCGAATGGCGCGCCCGGCTTCATCCCCGCGATTTTGTGGCGCGCCGCCGCGCCGCGCGCGCCGCCTTCCCTCGTCTGAACGCCAGAACCCTTAAGACTCCAAAGCGTTGGCGGCTCGACGCCGCGATCAGACATGCGCCGCGCCACCCAGAAGCGCTGGCCTAGGGAAGGTCCATCATCATGTTTCGTAACGATCTGCTGCGCGGCGTTTCCGCGGTCGCGCTCGCCATGCTTGGCGTCTCCGTTGAACCCGGCGCCGCGATGGCCCAGGAGAGCCTGCCGTCGATCGACGTCGGCGCGAGAGCCGCCGCGCGCGCCGTCGCTCCGGCTCACGCCGCTCCGACGCGGGCCACGCATGTGGCCGCCCGGCCAAAGCCGGCGCGCGTCGCCGCCAAGCCGCGCCCCGCGCCCGCCCCGCGTCCGATAGTCGTGGCCCAGCCGGCCGCGCCGTCGATCTGGTCGCCGACGCTGCCCGACGGCAAGCCGGCCTTTGTCCAAAAATTCCAGCTGCCCAACACGGTCTCCAGCGTCACGCGGCGGGACATAGAGGACAAGGTCAACATCATCGACACCGAGGACGCGGTCAAATACATGCCGAGCCTGTTCGTGCGCAAGCGCAACAACGGCGACACGCAGCCGGTGCTGCAAACCCGCACCTGGGGCGTCAACTCCTCCGCGCGCACGCTGGTCTACGCCGACGATCTGCTGCTGACCGCGCTGGTCGGCAACGACAACAGCGAAGGCGCGCCGCGTTGGGGCCTGGTCGCGCCCGAGGAAATCGAGCGCATCGACTTCCTTTACGGCCCGTTCGCCGCGCAATACCCGGGCAATTCGCTGGGCGGCGTGCTGCAAATCACGACGCGCATGCCCGAGAAATTGGAAATCACCGGCAAGGAAACCACGTCCTTGCAGGATTTCTCGCTATACGGCACCAAAAACACCTTTTTCGCCAATCAGGCGGCCTTCACCGTTGGCGACAAGATCAACGACTTCTCCTGGCTGGTCACCGGCAATTGGCTGCACGGCACGACACAGCCGTTGACCTTCGTGCAGGCGTCATCGGGAACCGTCGCCAGCGCGAGCGCGCCCGCCGATTTATACGCCTTCCCCGGCGCGTTCTTCGGATCGACCAAATTCGGCGCGCCCGCGACCGTGCTGGGCTCGGCCGGCAATCTCGAAAACGATCAGGTCAACGCCAAACTCAAGCTCGCCTACGACTTCACGCCAACCATCCGCGCCACTTACACGCTGGGCTTCTGGTCCAACGACGGCACCTCGACGCCCGGCAATTATGTCACCGGCGGAGCGCCTTATTTCGGCCCGACCACGGCCACGAGCGCGGCGGCCAACGCCGCCGGCGGCATGGGAAGCGCGCTGACGACTTGGGGCAGCGCCTATTACCGTGTTCAGGAAAAGCAGCTCATCAATTCGGCGGCGGTCAAGTCAAACACCAAGGGCGTGTTCGACTGGGAAATCTCGGCGTCGAATTTCGATTATCTGCAGTCCGACCAGGTCTCGCCGTATAGCGCGGCCGTGCCTTATGGCGGCTACACGCAGACCGGAAAAAACCAAGTCTATACGGGAACCTATTGGACCCTGTTCGACATGAAGGGCATCGCCAGGCCGGATTATGGCGCTCTCAAGGGGCATGAATTCAGCTTCGGCCTGCACGGCGACCGCTTCCACCTCAACGATCCGACCTGGCTGACCACCAGTTGGACCGCCGGCACGGCGGCCTCGACGGGGGTGGTTTCGTCGATCGGCAACGGCACCACGCAAACGCAGGCGCTTTGGGCTCAGGACGCCTGGAAGATCAATCCCAATTACAAGCTCACGCTCGGCATTCGCGGCGAACATTGGGAGGCGTCGGACGGCTATAACCAATCGCTCAGCGGCATCAACGCGACGGGAACCGGCTCCACCGCCACCGCCGCTTCCATGTTGCCGGTCTATCAGCCCGTCCTCTATCACACGCGCTACTCGCCGAAGGGCGGACTGCAATGGACGCCGGACGACAATTGGACCGTCACCGCCAATGTTGGCCTCGCCAACCGTTTCCCGACGGCCAAGGAGCTTTACAACCTCACCTCCGTCACCGCGTCCAGTGGACTTGGAGCCAACCCGAACCCCAATCTTCGACCCGAAGTCGCGCTCGAAAAGGAACTGGTGTTCGAGCGCAAGGTCGGTCCGGATGGTTCGGTGCGCCTGTCGCTGTTCGACGAAGAGGTGCGCGACGCGATGATTTCGCAAAACACCAACATTCCCGGCACGATCCAGTATACCTCGGCCACCATCAACGTCGACCGCATCCGCAACAGCGGCGCGGAGCTGGCGTGGAAGAAGGACAATGTGGTGTTCAAGGGATTGGAGCTCAGCGGCAGCGCCACCTATGTGAACTCCCGCATCATTTCGGACAGCACATGGGCGCCGACGGGCGGCCTCAACCTCGACAACGCGATTTTGAGCGTCGCCGGCAAGAACGTTCCCTACGTCCCCAAATATCGCTGGACGGCGGGCGCGACCTATCGGCCCGACGAGCATTGGTCGTTCAGCGTCAACGCGCGCTGGCAGGACCGCATGTGGTCGACGCTGTCCAACAACGATATCGCGCACGGCGTCTATCAGTCGTTCGACCGCTTCTTCGTCGTGGACACCAAGATGCGCTATAAGGTCAACGAGCGCGTCTCGTTCGAGTTCGGCATCGACAATATCGGCAATTACAAATACTTCCTGTTCCACCCGTTCCCGCAGCGGACCTTCATCATGTCCGCGAAATACGAGTTCGGAACGGGCGCGAAGAACGTTCCGGGCATTTTCGCGACGGGCAACGAGGAGCTTTTTCCCAAACAATGGTTCCAGCGTTCGGACACCAAGTGGTTCTGATCGGCTAGTTTAAGGCGAAAAAAACGGCCCGACGCGATGTCGGGCCGTTACCTTGCGCGATTGGATCAATGCGCGGCGAGCAGGGCGCGCGGCGCTTCGATGCTGGCGACCCCGGCGCGCACGGCGGCCTGCACTTTTTCGAAGGCGCGCACCTCGATCTGTCGAACCCGTTCGCGCGAAACTCCAAACTCTTCCGACAGTTCTTCCAGGGTGATCGGCTCCTCGGCGAGTCGCCGCGCCTCGAAAATGCGGCGCTCGCGCGGGTTCAGCACCTCGAGCGCGCCGGACAACGCCCGGTGGCGATGATCGGCCTGCTGCTGATCGACGAGTATAACCTCCTGGCTGGCGCTATCGTCGACCAGCCAGTCCTGCCACTCCCCTTCGCCTTCCTCGCGCAGCGGCGAGTTGAGCGAGGCGTCGCCGCCCATGCGGCGGTTCATGTCGATCACATCCTGTTGCGAGACGCCGAGCTTTGTCGCGATCGCGGCGACGTTCTCGGGCTTGAGGTCGCCCTCCTCATATGCGGAGATGCGGCTCTTGGCCTTGCGCAGGTTGAAGAACAGCTTTTTCTGGCTGGCCGTGGTGCCCATTTTCACGAGCGACCAGGACCGCAGTATATACTCTTGAATCGAGGCGCGTATCCACCACATGGCATAGGTGGCGAGGCGGAAACCGCGTTCGGGCTCGAAGCGTTTCACCGCCTGCATCAGTCCAACATTACCCTCCGACACGATCTCTCCGATGGGGAGGCCGTAGCCGCGATAACCCATGGCGACCTTGGCGACGAGTCGAAGGTGCGACGTGACAAGCTTTTGGGCGGCGAGCGGGTCCTCGTGCTCACGCCAGCGCTTGGCGAGCATGTATTCCTCTTGCGGCTCCAACATCGGAAACTTGCGAATTTCAGCCAAATATCGCGCCAGACCGTTTTCGCCGGCGACCGCTGGCAAGGCGTTGGCCATGACTATTCCTCCTTGGCGACTCCCCAAAATGGGCAAGCCCGCGCCACGACCGCCCCTGGCCGGTCGCGTTCGGCTTATATAGGGCGCCGACAGCGTGGCCGAAAGATGGCCGAAATCTTGTGCGACGCTAAGCGGAAAATTAAGTTTTCTTAATGGAGCTGATCATTTGAAAAAGTTTATTCGTAAAATTCAGTGGGTTGGCTGAAATCGGGCCGGGCGAAGGTCGTTCCGCCCGGCCAGAGGGATGGTTAAAACCCGTAGACCTTGCCAAACTCGGGGTCGCTCGCGGCGACCTGCCGGGCGAGGTCGACGATGACCTTGGCCTGCTTCCAGGTGGCGTCGTCCTGCATCCGCCCGTCGATCATCACGGCGCCGGTGCCGTCCGGCATGGCCTCGAGCACGCGGCGGGCGAAGGCGACCTCGGCGGCGTCGGGCGAGAACACTTGCTTGGCGATGGTGATTTGCGAGGGGTGCAGCGACCAGGCGCCGGCGCAGCCGAGCAAGAAGGCGTTGCGGAACTGGGCCTCGCAGCCCGCCGCGTCCGAGAAATCGCCAAAGGGACCGTAAAACGCCTTGATGCCGGCGGCCGCGCAGGCGTCGACCATCTTGGCGATGGTGTAATGCCAGAGATCCTGCTGGTAGGTCGGACGCGGCGCGCCGCCCTCGATCGCGTCGGCGATCACCTTGTAATCGGGGTGGCCGCCGCCGACGCGGGTGGTTTTCATCGCGCGCGAGGCGGCGAGATCGGCCGGGCCGAGGCTGACGCCATGCATGCGCGGCGAGCAGCTGGCGATGGCGTCGACGTTCTTGACGCCCTCGGCCGTCTCCAGAATGGCGTGGATCAGGATCGGCTTTTTGACGCCGTTGCGCGCCTCGAGCTGCGCCAGCAGCTGGTCGAGATAGGCGACGTCCCAGGGCCCTTCGACCTTGGGCAGCATGACGACGTCGAGCTTGTCGCCAACCGCGCCGACGATCTCGATCATGTCGTCGAGCGCCCAGGGAGAGTTCAGCGCGTTCATGCGCGTCCACAAACCCGCGGCGCCGAAATCGGTCGCCTTGGCCATGTCGATGAAGCCCTTGCGCGCCGCCTCCTTGGCGTCGGCGGGGATGGCGTCCTCGAGATTGCCGAGCACGACATCCACCTGCTTGGCGATCTGCGGAACCTTGGCGCGCATTTTCTCGATGTGCGGAGGCACGAAATGGATCATCCGCTCGACCTTCACGGGGAGCTCGCGCAGGGGCGCCGGCGCGCCAATGGCCAAGGGACGGTAAAACTGGTTGGGAAGCTTCATCGACTTTCCTTACGCGGTCGGGGCTCTGTATTCTCGCGGCCCAGCTAGCAAGGATGGCGCGCGGATGCAATGGCGGCGAGTTCCGCGGCGGGCCAAAGCGTTGTAATCTCCGGCTTCCGAATCGACACGGCGAGTCTTTTCGCCCCGCAACGAGATCCCCCTCATGTCCCTCACCAGCGATTACATGGTTGATCGGCGCCGCCTGCGCCGCAAGCTTGGATTTTGGCGAATTGGGGCGATCGGAGCCCTGTTGCTGGCGGCGTTGGTCGCCACGGCGAAATTCTCCGGGCTCGACACCATCGAGAAGGCCACTCCGCATATCGCGCGCCTTGATATCGAGGGCATCATCGCCGGCGGCGACGACACCATCCAGCTCATCAAGGACATTGGCGAGTCGAAGGCGAGCGCGGTCCTGTTGAAGATCGACAGCCCCGGCGGCACCACGGCGGGCGCCGAGAGGCTATATCTGGAGCTGCGCAAGCTCGCGGAGAAGAAGCCCATGGTGGCCGTGGTCAACACGATGGCGGCGTCCGGCGGCTACATCGCGGCGATTGGCGCGGACGAAATCGTCGTGCGCGGCAATTCGCTCGTTGGCTCGATCGGCGTTTTGTTCCAGTTTCCAAATTTCACCAAGGTGCTCGATACCGTCGGGGTGAAGGTCGAGGAAATCAAATCGACTCCGTTGAAGGCCTCGCCGAATGGTTTCGAGCCAACGAGCGAGGCCGCCCGCGCGGCGATCAACGCGCTGGTCGTCGACAGCTACGGCTGGTTCAAGGAATTGGTCAAGGAGCGCCGCCATCTCGACGACGCGGAACTCGCTCGGGTCGTCGACGGTCGCGTCTTCACCGGTCGTCAGAGCCTCCCGCTTAAGCTCGCCGACCTCATCGGCGGCGAAACCGAGGCGATCGCCTGGCTCGAGACCAATAAAAACATCGCCAAGAAACTTCCCGTGCGGGACTGGAAGAAAAAGCCGAGCCTCGAACGCGTCGGCCTGCTGGGGCTCGCCTCGACCGGAGCCCGCGCCGCGGGTCTCTCGCCCCTTGCGGCGATCATCGACCGCCTTGGTGGGGTTGAAGAGCGAGCGAACCTTGACGGGCTGTTAGCGATTTGGCAGGGTCCTTCAGCGCGTTAACTTTCTCGGTCTGGGATTTTCATGGATCCCACGCCCCCACATGGAAGCGTCATGATCAAGTCGGAACTCATCCAACGCATCGCGAGCCGCAACGAACACCTTTATCATCGCGACGTGGAGGCCATCGTTAGCACGATACTCGACGAAATCACCGCCGCGCTGGCGCGCGGCGACCGGGTTGAACTGCGCGGTTTCGGCGCCTTCTCCGTCAAGAAGCGCGAAGCGCGCACCGGTCGGAATCCGCGCACCGGCGAGCAGGTTTCGGTGCAGCAGAAAAACGTGCCGTTTTTCAAGACCGGCAAGGAAATGCGCGAGCGCCTGAACGAGAACTACGAAGGCTAAACTCGTCCGGCCGGGACCCCGGCGCCGGACGGGCGGGCGGAGGCCTTCGCGAAAGGACGAAAGGAAGCTTGATGCGATCATTGCTGCGTCTGATCGTCTATATTCCGCTGGGCTTGATTTTTTTGTTTTTCGCTCTGGCGAACCGGCAACCGGTAAGAATATCCCTGAATCCCTTTCCCGGCGGCGAACTCTCCGGCCCATCCTTCGAAGCCTCGCTCTTTCTGGTCGTGCTGGCGGCGATGGCGCTTGGCGTGATCGCGGGCGCCTTCAGCAGCTGGCTGAATCATCGCCAGGTGCGGCGAACGGCAAGAGAGGCGCGAGCGGAGGTTGCGCGAGCCACGGCCGAGATCGAACGCCTTCGCGGTCAGAGCCTGGCGAACCCGCCCTCTTCCTCCGGGAGGAACGTCGCCGCGACAAAAAAAATTTGATTGGCGCATTGGCGAAAAGCCGGGTTGAAAATGGGGCGCATCCCCAGTATGAGTGAGGCCGAATCCCGCGCGAACTCGCGAATTGTCGGCGCTGGCTCGATTATGAGCGAATCGTTCGCGATTGGCGGATCACCCGCTGAAAACAGCGATGCAACAAAATGCTGGCCCCAGCGAGCGTGAGTGAGTATGGGATTGACTAGGCGTAAGCCCGAAGTAGGCCGCTTTAGCTCAGTTGGTAGAGCACATCATTCGTAATGATGGGGTCGCAGGTTCGAAATCCTGCAAGCGGCACCAAATCGGCATTCACCAGCGACCAAGAACGTCCAGAACTAACTGAAAAATAAGTGACTTATTGCGGAGTGACGTCCAGGGGCGTCATTTGGCGTGCGTTGGCGTCCTGCAAAAGCGTTGGTATATTTGTTGGTATATGCCGGATACCAACAAACCATATACCAACAGGCGGGACGCCCCATGCCACTTTCGGACGCCAAAATCCGCGCCGCCAAGCCTGGCGCTCAACTCGTCAAGCCTTCCGACTGCGGCGGGCTGCAATTATGGGTGACGCCCGATGGCGCGAAGCGCTGGCGACTCGCCTACAGGCTCGCGGGCGCGCAAAAGGCGCTGGCGATAGGCGTCTATCCCGCGACGGGCCTTCGCGAGGCTAGGGACGCGAGGGAAGCGGCGAAACGGCTTTTGGGAGAGGGACAAGACCCCGCCTTCGTCAAAAAGCTGGCCAAGGCCACCAAGGCCACGGCGAGCGCCAACACCTTCGAGGCCATCGTCGCCGAGTTTTTGGATAAGAAGCGCCGCGAGGGGAAGGCTGTCCGAACCATGCGCAAGGTCGAATGGCTGTTGAGCTTCGCCCACCCGGCCATCGGGCCGCGTCCAATCGCCGAGATAGGCGCGGCGGAAGTCTTGGCCGCGCTTCGTGGCGTCGAATCACGCGGTCGGCTGGAGACCGCCCGCCGGCTTCGCGCGACCATCGGCGAGGTTTTCCGCTTCGCCGTCGCCACGGGCCGCGCCGAAAACGACCCCACGGGCGCGCTGAGAGGCGCGCTCGCCACGCCGACCGTCAACCATCGCGCCGCGATCATCGAGCCCAAGGCGTTCGGCGGGCTTTTGCGCGCCATCGCCGGTTATGACGGCGCGCCGGAAACGCGGGCCGCGCTCGAATTGCTCGCCCTGACTTTCGTGCGCCCCGGCGAGCTTCGCGCGGCCGAATGGGCGGAATTCGATCTTGACGCCGCCGTTTGGGCGATACCCGCCGAAAAAATGAAGATGAAGCATCCGCACCGCGTCCCGCTCGCGCCGCGCGCCGTCGCGATCTTGCGCGAGCTTCAAGGTTTGACTGGCCACGCCTAGACGATAGCCTTTCCCCCGTCGGGAATGTTGGTTTCAGAAAGGAAAAACCATGACCACGAAACGCACGGCCGAAAACGAGAAAGCCAAGCGCGAATATCTGAAATATTTGCGCGAGGCGAAGGGCCTGGACGAGGCCTCGCTAGATCAGGTCGCCAAGGCGCTGTAACGCTTCGACGAGTTTAACCGGCGGCGCGATTTCGGTAAATTCCATATCGAACAGGCGCTCGGCTTCAAGCGGCATTTGACCGCGCAGCGCAACGTCAGGACCGGCGCGCCCTTGTCGGCGTCGACCGTCGTCTCGACGCTCGGCGTCTTGAAGGCTTTCTTCATTTGGCTTTCCGGCGAGGAAAACTACCATCGACGCGTCAAGCAAGCCGACGCGGAATATTTCAACTCGCCCGACAATCTGGCGCGCGTGGCGACGGCGCGCCGGCATAAGCCGTGCGCCTCGCTTAAACAAATCCGCGCCGTGCTCGACGCCATGCCGACCGCGACGGAAATCGAGCGGCGCGACCGGGCGCTTGTCGCCTTCACGATCCTGACGGGCGCGCGAGACCGGGCGATTGTGTCCTTTCGGCTCAAGCATATCGACCTCGAACAGGAATTGCTCGAACAGGACGCGCGGCAAGTCCAAACCAAGGGCGCGAAAACCTTCACGAGTTGGTTCTTTCCCGTCGGCGCCGACATTCAAAAGATCGTGGCCGATTGGGTGACGTTCCTGCGAAGCGAAAGGGGCTTTGGCCCAGAAGACCCGATCTTTCCCAAGACGCGCGTCGGAAACGGCCCGGACCTGCAATTCCAGGCCGACGGGCTGGAGCGCGCGCCTTGGGCGAACGCCAACCCGGATCGCGCGGTCTTTAAGGAAGCGTTCGCGCGAGCCGGCCTGCCCTATTTCAACCCGCATGGTTTTCGCAATTCGCTCGTCCAGCTTGCCTATGAACTCAATCTTACGGCTGAACAGTTCAAGGCTTGGTCCCAGAACTTGGGGCATGACGATTGCCTAACGACGTTCTCTAGCTACGGAAACCTATCGCCGCATCGACAGGCGGAAATCATTCGGGGACTGGCGAATCCGACCGAGGCGCAGCCGAGCGGGATTAATCCCGACTTGCTTCGCCAATGGGCGGACCAAATGGAGCGGGAGAGAAAGGCGAGCATATAGAACGCCGCTTTCGAAGCCGGGCGCCCGCCTCTTCCGCCCGCCCGGCCTCCCATGCTACCGATCAATCGCGGGCGCGGCCTTGCGCCGCCGTCCCGCGATTCGCTACGGGCGAGGCATTCCAATTTCATGTTTGAACAGACCTTCAAGAACATCGACGACGTGCTGTGGAAAGAGGCCGGCTGCACGACGGAACTCGATTACACCGAACAAACCTCTTGGATTTTGTTTCTCAAATATCTCGACGATTTGGAGCGGGAACGCGCGCTTACGGCGGAGCTTCACGGAAAGACCTACGCCTATATCATCGACCCGCCGCATCGCTGGTCGAAATGGGCGGCGCCCAAGGACAAGAACGGCGCTTTCGACCATAACAAGGCGCTCACGGGGCCGGACCTTATCGCCTATGTCGATGGCGAGTTGTTCCCCTATTTGCGCGGTTTTAAAGGGCGCGCCGAGCACGCCGACACGATCGAATATAAGATCGGCGAGATTTTCGGCGAAATCAAAAACAGGTTTCAGAGCGGCTATTCGCTGCGCGACGCGCTGGAGTTGATCGACCAGCTTCGTTTCCAAAGCCAAGCGGAAAAGCACGAGCTTTCGCATCTTTATGAAGCGAAGATCAAAAACATGGGCAACGCCGGGCGCAACGGCGGCGAATATTACACGCCGCGCCCGCTCATTCGCGCGATGATCAAGGTCATCAAGCCCAGGGTCGGCGAGCGGATTTACGACGGCGCTTGCGGCTCGGCGGGCTTTTTGTGCGAGAGTTTCGATTATCTTCGCGCCAGGAAGGGGCTGACGGTCGCCGACCTGAAGCGGCTTCAGGAGCGCACTTTTTACGGCAAGGAGAAAAAGAGCCTCGCCTATGTCATCGCCATCATGAACATGATCCTGCATGGCATTGACGCGCCGAACATCGTCCACACCAACACGCTCGCCGAAAATATCAGCGATATTCAGGACAAGGACCGTTTCGACGTGATCCTCGCCAATCCCCCGTTTGGCGGCAAGGAACGCCCGGAGGTGCAACAGAACTTTGAAATCAAAACCGGCGAGACGGCGTTTCTGTTTCTCCAGCACTTTATCAAATCGCTGAAGGCCGGCGGGCGCGCCGCCGTCGTTATCAAAAACACGTTTCTGTCGAACAGCGACAACGCCAGCGTCAGCTTGCGGCGCGAGCTTTTGACAAGCTGCAATCTGTTTACGGTATTGGATATGCCGCAAGGCACGTTTCAGGGCGCGGGCGTGAAAACCGTGGTTTTGTTTTTCGAGAAGGGCGCGCCGACGCGCAAGATATGGTTTTATAAGCTCGATCCCGGCCGCACGATGGGCAAGACGAGCGCGCTCAACGACGCCGATTTGGAAGATTTTGTCAGCCTCCAGGCGGCTTTCGAGGACAGCGACAATTCGTGGAGCGTGGACGCCAAGACCATCGACGCCGCGACCTGTGACCTTTCGGTGAAGAACCCGAACAAGGCGGAAGAAGCTGCCTTGCGCGACCCGCGAGAGATCATGGAGGAAATCGCCGCGCTGGACGCCGAGAGCGCGGAGATTTTGGCGAGCATTCGGGGGCTGTTGTGAAGGGGTGGGAAACAAAGTCATTGGGTGAAGTGTGCCAACTAATAAATCGCGGCATATCGCCGAAGTATGTCGATCAAGCAGGCGTCCGAATTTTAAATCAGAAATGCGTGCGAAATCATCGGCTCGATTACGAACTGGCTCGGCGACATGACATCGCGGCAAAAAGCGTGGCCAAAGAACGGTTTCTTCAAAAAGGCGACGTACTCGTAAACTCGACTGGTGTCGGAACGTTAGGCCGCGTCGCCCAAGTGCGCGAGGAGCCGCTTGAACCGACGACGATCGATTCGCATGTAACGATCGTGCGGCCCAAACTGGACCTGTTTGAACAAGATTTCTTTGGCTACATGCTAATTGTGATCGAAGATTTGATAAAAGCTGCCGGCGAGGGATGCGGGGGGCAAACCGAACTAGCGCGGGCAGTTTTGGCCAATGAGTTTTTGGTTCGCTACCCAAATTCGCTGGGTGAACAGCGGCGGATTGTGGCCATTCTGGACGAGGCCTTCGCGGGGCTGGAGGCCATGCGCGCCAATGCCGAAAAGAACCTCCAGAACGCCCGCGACCTCTTTGACAGCTATCTAAACTCTGCCTCTCTCTTCGAAGGGAACGAGTTCCCGACGCGACCCCTTGCAACTCTTTGTGATCGCGATCGAATAATTACATACGGTGTTATTAAGCTTGGCGAGGCTGTTTCGGGAGGTGTGCCTTGCCTTCGAACGAGCAACGTCCGCTGGCTCGACATTGAAACAGAAGGAATGAAGCATATTGCGATCGCGCTATCAAACGAATATCGTCGAACGATCCTTCGAGGAGGAGAAGTATTGGTAAATGTTCGTGGAACACTTGGCGGAGTTGCAGTCGTGAAACCCGAGATGGTTGGCTGGAACGTCTCTCGTGAGATTGCTGTTGTGCCCATAGATAGGAACAAGATTGACTCATTTTATTTGGCGTATTGGATTGGCAGAAAGGCAAGTCAAGCTTGGTTGACGGGTGTTCTGAAGGGTGCTGCCTATACTGGAATCAATATTGAAGACTTGCGAGAGCTACCGGTCGCGATTCCAAATTTGCACGCACAAAGAGGGATCGTGAAGCATTTGGACGGTCTGTTAAATGATTGCCGTCTTCTCGAATCCATTTACCGCCAAAAGCTCGCCGCCATCGCCGAGTTAAAACAATCCATCCTGCAAAAAGCCTTTTCCGGTCAACTGACTTCGGCGGAGACCGTCGCCGCATGAACGAGGCCGAAACCCGCGCCGAATTGATCGACCCCGCGCTAAAGGCCGCTGGTTGGGGCGTCGTGGACGCCAGCCGCGTTCGCCGCGAAGTCATCGCGCCGGGCCGGCTGGAGGGCGCGGGCCGGCGCGCCAAGCCGGAAATCGCCGATTATGTGTTGGTCTACAAAAACACCAAGCTCGCCGTCATCGAAGCCAAGCGGCGCGGCCTCGCCGACACGGAAGGCGTTGGCCAAGCCAAGAACTACGCGGGCAAGCTGCAAACCCGCTTCGCCTTTTCGACCAATGGCGCGGGCATTTACCAAATCGACATGCAAACCGGCGCGGAAAACTATGTTTCCGCCTGGCCCTCGCCGCGAGAACTTTGGGCGCTCGCCTTCGCGCAAGAAAACGCCTGGCGCGACCGCTTCGCCGCCGTGCCCTTTGTCGAAAAGGGCAGCGACTGGACCGTCCGCTATTATCAGGCCAACGCCGTGACCAAAACGCTGGAGCGCGTTAGCGAGGGCGGCAAGCGCGTGCTGTTGACGCTCGCCACCGGCACCGGAAAAACCAGCATCGCCTTTCAAATCGTCTGGAAGCTGTTCGAGGCGAAATGGAATCTTTCCGGCGAGCCGACGCGCCGCCCGCGCATCCTGTTTCTCGCCGACCGCAACAACCTCGCCACCCAAGCCTACAACGACTTCAGTTCTTTCGCCGCCTTCCCCGAAGACGCCTTCGCGCGCATCAAGCCGGAAGAAATCGCGCGACAGGGCCGCGTGCCGAAAAACGCCAGCGTGTTTTTCACGATTTTTCAGACTTTTATGACCGGACGCGACGCCAACGGCGAGCCCGCGCCCTATTTCGGCGAATATCCCGCTGATTTTTTCGATTGCATCATCATCGACGAATGCCATCGCGGCGGCGCCCGCGACGAAAGCAGATGGCGCGGGATTCTCGAATATTTCTCGCCCGCCCTGCAAATCGGCCTGACGGCGACGCCAAAGCGCGCGATCAACGCCGACACTTACGCCTATTTCGGCGAGCCTGTTTACATCTATTCGCTAAAAGAAGGCGTCAACGACGGCTATCTGACGCCCTTCAAGGTCAAGCAAATCGCCACGACGCTGGACGATTATGTTTACACGCGAGACGATGAGATCATCGAAGGCGAGGTGCAAGAGGGCAAGCGCTACACGGAAGCGGAATTTAACCGCGTCATCGAAATCGAACAGCGCGAGCGCTATCGCGTAAAGCTGTTCATGGACATGATCGACCAGCGCGAAAAGACGCTGGTTTTTTGCGCGACGCAAGCCCACGCCCTCGCCGTCCGCGATCTCGTCAACCAAATGAAAACGAGCCAGGAGCCCGATTATTGCGTGCGCGTGACCGCCGACGACGGCAAGATCGGCGACCAGCATTTGGAGGCGTTTCGCAACAACGAAAAGACCATTCCGACGATTCTGACTTCGTCGCAAAAGCTTTCGACCGGCGTCGACGCGCGCAACGTCCGCAATATCGTCCTGATGCGCCCCGTCAATTCGATGATCGAATTCAAGCAAATCATCGGGCGCGGCACGCGGCTTTATGACGGCAAGGATTTTTTCACGATCTATGATTTCGTGAAGGCCTATGAGCATTTCAACGACCCCGAATGGGACGGCGAGCCGCAAGAACCGGAACCGCCCGGAGCGCCAAGACCGCGAGCCGGCGAGGAAGAGACGCCTCCGGGCGATGGCGGCGAAGAGGGCGAGGACGCAAGGCCGGAAAGAATCAGGATCAAGCTCGCCGACGGCAAGGAGCGCACCATTCAAAACATGGTCGCGACCAGCTTTTGGAGCCCGGACGGCAGGCCCATGTCGGCGGCGCAATTCGTCGAAAGCCTGTTCGGCGAGCTTCCGCATTTCTTCAGGGACGAAGACGAGTTGCGACGCATCTGGAGCCGCCCGGACACGCGCAAGGCGCTGCTGCAAGGCCTTTCCGAAAAAGGCTATGGCGCGGCGCAACTCGCCGAAATCAAGAAAGCCATCAACGCCGACAACAGCGATATTTTCGACGTGCTGGCCTATATCGCCTTCACGCAAGCGCCAAAGACAAGGGCCGAACGCGCGGAAGCCGGCAAGAGCCGCATCGCGACGCATTACGACGACAAGCTACAGGCCTTCCTCGATTTCGTGCTGGCGCAATATGTGAGCCAGGGCGTGGAGGAATTGGACCAGGAAAAGCTCGGCGCGCTCATCGCCCTAAAATATGGCTCGACGCATGAAGCGGCGGGGACATTGGGTGGCGTTCCCGTGATTAGGGATACCTTCGTCGGGTTCCAGCGGTATTTGTATGAGACGTGAAGAAGGGTCGGCGGGAGGATAAGCAAAGGCGCGGCACAGATCGAGAACCCATTCCTGTCCCTAGCGCGAAAAATTGTTGGTATATTTGTTGGTATAAATATTTTTGTGCGATTTTTTATCGTCGTCCGTGAACAACTCCTAAACCTCTGACGTCACAGTGCTTTCGGACAAGCCGAAGTAATCGTTTTCGCGAGTTTGCTGCGTGTTTGGCGCGGTTTTCCTGCAAATTGATCCTTGGGCCGGGCTGTGATTCTCTTCTCTCGACGAGGTCGAGGAAGGGAGATTCGCGATGCGGCCGAGGAGCGGCGGGACGGCGGGCAGAGGGATTTGTTTCGCTCGCGGCTCGATCAGATCGTCAACATGGGCCATCCCTTGGCCAAGCTCGCCGCGACGCTCGACTGGGGCTTTCTGGAGCAGCGTTTTGGCACGGTTTACGCCGACGTTCCGGGGCGCCCGCCCTTGCCGACGCGCCTGATGGCGGGCCTCGCAATCCTCAAGCACATGCACGATCTCTCCGACGAGGGTCTGTGCGACCGCTGGATCGAGAACCCCTATTTTCAGCTGTTCCGCGGCGAGGAGTTCTTCCAGCACCGACTGACTTTCGACCGCTCGTCGCTGACGCGCTGGCGCCAGCGCATGGGCGAAGAGAAGCTCGCCGCGCTGCTGCAGGAAAGCCTCTCCGTCGCGACCAGGACCGGCGCGGCGAAGCCGTCCGACTTCTCCAAGGTCATCGTCGACACGACCGTGCAGGAAAAGGCTGTCGCCTTTCCGACCGACGCCAAACTGATGCATCGCGCGAGGGAGCGCCTGGTGCGGCTGGCGAAGAAGCACGGCGTGGTTTTGCGCCAATCCCACGAGCGGATCGGCAAGCACGCGCTGATCGCTCATCAGCGCTACGCGCACGCCAAACAGTTCAAGCGCGCGGGCAAGGCGCTGCGCAAGCCGCGCACCTTCCTGGGTCGCGTCGAGCGCGACATCGCCCGGCGGATCAAGGGCGATCTCGGGTTGCGCGACATTCTTGCGCGTCCGCTCTGGCTCGCCGAGCGCGTGCGCGAGCAGCGTTCGAGGCAGCGCGGCAAGAAGGTCCATGCGCTGCATGCGCCCGAGGTCGAATGCATCGGCAAGGGCAAAGCGCACCGCCCCTATGAGTTCGGCGTCAAAGTCTCGGTGGCGACGACGCTGCATGCGTCGAAGGGCGGGCAGTTCATCACCCATGTGAAGGCCATGCCGGGCGCGCCTTACGACGGCCACACGCTGGGCGTGGTGATCCCCGAGATGGAGAAACAGATCGGCGCGACGATCAAACGCGTCGTCGCCGACCGCGGCTATCGCGGCCAGAACGCTCCAGAGGAGCATAAGTTCAGGGTGTTCATCTCCGGGCAGAGACGTCGCGTCACCGAGCAAATCAAACGCGAACTGCGCCGCCGCTCCGCGGTCGAACCAGTCATCGGACATCTCAAGGCCGAGCACCGAATGGGCCGCAACTTCCTCGCCCATGCGGCAGGCGACGCCGCCAACGCCGTCCTCGCCGCCGCAGGATACAACTTCCGGCGCCTGCTGGCTTGGCTGGCGCTCTTGTGCGCCCTATTGCTCGAAGCGTTCAGCCGGGCAGAAACGTCGGAAAACCATCCCGCCGATGCCTGAGCGCGTTCTTCACAGGCGACTAAACAAGCTTCTGCAATTGCATCGGTGTGAATGATCTATTCTCATCCCGAGCAAGCTGGATAAATCTATTCGCTACCGCACGAGCGTCATGCGGCATTACCCCCACCGTCCCGCCGCCGCCTTCTTGGCGATGGCGGAACGCTCCTCTTTGGTCAATTTCGACGCGCGAGCTTTCGCCCCGCGTGTCCGGATCGGACCTTGCCAGACAGTTCCTTCAGTTCCTCGATTATCTCGCCTGTGGCGATCTTGCCGACCATGACGGCGCAGCCAATCGCATCGGCTGGGCGTTTCTGCCCTTGCCGACCTTTCGGCATCGAACCACTCCCGAATTGATATAAAGCTTTCTTTATGCGCTTTTGCTAATGATAGCACGGGATTCGAAAGCTTGCTAACCCAACTTGAGAACATGGCGAACCCGTATCGAGATTGCGAGCGAAACTGATGGGTGAAATCAGATAAATTCAAACTGAGACACTACCGATTTCCGCGCTCCCTTGCCACTGAGCGCAATCTCTGAATCCATGCGCCCATGGATCGAACTGATTTGCAGCGCCTGAGTAAGGGATGAGTTGATTGAGCTGGTGATCCAGCTTCAACGACCGAATAAGACGTCGCGTAATTCGTCGAAGCCTCCGTCCACCGACAAGAAAGAGAAACGCGAGAATTCTCGCCCCGGCGGGGCGAAGCCTGGGCATGAGCCGCGCAATCGTCGGCTGGCCGACACTCCCGATGAGTTCCGCGACCACATACCAACGCATTGCGAGCTATGCGGTGGGTCAGTGTCGCCCGACGCCGAGATGGAATTGATCGGGGAATACGACGAGATCGAGATACCGCCGGTCAAGCCCCATGTCGTGCGCCATCGGCGCTTCGCCTGCCGCTGCGAACATTGCGGCGCGGGCATTAAAGCTCCAGCGCCAGCGGTCGCCACGGCGACGCCATTTGGACCACGCATTCATGCCCTGGCGATTTATTTGAAGGGCTTTCAAGCGCTTTCCCATGAGCGTTTGCGCTTCCTGTTCCGCGACGCCTTTGGCCTGATCGTCAGCGAGGGGGCGCTCATGAACATGTTCATCCGCTCCCACGCCGGGTTCAAGATCGAGGCGGAAAAGGCGAAAGCCCTTCTGCGCCGGGCGAAGGTCGTCGCCAGCGACGAAACCGGCGTGCGGATAGAAGGGACCAACTCTTACCACTGGGTGTTTCACTGCAAGGATGCGGTCGTGCGCCAGCCCGATCATTCTCGCGCCGCCCGCGTCGTGGAAGAGACGATGAACGGCCATACGCCGAGCGTCTGGATTTCGGATCGTTACTCCGCGCAGCAAAAGCATGGCGCCGCGCATCAAACCTGTTTGGCGCATCTGGCGCGCGACACGGCCTTTGCGCTGGAGCATGGATCGGATGATCTGCCCCTGCGGTTCAAGCTGTGGTTCGGCAAGGCCTTCGATCTGGCCAGGGATATCGCCAGTTTCGCCGCATCGACCATCGCCAGCAAAAAGCGCGAGCTTGAAAAGCAACTCGCGGTTCTTCTTGCCGCGGCGACGGGATGCGATCTCGCACGGCGGTTGCAAGCAAAAATCGGACGGGCGCGAGACCAGCTTCTAACTTTTTGCGATTATCCCGGCGAGGTCGAGGCCACCAACAACGGCTCGGAGCGAAAGCCGCGGCCCTGCGTGATCCAGCGCAAAGTTACCAACGGCTACCGCGCAATGTGGGCCGCGCAGGCCGAAGCGGATGTACGCACAACTGTCGACACCGCAAGGCTCACGGGCGCAAATCCCTTTCAGACAATCCTCGACACCCTGGCCTGAAGCCGCAAAAAACGCCCCTAAAAATAGGGGTGGGTAATTGCTCGACGCCAGCGCCGGCCTCGCGCGCACGCGCAAAGGATTCGAGCAGCGCGGAAAGGAACGGCTTCGACACGCCGTCGTGCACATACCAAAAAGTCTCGCCACTCGCCGGCGAGACGAAGGCCGTCACGTAGAGCCAGTCGAAACGATGATGGCCCGGCGCGACCGGGCGCTTGCCGACGGGCGCCCAGACGCGGCGCGTCACCGGCTTCAGTCCGAGCCGATGTTCGTCGCTCGCGAAGACTTCGACTTGCCGCTCTGGATGCCTTTCGGCTTCCTCGGCGACGATGTCTTCGAGGTTTTTTTAAACGCCGCCGCCTCTTCCGGCGTGGCGGACTTGGGATTTTTCGGGCGGGGCGTCTGGACCGACATGCCGCAGGCCTTCAGCGCCTCCCAGCCCCGCTGAACGGCGACCTTTTCCAACCCCAGTTCGCGCGCGATGAACGCCGCGACCTTGGCGCTCGTCCACAGACCGCCGTCGTCGGGCGGCTCCTTCAAGCGAACCCGCGGCTTCGCGAGAACCTCCGCTGTGAGCACCCGCGCCGTCGAACCGTTGCGCCGGCGCAAATCGCCCAGAGAATCCGGCCCTTCCATATTGTAGCGAACGACGAGCTGTTCGATCCAACGCTGACCGAACGAGGTCATCTCGGCGACCTCGCCAACGCCGTGGCCCTTGGCGAGAAGCCAAATCGCCTGAAAATGCCGCGCCTCCATGACGTCGGCGCTCGAAACATACCGATCACGCAACGCCTCGACGCTCAAATGCGCGGCTATCGTCGTCATGGCTCGCCCCTTCGCGATTCATGATGACGGAGCTTAACCGCTTCGAGCCCCGGAGGGAATCCCGCCCCGAGACAGTCAACCGGAAACCGTATGAATCACGACAACGCCAAAAGCGCGAGGTTTTTAGAGGTGTCCGGACGCGGCGATGCATGCAGCTGCGCGGAAGTTCACGACGTTTCGATCATAGCGCCTGACTCGTCCATTTGCGATTAACCTTGAGCGGAATGTTCGACATGACGCCGCCGCCCTCGTCCCGACGACGAATGGCGTTAGTAACCCTTGTCACCGCGCAGGGCGGACCGCGCGGCTTGGGCGAAAACGTAGGGAAAACCAACCACTGCCAATATTATCCCTCTATTTCCTCGCGCCGGATCTCCAGCTCCAGCCACTCCTCCTCGGCTCGCGCCAGCTCCGCTTCGACTTCTCCGAGCATGGTTCCCGCGCGCCCGAATTTCGCCGAATCCTTTGTGTAGAGGTCGGGGTCGTCGAGCAGCGCCTGGAGCTTGGCCTTTTTGGCGCGCAGCTCGTCGATTTTTTGGGGCAGCGTCGTCAACGCGTGCTGCTCTTTATTGGTGAGACGCGGCCGGCCGGCCGGCTTCTCCCGGGGCCGGGCCTTCGGCGCCTCGTCGATGCGCGAAAACGCGCGTTCGCGCATCGAATCGCCGGTCTTTTGCGCGATAATGCCCACGCCGCGCTGGGCCACCATGTCGGAATAGCCGCCGGCATATTCCCGCCACAGCCCGTCACCCTCGCTCATCAGCACCGACGTCGCGACGCGGTCGAGAAAATCGCGGTCATGGCTGACGACGATCAGCGTGCCCGGATAGTCCGCCAGCATTTCCTCAAGCAAATCAAGCGTTTCCAGATCAAGATCGTTGGTCGGCTCGTCCAGCACCAACACATTGGAGGGCCGCGCCAGCGCCCGCGCCAGCATCAGCCGGCCGCGCTCGCCGCCCGAAAGCTTGCCCACAGGGGTGCGCGCCTGTTCCGGCTGGAACAAAAAATCCCTCATATAACCAATGACATGACGGCGCTCGCCGTTGATCTCGACAAAGTCCGAGCCGCCGCCGGTCAGCGCGTCCTGCAAGGTGCCGGCGGCGTTGAGGCTGGCGCGGCTCTGCTCCAGCGTCGCCATCGCGAGGCCGGCGCCCAGCTTGACGGAGCCGGAATCGGGCTTCAGATTTCCAGTTAACATATTGACGAGAGTGGTTTTTCCGGCTCCGTTGGCGCCGACCACGCCGAGCCGGTCGCCGCGCAGCACGCGGGTCGAGAAATCATCGACTATGATCCTGTCGCCAAAGGCTTTTCGGATTTTCTTGGCCTCGATGACCAGCTTGCCGGAAAGCTGCGCCTCGCTGGCCTCCAGCCTCGCCTCGGCGGTCGGTCCGACCCGGGCGCGACGGTCGGCCCGCATTTGATGCAACATACTGAGTCGTTTAACATTTCTCTTGCGGCGACCGGAAACGCCGTGCCGCAGCCAATGCTCCTCGGCGACGATCTTGCGGTCGGCCTTGTGCCGCTGGCGCTCCTCCTCCTCCAGCTCGCGATCGCGCCACGCCTCGAAGTCCTTGAAATCCACTGGCGAGATGACGCGTGCGGCCGCGGTCGAGCCAAACCGTTTCGCGGGTTAGATCTTGCAGGAAGCGGCGATCGTGGCTGATCAGCACCAGCGCCGAGCGCAACGTCGCGAGTTTTTCCTCGAGCCAGACAATCGTCGGCAAATCAAGGTGATTGGTGGGTTCGTCGAGCAGCAGTATATCGGGTTGCGGCGCCAGCGCCCGGGTCAGGGCGGCGCGGCGCGCCTCGCCGCCCGACAACCGCGCCGGGTCCTCCTCGCCGGTCAGGCCAAGTCCTTCCAACAACTGCCGCGCGAAAAACGGATCATCGAGCGGCGAGAGGCCGGCCTCGACATAGGCCATGACGCTGGTAAAACCCGAAAAATCAGGTTCTTGCGGGAGATAGCGCAGGCTGGCGCCCGGCTGCAAAAACCGCTCGCCGCGGTCGCATTCGATCTCGCCGGCGGCGATCTTGAGCAGCGTGGATTTGCCCGAGCCGTTGCGTCCGACGAGGCACAGCCGCGCGCCGGGCGCGACGTCGAGATCGACGCCGTCGAGCAGGGGCTTGCCGCCAAGCGTGAGCGTCACGCCTTGCAGCGCCAGCAGCGGGGGGGCGGCCATGGCACCTTTCACATTGAAAATTCGTCGGAACAGCCTTTTCCACGATTGGCGTCGGCTTGTCGAGGCGCGGCCAACCGGGCCGCGACGAAAGCAAATTCGACGCGGGCCGGTTGAACAGCGTGGTTCACAAAGTCTCCATTCTCGATTAGGGTCCGCGCCAATCCTGGCGCTTCGCGGCGGGCGACATATGTCAAGCTCGCGCGAGGCGCTTTTTAAGAAGGAACCACATGGCCAAGGAAGAGTTGCTTGAATTTCCTGGAATCGTGACCGAGCTGCTGCCCAGCGCGATGTTTCGGGTGAAGCTCGAGAATGAGCATGAAATCATTGCCCATACCGCCGGCAAGATGCGCAAGAACCGTATTCGCGTGCTCGAGGGCGATAAGGTGCTCGTCGAAATGACGCCTTACGATCTCACCAAGGGCCGCATCACCTATCGTTTCCGATAATTTTAAAACGGCGGAGCGCCCTTCGTGACAGTCGAAACCGCGCCCCCGCGACAAAAGCTCGTGCTTGCCTCCGCCTCGCCAAGGCGTCTTGCGTTGCTGGAGCAGGCGGGACTCGAGGTCGACGCGCTGCTGCCCGCCGATATCGACGAGACGCCGCAACGCTTCGAGCCGCCGCGCACGCTAGCAATTCGCCTCGCCCGTGAAAAAGCCCTCGCGGCGAGGAAAATCATGGCGACGCGGCCCGAACTCGCCAGCTCCTATCTCCTCGCGGCCGACACGGTGGTCGCCGTCGGGCGGCGCATCATGCCCAAATGCGAAACCATCGAAGAGGCCGACGAATGCCTCCAGCGGCTGTCCGGACGACAACATCACGTATATACGGCGGTGACGCTGATCACCCCGCGCGGCGCCGAGCGCAACCGCGTGGTCGAGTCGCGGTTGCGGTTCAAGCGGTTGAGCGACGCCGAAATCAACGCCTATCTCGCGGCGGGCGAATGGCGCGGCAAGGCTGGCGGCTACGCGGTGCAGGGGCTCGCCGGGGTGTTCGTCGTCAATCTGATCGGCTCGTACACGGCGGTGGTCGGGCTGCCGCTTTACGAGACGATCAATCTGCTGGCCGGCGAAGGGTTTCTCGTGCTCGCGCCCTGGCTGGCGCGGGGGTAACGCCTAGAACTCCTTCCAATCGTCGACCTCGGGGTTTTCCTTGGGCTTTCTGAGCGCGCCGCCACCGCGCCGACCGGGCATGGCGTTCGACGCCGGCCGCGGCTCGACGCGCGCCGGGACCGAGCGAGCGACCCGTTCGACCGGGGCGGCGCCGAGCTTGAACTGCGCCAGCGCCCGCTTCAAATCATGGGCTTCCTCTTGCAGTCCGTGGCTCGCGGCGGTTGTCTCCTCGACCATCGCGGCGTTGCGTTGGGTGATCTTGCCCATTTCGTTCACGGCGACGTTGATTTCCTTGAGGCTCGTCGCCTGATCGCGCGCCGCTGCGGAAATCGTGGCGACGCGTTCGTCGATGCGGGAAACCTCGTCCACCATCTCCTGGAGGGCGCCGCCGGTTTGCTTGACCAGCGCGACGCCGGTCGCCACGGCCACCGACGAACCGTCGATGAGCGCTCTAATTTCCTTCGCCGCGTCGGACGAGCGCTGGGCGAGCGCCCGAACTTCCTGAGCCACGACGGCGAAGCCCTTGCCCGCCTCGCCGGCCCGGGCCGCCTCGACGCCGGCGTTCAACGCGAGAAGATTGGTTTGGAATGAAATTTCATTGATGACGCCGATGATTTGCGTGATTTGATCGGCGGATTGTTCGATCCGCGCCATGGCGTCGACGGCCTCGCCGACCACCTCGCCGGATTTCGTCGCCCGGTTCTTGGTTTCGGAGACCATGCGGCCGGCTTGCTCGGCGTTTTCCGAGGTTTCCCGCACCATGTTGGTGATTTGATCGAGCGCGGCGGCGGTTTCCTCCAGGGAGGCCGCCTGTTGCTCGCTGCGCTGAGAGAGTTCGTCGGCCGCCTTGGTGATATCGTGCGTTCCCGCCGTCACCGCCGCGATCGCGGTGGCGACGATCGTCATGGCGCCGCGCAGGGAATTCACCGCCGCGTTGAAGTCGTGACGCAGGGTTTCGAATTCACTTGGAAACGCCTTATCGAGGCGCGTGAGCAGATCGCCGCCGGAGAGTTCGCCGAGAGACCGCGCCAAGGCGTCGATGACTTTATTGCGCGCCCGCTCCCGCTCCACCCGCGCTTCCTCCTCGGCCTTCCAGCTCGCCTTTTGTTTCTCCTCGTCGAGCTTGCGCTGGGCGCGCATGGCGACGCGGTCCTTGATCGCCAGCCGGAAGGCATCGACGGCTCGCGCCATCGCGCCGATTTCGTCGGCGCGTTCGACCGACGGAACCTTTTCGTCGTGGCGGTCGTCGCCAAGGACGCGCATATACTCCGACAGCGCGCTCAACGGCTTGGTCAGCCAGACGCGCATGAACCAGATCGCGGCGATCAGGAAGATCAGCACGGCGACCGTGGTCGCGGTCATGAAGCCCATGAAGGTCTGTTTTTGCTTTTCGGCGTCCGCTTCCGTTTTGGTCGAGAAGGCGTTCGCCCCCGCGACGACCTGGTCGATGACCTTGCGGTGCGCCGAATAGGCCGCGGCGATTTTGTTGTACGACGCCGAAACGGCCTTCGGGTCGCCTTTCGCCACCGCGGGAAGAAACGACTGATCGATTTCGCTCCAGAAGATTTGCGCCTCCCTATCGGAGTCGTCGATTAATTTGGACTTGAGCTCGGAAGGAAGTGATGAGTTGAGCCAGTAGGCGCGCCGCTCGTCGTATTCCTTGTGCAGGACTCCCAACTTTTCCAGGTGGTCCGGCAGCAAATCCGGGTTGTCCTGGGCGAGATTAACCTCCAGGAATGCCTCGATCACATAGAGCGGCGGCGGAAGAATATCGGCGACCAAATCCTTGCTCGCGATGATCTGATCGTAAATCGGGCTGCCGACGCGCAGCGTGTTGACGGCGACGCCGCCGACGCCCGCCACCGCGAGCAGTCCGATCACCACGAAGACATTGAAGGTTGTGAGGAATTTCGAGATGCTGATCCGAGTCATGTGCATTCTCAAGTGCTAAATCGCGCGGCGCCCGCATCGTCGACAGTCGAGGCGGTGGTTCCTTTGTTTCAGGTCCTTGGGCGCGCGAATGCGCGAGCGCGCGGCGCTTGGGACAAAACCGCGGTAGGCGCGACCGGACATGAACAGGAAGATTCGGATCGTAACCGACACGATCGGGCGGCGTCATGCCTGCTGGTAATTCAGTTGCCAGCCGATGGTCTTCGCTGGATAACGCCGGGTTCCTAACTTTGCGTCAATGCCGGGGCGTGTTTTTACGACATTTGTTTTAAATCAACTTGATAGGACGGGTGGGGGAAGATGGGGCGGCGGCCTCGATCTGAGCGGCAATACGAGGCTTTAAGGCTCGCTCTGGTAATTCTCGCCTCCGACATGGCGCCGCGCGTATCGCCCGCCAAGCCTCGTCAAGATTTCGTATCCTATCGTTCCCGAACGCGCGGCGAGTTCGTCGACCGTGATGTCGTCGCCGAGAATCTCGATCCAGTCGCCGCGCCCGACGGCGGGCGCGTCGGTGACGTCCAGCACGAGGAAGTCCATGGAGACGCGGCCAACGATGGGGCATCGCGTTCCCCGGACCAGCGCCTGCGTCGCCGGCCCGCCCGGTCCGCTCGAGGCGCCGATCGGCAGTCCGTCGGCATAGCCGAGGGCGAGCGTGGCGAGGCGGGTCGGCCGCGCCGCGCTCCAGGTCGCGTCATAACCGACGCTCGCGCCGGCGGGGATTTCGCGCGTCGCGAGAACGCGGGCCTCTAGCCGCGCCACGCCGCGCATCGGATTGGGCTCGCCCGGCGTCGGATTTCCGCCGTATATTGCGTAGCCGGGGCGCGTGACGTCGAGATGCGCCTTTTCACCCAGAAAAACGCCCGAAGAATTGCACAGCGAGGCGGAAACACCCGGAAAACGCGCGCGTATCGCGGCGAAGGCGTCGATCTGGGCGATGTTGCGGGGATCGTCCCGCCATTGCGCCGATACGAAATGGCTCATGACCAGCGTGGGGGCGGCGCCCTGCGCGGAAAAACGCTCAGCCGCGGCGCCGGCGTCGGCGGGGGGCAGCCCCATGCGGTTCATGCCGGTGTCGAAATGCAGCGCCGCCGCGCCGGCGTCGGACCATTCGTCGATTTCCGCCAGTGAGTTCAGTACGGGCCGCAGCTTCGCCCACATCAGGCGTTGCATGGCGCCTGGCGCGAGGCCGTCGAGCACATAGACGACAGCCTCGCTCGACACGGCGCGGGCCCGCTCGCCCTCGCGCGCCGTGGCGACGAAAAATGTCCGGCACCCCGCGCCCAGCAGCGCGCGCATGACGGGCTCCAGGCCAAGCCCATAGGCGTTGGCCTTGATGACCGCGGCGCATTCGGCCGGCGCGCCCCGCTTGGCCAGCAGCCGCCAATTATCGGTCAGCGCGGCGAGATCGACGGTCAGCAGGGCGGTTTCGCCCGAGGAAGGCCGGTCGGTCGCCGGCGACGGAGGCGCGTGCATCGAAGCTTTGGCCTATCTCGTGATTCGTTGGGTTCGCGACATAATAGTGCAGCGATGCGCCGGCGCCCAAATCGCGCGCTCCGGCCAAAGATTTTATGGCTGCGCCCGGCGGCGTTTTCCTGCTACCCAGCGGGCGTCATCATCGTGGAGTGAAAAATGACCAAGACGGCGGCCGCGGCCCCGCCCGTTGGCCCGCGCGAGATTCCAGCTGGAATCTGGGCGCTGGGCTTTGTATCGCTGCTCATGGACGTCTCGTCCGAGATGATCCACGCGCTGCTGCCGGTCTATCTCGTGACCGTGCTCGGCGCCTCGATGACCAGCGTCGGCGCGATCGAGGGCGTCGCCGAGTCCACCGCGTCCATCGTCAAGATTTTCTCCGGCGCGCTGTCGGACTGGCTGGGAAAGCGCAAGCTGCTCGCCGCCATCGGCTATGGTCTCGCGGCGCTGACCAAGCCCGCCTTCCCGCTGGCGCAAGGAATCGATGTGCTGATCGCGGCGCGATTCGTCGACCGCATCGGCAAGGGGGTCAGGGGCGCGCCGCGCGACGCGCTGGTCGCCGATATCGCCCCGCCGGAGCTGCGCGGCGCGGCCTTCGGCCTTCGGCAATCGCTCGACACCGTCGGCGCCTTTTTGGGGCCGGCGCTTGCGATCGCCTTGATGTGGATTTACGCGAATGATTTCAAACTGGTGTTCTGGATCGCGGTGATCCCCGCCGTTCTAGCCGTGGCGCTGCTGCTCGTCGCGGTGAAGGAGCCAGCGCGCCCCGACGCGCCGCGCGAATTGCGCTTTCCGCTGCACTCCAGCGAACTGAAGCGGCTGGGCGGCGCTTTCTGGCTGGTCGCGCTGGTGGCGGCGGCGTTCGCCCTGGCCCGGTTTAGCGAAGCCTTTCTAATTCTCCGCGCCCGCGACGCCGGATTGCCGCTCGCGTTGAGCCCCTTGGTGCTGGTGACGATGAATATCGTTTACGCGCTGTCGGCCTACCCCGCCGGCGTGCTTTCCGACGCGCGCGACCGGTTGATCGTCCTGGCGCTCGGCCTCGCGCCGCTGATCGCCGCCGATCTCGTGCTGGCGGCGCCAAGCGGACCGATCGCCACGGCGATTGGCATCGTCTTGTGGGGGCTGCACATGGGGCTCACGCAAGGTTTGTTCGCCACGCTGGTCGCCGATGTCGCGGCGCCGGAACTGCGCGGCACGGCCTATGGCGTGTTCAATCTGCTCGGCGGCGTCGCGACGCTGGCGGCGAGCCTGATCGCCGGCGCGCTGTGGGACCAGTCCGGCGCCGTCATGACATTTCGCGTCGGCGCGGGTTTCGCGGCGCTGGCGCTGGTTGGGCTGGGACTCGCGAAATGGCGCGCGCCGGGGCTTGGCGCCGCGCATCGGACGTGATGTCGCGGTCGGCGCGGAGCGATCCTTCGCGGTTGCGGCGCCGCAGCATTTGATTTAACTATCAAGGTGGGATAGCTCGGCTGTGGAAAAGGAAGAGCCATGACGCAAGCCGAAACGAACGGCGCGACGGACCGGCGGCCGCTCTCGCCGCACCTGACGATTTACAAGCCGATGCTGACGATGATGATGTCGATCGCGCATCGCATCTCCGGCGTCGCGCTTTACGCTGGCGCGCTGCTGCTGGCGCTTTACCTGCTCGGGCTGGCGTTCGGGCCGGGGGCCTTCGGCGCCGTCGCCTGGATCGCCAACGGTTTCATCGGCCATGTCATCGTTCTGGGGTTCAGCTGGGCGTTGTTTCATCATCTGCTCGGCGGCGCGCGCCACGCGCTGTGGGACCGCGGCCTGTTCATGGACCCCAAGGGCCGCGAGATGCTTGCCCAGGCGACGCTCGGCGGCGGGATCGCGCTGACCATTCTCGCCTGGATCCTGTCGACAATCGCCGGCTGAGCCGACGGCCACGCCGCCCGGAGACAAAAGCGCATGACGTTTCGAACCAACTTCATCAGCGGCAGGACCGGACGCGGCGCCGCCTACACATCGGACTCGTCGGGCGCCGAGCACGACAAATTCATGCGGATGACGTCCTTCGCCCTGGCGCCGCTCGGCCTGCTGGCGGTCTGGTTCATCGTCGGGCTCGCCGGCAAGAGCTTCGAGGCGGCGCGGGCGGAAATTGGCCGCCCGGCTCCAGCGCTGGCGCTGATCCTGTTCATCGCGGTCGCCGCGCCGCATGCGCGCCAGGGCGTCGAGACGATCATCGAGGACTATGTCCATGACGCGACGCAAAAAGAAATCGCGCTGCGGGTCAATAAATGGGTTTCCATCGCCATGGCCGCTCTGTGGACCCTGGCGATACTGTTGATCGCGGCGCCGAGGTAAGCGGCGCGCCAAGACTCTCTGGCTCGAAAAAGGTTTACAATGGTTGGAAGCGGGGCGGCGAGCGCCAGCATGAATGGCCGGGCCTACGAAATCGAGGATCACAGCTTCGACGTGGTGGTCGTGGGCGCGGGCGGCTCCGGCCTGCGCGCGGCGGTCGGCTGCGCCAAGGCGGGACTCTCGGCGGCCTGCGTGACGAAAGTGTTCCCGACCCGGTCGCACACGGTCGCGGCGCAAGGCGGCGTCGCGGCGGCCCTCGCCAACATGGGGCCGGATGACTGGAAATGGCATATGTACGACACCGTCAAGGGCTCCGACTGGCTCGGAGACCAGGACGCGATCGAATATTTGTGCCGCAACGCGCCGAAGGCCGTTTACGAGCTCGAACACTGGGGCGTGCCCTTCTCGCGCACCGAGGACGGGCGCATCTACCAGCGGCCGTTTGGCGGCATGACCACCGATTTCGGCAAGGGTCCGCCGGCGCAGCGCACCTGCGCCGCCGCCGACCGCACCGGCCACGCGATGCTGCACACGCTCTACGGCCAGGCGCTGAAACACGACACGCAATTCTTCGTTGAATATTTCGCGCTCGATCTGATCATGGACGCGGCGGGCCGCTGCCTCGGCATCGTGTGCCTCAAGCTCGACGACGGCACGATCCACCGTTTTCGCGCCGGGCTGACCATCTTGGCGACCGGCGGCTATGGCCGCGCCTATCTTTCGGCGACGAGCGCGCATACCTGCACCGGCGACGGCAACGCCATGGTGCTGCGCGCGGGATTGCCGCTGCAGGACATGGAGTTCGTGCAGTTTCATCCGACCGGCATCTACGGCGCCGGCTGCCTGATCACCGAGGGCGCGCGCGGCGAGGGCGGCTATCTCACCAACAGCGAGGGCGAGCGCTTCATGGAGCGTTACGCGCCGAGCGTGAAGGATCTCGCGCCGCGCGACATGGTTTCGCGCGCCATCACCATGGAAGTGCGCGAAGGCCGCGGTGTCGGCCGGCTGCGCGATCACGCCCATCTGCATCTCGAGCATCTCGATCCCGCGATTTTGCATGAGCGCCTGCCCGGCATTTCCGAGAGCGCCAAGATTTTCGCCGGTGTCGACGTGACGCGCGAGCCCATCCCGATCATCCCGACCGTGCACTACAACATGGGCGGCATACCCACGAATTATCATGGCGAGGTTCTGACCAAGAAGGGCGACGACGCCAACTCCGTCGTGCCCGGACTCATGGCCATTGGCGAGGCGGCCTGCGTCTCCGTGCATGGCGCCAATCGCCTCGGCTCCAATTCGCTGATCGATCTAGTGGTGTTTGGCCGCGCCGCCGGTCTTCGCGCGGCGGAGTTGGTGATGCCCGGCGCGACGCTTCCGGAATTGCCGGCGGGTAGCGCCGACGCCGCGCTGGCGCGGCTCGACGGCTTCCGCCACGCCAATGGCGGAACCTCGACCGCCGTGTTGCGCGACAAGATGCAACGCGCGATGCAAACGCATTGCGCGGTCTATCGCACCGGCGAGGTGCTGGCCGAGGGCGTGGCGCAAGTCGAGGCGATCTGGAAGGAAAGCGCCGACGTGAAGGTCACCGACCGCTCGCTGATCTGGAACTCCGACCTCATCGAGACGCTGGAGTTCGACAATCTGATCGCCCAGGCGGCGGTGACGATCGTCTCGGCCGAAAACCGCAAGGAGTCGCGCGGCGCCCACGCGCGCGAGGATTTTTCGGCGCGCGACGACGCCAATTGGATGAAGCACACGCTGGCGTCGATCGACGACGGCAAGAAGACGGTGGCGATCGATTACCGTCCGGTGCATTCCTATACGATGACGCAAGAGGTGAGCTATATCGAGCCGAAAGCGCGGGTTTACTAAGACCATGAGGAGCCACGCGCCGCGAGGCCTTGGCGCAGCGCTCCTCGCGGGCCTGGCGCTGGTTCGCGTCAACGACGCGAGCGCCGCGCCGGAATCTCGCCAGTTGCGGCGCGCAAGGCTTGCGAGGATACATCGGCGCGCCGGTCGAGGACATGCAACGGGTTCGCGCGGGCGACGCGCGCTATGTTTGCGCCGGCTGCGCGATGACCATGGAATTCAACTCGGGCCGCTTGACGGTGGTGTATGATCGGAAGACCGGCCGGGTTACGAGACTGGGCTGTAATTGAGCCGTTGGACGGCGGATAGAGCGAGACATGGTCGAATTCACGCTACCCCAAAACTCCAAGCCCGCCGAGGGCAAGACCTGGCCGCGCCCCGAGGGCGGGCGCATCCGCGAATATCGCATCTACCGCTGGAACCCGGATGACGGCGCCAATCCGCGCATCGACACTTACTTCGTCGATGTCGACGATTGCGGGCCGATGGTGCTCGACGCGATCATCTGGATCAAGAACAAGATCGACCCGACGCTGACCTTCCGCCGCTCGTGCCGCGAGGGCATTTGCGGCTCCTGCGCGATGAACATCGACGGAACCAATACCCTCGCCTGCACCAAGGGCATGGACGAGGTCGAGGGCGTCATCAAGCTCTATCCGCTGCCGCATATGTCCGTGGTGAAGGACCTGGTGCCCGACCTCACCGGCTTTTACGCCCAGCACGCGGCGATAGAGCCCTGGCTTCACGCCGGCGCCGACCCCGAGAAGGAGCGGCTGCAATCGCCGCAGCAGCGCGCCAAGCTCGATGGACTCTACGAGTGCATTCTGTGCGCCTGCTGCTCCACCGCCTGCCCCAGCTACTGGTGGAATTCGGACCGCTTTCTTGGACCCGCCGCGCTGTTGCAGGCGCACCGCTGGATCTCGGATTCGCGCGACGAGGCTGGCGAGGAGCGCCTCGGTTATGTCGACGACGCCTTTCGGCTCTATCGCTGCCACACGATCATGAATTGCAGCAAGGCCTGCCCCAAGCATCTGGAGCCGGCCAAGGCGATAGCCGAGCTCAAGAATTTGGCCCTCGCCCGGATCTCCTGAGTCACCCGGCGGCCTTGGCGCACTCAGCGGCGCAGGTCGCGCAGGCGGCGCCGAGCGCCACGCATTCGGCGATGCGCGCAAGCTTGTCGCAGTCTTGCTTGCAGGCGCGACAGACATCGGCGACCGTGCGGGCGAACCCGAGCGCGAAGGGCGCGCCTGTCGCGGCCAACGCCGCGAGCGCCCCGCAAGCGGCGACGACGTCGGCGGCCGAGTTCGCGCAATCGATCAGGGAGACGTCCTTCGCCGCCAGCCCGGTCAGCGCGCGGCGCAAGCACTCCTGACCGGCCGCGACGCAAAGCGAACTCGCCCGCGCCAGGTCCGCCTGAATTGGGTTGGGGCGAACCGCCAACCCCGCGGGTTTGGGCGCCGCTTCCCCGGCGATCGCCGACGCCGACCAAGCGGCGAACCCAAGCGCCGCGACGAATTCGCGTCGTTCCATTTTTCCTCCGCTCCGATCATGATTCAGTGATGCGCGTGGCTTCATCGCCATGCCGCGACTATAAGGCGGCGGCGGACGATTTTCACCCTTGGAGGCGACATGGCGGCGCTGACGCTCTTTAACGCGGCGGAACTCCTCAATACATTCGTGTCGTTGCTGGTGGCGCTGGTGCTGGGCGCGGCGATCGGCGCGGAGCGCCAGTACCGCCAGCGGACGGCGGGGCTGCGCACCAATGCGCTGGTCGCGGTGGGCGCCTCGGCGTTCGTTGATCTCGGCATGCGCCTCAACGGCAATCTCGGGGCCGTGCAGGTGCTCGCCTATGTCGCCTCTGGCGTCGGCTTTTTGGGCGCCGGCGTTATTCTCAAGGAAGGCATGAACATTCGCGGCCTCAATACCGCCGCGACAATCTGGTGCTCGGCCGTCACGGGCGCCTTCGCCGGAGCCGATCGGCCGGTGGAGGCGGTGCTTCTCGCGCTGTTCGTGCTCGGCGGCAATACATTCCTGCGTCCGCTGGTTAATTTGATCGAACGCGCGCCCATCGACGAAAGCGCCACCGAGGCGATATTCGAGGTGCGCGCCGCGGTGGCGGCGCGGCGTCGGGACGAGCTGCGCGATTTACTAGTCGAGAAGCTCGAGGCCGCCCAGTATCCCGTGCGCGATATCGAGGATATCGAACGCGATGAAGACATCGAACTCGTGGCCACCTTGTCGGCGACCAGCGTCGAGGCGAAGGAGCTCGACGCGGTGACTCGTGAGTTCGACAAGCTGGTGGGAGTCCGGCACGCGACATGGTCTTCGCGCAGTAGCGATTGAGGCGACGACCCGCTCGTCTTGCGTTTGTTGTCTTTCGCTCATATTTTAAGCTGGAGTCACGTTCGATTCGTTGCGTTGCCCCTTCGCGGACGGCACGAGCTCCGCCAACGAGGACATGGCGCATGGACAACGATGACGCCCAGGCTTCGCATGAATTGAAGCTGGTCGAGGCGCCTTCGCCTGATTTGTCGTTGGACGCCGAAACTTCGTGCCGAAGCGCGGAGCCGGAAGCGGGAGTCGTTACTGAAACCGCATTGCTCGTCACCCAAGGCAAGCACCGCTTTTATTCGCTGGTTCTGGCGAGCGACCTGCTGGCTGCGACCTGTACGGTGGACCCTCGACAGGACAACCCCATCGATGGCTTTCAGCGCTTGCTGGACAAGCGCCGCGCGCGCGACATCGCCAACTATATCGACACGGGCTTTGGAACGGCGCCGAGCGCGGTCATCCTTTCCGCCCAGCCTCGCGCGCGGCTGCATTACGATCGCGCCAGCCAGTTGTTGCGCTTTCGCAACTCCCCGAACGCGTTTTTGATCATCGACGGGCAGCACCGCATTTACGGCTTTAATTTGGCGCGGCGCGCGGTGCGGGTTCCCGTGGTCGTCTACAACAAACTGACGCGCGCGCAGGAATGCCAGCTGTTCATGGACATCAACACCAAGCAGCGCCCCGTGCCGCCCGAGCTTCTGCTCGACATTCGTCGCCTCTCCGAATCAGAAACGGAGGCGGAGGGGTTGCTGCATGATGTGTTCGATCTCTTTTGCGCGCGCGAGGATAGCGCGCTGATCGGGTTGCTTTCTCCTTCGGAGCGACGAAAGGGCATGATTTCGCGCGTCACCTTCAACGCGGCGCTAAAATCAATTGACGGCGCCTTCATCGACGCCTCCGCGCCGGATGTGTATAGCGTGCTCAATCCCTATCTGCTCGCCTGCTTGACGGGTTTGGGGTTGCACGAGGCGCAAACCAATATCGCCAATCCCGCGATGTTCAAGGCGTTGGTGCTTTTGTTCCCCAGCATCGCCGAACGCGTCGCGGACCGTTTTGGCGGCGCTTACACCACCGGCAATTTCGAGGAAATGCTGTTGCCGCTTTTCCGGCGACTAAAGAAAACCGAACTGCCAAAACCGGGTGTCGGCCATTTGGCGATGCACGAGCATTTCCGCAAGACGCTGGCCGCCGGCTTCTCCCTCAAACAATGGCTGTTTGCTTAACTCTTTGAAATTGGATCGGTTCGCGACGCCAGACCGTGGTCAGTCTTGCGCCACAGGAAAGGCTGCGCCCATAGTTCGACCAGTCCGCGCCAGGCGGCGACGCTTAACATCAGCTGCCACAGCGGCGCCACGAACAGCGCCGGCCAAAACCGACCGAGACCCCGACGGTGCATGGCGATAAGAGGCGGCAAAATAAGCGCCGCGAGGCCCGAAAGCGCCGTGAAACACCAAAGAGTGCTGAGCGCGACCTCAATGGGCGCGCGGGGGCTAAGCAAATCGCCAAAGGCGGCTCGATAGCAAAAGATCGTGGTCAGCAGGGGGTAAAGCAGTGGACCGGCGAAGCCGCTCGTGAACATGGCCAATACGGCGAGCGAGCGACAGGGGCCGAGATCCCGCAACAGGCCGCGGGGGTCGCGACAATGCACCATCGCGGTTTGCATCCAGCCCTTGAGCCAGCGGCTGCGCTGGTTGAGAAGCGCCCTCAAAGCATGTGGCGCTTCCTCGAAAGTCCGCGAATCGAATGTTTTTACAAGAAAGCCGGCGCGAGCGAGGCGCAGACCGAGATCGGCATCCTCGGTGACATTGTAGGCGTCCCAGAGTCCGACCTCGCGCAGCGTCTCGATGCGAAAATGATTGGAGGTGCCGCCAAGAAAAATAGGCAGCTCCATCGCGCTCAACCCCTTGTTGAAGACATCGAACAGCGCCGCGTAATCCAGCGCGAAATGTGCGGTTAAGCAATTATGCGCGCCATTATCTATGCATAGGCTCGCCTGCAGACAGGCGACTCGTCTTGGAAGCCCCGCGAAAAGCTCCGCCGCGCGTCGCAGTTGACTGGGCTCCGGCATGTCCTCCGCGTCGAACACCGCCAGCAGCGCGCCTCGCGCGAACGGCGCGGCGATATTCATCGCGCGCGGCTTGGTCTTTGGCGCGCCGTCGGGCGCGATAAGAATCTGGTGCGGAGCGCGCGGGCCGTTTTCCCGCAAGGCCAACGCGGTGGCGTTATCGTCCTGCTCGACGACGAAGATCACATCGAGCTTGGCGCGGGGGTAATCGAGCCGGTCTATCGCGCGCGCCAATTGCAGCGCCACGCGCGCCTCGCGATACAGCGGCACGATGAGCGTATAAACAGGCAGTCGGGCGTCGGAGAGCCTAGCGCCCCGCTCCTCGGGCTCGAAGCTTTGAGCGCAGGCGAACAGCCGCAGGAAAATCGCCGAGAGGAACGCCGCGGTGAGCGGCAGCGCGGCGGTGAGCGCGAGCGCCGCGTTGGGCGCGAACAAGGCGGCGATCACCGCCGCATTGGCCGCTATCGCGGCGGCGAGCGCTCGGCGTCCAACGGCGCGCCGCACGCAAAGCGCGGGATTGAGGTTCTCAACGCAATGCGGCGCGGCGATGGCGGCGTCTTGCAATGCTATCCGCTGCGCCGCTTGAAGGAAGCGGCGGCGAGTGGTGAGAGCCTGAAAATCTTTTGATTTCTCCTGGATTTTGGGGAGTCATGGGGGCATTCACAGGTTAGATTTGAGCTTGGGATTTGATTCTTGGGAGCCTTGCCGATGCGCGAGCAAGAGGGTGAGGAACTGTTCGACGATTTGTCGTGTCAATCCGCGCCGGAGAACAAAAACGCGGTGGCGGCACGCCTTCGCACGGCGGAGCGACGGCAGATTGCTTTGCGCGCGGTTTGTCTTGATGAACTCGTTCCAAACGATCATCGCGTTCGCATGGTGTGGAGCTTTGTCGAAGGACTCGACCTGTCGGCGTTGCTTGCCGGAATCAAGTCGGTTGAAGGCCGACCCGGTCACCCGCCATGCGATCCGCGCATATTGATGGCGCTGTGGCTTTACGCAACGGTCGAGGGCGTGGCGAGCGCACGGCGCATTGCGCGGCTGTGCGAGGATCATATCGCCTATCAGTGGCTGTGCGGCGGAGTTGGCATGAACGCCAAGACGCTGGCGGATTTTCGGGTTGGGCATGGGGCTGCGCTGGAGCAACTTCTCATCGACAGTTTCACGGCGTTGGCGGCGGCGGGCGTGGCGAATCTGGATCGTGTGGCGCAAGACGGTGTTCGGGTGCGTGCGGCCGCGGGAGCGGCGTCGTTTCGCCGGCATTCGACGCTGGAGGAATGTCACGCGGAAGCGACTGATGCGCTTGAGCGCCTTCGCCAGGAAGCGCGGAGCGACCCTGGCGCGGCAAGCCGGCGGGAGGCGGCGGCGCGCTTGCGGGCGGCTCAAGATCGCGAACAGAGAGTCGCGAAAGCTCTCGAGATCACGCGAGCGCTGCGAGAGCTGCAACAGGACCGGGCGCGGCGTCGCGAGGAGCGGGCCTTTCGGGAACAACAGAAGCGGGCGAACAGCGATGAGAAGGGCGCATCGGCGCCCGCGACAGCGAAAGAAAGAGAGCAGGAAAATAAGAAGGAGCAGGAGCCACGCGCTTCGACCACGGACGCGGAAGCGCGGGTGATGAAGATGGCCGATGGCGGGTTTCGTCCGGCTTACAATGTGCAGTTTGCTTCCGACACGCGGAGCGGCGCGGTTGCTGGCGTCGACGTCGACAACAACGGTTCCGACATGGGCAAGATGGCGCCGATGAACGAAACGCTGACCCAAAACTATGGCGAGCGTCCGCATCAACATCTGGTCGATGGCGGCTACGTTAAATTCGACGACATCGAAAAATTGGAAGCCGCCGGTTCCGAAGTCTACGCGCCCGTTCCGGCGCCGCGCGATAAGAGTCGTGATCGATACGCCCCGCAACAAGACGATGCGCCGGCCATTGCCGCCTGGCGAAAACGCATGAGCGAGGAAGCGGCCAAGGACATTTACAAACAGCGAGCGGCGACGGCGGAATGCACGAACGCCCAAGCGCGCAATCGTGGGTTACGCCAGTTTCTGGTGCGTGGCGTGGACAAGGTCAAATCAATCGCGGTCCTGCATGGCTTGACGCACAATATGGTGTGCGGCTGGCGCCTCATCCCGATTTGAGGCGGCGAACTCACGTAGGCAACGCGTCGGCGACAAGAAGGATCGGCATCGGCAATTTGTTGCTTCACGCCGACAAGACAAGAACGCCTTCGCTCGCGTCGTTCCGCATAGCTCCTTGCTCCTTTGGAGCCCGCCAAACTCGCGAACCTATCCAAACGACATCCATTCCCGTCCTATCAATCCATCGCATTCGAGATGTGATTCCGTTAGGCCAGATGCTGGTTGCGCTCAACAAGCCCAAGGCGCGGATTCATTTTCAGCCTCTGAGGGCAAAAATCGGGCGGCGGTTGCTTGCCCGCGCCGCGCCGATCAACCGGACGATGGCTTCGCCTTGCGGCGCGAATAGCCAGATGAGACCCTCGGGGTTGGGTGCGAGTTGCGCGAAACCCCGAGACGCCGCCAGCATGACATCGTCGGGTCGATCAATTTCGGATTCCCCCGACAGAAAATCGGCGTGTAAGTACTCGGCCAGGGCGCGATAAAAAACCTCTTCCTCGACGAGACCTTCGCCAAGCAGCGCCTCGTCGGGGGAAACGCCCTGTCGACGCGCCAGTTGGACCGCGTAATGCAAGAGCGTCGTGGGAACGCCCGCATCCGCGAGGAAGGCGATTTCCGCCGGTAAGGAGCGCGGTCCCGGTTTCTCCAGTTCGCCGCCCCAGCGTAGGCGCAAATTCAGAGACTTTGTCAGGGACTCCGTGCGACGACGGTCGACGCGGCGCTGTTCGTCCCGCTGCCGCGCGACGTGGGAGCCTGTTGAAAATCCGTCGACGGTCTGAAGGCTCATGTGGGCGACTTCGGATGGCTTGTTGAATGGTTCGGGTTCCAGCTCGAACCGGATTCTGGCGATTCGGGGGCGCGTATCACGGCCAAGAACAAGCAGTTTGACGGGGCGATCCGCCTTTGACAAGCTTCACCGCGAACTGAATTGGGGATAACTTATTGTTGGGAGGCCATGTTTTCGCCCCACTCCCGCCTCGTCGCTATCTCCGCTCAGGCGATTCGGGCGTAAACCGCGTCGATCCGCGCGCCGTGCGCGAGCGCCTCGACGACGTCGATGCTGAGACCGCAGGACTCCGCGTCGGCGCCCGCCCGCTCGGCGAGGCGCCGCGCCGCCGTTTCGTCGCCGACGAAGGTGAAACCCGTCGGCCCCCATGAAGTTTGGCCCCCGCCCGTCGCGCCCTCGCGCAACAGTCGTTCAACAATGGCCTGAACGGCGGCGCTGGTGAAACGTCGCCCGTTTTGCGCCGGCGCGAAATAATCGCCAACAATCATCTGGATATGTGTGATGGCGTCGCCAAAGGCCGCGATGTCGCGTTCGGCGAGGGCCGGCAGGGCCTGCATCAACACGCGCCGGCAGATTTCACCGGCCTGGTTCGCGGTGAACGGCGAAAGATTGGCGAAAGCCTCGCGTTCGCAATCGCCGTGCAGGCCGACGATATTTTTGTCGGTGACCAGCAGAATGCGCCAATCCGGAGGGAATGGGAGGCGAGCGATCACCGGCGGAGTGAGCCCGCTCGCCCCGCGGCCGCCATCCACGACGAGCCCGCCGTCCTGAAACAGGCCGGCCCCGAGCCCGGAACGGGCGCCGCGCTCCATCAGAGCCGCGTCGGCGGCCGCGTCGAAACGCAAATTCTCGAGTCGCCGCAACGCCGTCGCGATGGCCAGAGCGAGCTGCGTGCCCGAGCCCAGACCCGCGTGGGCGGGGATGGCTTCGCTAATTGTCAAGCGATAGGCGCCGAGCGGCGACAACGCCGCCTGGACCTTTCGCAGCAGCCGCTCCGCCCGTTCGGTCTCGACTCCTTCAACCGAGGGGTGTTCGGCTCGCCGCAGTGTGAGTTTGGTCCTTGGGCCGCTAATGGACAGACCGAGTCCACCGAATCTGCGTCCCAGGCCACCGTTCATATCCAGAAAGCCAAGATGCAGGCGGGCGGCCGCTGTGACCTGAACTTCGTTGACGCTTGGCTGGGCCGGCATGACGTCCCGTTTCTATCGATCAAGGCTTCGAGGCTGGAGTTGGCGACGCGACTCGTGGCCGCTTCGCCCTACTTCAAGCGTGGCGTCGCTCGCCGCGACAAAGCGACCCCCGGCGCAGTTGCGCGAGTAACGCGCCCAACCAATAATGGCAAGGGAATTTCGTTTTTTTGGCTCGGTCGCCCGCGATCGACCCACTTGTAATAAAAGTCTACAATTTCCGCCCAGGGAGGACGTCATGTCAGTCAAGGAGCGCGCCTATTCGGAAAGCGAGATCGCGGAGCGGCTTGTCAAGGAGTTGTCGCATTGGCGCTATGAGAACGGGTGGATCCGCCGCAAGTTCAGAACCCATTCGTGGAAGGGCACCTTAATGGTGATCAACGCGATCGGCCATGTGGCCGAGGCCGCCTGGCACCATCCAGACCTCGCCGCCTCCTATGCCTTCGTCGAGGTCAAATTGATGACCCATACCGCCAAGGGGATCACCGACAAAGATTTCGAACTCGCCCGCAAGATCGAGCAAGTCGTGGGATGGAGGCCCGGCAAGGAGGGCGGCGCTCTTGAGGGAACGCCGGAAACGGATCCACGATTCGCCTATCTGAAATATGACGACTAAGACGTTGAGTTAGCGGGAAGTAGCGCGGGGAGACGGGTTTGGCGGAGCGATTCGTGGATATTAGTGCGGCGCGGGAGGCGTTTTTGGCCAGTGTCGCGGCGGGCCCAACGATCATGGGCATCGTCAACGCCACGCCCGATTCCTTCTCCGACGGCGGTCTTTTCACCTCGCCCGAGGCGGCGCTGGCTCAGGCAAAAAAGCTGGTCGCCGACGGCGCCCGCATCGTGGACATCGGCGCGGAGTTCGACGAGACCCGGACACCAGCCCATATCGGCCGAAGTGGAATGGGAGCGGCTGCGACCGCTGTTGGCGGTCCTCGTCGAGCAGGTGGGCGCCCCGGTTTCGATCGACACTTACAAGTCGGAAACAGCGCGCCGCGCGCTGCAAGCTGGCGTCGCGGTCATCAATGATGTCTGGGGATTGCAGCGCGATCCCGAAATGGCTCCGGTGGCGGCGGAAGCGGGAGCGGCGGTTGTGATCATGCATAATCGCGACGCCATGGACGCGGGGATCGATATTGTCTCGGACATGCTAAGGTTTTTCGAGCGATCGCTGGAACTGGCGCGACGCGCCAGCATTCCTCACCCGCGCATTCTGCTCGATCCTGGCGTCGGCTTTGGCAAGAGCCGCGAACAGAACTATCAAGCCCTGCGAGCCATTCCGCGATTTTTGCAATTTGGTTGTCCCATGCTGATCGGCGTTTCCCGCAAGTCGATTTTCCGCGACCTCGCGGGCGAGACAATCGAAGGACGGCTCATCGGGACGCTCGCCGCCAATCTGCTCGCCGCGAACCTTGGCGCGAGGGTTTTCAGGGTGCACGACGCATTGGAGCATAAGGCGACCTTCGAGGTGCTGGCGGCGCTTAAGCCGTCTTAACGCCCAAACGGATATTCGATCATGGCGCTGACGCAGGTGGGATTCGGGCTGGGCTCCAACATGGGCGACAAGCCCGGTAATATTCGCGAGGCGCTGCGCTTGCTCGGGGAGCGCGAGGTCGCGCGACTCGACGTGGTGTCGCGCATTTATCGCACACCCCCGTGGGGCGTCGTTGACCAGGGCGATTTCGCCAACGCCTGCGCCATTGGCGAGACTTCGCTGGCGCCATATGAGCTGCTCGCCGCCGTGAAAAAAATAGAGGCGGACATGGGACGAGCGCCAACGTGGCGTTGGGGCCCACGTTTGATCGACATTGATATTCTCTTTCTCGGTGACCGCAATCTCGACGATCCTGAGCTGACCATTCCTCATAAGGAGTTGTTCCGCCGGAGCTTTGTATTGACGCCACTGGCCGAAATCGCGCCGGACCTGTTTTTGGACGGGGTATCCGTGGCCCGCGCGTCGAAGGCCATGGAACCAAGCGACATCAAGATTTGGAGCGATTAGCGCGAGCGAGGTGTTGATCCGTCTCTTTATCACCTTCCCTTGGCGTCTTGTTTTATACCGCGTTGCGGGATGGATTGTCGCAGCCCTTCGGGTTGGGCTGGTTTGATTGGGGGCTGGGTCGGGTTTTTGGGTTTGGGCTGGGGCGGATGGATAAGCAAAAGCTTTAGTTTTGCATTTTATTGCGGGGTGGCGGTTGCGCGTTTGGATGTTGTCGATCTCGGAATTTGGGTAGGGTTTATCCCACCCGAATAGACCAATAGACCCCTTCAATAGATTGTCATGTCCCATCCTATTGAGTATTGCCTTTAGTGTCGCGAACATAAATTGTTAGCCCACGCTAAGCAGGTTCCATCGAGCCCTTTTTAAGGGGCTCGGAGGTCGCCTGGTTAGGCGGCGACATCGGTGTTCGTCCGAAAAAAAGAACAACAACGACGGCGGCGTCGGGGCCTGGGCTCCAATCGGGGTATCCATCTCCAATCCACGCAAAGCCGCGGGAAGACGAGGGCGGTTGGGCGTCGTCAGGCGCCACAAACGTTATATGACGAAGAGGGCGAACAAGTTCCGCGCTGGGAGGCGGGGCGTTACCGATCGCGCGCAAATCCCTGGGAGCAAACTGGAGGAATGGAAATGAGTTCAACCACTGACACAGCCGCTAGCGCGGCTGCTGGCACGGATACGGTTGTCGATCTGCGTGGGATGTGGATTGGCCTGGTGGTGCTGGATGTTTTTTATCTGATCGTGCGTATTTACGAGCAGATTTTTGGCTGGCGCGCCGGTCTCGACTCCTTCGCGCCGGAGTTCCAGACCTATTGGCTGTCGATTCTGTGGTCGGAAATTCCGCTTGAGCTGGTTTCGGGCATTGGCCTCGCCGGCTATTTGTGGAAGACCCGCGACCGCAACGTCGACGCGGTGACGCCGCGCGAGGAAATGCGCCGGCTGGTCGTTCTGGTTCAATGGCTGACGGTTTACGGCATCGCCATTTACTGGGGCGCTTCGTTCTTCACGGAGCAGGACGGCACCTGGCACATGACGGTGATTCGCGACACGGACTTCACGCCGTCGCACATCATCGAGTTCTACATGAGCTACCCGATCTACTCGGTGATCGCGGTTGGCGCGTTCTTCTATGCGAAGACCCGCATTCCGTATTTCGCTCATGGCTACTCGATCGCGTTCCTGATCGTGGCGGTTGGTCCGTTCATGATCATCCCGAACGTGGGCTTGAACGAGTGGGGCCACACCTTCTGGTTCATGGAAGAGCTGTTCGTCGCTCCGCTGCATTGGGGCTTCGTGTTCTTCGGCTGGATGGCTCTTGGCGTGTTCGGCGTGGTTCTTCAGATCCTCGCCCGCATTCACGCGCTGGTCGGCAAGGAAGGCGTTTCGCTTCTGACGTAACGCTCGAAGGGGGCCGCGCGAAAACCGCGCGGCCCCAACGGCTCCGATCCTTTTAACACCACCGCTTCGCAAGGCCACGCTAGGCGCGATCGTTTCGCGAGACGCATGGTTCATGCCGAAAACAAGGCGGCTCCCGCGAGGGAGGATGTTTGGGCGAGGTTCGCCGAAAGGTCTGGTTTTCCGTGGATCGCGGGCCTCCACCTAAAATCCGGCGAGAAGAAGTCGGGAAGTATCGTCAAGGACACCAAGGAGAAGAAAGATGTCTTCATCATCGAAGAGCGGGGGAGCGGTCGGTCCGTTTCATTCCGTCGCCGAGGCGGCGGGATGCGTTCAGACCGTCGACTGGTTGCTTCTGACACTATTGTTTTTCGCCGTTCTCGGCGGCTATCACGTCCACTTCATGCTGACGGCGGGCGATTGGGACTTCTGGGTCGACTGGAAGGATCGTCGTATGTGGCCGACGGTTCTGCCGATCCTGGGCGTTACGTTCTGCGCGGCCTGCCAGGCGTTTTTCTGGGTTAACTTCCGCCTTCCGTTTGGCGCGGTTTTCGCGGCTCTCGGCCTGCTGATCGGCGAGTGGATCAACCGCTACGTGAACTTCTGGGGTTGGACCTATTTCCCGATCTCGCTGGTCGCTCCGTCGGCGTTCATCGTTCCGGCGATCTGGCTCGACGTGATCCTGCTTCTTTCGGGCAGCTATGTGATCACGGCGGTTGTCGGCGGCTTGGGTTGGGGTCTGCTGTTCTATCCGAACAACTGGCCGTCGATCGCTGCGTTCCACCAAGCGACGGAACAGCATGGCCAGCTTATGTCGGTCGCCGATCTGATCGGCCTGCACTTCGTCCGCACGTCGATGCCGGAATACATCCGCATGGTCGAGCGCGGCACGCTGCGCACCTTCGGTAAGGACGTCGTGCCGGTGGCCGCGTTCTTCTCGGGCTTCGTCTCGATGATGGTGTATTTCCTGTGGTGGTTCATGGGCCGTTGGTATTCGACGACCAAGATGATCGACAAGATCTAATCACGGATCGAACAGGACAAGGCCTTGGGGGCGGCGCGGATTTCCGCTAGAAGCCGAGGAGCCGCCCTCGACAAGCGATAAGGGCTCTTGAAGAAACGAGAGCCTGAGTACAAGCCGCGGATCGAGGCGCGAGGCGACGCCTGGCGCTTTCCGCGAAGAGGAAGAAAACTGGGAGGTTTGTTCATGAGAAACCTAGTCAAGCTCGCCGCCATGGGCGCGGCGGCTGTTATAGCGACGCTGGGAGCCATCGCTCCGGCGGCGGCGCACGGCGAAAAGTCGCAGCAGGCGTTTCTGCGCATGCGCACGCTGAACTGGTATGACGTGGCTTGGTCGAAGACCACGGTCAACGTCAACGAAGACATGATCCTGTCGGGCAAGTTCCATGTGTTCTCGGCTTGGCCGCAGGCGGTGGCGAATCCGAAGTCGTCGTTCTTGAACGCCGGCGAGCCGGGTCCGGTTCTCGTGCGCACGGCTCAGTTCATCGGCGAGAACTTCGCTCCTCGCTCGGTGTCGCTGGTTCCGGGCAACGACTATGCGTTCCAGATCAACCTGCGCGGTCGCCGCGCCGGTCGCTGGCACGTTCACGCCCAGGTTAACGTCGAGGGCGGCGGACCGATCATTGGCCCCGGCCAGTGGATCGAGATCAAGGGCGACATGAAGGACTTCACCGATCCGGTGACGCTCCTCGACGGCACCACGATCGACCTCGAGCATTACGGCATCGACCGCATTTATGCGTGGCACATGCCCTGGCTGGTCGTCGGCGCGGCGTGGGTGTTCTTCTGGTTCGTGCGCAAGGGCATCATCTCGTCCTATCTGACGGTCGCCGAAGGTCGTGAAGACGAGGCCGTGACGGACGAGGACCGCCGCATTGGCGCGATCGTCCTGGCGTTGACGATCCTCGCGACGATCGTTGGTTACGCCGTGACGAACAGCACCTTCCCGCGCACCATCCCGCTTCAGGCTGGTCTGCAGAAGCCGCTGACTCCGATCACGACGGAAGGCACGGTTGGTATTGGCAAGGAGCAGGTGACGGCCGATCTTCAGGGCGGCGTCTACAAGGTTCCTGGCCGTGAGATGAGCCTGAGCGTCAAGGTCAAGAACAACACGTCCGAGCCCCTGCGTCTCGGCGAGTACACCGCGGCGGGTCTGCGTTTCTTGAACCCCGACGTGTTCACGACGAAGCCCGAGTTCCCCGACTATCTGTTGGCGGATCGCGGCCTTTCGACCGACGCCGCTCCGATCGCGCCGGGCGAGACGAAGGAAATCCAGGTTAAGATTCAGGACGCCCGTTGGGATATCGAGCGTCTGTCGGATCTGGCTTACGACACCGACAGCCAGGTCGGCGGCCTGTTCTTCTTCTTCTCGCCGAGCGGCCGTCGCTTCGCGGCGGAAATCGGCGGACCGGTCATTCCGAAGTTCGTCGCGGGCGACATGCCCTGATCGAACTCTGATCCGATCCTAAAAATAACCCCGGCCGGACCAAATGTCCGGCCGGGTCCGTTTTAATACACAAAACCAATATCAAATTTGCAAGGCCCCAGCTACGTCTTGAAGACTGTGAAAAAACAGAAGAATAAACCTAACGGATAGGGCGCGAGGGTTTAAACCTGCTCTTCCGGCGAAAGGGCGGTAATCGAAAGAGCGTGCACGCTGTTCGCGAGTTCCGCGGACAAAATTTCGTGTATAAGCCTGTGACGCTGAACTCGGCTTTTTCCACGAAAGGCGTCGCTGATCACTTCGAGGCGGAAATGGCTTTCGCCGGAAGAACGATGCCCGCCATGACCAGCGTGAAGGTCGGATTCGTCGACCACAACCAACCGCGTTGGGACCAACTCCGTCAATATTTTGAGCTCTATCGAGGCCTTGACGGCCCCTTTACCGATATTTGTCATATTGGATTTCCTCGACCTGACAAGCTCACCGCGTGAACGATCGGTGACAGTATGGGCTCGACACCAAAAAATAAAAGACGCTTTGTCTCTTGCGGCGCCATGTAAGTTCTTCATAATGAGTTCTTATGGACCTTAACTCACCTCTATTCGATCGCATCCGGGTCAATCGCTCCGCTAAACAAACACCAGGAGCAGAGCGGCTGCGCTGTGATTCGCCTGGATGCTCGGAATCTGGTCAATTCCGGGCGCCGATGGGGCGTTTGCGCGAGGGCCAATATTTCTGTTTTTGCCTTCAACACGTGCGCGAGTATAATAATTCGTATAATTATTTTAATGGGATGAGCGACGAGGCAGTCGCTCGATACCTCAAGGACGCGACCGTGGGCCACAGGCCCACCTGGTCGATGGGGGTCAAACGAGGATCTAACGGTTTCCGATCGGACGGCGAAACAACCGGAGAGCGCTCCGATCCTTTAGGAGCCTATCGGAAGCGTTACCATCGAGCGAGGACGGAAGAAGCGGCGGGGCCGAAATATTCACCGGTAACGGTGCGGGCACTGGACGCACTCGGCCTCGATGATACCGCGAATCCGGAGTTAATCAAGACCCGTTACAAGGACCTCGTGAAACGTCACCATCCCGACGCCAATGGCGGCGATCGATCATCCGAAGAAAAATTGCGGGAGATCATCCATGCCTATAAGACTCTGAGAGCCGCTCGCATCGTCTGATGGTTTCGCGCTAGATTTGAGCGACGGTGGCCGCAGCCGGCGAAACGGAGGAAGAGTGTTGGTCGCAGTGGAAAAACCCGCGCAAATGACGGGATTGCCGGATACGCAAGTTTCGGCTCGAGAACTTTTCAAGATCGATACCGCGCTCTTGGCTCCAGCCTACTCGGCGGCCAGCGAGCATGTGCCCGACCTCGACCCGGATTATCTGTTCGATCGCGAAACCACGCTCGCGATCCTTGCAGGTTTCGCCCATAATCGCCGCGTGATGGTGACCGGTTACCACGGCACCGGCAAATCGACACATATCGAGCAGGTGGCGGCGCGCCTTAAGTGGCCGTGTATCAGGGTTAACCTCGATAGCCACGTCTCGCGCATCGATCTTGTCGGCAAGGACGCGATCGTTCTCAGGGACGGCAAGCAGGTTACCGAGTTTCGCGACGGAATCTTGCCTTGGGCGCTGCAGAACAACGTGGCCCTGTGTTTCGACGAATACGATGCGGGTCGACCCGACGTTATGTTTGTGATTCAACGCGTTCTGGAGGTGTCCGGGCGCCTAACCCTGCTGGATCAGAACCGGGTTATTCGCCCGCATCCCGCGTTTCGTTTGTTCGCCACGGCCAATACGGTGGGGCTCGGCGATACTTCTGGACTTTATCACGGCACTCAGCAAATCAACCAGGGTCAAATGGATCGCTGGTCGATCGTGGCGACCTTGAACTACCTCCCGCACGACGCGGAGACGAATATCGTTCTGGCCAAGGTCAAGAGCTTTCAGAAGACCAAGGAAGCGCGCGACGCCGCCAATAAAATGGTGCGTGTCGCCGATTTGACCCGGAACGCTTTCATGGCGGGCGATCTTTCGACCGTGATGAGCCCGCGCACCGTGATAACCTGGGCTGAAAATTCCGAAATCTTCGGTGATGTGGGTTTCGCGTTCCGTCTCACGTTCCTAAACAAATGTGACGAATTGGAACGCCCGTTGGTGGCGGAGTTCTATCAACGCTGCTTCGGCAAGGAATTGCCGGAAAGTGCGGTCAATGTGGTGATGACCTGAAGGAAAGGCGCCGCCTGTTCGGGTCGAGCCACCAAGCGTGGCATGATGATGGGAGGTTTCGGGGCCAAGCAGTCCGTGATTGATTTACCCTGTGGAGATCGCGGTTAACAGCGGTCTTCGCTCGTGGGCTGACGCGCGCCGCGCTTTCCGAATAGACGGCAATTCGCCACCTCCCACTTTGCGCGACTGCGGGCGCGGTTTATATCTTCTCCATGTCAGCGCCAACCAATCGTAAAACCGTTTCGTCGAAAGAATCGCCGCAAGAACCTTTCAAGCGAGCGGTTGCGGGAACCATGCGAGCCATGGCCAAGTCGCCGAAGCTCGATGTGTCTTTCGCGCCCGAACGTCCCTCCTTGCTTCAAGGAGAGGACGGCGCGAAGGCTCGCCTTCCCGAACCGACGCGCAAAATCACGCAAAAAGAGGCGGCCGTGGTGCGCGGCTGCGCGGATTCGTTCGCCTTGCGCCTCGCCTGCCACAAGGAAAGCATTCATCGTCGGCTGTCGCCGGCGACGATCGAAGGTCGGGCGGTCTTTGACGCAATCGAACAGACTCGCGTGGAGTGCATCGGCGCGCGGCGAATGAGCGGCGTCGCCGCGAATATAGCCGCCATGCTCGACGACCGTTATCAGCGCGGCAAATTCGACATCATAGATAGTCGCGCGGAGGCGCCTCTCGCCGATGCCTTGGCCTTGATCGCACGCGAACGGCTAACCGGCCTCGCTCCACCACCCCACGCCCAAAAAATCACGGATTTATGGCGAGACTTCGTCGAACAGCGCGCCAAGGCCGATCTCGATAAACTCGCCGACTGCGTCGAGGACCAGCGCGGGTTCGGACAGATCGTGCAGCATCTCCTTGCCAGCCTCGAAATGTTCGATCCCGAACAAAATAGGGAAGACGACCTAGACGACGACTCAAGCGAGGATAATCCGCCCAATCCAGATCAGAACGACTCCGACCAGGACGACAAGGACCAAGCCCAAAGCGCCTCCGAAATGGACACCGCTATGGTCTCCGAGGATTCGAGGCAAGACGGCGCAAGTGAATCCGCCGACGCTCCTCCTGGCGAGACGCGGGAAGATTCCGATGGGGGCGAGGCGGACGATGAAAGCGGGGTCCGTCGCCCGAATTTGCCGGCCAGTGAGCGCTCCGGAACCGACTATAAGGCTTTCACCACCAAGTTCGACGAAATGGTGCGGGCCGAGGAACTTTGCGACGCCGAGGAGTTGAACAGGCTCCGTTCATATCTCGACAAGCAGCTTTTGCACCTTTCCTCGGTGGTCGGGCGATTGGCGAACCGACTGCAACGACGGTTGATGGCGCAGCAAAGCCGGTCTTGGGAGTTCGACTTGGAGGAGGGCATACTCGATCCGGCGCGCCTGCCTCGCGTCATCATCGATTCGCAGCAACCCCTCTCCTTTAAGCGAGAAAAGGACACTAACTTCCGCGACACCGTCGTGACTCTGCTCCTGGATAATTCCGGCTCCATGCGGGGTCGTCCGATCACGGTGGCCGCGACGTGCGCCGATATTCTCGCGCGGACGCTGGAGCGTTGTGGAGTCAAGGTCGAGATCCTTGGCTTCACCACGAAAGCTTGGAAGGGCGGCCAGTCGCGCGAGACCTGGATAAATGACGGCAAAAAGCCCAATCCCGGCCGACTCAACGACGTTCGTCATATCATTTACAAGGCTGCGGATGCGCCCTGGCGGCGGGCGCGACGCAATCTCGGGTTGATGATGCGGGAAGGCCTTTTGAAGGAAAACATCGACGGCGAGGCGCTGGATTGGGCGCACCGGAGATTGCTGGCTCGCCAGGAGCAGCGCCGCATTCTCATGATGATCTCCGACGGCGCGCCGGTTGACGATTCAACGCTGTCGGTTAATCCCGGCAACTACCTGGAACGTCATCTTCGTCAAATTATTCACGATATCGAGACGAAATCGCCCGTTGAATTGATCGCCATTGGCATCGGACATGACGTGACGCGGTATTACCGGCGCGCGGTGACAATTGTCGACGCCGAGGAACTGGGCGGCGCCATGACCGAAAAGCTCGCGGAGCTGTTTAGTGAAAACTCATCTTCCGGGACGCCAGGACGCCTCGCCGCGCCGCTCGCGCGGGAGCGGTTCACGCAGCCCGCCCCCGGGGCGCGATAGATTTCTCATGCGAAGAATGTTCGCCTCTGGCGCAAAGCGGAAAAATTTCCCTTAGGCGGCCGGTAAAATGGAACCTATTGCGGGTCCGATGCATTAAAGTCGTGAGGGTTAAGTTGGGACGCGTGGATGCGCGCCATTGTACGCGTGATGTGGGAGGGTTAAGAGATGTCTTTCGCGAGTTTTCCGAAAAACCAGGGTGGATTGGGCGCGGCGGTGTCGGGAGAGCAGACGGCTGTCTGTGTTTCGATTATTTGCCTCTTGGCCTCCGCGCCCTTGCTGGCTTCGATCGCCCTGATGGTTTGGGGTGGTTAATTCCAATCGGCTCGTTTATTTCCACTCGCGGGGAGCCGGGGAAGATCGTGGGCGCCGCGAATAAAAGCCCACGAGAGGTCGAGAGAGCGGTTTTGCGCCGAATTGATCGGATGTCCCTACGAAGCGTCGGCTATTGGCCATTGCTGCTTAAAAATATTGCCCTTCGTGTCGTGAGCTTCCACCGAGATCGTCTTTGCCCCGTTGGGTGAATAGCTGAATCGGAAATTGGGATCCTCAGACAAGGATATCCCTCCCTCCATCGAAAATATAAGCGCGTCGCCCTGCCGCACTTCGACTTTGTCGATGTAATGGGCGGGAATATAGAGGTGGGTGAGTTGATCCATCTGCATTCCCGAATTATTCGGGTGGCGAATCATGATTTGCGCTTCGCGACGTCCCACTTCCGAACTGTTGAATTCCCGATATTTCATCTGGCCCATGTGGGACGCCACCTCGTCCATGTTTTTGATCGCCGGCGCTGAACAACCCCCGGCGGCCTTGACGAATTTCACTTGCGCATGGAGTGAGCCGTCGGAGGTTTCGCCGATGGCATGGACATTGGTGTATGAATTCACCCGCACGCGCGTCGAGATAAAAGTGAGACCCGCGGCGTCGCCAATTGAAAAGCTCGCCGCCATCGGCATCGGATTCTGATCGACGACCAGCGTGACCTTCCGCAAGCCCGGAACCCGAAGCCGCAGGGTCATTGGCACGATGGCGGCGTCCTCCGCGCGGGTCGGCGCTTCAAGCTCCAAGGAGTTGTCATTCCGAAGCGCTCGCTCCTGAAACAAGTCATGAGCAAGGCCGGGCCAAGGATCGGCGGTCGGCGCCTCCGCTAGCGCCATTCGCTGATTACCAAGCGGCGAGCAGGCGAGGAAACCAAGGACGATCACGCCGGCGCGGGCGAATTTGATCACGCGGCGGCGACTGGATGCGACGGTCATCTTGAACTCCTTCGGACTGCCGCGATCCAAGTTAGTCCTTGCGTGAAAAATCCTCAAGGCTGCTCCCACTCCAATTCGGCGAAGCCCGCCGTGGCGTTGCGCCCGTTGTAATTATCGAAGAGCCGCCAGTTCCCGCGCTCGCTTTGTCCCGCCGCGTTCGACGCTTCCGTGACGGTGGAGCCTTTTTTGATCGAGGCGCGCAGATCGGCGGTCAACCGCGTCAGATAGGCGCGCTCATCGTCGAGCGCCTTGGGCCAGGGGGCGACCATCGGACCATGACCCGGCACGACGCGCGTTGCCGGTATTTTCGCCAATTGCTCGGCGACGTCCAGGAACCCCAGCAAACTTCCGTCAACGATTGGCACGTGCCGCAGGAAGAGCAGATCTCCAGCGAAAAGCGTGCCCGTTCGCGAGTCAAGAATGGTTAGATCGCAATCGCTGTGCGCGGCGCCCCAGGCCTTCAGCGTGATGTCGCGCCCGCCCAGGTCGAGCGTTTTCTCCCCTTCGATGGCGAGCGTCGGGCCGACGATGACCACGCCGTCAAGCGCGTCGCCCATCGTCGCGCGAAAAGATTCCAGATAGAATTCTCCGCGAGTCGCCAGGGCGCGCGACAAATTCTTGTGACCGACAAAGGTGACGCCCTCCCCAACGAAGGCGCCGTTGCCAAAGATGTGATCGGGATGGGCGTGCGTGTTAACCACATAGCGTATTGGCTTTTGAGTTTTTTGTCGCAACGCGGCGATAAACTCCCGCGCCTCGATCAGACTGCCCCCTGTATCAATCACCGCGACGGCGACGTCACCCACTATGGCTCCAAGATTCGCTATATCGCCTCTGTTTTCACGATCCATCATCGCGGTCTGACCCTGATGCGCGAAAACTCCGGGTGCGATTTCATCCAGCGAGAAGCCGGCGGCAAGCGAGGAAGTTGCGGTCGCCAATGTCATTAGTAACATGAGCATGGTGCGTCGCGGCATGATGTTGACCTCGCTGTTTAGACTATTGCCGGCCTCGATCGGACAAACCCCGCGGGGCATTTTTTCCGGGTTGCGCTCCAAGGGACGGCGCCATATTATCCCGCCGTTTCCGACTTAAAAGATGTCTTCTGGACGGGAACCGGAAGCTTCTCTTCGGAGGTCAGTGGAACCGCATTTCGGGTTCCGCCCGGCCGACGCGAGACAAGGAACGGAAAACGCCTTCCCAGTGTCGAGGCGCCATCGAGGCGCGATGTCGGCGACGAAGCCAATATAGGCGCGCGCCGATGTCGTCAGGAGGAAAAGCTCATGCATAAACTTTTGTTGTCGACTTCGGTCGGTGTTTTCGCGCTGCTCTCGGTTGGCGCGGCCAAGGCCGACGAATTGCTGACGTTGCAAAAAGACCCCAAGCAGTGGGCCCTGCCCACCGGCGACTACGCTAATACCCGCTATTCTTCCCTGAAGCAGATCACCACCGAAAACGTTGGTAAGCTGGCTCCAGCCTGGAGCTTCTCGACCGGCGTGCTGCGCGGCCACGAAGGCGCGCCGTTGGTGATCGGCGACGTCATGTACATACACACGCCGTTCCCCAATATCGTTTATGCCCTCGACCTCAACGATAACGGCAAAATCATCTGGAAATACGAGCCCAAGCAGGACCCGGCCGTCGTTCCGGTGATGTGCTGCGACACGGTGAACCGCGGCCTCGCATACGCCGACGGCAAGATTTTCCTCGCCCAGGCCGATACGACTCTCGTGGCGCTCGACGCCAAGAGTGGCAAGCTCATCTGGTCGGTCAAGAACGGCGACCCGTCGAAAGGTCAAACCTCGACCGCCGCTCCGCATGTCTTCAAGGACAAGGTTCTCGTCGGCATCGCCGGCGGCGAGTTCGGCGTGCGCGGCCATATCACCGCTTACAACGTCGCGGATGGCAAATTGGCCTGGCGCGGTTATTCGATGGGCCCCGACAGCGACACGCTGATCGATCCGGAGAAGACCACCATGCTCGGCAAGCCGGTCGGCAAGGACTCCTCGACCAGCACTTGGCAGGGAGATCAATGGCAGATCGGCGGCGGAACCACTTGGGGCTGGTATTCCTACGATCCGGAGCTGAACCTCATCTATTACGGTTCGGGCAACCCCTCGACGTGGAATCCGAAGCAGCGTCCGGGCGACAATCGCTGGTCCATGACCATTTGGGCGCGTAACCTCGACACCGGCGCCGCGAAGTGGGTCTATCAACTCACGCCGCATGACGAATGGGATTACGATTCGATCAACGAAGTCATCCTCGCGGATCAGGACATCGGCGGCAAGAAAGTGAAGACCGCCGTCCATTTCGATCGTAATGGCTTCGCCTATACGCTCGACCGCACCAACGGCGAGTTGCTGGTCGCCGAGAAATATGACCCGGCCGTGAACTGGGCGACCAAGGTTGACATGGACAAGAGCTCCAAGACCTATGGTCGTCCTCTCGTCGTTGACAAATTTTCGACGGAAAAGAACGGCGAGGACACCAATACGCAGGGCGTTTGCCCGGCGGCCTTGGGGTCCAAGGACGAGCAACCCGCTTCGTTCAATCCCGACACCGGTTTGTTCTACGTGCCGACCAATCATGTCTGCATGGATTACGAGCCCTTCCGCGTCAGCTATACCGCCGGTCAGCCCTATGTCGGCGCCACGCTGGAAATGTTTCCGGCCGGCAAGGTTCTTGGCGACAAGACCGACAACACGGGTAACTTCATCGCCTGGGACGCGCGCACCGGCAAGATCGTCTGGTCCGACAAGGAGCAGTTCTCGGTGTGGTCGGGAACGGTCACGACCGCTGGCGGTCTGGCCTTCTACGGCACGCTCGAGGGTTATTTGAAGGCGGTTGATGTCAAGACGGGCAAGGAGCTCTATAAGTTCAAGACCCCGTCGGGCATCATCGGCAATGTGATGACTTACGAGCACGCGGGCAAGCAATATGTCGCGGTGCTTTCGGGCGTCGGCGGTTGGGCTGGCATCGGTCTCGCGGCCGGTCTTTCGAAGAGCAACGAAGGTCTCGGCGCCGTGGGCAACTATGCGTCCTTGGCGAACTACACCGCTCTTGGCGGCGTGTTGACCGTTTTCGCCTTGCCCAACTGAGCCTAGCCTAACGCGGCAGCGATTTGGCGCTCGGCCCACCGCCTTGAAGGCGTGTCGCCGGGCGCCGTTTTTTGGATTATGACAAACGTCGGAGAGTGTGATGAGACTGTCGTTGGCCGGGGCGCTCGCCCTGGGCGTTATAATGAGTGTCGGAACCGCCGCTCGCGCGGAAGCGCCGGGAGATCCCAAGGCGGTCAAGTCGGTCGACGGCAAATATTTTGATGCTAAAGGCGACCCCACATACAACGTGAAGCCTGACGGAACCGTCGATTTCTACACCTTCTCCGGTTATCGCCGTTACCACTCGGAATGCCATGTTTGCCATGGCCCCAACGCTGAAGGGTCCACCTATGCGCCCGCGCTGAAGGACTCGGTCAAGCGCTTCAATTATGCGGAATTTTCCGGCATCGTGATCGGCGGCCGCGAAAACAAGCAGGCGGGCAATGAGAGTGTCATGCCCGCCTTCGCCGACAATAAAAACGCCATGTGCTATCTGGACGATATTTACGTCTACTTGCGCGCGCGTTCTACCGATGCCGTGGGTCGCGGGCGTCCCGAGAAAAAGGACGAGAAGCCGGCGGCTTTCGCGGAAGCCGAGTCCAAATGCATGAGCGCCAAATAGTCAGCGCCTGGCGAGAGGCGCGCCGGCGTGGGGCCGACGCGCTTTTTTGGACCGTGATAAAGCCAAGGAGTTCCGCGTGATCGGGCAATGGCCTATCTGCCCTCGCGGTTTGTCGGGGGGTGCATTTGCCCTAGCCATTGCGATATTTTTCGCCAAGGCGGCGCTCGCGCAAAATCTCGGTCCTGATTTTGGAGCGCGTGGCGCCGATAATGCCGGATCGATAGAACTTATTGATCCCAAGACGCTGCGCGTTTGCGCGGATCCCAATAATTTGCCTTTTTCCAATGAAAAGGCCGAAGGATTTGAGAATAAGATCGCGTTGTTGCTCGCGGAAAAGCTGCACAAGAGCGTGTCCTACACCTATTACCCTGGCGCGACCGGCTTCATCCGCAATACATTAAACGCGCATCTTTGCGATATCGTTATTGGAATACCCCAGGGAAATGACCTGGTGCAGACGACCAATCCCTATTATCGCACGACCTATGCGATCGTGACGCGCGGCGGGTCGGATCTCGCTGATTTGAAAACATTGGACGATCCGCGGTTGAAGGAAAAGGGGCGCCGGATCGGTCTTGTCGCCAGCACGCCGCCGAGCAATTTACTGGCCGCGAACGGCTTGCTTGGCGCGGTGAAACCTTATGCGTTGATGGTGGACACCCGTGTGGAGTCGCCCAGCGCCGCTATGATCGCGGATCTCGAAAAAGGCGACATCGACATCGCCGTGCTTTGGGGACCGTTCGCGGGCTATTACGCCAAGAAACCCGCGGCGAAGCTGATCGTGACGCCAATCGCCGACGTCCAGGGCGCGCGCATGAGCTTCCGGATCGGCTTCGGCGTGCGACATTCCGATCAAAACTGGAAACGCGATCTCAACCAGTTCATCAACGAGAACAGGTCCGCGCTAGACAAAATCCTTGAAGACTACGGCGTGCCGTTGTTGAAAGAGGACGGGCGCTCGCTCGAGACGCCACAATGAGTCGTCGGCTACTTGTTTTAGTTTTGCTTGCGCTGTCAAGCGCGAGTCTCGCCGCGGCAACAAAGAACCCAAACGAACCGGTGAGCTACCGACTGGATAATTACGGCGCGTCGGTGCCCCGCACCCTAAAGGGGGCGACGGTGTTGAGCACTCTTGCGGCGTTTAAGCTGTGGAGGCAAAAGTCGACAGTGTTCGTCGATGTACTGCCGAGACCGCCAAAACCGGCTGGATTGCCGAAGGACGCGGTTTGGCGGGACACCCCGCGCCAGGACATCCCCGGTAGTATATGGCTGCCAGATACGGGATATGGAGAACTTGCGCCTCCGATCCAGCGCTACTTTGAAATTGGTCTCGCGCGCGCGACCCACGGAGACAAAAGCACGTGGCTCGCGTTTTATTGCCGCATGGACTGCTGGATGTCGTGGAATGCGGCCAAGCGTGCGCTTTCCATGGGTTACGTCCATGTTGCCTGGTATCCTGACGGGGCTGACGGATGGGCGGCGGCCGGTAAGCCGCTGGAGTCTCGCGAACCCGAACCGCGCGATTAAACGCCGCGACGCGAAACGAGCCTATTGTTGTGTCCGGGCCGACCAAAGGAAACACCATGACAACGCCTGCCTTCTCTCCGGATAAGTCATTCCAGGGTTTGATCTTCACATTACAGCAATTCTGGGCGGCACAAGGCTGCGTTATTCTTCAACCCTATGACATGGAAGTTGGAGCGGGGACATTCCATCCCGCGACCACCTTGCGGGCTATTGGACCGCAATCCTGGCGCGCGGCTTACCCACAGCCATGTCGGCGACCCAAGGATGGGCGCTACGGCGAAAATCCAAACCGCGTGCAGCACTACTATCAGTTTCAGGTCATACTGAAGCCGTCGCCGCCAGATCTACAGGACCTGTATCTTTCATCCCTCGCGGCGATTGGCGTGAACGCCCGCCTGCACGACATCCGCTTCGTCGAGGACGACTGGGAGAGTCCGACGCTGGGGGCTTGGGGACTGGGGTGGGAATGCTGGTGCGACGGAATGGAGGTGTCGCAATTCACCTATTTCCAGCAGGTTGCGGGAATTGAGTGTGCTCCGGTCGCGGGCGAGCTCACCTACGGTCTCGAGCGTCTCGCCTGTTATCTACAAGGCGTCGACAACATCATGGATTTAAATTTCAATGGTGCGGAGCGCGACGCGCGGATCGACTATGGAGACATATTTCTCCAGGCCGAGCAAGAATACTCGCGTTATAATTTTGAAATGGCGAACACGGACAAGCTTTTCTCCGACTTCAATTCGGCGGAATGCGAGTGCCGGCGTTTGCTCGCATTGGGTGGCCGAGAGGACGGAGCAAAGCATTTCATGGTGTTGCCAGCTTATGACCAATGCATAAAAGCATCTCACGCCTTTAATCTGCTCGACGCGCGCGGTGTTATTTCGGTTACGGAACGACAAAGCTATATATTGCGGGTGCGAGAACTGGCGAAAGCTTGCGGAGCGGCATGGAGTCGAACGGAATCTGGTGGACTTGTGGCTTAGATAAGCTAGCGCAACTCCCATCCGCGACTAGAAGCTCGACAAATTCGTAACTTGGGAAACGGTGGGGCGGAGCGGCGGGGGCCGTTCCAAGCATGGGGTTGACGCCGATCCTGTTTTGTTCTAGTTGTGTTCGTGTTGTGAGCTTGTAGCGCGGAGAAATGCCGTGATCGATGTTGGATCCGCTCATTCATGCGAAGATCGCGAATTGAGTTTCCAGGAAACACGGGACGCATCGTCGTGGACGGCGAAGAGAGGCCAACCGCTCGCCTCGCTTGGCGCGTCCCATTTGCGTGAAAGGTTCTATTGCTGGCGGGGCGTATCGGGCCGCCGGTATATTTGCTCCGTTTTTAATTGGGCGGATTCCGCGGTCGTTTCCGAATTTGGCGGAGCGGCGATTATTGGCGTCATGAACGACGGCGCGACGCGGCGGCCTGTTTGCGTCATGTCCTCGGGCGATTTTCGCCTCTCGGAAAATGAGCAACAACATTGCTTTTCGCGCGCCCATGACGTGAACGAATGGCACATTCATTTTGGGGTGGATGAATTCGCATTGCGCGACCTCGCCAGATCGCTTCACCATTAGGTTTTCCAGTGGCGAACGCCCAGCGTTCGCCACTCCCGCGCGTCTCGACGTCTCAGCCAATCACAATCCGCCCGCGTTGGTCGGGAGAGGCCGCTCCTCGCCGCCGGGTTCCGCCGCGGGCGCGTCCGTCGTCTTGATATAGGTTTCCAGCGGCGCGCAGACGCAAAAGAGGTTGCGGTCGCCAAACACATTGTCGACGCGATTGACGGAAGGCCAGTATTTGTCGACCCGGAAGGCGCCGGCCGGAAAGCAGGCGGCCCCGCGTGAATAGGGTCGGCTCCATTCGCCGACGAGATCCTCCACGGTATGTGGAGCGTTTTTAAGGGGGTTATTCACCCGATCCATCCGCCCATCCGCGATCGCTCGCGCCTCCTCGCGAATGGCCAGCATCGCGTCGCAAAATCGGTCAAGTTCGGCTTTCGTCTCCGACTCCGTGGGCTCGACCATGAGCGTCCCCGCGACGGGCCAACTCATGGTGGGCGGATGGAACCCGCAATCGATCAGCCGCTTGGCTATGTCCTCGACCGAGACGCCGGCTTCCTTGGCCAGCGGTCGCGTGTCCACGATGCATTCATGCGCGACGCGCCCGTTCGCGCCCGTGTAAAGCACGCCATAGGCGCCCGCGAGGCGCTTGGCGATATAATTGGCGTTCAGTATCGCGATGCGGGTCGCTTGCGCGAGTCCGTCGCCGCCCATCATGAGGCAGTAACTCCAGGAGATCGGCAGGATCGACGGCGAGCCATAAGGCGCCGCGGAAACCGTGGTGGCGTTTCCTCCCACCTCGGGATGGCCGGGCAGGTACGGCGCTAGATGCGCCTTGACGCCGATCGGCCCCATGCCGGGCCCGCCGCCGCCATGCGGAATACAGAAGGTTTTGTGCAGGTTGAGATGGCTCACGTCGGCGCCGATGTCGCCCGGCCGCGCCAGCCCCACGAGCGCGTTGAGATTGGCGCCGTCGAGATAAACCTGGCCGCCGCGCGCGTGAACGATTTTGCAAATCTCGCGGACCGTCTCCTCGAAAACCCCGTGGGTCGAGGGGTAGGTGATCATGGCCGCCGCGAGATTCGCGGCGTGCGCCTCGGCCTTGGCATTGAAATCAGTAAGATCGATGTTGCCGCGCAAGTCCGTCGCCACGACGATCACCCGCATCCCGCACAATGTGGCGGAAGCGGGATTGGTGCCGTGCGCCGACGCGGGGATAAGGCAAATGTTTCGGTGTTCGTCGCCGCGCGCCCTGTGATAAGCGCGAATCGCCAGCAAGCCCGCGTATTCGCCCTGGGCGCCGGAATTGGGTTGCAGGGAAAGGGCGTCGTATCCGGTGATCTCGCAAAGCTTTTTCGAAAGGTCCGACATGATTTCCGCGTAACCAAGCGCTTGGTCGGCGGGAGCGAAAGGATGCATCTCGGAAAATTCAGGCCAGGTTATCGGCAGCATTTCCGCCGTGGCGTTTAGCTTCATCGTGCAAGAGCCTAGCGGAATCATCGCGCGGTCGAGCGCCAGATCCCGATCGGCGAGCCGGCGCATGTAGCGTGTCATCTCGCTTTCCGCGCGGTTCTTGAGAAAAACCGGATGGGTGAGATAGGCGGATTGGCGCAGCAGCGTCGTCGGCAAGCGATAGGTTGGGCGATCTTCACGATAGACGAGATCATAGCCGCCGAAAGCTCGCCAGACCGCCTCCAGCGTCGCGGGTCGCGTCCGTTCGTCGACGGTGATCCCGATGCGGTCTTGGCCGACCTTGCGCAGGTTCACGCCGTTATCCACCGCGTTCTTCATGATCAGTCCCTGATAGGGGCCAACCTCGACCGTAATGGTGTCGAAAAATTCCCGGGGCGCGATGCGAAAGCCGAGCGTGGCGAGGCCATCCGCCAACCGCGCCGCCTTTCGATGGACGCGCTCGGCGATCGCCCGCAAACCCTTGGGGCCGTGAAACACCGCGTACATCGACGCGATGACGGCCGGTAGAACCTGCGCCGTGCAGATATTGGAGGTCGCGTGCTCGCGGCGAATATGCTGCTCGCGCGTTTGCAGGGCGAGGCGATAGGCGCGATTGCCGCGCGAATCGACGGAAACGCCGACTAGGCGTCCGGGCAGCGCCCGTTTGTAGGCGTCCTTGACCGCGATATAGCCGGCATGCGGGCCGCCATAGCCCATGGGCATGCCAAAACGCTGCATGGACCCCACGGCGACATCGGCGCCCATTTCTCCCGGCGGCTTGAGCAAGGCGAGCGCGAGCGGATCCGCCGCGACCACGGCGATCGCCCTGGCGTCGTGCAAGCGGGCGATCACCTGCGAGAAATCGTGACAGGCTCCGGTCACGCCAGGATATTGGAACAGCGCGCCGAAAACCTCTTCGCACTTCAGGTCCTTGAACGGATCGCCGACGCATATGGTCCAGCCCAGCGGTTCGGCGCGGGTGCGCGCGACCGCGATGGTCTGCGGCAGGCAGTTTTCGTCGACGAAAAAGGTCTTCGCCGTCGATTTCGTCACATGGGCGGCGAGCGCCATCGCCTCGGCCGCCGCCGTCGCCTCGTCGAGCAGCGAGGCGTTGGCGATGTCGAGCCCGGTCAAGTCGCGGACCACCGTCTGGAAATTGAGCAGCGCCTCCAGCCGGCCCTGGCTGATTTCCGGCTGATACGGGGTGTAGGCGGTGTACCAGGCCGGATTCTCCAGAATGTTGCGCTGGATGGCCGGCGGCATGATGGTTCCATGGTAGCCTTGGCCAATGAGCGACGTCAGCACCTGATTCTTGTCGGCGGCCTCGCGCAGGCGATCAAGCGCGCCGCGCTCGGAAAGCGGTGGACCGAAATCGAGCGCGTGCTTCGTGCGAATATCGGCGGGCACCGTTTCGTCGATCAGCGCATCAAGGCTGGCGGCGCCGACCACGCGCAGCATTTGGACGATCTCTTCGGGGGATGGCCCGATGTGGCGGCGATTCGCGAAGTCATACGGTTCGTAGTTATCATCGCTCATCTGCGTCCCCGGTCATTTGAGAAAAGCGTCTGAATCCAAGCCGAATTGCGGGCGCGGCGACGGGTGGCGCGGCTCCGATCGGTCTCGTCGGCGCGCGTGGCGACGCGCTTGAACCGCTTGATCTTTCCAAAGAGGTTTTTCGATGGTGGCGGGAGTTTTGTAAAGGCCCATGTCGAGCAACGCGCTTCGTCTTTGCCGGCCACGAATATTAAATCGTCCCGGCTCGCGCATTCGCGAATATTTAGCCGCCGTCGTGGACCTCGTCGGCGAGCAACCCGCCAAATTCGGCGATCCGATGAAACGCGCGCGAGCCTCGATAGTCTTGGGGGTCAAGCGTGGCGTGACGCGCGTCGAATATTCCCGCGCCACGGCGACGATTACCCCATCGTGAAAGCCTTTGGATGCGGACTTGTTCAACGCGGATCGAGGATCGCGCCTGGGTTCTCCCACAAGCGCGATCCAAAGGGATCAACTCCGTCCTCGGCGATCGCTTCGCGAATTCGAATCATCGTTCCGACGGAACACGAAGGCCGCCTCGGGCTTCGTCCTTAATTTAGGACACCTTGGCCTTTCCTGGTTTGCCTTGCTGAATTCTGACATTTTCCCAACCGCCCCGGGGCGGTGTGATCTCGTTGGCCTCGGGAGTCAGTGGACGGGGCTTGAAGCCGTCGACCAGTCCCTTGGCCGCCGCCAGATCCTTGCTGTCGAGTCGCGCGCCGACTTCGTCGCGCTTCTTGCCGGCGTCCTGGTCGCCCTGAGCGGCGGCGATGGCGAACCACATATAGGACTGTGTCATGCTTTGGCCGACGCCCAAACCGCGGGCGTATAGGATCGCCAGATTATATTGGCTGTCGCGCACCCCAAGCTCCGCCGCCTTGCGGAACCACTCGGAGGCGGCCGCGTAATCGGGCTTGCCGTCGTTGCCCTCGGCGCAGAGGACGGCTAGGTTGTGCATGGCCCTCGCGTTGCCGCTTTCGGCCGCCTGCTGATAATAGCTCCGGGCGCGGGCGTAGTCGCGGTCAACTCCGATGCCCTTCTCGAAATAGGAGCCGAGCCGGTATTGCGCCGGCGCAAGTCCTTGTTCGGCCGCCTTTTCAAACCATTGCACCGCCGCCTTGGTGTCGCGGGGAATGCCGCGGCCCTCGGAGTAGCGAACGGCGAGTTCATACTGGGCGGACGCGTCGCCGCGCGTCGCCAAGGCCTTGAGGGTCGTCGCCGTTTCCTGCGGGCTGGCGGCTGGGCCATTGATCGCCCCAACCGGCGTATTGTCGACGGGTTCGCTCGTCGCCGATTTTCCGCCCACTTTGGCGCCATGGTGGGAACGCCTCCCGAGGGGCCGATCGGCGTAAGTCCCAGCCCCGGCGTCGTGGGCGCGTCGGCCGACCGTGGGGCGGCGTTTTGCGACTGCGGGAATTTGGGAAGCGGGGCGATGGGCGAGAGCGTTTTTTCCGGGTTGGCCGCGGGGGCGGCGGGCGGCTCGGAGGGCGGCGCCTCCTTCTGCGCGTTCGTGCTCGAAAGCGCATTCAAATTCGCGTTGCTTGCGCTTTCGTGTGCGACTTGCGTGGCCTCTCCGCCGCCCGGATGCCTCGCGTAATGAGCCATCTGATAGACGCCGGCCATGGTCACCAGGGCGGCCAACCCCAACAAAATTGGGCGCTTGCGGGCGATTATCGTCGAACCGAGGCTTTCCGCCTCCGCTCTGGCCTCCTCGGGCGCGCGAACGCTGGGCCGCCGGTTCTTGCGCGCAGCCTCCGCCGCTTCGGCGTCAGCCGCCGCCTGTTGCGCGGCGCGCCGCGCCGCCGCTATAAAGTTGGATTGGGTGGCCGAATCCGAACCGCGGGGTTCGGCCTTCGGTAGCGCGTCGAGGTCGAGTTCATCTTCGACAAGTCGCGCGCGCCGCGCTGGCGCGGCGACGTTCGGCTCAAGGCGATCCCCGGTCTCGTCGGCGACTTGCAGGCGCATGGGTTCCCGCGCCACGAGCCGCGTTAGCTCGTCCGTGATTTTCTGGGCGTCGCGCCGCGCCGCTTCGTTCTCGGCCGACGCCGGGCCATGAGCCGGCGGAGTCGTCCGAATTTCCGTGATTTCCTCTTCAAACGCCGCCAGCCGGTCGACGACGCGCTCCAAGGTTTCATGCACGGCGGATAGCGTTTCGTGCGTGCGCGCCCCGCTCTCCTCGTAATTGCGGCGCAAATCATCGAGTTCATTCTTGAACGCGGGATCAAGCGCGCCGGAAGTCGCGCTCACCTGGCGCAAGACGTCGAGCGTGGCGCGGCGCACGGCGGCCTCCGCGGCCTCGCTCGCGCTGGTGCGCGTTTCCTCTATTCGTCCGAACACCTCGGCGAGCTTGTGCTCGATCGCGGCGAGCGCCGAACCGTTGCCGTCCGTGCGATCCAGCCGAGCCGACAATTGCTTGATTTGATTTTCCAGCGCGTTGAGAGCGCTCGGGTCGGCGTGGTTGTCAAGCGCGCCATTCATCTTGCGCGCCAGCGCCTCGACGAGCTCCGAAAGCTCGATTCTTGCTGGATTCCGTGCGAACGCGCACGCCCTCCTCGATCCTCGCGGCGAGAGCGTTGTGCATGAAGTCGATACGATCGGACAGTTCGTGCAGTTGCTTGGTTTGTTGGGGCTGCGCGAGCAGTTCCTCGATCCTGGCCGCCGTCGGCGAATCCGCGAGGCGGTCGAGCTTTTGCGACAGCAATTCAACCTGCTGTTCCAACTGCTCCAGATCGCGGCGTCCAGCGCCTGGCTCCAGCGCGGCGTCGATGCGTTCGCCGAGCCCCCGCACCAACTGCTCGATGTTGCCGAGTTCAACGCCGCCCTGGGCGAAGCCATCCTGTTGGAGGCGGCTCGTCAATGTTTTGCCAATCTGGTCGATGCGCTGGGCGAGATCGGAAAAATGCCCTTCTTGTCCAGGTCTCGCCAGCAGCTTTTCAATGCGGGCGATGGTTTCGGCGCTGGCCGGGTCCTGAAGTCGCGCCTCCAGTTTTTCGAGCTTGCGGCCCAATTCGTCAAAGGCCGGATTGTAGGCCTTGGCGTCGAGAGCCGAGTCGATTTTCTTGGCGAGGGTCGCCACGATGCTTTCCAGCGCGCCCGTGTCGGCTGGCTTTTGCGCGGCGACGCCGCGATCGATCCGTTGCGCGAGCGACTTGTGCATGTCGTCGATGCGCGCTCCAAGCTCGTCGAATCGCTTGCCGCCAAATTTGACGATGGCGTCTTCAAACTTGTCTGAAAGGCGCTCCAGCTGCTGATTGAAGCCGTTCAGACCATTGCCGGTCTCCGCGACGACGATCGAGCGGATCGCCTTGACCAGTTCGCCAATGTCCTTGGAGCCGCCGCCCCCCATCTGCGCGCCGACCGACAGGCTCTCCACGCGCTGCGTCAGATCGAAAAGGCGGGTCTCCAGCTTCTCCAGCGGCAATGGCCGCGACGCTAGCGCGCTCAAAAGCTCCTTGATCTCAGCTGTCTGGCGGCCGAGTTCGCCAAGCGCCTTGGCGTCGACGGCGCCCGGCGCTTGCATTGCGTCGAGGCGGCTCGAAATGGCGTGCAAATCGGTCTGTAAATTGCGCACGTGAGGAGCGGGATCCAGCTCCTTCAACACAGAGCGCAGTTCGCCGGCGATGCGCTCCGCCGGCGCCAAGGCGGTATCTTCCACGCCGCGATCTCGCTGAAATTCTATCCGCAGCGCGAGGTCGCGCAGCACGAACTCAATCGCGACGATCGAGGCGCGCGGCGCGAGGTCGCCGAGCGTGCGCGACACGCTTTCGATTTCGTTGTGTAGCGCCTCGACCTGCCGAATAACCTGTTCTTGCCGGTCCGATCGCCGCCCGACGTCTTCGCGCAAGCCATCCAATCGTCCCGACAATCCATCCACCGCCTCGCGCAATGTGTCGAAGCGACGGGCGACGGCGGGATGCTCGGCGCGGGATGTTTCCTCGATCTGGCCGCGCAGCGTTTCGATCTGCCGTGTCAGGGGAAGCAGTTCGGCGGAGCGGTCTCCCGCGCCCTTTTTCACCGCTTCGATCTGGCTGGCAAGCTGCTCCACCATCTTGCGCAAATCGTCGAAGCGACGGGCGACGGCGGGATGCTCGGCGCGCGAGCTTTCCTCGATCCGCCGCTGCAGCGTTTCCATCTGCCGGGTCAAGGGCAGCAACTCGGCGGAGCGGTCTCCCGCGCCCTTTTTCACCGCTTCGATCTGGCTGGCAAGCTGCTCCACCATCTTGCGCAAATCGTCGAAGCGACGGGCGACGGCGGGATGCTCGGCGCGCGAGCTTTCCTCGATCCGCCGCTGCAGCGCTTCCATCTGCCGGGTCAAGGGCAGCAACTCGGCGGAGCGGTCTCCCGCGCCCTTCTTGACCGCTTCGATCTGGCCGGCAAGCTGCTCGACCATCTTTCGCAGTTCGTCGAAGCGACGGGCGACGGCTGGGTGCTCGACGCCAGAGCTTTCCTCGATCCGCCGACGCAATATTTCCATCTGACGCATCAGGGGAAGCAGTTCGGCGGAGCGGTCGCCCGCGCTCTCTTTGGCGGCGGCGATCTGGCCAGATAGCTGTTCCACCATCTTACGCAGATCGTCGAAGCGACGCGCGATGGCCGGGTGTTCAGCGCGTGAGCTTTCCTCGATCTGCCGGCGCAGCAATTCCATCTGCCGGGTCAGCGGGAGCATCTCACCCGCGTGGTCGCCCACTTTGTCTTTCACGGCTTCGATCTGGCCGGACAGCCGCTCCACCACCTCGCGCAGATCGTCGAAGCGGCCGGCGACCGACGGAAGACCCGCGCGGGAGATTTCCTCGATCTGGCGGCCCAGCGGCTCGATCCGTCGCGTTAGGGCGAGCAGTTCCTCGGCGTGGTCGGTCGCGCCGTTTTTATCGGTTTCGATCCGCCGGGATAGCGATTCGACCATTTCGGAGAGATCATCAAAGCGGCGGGCGATGGCCGGATGCTCGGCGCTCGTCGTTTCGTCAATTCGACGACGCAAGGCTTCGATCTGGCGCGTCAGGGCGAACAGTTGATCCGAGGCGTCGTCCGCACCGTTCGCGCGCGCCTCGATCTGATGGGACAACGCTTCGACCATACCGGACAAATCGTCGAAACGGCGGCCGACCGCCGGGTGTTCCGCGCGCGAGGTTTCCTCGATCTGGCGACGCAGCGTTTCGATCTGCCGCATCACGACAAGCTGCGCCTCGGAGCGCTCGCCCACATCGCCTCGCATCGCTTCGATCTGGACCGACAGTTTCTCCACGGCTCCGCGCAGATCGTCGAAGCGACGGGCGACGGCCGGATGCTCGGCGCCTGACGATTGCTCGATTTGGCGACGCAGCGCCTCGACTTGGCGCGTCAGGAGCAGCTGCGTCTCGGCGCCCGCGTTGGCGCCGCCGCGCACGGCCTGAATTTGACTGGAAAGCAGCTCGACCGACTTGCCCAGATCCTCGAAACGACGCGCGACGGCCGGATGTTCGGCGCTGGAGGATTCCTGAATTTGACGGCGCAAACCCTCGATCTGGCGCATGAGAACGGGCAATTGATCGGAGCGGCCGCCCGCGTCCCCTTGCATCGCCTCGAACCGACGAGCCAGCGCTTCCACGCCGGCTTGCACCTCGTCGAAACGCTTTAGGGCGAGCGTCGCGTCGAGTCCGCGCGACTCATCGCGACGCGGCAGAGGTTCCGGCGCGAAGGTGTCGGCGTCGAGCGAGCGCTGGCGTCGAGCGATTTCCGTGATGGCTTCGGCGAGCGGACGCTTGGCGCGCGCCGGAGAGCGTTCGGCGCGATCAAACACGGGACGCTCTTCGCGCTCCCTCGAGCCATATGAATTCCTGTCCGATAGTTTCGTGGGCGGCGCTCTGGAGCCTCGACGGCTTGGCTTGGCGCTCCCGCACGTCCGCGTCGAGTCTCGCCGCGATCTCGGCGAGGCGTTGGTCAAGTCCCGACAGCGCCTGCTCGAAATTTTCCGCGCGACCGTCATTCGAAAGACGATCGATGCGAGACTCGAGCCTCGCCAACGCGCTGCGGATCGGCCTCACGCTGCTCTCCGGTTGTTGCGCCATTTTGCTTTCGATGCGTCCAAGGCGATCCACGACGACCTCGAGGTCATCGGATCCGCGAGACCGCGATCTGGCGCTGGTCTCGATCATTTCCGCGATATTTTCGAGGGCCTTCGCCGTCTTTCGCTCGGTCTGCCCGACGCGTTGTTCGATCGCGGCGACGGCGCCCTCCACGACCTCCGGGTCGAGGCGATGCCTGCCGTTTTCAATCAATTCGGCGATATTGGCGAGAGCCCGGGCGGTTTGGCGCTCGCTCTTCGCGACGCGCCTTGTGACCAGCGCCGCCGCGCTTTCGGCGATTTCCCTGGGGTCGACGATGTGGTCGGCGCGATCGCGCGACGCCGCGGATTCCTCGTCCGGTTCGTTGCGAAAACGGCGCGAATCCGGACGTCCGCTTGATCGCGCCAGCCGTCGCGACACCGCCTCTAACGGGTCGTCGTCGCGCGCGTCGACATCATCCCCGTAGACGTCGAGATCCTCGTCGTCCTCGTCGACGCGGGGAGCTCTGTCTCGCCAGTCGTCGAGCTCGCGCTCCGATCGACCACCCGTCGCTTTCCGCGACGCACGCGAATCAAAATTCGAGCTCTTAAAGCTGCGGGAAAACGCCTTGGTCATAGGAACATCCGGTGGGGCCGACCCAATCGAGGAGCGTGGTCAACTGGAGCTACTGACGCGGGCGCAAGCGAATCGCGCGATACTCGCGACCATTGACCGTCGCTTAATGGGACTTTCCGACAGGCAAGGTAAATAAGCGGTTAACCAAAAGGTAAATGATCGCCCTCGCGTCGTCGTTTGACGCATGTGGGGCATCGAACCTACGAGCAACGGAAAATTCGATCTACCAGTTCTAGACGGTAACCGCTTGAACATTAGCACCATTCTTTGAGGCGGCGGCGAAACGACGCGCCTTCTTGGCTTTTCGGGCGTGGCGGCGGCGAGGCGACGAAGTTTTGGCGACCGCATCCTCGCGCGAATCACTTGGAGACGGATTAGAACGAAGCCGAGCGCTCTCGGCAAGATCGCGAGCTCAAAAAAGCAACTTACCCAAAGCGTTCCAACGAAGCTATTGCGCGGTAACGCGCGGCTCTCTACCTAAGTCAGCGCGTGAACGCAGGAATGAATTGGATGGCATGGCCGTCGCGCGCCGCGCGAAGGTCGCGCTGCTTTGCTGGAGGGCGCGATGCCGATTTACAAGGCCCCGGTGGACGACGCGGTTTTTCTTCTGGAAGACGTGCTGAATTTCGAGGAATACGGCCAGCTGCCCGGATTTGCGGACGTCACGGGAGAATTGCTGCGTCGAGATTCTCGCCGAGGCCGCCAAACTGTCCGAGGAGGTCGTGCGGCCGCTTAACCAAACCGGAGACCGGGAAGGTTGCGTTCGGCGCGACGACGCGAGCGTGACGACGCCCAAGGGGTTCAAGACCGCGTTCCAGGCCGTCGCCGTCGGCGGTTGGATCGGACTTTCGGCGCCGCTCGAACACGGCGGACAGGGGCTTCCCTACACCTTGAGTGCTCTGACCAATGAATTCGCTTCATCGGCGAACATGTCCTTCGCCATGTACGCCGGGCTGACCCAAGGCGCTCTGGCGGCGCTGCTGCGCCATGGCGACGAGCAGCAAAAACGCCTCTATGTCCCCAAAATGGCGGCCGGGGTGTGGACCGGCACGATGAACCTTACCGAGCCGCAATGCGGCACGGACCTTGGGCTGTTGACAACCAGGGCCACGCCGCGTCCAGACGGAAGTTATTCGATCACCGGACAAAAGATCTTCATTTCGGCCGGCGAACACGATCTTTCGGAAAACATCATCCATCTGGTGCTGGCGCGAATCGACGGCGCTCCCGCCGGCGTAAAGGGCATTTCGCTGTTCATCGCGCCCAAGTTCGACGTTGGGTCGGACGGCGCCCTCGGTCCACGCAATAACGTGTCTTGCGGCTCGCTGGAGCACAAGATGGGCATTCACGGCAATTCCACCTGCGTGATGAACTACGACAATGCGCGCGGTTATCTGGTCGGAGAGGCCAATCGCGGCCTCAACGCCATGTTCGTGATGATGAACGAGGCGCGGCTCGGCGTCGCGATTCAGGGGCTCGCCATATCCGAGGTCGCCTATCAGAACGCGGCCGCCTACGCGCGCGAGCGCTTTCAAGGACGCGCGCTATCGGGGGCGAGAAACCCTAACGCGAAGGCCGATCCGATCATCGTGCATCCCGATGTGCGGCGCATGTTGTTGGAGATCAAGGCCTTCAACGAGGCGGCGCGCGGTTTGGCGCTGGGAGCCGCGCTGGATAGTGATGTCGCGCACCGCTCGCATGACGCGGCGGCGCGCCAGGCCGCCGAGGATCGCCTCGGGCTCCTGACGCCCGTGCTGAAGGGCGTCTTCACGGATATGGGCTTCGACAACACCGTCAAAGCGCAGCAAGTGTTTGGCGGACACGGCTATATCGGCGAGTGGGGAATGGAGCAATTCGTGCGCGATGCGCGCATCACCATGATTTACGAGGGCGCCAACGGCATTCAGGCGCTCGATCTCGTCGGCCGCAAACTGCCAAAGGACGGCGGTCGCGCGATCACCGCCTACTTCAAGGAAATCGGCGCATTCATCGCGGCCGGCGCCAACGACGGCGCGCTCAAGCCATACATCGAACCCTTGAACGCGGGATTGGCCGATTTGCGCAAGGCGACCTTATGGCTGATGCAAAACGGCCTCGCCAATCCCGACAACGCGGGCGCCGCCTCGTATGACTACATGCATCTTTTTGGACGCGTCGCGCTGGGCTTTGTCTGGGCCAAAATCGCCAAGGCGGCGCTCGCGAAAAAAAGCCGCGAACCGGAAAGCGCGAAATCGATGGACGCCAAGTTGCTCGTCGGCAGGTTCTTCATGGAAAGGATGCTGCCGGAAACCGGCGCGCGTTTGGCTCGGATCGTGACGGGCGCCGACACGATGATGTCGCTCGACGCGGAGATGTTTTAAAGGGAGCGGCGGCTTGACGTTCCCCGCAATTCCAGCGACCAACGCGGACCGCGCTTGATAAGGAGCTACAATGTCAGACGCCTACATCTACGACGCCGTGCGCACGCCGCGCGGGCGCGGCAAGGTCGACGGATCGCTGCATGAGGTTTCCTCGCTCGGCCTCGCCGTCACCGCGCTGAAGGCCATCAAGAGTCGAAACGGACTTGCGGGATCGGAGATCGACGACGTCATAATGGGCTGCGTCGATCCCGTGGGCGAGGCGGGCGGTGACATAGCTAGGGCCGGCGCGCTGGCCGCGGGGTTTGGCGACTCGGTGCCGGGCGTGCAAATCAACCGCTTTTGCGCCTCGGGGCTCGACGCGGTCAATTTCGCCGCCGCGCAGGTCATGTCCGGTCAGCATGATCTCGCCATTGGCGGCGGCGTCGAGAGCATGAGCCGTGTCGGCATCGGCGCGTCCGGCGGCGCCTGGCCGGTCGATCCGACCATCGCCATTCCCTCTTACTTCATGCCGCAAGGCGTCTCCGCCGACCTCATCGCCACCAAATACGGATTTACGCGCGACGACGTGGACAGCTACGCGGTGGAATCGCAAAACCGCGCCGCCCGCGCTTGGCGAGAGGGACGCTTCACGCGTTCGATTTCGCCGGTGAAGGACGTGAACGACCTGGTCATTCTCGACCGCGACGAGCACTTGCGCCCCGGCACGGACATGCAATCGCTGGCCGGACTGAGGCCCTCATTCACGATGATGGGTGAAATGGGCGGCTTCGACGCCGTGGCCATTCAGGCGCATCCCGAACTGGAAAGCATCAATCACGTGCATCACGCCGGCAATTCCTCTGGAATAGTCGATGGCGCGGCGGCCGTGCTGGTGGGCTCGAAACAGGCTGGGGACCGCGTCGGCATAAAGCCGCGAGCGAAAATCCGAGCTTTCGCCAATATTGGTTCGGAACCGGCGATGATGCTGACTGGTCCCATCGACGTAACGAAGAAGCTTCTGGCGCGCGCCGGCATGACGATCGCCGAAATCGACCTTTTCGAGGTCAACGAGGCCTTCGCCGCCGTCGTGCTCCGCTTTTTGCAGGCATTTTCGGTCGATCCCGCCAAGGTCAACGTCAACGGCGGCGCCATCGCGCTCGGCCATCCGCTTGGCGCGACCGGCGCGATGCTGGTCGGAACCGCGCTCGATGAATTGGAGCGGTCCAACAAGGGCGTTGCGTTGATCACATTGTGCATCGGCGCGGGCATGGGCACGGCGACGATCATCGAGCGGGTGTGACGCGCGGGTCGAGCGCCGCATTTAAGAAATGTTGTTCGCCGGCATGGCGCCAGAAGCCTTCCAGGAGTCTTCAATGAATCTCCAGAATTTCAAGTTCGAAACCGGCGCCGATGGCGTCGCGCTGCTGACCTGGGACATGCCGGGGCGATCCATGAACGTCATCACGGAAAGCGTGATCGACGAACTCGACCAAGTCGTCGAGACAGTGTCGAAGGACGCCGCCATTAATGGTTGCGTCATTGCCTCTGGCAAAAGCGGTTTTTCCGGCGGCGCCGATCTTTCGATGTTGCAACGTAGCGCGGCGCTTTATGAAGACGCGCTGAAGGAGCACGGCGAGGAGGTCGCCAAGAGAGAGTTTTTCGATGGCGCCCGGCGGCTCTCCCTGCTTTACCGAAAACTGGAGACTTGCGGCAAGCCTTTCGCCATCGCGATCAACGGCGTATGCCTCGGCGGCGCCTTCGAACTGGCGCTCGCCTGTCATTATCGCGTCCTCGCCGACAATGACAAAACCAAGGTGGGCCTGCCCGAGATCAAGGTTGGCCTGTTCCCTGGCGCCGGCGGCACGCAGCGCGTGGCGCGGCTGTTGCCGACCGGTGACGCTCTGCAATTTTTATTCAAGGGCGAGCAGATCAAGGGCAAGGCCGCCAAGGCCGCCGGATTGGCGCAAGAACTCGGGCCCGAAAGTGAAATCGTCGCGCGCGCGCGCGCCTGGATCGTCGCCGGCGGCAAGGCCGCGCAGCCTTGGGATCAAAAGGATTTCAAAGCGCCTTCGGGTCGCGTGTTCTCGCCGGGCGGCATGATGATCTGGCCGCCAGCGAACGCCATTTACCGGCGCGAAACCCAGGACAATTATCCGGCGGCGAAGGCGATATTGCACGCCGTCTATGAAGGGCTGCAATTGCCGATGGACCAGGCGCTGACCGTCGAGGCGCGCTGGTTCGCGCATATTTTGCGTTCCAAGGAGGCGGCGATGATGATTCGCTCGCTGTTCCTCTCCAAGGGTGAATTGGAAAAGGGCGCCCGGCGTCCCAAAAACGTCCCGCCGACTCATCTAAGGAAAATTGGCATACTTGGCGCGGGCTTCATGGGCGCCGGCGTGGCTTATGTAAGCGCCAGCAATGGGCTCGATGTCGTGCTGCTCGATCGCGATTTGGAGAGTGCCGAAAAAGGGAAGGCGACTTGCGAAAAGCTGATCGCGGGGCAAGTGTCGCGCGGGCGCGCGACCGCCGCCGATCAGGAAGCCCTGCTGGCGCGCATCGAGGCGACCGCGGATTACCAGCGCCTCAAGGGTTGCGACCTCGTGATCGAGGCGGTTTTCGAGGACCGCGGAGTGAAGGCCGAGGCGACCCGGCTCGCGCATGAGGTCGTTGGACCCGATGTGGTCTTCGCCTCCAACACCTCCACGCTGCCGATCACCTCGCTGGCGCAAACCTCGCTCCGCCCCGACAAATTCATCGGCGTTCATTTCTTTTCTCCAGTCGAGAAAATGCTGCTCGTCGAAATCATTCTTGGCAAGGAGACGGGTGACGTCGCGCTGGCGACGGCGCTTGATTTCGTGCGAATCCTGAGAAAGACGCCGATTGTCGTTAACGACACGCGCGGCTTCTTCGCGAATTGTTGCGTGCTGAATTACGTGCGCGAGGGACATATCATGCTGATCGAGGGCGTCCTTCCGGCCATGATCGAGAACACCGCCCGCATGGCCGGCATGCCCGTTGGGCCGCTCTCGCTCAACGATGAGGTTGGCCTCGATTTGGGTTGGAAAATCCTGCAAGCCGCCAAGAAGGATTTGGGCGAAGCGGCGGCCGATCCGGCGCAGGAGCGCGTTCTAGAATTCATGGTCGAGCGCAACGGTCGGTTTGGTCGCAAAAACGGCAAAGGGTTTTACGACTATCCGGGTGGCGGCAAGAAAACCCTTTGGCCCGGGCTCGCCGAACTCGGCGACAAAAAGCTGGATCCCGATCGGTTGAGCGTAACGGAGCTAAAGCAGCGGTTCTTGGTCGTGCAAGCGGTGGAGGCCGCGCGCACCATCGCGGAACATGTCGTGACGGATCCGCGCGAGGCGGACGTGGGCTCCATCCTCGGCTTTGGCTTCGCGCCTTTCACCGGGGGGGCGCTGTCGTATATCGACGGCATGGGGGCAAGTGTTTTCGTCGACCTTTGCGACGCGCTGGTCGCCAAGCACGGAGCACGCTTCGAGCCGCCGCCGCTCTTGCGCGAAATGGCGCGCAATGGCGAAACCTTTTACGGCCGGATGAAAGCCGCGTAGGACGTCGAGGCGACTATTTGGCGCCTCCATGTCGGCAGCAGTCGACGAGATGATCGTCCACCATGCCGACAGCCTGCATGAACGCATAGGTGATCGTGGGCCCGCAAAACTTGAAGCCTCGCGCCTTCAAATCCTTGGCGATTTTTTCGGAAAGGACGGTCTGGGCGGGAATGTCGCTGGTTTTCCGAGGGTGGTTGACGATGGGTTGACCGTCGACGAAGTTCCAAAGATAGGCCGAGAATCCTGATTGCTCCTCTAATCGCTGCCACGCCCGCGCCGAGGCGACCGCGCCCTCTATCTTGGCGCGATTCCTCACAATGCCACAGTCTTGCATTAACGCGGAAATCCGAGCTTCGTCGAAGCTTGCGATTTGATCTGGCTGAAAACCCGCGAAGGCCGCGCGAAACGCCTCTCGCTTCCTCAAAATGGTGATCCAGGCCAGGCCAGCCTGAAACCCGTCGAGCACGAGTTTCTCGAACAAGGCCCGCGAACTGCGTTCTGGTCGACCCCACTCCTCGTCGTGATAGGCGACATAAAGCGGATCCGTTCCGCACCAGGGACAACGCTTCCTGCCATCGACATGCGCCATCACGCCCGCGTCGCGCCAGGATAGCGGATTTTCGCGCCTAACTTTTCCAATTGTCTGGGACATTCGCGCTACCGTCCTCGTGACCATGCGACAAAATGCTGCTTTGCGGCCGCGACTTGTAGGTTCAGATTGCGTTCATGTCGATCTTGGCATTATCGTCTGGTCGATCGAATTCGCTTGGCGTGGTTTCTGTCTTGCTCGGGAAAGCTAAGTCGTTTTCATCGACGGTTTCTATTCTGGATGACCTTGCGATTGGGCGAAGGTTGTCCATCAGGGGGAGAGTTTTATGTCGATCCGTATCGCTATCTCAACCGCCGCGGTCGCGATGGGCCTCGCCGTCGCGGTTTGCGGCGAGGCCAATGCTCAGGCCAATGTGCTGAAGGAGTGCGGCTCCCAGTATCAGGCCGCCAAGGCGGCCAACCAGCTGGCCGGACAGAGCTGGCAGGAGTATCTGAAGTCTTGCCGCGCGCGCATTTCCGAACCGGCGGCCGCCCCGGCTCCCGCGGCATCGGCTCCCGCTCCGGCAGCCCCAACCGCCTCCGCTCCGGCCGCGCCTCCCCCGCCGACCGCTGCGAAGACCGCTCCCGCCGCGACGCCTGCTCCGGCCACCAGCGCCGTGACGCCTGCTCCGGCCACCACCGCCGCGCCGGCGGCTCCCGCCAAGCCCGCCTCGGCGGGTCAAGCCGCAGCGCGCGAGCGCCAGAAGCAGTGCGGCTCGGAATGGAAGACGCAGAAGGCTGAAATCCGCAAGACGGACCCCAAGGCGACTTGGCCGAAATTCTGGAGCAGCTGCAACAAGCGCCTAAAGGGCGAGGCCCAATAAACCACATCACGCAACGCCCATGATATTTCGCTCGGAGCATAAGCTCCGGGCGTCTTTTTCATTCCCGCGCCAGACTCTGGTGTCGCCAATAGTGGCGCGACGCTAACAATCTTGCGAATCCAGCATGTTTCATGGCACAGCATTTGGGGAAGCGTTAGCGGGGCGAGGGGATAAAATTGAACAAGACGGAGTTGCACAAATTGCAGGGCTTCCTGCGGCGCTCGTTGGGAAATGAGGATATCAGGGTAACCTTGGATCCCAAAAACACGGACGCGGCGGCGGTTCATCTTGGCGAACGCCAGATCGCGTCATTAACGGTTGACGACGAGGACGGCGATCGTTCGTTCGCATTCGCAATGAAAATACCAGTTGGTCGCGATGCGCTACAATCCTATTTGCGCAAGTTATTTGAAAACGAAACGCTTACGCTTGCGCCGCGTGGCCGCAAGACCGATTCTGTCGAATTGAACAGCGGTCAGGACTTTCTCGGGATTATTTCGGCGGATGACGCCAAGGCGTCGAGCTACACATTGCAGATCGCAATACTCGATTACGATCTCGACGACTTCTGAAGCAACGCCCATTTTTCGCCAATTCTTGTGCCCTGCGGCTCATCCGCGAAACTGGATTTGGTCAATGCTTGAAATGGCGCACGCCAGTGAACAACATGGCGAGTCCCGACGCGTCCGCGGCAGCGATGACTTCCTTGTCGTTGATCGAACCGCCGGGTTGAATGACCGCCGTGGCGCCCGCCGCCACCGCCGCTAGTAGTCCGTCGGCGAAGGGAAAAAAAGCATCCGAAGCGACGACCGAACCCTTAGCGAGGGTCTCGGACAGGCCGAGCCCCCTTGCCGCTTCTTCCGCCTTCACCGCGGCGATCCGCGAGGAGTCGACACGTGACATTTGCCCAGCGCCGATGCCCACGGTCGCTCCGTCCCGGGCATAGACGATGGCGTTGGATTTGACGTGCTTGACGACGCGAAAAGCGAATTTCAAATCCGCCAACTCCTGAATCGTCGGCGAGCGCCTGGTTACGACTTCAAATTTCATTTCTTCGACGACGGCATTGTCGCGGCTTTGAGCGAGAAAACCGCCCGCCACCGTGCGTAGGCTTAGACCGGGCGCGCGCGGATCGGGTAGGCCGCCCGTTAGCAGCAGCCTCAAATTCTTCTTGGCGGCCACCAGCGCGATGGCTTCCTCGTCGGCGTCCGGCGCGATAATAACCTCCGTGAATACCTCAACAATTTTGCGCGCGCTCATCGCGTCAAGCCGGCGGTTCAAGGCAACGACACCGCCAAAGGCGGACACCGGATCGCAGCGCAATGCCTTGAGATATGCATCTTCCAACGTCGCCCCCTCGGCGACGCCGCAGGGGTTGGCATGCTTGATGATGGCTACCGCCGCCGTACGCGCGGGATCGAATTCCGCGACGCATTCGAACGCCGCGTCGGTATCGTTGATGTTATTGTATGAGAGTTGCTTGCCCTGCGTCTGTCGCGCCGTGGCGACGCCTGGGCGATGCTCGGCCGTGACATAAAATCCAGCGGATTGGTGGGGATTTTCGCCGTAGCGCATCGGTTGAGCAAGGCGTCCGCCAAGCGCTCGCCAGTGTGGCTTCATTTCACCCTGTTCGGTCGCCAGCCAGTTCGCGATAGCCGCGTCATAGGAGGCCGTGCGCGCATAGGCCTTTTGCGCGAGGCGACGGCGAAACGCCAGCGTCGCGCGACCGTCATTGGCGATCAATTCGGCGACGAAATCCGGATAATCGCTTGGATCCACCAAAACGGCCACATCGTCATGGTTCTTCGCCGCCGCGCGGATCATCGCCGGTCCGCCGATGTCAATATTCTCCACGCATTCCGCGTACCGACGCCCCTTAGCCAGAGTCGCCTCGAAGGGGTATAGATTTACGACCAACAGGTCGATCGGTCGAATGTCGTGCGCCAGCATCGCCGCTTCATGTTCCGGATTCTCGCGAATCGCCAGCAGCCCGCCATGCACCTTCGGGTGCAGCGTTTTTAGGCGCCCGTCCATCATTTCCGGAAACAGCGTGAGATCCGCGATGTCCTTGACCATCAGACCCGCGTCCGCCAACGCCTTGCGGGTGCCGCCAGTTGAGATCAATTCGACACCGCGCTGCGAGAGCACGCGCGCAAAGTCGACCAAGCCCGACTTATCAGAGACAGAGAGCAGAGCGCGAGCGATGGGGCGCAAATCGACCGGCATGGGTTCTCCTCGGCTCGTTGGACTTCAGCGCGCTCGCCGTAGCATGAATCATCCCGCGTCGGAACAGGGCAGAGCCGCGCGAAGTTCGTTGATCAGCCAACCGATCAGGGATATTGCGGCGGTAGCGCCAACCGCCTTGCATTGGGCGGGTTTTCAGCCAATGATCGGCTCATGTCGCTGGACGTCGTCGATCTACGAGCCTTTTACGATTCGCCGCTCGGGGAGGTCGCTCGACGTTTGATTTCGCGGGTTTTGCGCTTACGTTGGGATGGGCAGACCGCCCGGACGCGCATTCTCGGCGTGGGTTACGCCACTCCCTACATCGACGACTTCAAGCCGCAATCGGAGCGGGTTCTGGCGTTCATGCCCGCGGCGCAGGGCGTGGTCCACTGGCCGCTTAACGGTGTGTCGTCCTCGGCGCTGGTCGACGCCACGATGATGCCCCTTCCCGACGCCTCCATTGACCGGATCTTGATCATTCACGCACTGGAGACCGGGGAGCATCCGCGCGACTTATTGGAGGAAGTTTGGCGCATCCTCGCGCCGGGGGGCAGAGTCATCATTGTCGCGCCGAGCCGCTCCGGCCTCTGGGCTCGCCTCGACACCACGCCTTTTGGTCATGGTCATCCTTACTCACGGGGACAGCTGCGGGATTTGTTGCAGGAGTCGTTGTTCCTCCCGATTTTTTGGGGCGAGGCGTTGTATGTGCCGCCCTTTGAACGCCCGTCGCTGCTTCGCTCGGCTCCTGCCTTCGAGCGCATCGCGGGACGTTTTTCGCTTCCTGGCGGCGGCGTTCACGTGGTCGAAGCGACGAAGCAGCTTTTTCGACCCGTTAGCTTGCGCAGAGTGGTGCGCCGAGTGGCGCCGGAACTCGATCCGGCCCTGGAGCCCGTGGGCGCTTAACGCGTGGCTCTGCCAAATTCCACTGGCACTCCGAAACTCTGCGCCAGAAAAAGACCGCCATGCATAAGCCCGGTGTTATCGATGCCGTGATCAAGTCCGGCGGACAGATGCCATTGCGCCGGAATCTTCATTTCGCCGAGCAAATTGATTGAAAGAAACAGCGCTTCAACAGGGATCAAGGGATCTTCCTCGCCGTGCGCCAAGAGGACCGCCGGCGGTGCGCGATGCTTTAAGGGCTCTTCGCCGGGCTCCGCTCTTCCGGTCACGAGAACGCCGGAATAACCGACAATCGCCTTGGGTGCGATTTTGCGGCGTAGCCCGGCGTGAAGCGCCATCATTGTTCCCTGGCTGAAGCCGACCAGCGCGAGCGATCGTTCGTCGAGGCCACGCCGCTCCAATTCGGCGTCGATAAAGGCGTCGAGCGTGGGACGCGCGGCGATAACGCCGCGCCAGCGCTCGTCCGGATCGCGCATGGTTAAGGGAAACCACTGCCGTCCTCCGGGCGACATGGCGCAGCGCTCGGGCGCATGGGGCGCGACAAAATCCGCGTCGGGCAGGAAGGCGCGCCACTGTCGGCCAATTTCGATCAGATCGCCGCCGTCCGCGCCATATCCGTGCAAAAAAACCACCAGTTGTTTCGGGGCGCCGGATTTCGCCTGAACCCGGGGGCCGTCAATGGACGTCACCATATGCTTGCCTTTGCGTTTGACCTAAAGCGCGCGAGGTCTTTCGAGTTCCGCGCGAAAGCCCTGGTCGGAGGCGGAGGACTGGATCGCTTCGCGAAAGTGAGGCTGCACGGCTACTTGGGCGAAAAATTCAGCGTCACGCCATTTATGCAGTAGCGTAGACCGGTTGGTGCTGGACCGTCGTTGAATACATGCCCCAAATGCGATCCGCAGCGACTGCAATGAACTTCCGTTCTCACCATGAAATGACTTCGATCCTGCGTCGACTCCAACGCCCCATCCAGAGGATCGAAGAAGCTTGGCCAGCCGGTGCCGCTCTCGAATTTTTCCGAGGATGAGAACAGAGGTTGATCGCATCCAGCGCAACAAAAAACACCCTGTCGTTTTTCGTGGTCGAGCGCGCAACTACCGGGTCGTTCCGTGCCATGCTCGCGCATGACTTCATATTGCTCGGCGGTTAGGCGCGTGCGCCATTCCGCCTCGGTGCGCGTCACGGGGAAAGGCTTGGTCATGGTCACGCTTCCCTTTTCCCTGGTCGCAATGCGCGGAATTTTTCCTGCGCGGCGCGGGTTCATGGCAGGCGAACCATGGACCAGGGACGCGTGAGACGCGCACGGCTAACAGCGCGGACGGCGACGTGGAGACCGAGACCGCCAGCCGGCCGCCGACACACCCCTAGTCTAAAAACGCGCGACCTTCGCTGGTGAAATTCGCGCGCCTCCCAACACTACGACCCGCGTCCCAACGGGCGTCTTCTCAAACAGGTCCATTGCGTCCTGGTTGATCATCCGAATACAACCCGACGACTGGCTCAAGCCGATGGTCCAGGGTTCATTCGTGCCATGGATACGAAATAAAGTGTCGTGATCGCCCTGCCAAAGGTACATGGCCCGGGCCCCGAGCGGATTGGCCGGACCGCCGTGCATGCCGGCTCCACTCTGTAATTCCACCATCACTTTTTTGAGGTCCGGCCGGCGCTCGATCATCTCCTTGGGCGGGTACCAATCTGGCCATTCCTGCTTACTCTTGATTGTCGCTTCCCCCGACCAGACGAACCCCTCGCGTCCAACGCCGACGCCATAACGGGTAGCGCGCCCGCCGCCTTCCACGTGGTAGAGGAAGTGGTTGGTCGGATCGATCACGATTGTCCCCGGCGCCTCGTTGGTGGCGTAAGCGACGTTCTTCCGCAAAAACGTTGGGTCAACCTGCGTCAGCTTCACGGAGGGAACGGTGAATGCGCCGTCCTTAACCTCTCCGTAAATGGCATTATACTTCGGGGCCGCGCTATCCGCCGCCGCGAGATGCTCATTGGGTGGGGGCGGCGGTGGAGCGGCCGGTGGCGGGACGGGAACCGCGGCGGCGTTAATCGCGGAACTGGAGTTCGAACTGGAGCATCCAGCAAGGCTTCCAGCAACGGCGGCGGAAACTCCGGCGATCATTTTGCGGCGGGTCAGAGCAAACATCGTGCGGATAATCTCGATGGGAATCGGGCGACGTTTCCGATTTATAAAGGAAAAAGACACGTCGGGATAGGATGGATTTGTCACAAATGTGTATCTTGATCAACTGAAGTATCGACCGCGAAACCTCGCGTCGCTGCTCTTGTTAGCGTCCCTACCTGTGGGGTCGATCGCATTGCAGGCGCAGCCCTGCGATCAGGACCGCGGATTCCTTTCCGGGGGTCGATATCGTCATGCCGGCTAATGCCTACAAGGCTGAGGACGCGGTCGGATTGCGTGGTCGGTCGCGTGACCATCCGCGTCGCCCTCGGCAAGACCAACGTATTTCGCTGGGTCTAACCCGGATCCATCTTGCGTCCCATGCAGACATCCCATTCGTCGCCGTTCGACACTTATTGGCACGAAAACCAAAGCAACTCGGATGACCGACAATAGCCGAACCAATTCGCATGGTGACCTGAAACCTGCGCGAAAGCGTTTCACTGCCTCCACGTTTTCTTACTCCACCAGGAATTGGCGCATCATTCCCATGTCTTCATGTTCGAGATTGTGACAATGATACATAAAGAGGCCCTTGAAATCGCCGAAGGGCTTAATAATCCGAACGCGCTCGCCAGGCATGACCAACAGGGTGTCCTTCCATCCACTACCGATAAAACCCTCTTTCATTGTCGCGAAACCATCGAAAGCGTCGCTTTCAAAGCCGCGATCTAAAATCTGAAATTGCTGTCCATGCAGATGAATTGGATGCGCCATGGACATCATGCCTCCCATTCCGCCCATCATGCCCATCCCCATTCCGCTGGAACTCGTGGAAGATTTCCATCAGCTGAAGTGTGTCAACGGGGATCCGCTCTCGAGGTTGAACATCGTCATCGGCAAACGGACGTCCGTTGAGCAGCATCGCCATTGGCGCCTCCGAGATCGCAATGGGCACGGGATTACTGGGGTTGGCCGCATTCTCAAGGCGAAGTCGATCGATTCTGGCAAGGGTCTTGGGCAAGGCCGGACTGTCGCTGAGCGCGCGCGTAACGCGAAAGGTGAAAAGGGGATAGTCGCCGCCCATGGGCAACTCCGTTCTCATCATCATGCCGCCCATCATGCGCTCCGCCATTCTAGGCAAAGCGCCAAAAAAGGGCGCGCTCCGCATAACGAGTCGCGAACCAACGCTCCGACCGCTGAAATCAGCCCACACGTCGAGTCGCTCCGCCGGCGCCAGCATGACATAGGGCTTTGACTCCGGACTCTCAAGCAGGCCGCCATCGACGCCAATCACGATGATCGGCGAGCCGTCGTCCCAGGCGAGCTTATAAATACGGGAATTAGAGCCATTGAGGATGCGCAATCTATAGGCGCGGCTCGCGACGTCGATTGCGTAGTCAGTCTTTCCGTTGACTAGAATGCGGTCACCCTGAAAGCCGATCATGCGGCCGTGCATGCCGCCGCCGTATGCCAATTGGTTGGCCTCGTCGAACGAGCGATCTTGAAGCACAATGGGAATTTCAAATTCGCCCGAAGGTAGCCGCAACGCGTTCTCTTCGTCGTCGTCGACTATGATCGCGCCGGCCAATCCCCGATAGACTTGAGTTGCGGTCGCTTCATGCGTGTGCGGATGATAAAAATTCATGCTCGCGCGATTGCGCATCTCAAACTCGTAGACGAATGTCTCGCCCGGATCGATTGCGTACATGGGATGACCATCCATCCGCATGGGAACATGCAGGCCATGCCAATGAGTGATTGTCGCTTCCGGCAGTCCATTTTGCAAGCGGATGCGTATTTTTTGGCCCTTGGAAAAACGCATTGTAGGGCCAAGGTGCGAATCGGGTAGAGTTGTCAGAGTGTTTTCTGGGCCCTTAATTAGCTTGGCGGCGTAGCGCCACACGCCTGTCTTCCGACCTTCCAAAATTTGGATATTTTCCGGCCGGCACGTCAACTCAAGATCGACATCGGGATTAAAGTTCGGCGACGCCGGTACTGGGCGCGACCTTTTTCATCGCGTACGTCGCCCCCCCCTGTATGGCGGCAACCCCCAATGACGAGGCGGCGTAAGCCACCGCCCCGGCGCCGAAGCGAGATAGAAACCCGCGACGCGAAACTCTGTTTGCCTGCTCCATAGCGCTCACCCCAGTTATTCCCCCCTTTTTTGAGGGTGACATTAATATTAGTTTACAATAATGTATGTTCGCAGTCGAACGTTCATGATGCGACAGATTGAAACAGCGCAATGAATTTGCATTATCGCCAAGCGGACCTTCTTCCTTGGCGAGACGATAATGGTTCAAGACTTGTGCCGCTGGGGCTTCCCACATATTTTGAAGCGCGCTGCAGTCTCGACGCGGATTGGCGAACGGAGAAATTTTTGACATCGAATTATTAGCGCAAAGGAATGGTCGCGACTTTTCCGATGCATAATCATAAAAACGCGCCGCTGACGAAGCCCGAGGGCGGTGATTTCGGCGACTGTATTGCGCTCGCGCTCTTCACGCTCAACGACGCGACAGTGATCGAGATCGCAACCGAGCCGTGATGTTCACCACTCGATTGGCGCCTCATTGTGAGCGTGCAGATAGGCGTTGGTTTTGGAAAAATGCCGGCATCCGAAGAAGGCCCGCGCCGACAACGGCGAGGGGTGCGCCGATTCGAGGACGAGATGTTTCCGTCGGTCGATATTGGCCCCCTTGCGGCGCGCGTAATTGCCCCACAATAGAAACACAAGCCCTTCGCGCTCCTCGTTCAGCGCGCGAATGGCGGCGTCCGTGAACCGCTCCCAACCTTTGTTTTGATGTGAACCGGCCGCACCCTCTTTAACGGTCAACGTGGCGTTGAGCAAAAGCACGCCCTGCCGTGCCCAGCGCGACAAATCCGGATCTCGCGAGACTGGCGTGCCGAGATCAGTTTCGATCTCCTTGAAAATATTGCGCAACGAAGGCGGCGGCGCGACGCCGGACTCGACCGCGAAGCAGAGCCCATTGGCCTGACCACCGCCGTGATAGGGATCCTGCCCGAGAACGACCACTTTAACGCGCTCGAATGGACATTCGTCGAACGCGCGAAAAATCCGCGACGCCGGCGGAAATATTTTATGGGCGGCATATTGGTCGCGCACAAAGTCTTTTAGCGCCGCGAAATAGGGCTGCTCGAATTCGCCAGCGAGGCGTCGGCGCCAGCTATCGTCAATACGAATGGGTCTATCGATATTCGCCATGCCGCGCGAAAGAAGCCTCCGATCAAACCAGTTTTCTAATGCGCATTCAATCTGATTGAGCAAGCATAACACACCGTTGAACTGTTCATCACGGGAGATATGCTGCAGTTATGGTTCGAGCTGTCGTCAAGCGAGGAAACCAACCCTGTGCGACACGGATATTCAGACAATGCTAAAACAAGGTTTTGCATGCCGTCAAGCGAGGCCGCCTCGTAGGCCAATTTGCAGGGCGGTGAATCATCGCAGCCAATCAATCCAGGAGGGGTCCCCATGCGGGATCGGAGGCGTATCCAGGCGTTGGCACTTGAAATTCCGAACGACCAAACACATCGACCATGTAAATCTTCGGCCCCCCGCCGCCACCGGAGTCGCGGAAAAACATTAGAAAAAGTCCGTTGGGAGCCCAGGTCGGGCCTTCATTGTGAAAGCCTTCCGTCAGGATGCGCTCGCCGGAGCCGTCGGTTTTCATGACGCCAATACCGAAACTACCAGCGTTTTGTTTGGTGAAAGCGATATAATCGCCCTTGGGCGACCATACTGGCGTGGAATAGCGTCCCCCGCCGAAGGAGATGCGCTTTGCGCCTCCACCATGAGATTCCATCACGTAAATCTGCTGTGAACCACCGCGATCGGACTCGAACACGATTTGGCCTCCGTCCGGCGAGTAACTCGGCGAGGTGTCGATGGCCGCCGTGTCCGTGAGACGTGTCGTCGTGCGCGAGCGTAGCTCCATTGTATAAAGATTGGTCTCCGAGCCTTCCGACAACGACATAATGACCTTTTGTCCATCGGGCGAAAAGCGCGGCGAAAAACTCATGCCGGGAAAATTGCCGACCGCCTCGCGTTGACCGCTCTCGACGTTGATGAGAAACACCTTGGGGTCTCCTTCGCCGCTCATCGCCATATAGGTTACATCCTGCGAGGACGGCGAGAAACGCGGCGTGACCACGAGATCGTCGCCCCGCGTGAGATAGCGCACATTGGCCCCGTCCTGATCCATGATGGCGAGGCGCTTGCGTCGATGGTCCTTCGACCCGCTTTCGTCGACGAAGACGACGCGGGTGTCGAAAAATCCCTTTTCGCCGGTAATGCGCGTAAACACCGCGTCGGAGACGAGATGCGCGACCCTGCGGTTGTTGGCGGGGTCGGTTACGAATTGGCTACCCGCGGCTTGCTCGCCTGTTGTCGCGTCGAACAGACGGAACTCCGTCTTGAGTCGTCCGTCGGCGCCGTGTCGGGAGCGTCCCGTCAGAACGAATTGCGCGTTGATCGCCCGATAGGCGTCGAGATTGGGTGTCTGATCGGGATTGGCGATCTCTCCGCCGGCGACGCTTGACGCGTCGACCGGCTTCAAAAACACCGACCGTTTGAAGTTATTATTCACGATGCCGGTCACGGTACGCGCCGCGTCGTCGCCGATGAAATTAGTCACGGCGACGGCGATCGGTTGGAAGCCACCGCCGGCGTGCAGATCGAGCACGCGCGCGGCGCGCGCCGACCCGAAGGGCGCGAGCGCCGCTCCAGCGATCAGCGAAACAGCGGCGCGGCGGGTGAAGATGGATGTCATTTAGTGGTTTCCCTGAGGGGTAAAGTTCGAAGATGGGCTGCGGATGTTACATGTCTTCCTTCATGTCCAGTTCCGTGACGCGCCAATAGTCATAAAAGGGCGAGAATTCCGCCGGAATCGGCATGGGGCTGCATCGCCGCACGGCGGCCAGCGCCTGCTCGCCGCGCGCTTTTTCAACGGGATTGGAGGAGGGGTTGATCAGCCGCGGCTCTCCCTCAAGGGCGCCGCCGCGCGAGAGACGAAATTCCACGCGCGGCACATAGGTCATGGCGTTCATCGACAGAGCGGTCGCCCAACACTTGCGGTAATGCTCGACAGTGTAATTGTCGATACGCCCTTGCAGCGAAGGCGACATTCTGACCGCCGACGCGGTTGGCGTCCCTAGCGAGGCGACCTGCGTGCGTTGGCGACCGGTTGAAGCGCGCTGCTGCGGCGCCTCGTGGCTAAGTAAATTGGCGATATTAGCCGCGTTAAATTTGGATTTCGGCGCACTTTCTTCGCCGGATTTCGGCCTCGCGAATTTCGGCTTCTCGCTTTTCTCCGCGTTTTCATCGCCATCTTCGGCTTTTTCCGCTTTCCTGTCGGGCTTCCTTTGCTGTAGCAGCTTGGCCACCTCATCGACCTTCAGCCGAGGCTTCTCCTTGGGTTTTTCAGGTGGACTGGGCGGTGTCTCCTTCTCTGCCTTCTCGAGCTTCGGCTTGACGGGAGGTTTTGGTTTCACGACCTCGGCGTCATCGGGCTCTTCTTTATCGAGCTCCGGCGCCGCCTTCGCCACGGGCTTGATCGGCGGCGTGGGAACTGGCTTTGTCGGCGACGGGCGTGTTGGAGGCTCGGGTGGAAGCGCGGCGACGCGTCTCGGCGGTGGCGGCGCATCCTTGATCGGCTTTTCCCGGGCATCATCAATGCTTGGTTCGGCAATCCGCTTGAACGAGGGAGGCGGCGTCGGAATGTCGCGCTTGGCTTCGGCCTGGGGCGGGTGCGGATGGGTCTCGACTTTTTCGGCGACTCTCTCGACGCGTGGGGCGGGCGTTGCCGCATGGGCGGACTTGTCCCCCCTCATGATCTCGTTAAGTTGCTGATCCGTAACCACCTCGATCGGCACGGTTTCCGGCGTTTCCGCGAATTTCGGCGTCTGCGCGAAAGCGATCAGCGTCGCCGCCAGCAGCCCGGCATGGGCAGCGGCGGAGATTGCAAGACCTGGCTTCGTGTGCGGAAACCTCACCTTTAAAGTCCTATTTCTTCTCTTGTTCGGTCACCAGCGCGACCTTCTTGTATCCAGCCGTGGTGACGAGTGACATGACCTCGGCAATGCGGCCGTAATTAACCGCTTTCGATCCCCGTACATAAATGCGCTCGTCGAAGCCTTGTTTCGCCGCGTCTTTCAAACGATCCGCTAGCTGGCCGATTTCGACCGGCTGATCCATGAGAAAAATCTGACCTTTTTCGTCGATCGCTATTGCGACCGGCTTTTGATCGATATTGAGTTGGCCCGCCTTGGTCTGCGGCAAATCCACGGCGACGCCGGTCGCGAGCAGGGGCGCCGCGACCATGAAGATAATTAGCAGCACCAGCATGACGTCGATGAACGGCGTCATGTTGATATCGGCCATCGGCGCGTGGCGAGAGCGGCCGCGCCTGCGTCGCGCGCCCTTTCCCGCGGCTGCCTGGATTGAAGCGCCCATTGTCGTTACTCCTCAGGCGGCGCGGTGGTCGCGGCCGGCGGTCTGGTCGATTTGGCGCGACAGGATCGCTGAAAACTCGTCAGCGAAGGTCTCCATTCGACCCTGCGATTTCGCAACGTCGCTTTGCAACTTGTTATAGGCGATGAGCGCGGGAATAGCGGCGAACAGGCCGATGGCGGTGGCGAACAATGCCTCCGCGATGCCTGGTGCAACCACCGCGAGCGACGTGTTCTTCGAGGCGGCGATCGAGCGGAAAGCCGTCATGATGCCCCAAACCGTGCCGAACAGACCGATGAACGGGCTGGCCGAAGCGACCGTCGCGAGCACCAGAAGATTGGATTCGAGTTTTTCGACCTCGCGGCCAATGGACACATCGAGCACTTTGTCGATACGGGTCTGGAGCCCCATGAAGGACGCGCCGGCATGTTGCACCGAGCGCTTCCATTCGCGCATGGCCGCGACAAAAAGGGAGGCGGTTCCAGTGGTCGGCCGCTCTGAAACCTTATTGTAAAGTTCGTCCAGGGAATTGCCGGACCAAAAACTTTCGTCGAATCGGTCCATCGCGCGGCGCGCGCGGCGAAGCAGCAGCGTTTTGTCGACGATGATCGCCCAGCACCATACGGAAGCGGCAAGCAGGCCGATCATCACCGCCTTGACGATGATATGGGCGCCCCAAAACATGCCCCATATCGTAATTTCGGCGGCGCTTGTCGCAATTTGGCCGGCGAGCGGGGCCGTCGCGATTTCGGCTGGATTCATTTGGGTTTCCTAACGTGTGGGGCGCGCGCGGCGATGCGCTTCGACATCATTGTTTTCATGACAAAGGCCCAAAAGACGACCGACGCGGCGAGGAGACATGCGGCCAGCGCCTTGACGCCGACGGAAGCGCCCAAAAAGAGGCTCCAAAGGTGCGCGCTGGTCGCGAGGCCAATGTGGCCGCCACCAGCGGATTCGATTGGATTCATGGCGTTTCCTTAACGATGTCGAGCCCCCCGCCGCTGGCCGAGGCGCTCGCGTGAGACTTATCGCGCGCAATTTCGCCGATTGTAGGGCTTTGGCCGCGCTGCAATACGTTTTCCGATCCGGTGCGATTAAGCGGAAGTAATGGTTAATCTTTCGTAACCAGAATCGCTGTTTCGGCGTCCATCCGGCGGAGGAATTTCTCGCGCACGGCCAGCGGCAGGCGTCGGGCGCGACCATCCTCCACCGACGCCACGACAACGCTCGCCGCGACCAAAAGCTCCCCACCGCGATGCACTTTCTGGATCAACGTAAGAGAAGCGCCGCCCACTTTCTTGACCACCGTCTCCACGACAAGCAGGTCGTCCATCCGACCTGGCCGCCTAAAATCAATATTCATCGACCGAACGACAAAAAAAACCGCGCCGCCGGCCGCGCCCTCTATCAGCTCGCGCTGATGAACGCCGAGTTCGCGCAAGAGCTCGGTGCGCCCACGCTCCATGAAACGCAGGTGCGATGCGTGATACACGAGTCCCGAGAAGTCGGTGTCCTCGTAATAAACCCGGATCGACAAGCAATGAGGGGAGGCCATATGGAATCGCAACTCGCGGCCGTGGGGAACTGAAGAGCCGTTGATGCGATGTTATCACAAAAGTCCTCGCCGTTCTCGTTTTCGCGAGAGCGTAAGTTTTTTGTGGACACGGGGGAGCTTTAATCATGACGCAATACCAAGGACTTTCGACGCCGGTCGCGAACATGGAAGCACGGGAAGCGCGCCTATCGACACGGGGCGGCGAGACGCCTGTTTATGTCGCCAAACCCGCCGGCGCCGGTGGTTGGCCGATCATTCTCGTCGCTCAGGAGATTTTCGGCCTCAACGAGCATATCCGAGAACATTGTCCGGCGCTTCGCGGCGCTGGGCTATTGCGCCGTCGCGCCAGATTTTTTCGCCAGGTTCGGTGATGTCTCGCGTGCGAAGGACATTGACACGATCCGCGCGATCGTCGCCAAGACCCCCGACGACGAGACCATGGCCGACTTCGATGCGGCGCTGGATTTCGCGCGTGAGATTGGGGGCGATCCCACCCGCGCCGCGATCATTGGCTTTTGCTGGGGCGGACGCATAGCCTGGCTCTATGCCGCTCATAATTCGAGTCTGCGCGCCGCGGTTCCCTGGTACGGCCGCTTGGATGGCGACCATACGCAAAATCAGCCGCGCTGGCCGGTAGATATCGCCGGCGAGCTGAAGGTTCCGACGATGGGGCTGTATGGCGGCGCCGACGCCTCAATCCCTCCGGCGCAGATCGAGGAAATGCGCGCTCGACTAGGAGGGGGCGGCGCTTCGGCGGAAATCCATGTTTATGATGGAGCGCCGCACGCCTTTTTCGCTGATTATCGCGAAAGCTTCCGACCAGAGCCGGCGCGCGATGCCTGGGCGCGAACTCTTCAGTTCCTGCGGGCGCACGGCGTGCATTAGTAATCTCGATCGACCCTAACGCCTCTGCTCGCAAGACTCGGCTAACTCTAAAAATCGCTGGCGATACCCTTCACTTCCCAGTCGCCGTAGCGGGCAGGGTCTGCCCCCCCGCGTCCGCCGATCTCCCGGGGAGCCCGCGCCTTGGCCGCATGGGCGTGACGCGCCACCGCCTCCCTCAGCGCGCGTCGGGCCGCCGGGGGGACTTCGCGCCAAACGTCAACAGCCTTGTTCGTCTTGGCTTTCGCGTCGTTGTCATCGCCACCACCGGGTGCGTCCATCATCGGAACCCTTTCCTCGCCCGCGTCCGCGCCGTTGTGCTATGATTCGTCTCCATGGGGCTGGAGACGGATGGTAGTGACGCAGGATTCTAAACCACCATCCAAAAAACCCAAGTCCGCAGCGCGTTCCATGAGCCGCCAAGGCTTCGTTCCCGCCGAAGCCGCGCGCGAGGCCGAGGCGATGAAGATTCCGGGGTTGCCGGCGCGAACTCGCGGCTGCTCATATTCTAGCCGACGTTGTTCAGGGCGGCCATCGGCTGGACGAGTGTTTTTCGCCATTTGCCGTGCCGACGCGTCTTGCCGGCCTCAACGCTCGCGACGTGGCGTTGACCCGATCAATCGCGACGGTTGCAATTAGGCGCCTTGGGCTCATCCGCCGCGCCTTGGCGGTCTTGCTCGAAAAGGGCTTGCCGCGCCAGGCCGTGCGGCTGGAATGGCCCTTGATAGCGGCGGCGGCGCAGATCCTCTTTCTCGACGCCGCCGACCACGCCGCCGTGGATCTCGCGGTACGCGCGGTGCGGATGGAGCCCAAGAGCGCGGGCTTCGCCGGGTTGGTCAACGCCGTTTTGCGAAATCTGTCGCGCCAGCGCGAGGAGTTCCTAGCGCTGGCCGAAAGCGGTGAATTCGACGCGCCGCCCTGGTTGGCGCAGCGGTGGCGCAGAACCTATGGCGAAACGGCGACGAAGAAAATCGTCGCCATGCAGATGTTGGAGCCGCCGCTCGATCTTTCGGTAAAATCCGACCCCGTCGATTGGGCGCGGCGTCTGGACGGAGTCGTGTTGCCGACAGGCTCGGTGCGGTTGCTCAGCCGCGCTTCAATTCCCGAACTCGAAGGCTATAACGAAGGGGAATGGTGGGTTCAGGACGCCGGCGCCGCTCTCCCGGCGCGTCTGCTGCGGGCAAAGCCGGACGAGCGCATCCTAGATATGTGCGCGGCCCCCGGCGGAAAAACGGCGCAACTTGCTCTGGTCGGCGCCAACGTCACGGCGCTCGACCGCTCCGCCGAACGGCTCAAGCTACTTTCGGCCAATCTCGAACGACTGCGGTTACGCGCCGATATCGCCGTCGCCGACGCGACGAGTTTTGCGGCGCCGGTCTTTGACGCGATTCTGCTCGACGCGCCCTGTTCCGCCACAGGCACGATCCGCCGCCATCCCGACGTGGCCTGGACAAAAAGACCGGGCGATATCGAGGCGTTGGTTTCGCTGCAAACTAGAATGTTGGATCGGGCCGCCAGTCTGACCCGGCCCGGGGGCCGCATCGTCTATTGCACCTGTTCGCTCGAGCCCGAGGAAGGCGAGGCGCAGATTGCCGCCTTTTTGCGTCGCAATCCCGATTACAGGCGCGACCCCATCGATCCAGCCACGGAGGGGATTCCTGAAAACTTCGTCAACCCGGACGGCGACCTCCGCACATTGCCGCAACTGCTGCCCAACCCCGACCCGCGCCTTGCGGGCATGGATGGGTTTTTCGCGGCGCGGGTCGCGCGGCGAGCCTGAGCGCGCCACGCCCCTTCCCGCGACACTCTTTTTCGCCTAAACCTCCCTGGCGCATCGCCCGAGGAGCCCATACAAAATGATTGGACGTCTAAATCACGTCGCGATAGCCATCGCGGACTTGGCAAACGCGACAAAAGTGTACTCCAATACGTTGGGGGCCAACGTCACGGCGCCCAAGGCGCTCCCCGAGCATGGCGTCAAGGTGGTGTTTGTCGAACTTCCCAACACCAAGATTGAACTGCTCGAACCTTATGGTGAAAGCTCCCCGATCGCCGGTTTCGTCGAAAAAAACCCTGCCGGCGCCATTCACCATCTGTGCTACGAGGTTGATGACATAATCGCCGCGCGCGACCACCTTAAAAAAGAGGGCGCGAGGGTGCTTGGCGACGGACAGCCGAAGATCGGAGCCCATGGGAAGCCCGTGCTGTTCCTCCATCCCAAGGATTTTTGCGGCGCGCTGATCGAACTCGAACAGGCCTAATGTTCAAGAGGTTTCCATGCCCATTCAAGCGCCATTGGCGGCGGCGATATTTCTGACGACTTGGTGGATCGTGCTGTTTACCGTGCTGCCGCTTGGCGTGCGTTCCGCTGACGAAGCGGGCGAAAAATCGGTTGTTGGGTCCGACCCTGGCGCGCCGGCGGCGCCGATGCTGTTTAAGAAGCTCGGACTCACCACCGCGATTACCGCTTTTCTTTTCCTCGCGTTCCTACTGGTTTTGAAAGCAACGGGTTAGATGATACGACGAATGTGCAACTGGCCAGTTCGCGCGCCTTAATCAACTCCGCGCAAATCGTGGATAAGTTTTGAGCTGTCGGACTCAATTACTCGGAATCATTGGTCAGCGAAACACGGCTTGAGGCGTTTTTGGTGGACTTGGCTTGTTGTCCAGACGAATGGCCTGGCGGTTTCGTTGTAGTCGGCTATGAACGCCTCGATATGGGCAATGAGTTCTGAAACACTTTGGAATGAGGCGCCGTCGCGCGATTTTCCCGAGAGGATCGAGAACCAGATTTCGACCTGATTGAGCCAGGAGGCGTGCGTCGGCGTGAAGTGAAAATGCACGTTTTTGTGACGCTTGAGCCACATGTCGCGCTTAGGCTTGTGAGTCGAGAGATTGTCGAGCACGACATGGATCTCGCGACCTTTATGATCGGCGACAACCTTGTTCATGAAATCGAGGAATTCGATGCGCCGCCGCCGTTTGTAGTGGCGTCCAACGACCTTGCCGCTTTTAAGGTCGAGCGCCGCGAACAGCGTCGTCGTTCCGTGGCGTTTGTGGCCGTGCGACCGCCCGGTCATGGCGCGCCCGTTCGGCAATTTGAGGTATCCTTGCGCGCGTTCGAGCGCCTGAATCGAGGGCTTTTCATCTACCGCGAGAACGATGGCGCCGTCCGGCGAAGCCATGTAGAGACCGACGATCTCGGCGGCCTTGCTCACAAAATCCGGGTCGCTGCTTTCGCACCATGACTTACGACCGGAGAGATCGATTTTTTGCGCGCGCAAAAAGCGCCAGACATGTTGGACGTGGATGTCGCCGAGAGCCTTTGTCAGCAGCTGCCCGGTCCAGTTGGGGTAACCAGGGGCCGGCTTCTGGTCGAGCAAAGCCAAAATACGCGCATTGTGTTCCGGCCCATATTTAGGCTCCGCGCCGCGCTCGCCCCTGTCGTCGAGCCCAGCCATGCGTTTGGCGGCGTAACGAACCCCGCCATTTGGATGCCGCGCCAATCGTGCAGCCAACCGTTCGCGCGATCCGCGCCGCGTCGGGGTGCCATTGCTCGCAAGCAAGACGATCCGCGCCCGAAGACGTAGGCGGTGCTCGCCTTTCATCGAACGCGCCAAACTTTTGAGTTCGGCGCGCTCCAGTTCCGTCAATGTGATCGCCGTCGCGTCCGGAATGCTGCGCATTCAACCTTGAATCACGACTCACCCTTCAGCGATAGCGAGTACTAAGCAGGCGCCAGCAGCAAGCTGGTCTCGCTTCGCGCGATGCCCTCGATTGATCGTACTGTGGACAGCACGCGATCAAATTCCATGAGATTGTCGACCTCGATTTCCGCGATCAGATCGAATGCTCCGTTGGTGCTGTGCAGTTTCGATATCTGCGGCAATCCTCTTAACGACCCGGCGACCTGCCGGGTGTTTTTGCCAGAAACCTCGATCATCATGATCGCGCGAATGCGGTCCGCGTCGGCGCGGTTCTTAACACGGACCGTAAAGCCGAGAATGACGTCGGCGGAAATCAGGCGATCCAGCCGGTTCTGCACAGTGCCTCGCGAAACGCCGAGAGTTTGTGCGAGTTGGGACAGCGGAGCTCGCCCGTCGACCCGCAAGGCCGCGATCAGTCGACGATCCAAATCGTCCATTATCGAGTCTCCTGCCCCTTGTCTATTTCACTAATAGATATGCCGGAATTTATATTTTTTTGTCAAATTATGCATATAATTGCTATATAGATTTGCAAGGATGCTGTTTAGCATAAAAAAGATAGGGTGGGCGGAGAAGACTACGCATGGTTCCGTTTTTGACCGCATCGGACATAAGCGCAATCGTTCAGCGGTTCGGACTCGAAAAGTTTTGGCTTCGGCTGATTGAATATCTCGAGCGGGATTTTCGGCGATGGGAGTCCTTCGAGAAGTCGCCGCGGCTAGCGATCCATTCGGCGCACGGCGTTATTGAGCTAATGCCGACGAGCGACGAACGGAACTATTGCTTCAAATTCGTCAATGGCCACCCGAGTAACACCTTGCGCGGTCTGCAAACGGTTGCGGCCTTTGGGGTTCTTGCCGATGTCGCGACAGGCTACCCCTTGCTTCTGGCGGATATGACACTCGCGACGGCTTTCAGAACGGCAGGCGTTTCCGCGCTCGCCGCCAGCTTTCTCGCGCGGCGCGAGTCCAAAACGATGGCGTTGATTGGCCTTGGCGCTCAAGCGGAGTTTCAGGCCCACGCGTTTCAGTCGGCGCTGCACGTCGGCAACATGCGGATCTTCGATATCGATCTCGCGGCGACCGAGAAATTTGAGCGAAACATGGCCGACTCCGGCATTTCCATCGTACGCTGCGGGAACGTGGGAGACGCTGTCACGGACGCTGACATAATCACGACCATTACGGCCGACAAACAGCGCGTAGCGATTCTCTCCGATAACATGGTGGGCGCGGGAATGCACATCAATGCGGTCGGCGGCGACTGTCCCGGCAAGACGGAGCTCGCGCGAGACATTTTGTCCCGCGCGGAGATTTTCGTCGAATATGCCCCGCAAACGCGCGCTGAAGGCGAGATTCAGCAACTCGCCGCCGATCATCCCGTGACCGAGTTGTGGGAGGTGATCGTTGGTAGCAAGCCGGGTCGGACATCGGACCGGGCCATCACGATCTTCGACGCGGTGGGCTTCGCGATCGAGGATTTTTCCGTTATGCGCCTGCTGCGCGACCTCGCCGAAGAGACTGGCGTCAAAAACGAAATCGATCTAATCGCGCGGCCGCAAAATCCCAAGGATTTATTTGGTCTGCTAATGGCTCCCAATCGCGATTGGAGTCTCGGATGCGCTTAGATTTAGACGTTGGGGCGCCCGCGCTCATTAGGGATACTTTTAAGAAGCCTGGCCACCCTTTCGGGACGCGCGCAAACATACTCATGTGCGCGCCGCAACATTTTTCTGTCGATTACACGATTAATCCGTGGATGGAGAACAATATCGGCAAGGCTGACACCGCGCTGGCCATGAAGCAATGGACCCGTCTTGCATCCCATTTGGCGCGCGAGGCCGAGATTGCTTTCGTAAATCAGGAAGTGGGACTTCCCGACATGGTCTTCACCGCTAACGCCGGCATGTCGATTAACAAGACGGTTGTGGTAAGCCAATTCGCGGCAAAGGAGCGGCGACAGGAAGAACAATTGTTTCGGGCCTGGTTCGAGCGAGAAGGATTTACGATCGCGCCTTGGCCAGGGAATGTAACTTTCGAGGGTGCCGGTGACGCCTTGGTTGATCCCTCGCGCGCACTAATCTGGGTCGGTCACGGTTGGCGCTCGAACGCGCTCGCGGCTGGCTTGCTGGAGCGCGTTTTTGAGCGGCGCGCGGTGAGCTTGCGCCTCGTCGATCCGCGCTTCTACCATCTTGACACTTGCTTTTGCCCCATCGCGGGGGGCTGGCTGATATATTACCCAAGGGCCTTCGACGAATCTTCGCGAGAAACCATCGCGGCCCTGGTTCCCATCGAAAAGCGTATTGAGGTTGGCGAGAGCGACGCCTTGAGTTTTGCCTGCAATGCCGTCGAAGTCAATGGAATGGTCATCATGAACGACGCCTCGCCGCGTTTGCGAGCGCAATTACGGGCCGCCGGGTTCAAGGTAGCGCTGACCCCTCTTTCCGAATTCATTAAGGCAGGCGGGAGCGCCAAATGCCTCACATTGAACCTGTCGGAGCCTTAAGCGGGATTTGGGCCTAAGGTTCCCTGCTTCCTATGCTGTTTTGTCGGTTTTACGTCTAATCACGGCTTGAGCCGCGGCGAGGCGGGCGATCGGCACGCGGAACGGTGAGCATGAGACATAATCGACGCCAACCTCTTCGAAAAACGCGATGGAACGGGGATCTCCACCATGCTCACCGCAGACTCCAAGTGCGACATTGGGCCGCGCTGCGCGGGCCCTGGCGCAGCCGAGCGCGATGAGTTCGCCGACGCCTTCCTGGTCGATTGTCACAAAAGGGTCCGCCGGCAAAATGCCCTTGGCGACATAGGCGCCCAAAAACGCCCCTGCGTCGTCGCGCGAGATGCCAAGCGTCGTTTGTGTCAGGTCGTTTGTGCCAAAGGACAGGAATTCCGCCGTCAACGCGACGTCGCCGGCGCGTAGCGCCGCGCGCGGCAGTTCAATCATCGCGCCGATGTGATAGCGCGAGCGCACGCCGGTCTCCGCCTCAACCGCGTCCGCGGTTGCGTCGACGCGGCGCTTAATCAAATCCAACTCCGCGCGCGCGAAGACCAGTGGGACCATGATCTCGATTTGCGCCGACTTGCCGGTCTCGTGCGTCGCGGCGATCGCGGCTTCGAAGATGGCTCGCGCCTGCATATCGACGATCTCGGGAAAGGCCACGCCAAGGCGCACACCCCGAAATCCCAGCATTGGGTTGAATTCGGACAATTCCTGCGCGCGCTTGCGCAGTCTGGACGGGTCCGCCTGCATGGCGCTGGCGACGCTCGCGATCTCCCCGTCGCTATGCGGCAGGAATTCGTGCAACGGCGGATCGAGTAGGCGAATTGTCACCGGTAGATCCGCCATGATTTCGAACAGCTCTTTAAAATCGTCGCGCTGCATCGGCAGTAGCTTGGCCAGCGCCGCCTTACGGCCGTCGGCGCTATCGGCGAGGATCATCTCGCGCACCGCGACGATGCGCTCGCCCTCGAAAAACATGTGCTCCGTCCGGGCGAGGCCGATGCCTTCGGCGCCGAATTTGCGCGCCGCCTTGGCGTCCGCGGGCGTCTCCGCGTTGGCGCGCACCTTGAGCCGCCGCGCGGCGTCGGCCCATTGCATCAGCACCGCGAATTCGCCCGTTAGTTCGGGACGCCGCATTCTGACGACGCCGGCGATCACCTGGCCGGCGGAGCCGTCGACGGTAAGCAGGTCGCCCTTGCGAAAGCGTCGGCCCGCGACCGACAAACTTTGGTCCGCGTAGTCGACGCGAAGGCCCACGGCGGCCGTCACGCAAGGCTTGCCCATGCCGCGCGCCACCACGGCGGCATGCGAGGTCATCCCGCCACGCGCGGTGAGAATGGCCTCGGCGGCGTGCATGCCGCCGATGTCCTCGGGGCTGGTTTCCACACGCACCAGGATCACCTTGCGCCCCTGTCCGGCGAGCGCCATTGCTTCCTCGGGGCCAAACACGATCTCTCCGCAGGCTGCCCCCGGCGATGCCGGCAGACCGTTGGCCAGTATGTCGCACTTGGCTTCTGGATCGATGGTCGGATGCAGCAATTGATCCAATGAGTTCGGTTCGATCCGCGTCAACGCGTCGGCCCGGGTGATGAGCCCTTCGTTCGCCATGTCAACGGCGATCTTGAGCGCCGCGGGCCCCGTGCGCTTTCCCGACCGCGTTTGCAACATCCACAATTTTCCGCTCTCGACCGTGAACTCCATGTCCTGCATGTCACGGTAATGCGTCTCTAGCCTTTCCGCATAGCTCTTGAACTCCGCATACACCGCGGGCATCGTCGCTTCCAACGATGGAGCGTCGGATTGCGAGGCGCGGCGCGCAGCCTCGCTAATCTGCTGAGGCGTTAGCATTCCCGCGACGACATCCTCGCCTTGAGCTCTGAACAGAAACTCGCCATAAAGCTCGCGCGCGCCGGTCGAGGGATTGCGCGAGAAAGCGACACCAGTCGCGGAATTGTCGTTCATATTGCCGAACACCATCGCCTGCACATTGACGGCGGTTCCCCAATCCTCGGGAATATTGTGCAATTCGCGATAGACAGTCGCTCGATGGTTCATCCAGGATGAGAATACCGCCTTGATCGCCCCAAGCAATTGTTCATGCGGGTTTTGCGGGAACGCGACGCCTTGATGACGCGCGACCACCTCTTTGTAGTGGGCGACCATGGCGCGCCAGTCGTCGGCATTAAGCTGCGTGTCCAAGGCGACTTCGCGCCGCTCCTTATAGCTTTCCAGCGCCCCCTCGAACTCATGATGCGGGACACCAAGCACGACGGAGGCGTACATTTCGATGAAACGACGATAACAATCCAAGGCGAAACGCTCATCGCCGAACTTCCTTGCCAACGCCCCCACGGTGTTGTCATTGAGGCCAAGATTGAGCACGGTATCCATCATGCCCGGCATGGAGTCGCGAGCGCCAGATCGCACGGAAACGAGTAGCGGCCAATCAGGGTCGTCGAAGGCGTGGCCCGCGACCGCGCCAACCCGCGCCAAGGCGCCGCCAAGCTGATCACCCAAGTCTGACGGCAATTCTCCGTCGTGCGCATAAAAATAAGTGCAAAGCTCCGTGGTTAGAGTAAAACCCGGAGGCACGGGAAGCCCAAGCCTAGCCATTTCCGCCAGGCCCGCTCCCTTGCCGCCCAGCAACTCCCTCATCGAAGCAGCGCCTTCGGCTTCCCCTTGACTGAAACTATAGGCCCATTTGCTCATGCGGTGCGTGTCCGAGGAACGAAAGCCTCATCGCGCGCGCCGCGCGATCGAGGTTACCGGGGGCGCGTCGCCCGCTCCCGCAGAAAGAGTCCGAAGTTTAGCCAGCTGGCACCATACAAGAGCATGTCGACGCCCAGAAAAACACCTAGCACATAGGCGGAGTCTTTCGGCCATCCAGCGAGGATGAAAATGCCGAGCGCCACCGTGACGACGCTGGCGGCAAGGACGAAACACTTTGGCCCCTCGGGCAGGCGCGTTGCGAACAACACGCGCACCATGCCCGTCGCCAAAATTGCCGCGCCGAGCATCAGCGTAAAGCCAAGCGCGCCGTTGATCGGATTGGCCAGCACGAAACCGCCAGCGACTATGTACAGCAAGCCAACCAGCATGACGAGAATGCGATTGGTCCATGCATGCGCGCGAATTGCGATGGCGATTTCAACCGCCCCGATGGCGATCATGAAGCCGGCGATCATATAGACCGAAACCAGCGTCGCCGTCCCGGCGACGCCGAGCGAGATAAAGCCGAAAAACATGGTCATGAGCCCGAAGGCGACAAACCAGCCCCATCTCCCGCGCATGGTGTCGAGCAAATGGCCAATGTCATGGCGAGCAGACAGATTAGGGGGCGTATCGTCGTAGTAAGTCATGATGCGCTCCATTCGCATGATTTTCGGCGCTAGCCAAGGCCCTGCGCCAAAGCGTATGCCCCCATAGGGATTAGTTTATCACATAATTGCATTCCATGGTTGGATAACTCGCGAGATCAGCAAAGGGTTTCGAGTGGTCGAAGAAGGGGACCGAAAGTCCTCCCGCCGTGGTCCGCGGTCTCGCGAGCAATTCGACACAATGTCGAACGGAACTCCAATAGCGCGATGCGCCGTTTCGCTCCGAAATGTCGCCCATCGAGGCGACCTTGCGGAAGGAGAAAGCGGCAAATGCGGCGACGTGGGCATATTTTCCAGCACCTCGCGCTGACCGGGCTCAGCCGTCTTGACAGAAGCGCCTCGCCCGTGCGCTTTTCCGCGGAATGCCCTGTCCGGCGCGCCCGCGCCGCCATTTCCCAAGCCAAGAAGACGCCAAAATGCATCGTTACCGTTCGCACAATTGCGGAGAGCTCCGCGACACCCACGCCGGACACGCCACTCGACTTTCGGGTTGGTGCCATCGCATCCGCGATCACGGCGGGGTGCTGTTCATCGACCTGCGCGACCATTATGGCTTGACGCAATGCGTGGTCGATCCCAATTCGCCGGCCTTCAAGGAGGCTGAAAAGCTGCGCTCGGAATGGGTCGTGCAACTCGACGGCGAGGTGAAGAAGCGCCCCGCCGGCACCGAAAACGCGGACATGCCGACCGGGCTGATCGAGGTCTATGTGCGCGAGATCGAGGTGCTCGGCCCCGCCGCTGAATTGCCGGTCCCCGTGTTCGGCGACCAACCCTATCCCGAGGAAACCCGCCTCAAATACCGCTTCATCGACCTGCGCCGCGAAAAGCTGCACGCCAACATCATGTTGCGCGGGCGCATCATCGATAGCCTTCGCGCGCGCATGAAGGCCGAAGGGTTCTTCGAGTTCCAGACGCCGATCCTCACGGCGTCCTCCCCCGAGGGCGCGCGCGACTTTCTGGTGCCCTCGCGCCTGCATCCCGGTAAATTCTATGCGCTCCCGCAGGCGCCTCAGCAGTTCAAGCAATTGCTGATGGTCGCGGGTTTCGACCGCTATTTCCAGATCGCGCCGTGCTTTCGCGACGAGGACGCGAGAGCTGACCGCTCGCCCGGCGAGTTCTATCAGCTTGACGTCGAAATGAGCTTTGTCACGCAAGAAGACGTGTTCGCGTCGATCGAGCCGGTGCTGCGCGGGTTGTTCGAGGAATTTTCGAACGGCAAGCCGGTGACGAAGGTATTTCCGCGCATCGCCTATAAGGACGCGATGCTGAAATATGGCACGGATAAGCCAGATCTGCGCAATCCTCTGGTCATTGTCGACGTGAGCGAGGAATTCGCTCGCGAGGACGTATCGTTCAAGGCTTTTAAGGGCAAGACCGTGCGGGCGATCCCCGCGCCGGGCGCCGCGTCGCAGCCGCGCAGTTTCTTCGACAAACTCAACGACTGGGCGCGTTCGGAAGGCGCGCCGGGGCTTGGCTATGTGATATTCGAGGAGGAGGGCGGCGCGCTCGCGGGCAAGGGGCCGATCGCCAAGTTTATTCCCGCCGCGGCGCAAGCGTCGATCGCCACCAAGGCGGGCGTGAAAGCCGGCGACGCCGTGTTTTTCTCGGCGGGCGAGGAGACGTCGGCGGCCAAGCTCGCGGGCGCCGCGCGCATCCGGATCGGGACCGAGCTCGAACTCTCCAAAACCGACGTGTTCGAGTTTTGCTGGATCGTCGATTTCCCGATGTATGAATACAACGAGGAAGACAAGAAGATCGACTTCTCGCACAATCCCTTCTCGATGCCGCAGGGCGGACTGGAAGCGCTGGAGTCGAAGAACCCGCTCGATCTTCTTGCCTATCAATACGATATCGTCTGCAACGGCGTGGAGTTGTCCTCCGGCGCCATCCGTAATCATCGTCCCGATGTGATGAAGAAGGCGTTCGAGATCGCCGGCTACGGCGAGGACGTTCTCATCGAGCGTTTTGGCGGCATGTATCGCGCGTTCCAATATGGCGCGCCGCCGCATGGCGGCATAGCGCCAGGCGTCGACCGCATCGTGATGTTGCTCGCTGGCGAGGAAAACCTGCGCGAGGTGACGCTGTTCCCGCTCAACCAGCGCGCCGAGGATCCGCTGATGGGCGCGCCGTCGCCCGCGACCAACAAGCAACTGCGCGAGCTGCACATCAGGTTGAGCTTGCCCGAGAAAACCCCCTCTTAATCAGTCATGCGGCGGCAGCGGCGGCTCAACTCCGCGATCGTCGACTTTGTCTTGATGGCGCCAAGCATGCAACGAATAGCCGATCCAATTGCGCAGATCGCTGAAATCGAGGCGCGTGTATATGGCGCGCTCCACCGCCATCAATGTGTCGTTTGCGCCCTGTTGATAGCCCCGACGATAGGCGGTCTCCGGTGATTCTTCGGCCCTTGACTCTGGCCGCGCGGCGACGTCGCTCATGATCGATTTCTCCTAAACGCAAGAACAATCGATAACGCCTCAGGCTTGTCGGATGCTGACTAAAGTCTTTCCGAGATTGGCTGAATCGGCGGGGGGCTTTTTTGCTGGATCTGATTCATTCCACCAACCGGGATTTGGAGGCCGGGAGGAATGGCGCGACCCTACGCGAACGATCTTCGTGAGCGTGTCATGGCGTTGGCGCTGAGCGGATCGACGACGCGCGCCGGCGCCGGCGGCGGCGCGGATGCGGGTAAGCGTCGCCAGCGCGGTGCGCCGGGAGCGCAAGCGGCGCGCGCGACGGGCAGCGCGGCGGCCAAGCCGATGGGCGGCAAGCGGCCCTATCCGCTGGCGGGCCAGCGCGATTTTCTGCTGGGGCGTCTCGCCGAGAAGCCAGATTTGACCTTGCTTGCGGAGCCGCGCGCGCGGCGTCGTCGTTTCGCGTGACACGCCGTGGCGCTTCCCGCGCAAGGAAAAAATCAGCTTCAAAAAAAGCGCTGTTCGCCGCCGAACAGGATCGGCGTGATGTCGCGCGTCACCGCGCGCGGTGGCGAAAACTCCAGTCGAGGCTCGATCCAAAACGCCTCGTCTTCATCGACGAGACTTGGATCGACGAGACCTGGGCCAAAACCAATATGACGCGCACGCGCGGCTGGACGACGCGCGGGCGAAAGCTCATCGGCAAAACTCCTCACGGGCAACGGAAAACCATGACTTTCCTCGCCGCCTTGCGTTGCGACGACATCACGGCGCCCTGCGTGCTCGACGGGCCGATCAATGGCGAAAGCTTTCTCGCCTACGTCGAGCGGATTTTGGCGCCGACGCCGACGCCCGGTGACATCGTCGTCATGGCCAATCTTGGCTCGCGCGAAAGCGCCGCCATCGACGAGGCCATTCGCGCAAAAGGCGCGCGGCGCGTCTTCCCGCCAAAATACTCGCCCGATCTCAATCCGATCGAGCCGGTCTTCTCCAAGCTCAAACGCTCCCTCCGCAAGGCCAAGGAGCGAAGCATCGACACCTTGTGGCGAAGAATCGCAACGCTCCTCGACCACCTCCCCCAACCGAATGCGCCGCGTATCTCGGAGGGGCAGACTATACCTCAACTTATATCGGAAAGACTCTGGCACCGCGAGGCGGGACGCTCCCTTCCGAAAGAACCCCGTTGCTCGATCAGTATTTGGCCACGATCGGGGCCGCGCCGGCTCCGTTGAAATGGAAATTTAGGCCGGCGCGGACGATATGGCCCGCGAAGGGCGCAGTGTATCCCGCGGTGGAGAGAGCTTGACCGCTGGTGTAAAATAACGGACCGACGCTCGCCGTATTGGTTGTGCCGAGATCGTAATAGAGATACTCGGCCTTGACGCTCCACTTCGGCATGATCATCCACTCGACGCCAGCGCCGGCCGCCCATCCCATGACGGTGTCGACAACGCCGAGCCAACTCCCGCCCTGGTACAGGAGCGGGCTAAGGGAAGGGTTGTAGTAAGTCGCGTTGAGATCGGTTTCACCATAAGCCAGACCGCCAGTCGCATAAAGAAGGATGGTCGGCGTCGCGAGATAACCGACGCGTCCGCGCACCGTGCCAAACGTGTGTTGGTTGCGTCCAGCTTGCAGAAAAGTGGCGCTCTTTCCAACGCCAGACCAAGCGTTGTAATTGCTGTTGCCGACCATGACGCCTTGCAAATCCGCCTCGACGCCGGCAACAACCTTTTCGTGGAACAAGTGGTTGTAGCCCACCTGGATGCCGCCGATGTAGCCTTGGCTATTCAGGACGACGCTGGACGGGAGGGCGCCCGCCGCCCAAAGCGAGGCGAAGCCGCCCTGGCCCTGGAAGGTGAAATTGGTGTTGGGGTCGCTAAGTGACGTGTAGCCGGAGTTTATGCCGACATAAAAGCCGTTCCACGGCGAGCCCGGAGCCGCCGGGGCGACTGGCGGACCCTTGAATATCGGCGTTCCCGCGAGCTTCGTTTCCGCGCCTTCCTGGCCGATTTTGTAGCGCAGCGCCAGGCCCGCCTGCCAGTTCTTGGCGATCTGCGGGCCGTCGAGATTTTGGTAGACGGGAACGCCCGCTTCAACGCCAATCGAAAAGGCTGGGTATCCGAAAAGCTTGCCATCGATATCCGCGCCAGCGAACATTTCGATGCGCTTGCCGCCGTAAAAATTTGGGTTGGCGCTCGGCAGCTTGCCGACGAGGAACCAATCCGCGCCGACGATATGGTCCTGAATGTTGAAGTTGGCGCGAATCATCGTCGTGAAGCCGGGCAACCAAGTGTAGCCACCCCAGGCGTTGGCTTCCTGATAATTGCCCCACATATAGCCTTGCGTATTGACGCCGAGCGGCAAGCGGGCGCGATACGAAAGGCCCCAGGACCACGGTCCCTTGACGCCGCCATAGAAGATGCCGGGCATTACGTCGAAGGTGCCGGTTCCAGGTTGCATGCCATAGAACGCCTGGGTGATCGCGTAGCTTCCGGTCGTTTGCATCACGGCGCCGCCGGTGTTGTGGTTGCTGCCGGTCGGAAAGGACATGCCCAGATTGACCTTGATGCGATTCATCCCGTCGTCGTACGGACGCCAAATAAGCGCCGCCTGCGCATCCTGGATGGTGTCGATGCCGGGATAACTGGTCCCACGAGGTATGATGCTCGCAATGGGGAAGTTCGTGAAGGCCGCGGAGCCATTGAAGATCTCGAGGTCGGAATGCCTTTCGATCATGCCCCCGGTAACGATGACCGACCAGTCCTTGGCGAAGCCATAGGAGAAGGTAACGGTCTGGTTTTCCTGGAAATTGTTTGTCGGAACGACGCGCAGCAATGAAGAGGCTGGATTCCAGTACCATCCAACGGAGTTCACGACCTGCTGGGACGTCACTCCATGCGTGCCCACCATCATGTGGGAAAAATTGGCGAAAGTGGGAATGATCGAGAATGTCGCCTTTCCCGGGTCCGGAATATTGTCGCCGAAAACAGAGAGCGGCGGCGCCGGAGGCTTCGGGGCGTCGGCCGGCGCGGACACAAGCGCCGGCGGGAAATAGAGGTCGCCCGCGCGCGCCGGCGCACTCGCAGCGCTCAAGCCGCTGGCGGCGAGCGCGATATGCAAGACGCGGGCGCTGAATCCGTGAGCATCAATCCCAATTCGCTTCATTTTTTCCGCCTCCATTCGCAACGTCCGCCGCCAATTTTTCGCCATTGATCGCACCGTAAACATGCTGTCCGTATACACAGAAAACGAAATACATGCGTTCCACGTCACATTGACGCGTCGCTAAAACAAATATGATTAAAGTGTATATACTCAACTTATATAACCAAGGAGCAGCGCGTAGCAAATCAAAAGCATGGGTCAAAACGGTTTCTTGCCAACTGTGACATAAGCGCAACACTTGCATCATGGATAAGCACGGCGCCGAACTATGTTGCTACTTTTGCCAATGCGACGCGATTGTCTTACGCAAGCATTCCTCGTAACGCCCGACATGGACGCAAAGCCACGCCCTAAGCTCCTTCAGCGCGAAATCGCAGCGCTCAGCAATAGCAAGAGAACCACATTCGCTTGCGCGAGCCGTCATAGTGGGAACGGTTAGCAAACAGTGTTATCCCGCGTGAACCGCCCGCGACGATGGATTTTTCGCGATGAGTTTTGATTGGGTTCGACTAGAAACGCGCAGGCTTCTCGTTCCGAGCGGCTGACTTAGCCGTCGAATGCCGCGCTTCGTGGCGCAAAACTCAACTACTTAGTTGACATGGAAAGGGTTGCGCTCATCACGGCCCTCAGCGAACCGACACAACACTGTGGCATCTCCGCAACGCCTCGGCGCAATCGTATCGGAATCGGATTGCCGTACAAATTGTGTTTCAAAAGTGTCATAAACAAGCTCTAGGGCTAGCCGCACTAGGTTCCCTTCAATCTGATATTGGGCCCCGACTGCGGAGACTGAGAATGAGAAATTTGAAAAAACCCGGCGGTCGCCGATGGATCGGGGGGCTCTTGGCGGGCGCGTCCGCCATCGCGATACTGGCGTCGACTATCGTCCCGGCGATGGCGGACGCCGAAACCAGGGCCGAGATTCGCGCGCTGAAAGCGCAACTGCATCGGCTCGAGCAACGGCTCAACAGCCAGGCGCAAAGCCAACGTCAGACCGAGCGCAAAGTCGAGCGCGTCGAAAGAAGCGGTGGCAGGGCAACCCTCGCCGCCGCGCCGGGCGGGCCTCAGGCCATCGGCATCAGCAAGGATGGCGGCGTGCCGTGGCCGTCCCACTTCTATTACAAGGCCGTCACCATCACGCCGGGCGGCTTCTTCGAATTTGGCGCGTTGTATCGCAGCCGCTTCATCGGCGCGGACATCGCGACGCCGTTCCAGAATATCCCCTATCCGAACAACGTCGCCTCGCACGGCGAAGAATACCGCTTCTCCGCGCGTCGCAGCCGCTTCACGATGCAGGCCGAAGGCGATTTGGACAGCGTGACGCACGCCACGATGTATCTGGCGACCGACTTCCTCGGCGCCGGCCAGACCGCCAATCTCAACCAGAGCGACTCGTTCAACTTCCGCTTCCGCGAGCTTTATGCGCAGATCGATCGCAGCGACTTCGGCTTCCACATCATGGCGGGCCAAGCCTATTCGCTCATCGGCATGAACTCGCGCGGCGTCCAGGCGAGCACCTTTATTACGCCGCCGGTCATCGACGACCAATATATGCCTGGCTTCACTTGGTCGCGTCAGCCTGGAATTCGCTTGAGCAAGGATTTTGGCAAGGACGTCCAAGTGGCGGTCTCGGCTGAAAGCTCCGCCACGACCTATATTCTGCCTGCGTCCGACGTCAACGGCCATGTCGCGCCTTGCCTCGCCGGCGCGACGGCGGGCGGCATCGCCGGCAGCACCTGCGCCGGCGGCACGCTTCCCGGAGCCTACAATGTGGGTCCGGTCGGCGGATCTCTTTACAACTCGCTCAATGCGGTGACGACCAACCGCATACCCGATCTGATGGGCAAGGCCGCCTGGGATCCGACGTTCCTCGATCGCCATATCCACGTCGAGGCCGGCGGCATGCTGCGCGACTTCACCGATCAGGTCTATTGGGGCAATCACAGCGTTTGGGGCGCAAGCGTCGAGGCCGGCCTGATCGTGCCGATCATCCCGAAATGGCTGGACTTCCAGTTTTCGGGCCTGAGCGGCAACGGCAACGGCCGTTATGGCGCGGCGCAAATCAGCGACGCGACCTTCTCATCCACCGGTGGCGTCCAACCGATCCACGAGCGGCAGATCATGGTCGGTCTGACCGCCCATGTGACGCCGAGGACCGACGTCTATGTCTTCGCTGGCGGCGAATTCGCGAGCTCCAATTTCAGCTTCGTCAAATTCCCGGGAACGCCCTTCATCACGGCGGGCACCTATTCCTATGGCTACGGCAATCCCGCTTACAACAACATCGGCTGTAACTTCGAAGGCCCGCCCGCGACCACCTGCGTGGGCGAAATCAAGGACGTGCGCCAGATCACCAGCGGCGTCTGGCATAACTTCTACGATGGCCCGGCGGGCAAGGTCCGCGTTGGCGCGCAATACTCCTACACCGTCAAGGACTCGTTCTCGGGCGTGGGCGGCGCGTACAAGGCGACGGAAAGCATGTTCTTCACCAGCCTTCGCTACATTCCCTTCCAATAAGGCATCGTCCTCCCGACGAACGACGACAAGTGGCCGCGCGGGTTCGCGCGGTCACTTTTTTGTGGCGGCGCGGGCTTGCCAGCGCCGCGTTCCCGGCTAGAATGATTCGATCAAAAACGGGGATGGAGTTCCCCAAAACCGCCGAAGAGGCCGATGACTCCTACCGCGCGTCCAACGCGAACCGGAGTCATGCGAGTGTTTTGGCGAAAAAATTGCCATCCGGCGTCTAGCCTCCTTCATGTCCTTTTCGATCGCCCGCTGCCTCGTCCAAGCGTGGCGACGAAGGCCTGTTGGCGCTTGGCGTAATTCTCGAAATGTCCCTCCAACATCAGGACCGATCATGACCGGCATATGGGCGCAAATCGCATTGGTGTTCGGGCTCGCGCTCATCGCCACTCTTGTTTCCAACAGATTGCGCATTTCAACCGCGCTATCCGAGATCATCGTTGGGATGCTCGCGCGGGCGATTTTCAGCGTCACGGTCGGCGCCGAGATTTTTGGCGTCCAGGAGCCTTGGGTTAAGACTCTCGCCGGCATCGGGGCCATTCTCTTGACGTTTCTCGCGGGCGCCGAACTCGATCCCGACGTCTTCAAGTTGAAATGGAAGGAGGCCGTGTCGATCGGCGTCGCCAGTTTCCTCCTTCCTGCCGTGGGCTGCTGGGCGGCGGCGCATTATCTGTTGGGTTGGGAAACGATGCCGAGCATTCTCGCGGGCATCGCGCTCGCCGCGACATCGGTCGCGGTCGTCTATACTGTCATGATGGAGTACGGCCTCAATCGAACGGACTTCGGCAAGACCATTCTCGCCGCCTGTTTTGTCACCGATCTTGGAACCGTCGTCACGCTCGGACTGGTGTTCGCGCCCTTCACGGGCAAAACAGCGGTCTTCGTGGCGGCCACCGCTGCGGCCTTTATCTTTCTGCCCCGGCTCACGCCGTTTCTGTTCAAGTTGTTCGGGTGCCGCCCATCGGAGTTCGAGGCGAAATTCCTGCTCTTTTTCCTGCTGGGGATGGGCGCGCTCGCCACATGGGCGGACAGCGAAGCGGTCCTGCCGGCCTACCTCATCGGCATGACGCTCGCGGGAAGCGTCGGCCGCGATCACGCGCTGATCCGCAGGCTCCGCACGATCGTCATTGGACTGTTGACGCCGTTCTATTTCATCAGGGCCGGCTATTTCGTGTCGATCGCGGCTGTCATCCTGGCGCCGCTTGGCGTCGCTATTCTGCTCGTCGTCGAGATGGCGACCAAGGTCGTCAGCGTTTATCCGGTGGCGAAGGCTTTTGGGTCGCCGCGAAAGGATGCGATGTACACCACCTTGATCATGGCCTCGGGACTGACCTTCGGCACCATTGCGGCGTTGTTTGGCCTGTCGCACAAAATCATCGACGAAGGTCAGTATTCAACATTGGTGGCGGCCATCATCGCCACGGCGATCATTCCGACGGTAATTGCCAATAGCTTCTTCCTGCCTCGCCACCTGTTGCCGAAGGACTCGGCCGAAAACATATCCAGCGGGGAGGCGCCAGCGCCGATCCCAGCGCCAGGCCAATAAGCAAGGGAGGCCAATGTGTTCAAGAAAATCTTGCAGGCGAATGACGGTTCGGAGGCCGCGTTTCGGGCGCTTTCCCTGGCGATAGACCTCGCCAAGCAGAATCAATCCGAACTTCACATGGTGTGTGTCGAGGAGCTTCCGACCTTGCCGGAGTTCATCGCTGATGTGCGCGATGTCAAGGACGCCGCGGATCAGCGTTTCAAGGGCGTGCTATCACGCGCGAGCGGCGCGGCGAGAGAGCGAAACGTAACGTTGCGCACGCATGTGCTGGTCGGCCACCCCGTACGCGACATCGTCGAACTGGCTGCGGAACTTCAGGTGGACTTGCTGGTTATCGGAGCAACCGGTCATTCAGCTATGTATGAAAGGTTTATCGGTAGCCGGGCGGATCGCATCGTGCAGAGCGCGAGATGCCCGGTACTCGTCGCCAAGTGATTTTGTATGAATAAACGTTGGAAAGGACGTTATTCATGGCGATCTCATACTAGGTACATCGATTCCGTGAAAGCGCTTGGTTGGAAGGGATTCGTATTTTCTGCGCAGCGTTATAGGCCTCCTCCATCTTTATTCGCGAGATGGAGGCTTGGAAGCATGGTTGCGTGGCGACAGGCGCTTGCGCTGGTGATCGACGATGAAGAATTGGCGCAACTGACGGCGATCGCGGGCTCGCGCACCGAGCCAGCAAGTCTCGTCGAGCGGGCGCGCATTCTCCTCGCCTATTGGAATGAGCCGTGCTTTTTTGCGGTGGGCCAAGCCTTGGGGCTGCATCATCAAACCGTGCAGCGTTGCGTCAAGAAAGCCGTGGCCTTTGGTCCGTTGGAGGCGCTGTCCGATCTCCCCAGACCTGGCAGGGAGCATAGGATTACCGACGAAGCCAAAAGCTGGCTGGTTGCGCTTGCGTGTCGTAAACCGCATCTTCCCACCGACACGCGCGGCAAGGCGCGGGTAGACGACCGGCGCGTCATCGGCGGCATCGTTCAAGTGCTCAAATCCGGCGGCCGCTGGATCGATGCGCCGCTGGAATCCGGGCCGAGGAAGACCCTCTATAATCACTATGTCCGCTGGGCCGCCAAGGGCGTCTGGGTCGAGTTGTTCCACGCGCTCGCGCAAGCCGGCGCGCCGCCGGCGGAGGTCCTCATCGACTCGTCGGCGGTGAAGGCGCACCGCTCGGCCAGCGGCGGCGAAGGGGGAGAAAAATCAGGCCATCGGCCGCTCGCGCGGCGGACGCACCACCAAAATCCACGCGCCGACCGACGCGAGCCGTCGCCCCATCGCCTTCATGCTGACCGGCGGCAATGTCGCCGATTGCGTGGCGGGCGCCGAACTTCTGGCGCGGCTTCCGCCATGCGAAATCCTGCACGGCGACAAGGGCTACGACAGCGACGCCATCCGGCGGCAAGTCGAGAACGACGGCGCGGCGCCGAACATCCCGCCCAAGGCCAACCGAAAATGGAAGAACGGCCTTTTGCCGTTCCTCCATCGCACTCGCAACGCCATCGAACGCATGTTCCGTCGATTGAAGGACTTCAGGCGGGTCGCGACGCGATATGATCGAAACGCCGCGAACTTCCTCGCAGCCGTATGCATCGCCGCGACCGTCAGTGATACGGTTTCCGGTTGACTGTCTCGGGGCGGGATTCCCTCCGGGGCTCGAAGCGGTTAAGCTCCGTCATCATGAATCGCGAAGGGGCGAGGCATGACGACGATAGCCGCGCATTTGAGCGTCGAGGCGTTGCGTGATCGGTATGTTTCGAGCGCCGACGTCATGGAGGCGCGGCATTTTCAGGCGATTTGGCTTCTCGCCAAGGGCCACGGCGTTGGCGAGGTCGCCGAGATGACCTCGTTCGGTCAGCGTTGGATCGAACAGCTCGTCGTTCGCTACAATATGGAAGGGCCGGATTCTCTGGGCGATTTGCGCCGGCGCAACGGTTCGACGGCGCGGGTGCTCACAGCGGAGGTTCTCGCGAAGCCGCGGGTTCGCTTGAAGGAGCCGCCCGACGACGGCGGTCTGTGGACGAGCGCCAAGGTCGCGGCGTTCATCGCGCGCGAACTGGGGTTGGAAAAGGTCGCCGTTCAGCGGGGCTGGGAGGCGCTGAAGGCCTGCGGCATGTCGGTCCAGACGCCCCGCCCGAAAAATCCCAAGTCCGCCACGCCGGAAGAGGCGGCGGCGTTTAAAACGTATGGCCCGCCCCGTCTGCAAGCAGTTTTATCGAGAGCGGCGCTTGATCAGTCTGCAGCAACGTATCCGGCCTTGAGGACAAAGCCTCGGGCCAAGATGGAGATACGCGCGTTCCGGTCCTCATAAGCTTCTCGGCGTCGAGCGCCGTTTTTTAAACCAGGTTTCCGGAACGCCATTCGACTGTTAGGCCATCTCGCTTTCACCACCCGCAAACATCGTCGGCTGATCAGCGCATTATTCGCCGAGCAACCAATGCCTATGCCGCCAGAAGCAAGCCGTTGGCGGTGAATTTTTCACCGCGCCGAAGCACCGCCCAAGCGATCCGCGCCAGCTTGTTCGCCAAGGCCACGATGGCGACATTCTTGTGAACGCGGGCGAGCAAATTCTTGGCCCAACGACCGAGAGCCGCGTCGCGTTCGGCGATGTGCGGAAGCGCCGCCCGTGCTCCATGGATCAACAATTTACGCAAGTATTTGTTGCCCCGTTTGCTGATGCCCAGAAGCCTGGGCTTGCCGCCGGTGGTCGATTGGCGAGGAACAAGCCCCAACCACGCCGCCAGATCACGACCGTGCTCGAAGGTTTCCGCGTTTCCGACAGCGGCGATCAACGCCGAAGCAATCGTCACGCCGACGCCAGGAATCGTGGTCAATCGCCTTGCGTCTTCGCTTTGCTTCGCGAAGGCCGCAAACTCCTTATCGAAGACGGCAATGCGTCGATCGAGTTCCAGCCATTGCCCCCGAACGTCGGCGAGCAGCATTCGTATCCGTGGGCTCAATCGCATCCCCTCTGGCTCTTCCACAAAAGCCGTAAGATATTGTTCAAGCTTCCTTTTGCCTTGCGGAACAATAATTCCTCGTTCCAATAGGATCGCACGCAACTGGTTGATCAAAGCGGTTCGTTCCGCGACCAAACGGTCTCTTGATCTATGGAGCGTCTGTATGTCGAGCTGTTCTTGGGCTTTCACCTCGACGAAACGCATGGTTGGACGCGTCGCGGCTTCGGCGATTCCTTCCGCGTCACGATCATCGTTCTTCTGCGCCTTGACATAGGGCCGTACATATTCGGGCGACATCAGCCGGACATCATGTCCTTGGTTCGCAAACAGGCGGCCAAGGTGATGCGCGCCACAACATGCCTCCATCGCGACGATGCAAGGCGGCAGCTTCGCGGCCAGATTGATCAGCGTCTCTCGCTTTGCGCGCCGACGCAAAACGACCGCGCCAATTTCGTCGAGGCCGACGATGCTGCAAACATTCTTGCCAAGATCAATGCCGAGCACGGAAACCTTCATGATTCGTCCCTCCGGTTTGAGTCTCCGGCGAAGCTACAACGCCGGACGGAGGGGCGGGCCATTCCATAAACCTCGAAGACATCGTCGCCGAGGAAGCCGAAAGGCATCCAGAGCGGCAAGTCGAAGTCTTCGCGAGCGACGAACATCGGCTCGGCTTGAAGCCCGTAACGCGGCACGTCTGGGCGCAAATCGGTAAGCGACCGATCGCCCTTGGTCATCATCGCTTTGACTGGCTCTATTTAGTCGCCTGTGAAGAACGCTCTCAGAGGCTGAAAATGAATCCGCGCCTTGGGCTTGTTGAGCGCAACCAGCATCTGGCCTAACGGAATCACATCTCGAATGCGATGGATTGATAGGACGGGAATGGATGTCGTTTGGATAGGTTCGCGAGTTTGGCGGGCTCCAAAGGAGCAAGGAGCTATGCGGAACGACGCGAGCGAAGGCGTTCTTGTCTTGTCGGCGTGAAGCAACAAATTGCCGATGCCGATCCTTCTTGTCGCCGACGCGTTGCCTACGTGAGTTCGCCGCCTCAAATCGGGATGAGGCGCCAGCCGCACACCATATTGTGCGTCAAGCCATGCAGGACCGCGATTGATTTGACCTTGTCCACGCCACGCACCAGAAACTGGCGTAACCCACGATTGCGCGCTTGGGCGTTCGTGCATTCCGCCGTCGCCGCTCGCTGTTTGTAAATGTCCTTGGCCGCTTCCTCGCTCATGCGTTTTCGCCAGGCGGCAATGGCCGGCGCATCGTCTTGTTGCGGGGCGTATCGATCACGACTCTTATCGCGCGGCGCCGGAACGGGCGCGTAGACTTCGGAACCGGCGGCTTCCAATTTTTCGATGTCGTCGAATTTAACGTAGCCGCCATCGACCAGATGTTGATGCGGACGCTCGCCATAGTTTTGGGTCAGCGTTTCGTTCATCGGCGCCATCTTGCCCATGTCGGAACCGTTGTTGTCGACGTCGACGCCAGCAACCGCGCCGCTCCGCGTGTCGGAAGCAAACTGCACATTGTAAGCCGGACGAAACCCGCCATCGGCCATCTTCATCACCCGCGCTTCCGCGTCCGTGGTCGAAGCGCGTGGCTCCTGCTCCTTCTTATTTTCCTGCTCTCTTTCTTTCGCTGTCGCGGGCGCCGATGCGCCCTTCTCATCGCTGTTCGCCCGCTTCTGTTGTTCCCGAAAGGCCCGCTCCTCGCGACGCCGCGCCCGGTCCTGTTGCAGCTCTCGCAGCGCTCGCGTGATCTCGAGAGCTTTCGCGACTCTCTGTTCGCGATCTTGAGCCGCCCGCAAGCGCGCCGCCGCCTCCCGCCGGCTTGCCGCGCCAGGGTCGCTCCGCGCTTCCTGGCGAAGGCGCTCAAGCGCATCAGTCGCTTCCGCGTGACATTCCTCCAGCGTCGAATGCCGGCGAAACGACGCCGCTCCCGCGGCCGCACGCACCCGAACACCGTCTTGCGCCACACGATCCAGATTCGCCACGCCCGCCGCCGCCAACGCCGTGAAACTGTCGATGAGAAGTTGCTCCAGCGCAGCCCCATGCCCAACCCGAAAATCCGCCAGCGTCTTGGCGTTCATGCCAACTCCGCCGCACAGCCACTGATAGGCGATATGATCCTCGCACAGCCGCGCAATGCGCCGTGCGCTCGCCACGCCCTCGACCGTTGCGTAAAGCCACAGCGCCATCAATATGCGCGGATCGCATGGCGGGTGACCGGGTCGGCCTTCAACCGACTTGATTCCGGCAAGCAACGCCGACAGGTCGAGTCCTTCGACAAAGCTCCACACCATGCGAACGCGATGATCGTTTGGAACGAGTTCATCAAGACAAACCGCGCGCAAAGCAATCTGCCGTCGCTCCGCCGTGCGAAGGCGTGCCGCCACCGCGTTTTTGTTCTCCGGCGCGGATTGACACGACAAATCGTCGAACAGTTCCTCACCCTCTTGCTCGCGCATCGGCAAGGCTCCCAAGAATCAAATCCCAAGCTCAAATCTAACCTGTGAATGCCCCCATGACTCCCCAAAATCCAGGAGAAATCAAAAGATTTTCAGGCTCTCAGGCATCGGCGGGATGGTTTTCCGACGTTTCTGCCCGGCTGAACGCTTCGAGCAATAGGGCGCACAAGAGCGCCAGCCAAGCCAGCAGGCGCCGGAAGTTGTATCCTGCGGCGGCGAGGACGGCGTTGGCGGCGTCGCCTGCCGCATGGGCGAGGAAGTTGCGGCCCATTCGGTGCTCGGCCTTGAGATGTCCGATGACTGGTTCGACCGCGGAGCGGCGGCGCAGTTCGCGTTTGATTTGCTCGGTGACGCGACGTCTCTGCCCGGAGATGAACACCCTGAACTTATGCTCCTCTGGAGCGTTCTGGCCGCGATAGCCGCGGTCGGCGACGACGCGTTTGATCGTCGCGCCGATCTGTTTCTCCATCTCGGGGATCACCACGCCCAGCGTGTGGCCGTCGTAAGGCGCGCCCGGCATGGCCTTCACATGGGTGATGAACTGCCCGCCCTTCGACGCATGCAGCGTCGTCGCCACCGAGACTTTGACGCCGAACTCATAGGGGCGGTGCGCTTTGCCCTTGCCGATGCATTCGACCTCGGGCGCATGCAGCGCATGGACCTTCTTGCCGCGCTGCCTCGAACGCTGCTCGCGCACGCGCTCGGCGAGCCAGAGCGGACGCGCAAGAATGTCGCGCAACCCGAGATCGCCCTTGATCCGCCGGGCGATGTCGCGCTCGACGCGACCCAGGAAGGTGCGCGGCTTGCGCAGCGCCTTGCCCGCGCGCTTGAACTGTTTGGCGTGCGCGTAGCGCTGATGAGCGATCAGCGCGTGCTTGCCGATCCGCTCGTGGGATTGGCGCAAAACCACGCCGTGCTTCTTCGCCAGCCGCACCAGGCGCTCCCTCGCGCGATGCATCAGTTTGGCGTCGGTCGGAAAGGCGACAGCCTTTTCCTGCACGGTCGTGTCGACGATGACCTTGGAGAAGTCGGACGGCTTCGCCGCGCCGGTCCTGGTCGCGACGGAGAGGCTTTCCTGCAGCAGCGCGGCGAGCTTCTCTTCGCCCATGCGCTGGCGCCAGCGCGTCAGCGACGAGCGGTCGAAAGTCAGTCGGTGCTGGAAGAACTCCTCGCCGCGGAACAGCTGAAAATAGGGGTTCTCGATCCAGCGGTCGCACAGACCCTTGTCGGAGAGATCGTGCATGTGCTTGAGGATTGCGAGGCCCGCCATCAGGCGCGTCGGCAAGGGCGGGCGCCCCGGAACGTCGGCGTAAACCGTGCCAAAACGCTGCTCCAGAAAGCCCCAGTCGAGCGTCGCGGCGAGCTTGGCCAAGGGATGGCCCATGTTGACGATCTGATCGAGCCGCGAGCGAAACAAATCCCTCTGCCCGCCGTCCCGCCGCTCCTTCGGCCGCATCGCGAATCTCCCTTCCTCGACCTCGTCGAGAGAGAGAATCACAGCCCGGCCCAAGGATCAATTTGCAGGAAAACCGCGCCAAACACGCAGCAAACTCGCGAAAACGATTACTTCGGCTTGTCCGAAAGCACTGTGACGTCAGAGGTTTAGGAGTTGTTCACGGACGACTATGTAACCGCCTTCGTGTCGCCCGCGACAGGCGAAACCTTCTGGTATGTTCATGACGGCGTTTCGAAGCCGTTCTTCGAGGCGCTGCTCGAAGTCTTCGCGCGAGAGGCCGGCGCGGGTCTTCACAGAACCATCATTCTCGTTCTCGACAATGCCGGCTGGCATGGTGAAGCGGGCCTGAATATTCCTGAAGGCGTTAGGCTGGTGTTTCTTCCGCCTTACACGCCGGAACTGCAACCGGCCGAGACGCTGTGGGAGTTGGTCGACGAACCGCTCGTGAACAAACACATCGCCTCAATCGAAGCGTTGGAGAACATCGTCGCAAATCGATGCCGCGACCTCGTCAATCAACGCGCGATCATCAAAAGCCGAACCGGCTTTCACTGGTGGCCCAAGATCGCATCTCCGAAGTAATCAGCCGGAGATGGTATGAGTGCGTTTGTCGACGCTCTATCGCGTAATGAATGGACGTGGCAAGGTCGCAAAGTAAGGCCTTGTGTTCTTCCCCGCCCAGACCCATCCATCCGCCAATGATCGGGAACGCCGCGAACGGGATAGATACGCACCATCAACAACCTCTCGATAACGAGTGACCAATCGTCTTCAAAGATTTGGAGCGGCCGGCGTAGGCTCGTAGCTATGGCGCAAACTGGCGTCAGCCCGTCGCGCTCCTACTGGACGAAATCCGCCGCTTGACGCGTGTGGCGGCTGAATCTTTTCGCCAGTCGCAATCTAGTGTTCGGACTCATAACCAGTAGCTGACGGTCGCGGCGATACAAACGGCGGCGAGGAAGTTTGCGGCGTTTCGGTCGTAGCGCGTCGCGACGCGTCGGAAGTCCTTCAACCGGCAGAACATGCGCTCGATGGCGTTGCGATTACGATAGAGGAACGGCGCAAAGCAGTTCTTCCATTTGCGGTTGGCCTTGGGCGGGATGTTCGGCGCCGCGCCGTCTTTCTCGACTTGCCGCCGGATCGCGTTGCTGTCGTATACCTTGTCGCCGTGCAGGATTTCACATGGCGGAAGCCGTGCGAGAAGTTCGGCGCTGGCCGTGCAATCCGCGACGTTGCCGCCCGTGAGCATGAAGGCGATGGGGCGACAACTCGCGTCGGTCGGCGCGTGGATTTTGGTGGTGCGTCCGCCGCGCGATCAGCCGATGGCCTGATTTTTCTCCCCCCTTCGCCGCCGCTGGCCGAGCGATGCGCCTTCACCGCCGACGAGTCGATGAGGACCTCCGCCGGCGGCCCGCCGGCTTGCGCGAGCACGTGGAACAGGTCCATCCACACGCCTTTCGGGGCCCAGCGGACGTAACGATTGTAGAGAGTCTTCCTCAGTACGTATTCCGGCGGAGCGTCGATCCAGCGACCGCCGGATTTGAGCACCTGAACGATGCCACTGATGACGCGCCGGTCGTCTACCCGCGCCTTGCCGCGCGTGTCGGTGGGAAGATGCGGCGCGATCATTGAAAACTGCACGTCCGTCAGCCAGAACTGGTCCAGAATCATCTGGCGTTTCCTTTCGGAATCCGTGAATCACAACCAGATCAGGCTGCCAAGAATTTTATGGGTCTGGACCCTAATCCAAAAATCTGAAATTGCTGGCAAGGCTACGATCAGCGCATCCGCGTAACTTTAGTAGCACTATCTTGCAGCACTACAACGCTTCCGATCAAGAGCCCGACAGTCGCCAACAGGGCCAATAATCCAAAAATCGCCGGATTATGAAACACTTGCTTGCGCATGAAAGCCTCCTAGAGTTTCGTATGAAGCACCAAATACACGTATAAATAGTAATTTAAAACATGCAATCTCAAAGTCACACCGCACCCGAGATTCGCTATTAAACCCAGGTGGCGGTTACAGGGAATCCTGGTTGACAAATCGATTCTTTTTCTGCAACCAAAGGTTGTCAATTTTATTTTGGCGCGGGCTACACCCACGCGCACTGATTGGAGAGCCGTCATGAGCGTGATGGATAGACGCACTACGCCAGCGTCTCGTAGAGCAGCTTTCATGTCTCGCTCGGGATATTTAAAGTGGTACTTCATGATATTTCTTGCGCTTATGGTAGTCGTATACAAGCAAATATCGATTGTTATGAACGAAGAGTTGTCTATTTTTACCATATTTCCTCCAATGTTCCTGCTATTTGCACTGCAGAGCTTGATTGCTGAAGCTCTGGGCGTTAGGTTGGGTGAAAATGGTATTTCGATACCAATGCACTTGGTACGAAATCAGCCTTGGCTTATATTTTGGCGCAAAACATTGAGATGGGATGAACTAGAAAGAATAAACTCTATATCCGGATCAAAGGTTCGATTGATTACAACCGAAACGCGCATAGATATAGTTCTAAAGAATCGAGACGAAAAATTTGCATTCTTTAGGGCCGCCAAAAAAATGAAACCTTCTCTTAAATTTGGTCGTGGCACCTGATTCGCTCGATTCGCTGCTTTGAGGCCACGTGAGGCAACATTGCCGCGCATAAGCCGGGGAAGACCGTCCTATTCTTGGGACTGCCTAAAAAGTCAAAGAGCGATCAAAAACAAAGCCCCGTCGAGAACCAAGGTCATAACGCCACCCTCGTGTGCGAATCGTTGGCTGAATACAACCTAACAGGGTATTTGTGTCAAACGACTACCGCGCATGCGCCGTCTTGCTCGCCTCGCACGCATCTCCCGCCCAAGGCCAACGACCATTATGGGGACCGCCGCGCGCCCGATAAATCCTCGTCGCCGACGGGCCGTCGAGCGCGAGGCGCCAACCGTCTTCAAGGATTTCGAGCGCGCCGACGGATCGCGTGATAGCCGCGCGTCGCAATTTGCGGGTTGTGGTACTGTAGCGAGCGAAAGTCTCGATATCCGCAACGTAAAATCGAAAACTTGCGCAAAACCAAGCAAATTCGTCACAAGGGCTTTACTGTTCGCAATCGTCGTTATTGCCTATTGCAGCAGGGGAAACTGGAAAACGCATATGGCCTCTTATATTCCGGATCTTCTCGACAGGAGTCGTTCCTTGATAGCGTCGTACGAGTGACCCGATTCAACGATTTTGACTTGGGAATATCTGGTAGAGCGCCTTGAGTTTGACTCGGGCGTCGCGTCCACCGCTCTGTCCCTCTCGCTGCGTGTTCGAATCGAACCTTCAGCGCTGCCGAGTGGTTTGCCCGCGTTTCGGTTCTGCGATGTGACTCCGTCCCCATATTCTACGCTGCGGAACCGCGTCGTCCAAGAGGTCATCGCAAATTTTTGCGCTTGCATAAACATAATGCACCCGTATACGTTGTATCGTTGTCGCTTCTTTCGCATGCGTTAACTCGCATTACGTGGCTTGGCCGCAGCGGAATGTGATGTGAAATGTGCAAATGGTTTCAAGTAAGCTTTGCGCAGTATCAAGAAAAACTAGCTTGTTCGATAGAGAAATACGTTATACTTTCAACTGTAAGAGAAATTGAATTGATAAATATTTCATAATTATTATTGTCTGTTCTTTTAAGTTTTTTGGGGTATCCGCTGTGACCCGAATGGTAGGCATCAGAAAGCTAGTTCTCGCGCGTCAACTCACCAATGATCTAGGTACCACCATCACTCGCAACAAAAGGAGCAAGGCTCGTGACTTCAGCATCTGGTTCGCCGTTTGGAAATTTCCTCCTTGCCTCGCAGATCCAAGGAGGCACGGGTACAATTAATTATTATATAACCCCATTTGGCAACGACTCAAATGACGGAAGCGCTCCCGACAATGCGCATGCTTGGGCGAGTCTAGCTAATGCGGCTTCTGTCACAAGTAGAATACTAAATGATTTGGGATATTCCCCGGACGTAAATATAAACATAGCGCCTGGAAGTTATATTGAAAGAAAGCAATCAGTTTTTTCAAGCTATTATGGATGGCTTAGCCCTACTATATATATACTATCTACATCTGGATTAACGAATGATGTTATTATACAATTTACAAATTATGAAGACGGAGCTCAGATATGGGCGCAATCTACATATTTAGATATTTATGGAATTACTCTGATTTGTAGTGTTAGAACGGAGTGGTTTGTCGGAGCTGCATTTGGAGGGTTTGTAGATTTATATAGTTGCACATTTGGTTCAACAATAGATCCTGGATACGGAAATAGTAATACGACATACTTGGCTAATACTCCATTTATAAATGTTTATGATCCAATGTCTACGGCGTTAATTACAAACTGCACATTTTCTGGAAATGCGGAATGTATTTTGCAAATGCTGAATGGCGGAACCGCCAAGTTAGGTGGGACTATAACTTTTGCTGGGATGCCGAAATATATTAAGCCGGCGTTCGATGTGGAGTGCGGCGCAAATTGTACATTCGAGCCGGGGGCGTCGTTTGTTGGTTCTTTCATTGGCCAGCGTTATTTGGCTCAACTTAACGGGACGATCAACACATATGGGGGGGGGCCGAATTACATCCCCGGCACGATTGCCGGCGTTACAGCATCTGGCGGACAATACATTTAAGAGGAAGATATAATGCCGAAAAAATTAATCGCGCCGATTACGCCATACACGCCCCACAATTGGTATTGGGCCGTAAAGGAGGTTGGGCCAGGATGGATATTTTCATCTGCGAAAGCTGAATATGTACTTAATACAGACACGTCATTCTCCGCGTGGCTTAGCATAAACAAGTTTCCGCGCATGATCGACACAATGGCTAATTTGTCGATTGTGCTTACCGCTCATGGACTTAACGCTGCGGCTTCCGCTGCGACGACACCGCCCGTTCGAGATCGCGTTGTCGGCTAGACCCTATGATTGCTGGGCCTGAGGGTGGCCCGTCATCCGATATGCAACGGTACGAGGTGCAAAATCGCTTGCAATAAAGGCTCTGGCGCATATTTGGTGCATGTCATCCAGCTCCGTAATTACCCACCCCCCATTTTTGGGGACGGCTTTTGCGGCTTCAGGCCAGAGTTTCGAGGATTGTCTGGAAGGGATTCGCGCCCTTTAGCCTCGCGATGTCGACGGTTGTTCGGACGTCCGCCTCGGCCCGCGCGGTCCAAATTGCCCGATGGCCGTTGGTCACTTTTCGCTGGATCACGCAGGGTCGTGGCTTTCGCTCCGAGCCATTGTTGATCGCGTCGACTTCGCCGGGATAATCGCAAAAAGTCAGAAGCTGGCCTCGCGCGCGCCTGATTTTGGCGTGCGGTTGGCGCGCCAGGTCGCATTGCGTCGCCGCGCCGAGAATATCGGCGAGCTGTTGTTCAAGCTCGCGCTTTTTGCTGGCGATGGTCGAGGCGGCGAAGTTGGCGATGTCCGCGGCCAGATCGAAGGCTTTGCCGAACCACAGCTTGAACCGCAGGGGCAAATCATCCGATCCATGCTCCAGCGCGAAGGCCGTGTCGCGCGACAGATGGGCGAGACAAGTTTGCTGCGCGGCGCCATGCTTTTGCTGCGCGGAATAACGATCCGAAATCCAGACCTCCGGCTGATGGCCGCCCATCGTCTCTTCCACGACGCGGGCGCCGCGTGAATAGTCGGGCTGATGCACGACCGCATCCGTGCAGTGGAAGACTCGTAATTGCTCACGCTACGGCGAGCGGCTTTCCGGCGAGCGTCAGCCGCATCGCATCATTCATACCAGCCCTCGCTAACGCAGACTCATGTGGAGGATTCTCGAATCGGTTAAAATCTGATTTGGCTTGGCGAACACGAGGAGGTTCGTCATGGCGGCGGCGATTGGGCTTCGAGAAGATTATGATGCGGGTGCTATGCGGGCGCTTGCCAAACGCGCGAAGGACGGGCCGCAGGCGCGCCGCGACTTTTGGCTCTCGCTTCGATCTACGACGGCGCCTCGGGGCCTGTCAGAAATTCTGTGTATGGTCTGGGCGGTTGAACATCGTCAGTTCATCGCCTTTGTGAATCTCTCGCCGAAGAGAATAGCGAACTGGGCTTTGGCGATGGACCATTCACGGGCGGGCATGGTCCATTCTTTTTCGCTTTTGTTCAAGACCAGAAACAGCAATTTCGTCGCGGCCTCGTCGGTTGGAAAATGGCCTCTGGCGCGCACGGCGCGACGCAGTTTCGAGTTCAGTGCCTCGATGGCGTTGGTGGTGTAGATCAGCCGCCGCACGTCGGGATGAAAGGCGAAGAAGGGAACTACCTCGCCCCAGGCCCTACGCCAGCTCTGGCCGATCGCCGGATATTTTTTGCCCCATTCCGAGGCCTCGAAAGCCGCAAGCGCCGCTTCGCCCGCCGTGGCGTCGTCGGCGCGATAGATGGTTTTCAACGCCGCAGCCACGGCCTTGCGATCCTTGTAGGAGACGAAGTCGAGGCTGTTGCGCAGCAAATGCACGATGCAGGTCTGGACCTGCGCCTCGGGGAAGACGGAAAGGATCGCTTCCGGAAAGCCCTTCAGACCGTCGACGACGGCGATGAGAATATCCTCGACGCCACGGTTTTTCAGCTCGTTCATGACGCGCAGCCAGAATTTGGCGCCTTCGTTCTGTTCGAGCCAGAGGCCGAGAATCTCCTTGGTTCCGTCGGCGCGGACGCCCAGAGCGACGTGAACGGCCTTGTTGCGGACGAGCCCCTTGTCGCGGATTTTGACGCGCAGCGCGTCGAAGAAGACGATCGGATAAACGGCTTCGAGCGGACGCCCCTGCCACGCGGCGACCTCGTCGAGAACGGCGTCGGTGACGGCGCTGATCAGATCGGGCGAAACCTCCACGCCGTAAAGATCGCGCAAATGTCCGGCGATCTCCCGCACGCTCATGCCGCGCGCATACATGGAGACGATTTTCTCGTCGAAGCCAGGGAAACGGCGCTGATATTTGGCGATGAGCTGCGGATCGAAGCTCGATTGCCGATCGCGCGGAATCTCCAGCTCGATCCGGCCCGTGTCGGTCGTCACGGTCTTTTTGCCATAGCCGTTGCGGCTGTTGCCGGGCTCGCCGGTCGTCAGATGATGATCCATCTCGGCGTTCAGCGCCCGCTCGGCCAGCGCCTTCTTCAGCTCGTCGAGCAAACCATTGGGATCAAACGCTGTTTTCGCATCCGCGCCGGCCAAAAGCTGGTCGAGTAGCGCGTCGGGGATTTTCGGTTCCTTGCGTCGGGCCATGGGAGAACTCCTTCGTTCCCATTGTGCCCAGATCACACACGAAATTCAGGACAGTCCCGCGCCTCGCGAAACGGGGCGGCGGAGAACGGCGGTGTTGGCCTCCAGGTCATCCGCGATTGGGTTTTGCGCTTCAACGCCCACGGCCCCGACGGGCTCGTCGACCGCAAGGCGCCCGGGCAGACTCCAAAGCTCAATGACGCCCACCGCGCCGCGCTGATGAAAATGATCGAGGAAGGTCCAACGCCGGCAATCCATGGCGTCGTGCGTTGGCGCATCGTCGATCTTTGCCAGTGGGTGTTCGAGGAATTCCGCATCACCATCGCCGAGCAGACGATGAGCCGAGAACTGCGCAAGATGGGCCTCCGCAAGCTTTCGGCAAGGCCGCGCCATCATGCGCGGGCCGACGGCGCGCTCGAGAATTTTAAAACGTATGGCCCGCCCCGTCTGCAAGCAGTTTTATCGAGAGCGGCGCTTGATCAGTCTGCAGCAACGTATCCGGCCTTGAGGACAAAGCCTCGGGCCAAGATGGAGATACGCGCGTTCCGGTCCTCATAAGCTTCTCGGCGTCGAGCGCCGTTTTTTAAACCAGGTTTCCGGAACGCCATTCGACTGTTAGGCCATCTCGCTTTCACCACCCGCAAACATCGTCGGCTGATCAGCGCATTATTCGCCGAGCAACCAATGCCTATGCCGCCAGAAGCAAGCCGTTGGCGGTGAATTTTTCACCGCGCCGAAGCACCGCCCAAGCGATCCGCGCCAGCTTGTTCGCCAAGGCCACGATGGCGACATTCTTGTGAACGCGGGCGAGCAAATTCTTGGCCCAACGACCGAGAGCCGCGTCGCGTTCGGCGATGTGCGGAAGCGCCGCCCGTGCTCCATGGATCAACAATTTACGCAAGTATTTGTTGCCCCGTTTGCTGATGCCCAGAAGCCTGGGCTTGCCGCCGGTGGTCGATTGGCGAGGAACAAGCCCCAACCACGCCGCCAGATCACGACCGTGCTCGAAGGTTTCCGCGTTTCCGACAGCGGCGATCAACGCCGAAGCAATCGTCACGCCGACGCCAGGAATCGTGGTCAATCGCCTTGCGTCTTCGCTTTGCTTCGCGAAGGCCGCAAACTCCTTATCGAAGACGGCAATGCGTCGATCGAGTTCCAGCCATTGCCCCCGAACGTCGGCGAGCAGCATTCGTATCCGTGGGCTCAATCGCATCCCCTCTGGCTCTTCCACAAAAGCCGTAAGATATTGTTCAAGCTTCCTTTTGCCTTGCAGAACAATAATTCCTCGTTCCAATAGGATCGCACGCAACTGGTTGATCAAAGCGGTTCGTTCCGCGACCAAACGGTCTCTTGATCTATGGAGCGTCTGTATGTCGAGCTGTTCTTGGGCTTTCACCTCGACGAAACGCATGGTTGGACGCGTCGCGGCTTCGGCGATTCCTTCCGCGTCACGATCATCGTTCTTCTGCGCCTTGACATAGGGCCGTACATATTCGGGCGACATCAGCCGGACATCATGTCCTTGGTTCGCAAACAGGCGGCCAAGGTGATGCGCGCCACAACATGCCTCCATCGCGACGATGCAAGGCGGCAGCTTCGCGGCCAGATTGATCAGCGTCTCTCGCTTTGCGCGCCGACGCAAAACGACCGCGCCAATTTCGTCGAGGCCGACGATGCTGCAAACATTCTTGCCAAGATCAATGCCGAGCACGGAAACCTTCATGATTCGTCCCTCCGGTTTGAGTCTCCGGCGAAGCTACAACGCCGGACGGAGGGGCGGGCCATTCCATAAGTTTCCCAAACCGCCTGGAGGAAATCGCACGCGAAAAAGGTCTCTCGCCCGACAAAATAGAAATTTGGTTTCAAGATGAAGCCCGTGTTGGCCAGAAGAACAAGATCACGCGGCGTTGGGCGAAACGCGGCTCGCGGCCTTGCGCGCCCAAGGATCAACGAACCTCTTCAACCTATATCTTTGGCGCCATTTGCCCCAAGGAAGGCAAGGGCGCGGGCCTCGTCCTGCCTGTGTGCGACACCTTCGCGATGAACCTGCATCTTGCTGAAATAGCCAAGAAGATCGCTCCCGGCGCGCACGCCCTCCTGCTCGTCGATCAGGCCGGCTGGCATATGACCGACAAGCTCGCCGTGCCGGCCAACATCACCATCAGGCCCTTGCCGCCCAAATGCCCGGAACTTAACCCGACCGAGAACGTCTGGCAGTTCATCCGCGACAACTGGCTGTCAAACGTAAGCGTCCACCGGGCGCCATTCTGGCGGCGCGGGGCGCGCGTTTGGTAATGGTTGGACATGGATAGCAACATCTATGTCTAGGCCTATGCGCAGAACTAACACGAACCAGTTCATAGAGGTCATAGCCGAACGTCTCGATGGCGCGCCGGTTGGAGAACGCCGGCGCTGGTCCGACGACTTCAAGGACCGAGCGATCGCGGCGTCTCTGGAGCCAGGCACGAATATTTCGGCGCTGGCGCGTTCGCTGGATATCGCGCCGTCGCAGCTTTTCGCGTGGCGTCGCGCTGCTGCTCCGCAGGCGGAGAAGATCGAGCGCCAGGCGCCAGTGGAGCCGCGTGCGGCAAAGACGCGGCGAGTTGAGATCGAGATTGGTGGGGCGTTGGTGCGGGTGAGCGCGGACATTTCGGAAGGCGACCTTCGCCGTCTGCTGCGCGCGGTGCGCGAGACATGATCACGCAAGGCGCACGGGTGCTGTTGCGAGCGGCCGCGGTTGATTTTCGCAAAGGCCCAGAAGGACTCGTTTCTCTGGTTCGAGACGCCGGGGCCGATCCGTTTGACGGCTCTCTGTATGTTTTCCGGGCGAAACGAGCCGATAGAATAAAGATTGTTTGGTGGGACGGTTCGGGTCTTTGTCTTTTCGCGAAGCGTCTCGAACGCTCGCATTTCTGCTGGCCGACGGCGGGAAGCCACGAGATTCGTCTGAGTTACGCGCAAGTCATGACGCTGGTCGAAGGGCTGGATTGGAAGCGGGTTCGCTCGGTGGACGTGCGGGCGCCGCGGAGCGCCGGCTGATATGAAAAAATGCGCTCTAATCTCTTGAAAGCCTAGAAAACGTTGGGATTTGTGCGACGAAAACGGTATCATGCGAAGCATGATCGAGCGCTTCGGCAAGCTTCCTGACGATGTTGATCAACTGAAGGCGCTGGCGCTTGCGGCCCTGTCTCGCGCCGATCGGGACTGTCCTGAATTTCGTGTGTGATCTGGGCACAATGGGAACGAAGGAGTTCTCCCATGGCCCGACGCAAGGAACCGAAAATCCCCGACGCGCTACTCGACCAGCTTTTGGCCGGCGCGGATGCGAAAACAGCGTTTGATCCCAATGGTTTGCTCGACGAGCTGAAGAAGGCGCTGGCCGAGCGGGCGCTGAACGCCGAGATGGATCATCATCTGACGACCGGCGAGCCCGGCAACAGCCGCAACGGCTATGGCAAAAAGACCGTGACGACCGACACGGGCCGGATCGAGCTGGAGATTCCGCGCGATCGGCAATCGAGCTTCGATCCGCAGCTCATCGCCAAATATCAGCGCCGTTTCCCTGGCTTCGACGAGAAAATCGTCTCCATGTATGCGCGCGGCATGAGCGTGCGGGAGATCGCCGGACATTTGCGCGATCTTTACGGCGTGGAGGTTTCGCCCGATCTGATCAGCGCCGTCACCGACGCCGTTCTCGACGAGGTCGCCGCGTGGCAGGGGCGTCCGCTCGAAGCCGTTTATCCGATCGTCTTCTTCGACGCGCTGCGCGTCAAAATCCGCGACGAGGGGCTCGTCCGCAACAAGGCCGTTCACGTCGCTCTGGGCGTCCGCGCCGACGGAACCAAGGAGATTCTCGGCCTCTGGCTCGAACAGAACGAAGGCGCCAAATTCTGGCTGCGCGTCATGAACGAGCTGAAAAACCGTGGCGTCGAGGATATTCTCATCGCCGTCGTCGACGGTCTGAAGGGCTTTCCGGAAGCGATCCTTTCCGTCTTCCCCGAGGCGCAGGTCCAGACCTGCATCGTGCATTTGCTGCGCAACAGCCTCGACTTCGTCTCCTACAAGGATCGCAAGGCCGTGGCTGCGGCGTTGAAAACCATCTATCGCGCCGACGACGCCACGGCGGGCGAAGCGGCGCTTGCGGCTTTCGAGGCCTCGGAATGGGGCAAAAAATATCCGGCGATCGGCCAGAGCTGGCGTAGGGCCTGGGGCGAGGTAGTTCCCTTCTTCGCCTTTCATCCCGACGTGCGGCGGCTGATCTACACCACCAACGCCATCGAGGCACTGAACTCGAAACTGCGTCGCGCCGTGCGCGCCAGAGGCCATTTTCCAACCGACGAGGCCGCGACGAAATTGCTGTTTCTGGTCTTGAACAAAAGCGAAAAAGAATGGACCATGCCCGCCCGTGAATGGTCCATCGCCAAAGCCCAGTTCGCTATTCTCTTCGGCGAGAGATTCACAAAGGCGATGAACTGACGATGTTCAACCGCCCAGACCATACACAGAATTTCTGACAGGCCCCGCCGATCTTTCAGAGAACAACGCGGAGGCCTTCCGCGCCCAAACGTTGAGCCTGACGGCGAAGGTCGAGGACCTCACGCAAACGAACGCGGCGGCGAAAGCCGAGATCGATCGGCTGACCTCGATCATCAAAACGCTTCGCCGCGACCGTTTCGGTAAACGCTCCGAAAAGCTCGGCGCCGACGATGCTGAACAGCAGAGCTTTGTGTTCGAGGAAATCGAAACCGGGCTCGCGGCGATCGCGACGCGGCTGACCGCGAAGGCGACCCCCAAGCCGCGCAAGACGCCCGGCGACAAGCCGCGTTTTCCCTCGCATCTGGAGCGGGTCGAGGAAATCCTGGAGCCCGAGGTCCCGCCAGAGGCCTCCAGCCTGGCGTCGAAACGCCGTGGTCGGACGAGCAACAACAAGCTGCCCGCCGCCGTCCGCGAGCTGACCATGGCGCTCGTGAAGGAGCGCTACGCCGATTTCGGACCGACCTTGGCCGCGGAAAAGCTCCGGGAGAACCACGCCTGCCTGGTGTCGAGGGAGACCTTGCGCAAGTGGATGATCGAGGACGGGCTATGGAAGGACCGCAAGCATCGCCAGCCCCCGGTCCATCAGCCGCGTCACCGGCGCGAGCGCGTCGGCGAACTCGTCCAGATCGACGGCTCGCGGCACTATTGGTTCGAGAACCGCGGGCCGGAATGCACGCTGATCGCCTATATCGACGACGCCACGAGCCGCATCCAGCACGCGGCCTTCGTGCCGTCGGAATCGACGCTCGACTACATGCGCGAGACGCAGGGCTATATCGAGCGTCACGGCCGCCCGATCGCCTTCTATTCGGACAAGCACGCGATTTTTCGGGTCAATAACCGCGAGGCCGCCGGCGGCGACGGGATGACGCAGTTCGGGCGGGCGCTGAACGAGTTGAACATCGACATCATTTGCGCCAACAGCCCGCAAGCAAAGGGCCGGGTCGAACGTTCGTTCGGGACGCTTCAGGACCGGCTCGTGAAGGAGTTGCGGCTTGCCGGGATTTCGGACGCCGCGGGCACCAACGTTTTCCTGCCGGGCTTCCTCGCGCAATACAACGCGCGTTTCGGCAAGCCGCCACGCTCCGACGAGGACGCCCACCGGCCAATTCCGAGCGCGTCGCCACTCGAAGACGTCTTCGCGTGGAAGGAGGAGCGGACGCTGACGAACAATCTGACGGTGCGGTACGACAAGGTGCTGTTCATGCTCGAGCCCAACGCGGTCACGCGCCCCCTCGCCCGCCAGCGCGTGACGATCGTCGATTATCCCGACGGGCGCATCGCGATCCGCCACAAGGGCCGCGACCTGCCCTTCCGAACCTTCAACAAGCTACGGAAGGTCGATCAGGCCGCGATCATCGAGAACAAGCGGCTGGGCGAAGTGCTGGCCTACATCGCCGCACGGCAGCAGGAGCGACCCGAGGGACGCTCCAAGAAAGCGCCGCGGCGGCAAGGACAGGCGGAGCGGCACATGTTCAAGGTCAGTTGAACGCTTTTCAAGGTAGGCTAAAGCCTCAAGAGGAGTCGCCGGTTCGTTCGATCGGCGCGGCTGCGCTAACCGAAAGGCTGCGCCGCGCCGATCGAACCCGAAGGTCCGGGGAGCGGCGAGGGGTGTCATTTCAACTTTGCGCGCCGAGCGCCATTTCTGGCTTGCACCGACAGGCGCCGGAGCTTCGAGAGGGATTCGCCGCGTCGCGGACGCCGAAATCCGCACCGATAGCGTTAATATACTGATATCAAAATGAAATTCATGGCGTCATCGAGACGTCCGGCGTCGTGATCCAGGTTTCGGAGTGACGCGCCGGCAGAAGCCTTGGCGGCAGAGGCGGTGGGTGCTACAAAAAGAGGCGTCAGGGGATGAAAATCACCAGTTCTCACGGGCTTATCCGCAGGCGCGGCAGGCATTTTTTGGATAACATCGTTCAAGGGGGTAATATGGCTGACCTAAAGAAGCTGCTTCTCGCGACCGCCGCCGTATTCGCTTTCGCGACGGGCACTCGTGCACAGTCGCCTGTGTCGTCTTCGTCGAATTCACGTCAAACCTCTTGTGCTGGTCTTCCAAACTGGTCAACTTTGCAATCCGCCCTTAAGCATGTGGTGCAAGCGCAGGGTAATGGCGGGCTTGGGTTTAACATGTGGGCGACGATCGTCGCTCCCGACGGCACGGTTTGCGCGGTCGCCTATTCGGGACCTACCTATCAGGACCAGTGGCTCGCCAGCCGAGTGATCTCGGCGCAGAAGGCCAATACCGCAAATGGATTGAGTCTTGGTGACAAGAGTATTCCGGCGAACGCGAATCTATTCAAGACGGGGCTGGCGCTGTCGACCGCCAATCTATATTCGGCCGTTCAGCCAGGGGGCAGCCTCTATGGGCTTCAATTCAGCAATCCGGTTGATCCGACCGACGCCTATTATCAGCAGAACGGTCAGCCGGACAATCCGGCCACCTATGGACAGGCCAATGATCCCATGGTGGGAAGCCCCATCGGCGGCGTGAACGTGTTCGGCGGCGGCCTTGGGCTTTATTATAACGGCTTGAAAGTGGGTGGTCTCGGCGTCAGCGGCGACCAATCCTGCACAGATCACTATGTTGCTTGGCGCGTGCGCAACGCCTTGGGTCTCGACTACCTCAAGGACGTAAGTGGAGTCGCGGCGGCCCTAGCGCACGACACCACGCATCCCGACAATATCATCTTCGATATTACCAACGGCGTGAGCCCGAGCGGCTTTGGTCATCCACCGTGCGTGAACAATCCCACTGCCACTCTGCCTGCGGTCAGGACCCAATAAGCACTAGACCGTCAAGCTAGGGGAGCGGCCGCGCACCGTTCCCTTTTTCAAGCAACTATCCAGAAGCGGCGCTCGTCGCTTTTCCATGACTCGCGAGCCGTTAGGTCTCAACGTAAATGTCGCATCCATAAACCGAAATCGTTAACCCCGTTTCGTCGGCGACATGATTCCAGCATCTCCCGACGCCGCTTATTGCGCGATAGATGAAAACGCCGTTCGGTTCCTTGACGACTTGGTCGCCCACGTGACGCCGGCCAAGGAAGTTGAAATAGGAGACGGCGATATCTTCGTGACAGCGATAGAGCAGGCGCTTACCGAGAGGAAAAACAGAATTACGATCCTTCGCCTGGCTGACACAATACGAATAATGCGTAAGCGCGTCGGGCCCAACGTCGATCTCCGCGCGTCCAAGGGAAGTGCATAGCGACATGAGACAGGCGATCAAAACTAGCAGCGTGGCGCGCGCGCGCATTTTAGACGCCTCCATTTCGAAGCAAAACCATTTCGCGTCGCCCAGACGTCAGGAGCGGTTGCGCGTCCATGAGATGGCCGCGCGGCTTCGGTTAAAGTAACCGCCGGCGTTCGCTGCTGCAATGGGCTTGTCGCCGGTCAACGGGACGACTTGACAAATAGAATGGCGAACTGCGTTTTGCGCTCGCGGGCGACGCCCCGCGTTCGTTCGCGAGGTCCGGCCGATCATGCCCGTTGTCTCGATTATGTCTCGCGCGGCGCGGCGGCGCTACCGCCGCCTCGGCTTGGACGCGCGCGAAATTCTGGCGGGCCGGAAAGGTGGCCGAGCGCATTCCCATGTTCTGTGGCTTGGGCTCGTCGGGCTCGCTTATCTCCTCGCTCAATTCGACGATCTGGGCTGGTATATTGTCCCGAGCCTCGCGCTCCTCGCTGCTCTCGTGATAATCGTGCTGTTCGACGCCAGATATTTTCTGATTCCCGATGCGCCCATATTGTTTTTGTTGTTTTCGGGTGCCTTGACTCCGCTGACGGGCGGCATGACTGAAATGCCCCTGCGTGTCGCGGCGGCGGTTTGCGCCTGGGGCTCGCTGCGCCTGGTCGCATGGGTTTTCGAACAGTGGCGCGGCGTTCCCGGCCTTGGACTCGGCGACGCCAAGCTCTTCGGGATCGCCGGTCTGTGGCTTGGATTTCCGGGGCTTCCCGGCTGTTTGCTGATCGCCGCGCTTTCCGGCCTTGTTTCTGCGGTGATTTTATTTCGCGATGGCGGCTCTATCCACGCGCGCCAGCCCATTCCGTTCGGTCCGCATCTCGCTCTCGGTCTGTGGCTTTCCTGGGCGGTCGGTCCGATCGAGAGCGGCTCAACGCTCGGATTTCTTTGATTGAGCGGGATTTTGTCGGAAAATCGGTTTCCACTAAAAATTCCGTTTAGGTCACCGACTCATAAACCGCATCCAAATTTTGACGGCGGCGAGTTTGACGAGCGCGAGGTAATTGGCGTCATGTTTTTCAAAACGCGTCGCAATGGCTCGAAAGTGTTTGAGCTTATTGAAAAAGCGTTCGATATTCCATTCACGATACCGCTGATAAATTGACGCGACCGGACGAATCGCCGAGAATCGGGTTCGAAGCGCTTTGTGCCCTGGCGCGTTGGCTTGGATCCCGCGATGAGCGATCTGCCGGCGTCGATTTGGAAGCTGCTGCCGCGCGAGCGCCAGCAACGGATCGCGACGCTGCTGGGGCAGATGGCCCTGCATCGAACACGCGAGGGCTCCAGCAGCGAGGAGACGCTCCATGACGGCAGCGTGTCTGGAACCGCGTCGCGGCGCCTCGGCGAGCGACAAGATTCTCCGGCGTCATCTAGATCGTCTGGCGATCGTCGACGTCCGCCAATCCACGGTTCAGCAGGTTGAGCGCCATCAGGAGTCGACCAAGCTGCAGTACGCGCTCGCGGATCGGGCGGAGCAGTTTGGCTGGCTGCGCGAGCAGGTCGTCGTCATCGACGACGATCTCGGGCGCTCCGGCGCCAGCGTCGAGGGACGCCTGGGCTTTCAGCGGCTGGTCGCCGAGGTCGGCCTCGGCAAGGTCGGACTGTCAATCGGCGTCGAAAATTGACCCCCGATCGGCGTTCAAAATTGACCCCTGTTTGGTCGTAGCGCGCAACGGTAGCGCTTGCCCCGGCGAAGCTGGTCGGGGTTGCGCAGCCGGGGCGGGCGCGGGTCGGTTCGCGGTTTGATGGGGACCGTCAGAGGCGGTTCTTGAAGCGCCAGCTCTCGTTGCCGGTCTCGACGATGTCGCAGTGGTGGGTGAGGCGATCGAGCAAGGCGCTGGTCATTTTCGCATCGCCAAAGACACTCGGCCATTCGCCGAAGGCGAGATTGGTCGTGACGATCACCGAGGTTCGTTCATAAAGCCGGCTGATCAGATGGAAGAGCAACTGCCCGCCTGATTGAGCGAAGGGCAGATAGCCGAGTTCATCGAAGACGACGAAGTCCATTCTGGTGAGATATTCCGCGAAGCGTCCCTGACGGCCTGCTCGCGCCTCGGTCTCCAGTCTTGTGACGAGTTCGACGGTGTTGAAAAATCGGCCGCGTTTTCCAGCGCGAATGCAACTTCGGGCGATCGCCATGGCGAGATGCGTCTTGCCGGTTCCCGTCCCGCCGACCAGCACGCAATTACGTTGTTGCTCGAGGAAGCCGCCGCCGGCGAGATCGCGCACCAGTCGTTCATTGATCGGCGTGCTTTCGAACGCGAAGTCATCGATGTCCTTGGCCAACGGAAGTTTGGCGATGGTCATCTGATATTTGATCGAGCGCGCATGTTTTTCCGCGATTTCCGCCTGAAGCAGATCGCCGACAATGCGTGGCGGCTCATGCTGTCTCTTGATGCCGGTCGACATCACCTCATCATAGGCTGACCTCATGCCGAAGAGCTTGAGTTCCGCCATAAGATCAAAGAGCTGCGTGCGTTCCATCAAGCCGTTCTCCTCAACTGGTCGTAGCGGGCGCAATCGGCGACCGGCATGTGCCGCAGTTTCAGCGCTTCGGGCGTGTGGATCACCGGTGGCGGCGGCGGCTCGCGGCGGCGGGCGAGAATGTTGAGAATGACATCGGCGGAATGGACGCCCTGGCTCATGGCCTCGGCGCAGGCGGCTTCGACAGTAGTCAGCCCGTCTTCGAGCACGGCGGCGAGAATCTTGACCATTTGCCGGTCGCCCGCGTCGCTGCCGGCAAGCTTGCGCCGCACGCGTTCGATTGCTCCCGGCAACACCCAGTCCTTGAACGGCGCGCCATTCCTCAGAGCGCCGGGCTTGCGCACGAGAACCGGCACGTAATGCCAAGGGTTGAAAATCGTCGCGCCGCGTTTGAAGGCGCGGGCATGTTCGGCGACGACGCGCCCCTTTTGCCTGATGACGATGCGATCGGCGTAGGCGTGCAGATCGACGGGGGCGCCGACGGCGCTGGCGTTGACCGAATATTTGTTGTTGTCGAACCGCACGAGGCAGGTCTTCGAAACCGACGCCGTCACCTCGTGGAATCCATCGAAGCGACCGCGCAGTTCCACCAGTTTGGGGCGCTCTTCCTCGAAAACCTCCCAGACCGTCTTGTCCGCGATCTCGGGATGAGGATGCGCCTTGGCGTAGACGACGCATTTGTCGAGGAGCCAGGCGTTCATCTCGTCATAGCTTTTGACCCGCAAGCGCGGCGTGAAGAACCGCTCTCGAGCCAAGCCAACCTGGTTCTCGACCTGGCCTTTCTCCCAACCCGACGCCGGCGTGCAGGCGACCGGTTCGACAAGATAGTGGCTGCACATCTGCGCGAAGCGGCGATTGAACTTGCGCTCCTTGCCAACGAAAATCGTCTCCACCGCCGTCTTCATGTTGTCGTAGATGCCGCGCGTGCAGGCGCCCTTGAAGAAGGAAAAGGCGCGCTCATGCGCGTCGAAAACCATCTCCTGAGTCTCGCGTGGATAGGCGCGAACGAAAATCATCCGGCTGTGGCACAGGCGCATGTGGGCGACCTTCACGATCGTCGTCACGCCGTCGAGCAAGACGATCTCGTGGCTCCAGTCGAACTGATAGGCTTCACCCGGATCGAAGCTGAGCGGAACAAAGGCGCCAGCCGTCAGCGCGCCCTGCTCATCGCGCCATTTGCGCGCATAGCGCCGCACGGCGTCATATCCGCCTTCATAGCCAAGGCCGTGCAAATCCTCGAAAACGCGGATCAAGGTCAGCCGCTCTCGCGCCGGCTTCTTCGCGTTCGTCCCCAGCAAATCGTCGAGCTTTTTCGACCAAGGTCCAAGCTTGGGCAGCGGCTGCGTATCGCGCCCGTAAACGAAGGACGTCTCTTCCGAACGCAGCGCCTTACGGACGGTATTCCTTGAAATGCCCAGATCGCGAACGATCTCCTTGATCGTCTTGCCTTTGACGAAATGTTCGCGCCGGATCCGTCCTATCGTCTCCACTATCAACATCCCCCACCGCCTGCTCGTTCAACCAAAACGAGCAGACTGTCCAAGCCACACTGGAGGGGGTCAATTTTGCACGCCGATTCCCCTCATATGGGGGTCAATTTTGCACGCCGAATAACAAAAAGGATCGGATCGCTGTCAGGCGCGCGTTTCGCTTCTGAATCGAGTTCTTGCGCTTCACTTCAAGCTCGTCCAGGAAAGCAAGAACGAGATCTCGATCGAAATCCGCGAAGCCCAATGCCGATGGCTGACGCCCGGTTCTTTCAGCGACGAATAGCACCAACATACGCAAGGCGTCTCGGTAGCTGGCGACGGTTGAAGGACTTGCGTTTCTTTGGTTGGTCAGCCGGCTTCGAAAAAACGACTCCAGCAGCGGCGCGAGCGAGACATGCGCGCTCATAAGGCGCCTCCATCACCAAATGCGCGGTCCACCACGATGCCAAGCAGGTCCGCCGTGCCCGTCACATAATAGGCGGTGTCGGAGTAACGGGTATGGCCGAGATAGGTGGCTAACAAAGGCAGCAACGCCTGCAGGTCGGCGTTCTCTCGGTGCCATGCTGCGAGCCGCGTCACGGCGAAGCGGTGTCTCAGATCATGCGGCCTCATCGGCTTGCCATTATCCAATCCAGCCAGCTTACAGGCCGCGTAAAACGCACCATGAAGCCCAGTCGACGACAGCCGAGTGCCGCGCGAACTGAGAAAAAATCCGCAATCCTTCGCCATCGGAAACGCCGCATCGCGTCGGTGCGCATACTGGCGCAGCGCCGCCAAAGTCGTGGCGTGAACCGGGACCAGGCGATCCTTGCGAAACTTGGTCTTCCTGATCTGCAAAACTCCGCCGACGAGGTCGACATCGGCGCGATCCAGGCGAAGCGCTTCGCCGGATCGCAGGCACGTGCTCGCCAGCAAGCCGACCAGCGTCGTCAGGGTGCGCCCCCGTTGAGGGATCGCCGGAGAGAGGTGGCTGCACGCCGCAATGAGTGACGCCAGCTCCCCGTCGCTCAAGATGCGCGGCGGTGGAATGGCTCGGGATCTGGGAAGGGCGCGACGATCAAGCACTTCGGTGCCCGCGTCGTAGACGGCGAGATATTCGCCAAAGCGGCGGAGCACTCCATGACGGGTGGCTCGGCCGTTGGCGGCGCCCGCAAACGATAGGACGAAGTTGAGCGCCATGCCTTTGGTGAGCGGACCGCCCAGCTGCTTTGACTCCACGTGGCGCACGAAAGCCTGCAATGTGCCGGCCTGCTTCTTGAACGCGTAGCCGAGCGAGCGACGAAGCTCGATGTAGCTCTGGACTTTCTCGGCCAGCATCTTGACGAAGACGCTCATGACGCGTCTCCCGGGAAAGGCAGCGCAACGTCGGCGAGCTGCGGCAGGGCAACCTTCACGTATATGGCGGTGGTGTCGATGCTCCGGTGACCCAGGAGATCGGCGACCTCATTGATCGGGCGCCGGCGCCGGACGAGCTGTGTCGCCAGGCCGTGGCGCAACAGATGCGCGTCCACGGTGCTGGGAAGCTCAATCCCGGCTTGTTCCGATCGTGAACGGACGATCCTCGAAATTGAGGCGGCGCACTTGAACCTGAACTTCCAGCCTCGAAATCGCTTAAGGCGCTGAGTTTCAATTGGAATTTCCGATTTTAGGCGCAGAAATGTAGCCATGTAAATGGTTGGTTTATGATTGCATTATTGGTGATGCAGCTTTATCATTCAGCCATGTATATCGAAGCCGTCCCCAACCGGAACTCGCCGCCCGCCATCCTCCTGCGCGAATCCTATCGCGAGGACGGTAAGATCAAAAAACGCACGCTGCTCAATCTCACCGACTGGCCGACCGAACTCGTCGAGGGGTTTCGCACCCTTCTCAAAGGCGGGAAGGCGAGCCCCGTCGGCGAGGATCCAATCATTTTGCGCCGCTCCTTGCCGCATGGTCATGTCGCCGCCGTGCTCGGCGCCTTGCGTAAGATCGGTCTCGACCGCATTCTCGGGCCGGCGGGCAATCGCTGTCGCGATCTCGTTATGGCGATGGTCGTGATGCGCTTGCTTTCGCCCGCCTCCAAGCTCGCCACCGCCCGCATGCTCGACGCCGCCACGGCGTCGACGAGTCTTGGCGAGGTTCTCGAACTCGGCGATGTCGACGAGAACGAACTCTATACCGCCCTCGACTGGCTCGGCGAACGTCAGGAGCATGTCGAGAAAGCGCTCGCCCGCAAGCATTTGCACGATGGAACGCTGGTGCTCTACGACGTGTCGTCGAGCTATGTCGAAGGGCGCTGCTGCGAGCTGGCCAAACGCGGCTACAATCGCGACGGCAAGAAGGGCAAGCTGCAAATCGTTTACGGCCTGCTGTGCGCGCCGGACGACTGTCCGGTGGCGGTCGAAGTGTTTGAAGGCAATACCGCCGATCCCAACCCGCTCAGCGCGCAGATCGACAAGCTCAAACAGCGCTTCGGTTTGAAGCATGTCGTGCTGGTCGGCGATCGCGGGATGATCACCCAGGCGCGCATCGACGAAGAGCTGCGACCTGCCGGACTCGATTGGATCACCGCGTTGCGCGCGCCCGACATTCAGGCTCTCGCCGTTGGCGGCGCCTTGCAAATGTCGCTGTTCGACGATCGCGACATGGCCTCGATCACCTCACCCGATTTTCCTGGCGAACGACTGATCGTCTGCCGCAATCCCGACCTCGCGAAGTTGCGGACGCATAAACGCGAGGAGTTGCTCGCCGCGACCGAACGCGATCTAGGAAAAATCGTAGCGGCGGTCGGACGACAACGCGGGCCTTTGCGCGGCGAGGCGGAAATCGGCTTGAGAGTCGGCAAGGTCATCAACCGCCACAAGATGGCCAAGCACTTCGATCTGACGATCGGCGACGCGAGCTTTTCTTTTCGCCGCAAGCATGACGCCATCGCAGCGGAAGCCGCTCTCGACGGCGTCTACGTCGTGCGCGCCAACGTGCCGGCCCCCGACCTCGATGATGCCGCGACAGTCGGCGCCTACAAGAGCCTGGCCCAGGTGGAGCGGGCTTTCCGCTGCCTGAAGACCATCGACCTGCATGTGCGCCCGATCCATCACTGGAACGCCGATCGTGTGCGCGCCCATGTGTTCTTGTGCATGCTCGGGCTCTACGTCGAGCATCACATGCGCGATCAACTCGCGCCGATGCTCTACGATGAAACCGATCACGAGGCCGCCAGCGCGGCAAGAGTCAGCATCGTCGCCAAGGCCGAGCGTTCGCAAGCCGCAAAGGCGAAAGAGGCCACTGGCCACACGCCGGACGGCCTTCCCGTGCATAGCCTGCGGACGCTGCTCGCCGATCTCGCCACCTATTCCCGTATCGAGGCGACAACCGCCTTGAACGAGAAATATGTCTTCACCCTCTACACGAGGCCAACACCGACCCAGCAACGCGCCTTCGAACTCCTCGACGTCAACCCCGAATGTAGCCAGTAACGCCAACCTCGCTCGCTGCAATGTGACGCGAGATCAGTAACTTATCGTTTTGCAAAGATGGAAGTTCAGTTGAACCGGCGCGCTGGAGAAGCATACGAAAGGAACACGTGGGGATTGTCGACCTTCGGCCTGGCATGCAGAATGTAGTTTGCAAGCGCCGCGCGTGCTTCGTTCAAGAGCGGCACGACTCGGTCGCGCTTCCCCTTGATTGGCAGCACAAGGACTTCCGCTGTTCGCCAACGGATGTCCTTAAGTTCGAGCGCCCGGAGCTCCTTATTACGCAGAGCAGTCGTAGCGAGCACGAGCATGATCGCGCGGTCGCGCATTCCTGACGGTGTCGTCACGTCGATTGCGTCAATCGCACGCTGAATATCCTCCCATGCCAGCCGCGGCGGCAAGTGCGCCAAGCGCCAGCACGGTCTCCGCGGAACGAACCGGACAAGATCTTGATCGTTCAGCCCGGACCAGCGAAGGAACGGCCTAGTGTCTTTCCGAGATTGGCTGAATCGGCGGGAGGCTTTTTTGCTGGATCTGAATCATTCCACCAACCGGGATTTGGAGGCCGGGAAGAATGGCGCGACCCTACGCGAACGATCTTCGTGAGCGTGTCATGGCGTTGGCGTGGAGCGGATCGACGACGCGCGCCGCGGCGGCGCGGATGCGGTAAGCGTCGCCAGCGCGGTGCGCCGGGCGCAAGCGGCGCGCGCGACGGGCAGCGCGGCGGCCAAGCCGATGGGCGGCAAGCGACCCTATCCGCTGGCGGGCCAGCGCGATTTTCTGCTGGGGCGTCTCGCCGAGAAGCCAGATTTGACCGTGCATGCGCTGCTTGCGAAGCCGCGCGCGGCGTCGTCGTTTCGCGCGACACGCCGTGGCGCTTCCCGCGCATGGAAAAAATCAGCTTCAAAAAAAATGGTCTGTCAGGAATACCGTGTTTGGCCTGAACGGTTGAAAATATTCACGCCATCGCTCGGGTGAAACGTTCGCCGAACAGAATGGCGAACTGGGCTTTGGCGATCGACCATTCACGCGCGGGCATAGTCCATTCTTTTTCCGATCTGTTCAAGACCAGAAACAGCAATTTCATCGCCGCCTCGTCGGTTGGAAAATGCCCTCTCGCCCGAACGGCTCGGCGAAGTTTCGAGTTCAACGCCTCAATGGCGTTTGTTGTGTAAATCAGTCGCCGCACGTCCGGATGAAAGGCATGGAACGGAATGATTTCCGACCAAGCCCTTCGCCAGCTCTGGCCAATCGCTGGATATTTTTGCCCCCATGCGCCGGCCTCGAAGGTCGCCAGGGCGGCTTCGCCATCGGCCGCGTCCTTGGCGCGATAGACGCCCTTGAGCGCCGCCGCCACGGCTTTGCGGTCCTTGTAGGCAACGAAATCAAGGCTGTGGCGCGGAAGATGGACGATGCAGGTTTGCACCGTCGCCTCCGGAAAAACGGCGACAATGCCCTCAGAGGCTGAAAATGAATCCGCGCCTTGGGCTTGTTGAGCGCAACCAGCATCTGGCCTAACGGAATCACATCTCGAATGCGATGGATTGATAGGACGGGAATGGATGTCGTTTGGATAGGTTCGCGAGTTTGGCGGGCTCCAAAGGAGCAAGGAGCTATGCGGAACGACGCGAGCGAAGGCGTTCTTGTCTTGTCGGCGTGAAGCAACAAATTGCCGATGCCGATCCTTCTTGTCGCCGACGCGTTGCCTACGTGAGTTCGCCGCCTCAAATCGGGATGAGGCGCCAGCCGCACACCATATTGTGCGTCAAGCCATGCAGGACCGCGATTGATTTGACCTTGTCCACGCCACGCACCAGAAACTGGCGTAACCCACGATTGCGCGCTTGGGCGTTCGTGCATTCCGCCGTCGCCGCTCGCTGTTTGTAAATGTCCTTGGCCGCTTCCTCGCTCATGCGTTTTCGCCAGGCGGCAATGGCCGGCGCATCGTCTTGTTGCGGGGCGTATCGATCACGACTCTTATCGCGCGGCGCCGGAACGGGCGCGTAGACTTCGGAACCGGCGGCTTCCAATTTTTCGATGTCGTCGAATTTAACGTAGCCGCCATCGACCAGATGTTGATGCGGACGCTCGCCATAGTTTTGGGTCAGCGTTTCGTTCATCGGCGCCATCTTGCCCATGTCGGAACCGTTGTTGTCGACGTCGACGCCAGCAACCGCGCCGCTCCGCGTGTCGGAAGCAAACTGCACATTGTAAGCCGGACGAAACCCGCCATCGGCCATCTTCATCACCCGCGCTTCCGCGTCCGTGGTCGAAGCGCGTGGCTCCTGCTCCTTCTTATTTTCCTGCTCTCTTTCTTTCGCTGTCGCGGGCGCCGATGCGCCCTTCTCATCGCTGTTCGCCCGCTTCTGTTGTTCCCGAAAGGCCCGCTCCTCGCGACGCCGCGCCCGGTCCTGTTGCAGCTCTCGCAGCGCTCGCGTGATCTCGAGAGCTTTCGCGACTCTCTGTTCGCGATCTTGAGCCGCCCGCAAGCGCGCCGCCGCCTCCCGCCGGCTTGCCGCGCCAGGGTCGCTCCGCGCTTCCTGGCGAAGGCGCTCAAGCGCATCAGTCGCTTCCGCGTGACATTCCTCCAGCGTCGAATGCCGGCGAAACGACGCCGCTCCCGCGGCCGCACGCACCCGAACACCGTCTTGCGCCACACGATCCAGATTCGCCACGCCCGCCGCCGCCAACGCCGTGAAACTGTCGACCAGAAGTTGCTCCAGCGTCGCCCCATGCCCAACCCGAAAATCCGCCAGCGTCTTGGCGTTCATGCCAACTCCGCCGCACAGCCACTGATAGGCGATATGATCCTCGCACAGCCGCGCAATGCGCCGTGCGCTCGCCACGCCCTCGACCGTTGCGTAAGCCACAGCGCCATCAATATGCGCGGATCGCATGGCGGATGACCGGGTCGGCCGTCAACCGACTTGATTCCGGCAAGCAACGCCGACAGGTCGAGTCCTTCGACAAAGCTCCACACCATGCGAACGCGATGATCGTTTGGAACGAGTTCATCAAGACAAACCGCGCGCAAAGCAATCTGCCGTCGCTCCGCCGTGCGAAGGCGTGCCGCCACCGCGTTTTTGTTCTCCGGCGCGGATTGACACGACAAATCGTCGAACAGTTCCTCACCCTCTTGCTCGCGCATCGGCAAGGCTCCCAAGAATCAAATCCCAAGCTCAAATCTAACCTGTGAATGCCCCCATGACTCCCCAAAATCCAGGAGAAATCAAAAGATTTTCAGGCTCTCAGGGAAACCCTTGAGACCATCGACGATGGCGATGAGAATGTCCTCGACGCCGCGGGTCTTCATCTCGTTCATGACGCGCAGCCAGAATTTGGCGCCTTCGTTCTGCTCGAGCCAAAGCCCAAGAATCTCCTTGGTTCCGTCGGCTCTTACGCCGAGCGCGATATGAACGGCCTTGTTGCGAACCAGCCCTTCGTCGCGGATTTTGACGCGCAAGGTGTCGAAAAAGACCAACGGATAGACCGGCTCGAGCGGGCGGGCCTGCCAGGCCGCGACTTCCTCGAGAACCGCGTCGGTGACCGCGCTGATCAGCTCCGGCGAGACATCGACGCCATAAAGATCGCGCGAATGCCCGACGATCTCGCGCACGCTCATGCCTCGCGCATACATGGAAATGATCTTCTCGTCGAAGCCCGGAAAGCGCCGTTGGTATTTGGCGATGAGCTGCGGATCGAACGTCGATTGCCGATCCCTCGGAATATCCAGCTCGATCCGGCTGGTCTCGGTCGTCACCGTTTTCTTGCCATAGCCATTCCGGCTGTTGCCGGTCTCGCCATTCCCCAGATGATGATCCATCTCGGCGTTCAGCGCCCGCTCCGCCAGCGCCTTCTTCAGCTCGTCCAGCAAGCCATTCGGGTCAAAAGCGGTTTTCGGATCAGCGCCAGCCAAAAGCTGGTCGAGAATGGCGTCGGGTATTTTCGGTTCCTTGCGTCGGGCCATGGGAGAACTCCTTCTTTCGCAATGCGACGGCTACGACGGATATGAGCTTCTCACGCGCATAAGGCGCGATGAAGGACCATGGACGCTGGTCCATTGCTGGAGTCATCTTCGGCGGCGCTTCGTCAAGCTCGTGCGCAACACGAAATCTCCGATCGCGAAAACGGCGGTCCGCCACATTGCCGCGCTCTACGTCATTGAGGCCGACGTGCGTGGCCATGCGCCAGAGGCGCGGCTGGCGGCGCGCAAGAAACTCTCCGCTCCGATCGTCGAAGCCTTGAAGCCGTGGTTCGAGAAGCAACTGTCGCTGATCTCGTCAGGCTCCACGCTGGCTGGCGACATCCGTTACGCGCTGAGCCACTGGACCGGCCTTACCTGGTTCTTGGAGGACGGCCGCCTTGAACTGGATACGAACCCGGTCGAAAACGCCATCAGACCCGCAGCTCTTACGCGCAAGAATGCGTTGTTCGCCGGAAACGAGGTTGGCGCGGAAAATTGGGCGCTGCTCGCGTCGATCGTCGCGACCTGCAAGATGAACGAGGTTGATCCCGTCGCCTACATCACCGAAACGTTAAATGCCATTCTCCAAGGCCAGCCTCAAAGCCGCATCGAGGAACTCGGGACTGTCAGAATCTTGTGTGTTGGGCCATCGTGGAACCGTGGGAGGCGGACTATGGCGATCAAGAAGGACACACTCGACCAGCTTCTTTCTGGGCGCGATCCGAAGGAGGTGTTTTCCAAGGACGGGCTTTTTGACGAGCTGAAGAAGGCTCTGGCGGAACGGGTTTTGAACGCCGAGCTGGACGATCATCTTGAAGGCAAGTCGGCGGCGGGAAAATCCAACCATCGCAACGGCTATTCGAAGAAGACGGTGCTGACCGAGACGTCGAGGATCGACCTCAAGGTTCCGCGCGACCGGGAGGGGAGCTTCGATCCGAAGCTGATCGCCCGCTATCAGCGGCGTTTCCCTGGTTTCGACGAGAAAATCGTGTCGATGTACGCGCGCGGCATGACGGTCCGCGAGATACAGGGCCATCTCGTTGAACTTTATGGGCTAGACGTCTCGCCGGACCTGATCTCGACGATCACCGACGCGGTGCTGGAGACGGTCGCCGAATGGCAAAATCGTCCGCTCGAGGCGATGTATCCTCTGGTTTTCTTCGACGCGTTGCGCGTCAAAATCCGCGACGAAGGCTTGGTTCGCAACAAGGCGGTCTATGTCGCGCTCGGCGTCACGCCAGAGGGAACCAAGGATATTCTCGGTCTTTGGATCGAAACCTCGGAGGGCGCCAAATTCTGGCTGCGCGTCATGAACGAGCTGAAAAACCGCGGCGTCGAGGATATTTTGATCGCCGTGGTCGACGGCCTCAAGGGCTTTCCGGAGGCGATCAACGCGGTCTTTCCACAGACGGTCGTGCAGACCTGTATCGTCCATCTCATCAGAAATTCGATGGATTTCGCGTCATGGAAAGATCGCAGGGCCATCGCCGCCGAATTGAAGAAGGTCTACCGGGCCAAAGACGCCGACGCCGGCAAGGACGCTCTTGACGCTTTCGACGCCGGTCCCTGGGGCAAGAAATATCCCTCGATTGCCCAAAGCTGGCGGAGAAACTGGGAGCAGGCCATCCCGTTTTTCGCCTTTCCAGAGGCGGTGCGGCGGATCATTTATACGACCAACGCCATAAAATCCTTGAACGCGAAATTGCGGCGCGCCGTGCGAACGAGGGGGCATTTTCCAACCGACGACGCCGCGATGAAGTTGCTGTATCTCGTCTTGCGCCAAGTCGCGGGAGAATGGAAAATGCCACCGCGCGAATGGTGCGAGGCGAAAACTCAATTCGCCATCATGTTCGACGAGAGGTTCGTCACGGCGTGATGGTCAACCCGGCCCCGCACACAAAATTTCGGACACTCCCAGGAACTCATGCCTTGGAACTTTCAGCCGGCGTCAAGCCTCGCCGCGTAGGTCATCGGAAAAGCGTTTACTTACGATTTAGCTATGCAGCATCGCCGTCGCGGCGTGTCAAAACAAGGCGATCCACGCCGGAGGGAAACGAGGCGGCGGCTTTCGTTGTGCTCCTCGTCTTTTTGGTGACATTGCGTCTTGTGAAGATAATGGCTCTCGTGTCTACTTGAGTTGAATCCATCAGCTCCCGGATCGTGTCCCGGCCCGAGACGTCCTTTCGACTGAATGCATCAATATCTTCGCAGCGACAAATTGTTAGTTGTAATTAGAAGTAACCGTTTTAAACGTCGATCAATCCCGCATAGATAGCTTTGGCAACGGCTTGGGCCTTGGTCACGGCGTCGAGTTTTCGGAGGGAATGCCTGACATATTCTTCCACAGTGAACTCGGAGATCCCCAGAATGTCTCCAGTTTCGCTCATCGTCTTTCCACGCGCGGCCCAACAAAGAACGTCGCGCTCCCTATCTGTGAGAGGCGTGCGCCCACACTTTTGCCCTTCCGAGTTTGAGAAAGGTTGACGATAACCGGCCTCTACCGCAGTTAAATCAATTGTTCGCTGAGCCCAATATAGCAAAACTATCGTTAAGGTCAGCTTATTGTGTAGCAACGTAAACTTAAATTTGCTTACTGTATCTTTCCAAAAAAAAACACAAGATGCCGATCTTATTCTCCCAATTCTATCAGCAGTATGAAAGGGTATAATTAGCCCTTCCGAAAACCCGTGATCATAGGCTGCATCCATTACCTTTAGGGCTGCGGGTTTGCGACGCCCTAACCGCTCCGGCAACGCAACGCTACTCCAACTAAATGGCACATTAGAGCGCCGTACGATGGGAATCATCGGGTCTGAATTCATGAAATCGTTAGATTTGTAATCATCGACCCACTTTTGCTCGGCCGTTGTCAGAAAAAAAGGCGCGCATTTTTCAGGCTCTGCCACATCAACGAACGAAAAGCTGTCAAAACCGTAATTTTGCGCGATTCCATGCAAACACTCCGCCAGTTCGGCGACGCTTAGGCAAGCCTCTACGGCTCCAATCTGTTCGTCAAGCGAAACCATCCCCAAAACCCCCGGAAATCCATGATAGCACAAAAACTCCGCTTGGTGTTGAAAAGGCAAGATGAATTTTCTTACGAGGTCGCATAATGATGAGCGCGGGCAAACTGACCAAAGATATGACCCTAACAAGTCCACTCAAAAATCCTCGGTTGATCAGCGCTGAGTATTGTGCTGTATTTTTTCCCGCCAATCGCGAACCACAGCTTGCTAACGAACTATTTAGATTACGTAAAACTCTCTTCGTCGACATATGTGGATGGGAACTACCAGTCACGTCTGGTAGAGAGGTCGATGTATTCGACACTTCGCACGCGATCTATTGCGCGCTTTGTTGTGAAGGGGCCTTGGTAGGTGGATTTCGTGCTTTGAGGACGGATAGGCCTTACCTGGGTGAAAGCATTTTTCCAAATCTGGCGAAGAATAGACCGTATCCGCGCGACGTCAACTATTGGGAAATCAGTCGCTTTGGGGTCGTTCCAACGCCTAACTCGGCGCGGCATGCCGTAATGAATTACTCGGCGATGCTTCACTTTGGGTTTTCGATGGCCGCGAAGGGGTTGGTCGCAATTGCCGACTCAAAATATGAGCGATTTCTTCGAATGAACGGCATTCGAACCGAACGGTATGGGCCGCCTCAGATCATTGGTGAGAACGTCAACGGCGACGGCATTGAAGTTTTGGCGGGCGAAATACCGCTTGAGAATCAGTCCGGTCCAAAGTTCAAACGACTTCTTTCCCACGCAAATACAATGGAGATTAGCGATGTTGCACAAATTTTCCGACGTTACGCAATTTCGGCATGACACTCTCAACTTTCTTACCAAAAAAGGAGCCGGTTCCAACAGCGCTCTTGTAAAACTCGAACTAGGGTTTAAGCCGGTATATTTGGTGGCGGATCCAACTGTTGGAAAACAGGTACTCAAGGCGGAGGAAGTTGTTATCGCCAAAGGAAGACTGATAAGAACCCTTCGTGAAGTGATAGGCTATAATATGCTTACGATGAGCGGTGATGAACACAAGCGTCGTCGAGAGGCTGTCCATCGAGAATTCTCTAGAGGCGTGGGAGGTTCTTACGTTCAAATCATGGAAGCCGTCATAGCGGAATGGCTCGCTTCGGTTGGGAAAGCTGGGGAGTTTGATGCTCACAAGGCGACTGCGGCCCTTGCGCTTCGCGTAATTTCTTCCCTAGTGTTTGGAAAAGGTGTTCTCACCCCGGGAGATGAAAGCGTTTTGACCGAGGCGGTAGCGCTCGCGGAGAATGATCTTGCCGATAAGGTATTTCAAGTGTTTCCTAATTTGCCTTGGGTACACATTCGGAAGCAACGCAGACTTGCCGCCGCTCGCAAAATGATGGCGGTTGTGGTGAAACGAGCGCGTAAGTCCGCTTCGGCATCTAGTCTCATTAGGGCTTACGAAACGATGGGATTGAACGAAAGCGAAATCCACGACGAAATTCTACTTATGCTTTTGGCCGGACATCACACCGCAGGTTCCGCGATGGCTTGGCTGCTTTACCACATTGCCGTCAATCCAGAAATAAGTCGAAGCCTCATGGATGAGGCGCGGGCGTGCGTTAATGATGTGGGAGAAATTACTGCAGCGTCAATTCGTCGCGCTCCAATAAGTAAGGCTTTGGTACAAGAGGTTCTCCGCTTATATCCGCCAGCGTATTACATGTCGCGTGAAATAATGAGAACTCAAGAGCTAGCTGGAGTTAAGCTTCATAAAGGTACGTCACTGATTATTGCTCCTTGGATTTATCACCGTGATGCAAAAAAGTGGGAGAACCCGGAATCATTTGATATAAATCGTGACTTTTCTGGGGAGTATTATATGCCATTTGGGCTTGGACCGCGGGCATGCGTGGGACTAGGGGTGGCAATGCTTGAATTACAGCTGTTAGCACTAGAGTTTGCTGCGGCTCTAGACGTAACTATTGTGAGAAACACACGCCTTCCCACTCCAAAAGCGTCAATTACGCTACTGCCTCCAAGTATTATAATGAGAGTGGAGCCGTGCACGTGCAATATCAAAAAACAGAATGCCGCGTAACTATCAGATAGGTTTATTGTAATTTGATCATGAGGCCATGTGAAGGGGAGCGCGGTGAATATGGCTTATTGGAAAATGCGCCGCTGTTACGCTTATGCTTGTGCGACGTAAACTTAGCAGTTTTCTGATTGAGAGATCGTCAGAGACTTTGATTCCGGAGTTGCTGGGTGAAATACGCCGAGCAGCCTTTCGGTTGATGCGTCTTTCGTCCTTCGACGCGCAGGTGTTTAGTGCCGATCTAGCTCTAAAACTGCTTTGCACTGCTTTGTTTGGGCGCAATGTCGTGTCAAAACAAGAAGAGCGCGACTTATCCAAGCATATTAGAGAGCTCGAAAATTACGTAACGTACTCACTCAACAAGAAGTCGATTGCGTCGCGCTTGCTATCAATTAGTAAGAGTGATATTTTGGCAGATAAAATAACAAGCATATTAAATATAATTAATGATGCGGCGCTGAGGGTGCCTAATTCTCCAATATATAATTATTGCACACAATACAATTCACGCAAATACGATGTATTTGCAGAGATTGCAATACGAGTGTTTGTAGCGCATCATGAACTTAGGGCTGCAATTGCATTAATAATATACTATATGGCGACGAATGTCAAGCTTAAATCCGACTTGGCACAAGAGGCTGACGCGTGCCTTTCATTTGACGGAGATATCGATCCTTCAAAACTTGTGTCTGCCACGGTCAGTTTGAATTATTGCTACAAGGTGTTGCGCGCAACTCCATGTTCGTGGAAGTTTTCAGATCGGTCTGATGAGGCGCCTTATGCTGAAGGCTATTTTCTTGGTTCACGCACGACAGTGTCTGTGCCATCGAAACAATCCGTTCAATCGCCTCGTGATTGGCAAAATATGGACTTTCTGAATGTATTGAAACGGTATGCCTATAAATCATTAGTATCAGTAGTTTCAGATTTTGGAGACGACGGCAGGCTTAATCTTGAGGTTCTCGAGTTGCAGTTGTTAATGTTAGATCTATCCGCCGCTTTCGAACTTAATATGGTTGAGTGTTCACCGAACATTTCAGCGACATCATTGGTAACTCTCCATCCGCCATCAATCAAACTGCGAATCAGTTTCCGGAGAATGCAAGGTGAGGGCGATGAGCGAGCAAACTCTTAAGCGGTAGCAGTCGTTCGGACACCTCGAAATACCCGTTTCGCGAGGGCGTGGATGGGATAACGGGCAATTACCCACCGCCATTTTCGGAGCGCCGATCGGGATGAGGTTTCTGAGGGAGGTTGGTGATTTCCGGGGAGTGTCTCAGTTTGATTTTTAGACGAGAGGCCGAATCACCTTACCGCAGGTTCCGGGCAGCCGGTTAACTCCCTCGGCGGCGCGTTGCCCCGAGTCCTTCCTTGGATCTTGGGCTGCGCGCACGGGAAGTCCACAACACAAAGAGACGCAACGTAACCTACGTGCCGGAACATCCTGAAAAGTGTACTGCAGGAAATATCAAACTGCTACTGCCACCACGGCAGAGCCGAGGGAACTCTCACTTCGTTTTAGGCGCGCTGGTCGCGACGTCAGCCTGATCACTTATGGCGGGAGCTTGCCGAAAACTCTCGCCGCCGCCAGTTTCCTCAGCAAAGAGGGCATAGAGGCCGAAGTGCTCGATCTGCGCGTGCTGAGACCGCTCGACACGACGGCGATACTCGAAACCGTCAGTCGAACGCGGCGGTGCGTGATCGTCGACGAAGGCTGGCGCTCGGACTCTATCTCGGCCGAGATCGGCATGCGCGTCGCCGAGAGCGCCTTCTTCGAACTCGATGCGCCGCCGCGGCGCGTTTGCGGACGCGAGGTTCCGATGCCCTATGCGGCGCACCTCGAAGACGCTTGCTTGCCGCAAGCGGAAGGAATCGCCGCGGCGGCGCGCGAACTCGTCGCGCCATCATGATCGACTACCGCATGCCCGCATTGGGCGCCGATATGGAGGCCGGCACTCTCGTCGAATGGCTGGTTCAACCGGGCGACAAAGTGAAAAGCGGCAGCATCATCGCGGTCGTCGAGACCCAAAAGGGCGCGATCGAAATCGAGGTTTTTGCTGAAGGGACGATCGCCGAAATCGTCGTTCCGGTCGGTCAACGCGTGCCTGTGGGGTCTTTTCTCGGGGACTGTCCTGAATTTCGTGTGTGATCTGGGCACAATGGGAACGAAGGAGTTCTCCCATGGCCCGACGCAAGGAACCGAAAATCCCCGACGCGCTACTCGACCAGCTTTTGGCCGGCGCGGATGCGAAAACAGCGTTTGATCCCAATGGTTTGCTCGACGAGCTGAAGAAGGCGCTGGCCGAGCGGGCGCTGAACGCCGAGATGGATCATCATCTGACGACCGGCGAGCCCGGCAACAGCCGCAACGGCTATGGCAAAAAGACCGTGACGACCGACACGGGCCGGATCGAGCTGGAGATTCCGCGCGATCGGCAATCGAGCTTCGATCCGCAGCTCATCGCCAAATATCAGCGCCGTTTCCCTGGCTTCGACGAGAAAATCGTCTCCATGTATGCGCGCGGCATGAGCGTGCGGGAGATCGCCGGACATTTGCGCGATCTTTACGGCGTGGAGGTTTCGCCCGATCTGATCAGCGCCGTCACCGACGCCGTTCTCGACGAGGTCGCCGCGTGGCAGGGGCGTCCGCTCGAAGCCGTTTATCCGATCGTCTTCTTCGACGCGCTGCGCGTCAAAATCCGCGACGAGGGGCTCGTCCGCAACAAGGCCGTTCACGTCGCTCTGGGCGTCCGCGCCGACGGAACCAAGGAGATTCTCGGCCTCTGGCTCGAACAGAACGAAGGCGCCAAATTCTGGCTGCGCGTCATGAACGAGCTGAAAAACCGTGGCGTCGAGGATATTCTCATCGCCGTCGTCGACGGTCTGAAGGGCTTTCCGGAAGCGATCCTTTCCGTCTTCCCCGAGGCGCAGGTCCAGACCTGCATCGTGCATTTGCTGCGCAACAGCCTCGACTTCGTCTCCTACAAGGATCGCAAGGCCGTGGCTGCGGCGTTGAAAACCATCTATCGCGCCGACGACGCCACGGCGGGCGAAGCGGCGCTTGCGGCTTTCGAGGCCTCGGAATGGGGCAAAAAATATCCGGCGATCGGCCAGAGCTGGCGTAGGGCCTGGGGCGAGGTAGTTCCCTTCTTCGCCTTTCATCCCGACGTGCGGCGGCTGATCTACACCACCAACGCCATCGAGGCACTGAACTCGAAACTGCGTCGCGCCGTGCGCGCCAGAGGCCATTTTCCAACCGACGAGGCCGCGACGAAATTGCTGTTTCTGGTCTTGAACAAAAGCGAAAAAGAATGGACCATGCCCGCCCGTGAATGGTCCATCGCCAAAGCCCAGTTCGCTATTCTCTTCGGCGAGAGATTCACAAAGGCGATGAACTGACGATGTTCAACCGCCCAGACCATACACAGAATTTCTGACAGGCCCTTTTCTCGCGCATATCGACGATGGCGCGCCGTCGTTACCTGTTTCCGCCGTCCAGCGCAAAATTCCCGCGTCGACCGCCGAAGCGACCGTCAAAATCTCTGCGCCGACCGTTCCTCCGCCGCCAACGCTCGGGACGACCGGAGCGCGCGCCAAAATCACCCCCGTCGCGCGCCGCCGCGCCGCGGAGCTTGGCGTCGATTTGCGCAAGTTGACGGGCTCGGGCGTCGTGGGCTCCATCCGATTGGCCGACGTCGAAGGCGGCGCACGGCGGCGAGCCGAGCCAGCCCGCCACGTCGCGGGCTACGACGCGGCCGCCATGCGCGCCGCGATCGCCGCGGCGATGAGCCGCTCGAAACGCGAAATCCCGCACTATTATTTGAGCGAGACGATTGACCTGGGGCGCGCGCTCGGCTGGCTCGAAGCGGGCAACGCTCCGCGGGCGCCGCGGGATCGCTTGCTGCCGGCGGCGCTGCTGTTGAAAGCCTCCGCCTTGGCGGTGCGCAAGACGCCACGGCTGAACGGCGCATTTCTTGACGGAGAATTCAAGCCGGGCGATGGTGTCCACCTCGGCTGGGCGGTGTCGTTGCGCGGCGGCGGTTTGATCGCGCCGGCGATCCGCGACGCCGATCAAAAATCCCTGTCCGAGATCATGAGCGCCTTGCGCGATATCGTCGAAAGAGCGCGCAAGGGAGGTCTGCGCAGTTCCGAGCTTGGATCGGCGACCATCACCATCACGAGTCTCGGCGAACGCGGCGCCGAGGCGGTGACGGCCATCATCCATCCGCCGCAGGTCGCGATCATCGGCTTTGGACGGATCGTCACGCGGCCTTGGGTCGTGGAGGACCGGATCGAGCCGCGGCGGGCCTGTCAGAAATTCTGTGTATGGTCTGGGCGGTTGAACATCGTCAGTTCATCGCCTTTGTGAATCTCTCGCCGAAGAGAATAGCGAACTGGGCTTTGGCGATGGACCATTCACGGGCGGGCATGGTCCATTCTTTTTCGCTTTTGTTCAAGACCAGAAACAGCAATTTCGTCGCGGCCTCGTCGGTTGGAAAATGGCCTCTGGCGCGCACGGCGCGACGCAGTTTCGAGTTCAGTGCCTCGATGGCGTTGGTGGTGTAGATCAGCCGCCGCACGTCGGGATGAAAGGCGAAGAAGGGAACTACCTCGCCCCAGGCCCTACGCCAGCTCTGGCCGATCGCCGGATATTTTTTGCCCCATTCCGAGGCCTCGAAAGCCGCAAGCGCCGCTTCGCCCGCCGTGGCGTCGTCGGCGCGATAGATGGTTTTCAACGCCGCAGCCACGGCCTTGCGATCCTTGTAGGAGACGAAGTCGAGGCTGTTGCGCAGCAAATGCACGATGCAGGTCTGGACCTGCGCCTCGGGGAAGACGGAAAGGATCGCTTCCGGAAAGCCCTTCAGACCGTCGACGACGGCGATGAGAATATCCTCGACGCCACGGTTTTTCAGCTCGTTCATGACGCGCAGCCAGAATTTGGCGCCTTCGTTCTGTTCGAGCCAGAGGCCGAGAATCTCCTTGGTTCCGTCGGCGCGGACGCCCAGAGCGACGTGAACGGCCTTGTTGCGGACGAGCCCCTCGTCGCGGATTTTGACGCGCAGCGCGTCGAAGAAGACGATCGGATAAACGGCTTCGAGCGGACGCCCCTGCCACGCGGCGACCTCGTCGAGAACGGCGTCGGTGACGGCGCTGATCAGATCGGGCGAAACCTCCACGCCGTAAAGATCGCGCAAATGTCCGGCGATCTCCCGCACGCTCATGCCGCGCGCATACATGGAGACGATTTTCTCGTCGAAGCCAGGGAAACGGCGCTGATATTTGGCGATGAGCTGCGGATCGAAGCTCGATTGCCGATCGCGCGGAATCTCCAGCTCGATCCGGCCCGTGTCGGTCGTCACGGTCTTTTTGCCATAGCCGTTGCGGCTGTTGCCGGGCTCGCCGGTCGTCAGATGATGATCCATCTCGGCGTTCAGCGCCCGCTCGGCCAGCGCCTTCTTCAGCTCGTCGAGCAAACCATTGGGATCAAACGCTGTTTTCGCATCCGCGCCGGCCAAAAGCTGGTCGAGTAGCGCGTCGGGGATTTTCGGTTCCTTGCGTCGGGCCATGGGAGAACTCCTTCGTTCCCATTGTGCCCAGATCACACACGAAATTCAGGACAGTCCCGCCGCGGCCCGTGGTAGTGGCGACTCTCGCCGGCGATCACCGGGTCACCGACGGGCACATCGGCGGCCTGCTCCTCGCCAACGTCCGTGATCTTTTGCAGGAGCCTGACAAACTATGACCCAGCACGCTAGGACCCCAGACGAAATCAATGCGCTTCTCTTCGAACTCATCGGCGAAATCGCGCCCGAAGCCGATCTTTCGAGCCTCTCCGAAAACGAGGATATGCGCTCGGCGCTCGATCTCGACTCGATGGACTTCAACAATCTGATCATCGCGATTTATGAACGCATGGGACGCAACATTCCAGAAGCGGATTACAACAAACTATTTACTCTGAAAGGCGCTATCGCTTACCTCACTGCTCCCTCTGGCGAAATCAAATTGTGAATAAAATTCCAATTTTCTCCCTTTCAGCGGTTTCGGTGACGCGCAAATCCATGCTTTGGTCGTGCAACGCGCACCGATCGGCGTCGGAACGCCACGCCGAGTGACTCCTCGGGCCATATATCGCCCGAGGCGTTGACCGCCGGGGCTCTTTGCATGAGGTAACTCGTCAAAGTTACAGAACGTGCGAGCGAGGCAAATATGAAGTTGTCATTCCATGGCGCCGATCGCGGCGTCACGGGTTCCTGTCATTTGATCGAATCCGCAGGCCATCACGTGTTGATCGATTGCGGTCTTTATCAAGGCAGCCGCGAACTCGATGAGGAAAACGGCGAGCCCTTCGGGTTCGATCCGTCCACCATTGATCAATTGCTGTTGACCCACGCTCATTTGGATCATTGCGGACGCCTGCCGCTGCTGGTCAAGCGGGGCTTTCGCGGCGAAATCATCACCACGGCCGCCTCTCGCGAGCTAAGCCGGCTGGTGCTGCTCGACTCCGCTCACTTGCAAGAGGAGGAGGCCGCCTGGCGATCACGGAGAGCCGCGCGGCATAAACATCACCCGGCGGAAATCCGGCCGCTCTATTCGATCCTCGACGCGTTAAACACATTTGAGTTTTTTGGACGCACCGCTGTTTACGATCAACCGCTCAAACTCGCCGACGGAATCCGCGCCACCTTTCTCGACGCGGGCCATATTCTTGGTTCGGCGAGCATACTGGTGCAGCTCGAAGAAGGGGATCACGCGCGCCGTGTGCTGTTCTCCGGCGACCTCGGCGCCCCTGGACGCCCACTGCTCCGCGCTCCCGCCCCGCCGCCTCAAGTGGACGTGGTGGTCATGGAAACGACCTATGGCGATAGGCTGCACCGGCAATTGCAGCCGTCGATCGACGAACTTTATGACGCGATCAACGACGGTTTTCAGCGCGGCGGCAATGTCATCATACCAACGTTCGCTCTGGAGCGCGCGCAGGAGCTTTTGTATTTTCTGCATGAAGGCGTTGAAAAGCGCCGTCTGAGACCCTCGATTAATGTGTTTCTGGACTCTCCAATGGCGATTTCAGCCACCGAGATATTTCAACGACATCCAGAGTGTTATGACCACAAGACCGCCCGGCTGTTCCGTCAAGGGCGTGATCCCTTCCATTTGCCTGGCCTGAGATTCGTGCGGGAAACCGCCGACTCCATGGCGCTGAACAAAATAAATGGTGGCACCGTTATCATGGCTGGGTCGGGGATGTGCGCGGGCGGGCGGGTCCGTCATCACCTCAGAGGCTGAAAATGAATCCGCGCCTTGGGCTTGTTGAGCGCAACCAGCATCTGGCCTAACGGAATCACATCTCGAATGCGATGGATTGATAGGACGGGAATGGATGTCGTTTGGATAGGTTCGCGAGTTTGGCGGGCTCCAAAGGAGCAAGGAGCTATGCGGAACGACGCGAGCGAAGGCGTTCTTGTCTTGTCGGCGTGAAGCAACAAATTGCCGATGCCGATCCTTCTTGTCGCCGACGCGTTGCCTACGTGAGTTCGCCGCCTCAAATCGGGATGAGGCGCCAGCCGCACACCATATTGTGCGTCAAGCCATGCAGGACCGCGATTGATTTGACCTTGTCCACGCCACGCACCAGAAACTGGCGTAACCCACGATTGCGCGCTTGGGCGTTCGTGCATTCCGCCGTCGCCGCTCGCTGTTTGTAAATGTCCTTGGCCGCTTCCTCGCTCATGCGTTTTCGCCAGGCGGCAATGGCCGGCGCATCGTCTTGTTGCGGGGCGTATCGATCACGACTCTTATCGCGCGGCGCCGGAACGGGCGCGTAGACTTCGGAACCGGCGGCTTCCAATTTTTCGATGTCGTCGAATTTAACGTAGCCGCCATCGACCAGATGTTGATGCGGACGCTCGCCATAGTTTTGGGTCAGCGTTTCGTTCATCGGCGCCATCTTGCCCATGTCGGAACCGTTGTTGTCGACGTCGACGCCAGCAACCGCGCCGCTCCGCGTGTCGGAAGCAAACTGCACATTGTAAGCCGGACGAAACCCGCCATCGGCCATCTTCATCACCCGCGCTTCCGCGTCCGTGGTCGAAGCGCGTGGCTCCTGCTCCTTCTTATTTTCCTGCTCTCTTTCTTTCGCTGTCGCGGGCGCCGATGCGCCCTTCTCATCGCTGTTCGCCCGCTTCTGTTGTTCCCGAAAGGCCCGCTCCTCGCGACGCCGCGCCCGGTCCTGTTGCAGCTCTCGCAGCGCTCGCGTGATCTCGAGAGCTTTCGCGACTCTCTGTTCGCGATCTTGAGCCGCCCGCAAGCGCGCCGCCGCCTCCCGCCGGCTTGCCGCGCCAGGGTCGCTCCGCGCTTCCTGGCGAAGGCGCTCAAGCGCATCAGTCGCTTCCGCGTGACATTCCTCCAGCGTCGAATGCCGGCGAAACGACGCCGCTCCCGCGGCCGCACGCACCCGAACACCGTCTTGCGCCACACGATCCAGATTCGCCACGCCCGCCGCCGCCAACGCCGTGAAACTGTCGATGAGAAGTTGCTCCAGCGCAGCCCCATGCCCAACCCGAAAATCCGCCAGCGTCTTGGCGTTCATGCCAACTCCGCCGCACAGCCACTGATAGGCGATATGATCCTCGCACAGCCGCGCAATGCGCCGTGCGCTCGCCACGCCCTCGACCGTTGCGTAAAGCCACAGCGCCATCAATATGCGCGGATCGCATGGCGGGTGACCGGGTCGGCCTTCAACCGACTTGATTCCGGCAAGCAACGCCGACAGGTCGAGTCCTTCGACAAAGCTCCACACCATGCGAACGCGATGATCGTTTGGAACGAGTTCATCAAGACAAACCGCGCGCAAAGCAATCTGCCGTCGCTCCGCCGTGCGAAGGCGTGCCGCCACCGCGTTTTTGTTCTCCGGCGCGGATTGACACGACAAATCGTCGAACAGTTCCTCACCCTCTTGCTCGCGCATCGGCAAGGCTCCCAAGAATCAAATCCCAAGCTCAAATCTAACCTGTGAATGCCCCCATGACTCCCCAAAATCCAGGAGAAATCAAAAGATTTTCAGGCTCTCAGACATAACCTTGGGCGCGAAGATGCGACCGTCATATTTGTCGGCTTCGCCGCGCGCGGAACGCTCGCGCGACAAATCATCGACGGCGCCAGGGAGGTGACCATCTTTGGCGAAAAAATCCCGGTTCGAGCGAAACTCCACACGATCAATGGATTTTCAGCGCACGCGGATCAAGCGGAACTGCTCGCCTGGCATAAGCAAGCCCGGCCAACACACACTTTTCTCGTTCACGGCGAAGAAAGCGTCATGTCCTGCTTCGCCACCAGGCTTACCAATACGCAAGTTGAGATGCCCGCGCTGAATCAGAATTTCAAACTCTGAAAATGCACTTCACCGGATCGATGACCGCGTGAAGAAAAAATTCTCTTCGCTCATGTCGCTTGCGCCGACCCTCGCACGCATGTTTATCGGCGCCGGAATTGTAGCCTTATGGACGTCCAAAGTTCTTGATCCGCTTCATTGCGGAGCGGGTATCACGAATTGCTAACTCATACCCCTTATTGGTGGTCTGACGCATAGCCCTCGCAACTTTCGTCGAATTCATCGAGACCGGACTCGAGATGACTGGCGAGTAATGGGATGCCGAGGAGATAGGTGGAGGTTGGGCCCACGCGCCGTTCACGAGCCTGTGCGATGGCGGCTTCCCATTCCTCCGCGGAGAAATCGCCGCGCCCGACCCATGTGAGCGCGACTAATTCGCATTGCTCGTCTTCGTCCATGGCGTCGATGAACGCGCCGAGTTCCTGGCGGACTGTCGAGAAGGCTTCCTCGGTCAGAACGCTGACGCATTTGTCATCCGCGGGATTCGAAGCGTCGGCCTCGACTCCTTCATCCCCGGATTCCAACTCGCGAGCCCTAATGATCACGTAACAAACTTTCTCGGTGTTGATGTCTGGCATTGTTATTCTCCCTAACGTCCCCTCGCGACGCATATGAACGATTGCTCGCATGCGCGTCTGGCGGACGAATTGCTTTATCCTACGATGCGCAGCCATGACCGCCACGCGACGAAATGTTGCGGCGACGCGGTTATGCGCTTGGCCCGTCAGTCTCCTTCTACTAGGACGCCCGCGCGAACCATCTCCGCCACCGCTTCCTTCCCGCGAGTAGGAGCAATCGGCCGGGTGGCGGACAATCGGACATGCGTCTCGAACCCCGCTTCGACCGCATCGAGCGCGGTGGCGCGCACGCAAACATCTTGGGCGAGCCCACAGATCAAAACACGCTTGACGCCGCGGCATCGAAGCTCATTGGCCAATCCCGTTGTGTCGAAGGCGGAATACTGATCCCTGTCGACCGTTTGACCCTTGCTGACTATGAGCGCATCGCTAGGAAATCGCAATGCGGGGTGAAATTTAGCGCCATCGCTTCCATGCACGCAATGCGTGGGCCAAGATCCGCCGTAGCCAAGAAAACTCGAATGGTCCGGCGGATGCCAATCACGCGAAGCAACAACGAGCGCTTTCGCCTCGGTCGCCTCCTCGATGAGATCGCTAATCACGGGAACGATTTTGTCGGCGTCCGCGATAGGCAAGGCGCCGCCGGAACAAAAGTCGCGCTGGAGGTCGACGATCACGAGAGCGTCACCGGCGAGAAGTCGCATGGGCGAAGCGGCCATGATAATAACCTTGCGCTGCACTCGTCATAGTTTGGTTCCGCGGCGGGTGTTTGCAAGTGGCGTATGCGCCGTGGGGAGCGACCGAAATGGGAGACCTTGCCCACGAGCAGGGGTTGGAACACCGACGATGAATTCAACCGCCGGCCAAAACGCAGGCGGGGACGCCGCATGCGTCTCCGTTTCCATCGCGGACGAGGTACGGTTCTTGAGTGAAGCGTCGACCTATCCGCATTCGCCGCGGGACGTAACAGTCGTCGAAACGCATATGTCCTTCGTCTTCTTAGCGGGAGACCAAGCTTACAAGCTAAAGAAACCGGTTCGCTTTCCCTTCCTCGACTTCTCGACCTTGCAGGCGCGCGAAAGCAATTGCCGGGAAGAGCTGCGTCTCAACCGGCGCTTGGCGAGACAGGTTTATCTTGGCCTCGTTCCACTGAATCTCTCCAAGGAAGGCAATTTGTCATTGGGCGGTGAAGGCGCCGTCGTCGACTGGTTGGTCGAGATGCGCCGTCTGCCCGCCGACCGCATGCTCGACCGAATGCTGGGCGATGGAGGCCTGGACGACAGGCTGATCGACGCGCTTTGCGAGACGCTCGGCGAGTTCTACCGGCGCGTTGAGCGCTCGGCGATTTCGCCCAGCGCCTATGTCGCGCGTTTCTTTCGTGAGCAGACGGAAAATCGCCGCATTCTCACCCGCCGTGATTTCGCGCTTGATCATGGGCGCATTCCAAGCCTTCTCGATCGCTTAGACGCACAGCTGACGATGAATCGGCCGCTTCTCGAGGAGCGCGCGCGTCTGAAGCACATCGTCGACGGCCACGGCGATCTTCGGCCCGAGCATATTTGTTTCGACGATCCGATCGCGATTTTCGATTGCCTGGAGTTCAACAGCGAATTGCGCCAAGTCGATCCTCTCGACGAACTGACCTATCTTGGCCTGGAATGCGCGCTGCTCGGCGCTCCCCTCTTGGGGCCGAAAATCATCGCGCGCGTGGCGGGACGGCTTGGGGAGCCCCCGCCGGATAAATTGGTCTCGCTTTATACGGTTTGGCGAGCGGTGCTGCGCGGAAGGCTCGCGGTCGCTCATCTTCTCGATCCGGTTCCGCGCTGCCCGGAAAAGTGGGAGCCGCTGGCCAGCCGCTTTCTCAATCTCGCCGAACGCGCGCTCGCCGAGATGGGCGGCTGATTTCACCAAGCTGCAAGTTTCACAAGCCGTCTTCCGTCGCGGCGCTCAATCGGGCGCGGATGGCTTGTTGATCTTGCGCGAGTTTTGCGCTGATTTTGACCTCATAGGGCGTGATGGGCGTCGCAAGAGATCGATGATCGGGCGGCAGCGCCTCGATGGCTTGCTTCGCATAGGCGCGGATCGACTCGATATCGTCCGCTTTGTCGTCCACCCGCCGGCCCGAAAGAATGACGGGCGACAGCAGCGGCGCGCTCGAGAGGTCCTCGTCATGGCGGCCAATCACGTCGTAAACGGCTGTCTGGTCGCCGTAGTTTCGAAATATCCGCTTGCGGCCGGGAAGGGTCGACTTGCCCGTCGACCGTTTCATGCGACCGACGCCGGCATATTCGACCAGCTTATAAGCGATGTCGAGCGCGGGTGCGTCGCTTGAGACTGCCATGTCCGTGCCGATGCCGAATATGTCAATCGGCGCGTTGCGCGCGGTCAGCCGATCTATTTGCTCTTCATCCAAGCCGCCGCTGGCGACGATTTTTACCTTGGTCAATCCCGCGTCGTCGAGCATTCGGCGCGACTGACGCGCCAGTTGATCGAGGTCGCCGGAGTCGAGACGAATCGAGCGAACTTCAAATTCCGGTCCAAGAGATTTCGACAGCGCGATCACCTTCGCCACGCCGGCGAGCGTGTCGTAGGTGTCGACCAAGAGCGTCGTTTCGGGAAAAATCCGTGCGAAGGCCTCAAAGGCTTGCGCCTCCGAGGCGCAGGCCTCGACGAAACTATGCGCCATGGTTCCCGACACGGGAATCCCATACGCCTTTCCGGCCGCCAAATTGGAGGACGCCGAAGCGCCTGCGATATAGAAGGCTCGCGCGCCCTTGATGGCCGCGTCAATTCCCTGGGCGCGCCGCGCGCCAAAATCCACCAGCGGGTGTCCGCGCGCCGCCGCCACTATACGGGCCGCCTTGGATGCGAGAATGGTCTGAAGCCCGATCTGGTTCAAAACGATCGTCTCAATGAGCTGCGCTTCTGCAATCGGCGCCACGACTTCGAGGATCGGCTCATTGGGGAAAAAGGGCGTTCCCTCGCGCATCGCATGAATGTCGCCGGTGAAGCGAAATCCTCGAAGCCATTCCAGGAAGGATTCTGGAAATTGGCCGAGCCCGCGCAAATAGCCGAGCTGCTCGTCACAAAATCGCAGGGACTCTATCTCTCTCAACAGCTCGGCGAGGCCACAAGCGATCAGGAAGTTGCGCCGCGCTGGCAACTTGCAGACGAACAGGCTGAACGCCGACGGCGAAGCCATGCCCAATTCGAAATAGGCGCGGAGCATGGTGAGCTGATAGAGATCGGCGAACAGTGCGTTGCTCGGCATGATCCCCTCGATCGAGAGCGCCCCAGAAAGCCCAGCCTGGAATGCAGGACGGGCGTCCTGGTCGGATAGTCGCCTTACGGCCCTTTGTCCAACAACTCGTTGATCGAGCCGCCATCGTGCAGACGGTGGATCGCCTCCGCGACGAGGCCGGCCACACTGACGATCGCAAGCCGCCCCTTCAGGTCAGCGATGTTCATATGGGACGGCAGCGGCACGGTGTCGGTGATGATCAGGCGGTCGAAGGGCGCGTCGCGCAGGATCGCGCCGGCGTCCTTCGAGAACACGCCATGGGTGGCTGCGAGCCAAACCTTCTTGGCTCCATGCTTGCGACAGGCGGCGGCGGTGCGCGCCATCGTTCCGCCCGTGCTGATGAGGTCGTCGAGGACAATCGCCGTGCGGCTCTCGATGTCGCCCGCGAAGATTTCGCCCGTGACTTTCCCCATGCTGCGATGCTTGTCCATGAAACCCTTGGCGACTGGCCGTCCGAGCAATCTTTCCAAGCGCTCGCGGAACAGCTCGGCGCGCTTTTCTCCCCCTAAGTCCGGCGAGACCACCGCGAGCGGCTCCTGGCCGATTTCCTTGGCGATATGCTGGGCGAAGACGGCTTGCGCATGGAGGTGAATGGCGCCGCGTCGAAAGGCGTTTTGGAACGCCGCGATATTGTGAACGTCGATGACGACGACTCGGTCAGCGCCAATCGCCTCGAACAATTGCGCGACATAGCGCGTCGTCACGGGATCGCGCGGCTTCGTCTGACGATCCTTGCGGGCGTAACAAAGATAGGGAACGATGGCCGTAACGCGCGCCGCGTCCGCGTCCCGGAGCGCTCCTATGAAAAACAGCAGCCGGCAAAGCTTGTCGGCGCCCGTGCGGTCGTGCTCCCCATGCAGGCCGTAGATCACAAAGACGTCGCGATCGCGGACATTGACCAGGGAGCGGATTTTCTGTTCGCCATCTTCGAACTCGCGTTCTTCGTGCGCGGAGAGCTCCATGCGAAGATGGCGCGCGACCTGTTCTCCCAGCGAACGACTGGCGCCGAGCGCGAAAATGGTCGGGGCGTGGTCCGCCGCGACGCGATGCGAGTGAGCGAAAGCGCCCCTGGCGAAGGGGCTCGTCGACACTGCGCAAAGAACGGAATCGATCGTCGCTCCATCGTCCGACAGGGGCGCAGCCAAGATTTCGATCATCGCCCGGTCGCGGCCGCTCTCGATGAACGTGAATTCCGCGAGCATCGGTTGGCCTAGGCGCCGCACCTCATCGAACAAGCGGCGCAAACGAACGGCGTGACGCCTGTTCTTCGCCGTCGTCAGGCGACTGTCGATGTCGCGGGAACCAAGAAGCGCCCCACCCGCCTCCGAGCCGGAAACCAAAGCATAGTCGCGTTCGCCTTGCACGCGCCGAAACACGAACACGTCTTTAGCCGCGCCGCTCGCCGCGGGAAATCTCACAGCGGGCCACGAAGGCGCAATCCTGCGGCGACCCGCCACCTTCCACTCCTCCAAGACGGCTTTCAGCACCGGCTGCAAGGGGGTCGGCGAAAAATCCAAACGCCCGAAAAGCCGTTTCAGAGGCGCCGCCGTTAAAGCCATGGTCGTCATAAGCCACCTCTTCCAGCCATACCATCCCCCTTGGCGAAGCCATCGGGTGTCTCAATGATATGGCGGTCGGCAGGTATGGTTTCAGTAGGACAAAGGATCGCAGTAAGCGTTTGTCCGTTCCGCGATCCTCACTCCATTTCAGGGACATAGGCGGCAAGCCAGTCGATCGACGCCTCCACTACCGCCTCCAGCGTTCCGGGCTCCTCGAAAAGATGCGTCGCTCCGGGCACGACATCAAGGCGCTTTTCGCATCGCAGCAAGGCGAGCGCGCGGCGATTGAGGTCGAGAACTTCGTAATCCAGTCCTCCGACGATCAGCAGTGTCGCAGCCTCGACGCGAAAAAGAGCCTCCTCGGCGAGATCGGGCGCCCCCCGCGCGAGACCACCGCTCGAATGCGCGCTGGCCCATTCGCCGCGGCGACGAGCGCTGCGGCGGCGCCCGTGCTGGCCCCGAACAGACCGATCGGAAGTCGCTGGACGTGGCCCGACGTCGACGCCCACGCGATGGCTTCGCCAAGGCGGGAGCCGAGCAAGGGAATGTCGAAGACGTTGCGCCGATCTTGCTCTTCATCCCCGGTTAGGAGGTCGAACAGCAGAGTCGCAAAGCCGCGTTCCGAGAACTTGCGCGCCACAAAAGTGTTGCGCGGACTGAAGCGCGACGAACCGCTGCCGTGCGCAAAGATGATCAATCCGCTCGGCTGCTGCGGCAGACGCAAAATTCCTTCGAGCCCGCGCGGCTCGATGAGAACGTCGATCGTTTCGAAAAATTCGCTCATGGGGCGATCCTCGAATGGCGCATCCGTCGGCCTTGCGGTCAGCGCCAATCCGTTCGACGGAGGAGATTTAGGGTGTCTGAGTGCGCAGCCGATCTGCTCCTCGTAATACCAATAATAGGCCTTTTCTAGCACATAACTTACCGGGACGCCGCGGCGCCTGCGCGATTAATACAACCATGATAAGCTTTGAGAGGTGAACGCGAGAAAGGAACTATCCATGAAGCCGATCCTCGTCGTTTATGGCACGAGCGAAGGCCATACGGGGGAAAAATGGCCGAGTTCATCGCCCATCGCGTGCGGAGGCGCGGCAGGAACTTGGATTTGGTCGACAGCGCCACGCCCGAGGCTAGCCAGGTGCAGCCAATCTAGAGCGGTGTCTTCATCGGCGGCTCGGTGCATCACCAGAGGCATCAGACCACGTTCAGGCATTTCATCAAGGAGAACCTAGCCTGGTTGAACGTAATCCCGATGGCGTTCTTCTCCGTCAACCCCGCGATGCTGGATAAGAACCACGAAGCCCGCGCCGAGGCGAACAATCTGTCGATTCCTTTTTCGAAGAAACTGGATTAAAGCCGACAATCACGCATCTGATTGCGCGGACGTTGAAATACACGCATTACGATTTTTTCAAGCGCGCCTTGTTACGCTGCCTCGTAAAGCCAATAGGCGTCGACGCCGCGACCACGGGTGACGCCGAATACACCGATTGGGACGATGTGGGCCGCTTCGTCGATGAATATCTCGCGGCCACGCAGGACGAGGGCAGGTAGCCGGTTAGACGAGGACGCGACTTCAGGGGATTAGCCACGCTCAGATTGCCAAACCGTGAAAATCGAGCAAATCTCACACTCCAATCTACCCGCGATCCACGGAACCTCGGCTCACAGACTGCGGCCTTTAAGCGAGAGAAAAACAATGACGACTATCGCTGTTCATAATGGCGCTTGGGTGCTTGTCGGAGACGGTGGCAGGGCGCTTTTCCTCGAAAATCATGGCGATCCCGATCTTCTCGATCTTCGAGCAATCGAAGCGCGCATGGAGGACAATCCGCCAACCCGCGATCAAGGAACGGCCGCCGGGCCGGGTTTTCGCCCCGCGGGGCGGTCCACGTAGCTCGGTCGAGACCACCGACTAGCACGAACTCGAAAAGGAGCAGTTTGCCGATCGCATCGCGGCCACCATCAACAAGGCCGCCGAATTGGGCGAGATGAAGGAAATCATCCTCATCGCCCCTCCGCGCGTGCTCGGCGAGCTGCGCAAGCAGCTATCCGCCAAGGCGCGAACCAAGGTGACGGGCGAGATCGACAAAGACCTCTCCCGCCACCCGATTCCCGAAATTGAAAAAGCGCTGGCGCGGGAGTTCAAAGAGTCGACCCGACGCCGGACGCGAGCGTTGCCAGACGCAGATCTGCCGGCAGCGGGAGCTGGACGGCCTTCCGGGTTCAGATCGACGCGGCGGGGCGCGATAAACTTCGTCGGACCGGTGGCGCAGGGTGCCCCGGTTCACGGCGTTGTCGTGGCGAGTTTCGGTGAGGACGCTTCATGATACAGGAAATCCGTGCGATGATTTCACTGTTTGCCTTCGTTAAGCCGGGGCGTCCGGCATTGAACGGTCGACGCCAATCCCCTGTAAGTCGATAGAGAAGAGCCATGCGTCATGACTTTGTGCGCACCTGGATGTGGTCGGACGCATGCGAAATGCTGACCCGAGCAGAGCGACTGCATCGCGAGTCCTTCAGACCAATTCAGTCGGCCTCGCGGTCGTCCACTTGGGAGCCTCCTGTGGATATTCTGGAAACACGTCACGAAGTCCTGGTTGTCGCAGCGTTGCCGGGCGTCGGCGCTGAAAGCATCGAAGTCTCGGCCGATGCGGAGGATTTGGTGTTTGCCGGAGTTCGGACGCTTCCCGCGGACCTGCAAACCGCCGTCATTCACCGACTGGAGCTGCCGCAGGGACGTTTCGAGCGCCGCGTCCGGCGGCCGCCCGGCCAATACGGCGTTATTCGCCATTCTGTCGTGGACGGATGCTTGTTGATCACCACCCAGAAAGAAGGAACCTCTCGTGGGTGGGGCGGATATCCCAGCCGCGACGAATGAGACCGCTTCTAAACAAAGCGTATCTCCGCCTCCTTTGCCGCCCGATGCACTCCTTGTCATTCCGCTGCGAAACGCCGTTTTGTTCCCAGGGCATGTGGCCCCGATCACAATCGACCGCGAGCGGTCGGTCGCGGCGGCACCAGCAGGCGGTGCGGGATCAACTTCAGATCGGCCTCCTCATGCAGCGCAACCCCGATATGGCGGACCCAGCCCCCATCGACATGCACCGGGTGGGGGCTATCGCCAACATCGTTCGATACGTTACCGCGCCTGATGGCTCGCATCATCTCGTCTGTCACGGCGACCAAAGATTTCAGGTCATCGAGTTCCTCGACGGTTGGCCATTCCTGGTCGCTCGCATTTTCCGGATTCCAGAGCCGGATACGCATTCAGCCGAGATAGAAGCGCGCTTCCTGCATTTGAAATCGCAGGCGGTAGAGGCGTTGCAGCTACTCCCACAAGCGCCCGAAGAATTGCAGGCGGCAATCCAGTCCATTTCCTCGCCGGCCGGGCTCGCGGCGGCCTATTTGGATTTCAAGCCGGAAGAGCAGCAGGAGATCCTTGAAACCATAGACATCGCCGCCCGCATTGAGAAGGTGTCGCACATACTTGCACATCATATCGAGATCTTGCGGATGTCGCGGGAAATTGAGCGGCAGACCAAGGCCGCGCTGGACGAGCGTCAACGCGAGGTTCTGCTGCGCGAGCAGATGGCGGCGATCCAACGCCAACTTGGCGAGGGCGAAGCGGGCAAGGCGGAGGAGATAAACGAACTTGGAGCGGCGATCGCCAAGGCGCATATGCCCAAGAAGGTTGAGGAGCGGGCCCGCAAGGAGGTGCGCCGGTTGCAGCGCATGTCCGAAGCGTCGAAGGCGCTGGCGCCGGACAGGCTTTGAGAAATCGGACCGGCGCGCCGGCGTTGTTCGCCTGTCCGTTTGTGTTTTTTGGAGACGGGCGCTGTGTCATACTGCCGCCATGAGCAGTTTTTCCCTTATGATTCACGGCGGCGCCGGCGTTATTCGCGCTCCTGAGCGCTACGTAGATCGCTTCGGCGGACTTTCGAAGCGGGCGGTCGAAGCGGGCGGTCATCTGCTCGACGCCGGCGCATCGGCGCTCGATGTCCTCACCCATTGCGTCACGCTGCTCGATGACGATTTTCTCTATAACACGGGGCGCGGTTCGGTCCTGAACGTCGACGGCGTCGTCGAGTGCGACGCGTCAATCATGGATGGCCGCACGCTCGACGCCGGCGCCGTGGCTGGCGTGCGCGGATTTAAGAATCCCATATTGCTTGCCCGCGCGATCATGGAGAAGAGCCAGCACGTATTCCTGATTGGCGAAGGCGCGGCGCGGTTCGGCCGGGAACACGGCATCTCATTTGAATCCGCCGAGTATTTCCTGACCGACGAGCGTATCGCGGAGTTGGCTGAGACAAAGAAAGAGCGAGCCATCGGTCCCGATTACTCGCACATGAGCCAGCGCCTGTTTGGCGCCGTCGGCGCGGTGGCGCGCGACAAATTCGGCAATCTCGCGGCGGACACCTCGACAGGCGGCGTAGTCAACCAGCATTGGGGTCGTGTCGGCGATTCCGCTGTCATCGGCGCCGGCACATTCGCGGACAACGCCAGTTGCGCCGCTTCCTGCACGGGTGTCGGCGAACATATCCTGCGCACCTCGCTCGCCAGAACAGTTGCATTTTTCGTCGAATATCACAGCATGTGCGCCGAAGAGGCCGCAAGGGCAGCCATTCAATTTCTCGTGGACAAGGTGCAGGGACTAGGCGGGCTCATTATCATTGACCGCGATGGCGCATGCGCACGAGCCCATTTGACGCCGGGCATGCGAACAGCGATGATCGAGAACGGCAAGGTGCGTTTACAGACCACGTAGCTGCGAGCCTCTGTCTCCCACTAAATTTGCGAGCAAATATGAGTGCGCCAAAATGAACACAGCATCATCGGCTGGAACGTTTGACGCTGCGGCGTTCAAGTGTGAATTTCCAGGGCTGGCGGACCCTCGCCTGCATTATCTTGACAATGCCGCAACCGCGCAAATGCCGGAGGCCGTGCTGAAGGCGCTGCGGTGCTTCGAAACCGAAGCGCGCGCCAATGTCCACGAGGGAGCGCATGCCCGCGCGCGCGGCGACTGACGCCTACGACCAGGCGAGAGCGCGCGTGGCGCGTTTCCTCAACTGCAATTCCGACCGAGAAACCATCTTTACCTATGGCGCAACCTCTTCGATCAACCTGCTCGCCCACTCCTTCGGAGGACTCCTGAAATCCGGCGACGAAATCCTGCTTTCGATCCTCGAACACCACAGCAATTTGATCCCCTGGCAGAGACTTGCCGAGCAACGCGGCGTTGTTCTCCGATTCCTGTCCATGACGCCGCAGGGAAGGCTCGATCTCGATTCGCTAGAGTCGTAACTCACAGATCGATGCCGTCTCGTGGCGCTCACGCACTGCTCCAATGCAACCGGAGCCGTCACCGATGTCGCGCCCGTTGTCGCGGCAGCCCATGCGGTCGGCGCCAAAGTCATGTTGGATGGGGCGCAACGCGCCCCGCATGGACCGATCGACCTCCGCGACCTCAACGTCGATTTTTACGCATTTTCGGGGCACAAGGCTTTTGGCCGACTAGAATTGGGGTGTTTGTGGGGCGCGGCGACTTACTCGACGCATTGGCGCCATTCATGATAGGCGGACAAGATGGTCGAAGAAGCAACGCTCATGAGCGCGACCTTTCGGCTCCCTCCCCGACGATTCGAAACTGGCACCCCGCCCATCGCCGGCGCCATCGGGCTCGGCGCCGCGCTCGAGCGGATGCATGCGCTCGATTGGCGCGCCATTCGAGACCACGAGATGCGTTTGACCCGCAATTTGCTCGATGAGCTTGCTGCGATCGCCGGCGTCCGTGTGCTCGGGCCTCTCGATACTCATGCTCGCCGAGGCGTGGTCTCATTCTCCATCAAAGGCATTTCCACCGAAGACGTTTGTCGTCACCTTGATGGCAAGGGGGTGGCGTTGCGTGGCGACTACCACTGCGCTCAGCCGCTCGTCCACGCGTTTGGTTCGAAGGACGTAGCGCGCGAGTCTGGCGCCGTACAATATTGATGCAGATGTGAGAGCGTTGCTCACTAGAGGGTGTTATGTAATTTAGTGATTGATTGTCTTAATCTGAACTTCCATCTTTGCAAAACGATAAGTTACTGATCTCGCGTCACATTGCAGCGAGCGAGGTTGGCGTTACTGGCTACATTCGGGGTTGACGTCGAGGAGTTCGAAGGCGCGTTGCTGGGTCGGTGTTGGCCTCGTGTAGAGGGTGAAGACATATTTCTCGTTCAAGGCGGTTGTCGCCTCGATACGGGAATAGGTGGCGAGATCGGCGAGCAGCGTCCGCAGGCTATGCACGGGAAGGCCGTCCGGCGTGTGGCCAGTGGCCTCTTTCGCCTTTGCGGCTTGCGAACGCTCGGCCTTGGCGACGATGCTGACTCTTGCCGCGCTGGCGGCCTCGTGATCGGTTTCATCGTAGAGCATCGGCGCGAGTTGATCGCGCATGTGATGCTCGACGTAGAGCCCGAGCATGCACAAGAACACATGGGCGCGCACACGATCGGCGTTCCAGTGATGGATCGGGCGCACATGCAGGTCGATGGTCTTCAGGCAGCGGAAAGCCCGCTCCACCTGGGCCAGGCTCTTGTAGGCGCCGACTGTCGCGGCATCATCGAGGTCGGGGGCCGGCACGTTGGCGCGCACGACGTAGACGCCGTCGAGAGCGGCTTCCGCTGCGATGGCGTCATGCTTGCGGCGAAAAGAAAAGCTCGCGTCGCCGATCGTCAGATCGAAGTGCTTGGCCATCTTGTGGCGGTTGATGACCTTGCCGACTCTCAAGCCGATTTCCGCCTCGCCGCGCAAAGGCCCGCGTTGTCGTCCGACCGCCGCTACGATTTTTCCTAGATCGCGTTCGGTCGCGGCGAGCAACTCCTCGCGTTTATGCGTCCGCAACTTCGCGAGGTCGGGATTGCGGCAGACGATCAGTCGTTCGCCAGGAAAATCGGGTGAGGTGATCGAGGCCATGTCGCGATCGTCGAACAGCGACATTTGCAAGGCGCCGCCAACGGCGAGAGCCTGAATGTCGGGCGCGCGCAACGCGGTGATCCAATCGAGTCCGGCAGGTCGCAGCTCTTCGTCGATGCGCGCCTGGGTGATCATCCCGCGATCGCCGACCAGCACGACATGCTTCAAACCGAAGCGCTGTTTGAGCTTGTCGATCTGCGCGCTGAGCGGGTTGGGATCGGCGGTATTGCCTTCAAACACTTCGACCGCCACCGGACAGTCGTCCGGCGCGCACAGCAGGCCGTAAACGATTTGCAGCTTGCCCTTCTTGCCGTCGCGATTGTAGCCGCGTTTGGCCAGCTCGCAGCAGCGCCCTTCGACATAGCTCGACGACACGTCGTAGAGCACCAGCGTTCCATCGTGCAAATGCTTGCGGGCGAGCGCTTTCTCGACATGCTCCTGACGTTCGCCGAGCCAGTCGAGGGCGGTATAGAGTTCGTTCTCGTCGACATCGCCGAGTTCGAGAACCTCGCCAAGACTCGTCGACGCCGTGGCGGCGTCGAGCATGCGGGCGGTGGCGAGCTTGGAGGCGGGCGAAAGCAAGCGCATCACGACCATCGCCATAACGAGATCGCGACAGCGATTGCCCGCCGGCCCGAGAATGCGGTCGAGACCGATCTTACGCAAGGCGCCGAGCACGGCGGCGACATGACCATGCGGCAAGGAGCGGCGCAAAATGATTGGATCCTCGCCGACGGGGCTCGCCTTCCCGCCTTTGAGAAGGGTGCGAAACCCCTCGACGAGTTCGGTCGGCCAGTCGGTGAGATTGAGCAGCGTGCGTTTTTTGATCTTACCGTCCTCGCGATAGGATTCGCGCAGGAGGATGGCGGGCGGCGAGTTCCGGTTGGGGACGGCTTCGATATACATGGCTGAATGATAAAGCTGCATCACCAATAATGCAATCATAAACCAACCATTTACATGGCTACATTTCTGCGCCTAAAATCGGAAATTCCAATTGAAACTCAGCGCCTTAAGCGATTTCGAGGCTGGAAGTTCAGATTAATGGAATCGGATGGCTCCGATTCGCAAACCCTATCCCTCGGACGTCAGCGACGAGGAATGGTCTCTGGTTGCTCGGTATCTCACGCCGATGGACGAAAGCGCGCCACAGCGACAGCATTCGCTGCGAGAGCTTTTCAACGCTCTGCGCTACGTGCTGCGTTACGGCATCGCCCGGCGCGCCATGCCCACCGACCTGCCGCCCTGGTCGGCCGTGTATCAGCAATCGCAGCGCTGGCTGGCTGGCGGGCGGGCGTGTTCGAAGAGCTTGCGCAGGATCTGCGCGCCTTGTTGCGCGTCGCCTCGGGTCGCGCCGAGGAGCCGACCGCGGCGATCATCGACAGCCGCACCCTGCGCTCGACGCCGGAAAGCGGTCCACGGGCTGGCTATGACGGCGCCAAGCGCAAGCGCGGCTCCAAACCGCACATGGCGGTCGACACGCTGGGGCGTTTGCTGGCGCTGCATGTCACGCCGGCGAACGTCGACGACCGCGCCGAGGTCGGCAAGCTCGCCGCCGCCGTGCGGGACGCCACCGGCGAGAGCGTCGAGCTTATTTACGTCGATCAGGGGTATACCGGCGAGAAAGCCGCCGAGGCGGCAAAAGCGCAGGGCGTCGAGCTCTGCGTCGTCAAACTCTCCGAAGCGAAAAAAGGTTTCGTGCTGTTGCCCAAACGCTGGGTCGTCGAACGGTCCTTCGCCTGGGCGACCCGATGCAGGCGGCTGGTCAAAGACTATGAACGCTATGCCTAAACGCTCGCTGGCCTCCACGTCGTCGCATTCGCCTGCCTGATGCTCAAGCAAGCAGCAGAATTCATGATACAGAGTGCATAACACCCTCTAGCGGCGCCCCAACAGCACATCCACTTTTCGACGTACGAATTCGATTGTCAGCGGCTTGATCAACACCCCGTCCGCGCCGTTCGCCAGGCATTCCTTGGCGAAGCCATCTGTCGCGGATTCTATGATGACGAGAATCTTTGCGCCCGGCAGGCGTTGGGATACTTCCGTGAGAAGATCGAGGCTTCGCCGCCGCACCAGCGCCTCGGCTAAAATGATCAGATCTGGCGGCCAATCCAGCGCCTTGTCGTATGCCCAATCCAGGCTTGGCGCCTCGTGTGTTTCATTTTCATCGTGCAGCATGAACTGTACGGCCGCGCGAATAATCTCGTCCTCGTCGACAACAAAGATGCGCTTGTTGTCGACCGCATGGGCTGTATCAACGCCGATTTGCATGTCGTCCTCGCTTCTGAATACCGATGCGCTGGAAGCAAGCCCCGTACCCCGCGTTCACGCCCCGCATAAAAAGGCGCGTCGGAGAGCTTCGTTAGATTCCACGCACCGTTGTCGGGTTTTAAACAGACGACGGTGTGTCCATAGCTCATTGTTATATAAAGAATTTGATTCATTTCGCCAGCTGGCACGTTCTTTGCGATCCAGTGCTCGCAAGGCGGAAGGCTGCGGACATCTTCAATCGCGGGGAATACGCGGCCCCGACGCCGGGCTTGGTCGAAATGGGCAAACGACTTCGGCCTGCGTGTCGCGCGCGCCGATCGCTTCAACCGGTATCTCAAGGAGCCAGAGAGATGGCAAAACTTCGTCAGATCGCATTCTACGGGAAGGGTGGCATCGGCAAATCCACCACGTCCCAGAACACCCTCGCGGCGCTTGCCGAAATGGGCCAGAAGATTCTTATCGTGGGTTGCGACCCCAAGGCGGACTCCACCCGCCTAATTCTCCACCAAAAGGCGCAGGACACCATTTTGAGCCTCGCGGCTGAGGCCGGCAGCGTCGAGGATCTCGAGCTCGAAGACGTGATGAAGGTCGGCTATAACGACATTCGCTGCGTCGAGTCCGGTGGACCAGAGCCCGGAGTTGGCTGCGCCGGCCGCGGCGTGATCACCTCAATCAACTTTCTTGAGGAAAATGGCGCTTATGACGGCGTTGATTACGTCTCGTACGACGTTCTCGGCGACGTGGTCTGCGGTGGCTTCGCGATGCCGATCCGCGAGAACAAGGCGCAGGAAATCTACATCGTCATGTCCGGCGAGATGATGGCCATGTATGCGGCCAACAATATCTCCAAGGGCATTCTCAAATACGCTAATTCCGGCGGCGTGCGTTTAGGCGGGCTGGTTTGCAACGAGCGCCAGACCGACAAGGAATACGAGCTGGCGGACAGCCTCGCCAAGAAGCTCGGCACCAGCCTCATCTACTTTGTGCCGCGCGACAATATTGTTCAGCACGCCGAGCTGCGCCGCATGACGTGTATCGAGTTCGCGCCCGAGTCCAAGCAGGCTGGCCATTACCGCAATCTCGCGACAAAGATCCACGCGAATGTGGGCAACGGCACGATCCCGACGCCGATCACCATGGACGAGCTCGAAGACCTTCTGATGGAGCACGGCATCATGAAGGCGGTCGACGAGTCGGAAATCGGCAAGAAGGCCTCCGAGCTCGGCATTCAGGCGATCGCTTAAAGCCTCTAACATCGTCCGCCCGGCGGCTTTTCGTCACCGGGCGGCGTCCTTCAAACCGCCAAGGAGGCGTCGTCATGAGCCTGGCACAAGCCGAAACCATTGAAGAAATCAAGGCTAGAAACAAGGAGCTCATCAAGGAGGTTCTTGAAGTCTATCCGGAAAAGACCGCCAAACGCCGCGCCAAGCATCTCGGCACGTTCGAGGATGGCAAGCCCGATTGCGGTGTTAAATCCAACATCAAGTCAATCCCCGGCGTGATGACCATCCGCGGCTGCGCTTACGCGGGCTCGAAGGGCGTGGTCTGGGGTCCGATCAAGGACATGATTCATATTAGCCACGGCCCGGTCGGCTGCGGCCAATACTCCTGGGCCTCGCGCCGCAACTACTATATCGGCACGACCGGCGTAGACACTTTCGGCACGATGCAATTCACCTCCGACTTCCAGGAGAAGGACATCGTGTTCGGCGGCGACAAGAAGCTCGCCAAGATCATGGATGAAATCCAAGTCCTGTTCCCATTGAACAAGGGCATCACCGTTCAGTCCGAATGTCCCATTGGCCTCATCGGCGACGATATCGAAGCTGTTTCCAAGGCCAAGTCGAAGGAATATGACGGCAAGACTATCGTTCCCGTGCGCTGCGAGGGCTTCCGCGGCGTGTCGCAGTCGCTCGGCCATCACATCGCCAATGACGCGGTGCGCGACTGGGTGTTCGACAAGCAGGAAGGCAAGCCGGCGCGCTTCGAACCCTCGCCTTACGACGTCGCGATCATCGGCGATTACAACATCGGCGGCGATGCTTGGTCTTCGCGCATTTTGCTCGAGGAAATGGGCCTGCGCGTGGTTTCGCAATGGTCGGGCGACGGCACCATCGCGGAGCTTGAGGCGACGCCGAGGGCAAAGCTCAACGTGCTCCATTGCTATCGGTCGATGAACTACATCTCCCGCCACATGGAAGAAAAGTACGGCGTGCCGTGGGTGGAATACAATTTCTTTGGTCCCTCGAAGATCGCCGAATCCCTGCGCAAGATCGCCAGCCATTTCGACGATAAGATCAAGGACGGTGCCGAGCGCGTCATCGCCAAATATCAAGCGCTTTGCGACGCGGTGATCGCAAAATATCGCCCGCGTCTCGAAGGCAAGAAAGTTATGCTGTTCGTCGGTGGCTTACGTCCGCGCCATGTGATCGGCGCCTATGAAGACCTCGGCATGGAGATTGTCGGCACCGGTTATGAATTCGGCCACAATGACGATTATCAGCGCACCACCCACTACGTTAAGGACGGCACGCTGATCTACGACGATGTAACCGGCTACGAGTTCGAGAAATTCGTCGAGAAGATCCAGCCCGATCTGGTCGGCTCCGGCATCAAGGAAAAATACGTCTTTCAGAAGATGGGCGTGCCCTTCCGTCAGATGCATAGCTGGGACTATTCGGGTCCTTACCATGGATATGACGGCTTCGCGATCTTCGCGCGCGACATGGACATGGCGATCAACTCGCCGGTCTGGAAAATCACCAAGGCCCCCTGGGCCGCTTGACGAGATGAACAAGACTCCCCGCTCCAATTTGGAGCGGGGCGGCTCGCGGACCGACAAGGGGAATCGATATGCCACAGAACGCAGACAATGTCCTCGACCATTTCAACCTGTTCCGCCAGCCGGAATACAAAGAGATGTTCGAGAACAAAAAGAAGAACTTTGAAAATCCAGTCGCCGACGCCGAACTTGAGCGCGTGCGCGAATGGACCAAGACCGATGAATATCGTGAGAAGAACTTCGCTCGCGAGGCGCTGACCGTCAATCCAGCCAAAGCCTGCCAGCCGCTCGGCGCGGTGTTCGCGGCGGTCGGATTCGAAAGCACCATTCCCTTCGTGCACGGCTCTCAGGGTTGCGTCGCCTATTATCGTTCGCACTTCTCGCGCCACTTCAAGGAGCCGACTTCCTGCGTCTCCTCCTCGATGACCGAAGACGCCGCGGTGTTCGGCGGCCTCAACAATATGATCGATGGCCTCGCTAACACTTATAATATGTACAAACCGAAGATGATCGCGGTCTCCACCACTTGCATGGCGGAAGTCATCGGCGACGATCTTAACGCCTTCATCAAGACCTCCAAGGAAAAGGGCTCGGTTCCCCAGGAATTCGACGTTCCCTTCGCGCATACGCCGGCTTTCGTCGGAAGCCACATCACCGGCTACGACAATGTCATGAAGGGCGTGATCGAGCACTTCTGGGACGGAAAGGCCGGCACCGCGCCCAAGCTCGAGCGCATTCCAAACGAGAAGATCAATTTTATCGGCGGGTTCGATGGCTACACCGTCGGCAATCTGCGCGAGGTGAAACGGATCTTCAACTCGATGGGCGTCGAATATACGATCCTCGGCGACAACAGCGACGTCTGGGATACGCCGACCGACGGCGAGTTCCGGATGTATGACGGCGGCACGACGCTGGAAGAAGCCGCCAATGCGATCAACGCCAAGGCCACGATTTCGATGCAACAATATTGCACCGAAAAGACGCTGCCGGTCATCGCCGCCCACGGCCAGGAAACCGTCGCGCTCAATCACCCGATTGGCGTCAAGGGCACCGACGAATTCCTGATGGCCATTTCGCGCCTCTCGGGCAAGCCGGTCTCGGCTGAACTGACCAAGGAGCGCGGCCGTCTCGTCGACGCGATCGCCGACTCGGCGGCTCACATCCATGGCAAGAAGTTCGCGATTTATGGCGATCCCGATCTGTGTCTGGGATTGACCGCGTTCCTATTGGAGCTCGGCGCCGAGCCCACGCATGTGCTGTCGACCAATGGCGGCAAGGCGTGGCTGGAACAGATGGAACAGCTGCTTGCCAGTTCGCCTTTCGGCAGGAACTGTCATGCCTATGCCGGAAAGGATCTCTGGCACATGCGCTCGCTGCTGTTCACCGAACCGGTGGATTTTCTGATCGGCAACACCTATGGCAAATATCTCGACCGTGACACGGGGACGCCACTCATTCGCATCGGCTTCCCGATTTTCGATCGCCATCACTATCATCGCTATCCCGTGTGGGGCTACCAGGGCGGAATGAACGTGCTGGTGTGGATCCTAGACAAGATCTTCGACGAGATCGACCGTAACTCCAATGTCGTGGCGAAGTCCGATTACAGCTTCGACATTATTCGCTAACACCACTAAGTCGCCGGGCGCCCGACGCCTGGCGACGAACCGCCAACGTGAATATCAAAACGAGACATGACGTCCTGGTCGACCGTTGCGCGGGAGCGAAATAGCGCTTACGTGGAAAGCGGTGGCCGCATTGGAGGCCGCGATGACCATGCTGTCGAATAAGATTCAGGAAGTTTTCGACGAACCCGGCTGCGGCAAGAATCAGGGCAAATCCGAAAAGGAACGCAAGAAGGGTTGCACCAAGCAACTCGCGCCCGGCGCGGCGGCCGGCGGTTGCGCCTTCGACGGCGCCAAAATCGCGCTGCAACCCATCACCGACGTCGCCCACCTCGTGCATGGCCCAATCGCCTGCGAAGGCAATAGCTGGGACAATCGCGGCGCCAAATCGTCCGACTCAAGTCTGTATCGCACGGGCTTCACGACCGACATGAGCGAGCACGACGTCGTATTTGGCGGTGAAAAGCGCTTGTATAAATCGATCAAGGAAATTTTGGACAAATACGACCCGCCGGCGGTGTTTGTTTATCAAACTTGCGTGCCGGCGATGACCGGCGACGACATTGGAGCCGTGTGCAAGGCGGCGACCGCCAAATTCGGTAAGCCGATCATCCCCGTGATATCGCCAGGTTTCGTCGGTCCGAAAAACCTCGGGAACAAACTTGCGGGTGAGGCGATTCTCGACCATGTGATCGGCACGGTGGAGCCGGAATACACCACGCCTTACGACGTCAATATCATTGGCGAATACAATCTTGCCGGCGAATTGTGGCAGATCAAGCCGCTGCTCGACGAACTCGGAATTCGCATACTCTCTTGCATTTCGGGAGACGCCAAATATCGGGAAGTGGCGTCCTCGCATCGCGCCAAGGCCGCCATGATGGTCTGCTCCAAGGCGATGATTAATGTCGCGCGAAAGATGGAGGAGCGCTACGGCATTCCTTTCTTCGAAGGATCGTTTTACGGCATTGGCGACATGAGCGATTCGCTTCGCGAAATCGCCCGATTGTTAATCGAACGCGGCGCGCCGTCCGAACTCATGGAACGCACGGAGACCGTCGTCGCGCGCGAGGAAGCGCGCGCCTGGGAACGCATCGCGCCCTATAAGGAGCGACTAACCGGCAAGCGCGTGCTGCTGATCACCGGCGGCGTCAAATCCTGGTCCGTCGTCGCCGCCTTGCAGGAAGCAGGCCTTGAAATCGCGGGCACCAGCGTCAAGAAATCGACCAAGGAAGACAAGGAAAAAATCAAGGAATTGATGGGCCAGGACGCTCACATGATCGACGACATGACGCCGCGCGAGATATACAAAATGCTCAAGGAAGCGCGCGCGGACATCATGCTCTCCGGCGGCCGCTCGCAATTCATAGCGCTCAAGGCCAAGATGCCTTGGCTCGACATCAATCAAGAGCGTCATCACGCCTATGCCGGATACGAAGGCATGGTCGAACTCGTCGCCGAAATTGACAAGGCTCTGTACAACCCGGTCTGGGCTCAGGTTCGCCTCCCTGCACCTTGGGAGGAGACAAGCTGGGAAGATCGCGCGACGCAGGCGATAGCCGACGAAGCGGCGATGATCGCGGCGGATCCGACCCGAGCGGAAGAGGCGCGTCGGGAGCGCAAGATATGCGCATGCAATAATATTACAGCCGGAACGATCGAGGACGCCGTTCGCGCCGACCAGCTCGATAGCGTCGCCGCCGTGGGTTTCGCGACGCGGGCCGGAACGGGGTGCGGTGGCTGCCAGGCGAACATTGATGAAATATTGGCGTCTATTAATGTGGCTGGCGCCATTCCTGCAATATGTGCGGCGTGAGGAAGTCATGGCGCTCGTAAAAACGTCGAAGAAAGCATGCGCGGTGAACCCGCTTAAGATGAGCCAGCCCATCGGCGGAGCGTTGGCCTTCATGGGCGTATCCGGGTGCATGCCGGTGCTGCATGGTTCGCAAGGTTGCACGTCTTTCGGTCTTGTGCTGTTCGTGCGTCACTTTCGCGAGGCCATCCCTTTGCAGACAACGGCGATGAACGAGGTCGCGACGATCCTCGGCGGGCTTGATAATATCGAGCAAGCCATTATCAACATCGTCAAGCGCGCAAATCCGCAAGTCATCGGCATTTGTTCCACGGGCGTGACGGAAACCAAGGGCGACGACGTTGATGGCTATATAAAGCTTGTCCGCAAACGTCATCCAGAGCTCGCGGAGCTCGGCATTGTTTATGTGTCGACTCCCGATTTCAAGGATGCGTTCCAGGATGGTTTCGCCAAGACCGTCACAAAGTTGGTCGAAGAGTTCGTTCCTAATCACGAAGCGCCTCCTCAACGCTCGCCGCAGCGGCTGAATGTCCTCGCGGGTTGTCATCTCACACCTGGCGACATCGAGGAATTACGCGACATAATCGAGTGTTTCGGCTTCGAGCCGACATTTCTTCCAGACCTCTCCGGCTCGCTCGATGGGCATATTCCGGAGGATTTCACGCCCACGACGCTTGGCGGGATCACCCGCTCGGATATAACGCGAATGGGCTCCGCGGCCTGGACGTTGGCCTTGGGCGAACAGATGCGCGCCGCCGCTGTCGCCCTGGAATCAAGGGCTGGCGTGCCGTTCAAGATGTTCGATCGCCTGACAGGACTCGCGGCGAATGACGAATTTGTCGCTTTCCTTTCTAAAATAAGCGGCAGACCAGTTCCCATCAAGCTCCGCCGGCAACGCGGGCAGCTAGTCGATGCGATGCTCGACGGGCATTTCCACTTTGGCGGCAAGCGGATCGCCATTGGCGCCGAGCCTGATCTTTTGTGGAGCATCGGCTGCTTCCTCGCCGAAATGGGAGCTGAAATTATTGGCGCCGTAACGACCACCAGTTCGCCTTTATTGGAGAAGTTTCCGGCCGAGGAAGTGCTAATAGGCGATCTTGAGGACCTCGAACAACGAGCGTTGCACGCGGACCTTATCATCACGCACTCGCATGGCAGGCAGTCAGCCGAGCGACTTCGCGTCCCGCTCTACCGTGTTGGATTACCGATGTTCGATCGGTTGGGCGCGGCACACGAGTTGTCGGTTGGATATCGAGGAACGCGGAACTTAATCTTCGCGATCGGCAATATCTTCATCGACAAGATCCGCGAACCCGACCCCGAAACATGGCGCGGGTCGACTAGTCACGGCGACTCGAAATCAACCCATCCCGATCCAAGCGATCGGCTGAAGACGACGGAGACAGCATGAAAGTCGCATTCGCCACGCAAGATCTCGAACGTGTTGACGCGCATTTTGGTTGGGCGAAGAACATCGCGATCTACGAACTCACTCCCGAGGGATACGGTTTCGTTGAAGCGTTTCAATTCGCGGGGGACCTTCAAGAAGACGGCAATGAAGATAAACTGTTGCCCAAACTCGAAGCCATCAAGGATTGCGCAATTCTCTACGTCGCGGCGATTGGCGGATCTGGCGCTGCACGCGTGGTCGCCGCCAATATATTTCCGATGAAGGTGCCGCAGCCCGAGAAAATTGTCGATTTGCTGGAGAAACTCAAGACGGTGTTGAACGGCGCGCCGCCGCCATGGCTGCGCAAAATTCTATCCAAGACTCAGGAACGCACATTCGATTTCGAAGAGGAAACGGCAAATGGATGACGCGGCGACGATCGGCGAAAGTGTGACGGACAATCTGTTCATCAAGGAACTTATCAAGCAATGGCGCGCCCAGGACACGCACGGCACCTGGGACAAAAAGCAGGATCTCGAACTCCTCGCTCCCTATATCGTCGACAAGGAGGCGCGGAAACTGCTTCCAATCATCGGTGACCCAGACCCGGAGATTCTTTGGCGATTGGAGTTGTTCTATAGCGCTATCGGGCTTGCGATCGAGCGCGCCACCGGCGTGATGGTGCAACCGATGATGAAGATGAGCCACGAAGGCTTCGGGCGCCAAATCCTCATCGCCGGGCGTCTGGTTGTCGTGAACAAGCAATTGCGCGATGTCCATCGCTTTGGTTTCGAGACGCTCGAAAAGCTCGCGGCGGAAGGAACGAAATTCGTCAACGCCGGCGTCGAGATGATTCAAAAATATCCCGAAGTCGCGAACTTCTAAAGGGGTGATATCGATGAGCTCGATCGACGAGGTGAAGGCGGAGATAAAAAAGCTATCCGCCAAAGCGATGAATGCGAAAATGAATCTCCATGACCTTTCAGAGGAATTGCCGATAAACTGGCAAACCGTTCTATCGGTCGCGCAAGAAACTCACGACGCTTACGCCGCGCTCGAAAGCGCCCGCAAAAAGCTCAAGGAATTGGAGACCGCGTGATGGGTGCTTTTAAAACGCGGGATGGTTCCGACTACACACCGCTTTACCTCACCGACATCAATGGCGAGACCTGCATCGGTTGTGGTCGCTGTTTCAAGGTTTGTCCGCAAAATGTGATGGCGCTTTACGGCGTCGACGACGAAGGCAAGATTCTTGGCGCGGTAACGGACGACGACGAGGACGATTTCGACGGAGACCTCAACCGCAAAATCATGAAGGTTGAACATCCGGGTTCCTGCATCGGTTGCAATGCCTGCTCACGCGTCTGCCCCAAAAATTGCCAGACGCATGTGCCAGCACAAGACCTGGGATTGTGACGGATCATGGCTTTCGGAATCGCGTTTTTGGGCGTGAACGAAGCGACCGCTAGCGGAGCGACGCATGTTGCACCGCATGACGTATTTTTGTCCACGGCGGCGCCGCGCGACAGTTTTACCGCGCATGTCTTCGCCTGTCTGCTCGCGGTGGGCATCGCCGAAGCCAAGGGCGCGGGGGCCAGTGTCGGGGAAACGCTTGGACTTGGAGCCGAGGAGCTTTTCGCCTTGGCGACGGCTTGGGCGCCCGCCTCGAGATCCGCTATCCTATATGCGCCACCTCCCCCGAGCATTGATTTCGACGAGGAAGAACTCCAGTTACTCAAGTTATTCCAGAGCCATCGTGGAGACGATTCGCGCGAAACCAAGTGGATCGCTGCGGCGCTAGCTCGGCGCTCCATGTCCCCAAACCACCTTTGGCAGGACCTTGGACTGTTTAACCGCGATGAACTGGGACGCCTCATGCGCGAGCGCTTCCCCGAACTCGCCGCAAAAAACCAACAAAACATGAGATGGAAAAAATTCTTCTACAGGTGCTTGTGCGAACTTGAGGGCTTTACGCTCTGCGCCGCTCCTTGTTGCGCGGAATGCAGTGATCAACACGTTTGTTTTGATAATGAAAGCGGCGCCGTTTCCTAACGGGAAAGCAATTGCGCCCGCGATAACTCTTCTCGATTGCGTTTCGGAAAGCACCAATTCCCAATCGCTGAGCGCGGCCGCGCAGGCCACCACGAATCTCCTCTCCTCACACGCCTGGATAGGGATTGTCGGACTCGCGACATTGTTGCGTTGCGCGCATGTTCGAAAGCAACAGTTCCCTAGATTTCCAGCGCTTTCGCGCTGGCACGGGAGTTGCCTTTCACGAGTTGGATGGTTTGACGCGAGGGAGGTTGGACATGATTCAGCTTACGGACAGCGCGATAAGCGCAGTACGCTCGGCGATTGCAGGCGCTGGCGATGATGTCGAGGGATTACGCATCATGGTCGAGGCCGGCGGTTGCGCGGGTTTTAAGTATATGATGGGTCTCGTCAATCAAACGGATCCCAGTGACATCGTGATCGAACGCGACGGCGTGAAAGTATTTATCGAAGAGGGAAGCGCCGCCTATCTTGACGGCGCCAAGGTTGACTTTGTGATTGCCCTGGAGGGGTCGGGATTCACCTTCGACAATCCGCAAGCCAAATCCAGCTGCTCTTGCGGCAAATCATTTGGTTAAGCGCTTCAGGGAGATGCGGTGATGTGGGATTATACCGATAAGGTCAAGGACTACTTCTTCAACCCAAAAAACGCCGGCGTGCTGAGCGAAGCCAATGCGGTTGGGGAGGTCGGCGCCATCGCATGCGGCGACGCCCTGAAATTGATGCTGAACGTCGACCCGGCGACTCAGATCATTCTTGATGCGAAATTTCAAACGTTTGGCTGCGGCTCGGCGATCGCTTCATCTTCCGCGTTAACAGAACTTGTGATCGGCAAGACGATCGATGAGGCGTTGAAAATAAGCAACCAGGATATCGCCGACTTCCTCGGAGGCCTTCCGCCGGAAAAGATGCATTGCTCGGTGATGGGGTATGAGGCGCTTCAGTCCGCCGTCGCCAACTTTCGCGGCGAAGTTTGGAAGGATGATCATGAAGAGGGAGCCCTCGTTTGCAAATGTTTTGGCGTCGACGAAGGTATGATCGAGCGCGCGATCAAGATGAACAAACTGACCAGCGTCGAGCAAATCACTGACTACACCAAGGCAGGCGGCGGCTGCCTTACCTGTTTCGACAAGCTCGAGGAAATACTGGTCAAGGCAAACGCGGAACTCGTCGCTGAAGGCATTCTCGCCGAACATGACGCTTATCGCTTCGGCGCGGCCGATCCGAAGAAGCTTAAAGAGAAGGCCAAGGCCGCGAAAGTGCAGCTGGCGCCGCTGGACGCCGTATCGCCGCTCGCGCCGAGTTCCCCTCTCCCGCCTTCCGCCGGCCTTAGCAATCTTCAAAAAATCCGTCTCATCGAGGCGACGATTGAAGAACTGCGCCCCTACCTTCGCAAGGATGGCGGCGATTGCGAGTTGGTGGACGTCGACGGCTCCAATGTGCTGGTCAATCTGTCTGGAGCTTGCGTCGGCTGTCAGATGTCGAGCGTCACGATCTCGGGGATTCAGGAGCGGTTGATCGCCAAGCTCGGAACTCCCGTTCGCGTCGTGCCTGTCGCTCGCAACGCGCATTGAAAACATGCTTGGGAGGAGGATGGCATGAAAGCTGTTTATCTTGACAATAACGCCACGACGCGTGTCGACGAGCAGGTCGTCGCGGCCATGTTGCCTTACTTATCCGAGCAATTCGGCAATCCCTCGTCGATCCATTCGTTCGGCGCCAATGTAGGTGCCGCCGTAAAGGCGGCTCGCGGGAAATTGCAGGCCTTGCTTGGCACCGCGCATGATCATGAAATCATATATATGTCGGGCGGCACCGAAGCGGACAATACCGCCATCCTTTCGGCGCTCGAAACCTGTCCGGAGCGCGACGAGATTGTAACGAGCAAGGTCGAGCATCCGGCCGTGCTGGCACTCTGTCAGCATTTGGAAAAAATCGGTCGCGCCAAACTGCATTACATCGGCGTCGACGCGCTGGGTCGTATCGACATCGAGGCCTATCACGCTGCGTTGTCGGAAAAGGTTGCGATTGTCTCATTGATGTGGGCCAACAATGAAACCGGAACCATCTTTCCGGTCGAGGGGCTCGCCGAGCTCGCCAAGCGACATGGCGCCTTGTTTCATACCGACGCGGTGCAGGCGGTTGGCAAAGTGCCGATATCGCTGAAGGACAGCGCCATCGACATGTTGTCGCTCTCCGGTCACAAGTTGCATGCCCCAAAGGGCATCGGAGCGCTTTATGTCAAGCGAGGAACTCGATTCAAGCCGTTGTTGCACGGCGGTCATCAGGAACGCGGACGGCGCGCCGGTACCGAAAACGCTCCAGGGATTATCGCGTTGGGCATGGCCGCCGAATTGGCTGCTGTGCATATGGTCGAGGAACGGACGCGAGTGAAGGCATTGCGCGATCGCTTGGAGGGCGCGTTGCTGCAACGAATTCCCAATTGCTTTGTCAACGGCGACCCAAACGATCGTCTGCCGAATACGTGCAATATCGCGTTTGAATATGTGGAGGGGGAAGGCATATTGCTGCACCTCACCCGAGCTGGAATCGCGGCGTCTTCCGGCTCTGCGTGCACGTCCGGATCGCTCGAGCCTTCGCATGTGTTGCGCGCGATGAACATTCCATTCACCGCCGCCCATGGCTCAATCCGTTTCTCCTTCTCTCGCGACAATGTGGACGAGGATGTCGATCGCGTGATCGAAGTCTTGCCGGCTGTTCTCGAAAAACTGCGCGCACTCTCACCATTCTGGGCGGACGCCAAGAAGTCCGGGAAAGAGTTTAAACCCGTTTACGCTTGAGGCTTGAAGTGAACATGGAATCTGCTCGCATTTTCATTAATGACACAACGCTGCGCGACGGCGAGCAGGCGCCCGGCGTCGCCTTCACCAGTAAGGAAAAGCTTCGCATAGCGCGAGCTTTAGCGAGTTGCGGCGTTGACGAGATTGAAGCCGGGACCCCCGCGATGGGGCGGGAGGAAATCGATGCGATGTTTGAAATCGTCGCCGACGATCTACCCTGCCGTGTCAGCGCCTGGTGCCGGGCGACGGAATGCGACATTGACGCGGCGCTTTCCGCGGGAGTTTCGCATGTGAACATATCCTCGCCGATGTCACGATTGCAGATTGGCGTAAAATTGAACACCGACATCGACGGCGCGGTGCAACGCGTTCGACGCGTCGTGTCTTATGCGATCGCGCGCGGACTGACGGTCGCGCTGGGAGGCGAGGACTCCTCGCGGGCCAGTCCACTCGACATCGGTAAGATTCTTCGCGCTGGGGCGAATGAAGGGGCGTCGCGATTCCGCTTCGCGGACACTCTAGGCGTGCTCGATCCTTTCACGACCTATGAGTTGATCAAGAGTGTTCGCGACGAAACCGATCTTCCGATCGAGTTTCATGGCCACGACGATGTCGGACTTGCCACGGCCAATACCTTGGCGGCTATCCGCGCGGGCGCTCGGCACGCCTCGGTGACCGTGTTGGGCCTCGGAGAGCGCGCGGGCAACGCCGCTCTTGAGGAAATCGCGGTCGCGCTTGGTCATGTCGCGCAAGGACGCACGAACATCGATCTCAAAGCGCTGCGGTCATTGGCGCGAATTGTCGCTCAAGCGGCGCGTCGAAAAATCGGGCCAGCGAAAGCCGTGGTTGGCGCGGACATTTTTACGCATGAATTGGGGATACACGTCGCTGCCTTGCTTAAGGATGCGCGGACGTATCAGGGCATCGACCCCGCTCGTCTTGGCCGGCGCAATAAAATAGACTTGGGCAAGCATTCTGGAGTTTCCGCCATTGCCGGCAAGTGCAAGGAGATGGGCATTGAGCTTGACGACGCTCTCGTCGCGAGAGTGCTCGATCAAATCAAAAGCCGCGCCCACGCCAAGAAGGGTTCACCAAGCAAAACCGAGTTTAGTCGCATCGTCGAGGGCGCTAGGTTAGAGGTAGCTAGCTTTGACCGCCGCGAGGAATTGAGGGGCGGATCATGACCAACGTTGCTGTCGCTATCGATCCGCCATCGCCAAACAAGCGAACCTTTCCGCAAATGTTGAGTGACGATATTCACTGCGTTGCGCAGCGTGATCCGGCTGCGCGCGGCGCGCTGGAAGTTTTGCTGCTCTACCCTGGCGTGCATGCGCTGATTTGGCATCGACTGGCGCATGGATTATGGCGGCGCGGGTTTAAATTCCTTGGACGCTTGATTTCATGGTTCTCCCGCTTTTGCACCAATGTCGATATTCATCCGGGCGCGGTGATTGGCGAACGTCTTTTCATCGATCACGGCGCGGGCGTGGTGATAGGTGAAACGGCGGTCATCGGCGACGGCGTGACGCTCTATCACGGCGTGACCCTCGGTGGCGCCTCCTGGGCGCCCGGCAAACGTCATCCGACGATAGAAGACAATGTCTTGATTGGCGCTGGCGCCAAAATTCTTGGGCCGATCACGATCGGGGCGGGCGCCCGCGTTGGCGCCAATTCGGTGGTCATCGAGGATGTGCCGCCGTTGATGACCGTTGTCGGCATTCCCGGCCGAATCGTCCGCGAGGAACCAAGGCGCGGCGTCGGCGACGGCCGCATTGACCTCGAGCACCATCTCATTCCCGATCCGGTCGCCGACGCGATGGCCATACTGATCGACCGCATCGACTTTCTGGAAGCGCGGCTGTCTCACCTGCAACTCAAGGTGAGCGCGACCGCGGCGGAATCCAGCCTTGAACCTAGAATGCATGGGAGAGACGGGCAATGACCATTTTGGACGATCTACGGAAACTCTCTTCCGCCGAGGAATTTTTTGATGCGCTTCACGTCGAATATGATCCGGCGATCATACGTGTCGCCCGATTGCATGTTCTAAGACGCATGGGCGAATATCTCGTCAGCGCGGACCTCGAGCGCGTCCCCGAAGCGGAGGCGCGCGAGGCCTGCAAACGACATTTGACCAACGCCTATGCGGATTTTGTCGCTTCCTCGCCAATCGAACAGCGCGTTTTCAAAGTGCTGAAGGACGCGGTGAAGCCGAAAACGGAGCCGGCCAAGCCCTTCGTGCCGCTTAGCATTCTAACCACGCCAGCCAGCGACAACGCTTGAGCGAGGCGAAAGGAGCCGCGCCGTGAAAATTCTGGTTTGCATCAAGCAGGTTCCCGACAGCGCGCAAATTCGCGTGCATCCCGTAACCAATACCATCATGCGTCAGGGCGTTCCGACGATCATAAACCCCTATGATCTGTTTTCCCTGGAAGAAGCACTGCGGCTTCGCGACAAATTTGGCGGAGAAGTGACAGTGCTCACCATGGGCCCGCCCATGGCCGCGGAGTCGCTGCGGAAGGCTCTAGCCATTGGGGCCGATCGCGCCATTCTGCTCACCGACCGTTCGTTTGCCGGCTCCGACACATTGGCGACCACCTACGCGCTGGCGCAGGCGATACGCAAGATTCAGCAAGTGTATGGTGATCTCGACATCGTGTTCGCCGGCAAGCAGACCATCGACGGCGACACGGCTCAGGTCGGGCCAGGGGTCGCCAAGCGCCTCGATCTTCTTCAGCTCACTTACGTATCGAAGATAGACAGTTGCGATCCCGAAAATCGGGAAATCATCATCGAGCGACGCGCCGAGGGCGGCGTGCAGGTGCTGAAGACTCGATTGCCGTGCCTTATCACGATGCTCGAAGGCTCCAATGAAGTTCGACGTGGGGGCATCAACGACTCGCTACGCGCGGCGCGGGCCGAAGTCGTGACGTGGAGCGCCAAGGACGCAGATATCGCGGACCTTACCAAATGCGGACTCAAGGGCTCGCCCACCATTGTGAAGAAAGTTTTCGCGCCGACCCCGCGGACCGACCGAGCCGCATTGATTGAACCGGCGAAAACCTCCTCCGAGACCGCCGAGGCGTTAATCGGCGCGATCTTTGCAAAGCGTGCCTTGCTCGAAGACGACATGAAAAAACTGGCGAGCGGATTTTAATCGAGGAGAGCGAGATGTCAGAGACGCCTGCCCCGCCGCCAGCGAGTCGCGCCGCCGCCAAGAAAGAACTGCCCGAGCATTTTCGGGGTTATAAGCACGTATGGGTGTTCATCGAACAAGAACGCGGGGAGGTGCATCCCGTCTCCTGGGAGTTGCTTGGCGCGGGCCGTAAACTCGCCGACAAACTCGGTGTGCAACTTTGCGGCGTGGTGCTCGGCGCTCCTGGCGAGGCGACGCGCGCGGCTGTCGCGGAATCGTTTTGTTATGGCGCCGACATCGCCTACCTTGTTGAAGACTCGATCCTCGCCGATTACCGCAATGAGCCCTATTCCAAGGCGCTGACGCAGTTGGTCAATGCGCATAAGCCGGAAATCCTGTTGCTTGGCGCGACGACCTTGGGCCGCGATCTGGCGGGCTCCGTCGCGACGACGCTGCTTACCGGCCTCACCGCCGATTGCACCGAACTCGCCGTGGACGCCGACGGTTCATTGGCCGCGACGCGCCCGACCTTCGGCGGTTCCCTGCTGTGCACGATCTACACTCTGAACTATCGACCGCAGATGGCGACCGTGCGGCCGCGCCAGATGCCCATGCCCGCGCACGACGCCTCGCGCGACGGGCGGGTCGTGCCATTCCAGGCTGATCTCAACGAAGATGAAATCATCACCAAGATTTTAAAATTCATCCCCGATCGCGAGTCGTCAAAGTCCAATCTCGCATTCGCCGATATCGTTGTCGCTGGGGGGCTTGGTCTTCAAAGCGCCGAGAATTTCCAATTAGTGCGCAATCTGGCCAGCGTGCTTGGAGCGGAGTTCGGGGGGTCGCGCCCCTTGGTGCAAAAGGGTTGGATCGGGTCGGACAGGCAGATCGGCCAAACCGGAAAAACCATTCGACCCAAGCTCTACATAGCGGCAGGCATCTCCGGCGCCATTCAACATCGCGTCGGCGTCGAGGGTTCCGACATGATCGTCGCGATCAACACCGACAAGAACGCGCCGATTTTCGACATCGCGCATCTTGGCGTCGTCACCGACGCCATAAGACTGTTGCCGGCGCTCACCGAAGCGTTTCGCCAGCGCTTGTCACCGCATAACCGTGATCGGCTCGCCGGCTGACGGTTGTCTCGGATTTGAAAGAAGGAGCGGTCCCATGATCGAAGAGAAGTTCGACGCGATCGTCATCGGGGCGGGCATGGCGGGAAACGCCGCCGCGCACACCATGGCGTCGCGCGGCCTCAAGGTGCTGCAGTTGGAACGCGGGGAATATCCCGGTTCAAAGAACGTGCAGGGCGGCATTCTTTACGCGGACATGCTCGAAAAAATCATTCCAAATTTTCGCGATGAGGCGCCTCTCGAGCGCCATCTTGTCGAACAACGCTTTTGGATGATGACCGACCGTTCACACACCGGCCTGCAATATCGCTCCGACGATTTCAACGAAGAAAAGCCGAATCGTTACACGATCATACGGTCGCAGTTTGATCGCTGGTTTTCCAAGGAGGCGCAAGCCAAGGGTGCGATCGTCATCGCGGAAACCACCGTAACCCAGCTGGTCAGCGACGCCTATGGCAAGGTGATCGGCGTTTCCACCGACCGACGCGGAGGCACCATCTTCGCGGATGTCGTGGTCATCGCCGAGGGTGTCAATGGCCTCCTCGGCTCGCGCGCCGGGCTGCGCGCGACGCCAAAGCCGGAGCATGTCGCGCTCGCCGTGAAGGAGATGCATTTTCTGCCGCGCGAAGTGATCGACGCCAGATTCAATTTGCATGGCGACGAGGGCGTGGTGATCGAGGCGGCCGGCACCATCTCCAAGGGGATGACTGGAATGGGCTTCATTTACACGAACAAGGAGAGCATCTCGGTTGGCATGGGTTGTCTGGTTTCCGACTTCGCCGGAACCACCGAAACGCCTTACGGCTTGCTCGAAGCGTTCAAGAAGCACCCTTCCGTCGCGCCACTATTGGAAGGTTCGGAGGTCAAGGAATACGCCGCCCATCTCATTCCCGAAGGCGGTTACAAGACCATTCCGGAACTGTTTGGCGACGGCTGGGTCGTCGTTGGCGACGCGGCGCAACTCAACAACGCCATCCACCGGGAAGGCTCCAATCTCGCGATGACCTCGGGGCGGTTCGCGGCCGAAGCGATCTTCCAGTTGAAGACCCGCCGCGAGCCCATGACGAAGCAGAATTTGGCGCTTTACAAAAAGCTGCTGGATGACAGTTTTGTTATGAAGGATCTCAAGAAATACAAGGATATGCCGGCACTGTTGCATACGCAGGCGAAGAACTACTTCCTCGCTTATCCAAAGCTGATGTCCAACGCGATGGAGAATTTCCTGCGCGTGGATGGCGCCCCGAAAATCGAGAAGGAAAAAGCCACGATTCGCGCCTTCGTCAAGGAAAGATCGTGGACCGGGCTGTTCGGCGACGCGGTGCGTCTCGCCCGCGCCTGGAGATAGTTAATTGATTGGAACACCAACGCCAAGCTGACAGGAGAAGGGTCATGTCCACGCAGGTCGCGCGCGTCGAAGAGAAATTGTTCCAGAATCGCTATCTCGTCGATTCCGGCAAGCCGCACATCACCATCGAACCTCATGGCAAGCCATCGAAGAATTTGATGGCGATGACAACCCTGTGCCCGGCAGGCTGCTATGTTGAAAACAGCGCCGGCCAGGTCGAGATAACACCAGATGGCTGCCTTGAATGCGGCACCTGCCGCGTGCTCTGCGAACCCTCCGGGGACATCGTATGGAATTACCCGCGCGGAGGCTATGGCGTGCTGTTCAAATTCGGCTGAGTGGCCGGACGACGGTCGGCGCGACGCCGGCCGGGCGCGCGGTGGTCCGCGCGCCAAGGGCGTCCTGCTTTCGATGCGCGATCGCGGGTTGGCTAGCGGCGCGTCAGTTATCCACGGGCAATGACTGTCCGCTCTTATGGGCGGCGACCCATTTTTGAAGTTCGGCGACATGAGCGCTTTCTTCTTCGGCAAATTCCTTGGCTAGCGCCTTGATTTCCGGATCCGACGTCGTATCCCAAACATTCTTGTAGGTACTCATAACCCGCCGTTTCCGCGTCCAGGGCGATCTCCAAGGCCTGTTCCCTGCCGATGAAGGGATCGACCGCCCAAATCGCCGCCGTTTCCGGGCTTTCCATGCCGGGCCAAACGAATTCATCGTGTTTCATCTTTGGGATTTCGCGGAAACCCGATCGCGCCCGCGCATCGGCCAGGTGCAGTCTGGAATAATCCGACAGCCGGCGGAACAGCTTGCTCACTTCCCTATTGCCGCAGGCTTCCATGGCGTCGGCAAGTTGACCGAAGCGGGTGGCGGCTTCCTGTTCCAGATTGATTGCGTAGGCGAGAAACTCCTCGACGGATTGCATGTTTCAACTCCTCGCGGGTACGACGTTAACTTCAGCTATTGTGGGAAAGCCGAAACGAGGGCCTTGGACCCCCGTCAAAGCTTGCGTCGAGTGGGGCGGCTCAGGCGTTTTCGCGCGCCTTCGCGTTCTTTTTGGCCCACTCTTCCCTCGTGATCCAGGCTTCGAGAATTTTGACGTGCTCGGCTTCTTCCTTGACGAACTCCTTGGCCATCGCCTCGATGTCCGGCGACTTGGTTTTCGCGACGACCGCCCGATAAAACTCATAGCCACGACGCTCGCCTTGCAGCGCCGCCTTCAGTCCATCGAGCCGCGACATCGTCGGGTCCGCCGCCCACAGCTCGGTGCGTTCTGGCGTCGCGTGGCTCGGCCAAGCGTAATCGGGCGGTATAACCTTGTCGAGGTCGAGCGCGCCGGCGCGCTTCTTCGCCTCGGCGAGATGCAGCCGAGAAAAGCCCGCGAGCTGACGAAACAGCTTCCCAACTTCCTCATTGCCGCAGCTTTCCATCGCCGTCGCGAGTTCGTCGAAGTGGATGGCGGCGTCCTCCTCGACCTTCACCGCGTATCCCAGAAATTCGTCGACGGTGGCGATCTCGATCCCGCCCTTGAACCGAGCCGCCGCGTGGGTGATGTGCGGCCCCGGCGCCGGCAGCGTTTGGTCCCCCTCGAAGGTGACCATGATATCTTCGTTGCGCACGAAACATTGACAGGCCAAGCGATAGCGCGGCGGCATGTCGCTCACTTCGGCGGCTTCGATTTCCGCCTTGGTGATTTTGCCGAGTTGCCGCAGCAATTCCTTTTCTTTCTCGGTCAGGGCGATCGCGTATTTAACATGGGGGTCGAGATGCTTGACCTCGACAATGCAGGAGCCGCATTCGCCGTCCTGACAATCAAAGGGAATGGGGATTTTGTGAGCCTTGGCGACCGACAAGATCGTGCCGCGATCGCCGGCGACGGCGTAAACCGTGATGTCGCGGGGAAGGACGGGGGATGAAAAGGTGACATTGGCCAAGACGTTTCTCCTTGTTTTCCGGCCGCCGTCCTTGACGGCGCGGAGGTGTTTCCGGCGGGGAATCGCAACATGCGGGCCAGCAAGGGGCTCGGGAAAATCAACTATTTGCGACGTCCACGGAGAATCCGACGAACAAGAGAAGCAAATTTCCGACAGGATTGATGTGTTGCGAACAATGATGTTCAGATTCAATTACGCGTCTCATTTTTTAAATAATCCATGCGCTTGCGCATGGTTCCGCTCATGACCAACGTTGACTCCAACGCACCAGTTTAGCGAGCGCTTGATAAGCGGCCAAACCATTTCGAGAAGACGTTGTCATGGGTTGCTATTTGTTGATCAGGCGATTTGAAGCGGTCGCAAGGCGGCCTGGGCGACAGAAGTCTCGCGGTCGCCGAGCCCCAACCGGCTTGACAGCTGGCGCTGGCTTTTGTAGGCAACGCCATCCGGCGAGAGGCTTCCTCGCGCCGGACCGCACCCGTGACGGCGCCTGGCCCTCGAACTGACTTCGAGCTAGGCTGCGGTCTGTCGGCTGAAATTCGTGAGTTTCACGATGTTCGGCAGAGGAGGGCGCGTTTCCGAGCCTTGCGGATTCATCGCGAGCGGCTCTCGAGAAACGTGATTCGACGGCGTTTCGCGCCTCCCAGCGGAGGTCGAGCGCGTGTCCGGTCGCCTCTTGCGCGCGCTCGTCACCGACGTTACCGGCGTCGAAAAACGTTTAAGAGGAAATAAGTGACCAAACGCGCGGAAGCCAAATATAAAATCGATCGCCGCATGGGCCAGAACATCTGGGGCCGCCCGAAGAGCCCGGTGAATCGCCGCGAATACGGCCCTGGACAGCACGGTCAACGCCGCAAGGGCAAGCCCACCGACTTTGGCACCCAGCTCAAGGCCAAGCAAAAGCTCAAGGGTTATTACGGCAATATTTCGGAAAAGCAGTTCCGTAAATATTATGCCGAGGCCATCCGCCTCAAGGGCGATTCGAGCGACAATTTGATCGGCTTGCTCGAGCGTCGCCTCGACGCCGTGGTCTATAGGGCCAAATTCGTGCCGACCGTGTTCGCGGCGCGTCAGTTCGTCAACCACGGACATATCCGGGTCAATGGCCGACGGGTGAACATCCCCTCTTATCTCGTCAAGCCCGGCGATCTCATCGAGATCAAGGATAGCTCGAAGCAAGCCGTGACGGTGTTGGAGGCGGTCGGGCTCGCCGAGCGCGACGTGCCGGAGTATTACGAGGTCGATCACACGAAGATGACCGCGAAACTGATGCGCGTTCCCCATGCGACCGAGGTTCCGTATCCGGTGCACATGGAGCCCAATCTGGTCATCGAGTATTACTCGCGCTGACGCGGTTGCGCCGATTCAAGGCCGAGGCCGTTCGCGGCCCCGGCGATTTTCCGTCCGTCGCGAAATGGCTTTGCCGCGGTGTTGCGAGAGGCCATGGTCTCGCCCGCCGCCCAACAGTGGAACGATCATGACGCTCAAATTCTCGTTCTTCCGCCGCGCCTTGCTCGCCGCCGCGCTGCCCGTTCTTCTCGCCGCCAGCCCCGCGTTCGCCGAGAAGGCGCCGGCGCCCAAGGTGACGGTCGAGGAGTTAATGGCTCCCAACGCCCTGCCCGACATCATGCAGGGCAAGGCCGACGCGCCCGTGACCATCGTCGAATACGCCTCCATGACTTGCGGTCATTGCGCGGCGTTCCATCGCGACGTGTATCCGATGCTGAAAAAGGACTTCATCGAAACCGGCAAGGTGAAGTTCGTTTTGCGCGAATTCCCGCTCGATCCGATCGCCACGGCCGCCTTCATGTTGGCCCGTTCGCTCGGCGACAAGCGCGACGCCGCCGTCGACCTGTTGTTCGCGCAGCAGAAAAACTGGGCCTTCACCGACACGCCGCTCGAGGGTCTCGCCAATGTCGTCAAGCAGGCGGGGATCGGACAGGCCAAGTTCGAGGAGGTCCTGAAGGACGCGACCCTGCAACGCGCCGTTGTCGCGGTGCGCGACCGCGCGGCCGACAAATTCGGCGTCAACGCGACCCCGACGTTTTTCATCAATGGCGTGAAATTCTCCGGCGAGATGAAGGCGGCCGACCTCGGCAAGATCATCGACGGCGCCCCAAGGATCGACCCCGCGAAGTAGCGCGGAGACGGCGCGCTAAAGCGCCGTCCTTCTCTCCAGCGCCGCCGCCAGCGTGCCTTCGTCGAGGTAATCAAGCTCGCCGCCGACGGGCACCCCATGGGCGAGTCGAGTGGTTTTGACGCCCAGGGGAGCGAGCAGATCGGCGATATAATGCGCGGTGGTCTGTCCGTCGACGGTGGCGTTGACCGCCAGAATAGCTTCGCGGACCTTGTTCTCGCCCCCCTCCTTCTCGCGGACCCGGTCGAGAAGCCTGGCGATGTTGATGTCCTCCGGACCGACGCCATCGAGTGGAGACAGCACGCCGCCGAGCACATGATAGCGCGCCGGCAACAATCGAGCCCGCTCCAGCGCCCAAAGGTCCGACACCGTCTCGACGATCACGAGGATGGAGGCGTCGCGACGCGTGTCCCGGCAGATCGTGCAGGGGTCGATCGTGTCGATATTGCCGCAAACCGAACAGGTGAGTATGCGCTCGTGAGCGACCCGCATCGCCTCGCCAAGCGGCCCGAGCAGCTCCTCGCGTTTCTTGATGAGGTGCAGGACGGCGCGCCGCGCCGATCTTGGCCCCAGCCCCGGCAGTCGCGCCAAGAGCTGCACCAGCCGTTCGATTTCCGGTCCCGCGACGTGCGACGCCATTATTTCAGAACGGCAGTTTCAGCCCGGGCGGCAACTGCAGTCCGCCGGTGACCGCCTTCATCTTCTCGGCCATCGCCGCGTCCGCCTTGGCGCGCGCCTGCGCGTGCGCGGAAACGATCAAATCCTCGAGGATTTCACGCTCTTCCGGCTTCAGCAGGCTCGGGTCGATGGAAATGCCTTGCAGCCCGCCCTTGGCGGAAAGCGTCAGCTTGACAAGCCCGCCACCCGACTCGCCGTCGACGATCAAGCTCTCCAACTCCGCTTGCGCCTCGGCCATCTTGGCCTGCATCGCCTGCGCCTGCTTCATCATGCCCATGAAATCCATGTTCGCCCTCGCTTTCGTTAGCGCGCTTCAGTCGTCGTCCCAATCCGGTCCGTCGTTATAACTTAGATCGGCGTCCGGCGCCGGCGCGGCGCCGATATCCTTGCCGCGCACGGCGATGACCTGCGCGCCCGGGAAGCGCGCCAGCACGCCGGCGACGACGGGATCGCTCTCGATTCCGCCGAGCCGCTCGCGGGCCGCGGCCTCGCGTTGCTCGGCGAGCGTCGGCTGGCCGCCGCTTTTGACGAGCGACACCATCCAGCGTTCGCCGGTCCACTGTTGCATGCGCTGCATCAGGGTTTGCGCGAGTTGCGCCGAGCCGCCGGGCGCCAGTTCGAATTCAAGCCGACCCGGCTCGAAACGCACCAGCCGCACCTCTCGTTCAAGCGCGATCTTGAGCATCATGTCGCGCTTGTCGCCGGCCAGCGCCACCAACGCCGCGAAATTGGCGATCGCCGCCCCAGGCGGCGGCGAAACGGGCGCCGACGCCGCGACGGGCTCGCGAGCCAGCGCCGGCGCCCCGCGCGACGCCGAGGATGGCGCGGGGCCGCGCGGCGAGGCGCCGCCGTCGGGCGCGCGCGTCGCCGTTCCACTGTCCGCGTCTTGACCAATGCGGCGCAGGGCTTCGTCCAGGGTCGGCAGCTCGGCCGCGTGGGCGAGCCGCACCAGCACCATGTCGGCGGCGGCGAGCGGCATTTGCGAGCCGCGCAACTCCTCGACGCCCTTGGCGAGTATCTGCCAGGCGCGCGACAACACGGGAATGGAGAGCCGCGCCGCGAACTCCTGTCCGCGGCGGCTTTCCTCTGGCGTGAGCGACGAAGAGCTCGCCGTGTCCGGCGCGACTTTCACGCGCGTGACGAGATGGGTGAACTCCGCCAGCTCCAGAACGATCTGGCCGGGATCGGCGCCGCCGTTATACTGCGCCTCGAGCTGGCCCAGCGCCCCGGCGATGTCGCCGGCCATCACCGCCTCGAACAGGTCGATGACGCGCGCCTTGTCGGCGACGCCAAGCATCAGCCGCAGATCGCCGGCGCGAATATCCGCGCCCGCTCCGCCCCCGCCATGCGCGATGGCCTGATCGAGCAAGGACAAGGCGTCGCGCACCGAGCCCTCCGCCGCGCGGGCGATCATCGCCAGGGCCTCGGCTTCGATGTTCACGGCTTCGAGATCGCAGATTTTGCGCAAATGCGCGGCGAGCGGCCCCGCGTCGACCCGGCGCAGGTCGAAGCGCTGGCAGCGCGAGCGCACGGTGACCGGCACCTTGTCGATTTCGGTGGTGGCGAAGATGAATTTGACGTGTTCGGGCGGTTCTTCCAGGGTTTTCAACAGGCCGTTGAAAGCCGCCTTGGACAGCATGTGCACCTCGTCGATGATATAGACCTTGGTGCGGGCCATGACGGGGCGGTAGCGGGCGTTGTCGATGATCTCGCGAACGTCGTCGATGCCAGTGTGCGAGGCCGCGTCCATCTCCAGCACGTCGACATGGCGCGACTCGATGATCGCCTGGCAATGGACGCCCAGCTCCTCCATGTGGATCGTCGGGCGGTCGACGGCGGGCCGGCCCCCGCTTTCCGGCAGCTGGTAATTGAAGGCGCGCGCGAGAATGCGGGCCGTCGTCGTCTTGCCGACCCCGCGCACGCCGGTCAGCAGATACGCCTGATGAATGCGGTCGAGGTCGAAGGCGTTTTGCAGCGTGCGCACCATCGGCTCCTGGCCGATCAGATCGGCGAAGCCGCTCGGGCGATATTTGCGGGCGAGGACGCGATAGACGGTCGTTGGCGCCGCGGCGACGGGCGCGTCAAGCTGAAGACCGGCGGTCGGCGATTGGCGCAGCTCGTCCATCTTCCAGCTTCGACGATGATTGGCTTTCGAGGGGAAAGCCGCGCGCCGCGTGGTCAAGCCCAGCGCGCGCGAAAGTGGGAGGTTGGACGAAGACCCGCCCATTCTCGTTAGGGCTGCTTCCTTCCGGACCTGACCCGGTTGGCGAGTGGAACGTCCACCGCCAACCTCCCAGGCACTATTTGGCAAAAGACGGCGACGGATGCAAGGCCGGTCGGCGCATGGGCGACCCGAAAACCTATTTTTGGGTCGGCCGCGCGGTCTTGGCGAAAGCGCCGACGATGACGGCGTGGGCGATATGCTCCGCCATGCATTGGTAGCCAAGGTCGTTCAGATGAAGATCGTCTTTCGACATGAGTTGCAAATTGGCGTGGGCTTGCTCGATGAAGCGCATGGCGTCGTAACGACGCACATAGAGAACCCCTTCCGCCTGCGCGGCGCGGCGCAAACTCTCGCGGATGGCGGAATAATTCGCGTCGCTGGCGAACCGCGGCACATATTGCATCCCGACCAAAACAATATCGATCTGATTCTCCTTGAACCAGCGCACGGTGGCGCGGACCTTGGCTTCGAAATACTCTGGAGCCACTCGGGCGAGAGCGTCGTTGGTGCCGAGTTGCCACAGAACGAGATCGGGCTTGCCGAGAGCGACCTCGCTCGGCAGGCGCTGCGCGGTGATCTCCGCTGTTTCGCCGGAAACGCCGCGATTGATGATTTCGACGTCAACGCCCTTGAGCGCGGTTTCGAGGATCGTCTCGAGTTGCGACGGGTAGGACTTGCGATCGGAAGACGCGCCGACGCCATAGGTCGAGGACGATCCGATCGCCAATATGCGGACGTTCCTGCGGTCCTTCAGAGCCGCCGCGAAATGCGGCAACGGCGTCGACCCCGCGATGTCGGCTTCCGGCACATCGCACGCCGAGCTCAAGGGGGGCGGCGCGACCGCGCCGGGCGCGTTTTCCGCGCGGATCGAAAAGCTCGGCGCTAGCGCGGCCGCGAGGGCGAGAGCGGTTCCGGCGGCGCGCGGGTTCAAAGTCTTTCTCGCCATTCCGATGCCCATGCCGCCATTCCCATCAAGGTCACGCCAAGGATCACGATCAACGCGTCCGATATTATAAAACCGCCGAAAATGAAGCGAAAAATCTGCCCGAGGAGGCTGAGGATCGAGGCGACGCAGAAGACATTTAGCGAGTTCCGGCCCAGCAAGCTTAGAAAATTCGTCAAGCGCGGCGTCCACGCGCGCGCGCGCGCGAAGGAACCGGCGAAAATCGCGGTCAACGCCAGATTGTGAATTAATCTAGCCGGCGACAAAAATGTCTTGTCAAACAAAAAGAACAGTTTGGGGTTGGGAACGGCGATTGGATCGGGCGAGAAACCCGTCGCGGCGACGATCACTCCAAGCAAGACGATGGGCAGGGCGAGCCACCAAAGGCTCTCGCGGAAACGCCGCGCCAGGGCGCCAATGCCGTCGTCGCCCGCGAGCAGAAAGCCTAGAACATAAATCAGCTGCCAGCTCAGGGGATTGAAGAACCAAACGCCCTCGACCGGCCAGGTCGGAAAATTCACGCCGAAGGACAGCGCGAGAACGTAGATCGCGAGCGAGACAAGCAGCGGGAGCGGTCGCGCGCGGCGATGCGCCAGGACGACGAACGGCGCGCTGAACAGCAGGACGGTATAAAGCGGCAGAATGTCGAAATAACCGAGCTGTTGCGTGAGCAGGACAATTCCAACCTGCGCCCTGACGGGGTCGTTGAAGACCGCCGAGGCGTTGTTCCAATCGAGCAGGAACGGCGCGTCCAGCGCGAGCGAGGCCCCCGCGAGGATAGCGACAGCGAGTTGGGTGACAAAAATCTGCGCGACATAGACGGTGAGGGCGCGACCTTCCAGCCGAAGCAGCAGCCACTTCGCCGGGGGCGCGCCCGCCGGCCGCTCCACGAGCTTGCGCAGCGCCCAACCGGCCAGAAACACGAAGAGCTCCGCCGAGTCGGAAATGGAAGCGTTGCGATAGGTGAAGCGCTCGAAATAGATTCCGGGAATGTGATTGATGAAGATCGTTACCAGCGCGAAACCTCGCCAGAAGTCGATCTCATTGGGCGCTCGCATGGCTCTCTCAGCAGGCCGTTATTTCATTGATCCGCGCATGGCGCGCGCTTCCGGCTACCGCCTATCCTTCGATTGTCGGCGAGGCGCTGCTTCGCGCGCCGCATGGGCGCGCGCCAAGGCGCCGCCGGTTCGCCAATGAACGAACACGACGGCGCGCCAATGTAAAGCGCGGGAAAAGGCGATGGAGACAGCCGTGTGGATTTCGCGGCCGATCAGCCGCCCGGGGTGGTCGCCCCGCGCTCGAACGAGAAGGGCAGGGTCGAGTGTTGCGGCGCGCCACAAGCCTCGCAAATGAATTCGCGCTCCTGTTCGATTCTCGGCAAGGGCGTCGACGGATCCATCGACAGCGATTTCGAACGCGATGGGGGTCGAATGCAGGCAGAGGGGATTGGAGCAGGTCACGAAGAAGCCGGGAACGCCTTGCGATTGCAGGGATGCGATGGTGGGAGGCTCGATCGGCATGACGGGACCTCTTCTTGTTGATTGAAGCCGTCCATGTGTAAGCAATCGCCGGGCCAGGCGCGGTTTCACGGCTCGCGGCGAGCCCCCGCCGTCGTCGTCGTTTGACAGGCGCTGGCTGCCGGTTCCTTAGGCGCCGCGACCGAAAACGCGTCCGCCGCGAGGGGTGATCCGGCGTCGAGCCGCGCGCCGTTCTTGCATCTTGGCGAATTCCCGTTATAACCCGCGCTTCGCGACGCCTCGGCCGGGGGCTGAACGGAAGCCTGGGGAAATCCACCCCTCGGAGGGCGAAGCCGCCCGACTTCCCGTGTTCCCGCCTTCGAACTTTCCCTGATCGAGCCTTTCCTCACACGAGGGCTCGAAGGGCTCCGCGCCGGGGCGGGATGCGATGCTACATGGGAAAGGCCAAAATACATGCCTCTTTACGAGCACGTCTTTCTTGCCCGTCAGGATATTTCGCCCCAGCAGGCGGAAGCGCTGACCGCGCAATTCAAGACCGTCATCACCTCGCTGGGCGGGACCGTCGGCAAGGTTGAATATTGGGGCGTCAAGTCCCTCGCCTACCGGGTCAAGAAGAACCGCAAGGCGCATTTCACGCTGATGAACATCGACGCGCCGCCGGCGGCCATCGCGGAGATGGAGCGCCAGGAGAGCCTCAACGAGGACGTGCTGCGCATATTGACGCTGCGCGTCGAGGAACTCGAGGAGGGTCCGTCCGCGCAGTTGCGCAAGCGGGATGACGACGGCGAGCGTGGCGATCGCGGCGATCGCGGCGACCGTCGTCCGCCGCGTGGCGACCGACCCGATCGCGGCGACCGACCGGAGCGTCGCCCACGTCGCGATGAAGGCATGAGACCCGAAGGAGAGGCGATCCAATGACCACCACCGCTCCCGCCGCCGGCGCCGCGCCGCGCCGCCCGTTTTTCCGCCGCCGCAAGTCCTGCCCGTTCACCGGCGCCAACGCGCCGAAGATCGATTACAAGGACACGCGCCTGCTGTCGCGCTACATCTCGGAGCGCGGCAAGATCGTTCCCTCGCGCATCACGGCCGTCTCGGCCAAGAAGCAGCGCGAACTGGCCAAGGCGATCAAGCGCGCGCGCTTTCTCGGCCTGCTGCCTTACGTGATCCGCTAAAACACCCGGCGCGCGCTCGAAAGGCGCGCGCGCCTTCTTCCGGCTTACCGCCGCTTGCCGAATCCGGCGTTCGCCGCGCCGGCCATCGCGAAGCCGTTCGCTCCGATTGGCGTCGAGCCGCGCGCCTCGTCGAGGCCTCGCGCGGCGGCGGGTTGGTCGCCCGGCGCGCCAAAATTGTTGGGATGCCCGTCGCCGGCGCGAACCAGCAACAGCAAGCCGATCCACAACGCATACAGCGCGACGATCATCAGCAGGAACGCGCCCGCGATGACGCAGGTCGGAAATTGCTCCGCGGCGCCGATCGCCATGATGGCGCCCGCGCCAAAAAAACTCGCCAGGATATAGACGTTAAGCCAGCCGGATTTGCCGATGTCGTGCAGGCGCTTGGTCGCCGCCGCCAGGCTGATCCAGGCCGTCACCACCTGCACGAGAACCATCGGGCCCTGGAGCTGGCGCAACGCCGCGGTCGCCGTGCCGATCGCGTCGGCGCTGGCGGGTCGCGGCACGCCCAATATCCGCGCGACCATCCAGACCAGCGCCAAGCCGCCGAGCGGCACGCCGAACACCACGGCGGCGTAAGCGAGCCGGCCGATGCGGCCGTTGAACGAGAAGAGCAGCCACGAAGTGTTCATGCGAGCCCCTTGCGAATTTTTCAAGAACCGCAATGTTCGCGCGCCCGCCTTGAATGTCGATTAAAACCCTGTTTCGTCATTGATATCTGGTTAATGTCGACTTGATTTCAGTCCAGCCGCTTGCCCAGCCGTCCCGCCAGATCCTGGACGAATTGCCAGGCGACGCGGCCGGAGCGGGCGCCGCGGGTGATCGACCATTCCAGCGCCTCGGCGCGAATGCTTTCCCGTGGCGCATCCAGCCCGAAATGCTCGACATAGCCGAACACCATGGCGAGATAATCGTCCTGCCCGCAATTGTGGAACCCCAGCCACAGGCCGAAACGGTCGGACAGCGACACCTTCTCCTCGATGACCTCGCCGGGATCGATGGCCGTCGCCCGCTCGTTCTCCATCATGTCGCGCGGCACGAGATGCCGGCGGTTCGACGTCGCGTAAAACAGCACATTTGAAGGCCGCCCCTCGACGCCGCCCTCCAGCGCGGTCTTTAGGGATTTATAGCTGGCCTCCGGGCCGTCGAACGACAGATCGTCGCAAAACACGATGAATTGAAACGGCTTTTCACGCAACGCCGCCAGCAGGTCCGGCAGGCTCTCGATATCCTCGCGATGAATTTCGATGAGCTTGAGCCGCCCCTCGCCGGAAAAGGCGCCATGCGCGGCCTTGACCAGCGAGGACTTGCCCATGCCGCGCGCCCCCCACAGCAAGGCGTTGTTGGCCGGCAGGCCTTGCGAAAAACGCTTGGTGTTGGCGAGTAGCAAATCGCGCGCCCGGTCGATCCCCTCCAACAGCTCGAGCCCGACCCGGTTGACCTTCGCCACCGGCAGGAAATCCCGGGCCGCGGCCCGCCAAACAAAAGCCTCGGCCCGCGAAAAATCCGGAGGCGCCAGCGGCGCGGGCGCGAGCCGCTCCAGCGCCTCGGCGATGCGGAGGAGGACGGCGGCGGTGGAAGCTTGGTCGGGCATGAGCGGGCTGAGCCTTTTGGTGGAAGCCGTGAAGCGGTTCTGCCGTTTGACATCCAGCGCTTGCCGGCCTGCTTTGTTTTTACGCGGAAAGATCGCCGCAGTCGCCAAGGGTCGAAAAATTGGCGCGCGGTGCCTAACCCTTTGCGCCGGCAAGAGAGGCGAGCCGCAAATTCCCCCGTTATTTATTCCGTGCCGGCACGGGCGCGGCCTGTTTCGCCATGGCGCGCAGATACGCCTTACCCTCGTCGGTCAGCAGGGCCGAGACGGGACAATCCTTGCTCATGATGCGCTCCACAAGCGCTGGAACCTCGGCGGCGGTCTCATTGATGCGATGGTTTCTTATGATCCCATTCAGGATTTGGACGGTGTCGCCATCGCCGCCACAGACGATGTCGCCCAGCCCGCCAGCGAGAGCCTTTTTGTAAGTCGCGTCGTCGAGGCTGGCTTGCTCGATCATTTGCCGTTCCGCCACGATCGACGCCGGCTCCGGCGCTGTCGGATCGCAAGATGCAAGTTCGGCAGACTTGCAGTCGAGACTATGGATGCGTTCCAGCGCTGCGGTTCGGGAGAGGCCCTCGGGTACGATCTCTTCGATTTCTCGCCTCAAATCTTCGTAACTGGCGCTTGTCCAGGGCCAAATCTTAGAGCCATCCGAAAGCTCCGGTCGCCAGTACAATCCAGAAGCCGACATCTTGTTTACGCCCTGCGGAAACACCGCGCGCCAAACAAAAGCGTTGCTGAGATTGGTCGCCGTCATGTCGGTGCGATCGAGGCGCGCGCCCAGAAGGTTCGCGCCCTGGAACGACGCGCTCTGAAGCTGCGCGCCCTGGAGCGACGCGCCCTGAAGTTGCGCGAAGTAGAGCGACGCGCCCTGAAGCCGCGCCGCGTCGAGCATGCCGCCCCGAAGCTGCACGCCCTGGAGCGACGCGCCCTGAAGCTCGGCCATGGCAAAAAACGCGCCCTGAAGATTGGCAAAGTCAAAGAGCGAGTCATTTAGCTGCCCCATGTAAAACGTCGCGCCCTGAAGGTGCGCGTTCTTGAGAGACGCGCCCTCAAGATTAGCGTGATCAAATCGCGCGCCTTTAAGTTCCGCCGTGAATAACGACGCGCCCTGAAGCTGCGCGCCAGAAAAATCCGTTCTCGGCAATATCGCGCCGTCAAAGACCACGCCTTTCAGATCGCGTTCGCGCGCATCGAAGAGCGTGCGCCGCCATTCGACCTTCTTGGGATCGTCGATCTTCAACTCCCGGTATAGGTTGAAGTCCGAAAGCACCAAGGTGTTCGAAAACCAACTGGCGCGCCAATGGGTGATCGGATCGACCTCTGCATTGAACAGCCACTCGTTCGCGGCGGAACGCCATTTGTTCAGCGCCAGCGGCGCGATCGCGGCGATCCGGATCAGTGGTGGCCGCTCCCACTCGCCGGGGAAGGTCGCGACGGTCCAGGAGAAGACGACGACCCCCATGGTCGCTACCAGCGACAGCGCCCGGCCCCATGATGGTCGCCATCGCGGCTCCTCGACTTCGGTCTGTCCTGCAAGGATTTTCGGCCAAAGCCACCAGACCAGCGCGCAATCCAGGAGAAGCGCGACGCGATGCGTCCAGGTGATCGACGAGTCATGGTAGGGCAAAAACTTCAGTTGCAACAACAGCAACAGCGCCAGCGGCCCGATGATCAGAGTGATCCATGAGATAAAAGCCAAGAAGCGCCCAAACAATCCCTCGCGAAGCTCCCTCGGCCCGGCGAGAATTTGAACGAAAATGTTGCTTGGTAATTGTTCGCGTAGCCTATTGCGCATCACGGCGGCGTCGGGGACGTTCTCTTCTTTTATTTGCGCTTTCAGCTCGGCGTGAAAGCGTTTCGCCTTCGCCGCCAGCAGCACGAAATGCACGAGCGTATAGGCGTGGGTGATCAAGAATAGGATCGGCGCGAGCGCGAAAAAGGCGAGCAACGGCAACTCGATGTTGAGGAAAGGCAGTTTTACCGGGTGTTGCAGGAACAGATCGGCATGAGTGACCGCGCCCGTCGCCACCGCGATGTAAAACAGCGCGAAGAGATAGGAGAGCCAAAGGCCTCCGCTGACGCTCGCCGCGTCCTCAACGGTTTTCTTGAGCGCGTCGAGATCGGCGGATTTATCGGCGGCGGGCGGCAGCTCGGGTTTCTTGTCCGGCGGAGCCTTGCGGCGTCGTCGGGGTGGTCCGAAGGGCAAATCCGGAATTTCGGTCATCGCCAAGCCGCGCTGAAAGCAAACGAATCGACGCCACCGCCGAGGATTGCGCCAACTGCATTTTGCGGCCATTCGAACGCGCCGGCAAGGCGACCTCCACCTTTCCGCCCAACAGCTTTTCAGCTAGGTTCGCGGCGCGCAAGCGAATCTGGCCGCGGCCCGCGCGTCGGCGGTCGCCCGCTCGGGGTATCATGGGCAAGACCAGGCCAGGATTTTTACGCGTTTTTGGCGCGGCGGCGGGTTTCGCCGCGCTGCTGTCGCTGGCCGGCTGCGCCGCGCAGCCGCGCGAAACCTTCGATCTTTCCGGCGCCTCCAGACTTTCCGCCGGCCGACTTTCGGCGCATGGCGGCGGCGTCGCGGTCGCCGAGCCCATCGCCTCGCAGCCCACCGCCTCGGACCGTCTCGTCGTTCGCGGCGCGGCGGGCGATCTTGCCGTTTTGGAGGGCGCGCAATGGGCCGACCGGCTGCCGCGCCTCGTTCAAGCCCGGCTGATCGCCCGGCTTGGCGCGGGCGGCGTCGACGCGACCTTCCCCGGCGCGCCGGCGGTCTATCAGCTCACCAGCGAATTGCGCCGCTTCGAGATCGACGCGCCGCGGCAAATCGCCGTCGTCGAAATTTTCGCGCGGCTGTCGACCGACCAGACCGGCGCCAAGCGCGCCGCGGCCGTCTTCGTCGGCGAGGCCCCCGCGCCGCGTACGCTCGGCCCCGACGCCGCCCACGCGCTCGACGCGGCGTTGAGCCAGGCGCTCGACCGCCTCGTCGCGTGGACCCGCGCCAGGATTTGACGCCAAAAGGGCTAGCGCGGGCGCCGGCCGGATGCTAACTGGTCGGCGCGACAACGAAACGCGTGTTCGCGGGCTCGCCGAACGCCGCGGACGGCGCGGTCACTCAAGGAAGAGACACGACGATGGTCAAGAGCTGCCTGGACGATCAAAGGACTCGCTACGGCGCGGAGCCGGGCGGCGGCGCGCCGACCAAGGCCAAGATCAGCTTCGTCGATTCGCATGGCCAGACCCGCACGGTCGAGGGCGAGACCGGCTCGACGGTCATGGAGACCGCCCGCCGCAACGACATCCCGGAGATCGCGGCGGAATGCGGCGGCGCCTGCGCTTGCGCGACCTGCCACGTCTATGTCGACGCCGCCTGGGTCGAGAAGACCGGGACGCGCTCGCAGATGGAGGAAGACATGCTGGACTTCGCGTTCGACGTTCAGCCCAACTCCCGCCTGTGCTGCCAGATCACCGTCAAGCCCGAGTTGGACGGCCTCATCGTGCGCACGCCCGCGCAGCAAGGCTAGTTTTTGATGCGCGTTCGCGCATAAACGCGCATCCATCGGACCCGTTTCCGGGTCTCGCCGGCCCCGCGCCCAAATCGGGTTGCGGGTCGGCTAGAATGCTATAGAACATATCGACCAAATGAACTGTCGGCGCAACGAACGGCGCTCGCCGGTCGACGGACGCATATTAAGCGAGCGGCGAAGGAATGACAATGAGCGAGATGATCGAAACCGATGTCGTCATCGTGGGCGCCGGGCCCGCCGGACTGTTCGCCGTGTTTGAACTCGGCCTGCTCGACATCCGCTCGCATCTGATCGACATTCTGCCGCGCGCCGGCGGCCAATGCTCCGAGCTTTATCCGGAAAAGCCGATCTACGACATTCCCGGACTGCCGATGGTCACCGGCCAGGGCCTCACCGACGATCTTCTCAAGCAGATCGAGCCGTTCCATCCGACCTTTCATTTCAATGAGATGGTCGAGGGCTTGCAGTCGGTTGGCGCGGAGGACAAGCCGAGTTTCGTCGTCACCACCGACGCCGGCAAGACGTTCAAGGCCAAGGTCGTTATCGTCGCGGCGGGCGGCGGCTCGTTCCAGCCCAAGAAGCCGCCGATCCCGGGCATCGAGGCCTACGAGCACAAATCGGTGTTTTACGCGGTGCGCCGCATGGAGGATTTTCGCGATAGGAACGTGGTGATCGTCGGCGGCGGCGACTCGGCGCTGGACTGGACGCTGAACCTGCAGTCGATCGCGCGGAGCGTGACGCTGGTGCATCGCCGCGACGCCTTCCGCGCCGCGCCGCATTCGGTCAAGGCCATGCAAGATCTTGTGGCGGCCGAGAAAATCTCGTTCAAGCTCGGACAGATCACCCATGTCGCCGGCGCCGACGGCCAACTCTCGCACGCGACGCTGAAAGGCAATGACGGGGCGGTGACGGAACTGCCCTGCGAGCGGCTGATGCCGTTCTTCGGCCTCACCATGAAGCTCGGCCCGGTCGCCGACTGGGGCCTGAACCTGCACGAAAACCTCGTGCCCGTGGACACCGAAAAATTCGAGACCAACCACCCCGGCATTTTCGCGGTCGGCGACATCAATACTTATCCGGGAAAACTCAAGCTCATCCTGTGCGGCTTCCACGAGGCGGCGCTGGCGGCGCAGCGCGCCCATCATTACGTTTACCCGGATAAGAAACTACTGTTTCAATACACGACCTCGTCGACCAATTTGCAGAAGAAGCTGGGGGTGTCGTGAGGGGCGGGTGTGGCTAGATGCGGCGAGGGCGCGAGAATCGCGATCGTGCAAGTAAAAATTGACACGACGCTGCTTTGAGTCGTAGCATTGCTTTAGCAAATTGATGTCGGGCTCGACCCTCGCTCGGCGCTAACAGCGCCACCACGAGCGTCACCCGGTGTTGAAATGCGAAACAAGGCCACAGGTAGTCCCCCTACCAGGCCGTGGGAGCGGGTATCCTCGAGGTGCCCGCCTCTCTCTGGCGAGGTGGCGCCCTTTTATGATGCTCTACCTTTTTTCATTCCACTTTCTTGATCTTCGCTTCGTTATTACTAGACCATTTGAAGAGCAGCCGCGTTACGACTGGCTAAAACCCCAATGGCTGTGGGCGAAGCGGGACCTCCAACAAGTTGGGCGACTCGGCGTGGGCAAGCCCATTCCTGGCCGCGACCGTATCCTGACGGCGTTCAGCCAGCACGCGACCGTTGACGGCGGCCTGGCGTTGCAGACTCGGCGCGAATTTGACGAGCGGCGTTTGATCGAGCGGGTGGAGCAGGACGGCTTCGTCATTCGCAATCGCGAGATTGTCGCCGATGAATGGGGCCAGGTGCGCTTCGACCTGCTGCTTGAGGGAACGATCGACCCAGCGCGTTCGGTCGGCCAGCACATCGAGTCCCTGCTGGCCCTTAAAATGATCGCCCCGCTGGAGGATGGCCGCGAAATGCTTCTCGTCGAAGCAGGAGAGGTGATCGCGCGCGTTTACGAGGCCCAGTCCCTGAAGACCTGCGGCGGGTTCCGTAACGAAAAGCTGAAGGTCGAGGCGGTGGCGGCGACGGCTGGCACGGTGTGCATCTCGGCCGAGGCGCCTCAGGTCGTCCTGATTGACCTCGGCGGCGAATTGACCAGCAAACTTGTCCACGAGAGCAAACTGATTTCGGCTTACGACGCTCCTGGCCAAGGGACTCTCGCCGAGATCAGATTCACGGACCCGGCCCCTCCGGCCCTCTGCTGGCATTTAACCCCCGTTGGCTCCCTTCCCGATGGGAGCGATGCGATCGAAGCCGCTTGGAGCGCCGCATTCGGATTTGCCTGGTTGATCGGCCATCTGCACGAACTCGCGATGTTTCGTTCGCGCGTCGATGAATATGAGAAGGGCGGGGCCGGGAGACAAATATTGCGGGAGGAGGTCCGTAGGGCTATTAAATTACGCAATAATCGGCTTGGCGCGCCGCGCTTTGGCGGATGGCGGCCGAGGGATGTGCTGGCGGTTGACACGCTCTGGATCGCGCGCGGCGACGCCACGGAGCGCTTAAAGGAAATTCAGGCCTTCGCCGATGATCCTCGCGACGCGGCGGGAGTCACAAGCAACATTGCCTACTACATCAATACATGGGAGCAAAGAACCATGAATACGACAAATAATACCTTCTCCGGCACGTTCACGGGGTCAAATTTGATCGTCGATTCCAGCCTCAACAACGTCAACGTGAGCATCGGAGCGCTGCCGACGGACGACGCCACGAAGGCCGAGCTAATCAAGAAGATCGTGGAGCTCCATGCGGAGTTGCAAAAGCTCTCGATGGAAAAGCCGGACCGCAAGGAACAGATCGAAGCGGTCGCGGCCACGACCGACGAACTCGTGGAAAAAGCGAAGCCGGCGCAGCCGAACCGCACCGTTCTACAAGTCGCCATCGCTTCGGTGAAGGCTGTCGCCAAGACCTTGGAGGACGTGGCTCCCTCGGTCCTGGATATCGTCAAGGCGATTGCGAAAATCATAACCACGTTGCATGGGCTGTAACACGCGCGTCGGCATGGGGTCGCGGAGTGATATCCGGAGGATGCCGCCACGAAATAGGGCGCGCCCCGCGTTTTTTCGTTTTCGTCGCTTTCCCTGAGACGCAAATGCCATGGGCAACGCCCGATATTGAGCGCGGCGCCTCCCCACTCCTCGCTCGCGCAGAGAGGTTATAGCGAGGGGCTGGCGCTTTCGTTCGGGCGCCGATGACGGCGGCGAGGTCTTTGAAGCGAGTTGAGCGCGTGGGCATAGCCCCAAGCGGTCCACGGTCTCGCTCGCGTAACAACAACAGCGCGAGGCGCCGCCCCAGCGTCATGGCCGGGCTGGCCATCCACGCCAGGCCATGGCGGGAAAATGGCCAGCGCGTTGAGTAAAGCACGGGACCGCGCCGACACCACACAAAGAATGGCCGGCGAGCCATTTACTTCTCGCCGGCCACCCAACTTATCGCAACGCGCCTGTTAGTGGCGGGTCATGAAATCCTTAAGTTGCTTGTCGGCTTCTTCCTTGCTCAAGCCATAGCGTTCTTGCAGCGCGCCTTCGAGCTGCTCGCGTTTTCCGGCGATCTTGGCCAGATCGTCATCCGTCAGCTTGCCCCACTGTTCCTTGACCTTGCCGGCGACTTGTTTCCAGTTGCCTTGCACATAGTCCCAGTTCATCATGTCACTCTCCATTGCAGGTTTTTGCCCGGAGTCGTTGGGGCGACCTGGTCCGCTCGAAAACGTCAACCCGATCGTCGCAAAAGTCCGACGACCGCCGACACCGCGAACAGCACCAATGCGACCCAAAACAGCAGCCGAGCGCCCTCCATGGCCGTTCCCGCCACTCCGCCAAATCCCAACGCGGCCGCGACGAGCGCGACCACCAGGAAGACGATTGCGTAATACAAAAGGTTGCCCACGACCGCTCTCCCGCGTCACGCTTCGATAAAGCCACACATGGAAGGACGATTCAAAAGATCAAGCTGAGCATTTATTGGCGGGAACAAGCAAAATATTATAAGTGAAGTCAAAAATACTTATGGTATAGCTGGAGAGGTGGGTTGGCTTGCCAGATGCCGACTAGCGCGCCGAATCCGCGCCTCGCCACGACGCCTCGTCGTTGCGAGAACCGTCCCGAGGCGCCATGTTAGGATGCAAAACCAGCCTTTCCAGGCGCACTCAGGAAATCCCGACATGACCGACGAGGAACCAAAAAAGCCGCCGCAGTACCGCGTTCCCCGCGGGCTGTATTTCCTGACCGCCGGCGTCATGGCGCTGTGGGTGTTCGTCGTCTTCTTTTTCCGCAACCCCTATACGCAGGCGGTCTCCAACGATTATTACGACACGCATCCCTATAGCGAGACCTCGACCTGGGTGCTGGTGCTGGTCATCATCCCGATGATCGGGCTCGCGGCGTTGTTGTCCTGGACGCGGCGCAAGAAGGGCTGATCAGCGATTCTGGCGGGCGGCGCGCAGCGCGGTCGACGACTGGGGCGTGCGCCTGTCGTGCAGATAGACGAAGGCCGGCGGACGCAGCGTCGCCAGCAGCCCCGCGTCTTTTTCGGGCAGCCGCGCCCCGGCGAAGGCCAGGGCCGCCTTGGCGCCGGCGCCGCGCCACGTCGCGCCGGGCCGGTCGACAACCGCGATCGGAACCAGCAGCGCGATTTCGCGCCAATGCCGCCAGCGATGGAAGTGCAACAGATTGTCGGCGCCCATGATCCACACGAAACGCGCGCCCGGACAGCGCCCGCGCAAATAACGCAGCGTGTCATAGGTGAAGCGGGTGCGAATGCGCGCCTCGACGTCGCTGACCACGATGCGCGGATGCGTGGCCAGCGCGCGGCACGCCGCGACCCGCGCCTCCAGCGGCGCCAACTGTTCGGCGTCCTTGAGCGGATTGCCGGGGGTGACCAGCCACCAGAGGCGATCGAGCTTAAGCCGCGTCAGCGCGATGCGCGACACCAGCGCATGGCCCTCGTGCGGCGGATTGAAGCTGCCGCCAAACACGCCGATGCGCATGCCCGGCGCATGCGGCGGAAGACGCGGGATCATGGCGGCGTCCGTTTCACGCGCGGGTCTGCCCGGCGCCGTGCACGCGATATTTGAACGAGGTGAGCTGCTCGACGCCGACCGGGCCGCGCGCGTGCATCTTGCCCGTGGCGATGCCGATCTCGCCGCCAAAGCCGAACTCGCCGCCGTCGGCGAACTGCGTCGAGGCGTTGTGGACGACGATGGCCGAGTCGACCTCGGCGAGGAAGCGCGCCGCCGCCGCCGCGTCGTTCGTCACGATGCAGTCGGTATGATGCGAACCATGCGTGGCGATGTGCGTCATCGCGTCGTCCAGCCCGTCGACGACGCGCGCGGCGATGATCGCGTCGAGGTATTCCGTGTCCCAATCCTGCTCGCTGGCCATCGTCACGCGCACGTCGGCGGCCAGCGCCGCGGCGTCGCCGCGCACGGCGCAGCCGGCCGCCAGCAGCATCTCGATCAGCGGCGCGAGATGCGTCGCCGCGCAGGCGCGGTCGACCAGCAGGGTTTCCGCCGCGCCGCAAACGCCGGTGCGGCGCATCTTGGCGTTGAGCACGATGCGCTTGGCCATGTCGAGATCGGCGGCGGCGTGTATGAAGACATGCACGATGCCCTCGAGATGCGCGAACACCGGGACGCGCGCCTCGTGCTGCACGCGGGCGACGAGGCTCTTGCCGCCGCGCGGCACGATCACGTCGATGTCGCCGTCGAGACCGGCCAGCATCGCGCCGACCGCCGCGCGGTCGCTGGTCGGGACCAGCGCGATGATTTCGCGGGAGAGCCCGGCGGATTCGAGCCCCGCGAGGAGCGCGCGGTGAATGGCGGCGGATGAACGCAGGCTGTCGGAGCCGCCGCGCAAAATCGTGGCGTTGCCGGATTTGAGGCACAGCGCGCCGGCGTCGGCCGTTACATTCGGGCGGCTTTCGTAAATCACGCCCATGACGCCGAGCGGCGTCGAAACACGCTCGATGCGCAGCCCGTTGGGTCGGTCGTAAACGGCGAGCACGCGGCCGACGGGATCGGGCAGATCGGCGATCTCCTCGACGCCGCGCGCCATCGCCTCGATGCGTTTTGGATCGAGCGTCAGCCGGTCGAGCGCGGCGGGCGAGGCGCCGGCGGCGCGGGCGGCCTCCACATCGGCGGCGTTGGCGTCGAGGATCGCGGCGCTGGTCCGGCGGATTTCGCGCGCGGCGGCGCGCAGGGCGGCGTCCTTGGCGGCGCTTGGCGCGTGAGCCGCCGCTCGCGCGCCGCGCCGCGCCGCGCGGCCGATTTCGGCCATCAGAGTTTGCGTATCGGACAGGGAATGCAAGGTTGTCGCTCGGCTCAAGGGAAGGGAACCCCGACCAGCTATCACGATGGGCGTGAAAGCGCGAGGCTCACTTGCTCTTGCCCTTCACCGCGCGCGTCCCCGGCTTGCCCATCGTCGAGCGCGGCAGGGGACGGCCCAGCGGCCGCGCCTCGCCGCCGCCGAAGTTGTGCGGGCCCATGTCGGCGTCGGTGGGTTTCCGCGCGCGCGTGCCGGGAATCGCCTCCGCGTCGCGGCGCGCGGCGGAGAGGTGCTTGAGCGGCCCGGCCTCGGCGAGCAGTTCGGCGCGTTGCAGGCGCTGGATTTCGTCGCGCAGCCGCGCCGCTTCCTCGAAGGCGAGATCGGCGGCGGCGGCCTTCATGCGCTTTTCGAGATCGGCCAGCACCGCCTGGAAGTTATGGCCCGGCGTCAGCTCGCTGTCGGTGTCGACGGTGAGGTGATCCTGCTCGTAGACCGAGCCCAAAATATCGGCGATGCCGCGCTTGATCGACGCCGGGGTGATGCCGTGCTCGGCGTTGTAAGCCTCTTGCTTGGTTCGGCGGCGGTTGGTCTCGTCGATGGCGCGTTGCATCGAGCCGGTGATCTTGTCGGCGTAGAGAATGACCTTGCCGTCGACGTTGCGCGCGGCGCGGCCGATCGTCTGGATCAGTGAGGTCTCCGAGCGCAGAAAACCTTCCTTGTCGGCGTCGAGAATGGCGACGAGGCCGCATTCCGGAATATCGAGGCCCTCGCGCAACAGATTGATGCCGACCAGCGCGTCGAAGGCGCCAAGGCGCAGGTCGCGGATGATCTCGATGCGCTCGATCGTGTCGATGTCGGAGTGCATGTAGCGCACGCGCACGCCGTTCTCGTGCAGATATTCGGTGAGATCCTCGGCCATCCGCTTGGTCAGCACGGTGATTAGCGCGCGATAGCCCATTTGCGCGACGGCGCGCGCCTCGGTCAGGAGATCGTCGACCTGGGCGCGCGCCGGGCGTATCTCCACCGGCGGATCGATCAGCCCGGTCGGGCGAATGACCTGCTCGACGAAGACGCCGCCGGTTTGTTCCAGCTCCCATTTGCCGGGGGTGGCGGACACGCTGACCGTTTGCGGGCGCATCGCGTCCCATTCCTCGAAGCGCAGCGGGCGGTTGTCGAGGCAGGAGGGCAGGCGAAAGCCATATTCGGCCAGCGTCGCCTTGCGGCGGAAGTCGCCCTTGTACATCGCGCCGATCTGCGGCACGCTGACATGACTTTCGTCGGCGAAGACGAGGGCGTTGTCGGGCAGATATTCGAACAGCGTCGGCGGCGGCTCGCCGGGCTTGCGGCCCGTGAGATAGCGCGAATAATTCTCGATGCCGGCGCAGGCCCCGGTCGCCTCCATCATTTCGAGATCGAAGCGGGTGCGCTGCTCCAGCCGTTGCGCCTCGACGACGCGGCCGACGCGATTCAACTCGTCGAGCCGTCCGCGCAACTCGTCCTTGATGCCCTTGACGGATTGCAGCAATGTCGGGCGCGGCGTCACATAATGCGAGTTGGCGTATACCTTCACGAATTCGAGATCGACGGTCTTCTTGCCGGTGAGCGGATCGAATTCGTAAATGGCCTCGACCTCGTCGCCAAAGAAGCTGACGCGCCAGGCGCGGTCCTCGTAATGCGCCGGAAACACATCCACGGTGTCGCCGCGCACGCGAAACGTTCCGCGGATGAAATCGGCCTGCACGCGGCGGTACTGCAGCGTGACGAGATCGGCGATCAATTGCCGCTGTTCGAGCTTTTCATGCAGCGTGACGCCAAAGGTCATCGCGGTGTAGGTCTCGACCGAGCCGATGCCGTAAATGCAGGAGACGGAGGCGACGATGATGACGTCGTCGCGCTCCAACAGCGCGCGCGTCGCGGCGTGGCGCATCCGGTCGATCTGCTCATTCACCGAGGATTCTTTTTCGATGTAGGTGTCGGAGCGCGGCACATAGGCCTCGGGCTGGTAATAGTCGTAATAGGACACGAAATATTCGACGGCGTTATTGGGGAAAAAGCTCTTGAACTCGCCATAGAGTTGCGCGGCCAGGGTTTTGTTGGGCGCCAGGATGAGCGCCGGGCGCTGCGTGCGCGCAATGACCTGCGCCATCGTGAAGGTCTTGCCGGAGCCGGTGACGCCGAGCAGCACCTGATCGCGCTCATGCGCTTCGACGCCCTTCACCAGTTCGGCGATGGCGTGCGGCTGGTCGCCACACGGCTCGTATTCCGACACGAGTTCGAATTTGACGCCGCCCTCGGATTTGGCGGGCCGCTCCGGACGATGCGGCGTCCAGGCCTGTTTGTCGCGGATATTGGGGTCGCCGAGCCGCAGCAACTGGTCGAGACTGTCGATGGTCGCCCGCACGCCAACGCCGCCGAAGCCTTTTTCGTTGCCCTCGGGGATCAAATCGCCAAGTTCGTCGGTCTCCATGATATCCGCGTTCGGCGCGGCGGGCGGGCCGGCGTCGTAAGCCGCCCCCGCCGCTTCCTCGAATCGGCCCGGCTGCTCGACCAGCGCGGGGTTGAGCAACGCGGCGAGATGCGGCTGCAACGGCGACAGCTCCGGCTTCGACGCCTTGGCGCGGGTCGCGCGGACGGGCGATTTGGAGGGTTTTTTCGCGGATGTGACCATGGGGCGCAATATGGAGCGGCGCGCGGCCGGATGGAAGAGCGGCGGCGCGAGCGAGAGATTAAGGGCGCGCGACGGCGCCGATCATGCTAGAAAAACAAAGCCCCGCGTGGTCCAGGACCTCCGGGAAACGGCGCGCCGAACGAGGTTGAATGTGATGTTCCACAAAATACCCAATTGGACGAAGCTATTAACCGATTCGGTCACTCTCGGCATGAACGCCAATCATGTCGTCGCGCTGCGCATGGCGAAAATCGCGCGGGGAGACGCCGCCGCCCACGCCGAGAGCAAAATGATGCTCGACGAGAAGGTGCGGGCCGTCATCGACGCCAACATGGAGGCCGCGCGCAGCATCATGACCGGGCAAGCGCATCTCGCGCCGACGCGCGCGCTGAGCGTCTACCAGAAGCGCGTGCACAAGAATTTGAGCCGATTGACCAAGAAGTGACCGCCTTGTCAGCGCGGGTCGTTCCCTGAAGCCAATTCGGGGTCCAAGCCAAGAAACGCCGCCGCGCCGCGGCCGGCGACATAGCCGGTCGAAAACGCCGCCTGCAGCAGATAGCCGCCGGTGGGCGCGTCGAAATCCAGCATTTCGCCCGCCAGAAAGACGCCGGGGCGCCGCTTCAGCATCAGCGCGGCGTCCAATTCATCGAATTTAACGCCGCCGGCGGTTGAGATCGCCCGATCGAAGCCCGCCACGCCGTCGACGGACAAGGGCGCGTTCTTGATCAGCGCGGCGAGACCTTCCGCTTCCAGCGGCAGGCCCTCGGGGCTCGCCTCGCGCAGCAGCGCGATTTCAATTTTTCCAAGCTTCGCGCTTTTGCGCAGAAAGGTCGCCAGGGACTGCTTGGCCCTGTCGCGGTCAAGGCGCCGCGTTAAATCGGCGACGCTCGCGTCCGGGCGCAGATCGACTTCAAGCGTCGCGCGGCGGTCGCGCGCGAGGGTCTCGCGCAGGCCGGACGCCAGCGCATAGGCCGGGCCGCCTTCGAGTCCGGCGCGCGTGACGACGATGTCGCCGCGCGCCGTCGCCGCGCCGGCGCGCAGCAACACGGTCTTTATCGGCTGACCTTCGAAGGCGTCGCGAAAATGCGCGCTCCAGCCGATCAGCGCGCCGCAATTGGCCGGCGCGAGCGGAGCGATCGAAATTCCCGCCGCGCGAAACGGCTCCACCCAGCCGCCGTCCGAGCCGAGGCGCGGCCATGACGCGCCGCCGAGCGCCAGCACCGCCGCGCCCGGCGCGAGCGTTGTGCTCTGGCCCGCGGGTTCCTTTATCGATAGCGCGTCGTCGCCGACGAAGCCCTCGAAAGCGGCGCGCTCAAAACGCACGCCTCGTTCCGCCAGCCGCGTCAGCAGCGCCCGCAGCAACGGCGAGGCTTTAAAGCTTTTTGGAAAAACCCGCCCGCTTGAACCAATAAATGTCTCTTCGCCCAGCTCGGCGCTGAATTGCCTCAGCCGCTCGGGCGGAAAGGCGCGGATGATGGGCTCCAGATCCCGCGCCGCCGCCCCATAGCGGGTCAGAAAAACCTCCAGGGGTTCGCCGTGCGTGAGATTAAGGCCGCCGCGTCCCGCCATCAGGAATTTGCGCGCGGGGCTCGGCTTGTGCTCAAAGACCACGACGCGCGCTCCGGCGCGCGACAGAACATCGGTGGCGATGAGCCCGGCGGGGCCGGCGCCGATCACGGCGCAAAACGGGGCGTCGGCGGAAATGTTTGGACCTTCCTGATCGGTGCGATGGAGGGTCGCCAGTAACACAAGCCTCGCGGGGAATGGACAAGAATATTGATGACGCTCGTTGAATCCGGCTCGCTGCGGGACCGCGCGACGGATTTTGTCTTCACCGTGGGGGAGGAGGAGGCCGGCGCGCGGCTGGACCGCTTCCTCGCCGCCCGCCAGGAGATCGCCGCCGCGCATATTTCGCGCACGCGCGTCAAGACGCTGATCGAGCAGGGCGCCGCGCGCGTGGGCGGGCGCGCCGCGGAGGACGCGAACCTTCGCCTCGCCGCGGGCGACGAGGTGACGCTGCGGGTTCCACCCGCCGAGCCCGCCGAACCCGAGGGCGAGGCGATCGCGCTGAACATCGTCTTCGAGGACCCGCATCTCCTCGTCATCGACAAGCCGGCGGGACTCGTCGTGCATCCCGCCAGCGGCCACGAAACCGGCACTCTGGTCAATGCGCTGATCGCCCATTGCGGAGAGACGTTGTCGGGCATTGGCGGCGTCAAGAAACCTGGCATCGTGCATCGCCTCGACAAGAACACGACGGGCTTGCTGGTCGTCGCCAAGACCGACGCCGGGCATAAGGGGCTCTCGCGCCTGTTCGAGGATCACGGCCGCAAGTTGAACCTCACGCGCGAGTATCTGGCGTTCGTTTGGGGCGCTCCGGACCGGAGTCGCGGCGTCGTCGACGCGCCCGTGGGGCGCAACGCGACCCATCGGGAGCGCATGGCGGTCGTCCCGCTCGTCCGCGGACGAAGCGCGGTGACGCATTTCGAGACGATCGAGGACTTCGGCGTCGCCGCGCTGGTCGGATGCCGATTGGAGACGGGGCGCACCCATCAAATCCGGGTGCACATGGCGCATATCGGCCATCCCTTGATCGGCGACGCCACTTATGGGGCCGGGTTCAAAACCAAGGCGGCGCTTCTGGCGCCGAACGCCCAGGCGGCGGTCGCGGCGCTCGGTCGTCAGGCCTTGCACGCGGCGACGCTAGGCTTCACGCACCCCGTGACGAATGACGACATGCTGTTCGAAAGCCCGTTGCCCGAGGATCTCCAGAAATTGCGGGCGGCCTTGACGGCGCCTTGAGCCACGCCTCCCCGCGCGCCGGGACCATTGATTTGCGCTTTGTTCCCGGTGTAATGGACGGCTTGTCCGGCGCCGCGTCGGCGCGGCCGAATGTGATGAATTTATTGTTTTATGTCTTGACTCCAAGGTAAACGCTCGTTATCGCCACATCTCTGTCAAAATACAGGACGCGCCCGCTCGGCGGGGGCTCCTGTTTTTGCGTTCACGCAACCCGCACGGGCCGGCCTCCACCGGACGCGGGTGTCCCGCGGCGCCGTGCGGCGTCGCATTCCGGCTCCGTCCCCAAGACGACGCCTTACATGGAGAAAGACAGTGGCGCGCATCGCGGGCGTTAACATTCCAACCAACAAGCGCGTGGTCATCGCGCTGCAGTATATCCACGGAGTCGGCCCCAAGGTCGCCGAGGAAATCTGCGCCAAGGTAAACATTCCCGCCGAGCGCCGCGTGGCCCAGCTGACGGACGCGGAAGTGTTGCAGATTCGCGAAGCCATCGACCGCGACTATGTCGTGGAAGGCGATCTGCGCCGCGAAGTGGCGATCAACATCAAGCGCTTGATGGATTTGGGTTGCTATCGCGGCCTGCGCCATCGTCGCCAGCTGCCGGTTCGCGGCCAGCGCACCCACACCAACGCCCGCACCCGCAAGGGCAAGGCGAAGCCGATCGCCGGCAAGAAAAAGTAATTTTAGTCGCCCGATCGGGATCGACGAGGCGGGCGCGCGTCAGCGCTCCCGTTATGCAACCAGCCCTAGCGCCTGGAACTACGGGCGCGCCTGAAGGACAAGACAATGGCCAAGGAAACCACCCGCGTTCGCCGCCGGGAGCGCAAGAATATCGTCTCCGGCGTCGCGCACGTCAATTCGACCTTCAACAACACGATGATCACCATCACGGATGCTCAGGGCAACACCGTGTCCTGGTCGTCGGCGGGCACGATGGGCTTCAAGGGGTCGCGCAAATCGACTCCCTACGCGGCGCAGATGGCCGCCGAGGACGCGGCGCGCAAGGCCGGCGAGCATGGCGTTCGCTCCCTCGAAGTGGAGGTTTCCGGCCCCGGTTCCGGACGCGAATCCGCGCTGCGCGCTTTGCAGGCCGCGGGCTTCACCGTGACCTCGATCCGCGACGTGACGCCGATTCCGCACAATGGCTGTCGTCCGCGCAAGCGTCGCCGCGTCTGAGCGGCGGCTTGCGGGTCTCGCGGCCTTTCAGTTTCCAAATTAGCTATTTGCGCGCGCCGGCCATTTTTCGCCGACGCCGCGGCCGCAAAGGTCAAGGAAAGGCGCCAAAGTGAGCATCCAGAAAAATTGGCAGGAACTCATCAAGCCGAGCAAGCTCGTCGTCGTTCCCGGCGACGATCCGCGCCGTCAGGCGACGGCGGTCGCCGAGCCGCTCGAGCGCGGTTTTGGCCAGACGCTCGGCAATTCGCTGCGTCGCATATTGTTGTCATCGCTGCAGGGCGCCGCCGTCACCTCGATTCACATCGACGGCGTGTTGCATGAGTTTTCCTCGATTCCCGGCGTTCGAGAGGACGTGACCGACATCGTCCTCAACATCAAGGACATCGCCGTCAAATACCAGGGCGAGGGCCCAAAGCGGCTCATGCTGAAGAAGCAGGGGCCGGGCGCCGTCACGGCGGGCGACATCCAGACGACCGGCGACGTGCAAATTCTCAACCCCGACCTCGTTCTCTGCACGCTGGATCAGGGCGCGGAAATTCGCGTGGAGTTCACGATCTCCACGGGCAAGGGATATGTGCCGGCCGACCGCAATCGCGCCGAGGACGCGCCGATCGGCCTGATTCCGATCGACAGTCTCTATTCTCCGGTCAGGAAGGTCAGCTATCGCGTGGAAAACACGCGCGAGGGCCAAGTGCTCGATTATGACAAGCTCACGCTGTCGATCGAGACCAATCGCGCGATCAGCCCGGAAGACGCGCTGGCCTATGCGGCGCGCATTCTGCAGGACCAGCTCAATGTCTTCGTCAATTTCGAGGAGCCGCGCCGCGAGGAGGCGCAGCCGTCGATCCCGCAGCTCGCCTTCAACCCGGCGCTGCTGAAGAAGGTCGAGGAGCTGGAGCTTTCGGTGCGCTCGGCCAACTGCCTGAAGAACGACAACATCGTCTATATCGGCGACCTCATTCAGAAATCGGAGGCGGAAATGCTCCGCACCCCCAATTTCGGCCGCAAATCCTTGAACGAGATCAAGGAAGTGCTGGCGCAAATGGGGCTTCACCTCGGCATGGAGGTGCCGGGCTGGCCGCCGGAGAATATCGACGACCTCGCCAAAAGGTTCGAGGAGCACTACTAAGCCTCCCCGCTGTCGCGCGCGAAAGCGGAAGGAAAAGAGACGGCCGTAACCTTGGCACGGCGGCCGTGACAACAACGGAGAGAGCCAATGTATCATCGCAACAAGAAGCGGCGTTTTGGCCGCACCCACGAACACCGCAAGGCGATGTTCGCCAATATGGCGCAGGCGCTCATCAAGCATGAGCAAATCGTCACCACGCTTTTCAAGGCCAAGGATCTGCGTCCCGTCGTCGAAAAACTGGTGACGCTCGGCAAGCGCGGCGATCTGCACGCGCGTCGCCAGGCGATCTCACAGATCAAGGACGTGGCGCTGGTGCGCAAACTGTTCGACGTGCTGGGTCCGCGTTACAAGGATCGCAATGGCGGCTATTGCCGCGTGCTCAAGGCGGGCTTTCGCTATGGCGACAACGCGCCGCTCGCGGTGATCGAATTCGTCGACCGCGACGTCGACGCCAAGGGCAAGGATTCCGGGCCCGTTCAGGCGCGCGAAGAGGCGGCGTAACCCGCCGCTCAAGCCTCTCGTGGACTCAATGCATAAGGGCGGCGCCGATGGCGACCGCCTTTTTTTTCGGCTTCACTTCGGCAGTGGCGCGTTCAAAATCCAACGATGGCCGAAGGGGTCGCGCAGGCTGGCGTAGCGCGTGCGCCAGAACGAGTTGGTCGGCTGAGTCTCGATCTTCGCGCCGAGCTGGGCGGCCCGGGCGCACACATCGTCGACCTCTTTCGGCGCGTCATATTCGAGGCTGACCGACATCGTCACCTGTTCGCCGGGCAGCGGCGAGCGCCCCTGTCCGAGCTCCAGAAAAGCGTCGGCGAGCATCACCGAACCGCCATTGATCAGCAATTCGCAATGCGCGACGCGCAGGCCGTCGACGGACGGCATGATAGCCAGCTGCTTGGCGCCGAAGGCGGCGGTATAGAAGGCGATCGCCGCCGCGGCCGGCGTCACGGTGAGATAGGGCGCGACTCGCGGACGTGTCATTGTTCAACCTTTGGGCGGGCGCCTCAGGGCGTCGCCCCAGGCGGATTTGCGAATGATCTTGAAAAAAGCCTTATCGCGCTTCGCGATAGTTGTCTCCTCCAATCCGCCCTCGGCGCATGTGCGAAGCGCGATTCCCCATTTACCGAGGCGTGGCGGCGCGATGATTCTCGCGCGCCGCGTCAGAGCGGGACCTCGCCACGCGATGAGATAGGAGAACTTCTCGTCCTCGAACGGCGCGTCGGCGCTCTTCAACAGCTTGTGGTCGCGCGAGCGGGACAGCCGCGCCGAAAAATGGCACCAGTCCGCCGGTTTCAGCGGGCACTGTCCATCGTGCGGGCAGGGGAGGGCGATGCGCGCCCCGGCTTCGATCAATCGCTGGCGCAGCGTCATGAGTCGCGCGTAATCGCGCGGCGTCCCGGGTTCGATCAGCGCCAGGGCGCGGCCGGCGCGACCCCACAGCGCGTCGAGGACGCCCGGCAGCGCGTCGTCGTCGATTTCCGTCAGCGCGTAGCTCGCGACGACGAGGTCGGCGGCTTCGCCGCGCGGCGTTGATCGCAAATCGGCGGCGACGAACCGCGCCCGCGCCAGCGGCGCGCGGCGGCTGGCCTCCGTCAACCGCGCCGCCAGCGCCAGAAATTCCGGGCTCCGGTCGAGAAGCTCGACATCGCCGATGTCCGGCCAAACCTCCAGCGCCGCGAAGGCGGCGCTGGCGAGCCCGCAGCCCGCGTCGATGAAGCTCGACGGCGCGAAGTCCGGGGCTTCCTCGCGCAGCATGAGCAGAACTTTCGCCGTCGCGGCGTAAGTGGCGGGCAGCCTCGTGAGCGCATAGGCGAGCGCGTCGGTCTCGTCCCGGATGGTCTGGCTCGACGGTTTCCGCGCGCGAAAACCTTCCGACATGCGTTGCGCCCGGGCTTGCAGCTCCTTGCGTGGCTGGCCCTCCAGCAGTTTTTCCAGCGCGCCGGAAAGCTCCGCGGGCGGCGCGGTCGAAAATGATGTCACGGAAAACAAGGCTCCTTTTGCATGTCAGTGGCTTATATACTTCCACGAGGCGCATGTTGCGCGTAAAAGACCTCCGAGCGCCCGCGAAAGAGAGCCGCCAATATCGTAAAGCTCGAGATCGGGCGGCGGCGAGAGGATGAGAGATGTCAGTCGATTCGAACACGCCCCGCACCTTGTACGACAAAATCTGGGACGACCACGTGGTCGACCGCCAGGACGACGGCGCGTGCCTGTTGTACATCGACCGCCACCTCATCCACGAAGTCACCAGCCCGCAGGCGTTCGAAGGCCTGCGCATGACCGGGCGCAAGGTGCGCGCGCCGGCCAAGACGCTCGCCGTGGTCGATCATAACGTGCCGACCACCGACCGCTCCCAGCCGATCATGGACCCGGAAAGCCGCGCCCAGATCGAGCAACTCGCGCTCAACGCGAGCGAGTTCGGCGTCGAATACTATAATGAACACGACCGGCGGCAGGGCGTCGTGCATATTGTCGGCCCCGAACAGGGCTTCACCCTGCCCGGCACGACCATCGTGTGCGGCGACAGCCACACCTCGACGCATGGCGCCTTCGGCGCGTTGGCGCACGGCATCGGCACTTCCGAGGTCGAGCATGTGCTGGCGACGCAAACATTGATCCAGAAGAAAGCCGCCAACATGCTGGTGCGCGTCGACGGCAAGCTGGCGCCGGGCGCGACCGCCAAGGATATCATCCTGGCGATCATCGGCGAGATCGGCACGGCGGGCGGCACTGGCCATGTCATCGAATACGCCGGCGAGGCCATTCGCGATCTTTCGATGGAAGGCCGCATGACCGTCTGCAACATGTCGATCGAGGCCGGCGCGCGAGCCGGCATGGTCGCGCCCGACGAAAAAACCTATGCCTATTTGAAGGACCGCCCCAAGGCTCCCAAGGGCGCCGAGTTCGACGCGGCGCGGCGTTACTGGGATGGATTGCTCAGCGATGAAGGCGCGCGTTTCGACCGCGTTGTCACGCTGGACGCCGCGAGCCTGCCGCCGATCGTCACCTGGGGCACCAGTCCCGAGGATGTCGTTCCCATCACCGGCGTCGTGCCGACCCCGGACGACGCCAAGAGCCCCGGCAAGCGCGCGGCCATTCTCCGCGCGCTGGAATACATGGGCCTGAAGGGCGGAGAGCGGTTGGACGAGATCGCCATCGACCGGGTGTTCATCGGCTCCTGCACCAACGGGCGCATCGAGGATTTGCGCGCGGCGGCGGAAATGGTCAACGGCAAGACGGTCAACGCGCGCGTGAACGCCATGGTGGTGCCCGGCTCCGGCCTCGTGAAAGCGCAGGCCGAGGCCGAGGGACTCGACAAGATTTTTGTCGCCGCCGGATTCGAATGGCGAGAGCCGGGATGCTCCATGTGCCTCGCGATGAATCCCGACCGTCTTGCGCCGGGCGAGCGCTGCGCGTCGACCTCGAATCGCAATTTTGAGGGCCGGCAGGGATTTAAAGGCCGCACTCATCTCGTTTCGCCGGTCATGGCCGCCGCGGCGGCGATCGCCGGGCATTTTGTCGACGTGCGCGCCTGGAAGTAGCGGGCGCCGACGCGCCCGGACGCCAAGAGTATTCGTAACCCCCAGGGATCAAAGGCGGACCAACATGACTGGCACGACCACCGACAACTCCGTCGCCGCGCTAAAGGCTCCGACCATCGCCGATGTCGAGACGCTCGGGCGTTCGGCGTTCGCTTCCTTGCCCTCGCGTTTCACGCGCCTGTGCGAGGGCCTGGTCATCCGCGTCGAGGATTTTCCGGAGGACGAGGTTCTCGAGGAAATGGAATGCGAGACCGAATACGACCTCCTGGGTCTCTTTCGCGGCGTGGGGCTCACGCAGGGCGAGCATTTGGCCGCGACCGGCGATCAACCCAACATGATCTGGCTTTATCGCCGTCCGATCTTGGATTTTTGGGCCGACGGCGAAGAGACGCTGTCCGAGATCATCACCCACGTGCTTGTCCATGAGATCGGCCATCATTTCGGCCTCTCCGACCAGGACATCGAGGAAATCGAAAGCCACGGCGGCTAGTTCTTGCAACTTCGCGCGCGCTTTCCCGAACGACGTCCGCTTCGTTTCCCGCCGCGCGCTTGCCGAGCCACGGGCGCCTGGACTAAAAGCGGGGCGACTGACTTTTAACCGCCCCGCGGGCGCATCGCGCCCGGGGGCCGCTCGACGGCTGGAAACAATCATGTGTTGGAGTGGAGAGGCGTCGACCGTGTTGGCGACGGTGGGGATCAGCGGCGCGCTTTACGCGGCGCACAAGAAAGAGCCCGCGTCGCTTTGGGGCACGCTGCTATACTTCGCGATGATGGAGGCTCTGCAGGCCTATACCTATACCGTCATCAACCAGTGTTCCTTGCCGGCCAACCAGATCGCGACGATTCTGGGTTACCTGCACATCGCGTTCCAGCCCTTTTTCATCAACGCCATCTCCATGCACTTCGTGCCGGAAGAAGTCGCGACGCGACTTTACAAGCCGGTCTACGCGCTATGCTTCGTTTCCGCGATCATCATGCTGCTGCAACTTTATCCGTTCGAATGGGCCGGGCTTTGCGAGCCGGGCCGCGCGTTGTGCGCGGCGCGGTTGTGCTCGGTCAGCGGCAATTGGCACATCGCCTGGGACGTGCCGGCCAACGGCATCGGCAATTGGACATATGACCACGGGCTCACCGGTTATTTCAGTTATGGCTTCGTCGCCTTCATCCTGCCGCTGATGTATGGCTCCTGGCGCTTCACGGCCTATCATTTCGTCATGGGGCCGTTCATGGCGCGCATGCTGACCAACAATCTCAACGAGGCGCCGGCCGTGTGGTGCCTGTTGTCGATTGGCTTCCTGCTGATCGTCATCAAGACGCCGGTGCGCAAATATCTTTATGTCCGCTGGAACCTGTTGTGGCGGCTTTTCTTTGGCTACGACGGCGCGCGCCCGCCCGCGAAGGCGCCGCCCGAGCCCGCGCGGGAGCCGGCGTTGGAACAGGTGTGACGAGCGTAATTCATTGACACGGCCTTGGTCGCGCTTAAACCAAGGCGAAGCTCTCAACAACGATTGGTCGCATCATGCCGCACACGGGTCTCGAAACCCTCATCACCAACGCCTTCGAGGATAAGGCCAACATCACGCCCGCGACGCAAGGCGACATTCGCCACGCCGTCGAGAGCGCGTTGCGCCTGCTGGATTCCGGCAAGCTGCGCGTCGCCGAAAAGATCGAGGGCAAGGATGGCCCGGACTCCTGGCGCGTCAATCAGTGGCTTAAGAAGGCCGTGCTGTTGTCGTTTCGCCTCAATGACATGTCGGTGATCGCCGGTGGTCCGGGCGGCGCGACCTGGTGGGATAAGGTTCCATCGAAATTCACTGGCTGGGGGGCGACGGAGCATGCGGGCGCGGGATTCCGCTCCGTGCCGGGCGCCATCGTGCGCCACTCAGCCTTTATCGCGCCGGGCGCCATTCTGATGCCGTCCTTCGTCAATCTGGGCGCCCATGTCGACGCCGGGACGATGGTGGACACGTGGGTCACGGTCGGCTCCTGCGCGCAGATCGGCAAGAATGTGCATCTTTCCGGCGGCGTCGGCATTGGCGGCGTGCTGGAGCCGTTGCAGGCCAATCCCACCATCGTCGAGGACGACTGTTTCATTGGCGCGCGCTCCGAGGTCGTGGAGGGCGTTGTCGTCGGCAAGGGTTCGGTGCTGTCGATGGGCGTGTTCATCGGCGCTTCGACCAAAATCGTCGACCGGGCGACCGGCAAGACGCATGTCGGCTATGTCCCGCCCTATTCGGTGGTCGTTTCCGGCAATCTGCCGGGCAAGCCGCTGCCGGACGGTTCGGCCGGCCCCTCGCTCTACTGCGCGGTGATCGTCAAGACCGTCGACGCGCAGACGCGCGCCAAGACCGCGATCAACGAACTGCTGAGGGATTGATGGACGCCGAGCGGTTCCGCTTCCTCTTTCGCGAAGACGCCGGCCGTATCGATCGCGAGACCTGGGCGAAATACGCGGGCGCGATGGCGGGGCTCGTCTTCGCGCTCAGCCTGCCATGGCTCTGGCTGCGCGGGCACATCGTTCATGATCTGGCCAAGGACGCCTTTTTCGACCCCAAGATCTTCGCGGCCTATTTTTACGCGATTCTTTACGGTTTCGCGCTGATGTTTCTCGGCGTCAGTTATATGAACCTTTCGTCCAAGCGATTTCGCGCGCTGGGTTGGCCCAATTCGCTGGGGCTCGCGAGCCTCGTTCCGCTCATCGCCTTTCTCACCGGCGCGTTGCGGCTCATGCCGATCCTGAGCTCGGAGAACGCCGATCTGTCGCCGACCTGGGCGATTTGGGGCGCCGAGGCGCTGTTTTTGGGCGTCGCTGGCTGGACGACATGGGAACTGGGCTTGAAAGCGGCGAAAGAGTTGAAGTGACAAGCTCCGCGAAACCGCTTCGCGGAAGTGAAGTTGCGGGACCGGCGGCTTTTGCCTAAACCTCCGGACATGACCGACTCCGCCGCCGTCGCGCTGACGCAAGCGCTCATCCGCCGCCCATCGGTGACGCCGTTGGACGCCGGCGCGCTCGACGTGCTGGAGGGCGCGCTCAAAGCCGAGGGCTTCGCATGCCACCGACAAATCTTCCACGAACCCGGCACGCCCGACGTCGATAATCTCTTCGCCAAGATAGGTTCGGGAGCGCCTCATCTCGTCTTCGCCGGTCATACTGACGTCGTCCCCCCCGGCGATATCGGGCGCTGGCGCTTCGATCCTTTCGCCGGCGAAATCTCCGACGGCAAGATTTACGGTCGCGGCGCCTCGGACATGAAAGGCGCCATCGCCGCGTTCACGGCCGCCACCGCCGCTTATTTGCGCCGGCATGGCCCGCCGCGAGGGGCGATTTCCTTTCTGATCACCGGCGACGAGGAGGGTCCCTCGATCAACGGCACGGTGAAACTGCTGGATTGGGCCAAGGCGCGCGGCGAAGTCTTCGATCACTGCATCGTCGGCGAACCCACCAATGTCGCGAGATTTGGCGATACCATCAAGATCGGGCGTCGCGGCTCGCTTAACGGCCATATTCGGGTGATTGGCGCGCAAGGACACGTCGCCTATCCCGAACGGGCGAGAAATCCGACGCCGGCGATCGCGCGCGTCGTCACGGCGCTGGCGACGCATGAGTTCGATCGCGGCACGCCGCATTTCGCGCCCTCCAATCTCGAAATCACGTCGATCGACGTCGGCAACCCCACGACCAATGTGATTCCGGCCGCGGCGCGCGCCAGGTTCAACATCCGTTTTAATGATCTTTGGACGCCGGAAACACTTGAACGGCGCATCCGCGAAGTGGCCTCCGCCGCCGCGGGAGACATGCCGATCGAGATGGAGTTCGCGCCATGCAACGCGCGCGCCTTTCTGACCAAGCCCGGCGCGTTCACCGAATTGGTGACGCGCGCGGTGCGCGAGGCGTCGGACCAGACGCCAGAGCTTTCAACCGGCGGCGGCACATCCGACGCGCGCTTCATCACGCGCGATTGCGAGGTCGTGGAGTTTGGGCTGCTTAACGAGACCATTCACGCCGTCGATGAAAACGCGGCCGTCAACGATATCGACGCGCTCACGCTGGTGTATCTTCGGGTGCTCGAAATCTATTTTGGAGCGACATGACAACCATCCATTCCTCCACGCCAAAAATCAGCGTCGAGCTCGCCGGCGGCGTGGCCAGGGTCAACATTGATAACGCGCCGCGCCGCAACGCCTTCGATTTTTCAATGTGGCGGGCGCTGCCGGAGATCATGCGTCAACTCGAGGCGAACGAAGCGGTGCGCGTCGTCGTGCTGGGTTCCGCGCCCAACTTGCCGTTTTGCTCAGGCGCCGACATATCCGAGTTTTCGACGCTTCGCGCCACCGCGGAGGGCGGTCGCGCCTATGAAAACTCCAACGTCGAGGCTTTCGACGCCCTGGCGCGGCTAGGCAAGCCGGTGATCGCGGCGATCGGCGGCTATTGCATGGGCGGCGGCATGGGGCTGGCCGCTGCCTGCGATCTACGCGTCGCCCGCGAGGACGCGGTGTTCGCGATTCCGGCTGGACGGCTGGGCGTTGGCTACCCGCCCGCCGCGATGCACCATGTGGTGTCGGCGGTCGGCCAGCAAATGGCGATGGAATTGTTTTTCACCGCTCGGCGCCTCTCCGTGTCGGAAGCCGCGGTGCGGGGCTTTGTCGCTCGGGTTCTGCCACAACAGGGGTTTGAGTTGGCCGTCGCGGAGTTCGCGAGCGGTATCGCCGCCAACGCGCCCCTCACGCTTCGCGCGGCCAAGGCCGCCATTCAAGCGGCCTCGCATGCGCCGCGCGCGCCTAGCCTCGAACAATGCGAAGCCTTGGCGGCGGCCTGTTTCGACAGCGCCGATTACGCCGAAGGACGAATGGCGTTTCTCGAAAAGCGCGATCCCCAATTCACGGGCCGTTGAAGATGGAGAGATGCTCGGCGGGCGCCGTTTTAGTGCGGAAAATGGAATACGCGCCACCACGCGAGGCACAGAACCAACGCCGCCGAAAGAACCGCCGCGGCCATCCATTTTAGATTGCGCTTATCGGCGAAGACGCGCTGCGGTTCATTGTCCTGGAACAGCCATTCGACGTCGCGGATGCGCCGACCGGTGGGGCCGAACTTCGGCTCCCGCTTTTTCGCGGAATATTCGTGGTTTACGCTGACAACGAGGCGGGGCATGTGAATTCTCCGATAACCGAACTCGGCGATCCATTTTCGTTTCAAAACGAGACGGATCGAACCGTTCTGCATTACCGGTTCAAACGCGGCGCCAGCCCGCCCAGGCTGCTGGCGAGCGCCGCTGGAATCCTCTCTTCTCAGGGCACGGCGACCATGACGTCGGAGGATTTGATCACCGCGTGAACCGATTGACCGGCGGCGAGACCCAATTCATCAACGGCTTCGTTGGTGATCGACGCCGTGATGATCGAGCCATTGACGTCGATGCGCACATGGGCGGTCGTCGTCCCTTTCTTGATATCCACGACCTTGCCGGCGAGCGCGTTGCGGGCGGAAATTTTCATCGGTGTCTCCTTTAATTTCAAAGCGAGTGGTGGATTTACCAGATTCAGATAAGCCGGGCGCGTCGGCGGCGCAATCCAAGCCGCCGGAATAAAGAAATAATGCGCGAAATTGATGCAGGCGCGTGGAACTACCGGCGCTCCAGAGCTTCGGGGCGGGGTCCGCCGGTGGCCCAATCCAGCAACTCCACGAGGTGGGCCACCGGAACCCGGGTTCCGCCGCCGATTTGAATCATGCAACCGAGGTTGCCGGCCGCAATGATGTCGGGAGCCAGTAACTCGATATTGCCGACCTTGCGCGCGCGGAGTTGTTCGGCCAGTTCGGGTTGAAGCAGATTATAGGTTCCCGCCGATCCGCAGCAGATGTGCCCCTCGGGAATGCTCATCGCGATGAAACCGGCCGCCTCCAGCAGGTCAAGCGGCTCGCGCGTAATGCGCTGGCCATGTTGCAGCGAGCAAGCGGAGTGATACGCGACGCGCAGCCGTGGCGCGGAGTTCGTCGGCGTGAATTCGAGCATGGTCAGAACCTCGCTCACATCCCGCGCGAGCCTGGAGACGAGCGCCGCCTTGCGCGCCAGCCGCTGATCGTCCTGGAACATGAAGCCGTAATCCTTGACGGTCACGCCGCAGCCCGAGGTGTTGATGATAATCGCGTCGAGTCCGCCCGCCTCGATCTCGTCCGACCAGGCTTCGATGTTGCGCGCGGCGAAGGCGCGTGATTCTCCGGTCTTGCCGAGATGATGGGCCAGCGCCCCGCAACAACCCGCGCCGCGTGAAATCACCACCTCGACGCCAAGGCGAGTCAGCAGCCGCACCGTGGCTTCGTTAATGCGAGGGCCGAGCACGGTTTGCGCGCAGCCGCCGAGCAAGGCGACGCGCATCTTGCGCTTGCCTTGCGCGGCGAACACATCTGGACGGTCGACCTTGGCTGGCGCGGGCAGTCGGTTTGGCGCCATCTCCACGAGACCGCGCAGCCGTTTCGGCAGCATCCCGGCGAATGGGCGCGCCAAGCCCGCCGCCCGCAACGCCATGCGGAAAAACGCCGGACGTGGCAGGACAAAGGCCAGCGCGCCACGCAAAAGTCGCTCGCCCGGAGGTCGCGAAAAGGTTTTCTCTATGTGGACGCGGGCGTGATCGACGAGATGCATGTAGTGCACGCTCGACGGACAGGTGGTCATGCACGAAAGGCAGGAGAGGCAACGATCAACATGCCGCGTCGTCCGCGCGTCGGCGGGACGCTCGTTCTCCAACATCTCCTTGATGAGATAGATGCGCCCACGCGGCGAATCGAGTTCATCCCCGGTGAGGAGGTAGGTCGGGCAGGTCGCGGTGCAAAAGCCGCAATGCACGCAAGATCGCAAAATGCCGGCGGACCGAGCCGTGTCCGGATCGGCGAGGGCGGCCAAGGAAAAATGCGTTTGCATCGCGTCAATACTCCGCGCGAAGGCGACCGCGCTCCAGAATATGCCGGGGGTCGAAGCTTTCCTTGACGCGCCTGCTCAGCGCCGCGAGCGCGGCGGGTTGCGGCTGGAAAACATCGACCGCCGCTCGGGTTTCGGCGCTGGCGCGAATGAGCGTGGCGTGACCTCCAATCCGCCCGACCATGCTCCGCAGCAACGGGGCATGGGCATCGGGAGCCGGCTCGAGGCACAGCCAGACCAAGCCGCCCGCCCAATCATAGAAATAAGCGCGCAGGGGCGCCGCAATCGCGCGCAGCCCCGAAACCAGCGTAAATCCGTCGGTGGGCGCGACGGAGACGCGCCATACTTGCCCGGGCGGCTCGCCAACCGGCGCGGCGTCGCGCAATGCGCGCCAGAGCGACGCGGATTCCGCTTGCGCCAGCAATTCAAAAGAGCCGCCGCGTCCGGCGAGCAACGCCCGCGCGTCGTCGATGCGTTGGGCGACGGAGATCGCCGGCCCCTCGATGCGGATCGCCACCGCGTTGACCGCGAGGCGTGGCGGCGCGAGTCCCCTGGGCAGCATGGCCAAGCTGCTCGCTTCGCAGGGCGAGGCGGAGACTTGTCGCAGCGCTTCGCATCCCGCTTTTTCTCCCAGTCCCCAGAGCAACAGCGTCTGTTCGGTTTCCGGCCGCGGTAGCGTCTTGAACGTCACCTCGGTCAGGGCGGCCAATGTGCCGTAAGAACCCGCCATCAGTTTGCTGAGATCGTAGCCGGTAACGTTTTTCATGACCCGGCCGCCGGATTTGACGAGCTCTCCGCGCCCCGTGACGCAGCGAAATCCCAGCAAATGATCGCGCGGCGCCCCCGATTTGAATCGACGTGGGCCGCTGGCGCCGACCGCGACAAGACCGCCGAGGCTGCCTTGGCCGCCGGACGTTCCGAGTAGGGGGCCGTAATCCATGGGTTCGAAGGCGAGGTGCTGGCCATGGGCGCTGAGCAACGTCTCGATTTCGGCGACCGGCGTGCCGGCGCGCGCCGAAAGCACCAATTCTTGGGGCTCGTAGAGCGTCACGCCTTGAAAGCCCGCGAGCGAGAGTTCCTCGCCAGTCGCGGGGCGTCCAAGCTCAGCCTTGGAGCCGGCGCCACTGAGCCTGAGCGGCGCGCCCTCGGCGTTCGCCGCGCGAATTGCTTCGGCGAGCTCCTTTTCGTCGCGAGGCGCGAGGCGCGTCATTGTTAAAATCTCGGTAGATCGGAGAATGGCATCGCTCCGGCGACGACATGCATCATCCCGAATTCCGCGCAGCGTCGCAGCGTCGGAAAAACCTTGCCGGGGTTAAGTCGACCGGCGGGATCGAACGCGCATTTGACCCGCATCTGTTGCGCCAGATCGATCTCGTTGAACATTTCGCCCATGAGGTCGCGCTTTTCGACTCCGACGCCGTGTTCGCCTGTTAGAACGCCGCCGACCTTGACGCAAAGCCGTAAAATATCGGCGCCGAGCGCCTCGGCCCGCGCGATATCGCCATCCAACGAGGCGTCATAGAGAATGAGCGGGTGCAAATTACCATCCCCGGCGTGAAAAACGTTGGCGACGCGTAGCCCATGCTTGCGCGCCAATTCCTCCATGCCGATGAGCACCTCGGGAAGTCTTCCACGTGGAATGGTGCCGTCCATGCACAGATAGTCGGGACCGATGCAACTCACCGCCGGAAATGCGTTCTTGCGTCCCGCCCAAAACCGCAACCGTTCGGCTTCGCTGGTCGAAGTCTTGATTGTCGTCGCGCCCTCGGCGCGCGCGATTTGCTCGACGACGCCGACAAGGCTATCGACTTCGACCGCCGCGCCATCGAGTTCGACGATCACCAACGCGGCCGCGTCGGTGGGATAGCCGCAGGGTTGGAACTGCTCGACCGCGTCGATGGTCGCTTTGTCCATCATTTCCAGTCCAGCCGGAATGACGCCGCGCGCGATGATCGCGCCGACGCAGCGCGCGCCAGCCTCGATGCTCGCGAACCCTAGCAATAGACCGCGGGCGATCTGGGGCTTGCGCAGAATGCGCACGGTGACCTCGGTGACAATGCCAAGTAGCCCTTCCGAGCCGGTCATCAGCCCCATGAGATCGTATAGCTCGCTATCGAGGTGCTTGCCGCCAAGACGTATGATTTCGCCGCCCATCAACACGACTTCTAGGGCCAAGATATTGTTGGTGGTGAGGCCATATTTGAGACAATGCACGCCGCCGGCGTTTTCCGCGACATTGCCGCCGATCGAGCAGGCGATCTGCGAGGAAGGATCGGGCGCGTAATAAAAATCCACCGCCTCCACCGCCTTGGAAATCGCCAGATTTTGAACGCCGGGCTGCACTCGGACGCAGCGGTTTTCATAATCAATTTCGAGAATGCGATTGAATTTCGACATTCCCAGGAGAATGCCGTCTTCCAGCGGCATCGAGCCGCCGGACAATGACGTGCCGGCGCCGCGCGGCACGATTTTAATGTTCATATCTTGCGCCAACGCCATGATCGCGCGCACCTGCGCGACTGTTTCTGGCAACACGACGACGAGCGGCAGCGCGCGATACATCATGAAGGCGTCGCAATCGTAGGCGCGGCGCGCGGTTTCGTCGGCGATGACGCCATGCGCGGGAAGGATCGCGCGCAGTCGCCCGAGAAGCTTGTCGCGGCGCGACAGGATTTCGGGCTCCGGCGTGGGCATCGTCAAAGGCATGGCGCGAAGCTCGCTTTCAGCGTGGGAGCATGCGCCGTATTACACCCTTTTTGGAACGAGAATCACTCGAAAATCATTGACGTTGGTGCGCGTCGGGCCCGTGACAATGAGGTCGCCGAGTTGTTCGAAGGCCGTGTAAGCGTCGTTATTGGCGAAGAGCCCCTTTAGGTCCACGCCGGCTTTTTGCGCGCGCGAAAAACTGTCGGGGGTCATGATCGCGCCGGCGTTGTCCTCGCTGCCGTCGATCCCGTCGGTGTCGCAGGCGACGGCCGACATTCCGCCAAAGCCTTCCAGCGCCAGCGTCAGCGCCAATAGGAACTCGGCGTCGCGGCCGCCCCGGCCCTTGCCGCGCACCGTGACGGTCGTCTCGCCGCCGGAGATGATGGCGACCGGCGGCTCGAAGGGCTGGCCGTGCAACGCGATCTGCTTGGCTATGCCGGCGTGAACCAGCGCCACGTCGCGCGATTCGCCCTCGAGATCGCCGAGAATGCAGGGCGTGAATCCCGCCTTTTTGGCGACGGCCGCCGCCGCGTCGAGCGAGCCCTGCGGCGTCGCGATGAGAATGTTTTCGACGCGCGAGAAGATCGGATCGCCGGGCTTGGGCGTCTCGCACGCGGGACTGTTCAGATGCGCGAGCACGGCGGCGGGCGCGTCGATTTTATATTTTTCGATCACGGCGAGCGCGTCCTGCCGCGTCGTCGCGTCGGGAACGGTCGGGCCGGAGGCGATGACCGAGAGATCGTCGCCGGGAACGTCGGAGATCATGACCGCCACGACGCGGGCCGGCGCGGCGGCGCGCGCGAGGCGTCCGCCCTTGATCGCCGAGAGATGCTTGCGCACGCTATTCATTTCGGAAATCGTCGCGCCGCTTTTCAGCAGCGCCTTGTTGACGATCTGCTTTTCCTCCAGCGTCACGCCCTCGGCCGGCAGCGCCATCAGCGCCGAGCCGCCGCCGGAAATCAGCGCGAGCACCAGATCGTCCTCGGTCAGACCCTGAACGGTTTTAAGCACGCGCGCGGCGGCTTCGCGCCCGGCTGCGTCCGGCACGGGATGCGAGGCTTCGACGACTTCTATGCGCGAGGTCGGCGCGCCATGGCCGTAGCGGGTGATGACCATGCCCTCGACCGCTGCGGGATAATGTTTCTCGACCGCCTCGGCCATGGCGGCGGCGGCCTTGCCGGCGCCGACGACAACCGTGCGTCCCTTCGGCGGCGCGATCTTCGCCAGATAAGGCGGCAGGCACAGCGACGGATGCGCCGCGCCGACGGCGGCGTCGAACATTTCGCGAAGGAGTTTGCGGTGATCTTGGGACATGGAGTTACGATCCGATTTCGGATGAAGGAAATGGAGAGAAGAGTTCTTTTGCGGCCTGCCCCACCGCCGAGGTTGTGGTCGCATCGATGCCGCCCGAAACGAGCCCTCCGATGAGCGGGAGAAATTTGGAAGATTTACGACGCCGGTCGTTCCGAATTTGGTCAGCAAGCGAAACCCGACTGCCTGATTTATGCGCGTGAGCGCTGCCCCAGAGACCTGATTGAGCGCTTGCGTCGCCAATTTGGTTCCGATGTTAATGCCCACGTCCTTGAGAGCGTCGGTCGCGGCAGTGCCGCAAAGGCAAGCCATGGCGAGCGTTCTCACTTGATGCGATTTCGCATCGTAGCCTCGAATATGAGCGACTGCAGCAATCATTCTCAGTTGAATGAAAAGCACGGAAGCCACATTTGCCGGAATCGCCACCGGAAGCGTAATGACGCCACCCATATTGGTAAGGAAGCCTGCGCCTCCCGCTTCCCAAATCGACCAGGAGATCAATGCATTAATCGCCGCTTCAGCATCACCTTGGGAGCGCAGGTGTTCCTGCGCGCACTGTTCGGCCCCTGAGCGACCCCAAAAGCCCTCGATTGCATGATCGTATGCCCAAACAAGGGTATCTTCGATCGTGGCTAATGCGCCCGACTTTTCGCCATTTACATCTTCGGTCATGGCCGCCTCTCGCTTTTATTGTTATTTCGTATCGCTCGATCGAAAAATATTCAGCGCCCGTATCCATGGAATCTTGGATAAGTTTCGGGCAGTTTTGTGCGCCCGCCATCCCACGAGAAAGCCGAGAATCCCGCCGCAGATAAAAGCGCCTAAAATCAATTGTCCCATGGAGTTGACTGACTCCTGCAACCCCTTGCACTTTTTCCTCGAAGTCGATGATACCGCGAGAGCCCTCATCCGACCCGGCTTCGCCGGGCCACCTTCTCCCATGAATGGGAGAAGGATACGCCCAGCGATTCCGGTTTCCTTACGCCGCCGCCATCGCATTGGCCTTTTCGATCAGCGCCTTGGCCATGCGGATCGAGGCGATGTCGATCAGGCGGCCGTCGAGCGAAACCGCGCCCTTGCCTTCCTTGGCGGCCTGGGCCATCGCCTCGAGGATGCGGCGGGCCTTGGTGACTTCCGCTTCCGACGGCGTGAAGACCTGATTGGCCAGCTCGATTTGCGACGGATGGATCGCCCATTTGCCCTCATAGCCCAGCACCGCGGCGCGCTTGGCGGCCGCGATATAGCCATCGGGATCGCCGAAGTCGCCGAACGGACCGTCGATCGGGCGCAGGCCATAGGCGCGGCAAGCGACCATCATGCGTGTCTGCGCGGCGTGCCACTGGTCGGCCCAGAAATAATCGCGCTTGCCGTCCTTGTCCTTGTCGGAGAGCACGCCGTAATCCGGGTTCACGCCGCCGATGACGGTCGTGCGGGCGCGCGTGGAGGCGGCGTAGTCGGCGACGCCGAACGACATGGCTTCGAGGCGCTTCGAGGACTGCGCGATGGCCTCGACATTGGCCATGCCCAGCGCGGTCTCGATCAGAATTTCAATGCCGACCTTCTTGGTGCGCTTCTTATATTGCTCGATCTGCGTGATCATCATGTCGATCGCGTAGACGTCCTGCGGCACGCCGACCTTGGGGATCAGCACGACGTCGAGGCGCGGGCAATTTTCGAGCACGTCGACGACGTCGCGATAGCAGTAATGGGTGTCGAGCCCATTGATGCGCAGCGTCATGGTCTTCTTGCCCCAATCGATATCGTTGAGACCCTGAATGATGTTCTTGCGCGCCTGCTCCTTGTCGTCGGGCGCAACCGCGTCCTCGAGGTCGAGAAACACCACGTCCGCCTTGGAGGTCGCCGCCTTTTCGAACATTCCCGGCGCCGAACCCGGCACTGCCAGCTCCGAACGGTGCAGACGCGACGTCGCCTGTTCAATCAACGTGAAACTCATCTCAATTCCCCTTCCTTGGGTGGTTGGCATATTCAGCGGAAATTGTGAATCCCCACATTAGAATATGCAGTGCGATTAAACTCTTATCCCGTGGCGCCAAGCCCCGCGGCGATGCAACTGATCGAGAGCAGCAACGGAATCTTGATGGCTTCCTTCGCCGCCTCGTCCTGCGCGACTCTGTATCGGCGCAGTAATTCGACTTGCTCCCGATTGACTTCGTTAACGGTTGGCAATCGCTCGGCGAGCCGCGCCTGATAGCTTGGAAAACGCTCGCCGATTTCCTTGGCGTCGGTGACGAGCAGCAGCATGGCGCGCGTCAGCTGATGCTCCGCTTCGATGGCCGCGAAAATCCTTGTTCGAGCTCCCTCGTCGGAAACCAGCGACGCGTAAGCGCGCGCGATCGGCAAGTCGACCACCATCAGGGTCTTTTCGACCTGATCGAGAACCAGCCTGAACAGTCGCGAGTTTTCAAACATAAGTCGCGATTGTTCGAGACCCTCGTCGCCGCGCGCGTCGAGAAAAGCCTTCAACCCCGAGCCGACGCCGAACCAACTGGTGATAGCATGGCGGTTCTGCGCCCAGGCGAAAACCCAAGGGATAGCGCGAAGGTCGGCAAGGCTCTTGGCGCCAAAACGCCGAGCCGGGCGCGATCCAATATTAAGCATCGAAAGTTCATCGAGCGGGCTTGCCGCCTGGAAATAGCCGACGAGATCGGGATCGCCGATGAATTTTGTGTAGGCGGCGAGCGCCGCGCTTGACATGGCCTCGAAGGCTTCGTCGAACTCCTTGCGCGGAGCGAGCGCCTCCTCGCGCTCGGATTTGAGAGCGTGCGTGAAAACCGAGGATGCGAGAAGCTCCATTTGATAGGCCGCCGTGCCGCGATTGGCGTATTTGAACGATACGACTTCGCCCTGCTCCGTGACACGGAAGCGCCCGCGAATGGATCCCGCCGGTTGCGCCGCGATGGCGTGACCCGTTGGAGCGCCGCCGCGGCTAACCGACCCTCCGCGGCCATGGAAAAATGCAATGGCGACACCCTGCTCCCGACCCACCGCCGTGAGCCGCGCCTGCGCCTTGTATAACTCCCAGTTTGACGGGAGAAAGCCGCCGTCCTTGTTGCTGTCGGAATAACCGATCATCACCTCTTGCAGATCGCCCTGGCGCTGCGCGCTATTTCTAACGATCGGAATTGCTAGCAATTCGGCCATGATGGCTGGCGCGTCTTGTAAATCGGGGATCGTTTCGAACAGCGGCACGATCGGAAGCGAGCAATAAACGCCCTTGGAACTTTGGCGCACCAACCCCGCTTCCTTGGCCAATACATACGCGCCCAGCACGTCGTCGGCGGTGTGCGTCATCGACAATATGAAACTACCGAATGCCTCTCGGTCGAGCTTGTTTTGCAGTTCGGCGACCAGCTCAAACATTTCGATGGTGTCACGCGTCTCGGTGGAAAAGCTCTCGCGCTCCTCGGGGCTTAGAGGCGGCGTTTGGATTTGCTTGTCGAGCCAGGCGCGCCACTCCCGCGAATCCGGTTCGGGCGGCGCGCCTTCGCGCGTCGCCCGCCAAAGGTCGCAGAGGGCGTTCGTCGTCCGCGTCGTGTTCTCGCGCAAATCCAGTCGCACCGTGGAAAATCGAAAAATCTCCACGGCGCGGCGCAGTGGGCGCACGAGATTTGTCGCGAGCCTTTCGGACAAGCCCTCGACCAAAGCGACTTCCAGCACTTTAAGATCACCGACGAGTTCGTCCGCGTTCGCGTAGCGCTGATCGGTTGTCGGCTCGCCCTTTGTCGCGTGCAAAGTCTGGTCGAGCTTATAGACGATCAGATTAACGAACTGACGATAGGGCTCCATCTGATTGCGTCCGCGGATGGAACTCGCATCCTTCAACGCGCCGAGCCTTTGCTCGAGAGCGTCGCGCAACAATTGCGGAATCGAAGCGGCGCGTGGACTGATCGACAACATGCGGCCGAGCTCTGTCGCGCGTTGGCGATAATAACTGAGACTAGCGAGCGCGTTGTCGCGCATGGTCCGCCGCGTTACGTCATTCGTCACGAACGGATTTCCATCGCGGTCGCCGCCGATCCAGGAACCGAATTGGAAGAATGGCGTCACCTCGAACTCTTCCCGGGGATAATGTTTTGCCAGCGCTTGTTCAAAAGTCGAAAGCAAATCTGGCGCGAGATCGAAAATGGTTTCGGAAAAGAAGTGCTGCCCCCAGGACACCTCGTGCTCGACCGTGGGTTTTTCCAAGTGGAGGTCGCCCGTCAAGAACAGGAGTTCGATTTGGTCCCGCAGTTGGTCACCCAACGCGTTGCGCTCTCGGTCCGTCCAGCGCGTCGATTTCGAGATCCCGCAACAAGAGGTAGATGCGGCGATTCTTTTCAAGAATCGAGACGCGTTTGGCTTCGGTTGGATGCGCCGTGATCACGGGACGAATGCGCAGCGTCTGCAATTGCGCGCGGATTTCGTCCGCGCAGACACCAGCGCGCGCCGCGCCGCTAAGCACCTGATCGAACGTGCCGAGCAATTGGTCGTGTCCGCGTTCGCGTTCGATATGGCGTCGTCGGCGCATCGCATATGCTTGTTCCGCGATTGAGACGAGTTGGAATAATATTCCCTGCGCCTGCAGAGCCCGGCCCATCTCGTAGTCGGTGAGATTCGAACCCGCGGCGAACCCTCGAAGCACTGGTTCGATCCGCGGCATATGGCGCTTCACGACAAGCACGAGTTGATCGACGAGATAGGCCGAGGCTTCCTTGACCGAGCGCGTTGCGAAGGCGGAGGGCGCGGTGGCGGGGGATGTGTTGGAAGGAGCATCGGTCATGAGAACTCTCGAACTCCGCAGCGGCAAACTCGGTGAAAAAGCCTCCTCCGCCACGAAGCGCGAAAGAGATTCGATGTGGTCAGACGAAACCAGCCCTCGACCGGGTGTGAGCGCTCAAGAGTTTTTCCGATTATTGGAATTCGAGAACGAATTTCAAATCCGCAGGCTCCCCGCTTCACGGCGTGCCCGCGCAAATGATCGTCACAGCGGTATCGTTTGACCTCGATGTTTATGCTCTCTTCAGCACCTTCGCGACGGTCTCGCCAAATTGAGCGGGGCTTGGCGCCACGGTCAGGCCGTAGGACTGCATGATCTCGGTCTTTTCGGCGGCGCTGTCGCCAGCCGAGGAAATAATCGCGCCGGCGTGCCCCATGCGTCGTCCCTTGGGCGCTGTAAGTCCCGCGACGAATCCTATCACCGGTTTCGAGAAGTTTTCCTTGATCCACGCCGAGGCTTCAGCCTCTTGAGGACCGCCTATCTCACCTATGATCAGCACGGCCACTGTATCTGGATCCTTGTCGAATAGAACGAGATGATCCAGGAAGGAGGAGCCGTTGATCGGGTCGCCGCCGATACCGACCGAAGTGGAAATGCCGATCCCCAATTCCTTGAGTTGCGCCGCGGCTTCGTAGCCCAACGTGCCGGAACGGGTAATCAGCCCGACATTTCCCTGCTTGTAAATATGACCGGGCATAATTCCGAGCATGGCCTTGCCCGGGCTGATGATGCCCGCGCAGTTCGGCCCCACCATCATGGGGCGGCGATCCTTGGGATAGCGCATGAAATAGCGCTTCACTCGCATCATGTCCTGCGCGGGAATGCCATCGGTAATCGAGCATATCAGTCGAAGTCCGGCGTCCGCCGCCTCCATGATCGCGTCCGCCGCGTAGGGCGGGGCCACGAAGGTAATACTTGTAGTCGCGCCGGTCTCCTTGATGGCCTGCTTGACCGTGTCGAACACAGGAATTCCGTGCACGTTCTTGCCACCTTTGCCGGGAGTGACGCCAGCAACGATCTTGCTGCCGTAATCCAGCATTTCCTTGGCGTGGAAGCTACCCTTGTCGCCGGTGATGCCTTGAACCAGAATCGGCGTTTTTTCGTCGATAAGAATACTCATTATGTCCTCCCGGCGCTTTCGTTGCTTGGCGCCCGCCGCCGTCCGTTCCTACTCGAAACCAGGGTGCTCATCCGGTTCCCTTGCACGCGGCGACGGCTTTGTCGGCGGCGTCTTTCAGCGTCGAGGCGCTAATTATGGAAATGCCGCTTTCCTCAATGATTTTGCGCCCGGCCTCGACATTTGTGCCAGCCAGTCTCACCACGAGCGGAACGGAAATATTGGTTTCGCGCACGGCGTCGACGACGCCCTGCGCCACCCAATCGCAGCGGTTGATGCCGGCGAATATATTGACGAGCACGGCTTTTACGTTGGCGTCGGATAGCACCAATCGGAATGCCGTGGCCACGCGCTCCGCGGAAGCGCCGCCGCCGACATCAAGAAAATTCGCGGGGTTGCCGCCCGCGTGCTTTATCATGTCCATGGTCGCCATCGCGAGACCGGCGCCATTGACGATGCAGCCAATTTGGCCGTCAAGGCCGATGTAGTTCAGGCTATGTTCGAGCGCCTGCGCCTCGCGAGGATCGGACTGCGAGGGATCGTTCATATCAACGATATTGCGGCGACGGAACAGTGCGTTGTCATCAAAGGACATCTTGGCGTCGAGCGCCAGCACCTTATCGTCCTTGGTTACGACCAGTGGATTGATCTCCAGCATGGTCGCATCGCAATCACGAAACGCGCGATAGGCGCCGAGGATTGTCTGTACCGCGCGTGACACCTGTTTTAGGTTCAAGCCAAGCTGGAAAGCGAGTTCCCGCGCCTGGAAGGGTAAAAGACCAACGGCCGGCTCGACAATCACCTGCAACAACTCCTCGGGAGTGTTCTTGGCGATTTCCTCGATCTCCATGCCGCCGTGCTTCGAGGCGATGACGCGCACGCGCTCGAGCTTACGATCAAGCACATAACCAAGATAAATTTCGCGCTCGAAGGGATCGGCCAGCTCGACATACACCCGCTGCACTGGCTTGCCCTCGGGCCCGGTTTGGCTCGTGACAAGCCGTTTGCCCAACAGTTCGCGTGCCGCCTGTTGCACCTCGTGATAGGTGCGGCAGAACTTGACGCCGCCCGCCTTGCCGCGCGCTCCAGCGTGTATTTGCGCCTTGACGACCCAATGCGACCCACCCAATTCGGTGGCCGCGTAGACGGCTTGATCAGGGCTGAACGCGATGGTGCCGGGTGGAATAGCGACGCCGTGGCTGGCCAGAATTTCCTTGGCTTGATACTCGTGGACGTCCATGTTGTCCTCCCTGGGACGACGACTGTTCTTGCTTTTTTATGAGCCGATCTTGGCACGCACGATGGCGTAGACCTCTTCGGTTTTCCGCGCCGCGAGGTCCGTGAGCGCGTTCACTTCGCCAAGACGGATTTCCGCGAATTCGCGATCCTTGATCGATTTGGCGTTGATGTACACGTTGAGCGCCGCGCTGCGTAGGCCGGCATTGGCGGCGAGCACTGCGACGCCGGCGTCGCTGATGACGTTGAGGTTGCCCTTGTCGGCGACCACGGCCGAGAGCTTGATCACTTCGTGACAGGCCTTGACCGCGCGTAGCGGCGCGTCGGTCGCCTGTTTCAGCGCGGCCTGGATGGCGGCCGCGCGCGCGGCCTTCTGTTCGTCGCCCTCGCGCGGCAGGCCGTAGGCGCCCATGACCGCGTTGAACGCGTCCACATCCTCGTCGATCGCGGCCGTGAGCTCCGCGCGCACTGCCTCGGCCTTTGCCTTCGCCTCCATGAGCTCCGCGTCGAACTTTTCGTAGTTCTTTTTGCCGATTGTCAGATTGGCGACCATCGAAACCAGCGCGGCGCCGACAGCGCCCATGATGGCCGCCGCGCCGCCGCCGCCGGGCGTCGGTTGTTCGCTGGCCAATTCCTCGAGAAATTTGGCGATCGTGTTGTTCTTGGTCATGACGGCCCTATCGGTCAGGCGAGCGCCTTGGCTTGCGCGTAAATATTTTCGCAGTCGAACACCTGGTCGGCGCTTTCAAATAGCTTGCCGACGCATTCGCGATGCAGCTTGAGTTTCAGTCCGCCGAGCCCCAGCGCGCCAATGACGATCTTGCCGTGGCGTTCCTTGGCCTTGTCGCTCGCTTCGACGCCGGCGAGCCCCAACGGCGGCTGCGCGTTGCAGTCGGCGAGCAGTTCGAGCGCGGCTTCGTCTTGCCAGTCCTTTTCGTCGAGCAGCGGCACGCCGATCGCGCCCGCCGCGAAGACGATTTGCGCGCCCTTGATCGCCCGCGCACGCGCGGCGTTATCGGGAGCTTCGATGGCGGCGGGCGTGAAGCCAAAGCGCTCGTTGATCGCCGCGGCCGAAGCCTTGGCGCGGGACAATTGGCGTGACGTAATGGCGACTTCCGCGCCTTCGATGTGCAACATGGCGGCGGCGCGCATGCCAACCGGCCCCGTTCCCGCGAGGACCACGGCTTTCTTGCCGGCCAAGGGCTTCGCCTTGGCGAGCAACGCCACGCCGGCCGCGGCGGTGGTGTTGGACCCATTGCTGTCCAGCATCACCGAAACGCGAAAATTTGAGAAGAAGCGCTTTTTGACCGCCTTGAACAGCGTTTCGCCGGCGGTCATGTCGCCCCCGCCGACGAAGATCGCGGTGAACTGCTTTTCCTTGGGACCGCGTGTGTAAATCGTCCCGTCGACCAACGCTCCGACGTTTTTGGGGGTGACGCCGCCATAACCGATGATGTGGTCGGCTCCGCCATCATATCCGACAACAGTGTCGAAAACGCTCGGGATTGGATCGGTGTCCAGCAGGAAGAGAAGCTTCTTGGTCATTTTTGTCTCATTCTGTAATTACCTGAACCCGGAACTCAGGCCCTGACGATATTTCGCGGCGCGCCGGCGGCGAAGGCGTCGATGTTGTCGATCAGTTGATCGGCGAGCACTTGCATGGCTTCCTTGCTGGCCCAGGCGACGTGGGGAGTAATGATCAGGTTGGGGATCGTGGGGTCGAGCAGCACATTGCCATTTTTGGGCGGCTCAATGGTCAGCACGTCCATCCCGGCGCCGGCGATGACGCCGCCGCGCAAAGCGTCGGCGAGAGCCTGTTCGTCGATGATGCCTCCGCGCGCCGTGTTGATGATGCAGGCGGTTCTTTTCATCGACGCCAACTCCTTCGTCGATATCATGTTTTTGGTTTGCGGCGTCAACGGCAAGTTCAGCGTGACGACGTCGGACTCGCGAAGGATTGTCGCGAGGTCGACCTTGTTTGGCACGTCCGTGACGTCATTGATCAAAACCTTCATTCCAAGCGCGCCCGCGCGCCTCTCGATCTCCTTGCCGAGAGCACCGTAGCCGATAATTCCAAGCGTCGAACCGGCGATGTCGTAGATCGGGTAATCGAAATAGCAAAACTGATTATTGTAACCCCAGCGTCCGTGGAACACTGATTGATGATAATTTACGAGATTGCGGCGCAGCGCGAAAAGCAGCGCCAGGACATGTTCCGGCAGCGTGTTGAACGCATAGTTGCGAATGTTGGAGACCGTGATCCCGTGGGCCGTAGTATAGGCTTTGTCAATCACGTCGGTTCCCGTCGCGGCTACAGCGATCAGCTTCAAGTCCGGTAGCTGCTTCAGGGACTCCTCGCGCAGGGGCACCTTGTTTGTAATGCAAATGTCCGCGCCCCTCAGCCGTTCGACGACCTCGGACAAGGCGGTTTGTGCATACTCCTGGTATTCATGCGGGAAGTTGGCTTTGCGGAGTTTGGCGTCGAGAGTCTCGCGGTCAAGAAAAACGATTTTATGCGACATTCCCTGATCCCTCGCATGATGTGCCGTCGGCGCGTTGTCGCGCTCGTTGATTTGGCGCCCGGCGTGTTCCTCCACGCCGGGCGTTGTTGACTTTAGACCTTGAGCAGTGGATCGGCGCGATAGACAGCCTGCGCGGCGGCGACGCCAGAGCCCGGCTGAATCTTGATGCCGTTGTCGAGCATCGCCATTTCGGCGCCGCCAATCGCTCCGAGCAGCATCAGTTCGTTGAGATCACCAAGGTGGCCGATGCGGAACACCTTGCCCGCGACCTCGGAGAGGCCTGCGCCGAGCGCGAGGTTGTAGCGATTATAGGCGGTCGAGATCACCTTGGAGGCGTCAGAACCTTCCGGCACGACTATGGCGGTGACGGTGTCGGAATTCCACTTCGGCTCCTTGGCGCAGGTCGTGAGACCCCAAGCCTTGACCGCGGCTCGAACGCCCTCCGCGAGGTGATGATGACGCTTATAGACCTCGTCAAGACCCTCTTCGAACAGGATCGCAAGCGCTTCCTTGAGACCATGCAAAAGCGGGATCGACGGCGTATAGGGGAAGTAGCCGGTCTCGTTGTTCTTGATCATATCCTGAAATTCGAAGTAGGCGCGCTTCATCTTGTTGGTTTTGCCCGCTTCGACCGCCTTCGGGCTCGCGGCCATCAGCGCGAGGCCGGCCGGAAGCATGAAGCCTTTTTGCGAACCCGAGACGATCACGTCGACGCCCCACTTGTCCATATGGAACGGGAGCGAGGCGACCGAGGACACGCCGTCGACGAACAGCAGCGCCGGATGTTTCGCGGCGTCGATCGCCTTGCGAACGGCGCCGATGTCCGAAGTCACGCCCGTCGCGGTCTCGTTGTGAGTCGCGAGTACGGCTTTGATCTCGTGGTTCTTGTCGGCCTTCAGCGCCTCCTCGATCAGCGCCGGATCATTCCCGGTGCCCCAAGGACGCTCCTGCTTCACGACTTCAAGACCTAGGCGGGTGCAAAGGTCGATCCATAGATGAGAAAACTGGCCGAAGCGTTGCGCGAGCACCTTATCGCCGGGCGACAGCGTATTGGTGATCGCCGCTTCCCAACCGCCCGTGCCCGACGCCGGGAAGATGAAGGCATGACCCTTCTCAGTCTCGAAGACCTTCTTAAGCTGCGGGAACAAGGGTTTGACGAGCGTGGGGAACGTCGGCGAGCGATGGTCTTCCGACGCCACCATCATCGCGCGCTGCACGCGATCAGGCAAATTGGTCGGTCCCGGCACGAACAGGAAATTACGACCGGGGATTCTGGAATTCGACATATTGGGCTCCCTTCGAGCTCTTTAGGCTGGCGTCAATGGAAAGCCGCTTGCGCCTGCAGCCAATCTCTTGGCGCTTCGCGGCGATGGCAAAGCGGCGAATTGGATCAAAACAGGCCTGTGATGCGGCCGTCCGCGCCCACTTCGATATTATTGGCCGCCGGCACTTTAGGCAGGCCAGGCATGGTCATGATGTCGCCGCAGACGACGACAACGAATTCCGCGCCCGCCGATAAACGAACCTCCCGGATTGGAATGGTGAAGCCCGAGGGCGCGCCCTTGGCGTTAGCGTCAGTCGAGAAGCTGTATTGCGTCTTGGCGATGCAGACCGGGAACCGGCCAAATCCCTCCTTCTCCAATTCCGCAAATCGCGATTTGATGCTCGAGTCGAAGGAGATGTCGGCGGCGCCGTAAAGCTCCTTGGCGATAGCGCGCGCCTTTTCAACGAGAGACAAATCGTCGGCATATAGCGGTTTGAATTTCGTGGGGCGCGTCTCGATGGTTTGCACCACCGCGCGCGCGAGGTCGGCCGCCCCGGCTCCTCCCGAGCCCCAATTGTCGGCGACGACGCAATCAACGTGCTCGGCCCTGCACAATTTTTCCAGCAGATCCATTTCCGCTTGCGTGTCGGTTGAGAATTTATTCACCGTTACCAACACGGGCACGCCAAACTTGCCCACGTTGGCGATATGACGCTTGAGATTGGCAAAGCCTTTTTCCAGCGCCGCGACATTTTCCGACTTGAGTTCTTCCTTGGCGACGCCGCCATGCATTTTGAGCGCGCGAATGGTCGCCACGATGACTGTCAGATCGGGTTTCAACCCGGCCTTGCGGCATTTGATGTCAAAGAACTTTTCGGCGCCAAGATCGGCTCCAAAGCCCGCTTCCGTAACCACGTAATCGGCGAGCTTTAATCCCGATTTTGTCGCGATAACGGAATTGCAGCCATGCGCGATATTGGCGAAAGGACCACCATGAATAATCGCCGGATTATTTTCCAGCGTTTGCACGAGATTAGGCGCGATTGCATCCTTCAACAACGCGGCCATCGAGCCCGCCGCCTTTACTTCGCTGGCCCGGATGTTCTTCTTCTCGCGAGTTTGCCCGATGACGATGTTGCCCAGCCGCTTCTGTAGATCGGCGAAGCTCGACGCCAGACAGAAAATAGCCATGACTTCCGATGCGACGGTGATGTCGAAGCCGTCCTCCCGCGAAAATCCGTTGGAAACGCCGCCGAGCGAGGAGACGATTGAGCGCAACGCGCGGTCATTCATATCGACCACGCGGCGCCAACTGATACGGCGCGTGTCGAGGCTAAGCGAATTGCCCCAGTAGACATGATTATCGATGAGCGCGGCCAGCAGATTATTCGCGGCGCCTATGGCGTGGAAGTCGCCGGTGAAATGTAGATTGATGTCTTCCATCGGGACGACCTGAGCGTAGCCGCCGCCGGCGGCGCCGCCCTTGACTCCAAAACACGGCCCCAGACTCGGCTCGCGCAAGCAGCACAGCGCTTTTTTGCCGATGTGGTTGAGACCGTCGGTGAGGCCGACCGTCGTGGTGGTTTTACCTTCGCCCGCAGGCGTGGGCGTGATCGCGGTGACAAGTATCAATTTGCCGTCGGGTCTACCGCTTAAGGATTTGATGTAATCGAGCGAAATTTTGCCTTTGTAATGACCATAAGGCTGCACATGTTCGGCGGGAACGCCAAGCTTCTCGCGCGCGACATCGAGGATGGGGCGCATTTTCGCGGCCTGCGAGATCTCGATGTCGGACTTTGGCGCGACATGTTGGTTATTCTTCCCGCTCGCGTCCGGCGCGGGGGTCGACGATTGCGTCGTCATTATCGCTTCCACTCCCTTCGAGCGTCGCGCGGAGCGACCTCTTCATTTTTTCGAATCTCGTTGCCGCCTCGGTTCTTGAAGCGCGGCAAAACGCGCGACGCGCGAGCGCTCATGCCACGTTGGCTCTCACTCCAACGGTAGCCGAGCGAAATGACGCGGCCACGTTTTCGGTAATTTTTCAAAGACCCTAGAATCTTATCGGCCGATCATCAAGCGACAGGACCGCGCAGGCCACTCCGGGCAACGCGAACCCGAAACTGCCCATTGAGCGCGCCATGCTTGCAACCCGGCGATTGAGCCCCTATGCCGACAATCGAAATTCCGCGTCAAGTGAAATTATTGAGGAAGTTTCGCGGTCGCGCGTGCTAACGGGCGTCTCGAATGTCCACTGCCCATGCCGGCGAGGAGCTCGAACCGCGCCGCAGCAATTAGAAAGTGTGGGCGCGTTATCCCATCCCATACCCCGCCTAAAGGGTGGGGATAGGCGCCGCCCTGTGGAGTGACGAGGGCTCCTTGAATTCACATGGGGTATAAGGAGGCGCCTCATCTGATTCAGCGCCTAGGGTAGCGGGGTTTGTCGCCAACACCGGGCCTGCGGGACGCGACTCGAAGGAAAGCTTGCCCATCTGCGGAGACAGGCGCGTATTTGGCTTGGGGTTGAGCGTCCGGCGGACGTGAAAAATTTGTCGCAGGCTGTCGCGGGCTCCCAGCATTGCAAGCGCGAAGAGCTTTTCAAGCGAAAGTGCAAACGCCAGTTTTCTCGAATGGCAATGCTTCCGCTTCGGTTAATATCCGATTGTGGACACGATTCGTCGGCAAGCGGCGACCTGCGACCAACCGAGGACAAGCATTGGAGACTAGCCTGTATGCGCCAGTGAAACGCTACCTCGAAGAACTGGGCTTTGAAGTTAAGGGAGAAGTGTTGGGTTGCGACGTCGCGGCCGTGAAAAATGGATCGCCAATCGCGCTGGTTATATGCGAACTGAAAGTTAGCTTCACGCTCGAATTACTCCTCCAAGGAGTTGACCGTTCAGCCGCCTGCGATGAGGTCTGGCTCGCCGTGGGCGTTTCGATGCGCGGTCGAGGCCGGGAAAATGACCCTAGGGTTAAAAAGCTTTGCCGATTGCTCGGGTTCGGGCTTCTCTGTGTTTTCAGTTCGGGCAGAGTGGAAGTGGCAGTCGAGCCCGCGCCATGGCGACCACGGTTTAATGCGAAACGCCGTTCGCGGATCCTCGATGAGCATCAGCGGCGAAAGGGAGACCCGTCGACTGGCGGCGGTGTTCGACAACCAATCATGACGGCATATCGTCAACGGGCGCTGGAATGCGCTGTTGCGCTGAGTGAAGCGCCGTTACGCCCGCGCGATTTGATCAAAGCCATCCCCGATGCGCCGAAAATCCTGCTCCGCAACGTTTACGGCTGGTTTGTTCGGATCGAACGCGGCGTGTATGGCCTTTCCAGTGATGGGAAAGCCGCCCTCGTTTTATGGAAAATGCAACTTCCGGACAGTGCGCCGGAGCGTGCGAGATGAACACACGAGGTCATTTCTCGCGGTGAACGAGTATTTGAATTGCATTCTAGCGCAGAAGCGACCGTGATCGAAATCGGTGAACTGGTTTCAGACGTGAGGGGTGGGGTGGAGAAAGGGGATATATGAAATATTACCTGCAAGCGTCGCGAGATTGAGAAAACTGGTCTCCTATGGGGCTGTTGCGCTGCAAAGAAGGCCTCCCCGTATTCCGCAGCCTGGCACGCGTTTCCTTGAGCTTGCGGTTTGCGCCCTCGGTCCTATAGTGAAGCCAAAGTGGAAAGCGAAATGACTATACCTTCACTGCGAATCGGAACACGTGGTAGCCCTTTGGCGCTAGCGCAGACACGCCAGACAAACCTGCTGTTAGCTCAAAGTCATGGCGTTGAGCCGACTCGTTTCACGATCGAAGTGATTCGCACCACCGGCGACGCGATTCAGGATCGCGCTCTCGCCGAGGCCGGAGGCAAGGGGCTATTCACGAAGGAGATCGACGCGGCGCTGATCGCGGGAGTCATAGATATCGCGGTGCACTCCTCGAAAGATTTGCCGACGCGTCTCCCTAGCGAAATAGTCATCGCGGGCTACCTTCCGCGCGAGGATGCGCGCGACGCTTTTGTTGGAAACGCCGGTGCTACTCTGGACGCTCTAGCGCCGGGCGCCGTGATCGGGACCGCATCCTTGCGCCGCGCGGCGCAAGTCAGACGCCGGCGCCCAGATGTCAAGACCACGTTGTTGCGTGGCAATGTTGAGACAAGGCTGAAGAAAGTGGAGAGCGGCCAAGTTGACGGCACGCTGCTTGCGTTCGCGGGATTAAAGCGACTTGGACTAGAAGGTCACATTAGCGAACTGCTTTCACTCGATGATTTTTTGCCGGCCGCGGGACAAGGCTCGATCGCGATTACGTGTCGCGCCGCGGACGCGGTCACCCAATCGGTGCTTCAACCCATCCTCGACGAAGTCACAGGCTTCGCCCTTGCGGCCGAGCGCGCTTTTCTAGCTGTGCTGGACGGCTCCTGCCGTACGCCCATCTCGGCCTATGCGCGCATCCAGGGCAAGCAATTGGAATTTCACGGCGAGGTGATACGCCTTGACGGCTCAGAAGTTTTTTCCGTGAAAACATGCGGCGACGCCGTGGACGCGGCGTTGATCGGATACCACGCTGGTCACGATATCTTGTTGCACCTCCCCCACGGTCTCGCAGAGCTACTGTGAAGCGCGTTCTCGTCCTTCGTGGGCGCGAGGACGCCGAACGTACAGCGGGTAAACTGCGCGACATGGGTTTCTCGCCCGTTCTCTCGCCCGTCGTTGAATTCATCGCAACGAACGCATCGATTCCGCCTGGCCGATACGACGCTGTGTTGGCGACGAGCGCGAAGGGGCTAGACTTCTCACCCGATACCAGCGACCTACGCGGCTTGCCGATACACGTCGTCGGGGAGCGCGCCGCGCGAGTTGCGCGAGCGCGCGGATGGCTACCGGAACCGGCGGCGCGCGACGCGCTTCAGTTAATGAGGCGACTTGAAGCCCGCTACGCATCTTCAAGACAATTTTTATACCTTACTGGTCGGGACAGACAATCCGAACTTGAAGAGTTTCTGGGGACCGCGAGCCATGCGGTGACTGTCGTTGAAACCTATGAGGCACGCGCGGTTGCGGAGCTCCTCCCGCAAGCCTTGGAAGCGCTGGCAAAAGGCGAAATTACCGCCGCGCTACACTATTCTAAACGCAGCGCAGCCATTTTTGTGGCTCTGGCTCGGAATGCGGGTCTGACCAGAGCGTTGGTCGAAGTTGATCATCTCGTGTTATCGAAAGAAGCAGCGTCTGCCCTCCCGCGCGCCAGAATCGCGGAGAAGCCGGATGAGGCGCATTTGTTGCAGTTGCTGCGTGGGGGTGCGAATGGCAACCGCTGACTTATCGGTGAGCGTTTCTGATGGGATCGCCGTTCAAATTAATTGGCGCTCGCCCCCTTCCTTGCGGTGCCCCATCGCGGCAGATGACACGCCGTTGATCGCGCACCCGACATCCGTGCGCGACATTACGCCCGGACATTTGGGCGAACTCAGTCTGCTCACGCGACTCGATCCCACGCGCTTGACCCTGCTGGTTGCGCATTCTCGCGGCGCCACGCTTCGCGCCATCTGGCGAAACCCATACCTGCGCTGCTGTGCGGCGATTGCGGTTTCGGCGATGAACGGATCATGCACGACGCCGAGGTGCGGCCTTCCCTACCTCCGCAAATTGCGCCTGATCAAGAACGTCGCGCATAATCGAGCAGTTCGGCGTCGCGTGCGACTGTGTCCACGCGGGCTGCGGGCTTCAGGCCAAGGAAGGCGCGGTTCGCCTAGTAGGATGGAGCCGCAAGCTGCGGGTGATCGTGCTGCGCCGGCGCATATAAAGGCCCTGCGGGCTTTCTCGCGCCGACGGCGGCGCCGGCGCGCCACAACTTCCTTCGCCGAGATCGGCGGGGCGAACGAAGCCTACGAATACTGGGAGTTGGTTACCATACTCAGTCGCCTGTGAAGAACGCGCTCAGAGGCTGAAAATGAATCCGCGCCTTGGGCTTGTTGAGCGCAACCAGCATCTGGCCTAACGGAATCACATCTCGAATGCGATGGATTGATAGGACGGGAATGGATGTCGTTTGGATAGGTTCGCGAGTTTGGCGGGCTCCAAAGGAGCAAGGAGCTATGCGGAACGACGCGAGCGAAGGCGTTCTTGTCTTGTCGGCGTGAAGCAACAAATTGCCGATGCCGATCCTTCTTGTCGCCGACGCGTTGCCTACGTGAGTTCGCCGCCTCAAATCGGGATGAGGCGCCAGCCGCACACCATATTGTGCGTCAAGCCATGCAGGACCGCGATTGATTTGACCTTGTCCACGCCACGCACCAGAAACTGGCGTAACCCACGATTGCGCGCTTGGGCGTTCGTGCATTCCGCCGTCGCCGCTCGCTGTTTGTAAATGTCCTTGGCCGCTTCCTCGCTCATGCGTTTTCGCCAGGCGGCAATGGCCGGCGCATCGTCTTGTTGCGGGGCGTATCGATCACGACTCTTATCGCGCGGCGCCGGAACGGGCGCGTAGACTTCGGAACCGGCGGCTTCCAATTTTTCGATGTCGTCGAATTTAACGTAGCCGCCATCGACCAGATGTTGATGCGGACGCTCGCCATAGTTTTGGGTCAGCGTTTCGTTCATCGGCGCCATCTTGCCCATGTCGGAACCGTTGTTGTCGACGTCGACGCCAGCAACCGCGCCGCTCCGCGTGTCGGAAGCAAACTGCACATTGTAAGCCGGACGAAACCCGCCATCGGCCATCTTCATCACCCGCGCTTCCGCGTCCGTGGTCGAAGCGCGTGGCTCCTGCTCCTTCTTATTTTCCTGCTCTCTTTCTTTCGCTGTCGCGGGCGCCGATGCGCCCTTCTCATCGCTGTTCGCCCGCTTCTGTTGTTCCCGAAAGGCCCGCTCCTCGCGACGCCGCGCCCGGTCCTGTTGCAGCTCTCGCAGCGCTCGCGTGATCTCGAGAGCTTTCGCGACTCTCTGTTCGCGATCTTGAGCCGCCCGCAAGCGCGCCGCCGCCTCCCGCCGGCTTGCCGCGCCAGGGTCGCTCCGCGCTTCCTGGCGAAGGCGCTCAAGCGCATCAGTCGCTTCCGCGTGACATTCCTCCAGCGTCGAATGCCGGCGAAACGACGCCGCTCCCGCGGCCGCACGCACCCGAACACCGTCTTGCGCCACACGATCCAGATTCGCCACGCCCGCCGCCGCCAACGCCGTGAAACTGTCGATGAGAAGTTGCTCCAGCGCAGCCCCATGCCCAACCCGAAAATCCGCCAGCGTCTTGGCGTTCATGCCAACTCCGCCGCACAGCCACTGATAGGCGATATGATCCTCGCACAGCCGCGCAATGCGCCGTGCGCTCGCCACGCCCTCGACCGTTGCGTAAAGCCACAGCGCCATCAATATGCGCGGATCGCATGGCGGATGACCGGGTCGGCCTTCAACCGACTTGATTCCGGCAAGCAACGCCGACAGGTCGAGTCCTTCGACAAAGCTCCACACCATGCGAACGCGATGATCGTTTGGAACGAGTTCATCAAGACAAACCGCGCGCAAAGCAATCTGCCGTCGCTCCGCCGTGCGAAGGCGTGCCGCCACCGCGTTTTTGTTCTCCGGCGCGGATTGACACGACAAATCGTCGAACAGTTCCTCACCCTCTTGCTCGCGCATCGGCAAGGCTCCCAAGAATCAAATCCCAAGCTCAAATCTAACCTGTGAATGCCCCCATGACTCCCCAAAATCCAGGAGAAATCAAAAGATTTTCAGGCTCTCAGGCATCGGCGGGATGGTTTTCCGACGTTTCTGCCCGGCTGAACGCTTCGAGCAATGGGGCGCACAAGAGCGCCAGCCAAGCCAGCAGGCGCCGGAAGTTGTATCCTGCGGCGGCGAGGACGGCGTTGGCGGCGTCGCCTGCCGCATGGGCGAGGAAGTTGCGGCCCATTCGGTGCTCGGCCTTGAGATGTCCGATGACTGGTTCGACCGCGGAGCGGCGGCGCAGTTCGCGTTTGATTTGCTCGGTGACGCGACGTCTCTGCCCGGAGATGAACACCCTGAACTTATGCTCCTCTGGAGCGTTCTGGCCGCGATAGCCGCGGTCGGCGACGACGCGTTTGATCGTCGCGCCGATCTGTTTTGTCAATCGGCGTCGAAAATTGACCCCCGATCGGCGTTCAAAATTGACCCCTGTTTGGTCGTAGCGCGCAACGGTAGCGCTCGCCCCGGCGAAGCTGGTCGGGGTTGCGCAGCCGGGGCGGGCGCGGGTCGGTTCGCGGTTTGATGGGGACCGTCAGAGGCGGTTCTTGAAGCGCCAGCTCTCGTTGCCGGTCTCGACGATGTCGCAGTGGTGGGTGAGGCGATCGAGCAAGGCGCTGGTCATTTTCGCATCGCCAAAGACACTCGGCCATTCGCCGAAGGCGAGATTGGTCATGACGATCACCGAGGTTCGTTCATAAAGCCGGCTGATCAGATGGAAGAGCAACTGCCCGCCTGATTGAGCGAAGGGCAGATAGCCGAGTTCATCGAAGACGACGAAGTCCATTCTGGTGAGATATTCCGCGAAGCGTCCCTGACGGCCTGCTCGCGCCTCGGTCTCCAGTCTTGTGACGAGTTCGACGGTGTTGAAAAATCGGCCGCGTTTTCCAGCGCGAATGCAACTTCGGGCGATCGCCATGGCGAGATGCGTCTTGCCGGTTCCCGTCCCGCCGACCAGCACGCAATTACGTTGTTGCTCGAGGAAGCCGCCGCCGGCGAGATCGCGCACCAGTCGTTCATTGATCGGCGTGCTTTCGAACGCGAAGTCATCGATGTCCTTGGCCAACGGAAGTTTGGCGATGGTCATCTGATATTTGATCGAGCGCGCATGTTTTTCCGCGATTTCCGTCTGAAGCAGATCGCCGACAATGCGTGGCGGCTCATGCTGTCTCTTGATGCCGGTCGACATCACCTCATCATAGGCTGACCTCATGCCGAAGAGCTTGAGTTCCGCCATAAGATCAAAGAGCTGCGTGCGTTCCATCAAGCCGTTCTCCTCAACTGGTCGTAGCGGGCGCAATCGGCGACCGGCATGTGCCGCAGTTTCAGCGCTTCGGGCGTGTGGATCACCGGTGGCGGCGGCGGCTCGCGGCGGCGGGCGAGAATGTTGAGAATGACATCGGCGGAATGGACGCCCTGGCTCATGGCCTCGGCGCAGGCGGCTTCGACAGTAGTCAGCCCGTCTTCGAGCACGGCGGCGAGAATCTTGACCATTTGCCGGTCGCCCGCGTCGCTGCCGGCAAGCTTGCGCCGCACGCGTTCGATTGCTCCCGGCAACACCCAGTCCTTGAACGGCGCGCCATTCCTCAGAGCGCCGGGCTTGCGCACGAGAACCGGCACGTAATGCCAAGGGTTGAAAATCGTCGCGCCGCGTTTGAAGGCGCGGGCATGTTCGGCGACGACGCGCCCCTTTTGCCTGATGACGATGCGATCGGCGTAGGCGTGCAGATCGACGGGGGCGCCGACGGCGCTGGCGTTGACCGAATATTTGTTGTTGTCGAACCGCACGAGGCAGGTCTTCGAAACCGACGCCGTCACCTCGTGGAATCCATCGAAGCGACCGCGCAGTTCCACCAGTTTGGGGCGCTCTTCCTCGAAAACCTCCCAGACCGTCTTGTCCGCGATCTCGGGATGAGGATGCGCCTTGGCGTAGACGACGCATTTGTCGAGGAGCCAGGCGTTCATCTCGTCATAGCTTTTGACCCGCAAGCGCGGCGTGAAGAACCGCTCTCGAGCCAAGCCAACCTGGTTCTCGACCTGGCCTTTCTCCCAACCCGACGCCGGCGTGCAGGCGACCGGTTCGACAAGATAGTGGCTGCACATCTGCGCGAAGCGGCGATTGAACTTGCGCTCCTTGCCAACGAAAATCGTCTCCACCGCCGTCTTCATGTTGTCGTAGATGCCGCGCGTGCAGGCGCCCTTGAAGAAGGAAAAGGCGCGCTCATGCGCGTCGAAAACCATCTCCTGAGTCTCGCGTGGATAGGCGCGAACGAAAATCATCCGGCTGTGGCACAGGCGCATGTGGGCGACCTTCACGATCGTCGTCACGCCGTCGAGCAAGACGATCTCGTGGCTCCAGTCGAACTGATAGGCTTCACCCGGATCGAAGCTGAGCGGAACAAAGGCGCCAGCCGTCAGCGCGCCCTGCTCATCGCGCCATTTGCGCGCATAGCGCCGCACGGCGTCATATCCGCCTTCATAGCCAAGGCCGTGCAAATCCTCGAAAACGCGGATCAAGGTCAGCCGCTCTCGCGCCGGCTTCTTCGCGTTCGTCCCCAGCAAATCGTCGAGCTTTTTCGACCAAGGTCCAAGCTTGGGCAGCGGCTGCGTATCGCGCCCGTAAACGAAGGACGTCTCTTCCGAACGCAGCGCCTTACGGACGGTATTCCTTGAAATGCCCAGATCGCGAACGATCTCCTTGATCGTCTTGCCTTTGACGAAATGTTCGCGCCGGATCCGTCCTATCGTCTCCACTATCAACATCCCCCACCGCCTGCTCGTTCAACCAAAACGAGCAGACTGTCCAAGCCACACTGGAGGGGGTCAATTTTGCACGCCGATTCCCCTCATATGGGGGTCAATTTTGCACGCCGAATAACATCTGTTTCTCCATCTCGGGGATCACCACGCCCAGCGTGTGGCCGTCGTAAGGCGCGCCCGGCATGGCCTTCACATGGGTGATGAACTGCCTGCCCTTCGACGCATGCAGCGTCGTCGCCACCGAGACTTTGACGCCGAACTCATAGGGGCGGTGCGCTTTGCCCTTGCCGATGCATTCGACCTCGGGCGCATGCAGCGCATGGACCTTCTTGCCGCGCTGCCTCGAACGCTGCTCGCGCACGCGCTCGGCGAGCCAGAGCGGACGCGCAAGAATGTCGCGCAACCCGAGATCGCCCTTGATCCGCCGGGCGATGTCGCGCTCGACGCGACCCAGGAAGGTGCGCGGCTTGCGCAGCGCCTTGCCCGCGCGCTTGAACTGTTTGGCGTGCGCGTAGCGCTGATGAGCGATCAGCGCGTGCTTGCCGATCCGCTCGTGGGATTGGCGCAAAACCACGCCGTGCTTCTTCGCCAGCCGCACCAGGCGCTCCCTCGCGCGATGCATCAGTTTGGCGTCGGTCGGAAAGGCGACAGCCTTTTCCTGCACGGTCGTGTCGACGATGACCTTGGAGAAGTCGGACGGCTTCGCCGCGCCGGTCCTGGTCGCGACGGAGAGGCTTTCCTGCAGCAGCGCGGCGAGCTTCTCTTCGCCCATGCGCTGGCGCCAGCGCGTCAGCGACGAGCGGTCGAAAGTCAGTCGGTGCTGGAAGAACTCCTCGCCGCGGAACAGCTGAAAATAGGGGTTCTCGATCCAGCGGTCGCACAGACCCTCGTCGGAGAGATCGTGCATGTGCTTGAGGATTGCGAGGCCCGCCATCAGGCGCGTCGGCAAGGGCGGGCGCCCCGGAACGTCGGCGTAAACCGTGCCAAAACGCTGCTCCAGAAAGCCCCAGTCGAGCGTCGCGGCGAGCTTGGCCAAGGGATGGCCCATGTTGACGATCTGATCGAGCCGCGAGCGAAACAAATCCCTCTGCCCGCCGTCCCGCCGCTCCTCGGCCGCATCGCGAATCTCCCTTCCTCGACCTCGTCGAGAGAAGAAAATCACAGCCCGGCCCAAGGATCAATTTGCAGGAAAACCGCGCCAAACACGCAGCAAACTCGCGAAAACGATTACTTCGGCTTGTCCGAAAGCACTGTGACGTCAGAGGTTTAGGAGTTGTTCACGGACGACTACTCAAGGAGGCGACGGCGGGGTTCGGCCAGATCTATCGTGATAGGGGCGACGGGAAAACATCTTGGACGAGACGAAGAACCAATGGGGCTGAAGCGGTTTCCCGACGCACGATCTCGAGCGCTGCGGTCTCATACCAACCCGCGTTAATTAAAACCTATGAACCCAATCGCGCATGTCGAGGGACTCAACTTCTTTCAGGATCGGCTCTAAGGACTTGCGGGCGCGTTATGAACAGCTCCAGTCAATGCCGCCATCATTTGCGCCGCGCGATTAGCGGTCGTATAGCCAGACGCCCAACAACGAGCCCGACCTGCCGCCCCGGTGCGTGAACGAAGACAGTGATCTCTCAGAAGAAGCTTAGCTTTCTCAACAATTTCATCATCGTTGGAGAACCCGATATACTCCTCACCGTCGACAAAATGCTCGTCATGCTCGGCGGTTTTCTCTGCAAGCATCGGCCGACCCATGGCAGCGATTTCCATTGTTCTTTGGGTGATTTGATCCCGGTTTATCTTGCGCAAAAAGCACAGCGCGATCTTTCCGGAGTGCATTGCGCGATTGTAGTCGTGACCGATCTGCGGAGGACGCAAATCGACACTCGGCTCGAGAAGGTTTTTGCGCCAACCGTTACCGTACACGACGACGCTCATTCCCTGCCGGGCCAATCGGTTGATGCTGGCGCACCGCTGATTCTCATAAGTGCCGACAAACACGAGATCCCAGCGTTCGAAATCCTCTCCCGCCTCGGCGCGCGTCAGCGGCCGATGAAGCGCGGGGTCGAATGCCTTGCCAATCAACACAGGCCGGCGCACGCCAAGCGCCGCTAGTTCGGCGATGTTAAATGTTTTCGTCGTGAAAAAAACGTCCCATTCCGGAAACGAGAATCGCAACGGCCAACTCAGATTGTGCGGTCCGACAATATCGTCTGGAGTGTAATAGGCGAGCGTCGCCACACCGAGTTTGCGTAAGTCTCGGAGAGTCGCGCTTTGGATCACACGGCTGTTGTCGACAATGATCGCCTCGGGACGGATTCTCGCCGCCTCGGCCAAAAGTCGTTCATTCTCATGGTGAGCGTCGACTGGCCAGCGCAACTTCCAGCGAACGCGCTGATACAAGCTCGGGCGAACGCCGATCGGCGCGCCAGTCCTTGTATCGAGCGGCGTCAACTTGACCGCCACATGCGCCGCCAACGCCTCGCTTCTTTGTAGCGAGGTCGATCCGAGAAAGAGCGGTCCTTGATACAGAAGCTTCAATTGCGCGACCCAGAGTTGAAAAACGCCGCATACCAACGCGCGATGATATATCCCCGCCATGCGGTCACCAGCAAGTCGCTCTCGCCGGCGAGAAATCGATGAGTCAATTTGTTCCAGACCGGCCAATCGAGAAGTGGGCACTCTTTCGCCTCCCTCGATTCCGTTAACTCTTGGGGCCTAGCCTTCAGCCATTCCTCTAGCGGGGCGGGATAGCCCGTTTTCATTGTGTTTAGGCGTATTGAATCCGGCACCGAACCTCGCGCGGCGTCTCGCAGCAGCCGCTTGCTCATGCCGCCCGCGACCTTGTTCGCGGGCGGTTGTAGGAACAATAATTCCGCCAATCTATAATCGAGAAAGGGCAACCGCGTTTCGACTCCATGCGCCATCGAATTGCGATCTTCGTAGTGCAAGAATCCCGGCAGCGTGCGGACCTCGATCGACTGTAATAATGCCTGATCAAGCGGATCGGCGGTGGAATAGCGATTACTGCTGTGAAATATGTTCGCGGTGGTCTTTTGATACTTCGGAGCCAGCCAATCCAGCCTCATGACTCCACCCAGACGCTTGGCTGAAGGCGCAAGAAACGGGGGCAAGACATTTAAGGCGACATTTTTCAAGGGAACGGGCTGGTGGCGCGCCGCGCTCCCATAGAAACTCATGAATTCCGCAAATTGCCCGACGCGCAACCGACTGCCAAGATAAATCCACAGATAACCGGGATATCCGGCGAATACCTCGTCCGCGCCTTGGCCGGAAAGCAGAACCGGAACTCCGTTACGCCGCGCAAGGCGCATCAGGTTGTAGTGGGCCACCATGGACGCGTCCCCGAACGGCTGTTCCTGATGCCACAGCACGTCCGCAAGGTCGCTCCAAAAAGTTTCTTGCGTGGGTCGGTCTGGATGAAAATCAATGCCCGGGTGAATTTCACGTACCGCTGGAATACCCTCGGCCTCCGCGTAAGCTTTGTCATAAACTGTGGAAAATACATGGTGTGCGTTTGGCTTGGAGGTGAGTTCCTGAGTGAGGCAAGTCACTGTGCTTGAATCCAGACCGCCGCTCATTAGGCATCCCAGCGGTGTGTCGGCGCGAAGTCTCAATTCGATGGCGCTTTTCAACGTTTCCCGGATTTCATCCTCGCCCGCCGCTCTGTAATCGCCATTTTCGACGACCGGAAGCGACCAGTAGGCCGAGGTTGAGACGCGGCCATCACGATAGGTCAACACATGGGCAGGAAGAAGTTGCAAGACGTTGGTAAAAAATGTCGTTTCCACATGATCCGAAATTCGTTCCGCGGCAAAATCAGCGATCGCGGGAGGATCGGGCTCGGTCCTGAAGCCGGGTATGGCGAGGAGCGCCTTGATTTCCGAAGCGAAGTGAAACCTTCCTTGATTCAGCGCATAGTAAAATGGTTTCTTGCCGAACCGATCTCGCGCCGCGAACAAGGTCCGTTCTCGCGCATCCCATAGCGCGAAAGCCCACATCCCGTTGCAGCGCGAAAGCGCTCTCTCGCCCCAATGCCGCAGAGCCAGGAGCAAAACTTCGGTATCCGACGCTCCTCGAAATGTTTCGCCGGCCGCCTCTAATTCAGTTTTGAGTTCGCGATAATTATATATTTCACCATTGAAGACGATGGAGTAACGCCCGCAGTCCGTGGTCATCGGTTGATGCCCGTCTCGCGACAAGTCGATGATGCTGAGGCGGCGATGCGCCAAGGCCACGTTCCAACCGCTCCAGACGCCAGAATCGTCTGGGCCGCGATGCGCGATACGTTCCGACATTTTCTCAAGCGTGGCGAGTTGATGCTCCGCTCCCTCGCCCACGATTCCGGCTATTCCACACATCAGCCACCTGCCTGCGAGAAAAATGAGGATGGCGTCGCCATCTCGAAGCACGACATCCACGAACGGACGACGCTAAGCCAAGGCGGAGTGCGTCAGTTAGGTTTCCCGCGCGTTCGCGCGACCGCCTCACGCAATCCCTCCAGGCATTCACGATAGCTCCATCGCTCGATCAACTCCCGCCCCCGGGCGGACATGGACTTCCGCAAGTTCGCGTCGCGAATAATGGGACGCAATGCGTTAGTGAGTCCGTCAATATCGCCGGCTCGGAAGGTTTGGCCGTTGCGGCCATTCTCGACGAGGTCAGCTGAGCAGCCGACTTCGGACGAAACGACCACTGGGAGACCCGCGCACATGGCTTCATTGACGATGAGTCCCCATGGCTCGTCTTCGGAAGGTAATACAAACATGTCGCATGCCCCCAGGATAGCCGGCATTTCCCGTTGGTTGACGAAGCCAGGCATGACGACATAAGGCAGCTCGGCGGCCAGTTGTTCGAGTTCGGCTTGCATCTCTCCATTGCCGGCCAATACGAGATCAAAGGCCAATCCTTCGGCCACAAGCCGCTTCGCAGCCTGAACGAGATGATCTGGATGCTTGCGCCGCATGAATTTCGAAATATAGAGGATGGCTGGGCGGTCCGATGAAATCCCATAACGTTTACGAGTTGCGGCCCGCTGATCTTCCGACAACGTCGACTTCTCCATGAAGCGCGCATTGTCCACCGTATAAGGCATTAAGCTGATGCGCTTGTCGGGAACGCCCATTGCTCGATAAAAGTCGCGATTCGCCGAGCCGATCGCGAGAAAGCCGTCGATGGTTCGATATAGCATTGTCATGATCGGCTTGCGCAAAACGGCCTTCCCCCCGCGCGCGGCAATCCGAGATGCGTTTCGCAACGCATGAAAACGGGGATTCCAATCGATTTCGCGGCGAGCAGGGCGATCAAGTTGGCGGCCACGCCATGGCCGTGAATCCAAAGCGCATCGAATCCACCTCTCCGCACCGCGCCCCAAATTTGGGGGACTATTGTGGACGAAAATCCAACGGGAACAAGGGTCCTGGCGTTGGGGCCGACGAATGAATAAGGATATCCCGCCAGAAGATCCACGTCCCATTTCACGACTTGCCCGAAGCCTTGGTCGGTCGCCCCGCGCAGGCTAAAGTCTGAAAGGTAAAGGGCGGTAACCTCAATATCCTTCGAGGTGTTTAGATATGCATAAAGCGGCGCGAAGTATTGAATCGGATGAGTATTCACGACCGCTATACGAGTTTTGCGGTCACTCATCGCGGGCCCACTCCATGGGTTTTCGCGACGCCAGCTAACGCGGTGAAATAGGCGATCGTCGGAGCGAGCCCCTCCTCGAGCGTGACCCGCGGCCGCCAGCCAAGCCGCTCCAGCGCAACGCTAATGTCAGGTTGGCGCTGACGAGGGTCGTCCTCGGGAAGTGGCAAAAACTCCAACCGCGACTTCGACCCCTCGAGAGCGATAACCTTCTCCGCCAATTCCTTGATGGTGAACTCGCGGGGGTTTCCTAGGTTTACGGGGCCGGTGAAGTCCGGAGGGCTCGCCATCAGACGTATGAAGCCGTCAATAAGATCGTCGACATAGCAGAAAGAGCGTGTCTGACTACCATCGCCATAGATCGTGATCGATTCCCCGCGTAGCGCTTGCATAATGAAATTCGACACCACCCGCCCGTCCGCCGGATGCATCCGGGGTCCATAGGTGTTGAATATTCGCGCAACCTTGATTTCGAGGCCGTGCTGTCGACGATAATCGAAAAACAAAGTCTCGGCGCAGCGCTTCCCTTCATCGTAGCAGGATCGTATTCCTATAGGATTGACGTTCCCCCAGTAACTCTCCACTTGCGGATGGATCACCGGATCGCCATAGACCTCGCTGGTCGAGGCCTGCAGAATGCGGCAGTTCAGACGCTTGGCGAGTCCAAGCATGTTGATCGCGCCATGCACCGAGGTTTTCGTGGTCTGCACAGGATCGTATTGATAGTGGGTTGGTGATGCGGGGCAAGCGAGATTGTAGATTTCGTCGACTTCAACATATAGCGGAAATGTCACATCGTGGCGGATGAACTCGAAGCGCGCGACGTTGTGTAGGTGCTCGATATTGCGTTTTGAGCCAGTGAACAGATTGTCGACGCAAAGCACCTCGTGGCCTTCGCCAAGCAATCGATCAATCAGATGCGAGCCAAGAAAACCGGCGCCGCCCGTGACCAAAATCCGCTTGCGACTATCGTAAAGTCTAGCCATTTCCCTTCGAACTCCCAACAAGAGTGTTAACGCTGGAGAGCGCGCCATTCAGCATTGCGCGCGTTCGCGCCACCGCGTCGCTTTCTCGTAAACTCGTTTCGGCCAACAATCTCGCCGACCGACGCAGCTGGCCCCGTTCCACGGATCCGAATTTCGCTAGTCGATCAATCGTTGCCGAGAAACGATCGTCGTCGGCGAGAGGGAGGCTCCAGCCCGCGCCAAGCCGCTCCAGATCGCGCCAGGGCGTCTGATCCGATATCAAAACGGGCAAGCCGACCTCCATCGCGTCAAAGATCGCATGGCCGAAATTCTCGCCGCGAGTGGGCAACAGGAACAGATCATATGCGGCAAGCGTCCGCGACACATCGGCATTGGGAATAGAACCACGATATCGTGCGTCGACATGCGCGGGAAGGCCTTTCATCAATTGCTCGCATTCGTCCCAGTAAGGCGCGTCGCTCACGGGTCCGAAAATGTCGAAGGTCACGGGCGTGCGCACTTTGGAAAGAACGCGAATAGCGTAATCCAGGTTTTTTTTTCGGTCCACGCGGCTTAGGAATACGATTCGCAGTGGACCGTTGTCGGGAGGCGGCGCGGACGTTTGGCGCGGCCCGAGCACTCGCACGTTCGGAGCAACGACTAAGTCGCGCACCCACGGACAAGCGGCGCGAATTTCGGCTGCTTCCTGTTCGCTCGTGGCGTGAAGCCACACATCGTTAATCAGTCCGAGCGCACGCGCGGCCATTAAATACGCGAACTTGCGGGATTGCTTGAATCCAAGCGCGCCAGCCGAAAACTCGCCGCGGGGCGCGAGGATGGTCGGGCGGGTCGGAACAAGGCCAAGGCGCCGCAGCGCCAATGCTGGAATTGTAAATTCTCGATCAAAGAATCCATTCAAAATCATGATGTCGTGTGGCGTCGAGCAAAGTATGTCGCCTAATCCCTTGGCTCCGAAGCGGTCGATCGAACAATGGCGGACCTTGGCAATCCCGTCGTCCACCCAGCCTTCACGAGAGGCTTGGCTCGAGCCTAGGCCTGCCTGGGCATCGCGACCCACCACCATGAATTCGAACTCACTGCTCAGCGCCGCGGCGTAGCCTCGAAAACTTTGATTGGGGCCGGTCGCCTCATGCTGTGGCCAATAGGCGCCCAAGAGGACTAGGACGATAGGCTTGGTAGTCTTGACTTCGCCGATGTTTAGAGGCGTCAATTTGCCCGTCAACGGCGTCATGCCGCTTGGCCTACTGGCTTTTCGCCCTCGATCAACAAGTAGAGTCCGAATCGGTCGCCCATGAAGCGAACCAGCGACCGTGGGTAAAGCGCCCATACAACGCGCGCGAACCTCCCCTGATAGCGGGCGCTAGGTTTGATCTCGAGGAGATCTCCTGGCCCCAATTTGGTCGCCACCCGAACGGCGTCAAATCCCGCGCCTTTCACTAGGGCCGCGCCTTGCGACTTCGTATAGGCCTTGGTCCCCGGGCTTTCGAGATGTTCAAAAACCGCGCGTCTCAGACCCAGGAGCGGCCTGCCCTTGGCGATGCCATGCACCAAGTAGAGCATTAATCCGGTCCAGGAAGGAATGTGATAGATCATTGTACGCGCGACGCCTCCTGGCTTTAACACGCGCAGGACTTCTCGATAAGCCTTTGCCGTATCGGGCGTATGGTGCAGCACGCCCCATGAGTACACAATGTCAAATGACGCATCGGGGAAGGGTAACGCTTCCGCGTCCGCGGTGGTCAAGGTGAATTGGCTGTCGGAGACGCCCTCCAACGCTAGGCGCTCTTTGGTTAGCGCGATCCCCGCCGCGGTCAAATCGACGCCAGTCGCGTGATCGGCGCGGCGACACCACTCGATGAAATCAGAACCGGCTCCAACGCCAATCTCCAGTATGCGCTTGCCGGCCGCTTCGTCGTATCGCGCAAACGAACCAATATAGGGCTCCAACGCCTGGCGCGCGCGGGCGATTTCCCGAAACCACGCCAGCCTATCGGACGCCTCGCCATAGCGGGTCCCGCAGGTTTCTTGCTCCCAGTGATCGCGAACTTGCTCCTTGAGCGCGCTTTTCGCGGATCTCGCTTGCGGGTCAACCATTGCGCTACTCCCTCGGCAGACTGATTTCATAATGATCGGCGAGGTGTTGGCGAAAAGCCTCTGCGCCGTGTTCGCGGATAAACAGGCGCGCTTCCTCGATCTTCGCGTCCATCAGCAAGAAATACCAAAATCCTTGCAAGGTGTGGAACAAGAAGCCTTGTTTGCCATCCAGAAACCCAAGCCTGAAAAAATATCTGTATATGAAATAGATGACGCTACGCAAGTATAGCGGGGCGCCGGCGAACACGCGGTTGCGTAAGAAGCGCTTCCAGCGAGCCTGCGCATGGGGCGCGAGGCCAGGCTCGTCAATCCGGAACAGACCGTGCTCCCGATTGATAAAATCGACCATTTGTCGCGTCGCGTAACGGTTATGCTTTTCAGTCCACCAAGTTATGTCGTGAAGGTTATGATCGACAAAATCCGCCGCGGAGTCCACGCTTTCACCCCGTATCAAAACAGCATATTCGTCCATCCACCGTTGTTCGACGCGCGCCGCGCCGGTGCGCCAAAGCCGCAGAAAAATCGAAGGATAATATCCGCCGTGACGGATCCAGCGGTCGCGAAAGATTACCTTGCGCTTCAGCCTCACTCCCGTGATGCGTTCTGTAAGCCGTGGAATGGAAACGGCTAATTCATTCGCTAGGGCGGGCTCCAAATATTCGTCCGCATCAAGCCGCAGAACCCAGTCGGTGGCGAGTTGGCAATTGTCCAATGCCCATTGAAACTGATCCGCCTGATGCTTGAATGCGCGCTGGACGACCTCGGCGCCGAGGCGGTTGGCGAGTTCGACCGTGCCATCGGAAGAAAAAGAATCAATAACAATGATTTTTTGCACAATAGGGACTACGCTGGCGATGCAGCGCTGGATGTGAATTTCTTCGTTGAACGTGAGAATGATCGCGGTTATCGACGGCCGACTATCGGCCGCGGACATCGCCCGTGGTTGAAAGTCGACGCTATGCGATTCGCTCAATGCAACATTTCCCGAGTGTTAGCCGGCGCGTCAGCGCCGGACATGGTTGAATTGGCGGCGTGTCGATTTGCGGGTTTCGGCCATCGTACACCAGATAGTCGATTTTTCGAAGTAGATGGGCAACGAGCGAACAGGCTTTAGGACCGACCTCCAATAAAAATATGCGCCTCACTTATGCGGGAACGCGAGCGGGAAAGTCGTTCGAAAGCCCACCCCTAGGATGGTATCCGCGCGGTCTCCATCTCAATTTCGACTGGATGGCCGACACGTAGGGACTCCTCAATCGCCAATGTCGCCCGTGTCACCGCGACGATTTCGGTCATCGAAATCGGCGCTTCCCCCTTGTCGCGCGTCGCGAACAAAAACTCTTCGACAAGCTCGCGTTGACCCTTGTTTTGAGGCCCTTTTTTTACTCGCGCCTTGCCGCCGGAGGTGATCGTCAAACGTCTGAAGTCATCCAGTTGGATGACGCGCCCTGCGGCGAACGCTTCCAAATATTCCTTGGCGACGCCTTGATCTCCAAGTGACGAGTAAACGATCGTCCCCGTTGAACCGTCTTGGAATCGGATGAGTATCGAGACGGCGTCCGCATGATCTCGAGCCGTGATCGCGTGAGCTTCGATCGGCAGGCTTCCCGAAAGAAACGTCATCGCGTCGACGAAATGACAGACTTCGCCGACAATGCGTCCGCCCCCCTCGTCGCGTTGTATCCAACTGTCGCTGGGGATCGCGCCGGCATTGATCCGGTACAGCATGACCAGCGGGCCGCTGCGCGGCTCCAGCGCCTTTTTCGCGTCGATCAGGAGAGGCGCGCGGCGTCGATTGAAGCCGACGGTGAGCACGCCCGCGCCCTCGTTGGCCGCCGAGATGACGTCGGTTAGTCCCGCGGCGTCCATCGCGAGCGGCTTCTCGCAGAAGACATGCTTGCCCGCGCGGAGCGCCGCGGCGGCGAGGGAAGCATGGGTGTCATGGCGGGTCGCGACAAAAATCGTATCCGTCTCTGTGTCGGAGATGGCCGCGGTCGGATCGGTCGCGATAACGGCGAAACCATTTTTCTCGCCCGCGTGACCGGCGCTCACCCCTGTTGAGGTCACGACCGTCGTCAACGAGACGTTGCCCGCCTTTTTCAGCGCGGGCAGCAACACGCCCTTCGCGTAATTGCCGAACCCGATGAAGGCGACTCGATTGCCGTCGTTTTTCGACGGGGGCGGCGCGAGTTTGATCGATCGTTCGATCTCACCCGCGGGAGGTTTCGGATAGGTCAGGAGAATCGCGAGATGCGGTTCGCCGCTTTCCATCAATTCATATGCCTTTTCAGCCTCGGCGATCGCAAAACGATGCGTCACGAGCCGTTTCGGCGTCACCTTTCCGTCGGCGACCAGCGCGAGAAACGCCTCCATGTTGCGCTGCTCGGTCCAGCGAACATAAGGCAAGGGATAATCATTGCCGGCTTGTTCGTATGAAGGATCGCCCCGCCCCGGTCCGTAGGACATCGACAATTTGAGTTCGAGTTCGCGCTTGTAGAAGGGCTCACGATCGATCGTCATGCCCACGAGGCCCACAACAACGATGCGTCCCTTGAGGCGACTAATTTCCGCCGCGATATTAATGGGCTCGCTCGATTTCGAGGAGGCGGTGAGAACCACGGCGTCGGCGCCATGACCTCGGGTAAATCCCGCCACCGCCTCGGCGAGGCTTTCGGAAACCGCCACGTCCGCGCCGAGTTCGCGAGCGAGCGAGACGCGCTCCGGGTTCGGATCGAAACCCAGCACGCGGCAGCCGTTGGCCTTAAGCAGTTGCACGGTGAGCAAACCGATGAGGCCGAGGCCCATCACGACGATTTGTTCGCCCAAGGTGGGAACCGCGAGTCGAACGCCTTGCATCGCGATCGCGCCGAGCGTGACGAAGCTCGCGTCCTCATCGTCGACGCCCGCGGGAATGGCGACGGTCAGGTTCTTGGGGATCGCATTGATCTCAGCGTGATTCGCCAGCCCAGCGCCGGCGCACGCGAGCCGATCGCCTACCGCGATCCCACCGACGCGCCGACCGACCTCCAGGACCTCGCCGGCAAGGCTATATCCCAGCGGAATCGGCGTGTCGAGCTTGGCGAATACCTTTTCGATGGTGGGCTGCAGCCCGTCACGCTGGATGTTGCGCACCACCCGACGCACCAGGTCGGGCCGCGCCATCGCCTTTCCCGCGAGCGACGCCTTCGCGAGGTCGATTAATTGACGCTCGGTGCCCGAACTGATTAGCGAGATTCGCGTCGCGACAAGCAGGCTGCCATCCCCCACCCTTGGAGCTGGCGCGTTCGCGACCTTGAGTTCACCGGTTCGGTAGCTTTGCACGACTTGTTTCATGGTTTTTGGTCACATCCATGGTTTGCTCGCGACACGCGTATGTTCGTCGTCGCGCCTCCAACCCCTTGCGGGAATTCGATCCGTAGGCGTTTCGTTCGTTGTTCCGTACCCATGTCGGGCCACCAAACCGCGTCTTCGACGACGATAGGCAGCGAAGAAGACAAGCGGATGTTGACCCGATCAATGCTCAGATGCGCTTGTTTTTCCTGAATTTCGACATTCACGGCCGGATGGACAAGAAAGCCGATCGAGGCCGCTCGCTCCGTCGCTCCCTCGATTCGGTCCTCGATTTCGATGCGATCCGGGGCGACTTCGAATTGCCTGAAGTGACGCGGCGCGCCGGCTAGATTACGAAAACCGTCGTGCGTCGCATGCAGCGAAAAGCCATCGTTGCTCGTTCGATACGTCAGAACCTCGATGTCGGGTCTACGCCCGCAGCGAAACGAGCCGAAGAAATCCGCCTGGTCGGCGCCCTCGAAACACAACGTGTTGTGGCTCGCGGCGGCGCGAGATCGTTGGCGCCGGCTCCCAGCGAAATACTCGTAAACTCCTTGATCGACGAAGATGCGTCGCCCGGCGGCGGAAAGTTCGAAGCTGGCCACGTCCCCGTGGCCATGCGCTGGAAGCTCGTCGGGCGCGATCCGTCCGCAATCGACGATAATAAAGCTATCATCGTTTCTTAGACCGAAATAACCGGCATCGGCCAGCGCGAATATTCGTCGTGGGGTCGGCGCGGTTCCGAAAATGCGCGCATGGGCTTCGAGGCATTCGGCGGGAAGATAGGCCATGGACAGTCCGGCGTCATTGAAAAGCGCCACGCCGCCATCGGGATGGGCAAGATCAGCCGTGACTTGCGCCATCCTGGCGAGCGCGTCGTCGAGCGCGCCATGGAATGGATCCTCGCCAAGCGCGAGCCGGCATTCGAGCAAATCGGCGAAAACCTGGCAGTGATATGACGGCGAGCGCTCGTAATGCATACCGTCGGCCAAAATTTGCGCGGGAAGTTCGTCGGCCAACAGCGCAAGTCCGCGGGCGCGCCATCGCTCCGCCTCCGAGCCTAGAAAAAACGCCGAGGCCAGGATCAGCGCCTTGATGTTCTTAATGAGATGATTTCCGCCGATGTCCGTTTCGAGGTTGTCCTCGAGGAAACGGATTTGCCGCGCCAACGATGTAATGGTTTTCTGGCGCGCGGCTGCGTTCAGCCGCTCACTGCGAAGTGACAGTTGCTGCATCCAAACGACGACGCGCAACGAGAGCGCGTAACTGTTCCAGCTATCTTTCCAATACCCCTTCGAAAGGGGCGGGTTGGCGTCGATCCACCGCGAAATGAGATCCGCGAAAAGCCGATCGTCGGCTTCCTCCAGATATTCCATATAGTGCAGATTCATGCGCCAAAGCTGGTTCGCGGGTCCTTCCCCACCGGCGCGCCAATCGACCGGCCCGACGACGTCACACGACCGAGCCAGGAAAGTGAAGCGGAGCCCATCCTCGCGAAGCGCCAGTCGTCCCCGTCTCGGCTCGAACAGGGGAAGCGGAGCTCGGGGCGATTGAGCGGGGGCCGCACTGAGGTCCATCTTTCTTCCGCTTGACGCCATGCGCCGTTTCAGGTCGAGTTCGATGCGCCGCGCGATCCTCGCCAGAGGCACGTGTCGTCCAAATGCGAAAGCGCGCGCGATCCTTTGGATGGGGCCGAGATCGTTCATTGAAGTGGCTCCGTTCCGGAGGTCGCCGACACGCGAGGCGTCGACTCCTTGGCCCCAGCCGCGGCGTCCGCCAACACATCAAGATAGCGGTTGGCGAGTTTAGCGCGATCGTAGTTCTCGCGCACGAACGTCGCGCCCGAGGCGCCCAACTTCGCGCAAAGCGCGTGATCGTCGGCGAGTCGCGCCACCGCGCCGGCGAGCTCCTCGGCGCTTTGCGGGGTGATGCCAACGCCCGCGCCCGCCTCGTCGAGCAAGGCGCGGGCTTCCCCCTCGACGCCCAAAACGATGGGTCGGCCCATCGCCATGGCTTCGAACATCTTGGAGGGAAGCACGGTTTTGAACAGCTTGTCGCGGCGAAGCAGAATCATGCTGACGTCCGTCGCGGCCCAAACACCGGGCATCGCATCCTTGGGTTGCTGCCCGAGCATGATTACATTTTCTAGCCCGAGTTCTTTCTTGCGCCGCGCCAGCCCTTCCCGTTCGGCGCCGTCGCCGACGAGCAAAAAGACGATTCGGGCGTCCCTCCGAAGCAAGAGCGCGGCCTCCAGCACCGTATCGAGGCCGTGGGCCATGCCATGGGTGCCGACATAAGCCGCGACGAATCGGCCGTCGAGTCCGTATCGACGCTTCGCCTCTTGTTCATCGCCAGCCTGGGTGAACATTTCGAGATTCGCGCCGTTCTTGATGACGGAAATTTTGTCCCTCGACCCGCCGCGCTCGGCGATGTGGGCGACGAAAGAATCCGTGACGGAAACCACGCGGTCGGCGTGGCGATAGGCGAGCGACTCGAGTCGTTCGAGCAAACGCACGATCAAGCCCTTCCGCATCGCGCCCACGGTCAGGATACTTTCGGGCCATAAATCGCGGATTTCGAGAACCCAGGGCCGTCGCCATAGCGCCCGCGCCACGAGGCCGGTCAGCCCGCAGAAAAACTGCGGCGACGTGGAGACGATTACGTCGGGGCGCTCAAGACCGACCATCGCCAGCGTCGCCGAGGCGGCATAAGACAGATAATTGAGAGTACGGCGGGCAAATCCCGCGTTGGGCGCGAGAAAGGTCCAAACGCGCATGACGCGCACGCCATCGATCATCTCGGTTTGGCGCCACCGATTGGCGTAACCCAGGTAAATTTTGCCGCCCGGATGATTTGGAGCGCAGGTGACGACGACGACGTCGTGTCCGGCGCGCGCCCATATGCGGGCATGCTCCGATGTTCGAGACGCCGGCGCGTTCACCTCGGGTGGGTAATAATGGGAGAAAAACACTATTCGCATGCGATTCAAACTCGTTTCGCGTCGCTCAAGACGCCGTCAGGCGCGCGTCGCGGGCGTTTAGTTGCTCCACGATCACGTCCACGATCCGCGTGGCGGCGTTGCCGTCCCAAAGGGCTGGAATGCGCCCGCTCTTCCCGCCATTAACGAGAATATTCTCGGCGGCGGCGACGAGGGCCTCGGGCGAGGTTCCAACGAGCGTGTTCGTGCCTTCCTCGATGGTTATCGGCCGCTCCGTGTTCTCGCGCACCGTCAGGCATGGCACGCCCAACGCCGTCGTTTCTTCCTGCACGCCACCGCTGTCGCTGATGACCAACTTGGCTGAACGCATCAATCCGATCGCCTGCAAATAGCTGACCGGCGGCGCCACAATAATTCGGGAGCCTTTCAAGAGACGCTCGAGACCGGCGCTTACGATCACCGCCCTCGTTCGTGGATGTTGCGGAAACACAAGAGGAATGCGTCGCGCGATTTTGGCGAGCGCCGCCAATAGGCCGCCGAGTTTTTCCGGATCGTCGACATTGGAGGGGCGATGCAATGTGACAAAGCCAAACCCCTGCTCCAGCGCGTCCGCGACGAGGTCCGGCGCGGCCCCGATTTCCGCGAACGTGGTTTTCGCGGTCGCGGCCCGCCGCAGACACGCGTGAAGCGTGTCGATCATCACATTGCCGACAAAGGTGATCGCGCCCGGCGCGACGCCCTCCTTCAAAAGATTGTCGATCCCGGCGCGCTCGGTGGTGAAGAGGAGATCGGAAAGGCGATCGGTGACGAGACGATTAATCTCTTCCGGCATGGTTCTGTCGTCGCTGCGCAACCCCGCCTCGACATGCGCGAGCGGAATGCCGAGCTTGGCGGCGACGAGCGCGGAGGCAACCGTCGAATTCACGTCGCCGACGACGAGAAGAAGATCGGGCCGTTGGGCGAGCAGGACCGGTTCGAGTTTCATCATGACTTGCGCGGTCTGCTCGGTGCCGCTCCCCGAGCCCACCTCCAGATTGACGTCGGGATTGGGGATGTCGAGCTCATTGAAGAACACAGCGTTCATCGCCACGTCGTAATGCTGACCGGTGTGGATCAACCGCGCCGCGAGACCTTCGCGGGCCTTGATCGCGCGCATAATCGGCGCGATCTTCACAAAGTTGGGCCGTGCTCCTACAATGCAATCGATCGTCCGTGGTCGCGGCGGCGTCATCTTCCGTCCTTCGTTTCCATTTAGCCGGCGTCGCGCGCCTGGATTAAAGCCCTAGCCGATTTTGGTCTATGCGCTCAGGCTTCCGCGCACATTCGCAAGACGCGAGGAGCCCAAAAGCGGCTCCACGAGGCATTACTGTTCCCAAGATCCTGATTGCGCCCCGGACCGTCGTCGGCGGCTTCAGATCCTCGCGTTCCCGTCAACAGCGCCTTGCGCGCCCATTCCCGCAGCGGCATCCCAAACCCGGTTTTTCGTCGATAAAGAATCTCGGCCGGAAGCGGCTTGCTCGGCGAACTCGCGAGCAGGGACTTACCGGTGGGCCGATCGGCAAGCGCCAGGATCGGCGCCGCGTCGCGGAGCAATCCAATGTCGACGAAAGGCGTCCGAATCTCCAGGGAATGCCCCATTCCCGCCCAGTCAGTGTCGCGCAGCAGTTGGTTCCGAAGATAAAAGCAGGATTCAAGCGTCGCGACGACGCCAAATTCCGCGCTGGGGCCTTCATGTAACGCGGCGGCGATCCGCGAGCGGGGCTCAAGCCGCGCCAACCCATCGGCCACGAAATCCTGGTCGTCGAGAACGTCGCCAAGCTCGGATGGCAGGAAGAGGCCGCGTTGCAAAAGATAGGCGCCGGGCATGTCGCCACCATATCGCAAGAGCCCGGTGGCCTTGGGATGCACGCGCATCCCCAGTTTGCGCAATACCTTAAAAGCAAGATCATACGCCGCCAAGAGGGTGGCCGGTCGCGGCATGGGGCCAAGCCGCCGAACGTAGCGAGGCACGCTTTGAAAAGTATCGTACCCGCCCAGTAATTCGTCGCCGCCGACGCCGGAGATCGCCACCTTCAGTCCAATCTCGGCCGCCGCCTTGGAAACAAACCAACTGTTCACGCCATCAATGCTCGGCTGATCCATTGCCGCGAAAATATCCGGCATGTCGCGTTCAAACTCGGCGGCGTCGACGACGCGAGTCGTGTGTTTCGCGCCATAATATTCCGCGAGGCGCTTGGCGAGCGGCTCCTCGTCCGCGTCCGACCCGCGAAATTCCTCGAATGCGACCGTGATTGTTTCGATTTGCGTCTGTCCGGCATCGCGCATGAGTCCGACCAAGGCGCCCGAGTCCACGCCGGCCGAGAGGAAGGCGCCAACCGGTACGTCGGACACCAAATGGCGCCGCACGCTATTCAGCATCGCTTCGCGAAATTCGCCCGACGGATGGTCGGACGGCGTGTTGCGCGCCTTGGCTTCGCCCACCTTGAGCGCGTCCGATATGGAAAAATACGGCTTGGGTCCGCTGACGCCATCGACGCCGACCGCCATCATGGAGCCCGCGGGAACGGCCTGTATCGAGCGATAGGTCGTGAACGGCTCCGGCACGCTTCCAAACAAATAAAATCCGACGACGCCGGCGGCGTCGGGTTCGCGCGAGACGCTGCCGCCAGCCAGTAGCGCCTTGACCGTCGAGGCAAAACGAAACGCGCCGTTGTCGTTGGTGAAATAAAGCGGCTTTATTCCGTAAGGATCTCGCGCCAGCAGCAATTTTTCCTGGGCGCCGTCCCACAAGGCGAAGGCGAACATTCCGCACAAATCGTTCACCATGGCCGCGCCCTTGAGCGCGTAAAGGTGAAGCAGGACTTCAGTGTCCGAATGGCTTTTGAATACGCGGCCGCGCGCCTCCAGCTCGCGCCGCAATGCTCGATAATTGTATATTTCGCCGTTGAATGTCACGGCGAGGGCGCCGTCGGCGCTCGTCATTGGCTGCGCGCCAGCGGCCGAAAGATCGATGATCGATAGGCGGCGATGGCCAAGGCCAAGGGTTCCCGCGGGCGAGACCCATTCGCCAGAGCCGTCGGGACCGCGCTTCGCCATGTGATCGCGCGAACGTCGCAGTTCGTCGCGATCAATCGCATCGGCCCCCCGCCGATAAGCGTAAATTCCATTAATGCCGCACATGCGTTAAGACATATCTCCCCTTCGCGCTCCGCCGCGTCGCGCGAGCATCGCCGTCATGCTGGGACGACCTTGGGGCTGATCACGCCCGCGCGCCGACATGCGTTGCGCGTGTCAACGATCAGCTTGGCGCGACCGGCGAGGCCAACGTAATCCACGGCGTCATGGTCGGTCACGATGAGAGCCGCGTCGTAGGTTTCGAATTTGGCGAGATCCCAAACTTCTGATTGTCGTCCAGACAGAGCTTTGTGTTCGCGGGTTTCGGGAATAACTTGAACGAAGGGATCGTAAAACCGCACAACCGAGCCGCGCGCTTCGAGCATTTCCATCAGGCGCAGCGCTGGGCTTTCGCGCGTGTCGTCCACGTTCTTTTTATAGGCGACGCCCAGGACCAGAATATTGGCGCGGTTCAGTCCCCGCCCGCCATGGGCGTCGAGCGCTTTCGCCAGCTCGTTGACGACATGCTGGGGCATGCTGGAGTTAATCTGGCCGGCGAGCTCGATAAAGCGCGTCGTCACGCCGAACTCGCGCGCCTTCCAGGTGAGATAAAAGGGATCGATCGGAATGCAATGTCCACCGAGTCCGGGGCCAGGATAGAACGGCATGAAGCCAAATGGCTTGGACTTGGCCGCCTCGATCACTTCCCAAACGTCAATGCCCATGGCGCCGTACACGAGCTTCAACTCGTTGACGAGAGCGATATTCACCGCGCGAAAGATGTTTTCCGTCAGTTTGGACGCCTCGGCCGCCGCGCTCGACGAAACCTTCACCGTCGATGGGACGAAATGGTTGTAAAGCGTCGCCGCGAGTTCCAGCGCTTCGGCGCTGTCGGCGCCGACAACCTTGGGAATGCGCGAGGTGGAGAATTCCAAGTTGCCGGGGTCTTCCCGTTCCGGCGAGAAGGCCAGAAAGAAGTCGCGATCGCAGACCAGCCCACTGGATTCCAGGATCGGCCGCAGCACCTCGGTCGTCGTGCCGGGATAGGTGGTCGATTCCAGCACGACAAGTTGGCCGGGCCGAAGATGCGGGGCGATCGCCTGTCCGGTGGAAATGATGAAGGAAAGGTCCGGGTCCAAATGGGCGGTGAGCGGCGTCGGCACGCAAATCAGCAACGCGTCCGGCTCGGACAAGCGACTGAAATCCGTCGTCGCGGTCAACTGGCCCGACTTGGTGAGCGGCGCGATCCGATCGTCGGGAATGGTCTTGAGATAGCTCTTGCCTTGCGCCAGCGCCGTGGGCTTGGAGGGATCGACGTCGAAGCCGAGCACCTTGGAACCCGATTCGCCCGCCGCGATGCAGATCGGCAAACCGACATAACCGAGTCCGATCACGCCGATCAGCGCTTCCTTGCGCCTGAGACGTTCGCCCAAATCCTTCACCGACCCCGCGTCTTTCGCCATATTGCTGTGCATTCCGTTGTTCACCTCGGCAAGAGGAGCGCGCGTTTTAGCGCTTGGGTTGATTTTGTGCGGCTCCGCCCCGTCTTGCGCGGCGCCATACCATCGCCCGACGCGCTTCGATTCATCCGATCCGATGCACAAGAGCGATTCTCAGTCCAGCCGCTCTTACCATGTCGCAAAATCGATGTAACCTCCCCCAAGGCTAGGGCGAGCAATGCGGGGCGCGAGATTCCTCGCGGGAAAATGCTGGAACCGCAACTCCATGGGAACGCTACCGAATCTGGCGATCTTGCTCTGGCGCGGAATGGTCGCCAGACCTTGGCGAGGCGTTGCGCGGCCCGGCGGAACCAGAAATTCTGGCGTCAATGGCCCTTGATTTCGACCCGGGTGTTCGCTCGGCGTTGGCCGATATAGCAAATCCGCGACCCGCGTAAGACGCCTCTCTCGGCGCCCGCCACGCATTTTGGGCTTGGAGAATCGTGCGTCTCGGGTGAGACGAACCTTGGCGCCGGCTGGGCGAGTTGGCGAATTCGCGCGAGGCCCGTCGCGCCAGCGACTCAGTGACTCTTCGAGGTCGCCGACGTCCTTGGCGGTCGCGACGCAAGCCGATCGCCCGGTAGAGCCCACGCGCCTAAAGGCTAGGAGCATCACTGTGGAGCTGAGCATAGAGCGGATAGAATTGCTACTATTGATCGCCGCCGTCGTTTCGATGGCGGCGCGAGCATTACACTTGCCATATACGGTTGGGCTGGTGCTGACCGGAGTTGGTCTGGCTTTTTTTGAGATCAATCCGAACATCGAGCTCACCAAGGAGCTCGTCTTCACCGCGCTTTTGCCTCCGTTGATTTTTGAGGCGGCCTTCCAGATGCGCTGGAGGGAGTTGCGGCGCGATTTGCTCGTAACGCTGACGCTGGCGACTCTCGGCGTGATCATTTCGGTTGGGGTCATCGCCGTAGGTATAAGCTATTTCATCGGATGGGAATTGCGCCCGGCGATCTTGCTCGCGGTGCTGATCTCCGCGACCGATCCTGTTTCGGTGATCGCGACCTTCAAGGAGGCGGGCGTCGAGGGTCGCCTGCGTCTGCTGGTCGAGTCCGAAAGCCTGTTCAATGACGGCGCCGTCGCGGTGCTATTCGGCGTGACGTTGTCGGCGATGACCTTCGGGGCATCAGTCGATCCCTGGGCGATCGGACAAGGTTTCGCGTTCACCATTCTGGGCGGCATGGCCTGCGGCGCCCTGGTGGGCGGCGGCATAATGTCGCTCTCGATCGCGACCCAGGATCATCTCGTGGAGATCACCTTTACATCGATCGCCGCCTATGGCTCCTTCCTCCTCGCCGAGCACTTCCATCTCTCGGGCGTAATGGCGACGCTGGTCTCGGGCGTTCTGCTGGGAAACGTCGGATCGGCCTGGGCGATTTCGGATCGGGGGCGCGAAGCCGTCGAAACATTTTGGGAATATGTCGCCTTCGTCGCGAATTCGCTGATATTCCTCCTCATCGGCTTTCGTCTGACGGAACAGTCATTTGGCGAGTTCTGGCGGGCCGCTGTCATCGTGAATTTGCTCGTGCTGGCGGGCCGCGCCATGGCGGTCTATGGCTGCTGCGCGCTTTTCTCTCGTTCGGCCCGGCGGGTGGAAGCGAAACATCAGCATGTTCTTTTTTGGGGCGGCTTGCGCGGCGCCCTGGCCTTGGCGCTCGTGCTCGGGTTGCCGCTTGATATGCCGCACCGACAGGCGATTCTGACGATAACCTTCGCCGTAGTCGCCTTCTCGGTGATCATTCAGGGCCTTACGATAACGCTCTGGCTTCGCGGGATGAGCGAAATCTCGCCTCGCCCTGAATGACTCGCGCCCGCTGCTCGCGCATTCTCCCTCGCCAAGACGCCTGGGCTACCGACCATCGTCGCTTGCCAGCGCGTGGCGCGTTTGGTTGCGATCAATAGCCCGTCATCTCAAGATAACCCTCGCCGCGATGCGATCCCGTTACGCTAATCGGTCCCTCCCAATAGGGAAAGCGCGTCGCCATCCAACTCGACGCGTTTAGCGGCGTCGTTTCGATTTCCAGCCCATGACTCTTGACGACCAATCGCCACCTCGTGGGCGGTGTTGTCATGGATGCTGTCGTCGTGAGCGGCGCGACGGAGACATCGCCCGGCGGCAGCCGCCGCGACGCGCCAGCGGCGTCAATCCAGTTTCCGGCGATGAAGTCTTGTCCGGCGCCGCCTCGCAGCCGAAACAGCATCAGTTTTTCGCCGGAGGAAAGATGCAGCGAGAACCAATCCCAGCCCTTTTGATCGGCGGCGAGCGGTTGACTGCTCCATTCGCGATCCATCCAGGCGCGGCCGGAAACCTTAATAGGCGCGCCGCGCAAAATGATTTCCCCTTCCACCGCGTAAAACGGCTGACTGAAATAGTATGAGGCCTGTCCCGTCGCCGATTTGAGGCTAAAACCCTTGTCGCCTTCGGGGACCGGCGGCATGTCGGTCGAAAGGTTCAGTCTGTATCGAAAATCATTGCCCGCGGCGGCGGCCGTCACACGCGAAATGCCCGCGCCCACCGCCTTCTCGCTCGATTCCAGTCGCCAATCGTCGATAAAGGCGTGAAACGGCTCGGTGACGACGCCCGCTTGTCCAATTCCGCCGCGCGCGAAAGTCTCCGCGAAAAGATGTTCGCTGGAGCTCGTCACGGCGGCGTGTCCCATGAATATGGTTTGATCGGCCCAGCCCGATTGTTCGGGGCCCGGCGCGAGTTGAAAACGGAACAGCGTCCATTGCGCGCCGTAGGCCACGCCCGCCGCGTCGCGCAGATTGGCGGTCAGATACCACCATTCCGTCCGATATCCTTGATGCGCGCCAAAATCGCGCGGAAATTCCAGCGCCTTGCCGGGCGTCACTGGCGTGAAGCCGGGCGCAAGTCCGCCCAGGTTGGCGAAGCCGTCGGCGAGAGGCCGCGCGGGAGCGCAAAGGGCCAGCAAAACGATCAGAAAAACACTAGCTTTCATTGGCGAAAGCCTTTAGCAGCGCCGCCGGGGCGGCGCGCGCCAGTCGCAGCGTCGGCGCGAGCGCCGCGACGAAGGCCGTCAGCACCGCGATGGCGAAAACCTGTCCCCATTGCGCGGGAAACATATGAAACGGCAGCCGCCAGCCAAAAGCCTCGACATTGACGACCGCGACGAGACACCACGCCATGTAGAGCCCGAGCGGCAGAGCGAACACCGCAGTCGCGGCGGCGAACACAACGATGCGCGCCATTTCCAGCCCGGCGAGGCGGGCGCGCGTCACGCCCATCGCCCACACCGGGGCCAATTGCGCCGGGCGCGCATCGCCGAGCGTCAGCAGACTCGCCAACAAGGCGATGGCCGAGACGATCAGCGTCAGGGCGTTTAGCGCCGCCGTCACCGCGAAGGTGCGCTCGAAAATTTTGAGCGAAAGACTCTTGACGAAGGCCTGGTCGACGACGCGAACCACTCCGGCGCCCATTTCCGCCTGCAAATCGTGGATCAGCATCGAGACGCGGGCGGGCGCGACACGCAGCGCGTAGTTCACGCGCGGCGCCCCAGGCCAATGACGTTCGTACGCGTCGACATTGATGCGCAACTGCCCATTGGGGTTGCCGTAATCCGGATAGACGCCGACAATTCGCGCGTGCCAGACGTCGTTCTCGGTCGGAATTTCCAATATCGAGCCGACGCCCGCCTTCAACCGCCGCGCCAGTTGTTCGCTCGCCAGTACGGCGTCGCCCTGGGCCAGGCGCGCCCATGCATCCGGAGCGTGATCGAGCAGCGGAAAATGCCGCGAATAGGTTTCGTGCGAGGGCAAGGCGCTGATTTCCACCGGCCACCGCGCGATTTGGGTTTTCGTTCTAAACACCGGCAGGATCGCTTCGACCTCGGGTCGCCGCGCAAGCCACGCCTTGATGCGTTCCCCAGCCGCGTCGTCGCTCGCCTCGACATAAACCTCGGCGATGAGCCGGTCGTCCAGCCAGCGCGTGAACGTTTGGTGGAAGCCCTCGACCATCGCGCCGACGCCTATATTGGTCGAGAGCGCCAACAACAACGCCATGAGGGCGAGCGACAGGCCCGGGAGTTGCTGACGGCAATCCGCCCAAAACCAGCGAATCATCGCCCCGCGGTCAACGGCGAGACGCTCGGCGAGCGCCAGGGCGCCCGCCAACGCCGCCGGCAGGGCCAAGGCGGCGGCGAACAAGCCGCCGGCGATCAGCGCGAAGCCGGCGATCATCCCACCGCCCCGGAGCAGGGCGGCGACGGCGACCCCGCAGGCGATCCCGGCGAACAGGAGTTGCCGGCGCAAATAGCGCTGATATGCGTCGCGCCAGGCGAGAGGTCGCGCCGCGGACAGCAAGGGCAGTCGAAAAACCTTGATGATGCCGCCCGCCGCCGCGCCGCCGGCGCCGAGCAGCGCCATCCCAAGCCCCGACAGGGCCCAGCCGAGGTCCATTGTCAGCCGCGTGGGCACGCGCGCTCCATAGAGGCTGTCGAGACTCGCCGCGACATCCGGCAGTAGCGCGAGCGCGATGGCGTAGCCGAGGGCGATTCCCCCGCCGCCCGCCAACAAGACCAGCACGGCGAGCTCGCAGCATAACGCCGCGACGAGCGAGCGCGACGAGACGCCAATCGCCCGCAATGTCCGCATGATCGGCAGGCGCTGCTGGAAGGCGAGGCCAAACGAGGCGTGAACGATGAACAATCCCACTAGAAAAGACAGGAATCCAAACGCGGTCAAATTAAGATGAAAGCTGTCGGTCAAGCGTTCGATGTCGGAGCTCGAATCCGCCTCAAGGAGCCGCGGTTCGTCGCCGACGACGCTGGCGAGCGGCGCAGCGCCCTTCGCCTCCACTATCAGCCGCGACAGCCGGTTAGGCCGATCCAGCAAGGTTTGCGCGACGCCGATATCGACGATCAGCGCGCCCGCCGGCACGCCTTGGCGCGCTCGCAACGGCGGCAACGCCAGACCGCGCTCCGTCCGCGCTCCCTTGCCCAAATCTTCCAACGTTTCCGGCGCCGCGTAGCCAATCCCGGGCGGACGCATGAATTGCGCGACATCCGGCTCTTCGCCAAGATCGGCGAGACGCCCGCCGCGCGGCAGGGTCAGGGGCTCGACGCCGATGATCGCCAAGCTCTTGTCGCCAACGCGTACTCGGCCCTCCAGCACCGGCGAGACCTTCCAGCCGGCGAGCCGCAACTTGACATACAGTTCTTGGGCGAAGAGTCCGCCGCGCGCCGAAACAATCGCGCGCGCATCGACGCCGCCGACCGCCGCCGCGGCGCTCGCATAACTTTCCCGGGCGTGATGATTGAGCGCCTGCACGCCGCTCCAGAGCGCCGTCGCGATGGCGAGGCCGGCCAGCAGCGTGGCCAGATTGGTCGGATGGCGCCGCCAATGGGCGAGCAGAACGGCGAGCGTCCAGATTATTGGTTTCATGACGGCGCGCCAGCGACCAGTTTCAACGCGCCGGAACATAGCTGCGCCCTCCGTTCGAGCCGCGCGGCCAGCCGGGCGCTATGCGTCGCCATCAGGAAAGCGCAGCCGCTCGTGGCGACAAGCTCCAGCGCCAGCGTCATCACCGCATCGCCGCTCGCTTCGTCGAGATTGCCGGTCGGCTCGTCGGCGAGCAGCAGGCGCGGCCGAGCCGCCAGCGCCCGCCCGATGGCGACGCGCTGTTGTTGGCCGCCAGAGAGCTGCTCGGGATAACGCGAACCTAGCCCCGCCAAACCCAGCCGGTGAAGCAACTCCTCTTGCCAGATTCGGTCAAAGCGGCCGGCGATCCGCGCCTGGAACGCCAAATTGTCGGCGACGGTCAAACTCGGCACCAGATTAAATTGTTGGAAGACGATTCCCAGGGTTTCCCGGCGCAGCGCGGCGCGTTCGGCCTCGCGAAGCTTTCCGATCGGGCCGCCATCCAGGAATATTTCGCCGGCGTCCGCCTGATCGAGCGCGCCGATGAGATGGAGCAAGGTGCTCTTGCCGCTGCCTGATTCGCCCATCAGCGCCATGGTCACGCCCGCTTCCAGGGTCAAATCGACGCCCTTCAGGATTTCCAGGGGCCCCTGCGGGCTCGCATAGCTCTTTCGTAAAGCTGAAACCCTCAGCAGGGGCGGTAACGCAAGTTCGATCGGGGGCGTCGTCGTCACGGTTCCATTCTGGCGCGGCGCCGGAGGGGAGACGTTTGCCGCCGAACCACGTCGCGGCGGCATTGCAATGGTGGGCGCGACAGGGATTGAACCTGTGACCCCCTCGATGTCAACGAGGTGCTCTCCCGCTGAGCTACGCGCCCGGAGGGCCTTGGCGGCCACTCGCGTGAAGGGGTATAATGACTCCCCGATGCGGGCGCAAGCGTGTTTGATCGCGATGTCGACGATGGAGCCGCGGTCGCGAATGCGAGCCGCCGCCTCGACAATATGTGTTATTGCCGATCAGTGATTTCGATTCTTAAGGTTAAGCCGAGATCGCGAGGCGCCGGCCGCCTCGAAAACGATTCATTCGCGCGTTATTGGCGTCGTGGGCCCGCAGTGCCGAGTCACGGCTCCAAGAGCCAAGCGCAAGTGTGGGCGATCGTCGCGGACTAATAGAAAAGAGGATCACCGCGGTATGCGAATGATTAATTCGCTAACCTATCACGCGATCCACTCCATTCCTCGACCGACGAGTGCGTGTTACAATAGATGCGCGCCATGGTAGAGAAGCGAAGGAGTAACGGACGCCCAACAGCTTTCGACGTGGTGTTACATGCTATTATTGGGCTTGCTATTTTCTTAACGCTTTATCTGAGCTAGAACTCCAGCGGAGGTCCGCTATCGTGAATAAGATACCTGATCCGATTGACCGTCATGTCGGCAGCCGCGTTCGAATGCAGCGCATGCTCATGAAAATGAGCCAGGAAAAGCTCGGCGACGCGCTGGGTCTGACCTTCCAACAGGTGCAGAAATACGAAAAAGGCACGAATCGAATCGGCGCGAGTCGGTTGCAGCAGATCTCGAAAACCTTGAATGTTCCTCCCTCATTCTTTTTCGAGGGAGCGCCCACTAGTTCCGGCGCGGGAGCTCAGGCCTTCCAGGAGGACGGGTCGCGATACGTCGTCGATTTTCTCGCGACGGCGGAAGGTCTGCACCTTAACCGTTCTTTCGCGCGCATTCGCGACCCCAAGGTGCGAAAGCGCCTCGTTGAACTCGTCGCGGCGCTCGCCGAAACGGAAAACGTGGAGGCGCCGTCAATCGCCGGGGACGGCCCGCTGTTGAAGTGATCGCGGTTTTCCACCAAGACGATTGGCTTGACGCGGCGGGCGCGCGCTGGCAAATGAGCCGAACTTAGCAATTTAGCGCGGAGTCGGCGACCTAGCGGGACGCGCGGCGCCAGCCCACGGGTGGAGACTTCAAAGTGACGCGGAAGACTTATCTTTTCACGAGCGAATCGGTATCGGAAGGCCACCCCGACAAGGTGTGCGATAGAATTTCCGACGAGATCGTCGATGAATTTTTCCGCGAAGGCGCGAAGGCCAATATCGACCCTTACGCCATTCGCGTCGCCGCCGAGACGCTGTGCACGACCAACCGCGTTGTCATCGCGGGCGAGGTGCGGGGTCCACACATGGCCTTCGAGCATATCGAGGACGTCGCCCGCAAGGCCATCAAGTCCATTGGCTATGAACAAGACGGCTTCCACTGGAAGCACGCCAAGGTCGAAGTATTGTTGCACGAGCAGTCCGCCGACATCGCCCAAGGCGTCGACGCGGCCGGCAACAAGGACGAGGGCGCGGGCGACCAGGGCATCATGTTCGGCTACGCCGTGCGAGAAACCCCCGATCTGCTTCCGGCGCCGCTTTACTATTCGCACAAGATTCTGGAAAAACTCGCCCACGCGCGCCACAGCGGCAAGGAGAAGGGCCTTGGCCCCGACGCCAAGAGCCAGGTCACGCTGCGCTATGTGGACGGCAAGCCGGTCGAGGCGACGCAAATCGTGCTGTCTCATCAGCATGTCGACGAAAGCCTCTCGCCCCAGGACGTTCGCCGCATCGTCGAGCCCTATATCCGCGAGGCCCTGCCAGCCGCCTGGATCACCGCCGAGACCGTCTGGCATGTCAATCCGACCGGCAAGTTCTTCATCGGCGGACCCGACGGCGACGCCGGGCTGACCGGCCGCAAGATCATCGTGGACACATACGGCGGAGCCGCGCCGCACGGCGGCGGGGCCTTCTCCGGCAAAGATCCGACCAAGGTCGATCGCTCGGCCGCCTACGCCGCGCGCTATCTTGCCAAGAACATCGTCGCCGCCGGTCTTGCCGACCGCGCCACGATCCAGCTAGCTTACGCCATCGGCGTCGCCGAGCCGCTGTCGATCTACGTCGATCTGCATGGAACCGGACAAGTCGCCGAGGACAAGCTGGAGGCGGTTCTGCCGCAGATCATGCGGTTGTCGCCCCGCGGCATTCGCGAACATCTGCAGCTCAACAAGCCCATTTACGCGCGCACCTCGGCCTATGGCCATTTTGGCCGCACGCCCGACGCCGACGGCGGCTTCTCCTGGGAGAAGACCGACATCGCCGACAAGCTAAGGGCTCACTTCTCCTGAGCGAGGAAGCGGGGGGCCGGGACGAAGCCGCGCCCCGGCGCCTCTACGGACGCTCCAAGGGGAAGGCGCTTCGCAAACACCAGACCGAGCTGTTGGGCGAGATGCTGCCCCGGCTCGCGCTTGATCTCTCCAAACCCATGGATGATCCCTCGGCGCTTTTCGAGGCGCCCGTCCGTGAAACTCGGCTTGAGATCGGTTTTGGCGGCGGCGAGCATTTGATCGAGGCGGCGGCCAGGGAACCCGACGTCGGCTTCCTCGGCTGCGAGCCGTTCATCAACGGCGTGGCCAAGCTATTGTCCGGCATCGAGCGGCGAGGCCTGCGAAACATCCGCCTGCATCGAGGCGACGCCATCGAGGTCGTCGATCGGCTGCCCGACGCCAGCGTCGCGCGAGTCTATCTGTTTTATCCCGATCCCTGGCCAAAGCGACGCCAGCGCAAGCGGCGGTTTGTGTCGGAGGACGCGCTGGCTCGCCTGGCGCGGAAGATGCCGCGCGGCGCGCAATTGCGCTTCGCCACCGATATCGACGATTACGCCGCCTGGACCTTGGCCCGCATGCTCGCCTCGCCGGATTTTCGTTGGAGCGCTTCCGCCGCGGCCGACTGGCTCAATCCCTGGGACGGGTGGACGCCGACGAAATATGAGGCCAAGGCGATGGCGGTCGGGCGAAAACCCGTCTATTTGACCTTTGTCCGCGAATAGGCGGCGCGGGCGGCCGCGGCGCGACGGGAGGCAGAGCCATGTCTTTTAGCGATCTTTCCAGCAAGACTCCGACCCACTCGTCGGAGGACGCGCCAATCGACACGACTACGGCGCGATTTCGCGCCGATGTGCTGGAAGCCTCGATGCGCCGCGTCGTGCTGGTCGATTTCTGGGCGCCCTGGTGTGGCCCCTGCCGCCAGCTCGCGCCAGTCCTGGAGCGTCTGGTCAAGGCGACGGGCGGCAAGGTCCGGCTGGTCAAGATGAACATCGAGGCCGAGCCCGAAATCGCCGCGCAACTCGGCGTCAAATCGATCCCGGCGGTGGTCGCCTTTCAGCGCGGGCGCCCGGCCGACGGATTTGTCGGGCTGTTGCCGGATAGCCAAATCAAGGGATTTCTCGAAAGGCTGGTCGGGCCGATCGAAGCCGACGCCGACGCCTATCGCGTTGTCGAGGATCTGCTGAGCGCCGGCGATCTGGCGGGCGCCGAGGCGGCGCTGACGGAGCTTGTGGGCCTGGAGCCGCCGCAACCCCGGGCGTTCGCCGAATTGATGCGACTCTTCACCGAAACCGGGCGCCTCGACGACGCGCGCGGCCTGCTGAACGCCATGCCCGACGCGACGCGGCGCGACGCCCTGGTCGCGGCGGCCGCCGCGGCGCTGGAAAACGCCCAGCGCGCCAGCGCGCTCGACGAGGTGGACGCCTTGCGGCGACGCGCCGCCGCCAATCCCGAGGACGCGCAAGCGCTGTTCGATCTCGCGCTCGCCCTGAACGCCAAGGGACTGCGCGACGACGCCGCGGCCGCGCTCCTTGACATCGTCCGGCGCGACCGTAGTTGGAACGATGACGGCGCGCGCAAACAGCTCGTGCGGTTTTTCGAAGCTTGGGGGCCAACCGACAAGTCCGCCGCCAACGCTCGGCGGAAGCTATCGTCCTTGCTATTTTCCTAAAATATCCTCGCGGAAGCGGCAGGGAGCGTCGTTGTGCGATGTGCATGAACAAGCAATATGCCTCCATCGACGAGCTTCCCGCCGAGCTACGCCTTTTTCCTTTGTCCGGCGCGCTACTGCTGCCGCGCGGCGATTTGCCGCTGAATATTTTCGAGCCGCGCTATATCGCGATGGTCGACACCGCCATGGCCACCGATCGGCTGATCGGCATGATTCAACCCCTGCCGGGCCCCTGTTCGGGCGATCCCCCGGTTTACGAGGTTGGCTGCGTCGGCCGCCTCACGCATTTCAACGAGACGGGCGACGGACGCTACATCATCACGTTGACGGGAGTGAGCCGGTTCAAGGTGTTGACGGAAGTGCGACGGGACGCGCCGTTCCGCTCCGCCAACGTCGCCTTCGGCGACTATGCCCACGATTTGGAGGCGGGGGCCGGCGAGGACGCGGTCGACCGAGCCCGCATGACCGACATGTTGCGGGAATTCGCGCAAGCCTCGAAACTGGAGGTGGACTGGGCGAGCATCCACGCCGCGCCAACGGAAACTCTGGTCAATGCGCTCGCGATGATGTGTCCGTTCGGAGCGCGGGAAAAACAGTCGCTGCTGGAGGCGATCGACCTTAAAACCCGCGCCGAAATTCTGATCGCCCTCGCGCAATTCGATCTCGCGCAAGGCGCCGGCGACCATCGCCCCGCCGACCCATCGAGATTCCATTGAATTTCTAGAGCGATACGGCATAATATCGGACGGTGACGTGGATGAAGCATCGAGGGGAAGGCATGAACGACACCACCGAAGCCGCCGCCGACAAGGCCCCGGAGCCGACCCGAGTCGACGCGCGCCTGCTGGAAATCCTCGTTTGCCCGCTAACCAAGTCGACGCTCGAGTATGACGCGGCGCGGCAGGAGTTGATTTCGCGTTCGGCGCGCCTCGCCTTTCCGATTCGCGACGGCATTCCCATCATGTTGCCGGAGGAGGCGCGACGGATCGAGTGACGGGGCATGGCGTCCGAATCGACTCCATCGCAACCTCTGCTGGCGCTGCTCGATCTCGAGTCCCATGGCGAGGACGCGTTTCGCGGTTACAGCCCGCCCACGGCAGGGCGATCGGTGTTTGGGGGACAGGCGATCGCGCAGGCGTTGGTCGCGGCGCAACGGACGGTTCCCGTCGATCGTCCCGCGCATTCGCTGCACGGCTATTTCATCCTCGCCGGCGATCCCAAAATCCCGATCGACTACGCGGTGGAGCGGGTGCGTGACGGCAGGAGCTTCACGACCCGCCGCTGCATCGCCAAGCAACAAGGGCGCGCGATCTTCTCCCTGGAGGCGTCGTTTCAGGTCGTGGAGCAGGGGTTCGATCACGCGTTCAAGCCGCCGTCCGTTCCCGACCCCGAGCATCTCGCCATTTCCAGCGCGCTGGGCGCGCGCCTCAACTCCTTCTTGCCGCGCGGCGCGAAGTCCGTCGCGGCGGCCGCCAGCGCTCTCGACGTCCGCTTCGTCGAGGCCGAACCGCATCTCGCGAGCGCCAACCCCGGCGAGGCGAAACCGGGCGAATCGAAACTCGGGACGACGCGGCAGAATATCTGGTTTCGGGTGATGGACCGCCTGCCCGACGACCCCGCGGTCCACAGGGCCCTGCTCGCCTATCTTTCCGACATGACGCTGCTGAACACCGCGCTCGCGGCGCACGGCCGCTCCATTTTCGATCCCACGCTGCAGGTCGCCAGTCTCGATCACGCGCTGTGGTTTCATCGTCCTTTCCGCGCCGATGAATGGTTGCTGTATGCGCAGGACAGCCCCAACGCCTCGGGGGCGAGAGGGCTGACGCGTGGAGAGCTGTTCACGCGGGATGGACGATTGATCGCCTCCGTCGCGCAGGAAGGGCTCATCCGTCAAAAGGCGAAAAATTAGGCGGAATATCGCCTAATTTACAGGCAGCATCCCGCGCGTCGACAAAATTCGCCCATTTCTTGGACAGCCGCGATGATCGCGTGCCGCGTCCAGCCCAGCCGCCGCGAACTCGCCCGGATTCCCATGCCTTCGCTCTAGACTCCCCGCGCCGCGCGCCGCGGCGGCGCGTGGCGCGCGTGGCGCGCGATTTACGTCTCCATGGTTCCCTCGCTTGTCCAGCGCCCCGGTTTTCCGGGTTCTGGCGCGAGATGGCACGCCACTTGAAGGCGGCGTGCGCGGGCACGGCGTTTTTGTCGTGCGCGATCGCCGCGCGCGGCGTCTTGTTTCCCCGGCGGGCGCCGCCCGTCTCCAAGTGCAATGAATAGGATAGGCAGATGAAAATCGTGACCGCGATCATCAAGCCCTTCAAGCTCGATGAGGTTCGTGACGCGCTGACGGCGATCGGCGTTCATGGCCTCACCGTGACGGAGGTCAAGGGCTACGGACGACAGAAGGGTCATACGGAAATTTATCGCGGCGCCGAATACGCCGTCAGTTTTCTCCCGAAATTGAAGATCGAAGTGGCGGTCCCGGCGGACCTTGTCGACAAGGCGATCGACACGATCACCACAACCGCGCGCACCGGCCAGATTGGCGACGGCAAGATATTCGTCTCGCCGATCGAGCGCGCGGTCCGCATCCGCACCGGCGAGAAGGACGAGGACGCGCTGTGATTATTTTTCCCCGGACCCATCAGGAGTTGCAAATGAGTTTTCGTCTGCCTAGAAGCCTGTCCATGGTCGCGAGCGTCGCCGCGACGTCGATCTCCGCCGTCGGCGTCCTTACCGCGGCGTCCCCGGCCTTGGCCGGCAACGCGCCCGTTCCCAATCCCGGCGACACCGCGTGGATGCTGACGTCCAGCGCGCTGGTGTTGATGATGTCGATCCCGGGCCTGGCGCTGTTTTACGGTGGCCTCGTGCGCTCCAAGAACATGGCGTCGATCCTCACGCAGACCTTCAGCATCGTGGCGCTGGTCGGCGTGTTGTGGACGCTTTACGGCTATTCGATCGCCTTTGGCGACGGCGGTTCGCTGAACGCCTATTTCGGCGGCTTTGGCAAGGTGTTCCTCAAGGGCGTCGACGCCAACGCCGTGTCGCCGACCTTCACGCCGGGTCACGTGATTCCCGAATACGCCTACTTCGTGTTCCAGATGACCTTCGCCATGATCACGCCGGCGCTGATCATCGGCGCTTTCGCCGAGCGCATGAAATTTTCGGCGGTGTTCGCGTTCATCACGGCTTGGGTGACGCTGATCTACTTCCCGATCGCCCATTGGGTGTGGGCGGTGGCGGATCCGAACGTGATCGTCGACGCGGCGACGCAACTGGCGGCGGCGACGACCGACGAGGCCAAGAAACTCTCGCAGGAAAAAATCGACGCGGCGACCGCTTCGGTGGGCTGGATCGCGGGCGGCCTCGCGCCCTGGATGAAGGGCGTCGGCGCGCTGGACTTCGCGGGCGGCACCGTGGTTCACATCAACGCCGGCATCGCTGGCCTCGTCGGCGCGATCATGGTCGGCAAGCGCATCGGCTACGGCAAGGAAGCGCTGCCGCCGCATTCGCTGACGATGTCGATGATCGGCGCCTCGCTGCTTTGGGTCGGCTGGTTCGGCTTCAACGCCGGCTCCAATCTTGAGGCCAACGGCACCACCGCGCTCGCCTTCGTCAACACGATGGTGGCCACCGCCGCCGCCGCGTTGTCGTGGCTGCTGGTGGAATGGGCCGCCAAGGGCAAGCCGTCGCTGCTTGGCTTGATCTCCGGCGCGGTCGCCGGCCTCGTCGCGGTGACGCCCGCCTCGGGCTTCGCCGGACCGATCGGCTCGCTGGCGCTCGGCTTCATTGTCTCGCCGCTGTGCTTGTTTTTCGTGTCGAAGGTGAAGAACACGCTTGGGTATGACGACGCCCTCGACGTCTTCGGCGTGCACTGCGTCGGCGGCATCACCGGCGCGCTGGCCACCGGCATTCTCGTCAACCCCGCCTTGGGCGGCGTGGGGATCACCGACTACACGGCGATCGGCGAGGCCTACGTGGGCAAATACGACATGGTCGCGCAGATGATCGCCCAGGGCACCGCCGTTGGCGCGACCCTGCTATATTCCGGCATTGGCTCGGCGATCCTCTATAAGGTCGTCGACCTCATCCTCGGCCTGCGCCCCGAGCCGGACGGCGAACGCGAAGGTCTCGACATCACCGATCACGGCGAGCGCGCTTACAACCTCTAGGCCCGACCGTGAACGACCGGAAAACCCGAGCGGCGCCCAACGGCGCCGCTTTTTTTCGCGGGCGCCATGCTCGCGCCGCCGCGGAACTCGAATTCGCGCCGCCGCCGCTCCTCACGAATTGGCGCGAAGCGCCTCCAGCGCCCGCGCTAGTGCTATAAATCCAGTTATATCGATTTCTTCCGCGCGGCGCGTTGGATCGAGGCCCGCGCCTTGGAGCAGTTCGGCGGCGTCGACGCCGAGTCCCTTCAGGCTCTGCCGCAACATCTTACGTCGTTGCCCGAACGCCGCCTGCGTCACCAGCCCCAAAAGACGTCGGTCGCAAACCAGCGGATCTCGATTGGGAATCAATTCCACCACCGAGGACACGACCTTGGGCGGCGGCTTGAAGGCTTCCGGAGGAACATCGAATAATATCCGCGCTTTGGCGCGCCAACCGCACAGCACGCCAAGCCGACCGTAATCGGCGCGGCGGGCCGGCGTCGCGACAATGCGCTCGGCCACCTCGCGTTGAAACATCAGCACGTAACGGTCGAAAACGGATGGCCAAGGCTCGGCTTCAAGCCACTGGCACAGCAGGACGGTCGCCACATTGTAGGGCAAATTCGCGCATATTCGCGCATTTTCACCCGCGCCATGCGCATAGACGAGCGCGGCGGGGTCGAGGGCCAAAGCGTCACCCTCGACAACGACGAGGCGCCCGGGATAGCGGTCGGCGATTTCCGCGAGCGCCGGCAGACAGCGCGGGTCCCGTTCGACAACTATAACACGTTCCGCCCCACCCGCCAACAGCGCTCGGGTGAGACCGCCGGGGCCCGGTCCGATTTCGACGATCGTTACACCCTCGAGCGGTCCCGCCGCGCGGGCGATCTTCGCGGTAAGATTCAGATCATAAAGAAAATTCTGGCCAAGCGCCTTGCGCGCGTCGATCCCCAGTCGCGCGACCACCTCGCGCAGCGGCGGCAAATCGTCGATCATGCCGTCATAATCCCTCGCGCCGGACGTCGCCCGGGCGCCCGATCCGACCGGCGAGGCGGATCGCCTCGATCAGGCTCGACGCATCCGCGACGCCCTTGCCGGCGATGTCGAAGGCGACTCCATGGTCGGGCGAGGTTCGCGCGAAGGGCAGGCCGAGCGTGACATTGACGCCGCGATCGAACGCCAGGGTCTTGATCGGAATCAGCGCCTGATCGTGCGTCGGGCAAAGCGCCACGTCGTATTTGGCGCGCGCCGCCGCGTGAAACATCGTGTCGGCGGGATGCGGACCGCTGGCGTCGATCCCCATGGCGCGCAGCTCCGCGACCGCCGGCGCGATCACCTCGATTTCCTCGCGCCCCATCGCGCCGCCTTCCCCGGCGTGCGGATTGAGCCCGGCGAAGGCGAGGCGCGGCGCCGCGACGCCAAAGCGAGCCGACAGATCGCCGGCGACAACGCGGCCGGTCTCGACCAGCAGTTCGCGCGTCAGCAGGGTCGGAACCCGCGACAGCGCGACGTGGATCGTCACCGGCACGACGGCGAGCTCCTCGGCCCAAAGCATCATCACCGGCCGCGCGGCGACGTTGTAATGACGCGCCGCCAATTCTCCCAGGAATTCCGTATGGCCGGGATGACTGAAGCCCGCCGCGTAGAGCGCGCTCTTGGCTATGGGATTGGTGACGACCGCGCTTGCCAGCCCCGTGGCCACATATTCGACCGCCCGGTCGATCGCGAGAATGGTCGACGGCGCGTCGGCGGGGTCCGGCCCGCCCGGCGCGCCGCGCGCGAGCAGCCCCGTCGCGACCACCGGCAGCGCCCGCGCGAAACAGGCCGCGGCCGCCTCGACCGTCGTTGTCTCCACCGCGACCTCCAGTCCCAAGGCGCTGGCGACGCGCGCGAACAAAGCGGGGTCGCCCAGCATGAAAAAAGGCGGCAAATCCAATTGTTTGCTTGAGAGATAGGCCTTGAGCGCGATTTCCGGGCCGATGCCGGAGGGCTCGCCCTGCGTCACGGCGATGGGGAGGAGATCGCGTCGAGTCATAAGCGCATGGTTCCACGAAGCTTCTTTCGCGCGACACAGTGGCGCCGGCCGAAGGCGAAAGCAAACCGCGACGGCCATGGAGGTCCAGCCGCGGGGCGTCGACACGGGCGATCGTTCGCCGTTTGACAGAGTTGCTTGACAGAGTCGGGTAAGTTCCGTATTTGTTCCCTATTCACGCTATGTTCTCGCTTGTCGTCGCGAGTTGTGACCGGAGTGGGGTCGAGTTGAGTTGAGTTGAGCGCGCGTCGCGTGAAGCGTTCAGTCGAGCGTTGCCTTGCACGTCGCAAGACGGGCCGCCCCGCGGTTTTCCGGCGCGATGTTTTGTCCCCGCAAACACGTCGGAAGGCCGCGGGACGGGCTGAGAGCTCGCTTCGCCGCGGCGGCCAGGAGCGTCGCGGTTTCACACGGTTCCAAGGAGTGGCGCGGCCATGAATTGTTTGGAGCAACCACAAAACCTCGCATCGCCGGCGCGCCCTCGCGCGGCCCCGCGGACCACCGCGGCGACGTCGGCGCGCATGCCGCGCGAAGTCGACCCGGCGCGCCGTCACGGACGGGGCGCCATATCCAACCAGAGCGGGCGTTACGAGGCGTTCGCGCGCGAGGAGTTGGACGACGGATGGGGCTCGCTGGGAAGCCTCGATCCGCTGAAAACCAATTTTCACATTGAAAAGCCCCGAACCATCGTCACGCGCAACGACTCGCCGGACATAGGCTTCGATCGCTCGGTAAACCCCTATCGCGGCTGCGAACACGGCTGCGTCTATTGCTTCGCTAGGCCCACTCACGCCTATCTCGGCTATTCGCCCGGACTCGATTTCGAGACCGAAATTGTCGTCAAGGAGGGCGCCGCTCAAGTGCTGGAGCGCGAATTGTCGGTGCCCGGCTATGTCGCCAAAACCCTGGCGATCGGCTCCAACACCGACCCCTATCAGCCGGCCGAGAAGCGTCATCGCCTTATGCGCGCGATTCTCGAGACGCTGGCGCGGACCAATCATCCCGTCGGCATCGTGACCAAATCCGCCCTGGTGACGCGAGACATCGACATCCTCGCGCCGATGGCGCGCAAGGGGTTGGTCAAGGTGGCGATCTCGGTCACGACGCTCGACAAGGATTCTGGCGCGAAACATGGAGCCGCGCGCCGCTTCACCCGCCAAGCGCCTGCAAACCATCGAGACGCTCGCCGCCGCTGGCATTCCCGCTTGCGCGCTCGTCGCGCCGATCATTCCCGCCATCAACGACGCCGAGATCGAGACGATCCTCGCCCGGGCTTTCGCCGCTGGCGCGCGCGAGGCCGGCTATGTCATGTTGCGCCTGCCCCTGGAACTGCGCGAACTCTTCGGCGAGTGGCTGGTCACGCATTACCCAGACAAGGCGCGGCATGTTTTCTCCCTGGTGCGCGGCATGCGGGGCGGCAAGCTCCATGAACCGGCCTTTGACAAAAGGATGAAGGGAGAGGGTCCCTACGCCTGGATGATCGGCCGCAGATTCGAGGTCGCCGCGGCTCGGCTTGGCTTTGGCGCCGGGAGCCCCCTGCGCCGCGATCTGTTTCAGCCACCCCGTCGCGCCACCGACCAGCTCGCGCTATTCTGACCGCCGCTTGGCGCGGGCCCGTGAAACGGCGCGGCCGCCATCCATGATTTTCCGCCAGGAGGCGTCCGTGTTGAAGCCAACCAAGACCACGCCGGATTTTTCCGCCGAAGCCGCCCTGCGCCGGCGCGGCCTGTGGCCGGTGGCCGGCGTCGACGAAGTGGGGCGCGGGCCTCTCGCCGGGCCGGTCTGCGCGGCCGCCGTCATTCTCGATCCGCGCGCGATCCCCGAGGGGATCGACGACTCCAAGGCGATGACCCCAAAATCTCGAGAGATTATTTTCGTCCGCCTTGTCGAAAGCGCGCTGGCGATCGGCTTCGCTTTTGTCACCGCCGCCGAAATAGACGCGACGGACATCCGCCGAGCGTCGCTGCTGGCCATGACGCGCGCCGTGGCGGGGCTCGCCGTCGCGCCGGCTTATGTGCTGGTCGACGGGCGCGATTTTCCAATCGTGCCTTTTCCCGGAGAGGCGATCGTGAGGGGAGACGCCAGCTCGCTGTCGATCGCCGCGGCGTCGATCGTCGCCAAGGTCGCGCGCGACGGGCTCATGCGACGCCTTGGCGCGGACTATCCTGATTACGGTTTCGAGACCAACGCGGGCTATGGGTCGCGGCGCCATCTCGCCGCGCTCGCGGCGCTCGGCCCGACCCCCCACCACCGCATGAGCTTCTCGCCAATGCGGCTGGACCGGCGGTCCCGCCAACGCGGCGGAGCCGGCGTCGAACCGTCCTGAATTCCGGCGCCAAGCATTGGTAAATAAACTCCTTTCTTAACAAAGGCGTTCAAAAAAGGGACGCACCGGCCGCGCCCCGTTAAACGTGGCCTTTACCTCGAACCGGCATAGTCACGCTTGTTGTTAAGCGTAACCGGTATCGAGTGCATGTGTAGCGAACGCGTCGGGGCGACCCGCCTTAAAACCCAGCTAAAGGTCACGCGTACTGGGTCGCGGGACATGGGGTCGCCTCGCGCGGTGTCGCGAAACAGCGTCTTGCGCGGCGAATGCATCGAGATCCTGCGGGCGCTGCCGGCGGAAAGCGCCGATCTCGTCTTCGCCGACCCCCCTTACAATTTGCAGCTCGCCAATAAATTGACGCGGCCAGACCAAAGCCTGGTCGCGGGCGTCGACGACGACTGGGACAAATTCGCCAGCTTCGAAGCCTATGATTCCTTCACGCGTGAATGGCTGTCCGCCGCCCGCCGCGTCATGACGCCGCGGGCGACGATTTTCGTCATCGGATCCTACCATAACATCTATCGGGTCGGCTCGATCATGCAGGATCTCGGCTATTGGATCCTCAATGACATCGTCTGGCGCAAAAACAACCCGATGCCCAATTTTCGCGGCCGGCGCTTCACCAACGCTCATGAGACGATGATCTGGGCGGCGCGCGACGCCGACGCGAAGAATTACACCTTCAACTATGAAGCGCTGAAGGCCGCCAACGAGGACTGCCAAATGCGGTCCGACTGGCTGCTGCCGATCTGCACGGGCGCCGAACGCCTCAAGGACGAGCAGGGGCGCAAGACACACCCCACGCAAAAGCCGGAGGCGTTGCTCTCCAGGGTGATCCTGGCGGCGTCGAACCCCGGCGATCTCGTTCTCGATCCGTTTTTTGGCAGCGGCACCACTGGCGCGGTCGCCAAGCGCCTGCGCCGCGATTACCTCGGCATCGAACGCGAGGAGATTTACGCCGTGGCGGCGCAGACGCGCATCGCGGCGGTCGAGCCGCTGGACGCCGAAACCGTCGCCGCGGCGCCGACCAAGCGCGGCGAGCCGCGCATCGCCTTCGCCAGTCTGGTGGAAGCCGGGTTGATCGCGCCAGGGTTGAAGTTGACCGACGCGAAGCGACGCCATGGCGCGTTGGTTCGCGCCGACGGCGCCTTGGCGATCGGCGGAGTGGTGGGTTCGATCCACAAGACCGGCGCGCTGGTGCAGGGGTTGCCGGCTTGCAACGGTTGGACGTTCTGGCACTATGAGGACGCCGGCCGCCTGTTCCCGATCGACGATCTGCGCGAACGGGCGCGCGCTCAACTGCGCGGCGCGGCGGAATAGGGCGAAATCGCCGCATTCTCGACAGCGCGACGAATTTGTGAAATATGGCGGTATTCCCCACCAAGGACCGCCCGATGAACGCCTCCTTCCATCACGACATCGGCCTCGACGATTTACAAAAAGGTCTGGCGGACGGCTCGATCATCCTCGTGGACGTGCGCGAGGCCGAGGAATACGCGGCGGGCCACATCAAGGGCGCGCTGTTCAATCCCCTGTCCAAGTTCGACCCCGCCAAGCTGCCGGTCGCGCCGGCGGGCAAGAAAGTGGTGATCTACTGCCGCTCCGGGCGCCGCTCGGTCACGGCGATGGAGCAGGCGCGGCTGATGGGGCGCCGCGACATCGACACGCATTTTGGCGGCGGCATATTGGGGTGGCTCGGCGCCAATCTCGACGTCGAAAAAGGTCTATAATCGCCCTTTAGCCCCAAAGTTCCGGCGTCGGCGGATACAAGATCGAGCCCTCGAAGCGCAGTCCCGGCTCGCGGTCGCGAGCGAGCAGCAGCGGGCCGTCGAGATCGACGAATTCAGCCGTTTGCGCGATCAGCGTCGCCGGAGCCATGGCCAGCGACGTCCCCACCATGCAGCCCGCCATGATCTCGAAGCCGGCCCGGCGCGCGGCGGCGATCATGGCCAGCGCCTCGGTCAGGCCGCCGGTTTTGTCCAGCTTGATGTTGACGGCGTCATACCGGCCGCGCAGCGCGGCGAGACCAGCGGCGTCGTGGGCGCTTTCGTCGGCGCAGATTTTCACCCGGCGCTCGACGCCGCCCAAAATTTCGTCGGCGCCGGCCGGCAGCGGCTGTTCAATCAGTTCGACTCCGAGGCTCGCGCAGGCGTCGATATTGGCGTGGAGATTTTCCGCGCGCCACGCCTCGTTGGCGTCGACGATCAGCCGTGCCTGCGGGGCGCCGGCGCGCACCGCCTTGAGCCGCTCGGGATCGCCGTCGCCCGCGAGCTTGATTTTGAGCAATGGCCTGTGCGCGGCGCGCACAGCCGCCGTGAACATGTCGTCGGGAGTTCCGACCGACAGCGTGAAGGCCGTGGTCAACGGCGCCGGTGGGCCCAGGCCGGCGCGGCGATGCGCCGGGACGCCGGTGGATTTGGCCTCGAGATCCCAAAGCGCGCAATCCAGCGCGTTGCGCGCCGCGCCGGCCGGCAACACGTTTTGCAACGCGGCGCGGTCGGCGCCGCTCTCGATGGCGGCTCGAACGGTTTCGATCGCCTCGACGACGCTTTCGGGGCTTTCCCCATAGCGGGCGTAGGGCACGCATTCGCCTCGGCCCGTCGCGCCGCCGGCGCGCAGCGTCGCGGTCACCACCAGGGCCCGCGTTTTGGCGCCGCGCGCGATCACGAAGCGCCCCTCGATCGGAAAGGCCTCAATGGCCACGCTCATCTCGACGCGCATTTTCCCTCCCCCAACACCCCTGGACGGCGATTCGCGGCGAAACCGGCGGCCGCGCTCGACATTGGCAATCGGCGAAGATAAGACGATTCGCAAGCGTTTTGGCGCTTCGCCGGAACCTTCGGCAAGATCGGCAAGGCGCGAGGCGCCCGAAATTGCCCTAATGAATCGCGACGGGGCGCCATGGCGACAGACATCGAGCCCGACCCGCCCGAATTAAGCTGCGGCGACGGCGATGGCGACGGCGCGCGGCGCCTGGAGCTGACCGGCGCCTGGATTTTGGCGGCGTCCAGACGGCTGGAGCAAAAGGCCGCGCAAATCGTCTCGCTTGGCCGCGGCGCGCGCGCGGTCGTCCTCGACATGAGCGGGCTCGCCGGGCTCGACACCGCCGGCGCCCTGGCGATGAACCGCGCCCGCGACCAACTGGTCGGCGACGGCGTCGCCGTCTCGATCGAGGGGGCGAGGCCCGAACACGAAATCCTCATCAAGGAGACGCGAAGGCGCGCCGCGGCCCCGCCGCGCGCCAAGCCGGCCAATCTGCTGGTCGACTTGTTGGCCGATCTTGGAGAGTCGGTGGTCAACGCCTTCGGCGAAACCTATCGCGGGACTGGATTTCTCGGGGAGTTCGTCGTCGCGCTCGGCCGCATCGTGTTGCGCCCCGACCTGTTCCGCGGCACCTCGCTCGTCTATCAAATCGAGATGTTCGGGTTTCGCAGCATTCCGATCATCGTCCTGATCAATATCGCCGTCGGCGCCATCGTCGCGCAGCAGGGCATTTTTCAGCTGGCGCGGTTCGGCGCGTCGATCTATTCGGTCGATCTCATCGGCATATTGGTGCTGCGCGAGCTGGGCGTGCTGCTGACCTCGATCATGATCGCCGGTCGGTCGGGATCGGCGATAACCGCCGAGCTCGGCTCGATGAAGATGCGCGAGGAGGTCGACGCGCTGCGCGTCATGGGCATGTCGCCGATCGAGGTGCTCGTGGTTCCCCGCGTGCTGGCGCTGACGGTCTCGCTGCCTCTGCTGACCTTCATCGCCGACATGGCGGCGTTGTTCGGCGGCGTGCTGGTCGCCTGGGTCTATGGCGATATTCCCCCGCTGACTTTCTTGACTCTCCTGCAGACCGCGATCGGCGTGAACACCTTCATGGTCGGATTGATCAAGGCGCCGTTCATGGCGCTGGTGATCGGGCTGATTTCGACGCAAGACGGGCTGGCGACCTCGGGTTCCGCGGAATCGCTGGGTCGGCAGGTGACCGCCGCCGTGGTCAAGAGCATTTTCATGGTGATCATCGTCGATGGCATATTCGCGATGTTCTTCGCGGCGATCAACTATTAGAGTCCCCGTGCCCATGAGAGAAACCACCACGCGGGAGACGGTCGCCAGCGCGCCGCGAGAAATCGTGATCAGCGTGCGGGATCTCGTTGTCCAGTTTGGCGACCACAAGGTCATGAACGGGCTCGATCTCGACGTCTATCGTGGCGAAGTGCTTGGATTCGTCGGCGGCTCCGGCCAGGGAAAATCGGTGCTGACGCGGACGATTCTCGGGCTGGTGCGCAAGCGCTCGGGGACGATCCAGCTTTTTGGCCAGGACCGGGACGCGCTGACGCCCCATCAACTGCGGGCGCTCGAACAGCGCTGGGGCGTCCTGTTTCAAAACGGCGCCTTGTTTTCCAGCCTGACGGTGCGGCAGAACATTCAAATGCCGATGCGCGAGAATCGGGACCTTTCGCAGCGCTTCATGGACGACCTGGCGATGCTGAAGCTCGAGCTCGTGGGACTGCCGCCGGACGCCGCCGACAAACTTCCGTCGGAATTGTCTGGCGGCATGGTGAAGCGGGCGGCCCTGGCGAGAGCCCTCGCGCTCGATCCCGAACTGGTGTTTCTGGACGAACCGACTTCCGGTCTCGACCCGATCGGCGCCGCCGACTTCGACGAATTGATCGGCACGCTGCAAAAGACCCTGGGACTGACCGTCTTCATGGTGACGCACGACCTCGACAGCCTTTATTCGATCTGCGATCGAATAGCGGCGCTCGCCAACGGGAAGGTCATCGGCGCGGGGTCCATCGAGGACATGCTGGCCTCCGAGCAGCCTTGGCTGCGCGCGTATTTTCATGGCGTTCGCGGCAGCCGACTAATTGGCTCGCTCGATCGGCCCAAGGGGGGCGAGAGCCCGCGCAAGGACGGAACATGGAAACCCGCGCCAATTTCGCGCTGATCGGCGCCTTTACGCTCGCGGTGGTGTTCGCGGCTTTCGCCTTCGTCTTCTGGTTCTCGGGAACCGGCAAGACGGCGCTGTATCAGACCTATGAACTCGTCGTGCGCGGCTCCGTCGACGGGCTGACGCAAGGCAGCGTCGTGCAGTTCAACGGGTTGAAGGTCGGCTCCGTCACCCACATGGAGATCGACCCGAAGGACCCTGGCCAGGTCAAGGTGCTCATCGCCATCGATAAGACGACGCCGGTCAAGGCCAACACGCGCGCCCGGCTGGAGCAAAAGGGTTTTACCGGCGTCGCCGTGGTGTCGCTGGTCGGCGGCACGCCTGGCGCGCCCGATATCGTCGCGAGCAAGGGCGAAACCTATCCGCGCATCGCCGCCGAACATTCGGAAATTCAGAACCTGCTCGAAAACGTGCAGCACCTCGCGATCAAGGCGACGGACATGGTCGACAAGCTCGACAAGCTGCTCGACGCCAATTCGGGATCGCTGACCGCCTCGCTGAAAAATGTCGAGACCTTCACCAAGACGCTCGCCGACAATAGCGCGCCGATTGGCAATCTGATCCATGACGCGGCGAATGTCGCGCATTCGCTGAGGCCGGTCGCCGAACGCTTCGACAAGGTGCTGGCCGGCGCCGAGCGCACGGTGAAGGCGCTCGATCCCAAGACGATAAAGGGCATAACCGGCAACATCGCCGGCGTTTCCAGCAATCTCAACCGCTTTTCGGCGACCGGCCTGCGCCAATACGAACAGCTCGCCGTGGATGCGCGCAAGGCGGTCGACACGCTCGACCGCGCCGTGCGCAATTTCGAGCGCGATCCCTCGCAGGTGATATTTGGGCCGAGCCCGGCGGTTCCCGAGGTCAAGGGCCAGTGAGCGGCGAGCGAACGTGGCCGTTTATTGCGGGTTCTCCAAGTTAAACGCCTGCGCGCTTTCGTCGTAGGCGAAAATCTCGCCATAGCGGCCCCAGGTGGTCACGCTCTTTAGCGTCGTCTCCGCGTAGTCCTCGCTCATGTAGTCCTCGAGCTCCCCGCGGAAGCGGGTCGCGGGCGCGTGGTGCGAGGGCCGCTCGTCCAGCACCCTGCGGATGCGCTGGGCCAGCGGCACATAGGCGAGCAGATGATCGCCAAACAGTCGCTTGCGCTGGTCGACGTCCATCTCGGCGAAGCGCTTGCCGGCCGGTGTGAGCTTGATGTCGCCCTCGGCGAGCTCGGCGAAGCGCAGCAGTTGCAGCGTTTCCGCGACGGGGAACAGTTCGTCGATTTCCAGCTGAAGGCTGTCGGCGAGCGCCGGGAGGTCGGCCTTGCCGTCGTAGGGCGGCGCGGCGACCTCCTCGATCATGCCGGCCAGCGTGTTGGTCGAGACGGTCGGCAGCGCCATGCCCATGCCGAGGCCGGGGAAGGCGCCGGGGCTGGCCTTCGCCATGTCGGCGCGACGGGTCATCAGCGCGTAAATCTGGTCGACGAGCTGGCGGAACTCCGGGTCGAGGCGATTGCGTGGATGTTGCAGCGTCACCTTGATTTCCGCCGCGATGCGGCCGGGATTCGAGGACAACACGACGATGCGGTCGCACATCAGCACCGACTCCTCGATGTTGTGGGTGACCATCAAGATCGATTTGATCGGCATGCGTCCCTCGACCCAGAGGTCGAGCAGGTCGGTGCGCAGCGTCTCGGCGGTGAGCACGTCGAGCGCCGAGAAAGGCTCGTCCATCAGCAAAATGCTGGGCGAGACGACGAGCGCGCGCGCGAAACCGACGCGTTGGCGCATGCCGCCGGAGATTTCCTTTGGGTAGGCGTTCTCGAAGCCGTCGAGGCCGATGATGTCGATGGCTTGCAGGGCGCGCCGCCGCGCCTCGGCGGCCGGCACGCCCTTGGCGCGCAGGCCGAGCTCCACATTGGCGAGCACCGTGAGCCAGGGAAACAGCGCGAAGCTCTGGAACACCATGGCGACGCCGTCGACCGGCCCGGAAACCTTGGCGCCGCGATAGTTCACCTCGCCGCTCGACGGCCGGTTGAGCCCGGAAACGATTCGCAACAGCGTGGATTTGCCGCAGCCCGAGCGCCCCAGCAGCCCGACGATCTCGCCCTCGTTGAGGGTCAGCGAGATCTTGTCGAGAACCACCGCGGCGGTCTTATCGCCACCCCGGCCATAGGCCTGCGAGACATTGTCGATGGACAGCAAGGGCGCCGGGTTGGGGGGAGTCGCCATGAAAACCTCACAATAGCCGCAGGCGACGTTCCGCGAAGGCGGAAAGCTGGCGCCAGAACAGACGGTTGACCAGAATGACCACGATGCTCATCGCCGCCACGCCCAGCACGATCTTGGGATAATCGCCGTCGGCGGTCGCCTTGGCGATATAGGCCCCGACTCCGTGCGCGGTCACGTTGTCGTCGCCCCATTTCACATATTCGGCGACGATGGCCGCGTTCCAGGAGCCGCCCGAGGCGGTGATGGCGCCGGTGATGTAATAGGGGAACACGGCGGGCAAAATCACGCTTTTCCACCAGATCCAGCCCTTGATGCCGAAATTCGTCGACGCCTCGCGCAGATCGTTCGGGAAGGCGGAAGCGCCCGCGATCACGTTGAAGACGATATACCACTGGGTGCCGAAGATGATCAGCGCGGATAGCCAGATGTCGGGGTTGAGGTGAAAGCGCAGAATGCCGATGACGGCGATCGGGAACAGCACGTTGGCCGGAAAGGCCGCGAGAAACTGGGAGAGCGGCTGGACCTTCTCGGCGATGCGCGGGCGCAGGCCGACCCAGACGCCAATCGGAACCCAAATCAGGGTGGCGAGGCCGATCAGCGCCATCACCCGCAGGAATGTGTAAAAGGTGAGCGTCGCCACCTTCTTGACTTCCGCCAGATCGACGCCGGTTCCCACGAACTGGATGACGAGCGCCAGCGACATGAACAGCGCCACGCCAATGAGCGCGACCCAGGCCATGTCGAGAAGAAGCGCGACCTTGGGGCTCTCCTCGCCGCCGCGGCTCGTGAACGAGGGAGCGCGCACCCCGAGCAACGAGGCGCGATGCAGCAGCGCCGCTGGATGGCGCATCAGCGCGCGCAGCCAGCGCGTGCGCAAAAACAGATCGCGCACCCAGCTGTCGGATTGCGTCTGCGAGGCCGTCAGCTCGACGCGAAACTTGTCGGCGAAGGCGACGATGGGGCGAAACAGCAGCTGGTCGTAGGCGAGAATGATCATCGCGACGGCGATCACCGCCGCGACGACGCAATCGACGCGCTTGTTTTCGATCGCCAGCGCCAGATAGGAGCCGACGCCGGGCAGGCGCACATTGACGTCGCCGACCGAAATCGCCTCCGAGGCGACGACGAAGAACCAGCCGCCGGACATCGACATCATCATGTTCCAGATGAGGCCGGGCATGGCGAAGGGCGTCTCCAACTGCCAGAATTTCTGCCACGGCGTGAGTTGAAAGCTCGCCGCGACCTCCTCCAGATCGCGCGGCACGCTCCGTAGCGACTGATAGAAGGAAAAGGCCATGTTCCAGGCCTGGCTGGTGAAAATCGCGAAGATCGCCGCGCCTTCCGCGCCCAGCGTGGAGCCGGGAAACAGCCCCAGGAAAAAAGTGACCGTGAAGGACAGAAATCCCAGGATCGGCACCGACTGCAGCACGTCGAGCAGCGGGATCAGCACCATTTCGGCGCGGCGGCTCTTGGCGGCGAGCGTGGCGTAAGTGAAGGTGAAAATCAGCGAAACAAAGATCGCGGCGAACATCCGTAGCGTCGTGCGCAGGCCATAATAGGGCAGGCGCCAATAATCCAGCGACAGGCTGGCGGTTTCCGGGGCGTTCAGCGGCGAGGTCATGCCGCGCGATCCGTAGCTCATCAGCACGAACACGCCCAACACCAGAACGAGCGCCGCGAAATCCCACAGATTGGGAAGCGACTTGCGTCCGCCTCGGGAGAACAGGGCGATTTGTTCTTGCGTCATGCGGCGAATCGATCCGGCTCGAGTGGTCCTCGGCCCGCGGGCGCGGCGAAGGCTGGGGAGTTTTTTGACGCGCGACCGCCAACGGGTCCGGCGCCCGACGGGGTCGACTCCGCCGGGACTTCGGAACTTAGCGGCAAGTCGCGGCGCCCGACCGGCGAGTCGATCCGACGGAGCCTGCTCTAGCACCGACTCGAAGCGTGGCCAATATCAGCTCATGACCAATATTTGTGACGTTCGCGTGTCACAGCCCGCCGGAGCGGGATCGGCGCGCCTTCCGGGCATGGGCGGCCGCGGCCGGCCGCGCGTGAATGGAACTGGCGATGGAGCCGGTCGGCGTCATGTCGACGCCGGCGTGCTCCAGCCGCGCCAGCCGATTGTCGAGCTCGCCCAGTTTCGCGGTGAGCGCGGCGGTCGCCTGATCCAGCGCCGGCGGTCCCTCGAGGCTGGCCTGATGCTCGGCCTCCCGCGCCCGGGCGCGTTCAGCGACGTGCTTGAGCTGTTCGACCTGGGCGCGCAAACCGCGCATTTCCTCGACCAGCCCCATGACTTCCGGCGGGGGGGCGGTTGGCGAGGCGGCGGGCGCGTTCGCCGGCGAAAGTCGCGCCAGCGTGACCGCGTCGGCCCGCGCGGCGGCCTCCAGCCCCGGTTTCACGCCGGTTTTGCTCCCCAGTATCGAGCCCGCCACGCCACCGGCGGCGATCGACAGCGTCAGCGCGACGACGAGGGTTTGGCGCATCCCCTCGGCGCTGGACACGCCGCCGCCGAAAAAAAACCCCTGGCCCGGAACCTTCATCGAAACGCTTTCGCGCTTGAAACGGCCCGGCCGCTCGGCCTCCACCCGGTTGAGCGAACCATAGAGACTGTCCGAGGTGCCGCTATAGCTGGGAAGCGAGGAGTCCTTCTGGGCCATGAGCGTTCCCTGTCTTGCGTCGACACAATAATTTTCGGGCGGCCCGGAGCGAGCGCCTCCAGCCTCCCTCCAATCCGGTTAAGGCTTGGTTAAAATTAACGAATTTTTCGCGCGGGAACGTGTTTCGCCGTGACGCTTTGCCCTCGGCGCTCGATCGTGTATCGGAATGCCGCGAGTGTAACGAGGAAACGACCAAAAATGTGCTGGAGTGGAGAAGCTTCTACGGTTCTGGCCGCCACCGGCATCGCCGGCGCGGCTTATTCGGCGCTAAAGCGCGATCCCGAGCCCTTGGCGCTGTGGGTTTGCCTGCTCTACTTCGCCAGCATGGAGGCGCTCCAGGCGGTCAGCTATTCAGTGCTGGACCAATGCGACTCGCCGCTCAACCAGATGATGACGCTGTTTGGCTATCTGCACATCGCCTTTCAGCCGTTCTTCATCAATTCGGTGGCGCTGTATTTCATGCCGAGGGCCGCGGCGCGCCAGGCCGCGCCCTGGGTCTACGCCGCCTGTTTCGTCGGCGCGATCGCGATGCTGGTGCAGCTCTATCCCTTCAACTGGGCCGGCCATTGCCAGGTCGGGCGTCCGCTGTGCGGGGAGTTTTTGTGCACCGTGCGCGGCGAGTGGCACCTCGCCTGGCTCGTGCCGACCAACGGCATCGGCAACAGCATGGCGGACAACGCCTGGCTGGGACGCGGCTTCCTCTCCTATCCGCTGACCGCCTTCCTGCTGCCGGCGTTGATCGGCAGTTGGCGCTTCACGCTGTTTTCCTATGTCGCCGGGCCGTTCGTGGCGGCGCTGACCACCAATAACATCAACGAGTGGCCGGCGGTGTGGTGCCTGTTCAGCATCGCGCTGGTGCTGGCGATCATCAAGACGCCGCTGCGCCAGCATCTGCATGTCGGCGACCCCTGGTGGCTGAAGGTCGCGAAATGGCGGGAGGAACGCAAGCCCACCGCGCCGGCCCCGGCGGTCGCGGCGACCGTCGCCAAGGCGCCGCCAGCGGAATAATGTCGCCGCCAGCGGAATAATGTCGCCGCCAGCGGAATAATGTCGCCGCCAGCGGAATAATGTCGCCGCCAGCGGAATAACGGCGCCGCCAGCGCGTCGACCGCGCGTCGACCGCGCCGCTCAAAAAAACCGGCGCTCGACCCGCGCGCCGGGGATCGCCGGCGGCGGGCGTTACGCCTTCACCCGCACATATTCGCCCGGCGCGTCGCAAATCGGCTTGAGCTTGCCGCCGCCGGGCTCGCGCGCCGGCACTTTCCGCGGAGCTTGCGCGGTCAGCCAATCGATCCAGTCCGGCCACCAGGAGCCCCGCGTCTCCGTCGCCGCCTTCAGCCATTCGTCATAGGAGCCGACCGGCGGGCCGCCCATCCAATACTGGTATTTGTCCTTTTCCGGCGGATTGACGATGCCGGCGATATGGCCCGCGCCGCCAAGCACGTATTTCACCGGGCCGCCGAAATATTGCGCGCCGATGAACACCGAGCGCGCCGGCGCGATGTGGTCCTCCTTGGCGGCGATCTCATAGATCGGAATTGTCACGTCCTTTAGATTGAGCTTGACGCCGCCGATCACCATCTCGCCGCGCGTCAGCCTGTTCTCGAGATAGCAGCCGCGCAGGTAAAACGAATGATTGGCGCGCGGAATGCGCGTGCTGTCGGCGTTCCAGGCCAGAAGATCGAAAGCCGCCGGATCGACGCCCTTGACGTAATTGTTGACGATGTAGTTCCAGACCAGTTCGTTGGGGCGCAGCATGTTGAAGGTGTTGGCCATCTTGACTCCATCAAGATAGCCGGTCTTCGCCATGGTTTCCTCCAGCGCCGCGAGCTTCGCCTCGTCGACGAACATCTGCATGTCGCCGGCCTCGGAAAAATCCACCTGAGTGGCGAAGAAGGTCACGCTGTCGATGCGCTTGTCGCCCTTGGCGGCCATGTAGGCCAGGGTCGCGGCGAGCAGCGTGCCGCCGACGCAATAGCCCGCCGCCGCGATCCGATTCTCGCCGGTCGCCAGTTCGACGGCGTCGAGCGCCGCGAGCACGCCGCGTTGCATATAGGCGTCGAAACCCAGATCCGCCTGGCTTTCGTCCGGGTTGACCCAGGACACGATGAACACGGTCAGGCCTTGCGCCGTCGCCCAGCGCACGAAGCTTTTTTCGCGATTGAGATCGAGCACATAGAACTTGTTGATCCAGGGCGGGACGATCAGCAGCGGGCGGGCGTAGACCTCCGGCGTCGTCGGCGCGTACTGAATGAGCTCCATCAACTCGTTGCGCAGGACCACCTTGCCCGGCGTCGTCGCCATGTCGACGCCAAGCTCGAACTTGCTGTGGTCGGTCTGGCGGATTTTCAGCGTGCCGCCGCCCGCCGCCAGATCCTCGGCCAGCATTTCGAGCCCGCGCACCAGATTGCCGCCGCGCGCCTCCAGCGTCGCGCGCAGCAATTCGGGGTTGGTCGCCACGAAATTGGACGGCGACAGCGCGCCGGCGATCTGACGCGTGTAGAACGACGCCTTGGCCTTGGTCTGCGGGTCGAGCCCCTCGGTCTTCTCGACCATCTCGTTGGCCCATTGCGTCGCCAATGTGTACGACTGCCGCAGGCAATCGAAAAACGGGTTATCGCTCCATTCGGGCGCGGAAAAGCGCTTGTCGGAAGGGTCCCGCGGCACGATGGGAGCCGCGTCCTCGCCGGAAAAGCGATGCAGGGTCTGGCTCCAGATGTCGGTCAGGCCGCTGAACAGGTCGGCCTGCGCCTTGGCGGCGCGTTCGGGCTGCATCAACCAATGCTCGGCGACGACGCCCAGAGTCTTGGTGGCGTCGGCTACATTCACCGCGAGTTCGCTGCGTGTTTCCTCGAGGCTGGGGGCGCTCATCGCCGTCGCGATCACCTGGCGTCCGCGATCGATGATCTTGGCGAAGTTCTCGGCCGCCACGTCGAATTCGCCGCCTAGAGCCGTGTTCGAGGTATCGGCCTCCAGCCCGGGCGGCGCGGGGACTGACGTCGCCTCGGCCGGCGTCCTCGGAGGCTCGGCGGTCTCGAGCGGCTCGGGGCTCTTGGGCGCCTCGGCCATCTTGGACGCCTCGGCCGCCTTCAAGGTCACCGGCGCGTCCTTGCCCTTGGCGCTCTTGTTCTTGGCGCTTTTGCCCTTGGCGCTCTTGCCCTTCCTTGGCTCGCCGTCGACCTTTTGGAGAGCGCTGGGCGCGGGCTTGCTCGCCGGGGCGGTGGTTCGCCCGGGAAGGGCTGTTTCCGTGTCGCGTTCGGCGGTCATTTTCGATCCTATTCCCGATCAATTCCAAAGAGGCGCTGCCCTTGGCGCGGCGCGCCAGAGTTTGGTAGGTTAACATTATGTCGTTAGTGACGCACGCCGTCACGGCCAATCAATTGTGCGGATGCGAATGATCCATCGCCGCGGGTACAATGCGATCCTTAACGCCAACGTCGTGGCGCGGCAATCCGCCGCGGCGAGCGGCTTGCCGCGCCGCCTCGCCCTCCAGGCGGCGCCGGTCGCCGCGCTGATCGCCTGTCTTTGCGTTCCCGCCGCCGCTCAGGAGGCGGCGAGCACTCCCGGGACGATGGTCGGCGACGTGCTCGACGCGCTGCATCTGCGGCGCGAGCCGCCGCCCGCCCAGGATTTTGTCAAGAGTTCGCGCCCGGCCGCCAACACGCTCGACTATAAACCCATGGCGCCGAACGATCCGCCAAAAAACAAGAAGACTCCGGCGCAACTCGACGCGCTGGGCGCCGAGCTGGAAAGCGCGCGCGCCGCCAACCAGCGCGCCGGCGCGCGCGTCGCGACGCCCGACGTCGCGCCTCCGCGGGCGGCGCGGCGCGCCTCGGCCGCGAAATCGCCGCGAAGCCAGGGCAATTGAAGGCTGGCCGGCCGCGGCCAAAGTGCTAAAAGCCCAAAGCCTCGAAGCCGGATAGATTCGCCCCAAACGCCAGCGGAACCCCGAAATGTCGGATTTTTATCGCATCAAGCGCCTGCCCCCTTATGTCTTCGAGCAGGTCAATCGCCTGAAGGCCAAGGCGCGCGCCGGCGGCGCCGACATCATCGATCTTGGCATGGGCAACCCGGATTTGCCCGCGCCCAAGCATGTGATCGACAAGCTCGTCGAGACGGCGGGGCGACCGCGCACCGACCGCTACTCCGCCTCCAAGGGCATCGCCGGCCTGCGCCGCGCCCAGGCCAATTATTATCGACGCCGCTTCGACGTCGCGCTCAACCCGGACACGCAGATCGTCGCGACGCTGGGCTCGAAGGAAGGCTTCGCCAACATGGCGCAGGCGATCACCGCGCCCGGCGATGTGATGCTGGTGCCCAATCCGTCCTATCCGATCCACGCCTTCGGCTTCCTGATGGCGGGCGGCGTCATCCGCTCGGTGCCCGCCGATCCGACGCCAAAATTCTTCGAGGCGCTGGAGCGCGCCGTCAAACATTCGATCCCCAAGCCGATCGGCGTCGTCGTCTGCTATCCCGCCAATCCCACCGCGTCGGTCGCCTCGCTCGATTTTTACAAGGATCTCGTGGCCTTCGCCAAGCGCCACGAGATCTTCGTGCTCTCCGATCTCGCCTACGCCGAGGTCTATTTCGAGGGCGAGCCGCCGCCGTCGGTGTTGCAGGTTCCCGGCGCCATCGACGTGACGGTTGAATTCACCTCCATGTCCAAGACCTTTTCGATGGCCGGCTGGCGCATGGGCTTCGCCGCCGGCAATGAGCGGCTTTGCGCGGCGCTGGCGCGGGTCAAGAGCTATCTCGATTACGGCGCCTTCACGCCCATTCAAGTGGCGGCGGCGACGGCGCTGAACGGCCCCGACGACTGCGTCAAGGAAATGCGGGCGATTTACAAGAAGCGCCGCGACGTCATGGTCGAAAGCTTCGCCCAGGCGGGATGGACGATTTCGTCGCCGACCGCCTCGATGTTCGCCTGGGCGCCCGTGCCGGAGCGCTTTTCGGCGCTCAGCAGCCTGGAGTTTTCGAGCCTGCTGATCGAAAAGGCCGACCTCGCCGTCGCGCCCGGGGTCGGCTTTGGCGAATATGGAGAAGGGTTCCTGCGGCTCGCGCTGGTCGAGAACGAGCAGCGCATTCGTCAGGCCGCGCGCAATCTGCGGCGCTTCTTCGACAGCGCCGACCACCAATTGCACAATGTCGCGCCGAAAGTCATGAGCGCGTAACGGACGCGCGACATCTTGGTTTCCCGAGGCGGGCGCGGCGGCGCGATCCTTATGAATTCCTTATGCGCGCGGCCCGCTTGGCTCATTGACCCCTTATGCGGCCGCGCCCATGTTGCCCTTGGCAACCAGGGGAGCAACCGGTCATGATGGATTTCGTTTTTCCAGGCGTCGGCGTCCTGCTATTCGTCGTGATCGCCGCTTATGCGCGCGTTTGCGCCGATCTTTGACGGGAGTCGCGCCATGTTGGAACCCTTGGTGGGGCTCGCCGTCGCCGCGCTGCTCGGCGCTTTTCTGCTCTACACGCTGCTTCATCCCGAGGATTTTTGAGGTCGGCGCTTAAGGCGCCTTCCCGCTCGCCGGCCTCGCCGCGCGTCAAAGCGCGCGCGGGGAATCCGGCGTCTGAATGGGGGTCATTCCAATGTCCATGATAGGGGTTTCGCAAATCGCGATCACCTTGTTGCTGGTCTTCGCCGCCGCCGTTCCGCTCGGCGGTTACATCCTGCGCGTCATGGCGGGCGAGCCCGTGCTTTTGTCGCGCGGGTTGGGGCCGGTGGAGAACCTGTTTTACAAGCTGTCCGGCGCCCGCCCGGAGCGCGAGCAGGGCTGGCTCGCCTACACCATGTCGATGCTGGCGTTCAGCCTCGTCGGCTTTCTCTCGCTCTACGCGCTGCAACGGCTGCAAAATTATCTGCCGCTCAATCCGCGCGGTTTCGACGGCGTGGCGCCGGATCTCGCCTTCAACACGTCGCTCAGCTTCATCACCAACACCAACTGGCAGAATTACAGCGGCGAGACGACGATGAGTCATCTCACGCAGATGCTGGGGCTGACCGTCCACAACTTCCTCTCCGCCGCGACCGGCCTCGCGATGGCCTTCGCGCTGATCCGCGGCTTTTCGCGCGCGACGTCGCCGACCGTGGGCAATTTCTGGGTCGATATGACGCGGGCGACGCTCTACATCCTGCTGCCACTGTCGATTGCCGTCGCCATCGCGCTCGCGATGCTTGGCGCGCCGCAGACATTGACCGGCGCCGTCGAGGCGACGACGCTGGAGGGCGCGAAGCAGGTCATTTCCATCGGCCCGGTGGCGAGCCAGGAGGCCATCAAGGAGCTCGGCACCAACGGCGGCGGCTTCTTCAACGCCAATTCCGCGCATCCCTTCGAGAATCCCAACGCCATCTCCAACATGCTTGAGATCTGGGCGCTGCTGGTCATTCCCTTCGCGACGGTGTTCGCCTTTGGTCGGGCGGTCGGCGACGAGCGGCAGGGACGCGCCATCGTCGTCGCCATGTCGATCGTGCTCGGCGTCGGCGTGCTCGTTACCTATTGGGCGGAAGCGGGCGGCAATCCTCTGTTGACCGAGCTTGGCGTCGATCCCGCCGCCGGCAACATGGAGGGCAAGGAGACGCGGTTTGGCGTCGCGATGAGCGCCTTGTTCGCGAACGCGACGACCGGCACCAGCACCGGCGCCGTCAATGCGATGCATGATTCGATGACGCCGCTCGGCGGACTCGCGCCTCTCTTTAACTTGCTGCTCGGCTGCATCTCGCCCGGCGGCGTCGGCGCGGGCCTCTATGGCTTCCTGGTCATCGTCGTCATCTCGGTGTTCGTCGCGGGTCTGATGGTCGGGCGCACCCCGGAATATCTCGGCAAGAAGATCGAGGCGCGCGAAATGAAGCTCGCCATGCTCGCGGTGCTGATCTATCCGCTCACCGTGCTCGGCTTTTCGGCCGCGTCCGTGCTGATCAAGACCGCGCTGGACGCCCTCGGCAATTCCGGACCGCACGGCCTGTCGGAGATTCTCTACGCCTTCGCCTCGACGACGGCCAATAACGGCTCGGCCTTCGCGGGTCTCTCCGGCAACACGATCTGGTTCAACACGGCGCTGGGTCTCGCGATGTTCCTGGGGCGCTTCGCCTATGTGCTCCCCGTCCTGGCGCTGGCCGGCTCGTTCGCCGCCAAGAAAAGGCGCCGCCGTCGGCGGGCACCTTCCCGACGCACGGACCGCTGTTCATCGGCCTGCTGCTCGGCGTGATCGTCATCCTCTACCTGCTGCAATATTTTCCCGCGCTGGCGCTGGGGCCCATCGTCGAGCACTTCCTGATGCAAGCCGGCAAGACGTTTTAACGGGAGATCCTCCATGTCCACCAAGGTCGCCGCGCCCGGACTGTTCGACGCGAACATTCTGAAACGCGCCTCTCTCGACGCCGTGCGGAAGCTTAACCCGCGGCGCCTGGCCAAAAATCCGGTCATCTTCGTCACCGAGGTCGTTTCGGCCGTCGTGACCGTCCTCTTCGCGCGCGATGTCGTCTTCCACACCGGCGCCGCGCCGTTCACCGGGCAGATCGCCGCCTGGCTGTGGTTCACCGTGCTGTTCGCCAATTTCGCGGAGGCCGTGGCGGAGGGGCGCGGCAAGGCGCAAGCCGACGCGTTGCGCCGCACCCGCAGCGAAACCCACGCCAAGCGACTGATCGATCCCGCCGGCCAGAGCGGTCTCGGGGGGGTGGTCGAGGGCGTCTCGGCGCTCGATCTCAAGGTCGGCGACGTGGTGCTGGTCGAGGCCGGCGATCTCATTCCCGGCGACGGCGATGTGATCGAAGGCGTCGCCTCGGTCAATGAATCGGCGATCACCGGTGAATCCGCGCCGGTCATTCGCGAGGCGGGCGGCGACCGCTGCGCCGTCACCGGCGGCACCACCGTGCTGTCGGACTGGATCAAGGTCCGCGTCAGCGCGGCGCCCGGCTCGACCTTCATCGACCGCATGATCGCGCTGGTCGAGGGCGCGCAACGCCAAAAAACCCCCAACGAGCTGGCGCTGTCGATCCTGTTGTCCGGCCTCACCATCATCTTTCTGATCGTCTGCGTGACGCTGTGGCCGCTCGCCGTCTATTCGGGAACCACGCTGTCGGTCAGCGTGCTGATCGCGCTGCTGGTCTGCCTGATCCCGACGACCATCGGCGGGCTGCTTTCGGCCATCGGCATCGCCGGCATGGACCGCTTGATCCGCTTCAACGTCATCGCCACCTCCGGCCGCGCGGTGGAGGCGGCGGGCGACGTCGACACGCTGCTGCTCGACAAGACCGGCACCATCACCTACGGCAACCGCATGGCCGACGAGTTCATCCCGGTCGCCGGCGTTGGCGCGCGACAGCTCGCCGAGGCGGTGTTGCTGGCCTCGCTCGCCGACGAGACTCCCGAGGGGCGCTCCATCGTCGCGCTGGCGACCAACCACCACGCCCTGCCCATGCCCGCCCTCGGCGCCGACATGAAGGTCGCGCCCTTCACCGCGCAAACCCGCATCTCCGGGCTCGACGTGGCCGGGCGCGTGCTGCGCAAGGGCGCGGTCGACGCCATTCTCGCCCAGGCGGGCCTTGCCGCCGATCAGGCGCCGGGCGATTTCCATCGGGCGGTGGAGCGGATTTCCCGCTCCGGCGGCACGCCGCTCGCCGTGTCCGAAAACGGTCGGCTGCTCGGCGTCGTGCATCTCAAGGACATCGTCAAGCCGGCGATCAAGGAGCGCTTCGCCGCGCTGCGCGCCATGGGCATCAAGACCGTCATGGTGACGGGCGACAACCCGATGACCGCGGCGGCGATCGCCGGCGAGGCCGGCGTCGACGACTTCATCGCGCAAGCCAAGCCGGAGGACAAGCTCGCCTATATCCGCAAGGAGCAGCAGGGCGGCCGGCTGATCGCCATGTGCGGCGACGGCTCCAACGACGCCCCGGCGCTGGCGCAGGCCGATGTCGGCGTCGCCATGCAGACCGGGACGCAGGCGGCGCGCGAGGCCGGCAACATGGTCGATCTCGATTCCGATCCGACCAAGCTCATCGAGATCGTCGCGATCGGCAAGCAGCTGCTGATGACCCGCGGCGCGCTGACCACCTTCTCCATCGCCAACGACGTCGCGAAGTATTTCGCGATCATTCCGGCGCTGTTCGTCGCGGCCTATCCCGAGCTTGGCGCCATGAACATCATGCGGCTGGGGTCGTCGCAATCGGCGATCCTGTCGGCGGTGATTTTCAACGCGCTCATCATCATCGCGCTGATTCCGCTGGCGCTGCGCGGCGTCCAGTACCGCCCGGTCGGCGCGGCCGCCCTGCTGCGCCGCAATCTGCTGGTTTACGGGCTCGGCGGCATCGTCGCGCCGTTCGTCGGCATCAAGCTCATCGACCTCGTCGTTCAGGCTTTGCATCTCGCTTAAGGAGCCTTTCCATGCTCGGCCAACTTCGTCCCGCGTTCGTCATGATCGTTCTGTTCACGCTGCTGACCGGCGTCGCCTATCCGCTGGCGATCACCGCGATCGCGCAACTCGCCTTTGCCGACAAGGCCAACGGCAGCCTGGTCGAGCGCGGCGGCGTCATCGTCGGCTCATCGCTGATCGGCCAGAATTTCACCGCCGACAAATATTTTCGCGGGCGTCCCTCCGCGACCAGCGCGCCGGACCCGGCCGATTCGACCAAGACCGTCGACGCGCCCTACAACGCCGCCAATTCGTCGGGCTCCAATCTCGGCCCGACCTCGAAAAAGCTGATCGACCGGGTCGGCGCGACGATGGAGGCGGAGTTCGCCGCCGGCCGCTTCGACATGATCCCCGCCGACGCCGCGACGACCTCGGCGTCGGGCCTCGATCCGCATGTTTCGCCGGAGTTCGCGCTGGCCCAGGTCGCGACCGTCGCCAGGGCGCGCAATCTCAACGAGGGCCGCGTGCGGGCGATCGTCGAGGAGCTCACCGAGCCGCGCTGGCTGGGCCTCGTCGGCGAGCCCCGCGTGAACGTGCTAATGTTGAATCTCAGGTTGGACGCGCTGGAGTAGGCGCCAACAAAGGTTCGATCGTGCCGCCGCCGCAAGAGCGAGACTTCGACCAGCGAGATTTCGATCGCCAGCGCGACTTGGATCGCCAGCGCGACTCGGACCGCCGCCCCGATCCCGACGCGCTGCTCGCCGTGGCTGGCGGCTCGGGGCGTGGCAAGCTGCGGATATTTTTGGGAGCGGCGCCCGGCGTCGGCAAGACCTACGCGATGTTGGAGCGCGCCCGCGCCGCCAAGGCCGAGGGCGTCGATCTGCTGGTCGGCCTCGTCGAAACTCACGGGCGCGAGGAGACCGCGGCGCTCGTCAAGGATCTTGAAATCCTGCCGCGCCGAAAAATCGATTATCACGGCCGCGTCGTCGAGGAGTTCGACATAGACGCGGCGCTGGCCCGCAAGCCGAGGCTGATCGTCGTCGACGAACTCGCCCACACCAACGCGCCGGACAGCCGCCACCCCAAGCGCTGGCAGGACATCGACGAACTGCTGGAGGCCGGCGTCGATGTGTGGACCGCGCTGAACATCCAGCATCTCGAAAGCCTCGCCGATGTCGTCGCGCGCATCACCGGCGTGCGCGTGCGCGAGACCGTGCCCGACCGCGTGCTTTCGCAGGCCGACGACGTCATTCTCGTCGACATCACCCCGGACGAGCTGTTGCAGCGGCTGCGCGAGGGCAAGGTCTACATCCCGGAAACCGCCCGGCTGGCGACGCGAAACTTCTTCACGCCCGGCAATCTCACCGCGCTGCGCGAACTCGCCCTGCGCCGCACCGCCGAGCGGGTCGACGACCAGATGGTCGATTACCTCCGCCAGAACGCCATAGAGGGTCCGTGGGCGACGACCGAGCGGCTGCTGGTTTGCGTCGGCGCGGATTTTTCCTCCGACCGGGTTGTGCGGGCCGCCGCGCGGCTGGCGACCGCCCTCAACGCGGAATGGACGGCGGTGTTCGTCGAGCGGCCCGGCGAGGAGGAAGCGGACGCCGGGCGGGTGAAGCGCGTCGACGAGGCGCTGCGGCTGGCCGAGCGGCTGGGCGCCGCGACGGAGCGGCTGTCCGCCACCGATCTGGCGGGGGAACTGCTGCGTTTCGCGCGGCGCGAGAATTTCACGCAGATCGTGCTCGGCCGTTCCAGCGCGGGGCCGCTCGCCAGCCTTTTGCGCCGGTCCCTGACTCAGGAGCTGGTGCGCCGCTCGCGCGACATCGCCGTGCATATCGTGACCGACGAGAGCGCGCCGCCCCCGGAAAAGCGCCACGTCGGGCTCCCAACTCCGGCGTCGCTGGCCGGCGGCCTCGGCGCCGCGGCGTTGTCCGTCGCCGTCGCGGTGGGCGCCGGCCTGCTGCTGGACCACTGGCTGCATCTGCCCAATCTGTCGATGATCTTTCTGGTTTCGGTGATTTTTTGCGCCTTGCGCTTCGGCCTGTGGTCGGCGATCTCGGCGGCGGTGCTCTCGTTCTTCGCCTTCGATTATTTTTTCGTCGAGCCGCTCTATGATTTCACGGTCACGGAGCCGCAGGAATTTCTCGCGCTGCTGGTGTTTCTTGTCGTCGCGGTCATCACCGGGCTGCTCGCCGGCCGCGTGCGCGAACATTCGCTGGAGATGACCCAGCGCCTCGACGCGGGGCGCGCGCTGTTTGAATTTTCGCGCAAGGTTTCCGGCGCGGCGACGCTCGGCGAGGTGGCCTGGGCGGCGGCGGTTCAAGCGCAAAAGGCGCTTCAGGCGCGATCGGTCGCGGCGCTCGCGCCGCAGGACGGCGAGTTGCGGCTCGCCGCCGCCTGGCCGCCCGTCGACGAATTGGAGGTCGGGGAGATGGGCGCGGCGCGCTGGGCTTTCGAAAAGGGCGAGGCCGCCGGCTGGCGCACGGGGACCCTGCCCAACGTGCGTTTCCAGTTTCGCCCGCTGGTGACGCCGCGCGGCGTCGTCGGCGTGTTCGGCGTGGAGCCGAAATCCGCCGACGAGCCGATGTCGCCGCAAGTCGACCGGACGCTGTCGTCGATGCTCGATCAAACCGCCATCGCGGTCGACCGGGCGCGACTGATCGAGCATTCGATCCGCGCGGCGGCGCTCGAGGAGAACGAGAAGCTGCGCACGACGCTGTTGTCGTCGCTCTCGCACGATCTGCGAACGCCGCTGGCCTCGATCACCGGCGCCGTCACCAGCCTGCGCGCGCTCGGCGACAAAATGCCGGCGGCGGACCGCCAGGACCTGCTCGCCTCGATCGAGGAGGAGGCCGGGCGGCTCTCGCGCTTTGTCAAGAATTTGCTGGATATGTCGCGCATCGAGGCCGGCGCGCTGGAGGTTCGCCGCGATTGGGTCGACGTCGCCGACGCCATTCGCGGCGCCGCGCAACGGGCCAGCAAGATTTTCGCGGACATGAAGGTCTCGATCAGCGTCGCGCCCGACCTGCCGTTTCTGCGCGCCGACGCCAATCTGCTGGAGCAGGTGCTGTTCAACCTGCTGGATAACGCGCATAAACATGGCGGCGGAACCGCCGTCGCCGTCCACGCGCGCAAGGAGGGCGGGCCGGCGGGCGACAATGTCGTCGTGACCGTCACCGACGAGGGACCCGGCGTGAAGCCAAGCGAGGTCGAACGCATTTTCGAAAAGTTCTACCGCGGCGGGCGCCCGGATGGACGCAAGGCGGGAACCGGCCTTGGCCTCTCCATCTGCCGCGGCCTCGTCGAGGCGATGGGCGGCTCGATCACCGCGCAAAGCCCGGCGCTGCGCCGGCGCGGCACGCGGGTGATCCTGCGGTTTCCGGCGGCGGAACGGGAGGCGGCGCGGTGAGCGGCGGCGAGCGCATTCTCGTCGTCGACGACGAGCCGGAAATCCCGCGCTGCCTGCGCCCCGCGCTAACCGCCTGTGGTTACGAGGTTATTGCCGTGGAAACCGGCCGCGAGGCGCTCCATGCCATCGCCTCCCGCGCGCCCGACCTCGTGCTGCTCGACCTCGGACTGCCCGACATGGACGGCAAGGACGTCATCGCCCGCGCCAGCGCCTTCTCGCGGGCGCCGATCATCGTGCTCTCGGCGCGCGACCGCGAGGCCGAGAAAATCGCCGCGCTCGACGCCGGCGCCGTCGACTATGTCGAAAAGCCCTTCGCGATCGGCGAGCTGATGGCGCGGTTGCGCGCCGCGCTGCGTCACGCCGGCCGCGACGCCGGGAAAATCGAGCGGATCGAGCGCGACGGATTGGTGATCGACCTCGCGCGGCGGCTGGTGACGAAGCAAGGCGCCGCGGTGAAGCTGACGCCCAAGGAATACGAGCTGCTGGCGATTCTGGCGCGCGGCGAGGGGCGGCTGCTGACCCACAGGCAGCTGCTCACCGCCGTGTGGGGGCCGGCGCATACCGATGATTCCCAGTATTTGCGGGTGTTCATCGGCCAGCTGCGCGGCAAGATCGAGGACGATCCGGCCAATCCGAAGCTCATTTTAACCGAGCTGGGCGCCGGTTATCGCTTCGCGGAGACCGAGGGCTGATCGGATGCGCGCGCGCGCATGAACGCGCATGGAGCCCCGAAAATCATGCGCGCGGACGCATGTACGCGCGTCAAGGTCTTTTTGATAAAAGTCAACAAGCGCCAATGTCTCCGACGCTCGCGAAACTGTTGCATATTTGTCACGCCAAGTCAAAAATTGTCCTTGCGCGGGCAGGTTGTCCAAAATCCAGGCGTTGGCGATTTGATTGAATCCCTCCCGGCCGTTAACATTTCCATGTCCAAAAGCGGCGGATGACATAATCGCGTTTTCCGCGGACTCTAGCGCCCGTCCGAGACCCAGGCCTCGCGGGATTTTTTCATTTTCGACAAAGAGTGATCCCGCATGAAAAAGCTCCTCCTTTCCGCCGCCGCGCTGGCGCTGGCCGCCGGCTCGGCGCTGGCCGCCGATCTTCCCAATCGCAAGGCCCCGGCTTATATACCGCCGCCGCCCCCGCCGCCGATGTGGACCGGCTTTTACGCGGGCGTCAACGCCGGCTACGGCTTCGACGCCAGCCAGAACGTCAATGTCGCGAATGGCGCCGTCCTGATCGACGCGACCGGCCGGGCGGGCGCTTCCTCGGCCGGCGCCGGCGGCCTGTTCCCGGTCAACACCGACGGCTTCCTCGGCGGCGGCCAGGTCGGCTACAACTGGCAGTTCAACCGGTTCGTGCTCGGCCTCGAAGCCGACATCCAGGGCTTCGCCAGCAACAGCGGCGGCGTGGCGACCAACTCGGTCAACGCGACGGGCGTCGGCGCCCTCACCATCCAGAGCGCGCTGCAGGTCAACAAGAGCACGGATTATCTCGGCACGGTGCGCGGCCGCGTCGGCTTCCTGTTCACCCCGACCTTCCTGGTTTACGCCACGGGCGGCCTCGCCTATGGCGGCGTCAATTCCAGCACCCAGATATTTCAAGGCTTCGGCCCCACCATCCCGGCGGGCCTGACGCCCGGCTGGGGCGCCTCCGGCAGCTATTCCGACACTCGGGTCGGCTGGACCGTCGGCGGCGGCGGCGAGTGGATGTTCCACCCGAACTGGAGCGCCAAGCTCGAATATCTCTATTACGACCTCGGCTGCGCCAACTATTCCGTCGGCGCGCTGGGCGCGACCAACGCGACCACCGGCGCTCCGAACTTCACCAACATCGTCACCGCCTCGACGCGCTTTTCCGGCCATGCCGTTCGCGTTGGCCTGAACTATCACTTCAACTGGGCGGCTCCGGTTCCGATCGTCGCGAAATACTGACGGATCGACCTCGGAAATTCAATGAAAGCCCGGCCGCTTGGCCGGGCTTTTTCGTTGGGGGAACGGAGAGCGGCGACCGCGCCGAATCAAACCGTGGCAAATATGTCACGGTCGCCGGAAAACGCATGGCGCGGCGCGTCGATTTCGGAACGGATCTCGGACTTCGCGGGTTCGTTCGAATGACGCCGCCGGCCGGCGCCGCCCACTTCCCGACAAAGAGGAAGAGCGCGGCGCTTTTTCAGCCGCGCGCCGTTCAAATCGGAAGCCACGCGATGCATCGTCGCGGCGCGAGCCGCGCGCGAATTCGCTTGACCCTAACGAAGAGGCATGGCCATGCAAAAAACCATACTTCCCGCCACGGGGCTCGCCCTGTTGATTTCGGCTGGCGCGGCGCTCGCCGCCGATCTTCCGTCGCGCAAGCAGGCGCCGGTCTATGTGCCGCCGCCGCCCGCGTTCACCTGGACGGGCGCCTACGCCGGCCTCAACATCGGCGGCGGCTGGAGCAACGGCTGGAGCGGCGCGCGGGGCTATGTGCTCGGCGGCGGCCAGATCGGCTATAATTATCAGTTATCGCAACTGTTCGTCGTCGGCCTCGAAACCGATTTCCAGGGCGCGAGTTCGCGTCGCCTCAACTGGTTCGGCACGGTGCGCGGCCGGCTCGGCGTCACGCCGTTCAACCCCAATCTGCTGATTTACGGCACGGGCGGCTTCGCCTATGGCGAGGGCGGCGGTTGGAACAACGGCTGGGGCAATGGCTGGGGCGGCGGCGGCGTCAAGACCGGCTGGACCGCCGGCGGCGGCGCCGAATGGGCCTTCACCCCGCGCTGGTCGGCCAAGGTGGAGTATCTCCATACCGAACTTTCGGGCGGCGGCGGCGGATGGGGCGGCAATGGCTGGTGGGGCGGCTCCAGCCGCCGCAACCGATCGAACCTCGTGCGGCTCGGCGTGAACTACCACTTCGACGCCGCGTCGCCCGCGCCGGTCTTCGCCAAATACTGACGCGCCCGCCGCGACAAACCAAAAAGCCCGGTCTCGCGCCGGGCTTTTTTCCGCGGGAGCGCGCCGTGTCGCACCCTTGCTGCGCACCTTGTTCTCCCATGCTGTCTTGCACGTCGCGCTGCTCTCGACGGCGGCGCCAACGGCACGCCCCAAACGAGACCTAGATCCAGCGGATTCTCGCAGTTCAATGCACGCTGACTTGTCTTCCTAATACTTCTGCGGCAATGCGCTGGATCGCGATATTTGGCTCATCCTCATACCTTGGAGTGGCATCCAATCGGTTGTCTGCCTTTATTCGAACTTTGCTGGAAACCGCACTCTCTCTCTCCAACATGGCTACAACCGAGAGCGGCACGTGTTGCTCGTAATCAGCGATAAGCCTCAAATGCATAGCCTGCCAAAGCTTAGACTCATCTGTAACGATAAACAAAGCTACCGGATCCCTGCCCTCCGCGAGGAAAACCATATCCGGAGTAATCTCTTGCAGAGCCGGTGAGACCGGTTCGTCTTCCTTTATAACGGCCTTACCCGTAAATTCTTTGCGAAGCAGTTCTTTAATGTCATCCCTGAACGTGCCTCTTACTCGATCGGAAGCGAGCCAAATCAGATCATTTATGCGAAGCAAAAGCGCGGAAAAATTCAGAATTGCCTTGGGTAAATCTCGCCCGCTAACACCATCGACAAATATCTCTCCCATTTCCTCGTTGAATTCCGCGCGATAAGAGACCAGCAAATCGGAGAGAGTTTGGCGCCTAGATGCGTTATCAAAATTGACTCCTTCGGCCTCAAGAAATGAAATTGTCAAAGCATTGTCTATCAGTCTGAAGGGGCCGTCTCCCTGACCGAGCGCATAAACGCCGATGCGATCACCGCTTCTATCCAGATAGGGTGTGCCAATCGCCAAGCCTCCGGCAAACGGTTTGACTTCAACGCCAGCGCAAAAGGCCTCGCAGATGCCACGCTTCAGGTTGTCCACGGCAGAGCCTCCGCGGGAAACAAATCGGGCGCGTCAGGAATTCGAAAAAAATCCGCGACAATGGCTGCTGCAACCGCATCTGTCATGCGAGCTCCATTACGCGTTAGTTGGCAATTACGATGATATCCCCCCGATTTTGGTATCCTTGACGTTCCAAAGGGCTTCACTATCCCAGGAACTGCGACGCTGATGTCTCCGCATAAAGGATGGACGTGCCAGCCATCGTGCGTTTGATGGAATTCCAAGCGAGCCAAAACACGGCTATCTCCCGCAACATCTTCGGCAAGGACGGCGGAGAACTCGGGCACCAGCATATGATACGAGGTCATAAGACGGAACCTCCGGCCACGCGCCTCAAACGTAGAAATTCGCCACCTATATCGGGGGGTAAGCGGGTAAACCCTGCCCCTTTTTTTCGATAAAGGGAAATCTTTTGTTCTAATTTTGTCCTCTCCCCAAGCCCCATGGGAAAGGTTTTCCTTTTTTGCCCCTATGAAATCGGCGAGTTCCATGGGAGCGGAGAGTATCAGAACGAGCATTAACCTCAAACTAAAGCGCCACGCGCCTAGCCACGCCCATTGCGGCCTCGCTCCAGCCTGCTCGCCGCGCCGAGCAGGGCTGGAGTCGGATGGGTGATGACATAGGTCGGAACCGCCGCGAGATAGGCGGAAAAGCGCCCCTTGCGCTCGAACGCCGCCCGAAACCCCGAGCGCCCCAGCGCGGCGCCCAGCCTTGGGACAATGCCGCCGGCGATATAGATGCCGCCGCGCGCGCCGAGCGTCAGCGCGAGGTCGCCGGCCACCGTTCCCAGCATGGCGAAGAACATGTCCACCGCCTCCCGCGCCCGCGGGTCCGTTTCCCCGCGCTTCTCGTTTGTGATGTCGGCGGGTTTTAGCGGCGGCGCGGCGATTCCCGACAATTCGCACAGCGCCGCGTGAAGATTGACGAGACCGGGACCGGACAGGACGCGCTCCGCCGAAACATGATCGAACCGCCGACGCAACACGTCGAGCACGGCGCTTTCCCGCGCGTTGGTCGGCGCCATCGTGACATGGCCGCCCTCGCCCTCGATGGGAACGCCGCCGCTCGGGGTCGCCAGCAGACCGCCGACGCCAAGGCCGCTGCCGGGTCCGATGACGCCGATCGCCGCGCCGGCGATCGGCGCGCCCGCGCCGATTTGCCGGCGATCGCCGTCGCCGAGCCGCGGAATGGCCAGCGCGTTGGCGGTGAAATCATTGACGACGTCGAGGCGCTCGAGCCGCAGCCGCTGGCATAGCGCCGCGATGGAGAACGACCAGGGATGATTGGTCAGCGTCACGAGGTCGCCGACGATGGGAGCGGCGACCGCCAGCGCCGCGCGCGCCGGCCGCCCCAAGGGTTCGCGGGCCAGATAGGCCTCGATCGCCTCGGCGAGCGAGGCGTGATCCTCTACATGGCAGCGCCAGACCGGTGTCAGCCCGCCGCCCGGCTCGACGCGGGCGAAGCGCGCGTTGGTGCCGCCGATATCGCCGACCAGGCCAGTCCCGCCGCGTGCGTCCCCGTTCATGACGCAAGTCTATCACGAGAGGAGCGGCGAAACGCAATGCGCGGCGCCCGAGCCTTACGGGGTCGGCACGATGATGAGCCGCTCGACCGGCGCGCCCTCGATGAAATGCGACTGGATGATTTCGTCGATGTCCGCTTCGTTGCGCGGCGTGTACCAGACGCCCTCGGGATAGACGACCATCAACGGCCCGGCCCGGCAAAAGCCCAGGCATCCGGTGGAGGTCACGGAGACGTCGGGCAGCGGCTGGGCGTTGAGCCGCCCCAGCAGCCGATCCCAAAGCGGCTTCGCGCCCGAGGCCATGCAACTGCCGCGCGGGTGGCCGGCCGGCCGCTGCTGGAAACAGGCGAACACGTGATATTTGAACACGACCGGAAGATCGGCGATCATTTGATATCCTCTTTTTCGCGCGCGGCTTTAAACCGCGACGGCGAGTTTTTCGCCGGTCAGCTCCGCGGAAAATTCCGACAAGGGCGCGTCGATGCGCGCGATGTTTTGTTCGGCGAGGAAGCGCGCTTCGTTCTTGGTGAGCGGCCCCTCGATGACCGCCCAGTGGCGATCCGACGAACGCTTCATGATCTGGCGCGCGAACCCGCGCTCGATCTGCGTCGAGAAACGACAGCCGAGAAACAGGAAATTACGCTCGCGGCGCGCGTGTTGCACGACCTCGGGAATCGGCGTTTGAATGTCGATCTCGGTCAACACCTCGACATAATCGGAATCCGACACGATGTAATTGGCGGCGGGCGTGACCGAGCCGAGCGGCTGATACAGCAAGGTTTTCCAGGCGAGCGTCTCGGTCGGCGCCTCGGCCGGCGCCTTGGCGCCCGTGCTGTCGCGCTTGGTTTGCTTGCCGGGAACCATGGAGCCGTCGGGGCGGAAATAATGCACCCATTCGCCAGTGTGCTCGGCCTGGCTGATGCCCTGCGCGATACCCCAGGCGTCCTTGCCGTTGAAGGCCTTTTGCGGCAGATCGTCGTACCAGGCGTGGACCAGCAGGGGCAGGCGCGGCCGCGCCGCCAGCCATTCATGCAGCGCGGTCGGCGGCGTCGACGAGGCGAAGGCCTTGTTCATCGCGGCGACGACGGTCTTGCGATGCTTGAAGTTTTCGATGTATTGGGCCGCCGCCGTCAGATTGTTGCGAATCTTGTGCGGCACCGTGGCGACGCTGGTCAGATGCGGAACCAACGCCTCGGGCGAGGCGGGCGGCGCGTCGGACCGCGCCAACGCCAGCACGCCGGGGCCAAGATAGGGAATGACGTCTCCGCGCGAAAAGGCGTCGGCGATTTCGGTGAACATCGGCTTCTCCTCGGGACGGGCGGCGCGACGGCTAGCGCGAGGCCGCCGCCTTGAACGCCTCGATCTGATCGGCGGGAACGCGGTAGACGCCGCGGCCGCCCGACAAGGATTCGAAAGTCGCGCCGAATTTCTCGCTCAGCTTGTCGAACCATTGTTGCGCGCTGAGGCTGGCCGGGCGTTCGCCGATTTCGGTGACCGAACCGTCCGGCGCGAAGCGGACGTGAATAATGGTGGCGTTGGTCGACATGGACTGTTCCTCTCGATGTGTCGCGTGAAACGTTTCGAACAATCGGATCTACGAGCCAAAGCCCAGCAGTTCGACCGTGACGTTGTCGTTGCCGAACATGGTCTGGCAGGCGAGACGCGATTTCGAGCCGACGCCGACGATCGTGTCGAGCATTTCATTCTCGGCGCGCTGCATTTTGGACATGCTCTTGCGGCCTTCCTGAACGAACACGTGACACTTGCCGCATTTCGCCTCGCCGCCGCATTTGCTGACGATGTTTTCGCCCGCCGCCAATATGGCGTCGAGCAGCCGGGAGCCCGGCTCGGCGTCGATGGTCTTGCCCGAGGGTAGGATGGTGAGTGTCGGCATTGTCGTTCTCCTTGCATTAAAAGCTGACGCGATATCGTGACAGCAAGTTTCGAACCATGTTGGCGCGTTGGCGAGCGGCCGGAAGCAGGCCGAGCGCGCGCGCCCGGCAACGCGGATGACGCGGATTCGCGGGAGACGCGGCGGGCTAATAGATCGCGGCGCCGGCGCCGAGATTGATCGACGCGTCCTTCATCGTTCCGACGATGAAGGCGACCTGCTCCTCGGAAAGATGCGCGTGCAGGGGCAACGCGACGGCGCGCTCGGCGACCTTTTCCGTCACGAACAAGTCGCCGCGCCGATAGCCGAGATCGAAATAGGCGCGTTGCAGATGCAGCGGCTGCGAATAGGCGCAAGAGCCGATTTTCTCGGTGTGCATGTCGTCGATGATGCTGTCGCGCGTGGAGCGCGAGAAGCGCGTGCCGAGATGCACGACATAGAGGAACCAGTAGACTTCCTCGACCTCCGGCGCGGCGTAGGGGTCCTTGATGCCCTCGAAGGACTGGACATACTGGTAATACCAGCGCTCGACGCGCTTGCGTCGCGCCAGCAGCGTGTCGATGCGGCGCAATTGCGAGAGGCCGAGCGCCGCCGCGATGTCGCTGAGATAGGCCTGCATCGGAACTTGCGCGCCGAGCACGACGGAAGCGCGCTCGGCGGCGCGACGTCCGCGCAACCGCCGGATGAGCGACGCCAGTTCGTCGTCGTCGGTGACGATCATGCCGCCTTCGCCGCACACAAGCGCGCCGGGCTGCGAAAAGTCGAAGATCGCGCAATCGCCGAAGCTGCCGACCAGCCTGCCCTTGTAGATGGAGCCGATGGCCTCGGTCGAGTCCTCGATCAGCATGACGCCGGTCTCGGCGGCGAGTTCGCGCAGCGGCTCCCAGGGCGCCGGATGTCCGTTGGCGTTGCCGGCTATAATGGCGCGCGTGCGCTCGGTGATTTTGGCCTTGGCCTTTTCCGGCGCGAGCGTGCCGGCCCAATAGTCGATGTCGGCGAACACCGGCCGCGCGCCGACGTGCATGATGGCGTGCGCGGTCTCGCGGAACGAATGCGCGGAAACGATCACCTCGTCGCCCGGGCCAATGCCGCGCGCCCGCAGTGCCAGCAATAGGCCGATCGTCCCGCTGGCCACGGCGATGGCGTGCTTGCGGGACAGGTAGACGGCGAACTCCCGTTCGAACTGTTCGACGACGGGTCCCGATGAGAGGCTCTGCGAGGCGAGGACCTCGGCCACCGCGTCGAGATCGCCTTGCTGAAGGTCGGGATCGCTCAAGGGGAGGAATGTCGTCTTCATGCGCCATTTCCCTTCACCGCGACGATGACGCCGGTGGCGACGGCGGGATCGTTCGTGACGCGCGCGCAGTGATCGCGTCCGTCGAGCAAATAGAGATTGGCGCGATCATGGCTTTGATACGGGGTTTCGTCGACCATGTCGGCGGCGTCGCAGCGCGTCGCGGTGACGCCGGGAGCGACGCCGCGCAGTTTCGCGATCAACCCGGCGTCGACCGGACTTCGAGCCGACCAGCGCCGCTATCTCCCGCATCTGCTCAATCGTGATGGGCATGATCAGTCACCGCTCAGTCGCCGCGCCTCGACCGTGATCGGCAAGGTGGTTCCCGCCTGCATTTCCGGGAGTTGCATCACCCAGCCGTTTCCCAATGTGACCGTGCCGCCCCATAGATCCGCGCCGCTCTTGCGCGACGATCGGCTCCTCGAGATCCTTCTTCGGCACATAGAGCGACAGCACGCCTTCCGAACTTCTGCGGATCATGACTTTCAAAACACGCCTCATTGGGTTGGCGCCGCGGACATCGCGGCGCGGGGGTATGCGCTCAGGCCGCCTCGATTTCCTCCGCGAGACAACCGATGACTTGTTTTTGCCAGAACTCGACGAGATAGATCGGTCGTTTCGCTTTCGACATGAGCGCCGATCTGCACGATTTCGCCGACTTCGCCGGCCTTGACCAGCAGCGCCTCGGGCTCGGCGTCGGGAAAGCCGCCGTCGTTGAACAGATCGACGGTGGCCCGCACGCGGCGGCCCCATTCGAATTTTGGCTGGGCGTCGTCGCTCATGTCTCGCTCTCCTTCGATAATCATCGATCGGGATCGAGCTCCTTGCGCTTCATGCCGACCCGGTTGCCCGTTTCGGTGAACTCGACGCCATAGATATAGAATTGTTGCAGGAAGGTGCCGATGCTGACGACGAAACCCTCGTCGCCTTTCTTGCAGAGAATCTCGCCGATCTCCTTGCCGATGTAGGTGCCGTCATTGCGGATGGTTCGCTGGCGCGAACCTTTTCGCCATAATTGTAAATCGGCGGGTTGTTGAGCTCGACGATGTCGCTGGTCCCGGCTGATCTTGGTTCCCATGGCCATCGCTCCCGCGAGATGACATCGCGCGACTCGATCGGCGCGCGCGCGCGTGGCGGCTGCGGCGGCCGCGTTCGCTCCGTCGCGGCCTCGCGCACCATCGGATCCTCGTCGCGCCCAGCGGCGCGATGGCCTCGAGCGGCGCGCGCCGCGCGACCTCGAAGCGCACCCGCCAATCCGGATCGCCCGACGAAGCGTCGCCAGCTCTTCGTCGGTCATCGCGCTGCGGCCACCTCGGCCGCATGCCTGCATCCTCGATCGCCCGCCATCCTTGCAGCTGCCATGAGCCGATGCGCACGGCCACGACGCGCCGCACCTCGGCATCCGCGTCGCTCGACCATCAGCACGAGCAGATCGGCGGGGATGCGTCGCGCCACGGTCTGCCGCACCAGCATAGTCTTCATCGCGGATCATGCGCGCAGATCGTCGGCGCCCTCAAGCCGCTGCGCGACGCGGATGCGCACCTCGCGATGCGGATCGGTCGCGCAGGCGCAGGAGATAGCGCGTCGGCAACCGCCGCGCGGCGCTCCAGCGCACGGCTTCCTCCGGGTCGGCGAGCATCGGCGGCAGATGGAAAATATCCGCGGCCTTGGCGGCGCAGGCGCGCACCTCGAAATAGGGATGGTGCAAATAACGTAGCGCGAGGCCGGGTTCCAATCGAAGAAGCGATCGATGCGCCGCGCATAGCGATCGAACACGCAGGCCCGCAGCGGCTGGCATCGTTGCCGCGCGAGCAGCGCCGCGTGCGGGCACCCGCCGCAATCGACGGCGTCGCCGAGCCAATCCAGCGCTTCGTCGATTTCAGTCGACATCGCCTTGCTCCCTTTGCTCGCAACACGCCAAGCAGCACCCGCGCGCCCATCTTGTCGCAGGGATCGAGTTCGAGAAGCTTTGCGATCGCCGCGCGACCTTCCTCCAGGTCGCCAAGTCGCATGTTGCAGATAGGCGTAGCCTTTCAGCACGAACATGAAGAAGCGCGCCATCGGCGCGTCGAAGGAGGCGAAGGCCGCCTGCTCGGGGCGAACCCTGCGCCAGTCGAGCGGCAGGGAATTGTCGATCGCGGCGCGCAACAGACAAGTCCGCGCGATCTCCAGCGCTTCGTTCAATCGCCCCTTGTAGAAGAAGAAGCGGTAGAGGCCGATCAGCACGGCCGGATGGTCCGGCGCGAGACGGCGGGCCTCGCGCAAATGCGCGAGCGCCGTTTCCGCCTGGCCATAGCTATGCGCGGCCTCGAACAGCAGCCGTTCCGCCTCGGGCGGCACGCCGCCGCCGAACACCGGGGCGGCGAGAACATCGCGCCAATTCGTCGACCGCGGACAGCGTCATGGCGAAGTCCCTTCGGGGAAGGTCGAAACGGCCGATCAGGCCGTCACGGAACTCGGGGGCGGCGGCGTCGACGGAGGAGCACCCGCAGTTCTTCTTCTTCGGATCGATGAAGACGAAGCCGCTGGAGGTCGGCGTCTCCACGAAGTCGATCGTGACGCCGTCCAGGAACAAGCGGCTTTGCGCCGGCAGGAACAGGGTCAGATCGCCATGCTGGAACGTCGTCTCGCCCTCGGCCGGCGCCGGCCGCACGCCGAACTCCGCCGACATGCCGGAGCAACCGCCGGGCGAAACCAGGAGGTGCAGTCCGTATCCCGGCCCGCCGTCGAATTTCAAAAGCCGGCGGATGAATTTTTCGGCGGCGGGGGTGAAGGCGATGTTCATGCCGCGCCTCCCGCCGCTTGATAACGCGGATAGGCGGTGTCGATCACGCAGGTATTGTCGACCGGGCACACGGCGACGCATTGCGCGACGTCGAAATAGCCGATGCACTCGGTGCACTTCTTCGGGTTGATGACGAAGGTTCCGTTCTTTTCGGAGATCGCCACGTTGGGGCATTCGGCCTCGCACGCCGAACAGGACGTGCACTGAGACGCGATTATCTTATAGGTCATATTGATAGCTCCTCGATCTAGAGGGGTTGAGCGGAACGCTTACGCGGAAATGTAGGCGCCCTGCCGGATGTCCGCGTCGCCGCGCGCGACGTGAGCGATCTCGCCGCGCTTCACGCGATCGAGATAATCCTTGAAATAGGCGATGGCGGATTGCTCGATGAACTCGAAGGCGTATTGATCGACCGGATCGATGCCGGCGGCGATCAGGCTGTCCTTCGGGCAATGTCCGATCTTGGCGACGAACACCGCGGCGCAATCGTTGATCGCCTTGATGACGGTCTCGAGACTGTCCTCCTCGCCGTAACCGCCCTGGCAATAAAGATCGACGCGGCGGTGACCGACGAATTTCGCGCCCGCCGTGCTGAGTTCATAAACCTGGAACTCCTTGGCGTGGCCAAAGTGTTCGTTGACGCGGCCGCTCCCCTTGGTGGCGACGGCGATGAGAATTTTCACGTCGCTGGCTTCCTCAAGAGCGAGCGTCTCCAATTCCGCGTTCTTCGCCGCGACCTTGGCGAGGCGCTCCTGCTCCACGGCGTTCTGATAGGCCTGACGCGACTCGATGTCGTAGGAGACTTCCATCTCCATGATTTTTTCGGTCGTGAATTCGGCGCTGCGGTCCTCGCCCAGCAAGCCCACCGCGTCGGCGCGACACTGGCGGCAATGCCGCATCATGTTCATCTCGCCCTCGCAGCTGTCCTGCAACGCCTTCAACTCTTGCGCCGAGGGGCCGCGCTGGCCGTTGAGGCCAAACACCGTGCCGTGCTCGGGCGCGGAGATCAGCGGCATGATGTTGTGCAGGAAGGCGCCGCGCGATTTCACCGCGCGATTGACCTCGACGAGATGTTTGTCGTTGACGCCGGGGATCATCACGGAGTTCACCTTGCAGAGAATGCCGCGCTCGGTCAGCATCTCGAGGCCCTGCATCTGGCGATCGGTGAGGATTTTGGCCGCCTCGACGCCGGTGACGCGCTTGTTCTTCCAGAAGATCCAAGGATAGATTTGCGCGCCGACTTCGGGGTCGGTCATGTTCACGGTGATGGTGACGTGATCGACATTGTAGCGCGCGATCGTGTCGACATGATCGGGCAGCGCCAGGCCGTTGGTGGACAGGCACAGCTTGATGTCGGGCGCGGTTTTCGAAATCAGCTCGAAGGTCCTGAAGGTCTTGGCCGGATTGGCGAGCGGGTCGCCGGGACCGGCGACGCCGAGCACCGTCATCTGCGGAATGGTGGAGGCGACGGCCAGCACCTTCTTGGCGGCCTGTTCGGGCGTCAGCTTTTCGCTGACGACGCCGGGGCGCGATTCATTGGCGCAATCATATTTGCGATTGCAGTAATTGCACTGGATGTTGCACGCCGGGGCGACCGCGACATGCATGCGGGCGTAGTGATGATGCGCTTCCTCGCTGTAACAGGGATGGTTCTTGACCTTCTCCCAAATCTCCGGCGCCATGTCGTCGGGACCGTCACTTGAGCCGCAACTCGCCTTGCCGGCGCTCGCCGTGGTTCCGCAACCCTTATGCTCGGCCATTTTTTGCATGATTTCGTCGAGCGGTTCGGCCGCCTCGAAATCGAAAGTGGAAGAATCGTCCATGACTGCCCCCAACGAGTTAAAATTTCGCAGGTCCCCTCGCGGAGCGCATCACGACGTCGGCGGGCGCTGGTGAAGCCCGCTCGCCGCGCGGCGCGATCCGATTTCTGGGGTCTTGGCAGCAACAAGCATGCCATGCCGGCGTGATCCTGAATTACATTTGATAGCAATGAGATATGCTGGATACCGCGTCGTTGTTCGCATCGCGACAACCGACGCGGCGGGCGCCGTCCATTGTCGCCAACTCGACATATCCGGCGCGCCGCGGGTTCGAGGGCGGCGCGGCGCGATATTTGCCTGGGGCGCCCGACGAAGGGGCGCGGATGAAACCGATGGAGGCCGATGTGCAACTGATAGACTTTGGCGACCCGCCGGAGCCGGTCAACAAGCTGCTGCAGCGCGGCGTCGCGGCCTATCGTCACGACCATGCCCAGGCCGACGCGCTGTTTCGCCAGGCCCTGGCCATGGCGCCGCGGGAGTTGTCGACCTATTACTGTCTGTACAAAATCCATACCTACATGGGAAATCTCGATTACGCCGCCAGCATTGCTCGCCAAGGCATGAGCGAGGCGGCGCGGCAGGCCGGCTGGGGCGACGACCCGGCCGAATGGCCGCCGCAAAATGCGGCGAATGCCGGCCCGGCGCGCTTCGCCTTGTTCACTTTAAAGGCGCTTAGTTTCATTGAGCTAAAGCGCGACAACCGGGAGCTGGCGTTGCGGCATCTCGCCTCGCTCGAGCTTCTCGATCCATCGGGCAGCGTGGGCTGGTCGGTGATATCCCAGCTGGCGCAAGGGATCGCCGGGGGGAACGCGTAAGGGGTCGCGTCGGATTTCGGACACGCGAGAGGGGCTGCGTCGTCCTGTCGCGGACATTGTTGCGAATGCGGCACACGCTTTGCGACTAAAGTGGCAACAAGCCACTCCTATGCATTCCCGCGGGAGAACGCGATGGGTTGTCACCCCGGTTCCAACATGAGCATTTCCGCCGCGCAAACGTCGAATCTAAGCGAGTCCGCGCTGGTCGGCATCTACGAAGTTTCGAAACTCCTCGCCTCGCCGCACCGTCTCGAGCGGACCCTGGCCGGCGTGCTGGCGCTTCTGTCAAGCTTTCTGGACATGCGGCATGGACTGTTCGCCTTGCTCGACAAGCAGGGCGAACCGGAAATCGTCGTCGGGTCCGGGTGGTCCGAGGGCAACGCCAAAAAATTCTTCGAACATTTGCCGGAGCGCGCGGTCGGCCAGATCTTTGTCACCAAAATGCCGCTAGTGATCGAAAACGTCCGGACCTCGGCGTTGTTCGAGGGTTGCGACCTATCGGATTGGGGCCCAGCCGACGGCCAGCCGTTTTCCCTAGTCGGCGTGCCGATCAAGGACGGCGACACCGTGGTCGGCACGCTGACGATCGACCGCGTCTTCACCGACCGCTCCGCGGTTCGCTTCGATCACGACGTGCGCTTTTTGACCATGATCGCCAATCTGGTCGGACAGACGTTGCGGTTGCATAAGCTCATCGCGCGCGACCGCGAGAGATTGATGCAGGAAAACGCGCGCCTCGGCAAAAGCGAGCGCCTCGCCGTCGCCGATCCCAAGCTCAGCAGCATCAAGGGCATCGTCGGAAACAGTCCGGCCGTGAGCGCGGTGATCGACAAAATTCGCATCGTCGCCAAATCGAGATCGACCGTACTGCTGCGCGGCGAATCCGGAACCGGCAAGGAATTGTTCGCCGCGGCGATCCACAATCTGTCGCCGCGCCACGCCAAGCCGTTTGTCAAGCTCAATTGCGCCGCGCTGCCGGAAAGCGTGCTGGAATCCGAGTTGTTCGGACACGAGCGCGGCGCCTTCACGGGCGCGGCGAACATGCACAAGGGCCGGTTCGAGCTCGCCGATGGCGGCACGCTGTTTCTCGACGAGATTGGCGAGATCACGCCGGCCTTCCAGGCCAAGCTGCTGCGCGTGCTGCAAGAAGGCGAGTTCGAGCGCGTCGGCGGAACGCGCACGATGAAGGTCGATGTGCGCTTCGTCTGCGCCACCAACAGGAATCTCGAGGAGGCGGTGCAGAAGGGAGAATTTCGCGCCGATCTTTATTACCGGATCGCCGTCGTGCCGATTTTTCTGCCGCCGTTGCGGGATCGCCAGGGCGATCTCGCGCCGCTCGCCAATGAGTTCCTGCGCCGCTTCAACGCGGAACAGGGCACGCGCCTGACCCTTTCCGCCTCGGCGATGGGCGTGTTGTCGGAATGCGGCTTCCCCGGCAACATCCGGGAACTGGAAAATTGCGTGAACCGCACCGCGACGCTGGCGCGCGGCGAGGCGATCGTCGACAAGGATTTTTCCTGCCGCAACGACGGTTGCCTGTCGGCGGTGTTGTGGAACGGCGCGCATGAGCCGCGGTCGCAGACGCCGCTGTTCAAGCAGCAATTGCCGATCGTGTCTGGTCAAAGGCCGCCACTCGCCGTGGAGACTCGTCCGCCGGCGCCGATGGTGGAGGAGGCGGAAACGCCGATCAATTGTCCCGGCGCCGAAAATTGCACGGTCGTCGGCGTGGATCAGCGCAGCGATCGTGATAAGCTGATTGGCGCCATGGAGCAGGCCGGCTGGGTGAAGGCCAAGGCGGCGCGACTGCTTGGCCTCACGCCGCGCCAGATCGGCTATGCGTTGCAAAAGCACGACATACCCGTGCGCAAGTTCTGACTCGTCCAAGGATGCCCTGAAGGTCATGGCGGAAGACTTCGACCCGGACGCGCATCCCATGGATTGGCAGGGCCAGCTGGTCCGCTGCCGCGATTGCGCTCATGTCTCGCTCAACCGGGAGGGGTTGTGCCGCAAGGGCGCGGCCTGCGTGCGCGATCGGCGCGCGCGCCGCGTCGACGGTTTTTTCAAGAAACATCCGCAACTCGCCAACAACTATCTCGATCATTCCTACTTCGAGGTTCGCGCGGTGGCGGCGAAATACGCCAGCGTGCTGCGGCTGAGCGCCCTGCTCGGCGACCCGGAACCGGAGGTTCGCGCCATGGCGGCGATGCGCTTGCCCATCTCGCGGCTTGGCGCGCTGGCCGGCGACCCGGAGCCGCGCGTGCGCATCGCGCTGGCCAATCGGCTGGAGGGCGCGGCGCTTGTCGCGATGCTCGGCGACGCCGACTATCTCGTGCGCGTCAACGTCGCGCGGCGGCTTGATCCCGAGTTGTTGCCGCTCGCGGTTGGAGACGCGGATTCGGAAGTGCGCCGCTGGGTGGCGCGGCGGCTGCCCGTGGAGCGGCTCGGCCTGTTGATGTTCGATCCGGAGCCGCTGGTGCGCCTCGTCGTCGCCGAACGCCTGCCGGAGGAGCGTCTCGCCGCCCTGGTCAAGGACGAGGATTTGCGGGTGCGCTTCACGGTGGCCGAACGCGCGCCCCTGGCGCTTTTGCCGGCGCTTTTCGATGACGCGGACGAGTTGGTGCGCGCCGCCGCGCAAGAGCGGCTCGCCGCCGCGGCGCGCGAGGGGTGAATTCGCGCCGCGCCCGCTTCCCTGGTCGCCCGCCCGGTCACCAGTCGATCTGAGTTCTGACCAGGAATGTATTGGGATGAGCGCCATTTTCAAAGGGCGCGTTGTAGGGCGCCGATAGCGCCAGAACCCGTGTCCAGTTCGCCATCACCCGCACGCCCGTCTGGGGATACCAGTTGAGGCCGAGAGTCACGTCCTCCTCGCGACCGCCGAGCACGCTGGTGTTATAGATCGCGGCCTTCGCGGCGTTTGTCGGCGCCAGCCCGAACAAGTTGGAAAAGTTCGAGCCTTGGAACGGGCCGCTGTTCAGGTCGACCTCGCTGTAGCGCGCGGTGAGCGCGAAGGCGCCCCACCCGCCATCGCCGAGCGGATGTTTGATCTTGATCTGACGAAACCCGCCGCCATTGGAGTTGTTGTCGACCTGATAGGCGGAGGCTTTCGATTCGCCCGTCAGGAACACCATGGCGGAGAGATAATAGCCGCTGAAAAACAACGAGGAGCCGCCGGGCGACAGCGAATACTGGGTATAGCCCTTGGCGTTGGCGGCATAGGCGTTGTTGGCGAGCGTGGCGGCTACGTTGTTCTCGAGAATCGCGCTGGCGTTGCGATTATATTGAGCGCCCATGTACTCGCCCTGAAACGAGACGGGACCGTAGGCGGCGGACAACTCCGCGCCGAACACGAAAACATCCTTCACGCATTTGCCCGCGCCATTGGTGGCGGTGATCTGAGTTCCGAACACCGGGCTCGGCACGCCCGCCGAACCGGGCGCGAGCCCCAGGGCTCCCGACGGATTGGCGCCGCAGGAGAGATCGGGCGTGCCCAGCAGGCCTTCCTTCAGAATATTGCTTTCGGCGTTGGTGTTGGCGCCCAGCGCCATGACCCGGTCGTCGTTGGCCGCCGTGGAGTCGCCAGGACGATGATAGCGCGCCGAGGCGCCAAAGTGCAGCAGGCGATCATCGCTCCAGATCGGCGCGTATGTGGCGCGGGCCGTGATATCGTAATATTGGCGCCCGCCGGTCGAGACCCAGTTTTGGTTCTGGGGAACCCAGTAAGGCACCAAGGTCTCGGCCGAGGGCGTCAGCGCCTTGTCCTCCACGCTGGTGGAGGAGAGCGCCGTCTTGAAGGTCCAGTTGGAGCCATGGGTGAGCGCGGCGACGCCGATGTGACGAGCGGCGCCGAAGGTGTCGGACATCAACGAACGCTCGATGAAGTCGATGTAATTCTTGGATTCGGAACGCTCCAGCCCATGCGGCAGATAGAAGTTGCCGATCTGGATCTCGATCGGATTGGCCAGGAACGCCGGTTTCAGCCCCGGATATTTCAGCGCGACAAAGGCGTCGCGTATGCCGCCGACCGCGCCGACGCTGGTGGCGTTGCCGCCGCCGACGAAATCGGTACTGGAACTTATATTCCCAGACGCCATGCAGCCGCCCCTCGACCTGAAGGCGCGCCTGGGCGAGGTTGGCGGCCTCCGATAGGCCTTTTTCCGGCATTGTCGAGCCGCCGCCGTCGACGTAAATGCGCCCGCCAACATGGAAGCTGTTGGCGTGATCCAGCGATTCGATCGTGAGGCCGTGGCTGAGATCGACGAAGAACGGCAGCGGCGCGCGTTCGGCGCCGCCCCTCGTGACAAGACCGGCGTTGCCGCCGCCGCCGTTGCCGCCGCCCTTGGCGGCCTGGACGCGCGGTTGTTTATTCTCGCGCGCCTGCCTGGCCACCTTGGCCTCGAGTTGCTTCAGGCGCTGCGCCAGCGGCGCGAGCTGCTTGAGTTGTGCTTTGAGCAGGCGAATTTCCTGGGCCGTGTCGCTGGCGCGCGATGGCGCTCCCGACGCCGAAAGAGCCGCGAGCGAAATGCTCAAAAGCGAGACTCCCCGGGCCAAACCACTTCGTCGCATATGCGTGCTCCCTCGTCGCGGACGGCGGTCACGAGACCGCGATCACTTGCTCTTTCGCCGCGATTGTTCATCGAGGCCTATCCTTTCCTAGGAAAGCTTTTCTATTCAGTCAATAGATTTAATAGATATTATCAGCTTACCGTTCTCAAAGCGCGCGACTGTGGCTAAAAACACACGGTTCAGGGCCTTCGAGCGCGGCGGCGCCGGAAGGGGAATGCCCGAATCCGCGATATACTCGCGGAATTGGGATTAAGATTTCATTAAGGATAATCGCGCGTTTTCCATGAGCCGAAGCGCGGGCTCCAACGCGGCGCGTCGGCCGCGCAAGGCGGCTAGGGCATTAGGCGCCGCGTTCCCGGGCGCTGTCGTGCCAGCGCCTTAGGGACCAGTGGGTGAGCAGGGAGAGCGCGGCGTGGATCGCCACGCCGCTCATGGAAAGCAGCGCCAGCGCGGCGAACATGCGGGGAATGTCGAGTCTGAACCCGGCTTCGACGATGCGGAAGGCCAAACCCGTTCCCTGTCCCGCCGCGCCCGCCGCCAGCTCCGCCACGACGGCGCCAATCAGCGCCAGGCCGCCGGCGATGCGCAATCCCGCGAGGAAATACGGCAGCGCCGCCGGCGCGCGAAGATAAACAAGCCGCCGCCACGCGGTGGCGCGATAAAGATCGAACAGGTCGAGCAGCGCGTGATCGACCGAGGCGAGCCCCGCGGACGTGTTGGAGAGAATGGGAAAGAAGGCGACCAGAAAGGCGCAGACCAGCACCGCGCGCTGCGGCGATAGATAGACCAGCAACAGCGGCGCGATGGCGACAACGGGAGTCACCTGCAGCATGATCGCGTAGGGCGTCAACGCCCGCGCCAGCCATTTGGATTGCGCCATGGCCAAGGCCAACACGACGCCGCACGCCGTCGCCAGAAGCAGCGCCTGCAATGTGATCGACAGCGTGACCAACAGCGACGAAAACAACAGTTCGCGATCGTTGATTAGCGTTCCGAGGATCACGCTCGGCGCCGGCAGCACGTAAGGAGGTATTTCACGCAGTCGGACCACGGCCTCCCACAGCGCCAGAAAAACAACGAAAGCCAGGAGCGGAGGCGTCGCCGCCGTCAGGAATCGACGAACAAGGGCTCGACGCGCGCTCATGATTTTTCCTCTCTCATGGCGTGGCGCAGGGCGTGGGAGGCGCGCCTCGACAATTCGAAAAAAACCGGTCCCAGCCGAAAGTCGTCATCGCGCGGAATCTCTGGATCGACGGCGATTTGCTCGACGATCTCGCCGCCTCCGGCCGCCAGCACGATAATTCTCGTCGAAAGAAAGATGCTCTCGCCGATCGAATGGGTGACGAACACGATGGTTGTTCCGAGCCTGGCTTTCAGCGCCAGCAATTCATGATTGAGCTTGATCCGCGTCACTTCGTCCAGGGCCGCGAAAGGCTCGTCCATGAGCAGCAGGGCGGGCCGCGCGACCAGCGCGCGGGCGATGGCGCAACGCATCTTCATGCCGCCCGAAAGCGCGCGCGGCAACGCGTCGGCGACATTCGTCAATCCAACCAGCGCCAGCGCCTCCTCCACCTGGATTTTCGCGCCCGCCCGAGGCGCGCCGGCCAGCCGCAACGGGAGATGGACATTGGCGCGGACATCGAGCCAGGGCAACAGCGTCGGGTCTTGAAACACAAAACCCAGGCGCTGGCGCGGAAGCGGGTCGGCCCAATGGATTTCGCCATGCGTTGGTCGCGTCAATCCGGCGAGCAGGCGCAAGGCCGTCGATTTGCCGCAACCCGAGGGGCCGAGCAACGTCACGGTTTCCCCCGGATGAACGTCGAGATCGAGACCGCGCAATGCGGCGACGCCGCCTTCGAAGGTCTTGCCGATGCCGCGCATCGAGACCAGCGGAGCGCCTCGCGCCGGCGCGGTCATTTCCCCTCGGGCTCTAGTCCGACGCCCTTGCCGATGAACCGCAGCGTGTAGCCGTCTCGATAGGGCAGATCGGCCGGGACGACTCCGGCGCGCGCCATTTTGTCGAAGAAGTTTTTTATGCGCGCGTCGTTCATCACGCCGATGCCGAGCGTTCGGGCCTCGCCCGAATCGACGATCCCGCGCTCCTTGAGCTTGGACAGCGAATAGGCGAGTTGGCCATCGGTCATTTCGGGATTGTCGCGCTTGATCGCCGCGTTGGCGGCGGTGGGGTCGCCATGGATGTAGTTACGCCAGCCGATGATCGAAGCGTCGACGAAACGTTGCACGAGGTCGGGATTGCCGGCGATGGTCTCGGCGCGGGTCTCGATGGTCGTCGAATAGCTGTCGTAGCCATGATCCGCCAGCAGAAAAACGTTGGGTTTGAAGCCACCCACGCGCTCGACCTGATAGGGTTCGGACGTCAGGAAGCCCTGTTCGATCGAATGCGCGTCGGCGATGAACGGGGTCTGATTGAAGCCATAGGGTTTCACCTTCTCCTCGCGAAAGCCATAAGCCTGCTTTAGCCACTGATAAACGGAGACCAGCATGTCGCTGGCGATGAAGGCGGTGGCTCGCGGCAGATCCTCGAAATGGTCGAGGCCGACGCCGGGGTGCGACATCAATATCACCGGATCGATCTGGAACATGCTGGCGACATCGACGACGGGAATCTTTTGCCGAACCGCCTCGAATGTCTGAATGAGGTTGGAGCCCATGGCGAAATCCACGCGTCCCGCCGCCAGCAGCAGGCGCGCGTTGGTTTGGGGGCCTCCCTGCTGGATGGTCACGTCGAGTCCGCGCCGCGCGTAAGTGCCGTCGACAACCGCCTGGTAAAAGCCGCCCTGCTCGGCCTGAGCGCGCCAGTTGGTGGCGAATGTCACCCTATCCAGCGCCCAGGCTGGCGCCGCGAGGACGAGAAGCAGGGTGACGACGGCGAGGCGCGGCATGTTCCATTCCTCCGGAGAGCCACCGATTTGTGGTCGTTTCGGCTGAAGGAGGCAAGAGCCTATTTCCCTGGCGAACGGCGCGCGCGGTTCGCCGCGGCTTGACAAAGGAACGCGCGCGCTTATGGTGCGCGTCAATTCGGACCTCGCCGACGCTAACCGCGACGGAACGGGCCGTATTCCCTTTTTTAGGATTGGAACGACCCGATGGCAAAGGCCGCCATGATCAAGATCAAGCTGCTGTCCACGGCCGACACCGGCTTTTTCTATGTCACCAAGAAGAACGCGCGCACCAAGACGGAAAAATTCGTATTCAAGAAATACGATCCGGTCGCCAAGAAGCACGTCGAATTTAAAGAGACCAAGATTAAGTAAAGTCGACGGTCCGAGCATGGCGGTCCCGCGACGAGTTTGGGAGCGCGTTCGAATGTCGCTTCGCATGAGCCGCCGATACGCGCCGTCTTCATGACGACGCGGGCGCGAAGAATTCAGCATCCCTGGCTGTTCGCGACGCGAGATGGCCGAGAAGCGCGCTCGATCAAGAATTGCAAGGATGCGTGGCGGGCGGAGCGCGGAGTCCACGCGTCCAGAAGACGCAATGCCCGGCAACCAGCGAAGAGCTTCGTTTTATTAGAAGAGCTTCGTTTTATTACATGGGAGCGGCCGAGCCTGAATGCCGGCCCCGCCTTCTCCAGCAAGTCCTCTCCAAATGAAGGCGGCCGGTTAGCGAGGGCTTCAAGGAGGCCACTCCAACCCAACACTAACCGGCCAACCCCACGGACCCAGGAGATGCGGCGGACCTGAGCACTCCGTAGGGTATTCAAAGTTCTGCCGATACGCATCGAACCTACAACGGACGTTCGGGTCTTGTGTGCCCTTCGACGCCGCCAGACGCGCAACTCATTTGGCCTTAAGACAATACAGCCGCTGCACAAAAATGCAACTATCTGGTATGAATTTCCACAGACCTCGCAAAACGAGGGCAATCCATCTCGGCACAACGTTAATGTGCGGGGCCGGAGAGTCGTCGTTTTGGCGCGTCGATCGATCTTGTCACACAATGCGGCGCCAACAAAAATGCGGCGCGGAGGCGTATGAATGACCAAGTCCGTGATGAAACTTTCGTTAGCCCTGGCCGCCACCCTGCTAATGGCCGCCTGCGACTCCAATCGAGAGCCGGGTGACGCCGCGGGCGCGAAAGTGCTGCGTAATTTGTTCGAACGATCCAAGGTTCCCGCTCAGATCGTCTCCTTCAAGAAAACGCAAGGGCGAGCGGCTCACGTCGGCGCGGAGGACGTATACGAATATTGGTACGAGTCGGAAGTCCAGTTTCCCGAGGGCTACGACGCCAAATGCGCCAATGAAAAAGAGCGAGGCTCATGCGCTCTATTGGGTATAGCGACCGATCAGACCTTTCCGAAAAACGAAATACTGAAGAGCGAAGGCTCCCTGCACTTCACCAAGACCAATAAGGGTTGGCTTGGCGAAGATAAGAACAGCTATTAAGCGCGCTATAAAACGCGATCGACTCGCGCGTTTCCGACGAGGGGCGACGTTCGTGAATCCGATTGTTTTTATTCCGGCGCGGCTGGGATCGACGCGACTGCCGGGCAAGGCGCTCGCCATGATCTCGGAAAAGCCGATGATCGCCCATGTTGTGGAGCGCGGACTCGACGCCAATGTCGGACCGGTGTTCGTCGCGACCGACGCGCGTGAAATCGCCGAGGCCGCTCGGGCGGCGGGCGGCGACGTCGTGATGACGACGGGCGCGCATGCTTGTGGTCTGGATAGGATAGGCGAGGCGCTCGGCCGGATCGACCCGCTGCGAAAGCACGACGTCGTGGTGGACCTCCAGGGAGATCAGCCGTTCCTGCCACGCGGCGCGATCGAGGCCGCCTTGAACTTGCTCGAGGACGGGCGCGTCGACATGGCGACATTGGCGACATTGGCCGGGCCGGGCGAAGCGGATGATCCCAACGTCGTGAAACTGGTCGGCGCGCGAGTGTCGCCCACTCGCCTGCGCGCGCTATATTTCACGCGCGCCCGGGCGCCCTTTGGCGAGGGGCCGATTCATCACCACATTGGCGTCTATGTGTTTCGTCGCGCGGCGTTCGAGCGATTCATTAGCCTGCCGGTCTCGTCGCTCGAAAGACGCGAGCGACTCGAGCAATTGCGCGCGCTGGAGGACGGCATGCGCATCGACGCCGCGCTGCTGGACAAGGCCGGCCCGTCGGTGGATACGGAGCAAGATCTTGAAGCGGCGCGCCGGGTCGCTCCCCAGGTAGCTCCATGTGGCCAGTGAACCGAGGGGTAAAGCGTGACCGACTATATCGCCTATCAAGGGGAGCCCGGCGCCAACTCCGACATCGCCTGTCGCGACGCCTATCCGCGCATGACGCCGCTGCCGCGCGCCAGTTTCGAGGACGCCTTCGCGGCCGTGACCGAGGGGGCGGCGAGGCTTGCGATGATCCCGATCGAGAATTCGATCGCCGGACGGGTCGCCGACATTCACCATTTCCTGCCCAATTCCGGACTTCACATCGTCGGCGAATACTTTTTGCCCATCCATTTTCAATTGATGGGGCCGCGCGGCGCCGCGCGCGACGGATTAAAGAGCGTTTACAGCCATGTGCACGCTCTCGGCCAATGCCGCAAAATCATTCATCAATTGCGGCTCGACGCCTTCACGGCGGGCGACACGGCCGGCGCGGCGCGCGAGATCGCCGAATGGAACGATCCGACCAAGGCGGCGCTGGCTCCGCGACTCGCCGCGCAAATCTACGGGCTCGACATTCTCGCCGAAAATGTCGAGGACGAAGCCCATAACACCACGCGTTTCGTGGTGCTTTCCAAAACCTCGAGCTGGCCTCCGCCGGACTCGTCGGAGACGATGACCACATTTATCTTCCGCGTGCGCAACGTGCCGGCGGCGCTCTATAAGGCGCTCGGCGGCTTCGCCACCAATGGCGTCAACATGACCAAGCTGGAAAGCTACATGGTCGACGGCGAATTCGCGGCGACGCGCTTTCTCGCCGATGTCGACGGCCGGCCCGATCAGCCCGCCCTGGCGCGGGCGTTGGAGGAATTGCGCTTCTTCTCGCGGGAAGTGGAAATTTTGGGCGTTTACCCCGCGAGCCCGTTCCGCGAAACCAATATTCGCGCATTCGAGCATGGTGCTTGAACGCGCGGCGCTGGGAGACGCCAATGTCCATCGCCTATGATCCGCAAAATATCTTCGCGAAAATCCTGCGCGGCGAAATTCCCGCGCATAAGGTTTATGAGGACGACGTCGCGCTGGCGATGATGGACATCATGCCGCGCGCCGAAGGCCACGTGCTGGTGATTCCAAAAAAACCGGTGCGCGGGCTTTTGGACGTCGACCCGGAAACGCTGGGTCAACTGATCAAGCGCGTTCAACACGTGGCGAAGGCGGCCAAGTCCGCGCTGGGCGCGGATGGGCTGACGCTGCAGCAGTTCAACGAAACCGCCGGCGGGCAGGTCATCTTTCATCTGCATTTCCATATTTTGCCGCGCTGGGACGGCGTCGCCCTGCGCCCGCCGGGGACAATGGCGGACAATGAGCAGCTAAGGGCGCGGGCCGAACAAATTTGCGCCGCGCTGGGCGTGTTCGAGGGTTAAGGAGACGAGCGTTCCCTCGCGAAAAGAGCGGAAAGCAAGCTCGGCTCCAACGTCATTCAACTGTCATGCAACGTCATGAAATTGTTGTGATCCGCGTCATCTGAACGACGTGGAACCGGCACAAAAGCGCAGCATCGGTTTGCTACTCATTGGTCATGACATTCATGACCAATCCTCTCGCTTCGACGCGCCGCCTGCCTCGCTTCCTCGGTCGCGCCGCGCCGGCTCCCGCGACTCCCTGGCTCTCCAGATTGATCGAGGCGGACCTCGCGGCCGTACGGCGAATGAGCGCCTTCGCGGCGCGCTCGCCCGTCGGTCGGGCGCTGGCGATCGCCATCAGCAAGCTGGGCAATGGCTTCATCTATCCCATTCTCGCCGCGATCGTGGTGGCGGAGTGGGGCTGGGACGGCGGCAAGCGCATGATCCTGCTGGCGGCGGTCAACGCCGCGCTGATGCATATTCTGTATCCGCTCATCAAGCGGCGTTTCAAGCGCCTGCGGCCCTTCAAGGTGGACCCGCGTCTGCCGTCCCTGCTCAAGACGCTCGACGAGCATTCCTTTCCGAGCGGCCATGCGATGACGCTGACCGGCGTGTTGGCGCCCATTGTCATCTTGTGGCCGGCCGCGGCGCTTTCGGCGATCGTGATGGCCTGCTGCATGGCCTGGTCGCGCATCGCGACGGGCCATCACTACCCCAGCGACGTGGCGGCCGGCGTTTTGCTCGGTGTTGGTCTCGGCTATCCGCTGTCGTCGAGCCTGGCCGCGCTGCTTTAATCTTCCGCTTTTTCGTCGCGAAGCCCTTGGTTCGCGGAGAAGAGCGCGCGGCCTTGCGCCGCGCGCCCAAAGCCCGCATGTTGAGCGTCGCGGAGACGGTTTCTCATGAGCGACGTTTCGAACGGGGAATTGAGTTTTAAGAATCGCGACGAGCTTGAAGCGTGGCTGAAGACACAGCCGCGCGAGACGAGCATCGTCATCGCGGCGCGGGCGGCGCTGCGCGTCGCGCCGACGCTGCATCGCCTCGCTGGACGCCTCGAGCCGCGACAATTTTCGGAGTTGATGTTCGCGTCGTTTTGGGCGACCGCATTGGCGCGGGTCGCGGCCAAGTATCCGACCCGCGCCAATGAGCTTCGCGCCGCCGCCTACGCCGCCAACGCCGCCGCCTACGCCGCCTACGCCGCCAACGCCGCCGCCCCCGCCAACCCCGCCAACGCCGCCTACGCCGCCAACGCCGCCGCCAACGCCGCCGCCGCCGCCTACGCCGCCAACGCCGCCGCCTACGCCACCGCCTACGCCGCCGACGCCTATGCCGCCGACGCCGCCGACGCCGCCGCCACCGCCACCGCCACCGCCGACATTTGGGCAGCCGTGGCGGCCGACGCCAACCGGCTCAAGACATTTTCGCCAAGCGATCTCGCGAGCGCGCCGTTGTGGCCGCGAGGTGTGCCTAACGAGGCGATATTCCGCTATGGCAAGCTATCTAACGAGCTGAACCAACCGCATTGGTCGCCTTGGCTCGACTGGTACGCGCGCCGTTGGGATGCTCATGAGGCCGCCGAGGAGATCGAACTCCTGTTCGCGACCCTCCCCGTCGATCCGCGCGAAAAAGACCCCGCCGAACAAAACGCCGCCCTCGCGGCGGAAATCGCGCGGCTTAAAAGACCCCAACCCGGCCTCGACGATCCAGGGATCGCGCGAGCCGTCGAGCGCATCGTTCACGATCCGCATGGCGCGAACGTTTCAATCGTCGACGGCAAGGCGCGCATCGTCGGCGCCGCGAGCCAAGGCGATATCGCCGCCGCTCAAGACCCGCAAACCCGCCAGCTTCACGAGCGGGTGAAAAAACGCGCCGCCGCCGCGCTCGTTCAGGCCAAGCGACTGCACAACCAGGGGGGCTTTAGCAACATCGCGGAGACCATTGGCGAATTCGCCAAATGGATCGAGGGCGACACGGAATCCGTCGCGGAAAACATTTCGACGGTTTGGGAGCTCGCGGTGGCGATCGGCACGTTTATCGATCGCGACGACAAGGCGGGATCAACGCCCGATGATCTGACGCCCAAAATGGACGCGGCCGCGCGAGAGTCGTTGGATCAACTCGTCATACCCAGCGCGGCCTTCGTCCGGCGCTTCCCGACCGCCTTGGCCAATGACGAGGCCTATCGAGAGTTCAAACAGCCGAAGGAGCCGGTCGCGCCTTGCCTGCGGATTGTCATTGGCGGACGGGACGCACGGGTCATCGAGCCAGAATCGGGAAACGTCATCGAAATTGCTCTTCAAGCCGCCGAACGCGAAGGCCCGCAGGCGGAAAAAAGCCGCCGGTGGAGTTTCGCGACCGTCAGGAAGCTCGTGTTCGTCATGTTTTTATGCGTCGGAACGTTAGGGGGCGAATTCGCGGGCGGCGTTGCGCATAAGGCGGGAGAGAAGTTCGGCGAAAAATCGCAGGCGGTGGATCGCATGGTCGAATATCTGTTGCGCCATCAACCCGACATAATGAAGACTTTTGAAGACCTTCCAGCGTATGTTCCCGCAGCCGCGCGAGAATTCTTCAGGCGATTGCGCGCGGAAAATTCGTCGCCCCCGAATTGACGGACATCATGAGAGCATAGAGGCTAGGCCCGCGAAAACCCAAGTAGCGCTTGGCCGTCTGGCATTGCACTTTTCTTGCCTAATGCCGCATTCTTTGCTTGACGTAGCGAAGCGCCGCGACTAGTTTCCGCGAACTTCGACAGGCCGTAGCTTCATGCCGTCGCTGACGACTCGTTAGCGACACTTCGAAACTAAACGCTGTCGCCTCGCCTGCTACCATCTACCCGACGGGCCGCGAGGCCGGAGGGTAATCGATCCCCGCCCAACAGCGCGGGAGAGGAGTGCATGATCCTGGTTCGCCGGGGTCCTCTGCGTCTGGAGCGCCTCGGCCGATGGGTCGAGCGCGCTCGGCTCGTTTGTGTCGCTTTTGCGATTACAGGCGGGTTTGCCAATGAATTCACCATTCGCTCGAAGCGAAGGATAGCTTGATGCCGACGATTAGCCAGTTGATCCGCAAGCCGCGGCAACCGAAGACATACCGCGAGAAGTCGCGCCATCTTGGCGCCTGCCCGCAGAAGCGCGGTGTTTGCACGCGCGTCTACACGACGACTCCGAAGAAGCCGAACTCGGCTCTGCGCAAGGTCGCCAAGGTGCGTCTCACCAATGGTTTCGAGGTCATCGGTTACATCCCGGGCGAGGGCCATAATCTGCAAGAGCACTCGGTGGTGATGATCCGCGGCGGACGCGTGAAGGATCTTCCGGGCGTTCGTTATCACATTTTGCGCGGCGTGCTCGACACGCAGGGCGTTAAGGACCGTAAGCAGCGCCGTTCGAAATATGGCGCGAAGCGTCCGAAGTAAGGAGCCAGGGCGATGTCGCGACGTCATAGAGCGGAAAAGCGGGAAGTTATCGAGGACGCCAAGTATGGCGATCTCATTCTCGCGAAATTCATGAACTCCATCATGTATGATGGCAAGAAGTCGATCGCGGAAGCGATCGTCTACGGAGCGTTCGACATTGTTGAGTCGAAGGCGAAGAGCGATCCGCTCGGCGTTTTCAAGACCGCGCTCGAGAATGTCGCGCCGGCGATCGAGGTTCGCTCCCGCCGCGTCGGCGGCGCGACCTATCAGGTGCCGGTCGAAGTGCGCAACGAGCGACGCCAGGCGCTGGCGATCCGCTGGATCATCAACGCGGCGCGCGATCGCAACGACAAGACCATGGTGGATCGGCTGTCGGCCGAACTGCTGGATGCGTCGAACAATCGTGGCGCCGCCGTGAAAAAGCGCGAAGACACGCATCGCATGGCCGAAGCTAACCGCGCCTTTTCGCATTACCGCTGGTAACGGCGCTTCGCGCCCATCGAGGACGATTCCATGCCCCGCTCTCATCCCATCGAGGACTATCGCAACTTCGGCATCATGGCGCATATCGATGCGGGCAAAACCACGACGACCGAGCGTATCCTCTATTATTCCGGCAAGAGCCATAAGATCGGCGAGGTGCACGAAGGCGCCGCGACGATGGATTGGATGGAGCAGGAGCAGGAGCGCGGCATCACCATCACCTCCGCCGCGACCACGACGGTATGGAACGGCAAGCGTCTAAATATCATCGACACCCCCGGCCACGTCGACTTCACCATCGAGGTCGAGCGCTCGCTGCGCGTGCTCGATGGAGCCGTTTGCGTTCTCGACGGCAATCAGGGCGTCGAGCCGCAGACGGAGACCGTTTGGCGGCAGGCCGACAAGTATCACGTGCCGCGCATCGTGTTCGTCAACAAGATGGACAAGATTGGCGCCGACTTCTTCCGCTGCGTGGAGGAAATTCGCACCCGAGTCGGCGGTCGTCCGATCTGCGCGCAGTTGCCGATCGGTTCCGAAAGCAACTTCAAGGGCATTATCGACCTCGTCCGCATGAAGGCGGTCGTTTGGGAAGACGAGGGTCTTGGCGCTAAATATCATGACGAGGAAATTCCCGCCGAATTGCTCGAGCAAGCCAAGGAATATCGCACCCTGCTGATCGACGCGGCGGTCGAACTCGATGACGAGGCCATGGCCGCCTATCTCGACGGCGAGGAGCCGAGCGAGGAGACGCTCCATCGTCTCATTCGACTCGCCGTCCGGCGAGTCGCCTTCGTCCCGGTGTTCTGCGGTTCGGCCTTCAAGAACAAGGGTGTGCAGCCCTTGCTCGACGCGGTTGTGCATTATCTGCCGTCGCCGATCGACCGCGAGGCGATCAAGGGCGTTGACATGGACACGGGCGCGGAGATGGTTCGCAATCCGTCCGACGACGAGCCTTTTTCGATGCTCGCCTTCAAGATCATGGACGATCCGTTCGTTGGAACCATCACCTTCTGCCGCGTCTACTCGGGCAAGATCGAGTCGGGCACGACCGTGCTGAACTCGACCAAGGACCGCAAGGAGCGCGTCGGCCGCATGCTATTGATGCACGCCAACAATCGCGAAGACATCAAGGAGGCCTTTTCCGGGGACATCGTGGCGCTCGCCGGACTCAAGGACACTCGCACCGGCGACACGCTCTGCGACACGCAAAAGGCGGTCATTCTCGAGCGGATGGAATTCCCCGAGCCGGTCATCGAGATCGCGATAGAGCCAAAGTCGAAGGCCGACCAGGAGAAGCTCGGCATCGCGCTGTCGAAGCTCGCCGCCGAGGATCCGTCCTTCCGCGTCTCGACCGACCAGGAGAGCGGTCAGACAATTCTGAAGGGCATGGGCGAACTGCATCTCGACATCAAGGTCGATATTCTCCGCCGAACCTATAAGGTCGACGCCAATATTGGCGCGCCGCAGGTCGCTTATCGCGAGCGTCTCTCCCGCAAGGCCGAAATCGACTATACCCACAAGAAGCAGACGGGCGGCACCGGCCAGTTCGCGCGCGTGAAGATCGTGTTCGAACCCAACGAGGCTGGCGGGGGCAATGTGTTCGAGAGCAGTATCGTCGGCGGCTCGGTGCCGAAGGAATTCATCCCCGGGGTGGAAAAAGGCATTAATTCGGTGATGGGCTCCGGCATTCTCGCCGGCTTCCCCGTGGTCGATCTCAAGGCGACTCTGTTCGACGGCGCATTCCACGATGTCGACTCCTCGGTGCTCGCCTTCGAAATCGCCGCGCGCGCGGCGACCAGGGAAGCCCTGCAAAAGGGCGGCTCGGTCCTGCTTGAGCCTATCATGAAGGTCGAAGTTGTGACGCCGGAGGAATATACCGGCTTCGTGATCGGCGATCTGAATTCGCGTCGCGGCCAAATCCTGGGTCAGGACATGCGCGCCAATGCGGTGGTGATCGACGCGATGGTGCCGCTCGCCAATATGTTCGGCTATGTCAATCAGTTGCGCTCGGGCACGCAAGGCCGCGCCAACTACACGATGCAATTCGATCACTATGAACAAGTGCCCGAGGGCGAATCGAAAAAGGTTCAGGCGAAATTCGCCTAATCAGCTATCGCGCTCGGGTTTTAGGAACGACCAAGGAGACTGGCCATGGCCAAGGAAAAGTTCTCACGCAACAAGCCGCATTGCAACATCGGGACGATTGGTCACGTGGACCACGGGAAGACGTCGCTGACGGCGGCGATCACCAAGGTTTTGGCGGAGACGGGCGGGGCGACGTTCACGGCGTACGACCAGATCGACAAGGCTCCGGAGGAGCGGGCGCGCGGCATCACGATTTCGACGGCGCATGTCGAATACGAGACGGCGAACCGCCATTACGCGCATGTCGATTGCCCTGGCCACGCCGATTATGTGAAGAACATGATCACCGGCGCGGCGCAGATGGACGGCGCGATCCTGGTTGTTTCGGCCGCCGACGGGCCGATGCCGCAGACGCGCGAGCATATTCTGCTGGCGCGCCAGGTCGGCGTTCCGGCGCTGGTGGTGTTCCTGAACAAGGTCGACATGGTCGACGATCCCGAGCTTTTGGAGCTGGTCGAACTCGAGGTTCGCGAGCTGTTGTCGAAGTATGAATTCCCCGGCGACGACATTCCGATCACCAAGGGTTCGGCGCTGTGCGCTCTCGAGAATAAGAATCCCGAGATCGGCCATGACGCGATTTTGAAGCTGATGCAGACGGTCGACGAGTATATTCCGCAGCCGGAGCGTCCGAAGGATCAGCCGTTCCTGATGCCGGTCGAGGACGTGTTCTCGATTTCGGGCCGCGGCACGGTGGTGACGGGGCGCATCGAGCGCGGCATCGTCAAGGTCGGCGAGGAAGTGGAGATCGTCGGCATTCGCGCGACGGTGAAATCGACGGTGACCGGCGTCGAGATGTTCCGCAAGCTGCTCGATCAGGGCGAGGCGGGCGACAACGTGGGCTGCCTGCTGCGCGGCACGAAGCGCGAGGACGTCGAGCGCGGCCAGGTGCTGTGCAAGCCCGGCTCGGTGAAGCCGCACACCAAGTTCAAGGCGGAGGCCTATATTTTGACGAAGGAGGAGGGCGGCCGCCACACGCCGTTCTTCACCAACTACCGTCCGCAGTTTTACTTCCGCACGACCGACGTGACGGGCATCGTGACGCTGCCCGAGGGCGTGGAGATGGTGATGCCGGGCGACAACGTGGCGATGGAAGTGGCGCTGATCGTGCCGATCGCCATGGAGGAGAAGCTGCGCTTCGCCATCCGCGAGGGCGGCCGAACCGTCGGCGCCGGCGTCGTCGCCAGCATCATCGAGTGAGCTTTTTTGGCGGTATCCGGACCGCGGGGCTTTCAGCCTCGCTTGCATGAACAAGGTCGCGAGCTCGAATGGGCTCGCGAAACCGAAGCGGGCGGTGAAGCTCGCGGTCCATCGAGGAAGAGACAATGAACGGTCAGAACATCCGGATTCGCCTAAAGGCATTCGATCACCGGATTCTCGATACGTCGACGAAGGAAATCGTGTCGACCGCCAAGCGCACGGGCGCGCATGTGCGCGGACCGATTCCATTGCCGACGAAGATCGAGAAATTCACTGTGAACCGCTCGCCCCACATCGACAAGAAGTCACGCGAGCAGTTCGAAATCAGAACGCACAAGCGCGTTCTCGATATTGTTGATCCCACGCCGCAGACCGTCGACGCGCTCATGAAGCTCGACCTCGCGGCCGGGGTCGATGTCGAGATCAAGCTTTAAGGCAAATGAGGCACTCGGGCGGCCCGAACAGGGCGCGCCCAGCGAAGGAATTGGATCATGCGGTCGGGCGTTATCGCGCAAAAGGTCGGAATGACCCGCATCTTCACCGATGCGGGCGAACATGTGCCGGTCACGGTGCTCAAGCTCGACGGCTGCCAAGTCGTCGCGCATCGGACGCAAGAGCAGAACGGCTACACGGCCGTGCAACTCGGCATCGGCCGCGCCAAGGTTAAGAATGTCTCCAAGGCCGAGCGTGGACGCTTCGCGGTGGCGAAGGTCGAGCCCAAAATGAAGCTCGCCGAGTTCCGCGTGGACGAGGCGGGATTGTTGCCGGTCGGCGCCGAAATCACGGCGGACCATTTCGTCGTTGGTCAGTTTGTCGACGTGACGGGAACATCGATCGGCAAGGGTTTCGCCGGACCGATGAAGCGTTGGAACTTCGGTGGCCTTCGCGCGACACATGGCGTCTCGGTGTCGCATCGATCTCACGGTTCGACCGGTGGTCGTCAGGACCCCGGCAAGACCTTCAAGAACAAGAAAATGGCCGGCCACATGGGCACGGATCGCGTGACCACGCAGAATTTGCGGGTCGTGCAACTCGACATCACCCGCGGCCTGGTGCTGGTCGAGGGCGCCGTTCCCGGTCATGCCGGCGGCTGGATATTCGTGCGTGACGCGGTGAAGCGCGCGCTTCCAGCGGAGGCTCCACAGCCCGGCAAGTTCCGCCTGGCGGAAGTCGTCGCTCCGCAAGAACAAAAGAAGGAGGACTGAGCCGTGAAGATCGACGTAACGTCGTTCGACGGTCAGACGGCCGGTTCGATCGAGCTTTCCGACGAGGTCTTCGGCCTCGATCCGCGATCGGATTTGATTTTCCGCATGATTCGCTGGCAACTCGCCAAGCGTCGGGCGGGCACGCACGCGGTGAAGAATCGCGCGGAGATCGCCCGCACCGGCAAGAAGATGTATAAGCAGAAAGGCACTGGCGGCGCTCGCCACGGCTCCGCGCGGGTCCCGCAGTTTCGCGGCGGCGGGCGCGCGTTCGGCCCCCAGGTTCGTAGCCACGAACACGATCTCACGAAGAAGGTCAAGGTTCTCGCGCTCAAGCACGCGCTTTCGGCCAAGGCGAAGGATGGGGCGATTGTTATCTGGGAGAACGCGCAACTCGCCGAGCCCAAGACAAAGCTACTTAAGGCGGGCTTTGACAAGACGGGGCTCGCCAGCGCGTTGATCATCGACGGCGCCGCGCCGCAGACCAATTTCGCGCTCGCCGCGCGCAACTTGCCCAAGATCGACGTGTTGCCGGTCGAGGGCGTCAATGTTTACGACATTATCCGTCGCGACAAGCTGGTTCTGACCCGCTCGGCGGTCGATGCGCTGGAGGCGCGGCTGAAATGAGCAAGGATCCCCGTCACTACGACGTCATCGTCGCCCCGGTCGTGACTGAAAAGGCGACTCTGGCCGCTGAAAGCAATCAGGTGGTGTTTCGCGTCGCGCGCACGGCCACGAAGCCTCAGATCAAGGCGGCGGTCGAAGGGCTCTTCGATGTCAAGGTCGAGGGCGTCAATACCCTGCTGCGCAAGGGCAAGACCAAGGCGTTTCGCGGCGTGCGCGGCAAGCAAAGCGACGTCAAGAACGCCGTCGTGACGCTGGCCGAAGGCCACAAAATCGACGTGACGACCGGACTCTAAGGAAGGCTCGAGGACAAGAACATGGCGCTGAAGACATTCAAGCCGGTCACGCCGAGCCTTCGCCAGCTCGTGATCGTGGACCGCAAGGACCTTTACAAGGGCAAGCCCATCAAGACGCTGACCGAAGGCCAGTCGTCGAAGGGCGGCCGCAACAACAACGGCCGCATCACCGTGCGTTTCCGCGGTGGCGGACACAAGCAAACTTACCGCATCATCGACTTCAAGCGTCGCAAGCTCGACGTTCCGGCGAAGGTCGAGCGTTTGGAGTATGACCCCAACCGCACCGCGTTTATCGCGTTGATACGTTACACCGATGGCGAGTTGGCCTATATTCTCGCTCCGCAGCGCCTTAATGTCGGCGATGAGGTGGTGTCCGGTCAACAGGTTGACGTGAAGCCGGGCAATGCAATGCCCGCTGCCAATATTCCCGTTGGCACGATCGTTCACAATGTCGAGATGAAAATCGGCAAGGGCGGCGCCATAGCGAGATCGGCCGGCACTTACGCCCAGATCGTTGGACGCGATCAGGGCTATGTGATCCTGCGCCTCAACTCGGGCGAGCAACGTTTGGTTCACGGGCAATGCTTCGCGACCATCGGCTCCGTGTCGAATCCCGATCACATGAACACCACGATCGCCAAGGCGGGCCGTTCCCGTTGGCTCGGTCGTCGTCCGCACAATCGCGGCGTGACGATGAACCCCATCGATCATCCGCATGGCGGCGGTGAAGGCCGCACCTCGGGTGGCCGGCATCCGGTGACGCCGTGGGGCAAGCCGACCAAGGGCAAGAAGACCCGCAGCAATAAATCGACCGATCGTTTCATCGTGTCCTCGCGACACGTCCGCAAGAAAAAGGGCTGATCCATGGCTCGTTCTATTTGGAAAGGCCCGTTCGTCGACGGCTATCTGCTCAAGAAGGCGGACGCCTCGCGCGGCACGGGTCGCTCGGAAGTCATCAAGATCTGGAGCCGTCGCTCCACGATCCTGCCGCAGTTCGTGGGCCTCACCTTTGGCGTCCACAACGGGCACAAACATATTCCGGTCAATGTCAGCGAAGACATGATCGGACACAAGTTCGGCGAATTCGCTCCGACCCGCACCTTTCACGGTCACGCGGCGGACAAGAAGTCGAAGAGAGGCTAAAGGCGATGTCGAAGCCCAATAATCCGCCGAAAATTGCGGAAAACGAGGCGAAAGCCGTTGCGCGCATGCTGCGCGTGTCGCCGCAAAAGCTCAATCTTCTGGCCCAGCTCATTCGCGGCAAGAAGGTGGAGCGCGCGCTCGCCGACCTTGAGTTTTCGCGCAAGCGCAGCGCCCTCGACGTGAAGAAGACGCTCGAGAGCGCGATCGCCAACGCCGAGAATAACCATAGCCTCGACGTGGACGATCTGGTTGTCGCCCAGGCGTTCGTCGGCAAAGCGCTGGTCATGAAGCGTTTTCACGCGAGGGCGCGCGGTCGCGCCAGTCGCGTCGAAAAGCCCTTCTCGAATCTCACGATCATCGTGCGCGAAGTTCAAGCGCAGGCACAGGCCTAAAGGAGCGCCCCATGGGTCAGAAGGTCAATCCGATCGGGCTGCGCCTTGGCGTCAACCGCACTTGGGACTCGCGTTGGTTCGCGTCCAAGAGCGAATACGCCAAGCTCTTGCACGAAGACATCGCCATTCGCGAAGCCATCATGAAGGCGCTGAAGCAGGCGGCGGTGTCGCGCATCGTCATCGAACGCCCGCACAAGAAGTGCCGCGTCACGATCTATTCGGCGCGTCCGGGCGTCGTGATCGGCAAAAAGGGCGCCGACATCGACAAAATCCGCAAGATTGTCAGCAAATTGACCGGCAGCGAGGTCGTGATCAACATCGTCGAGGTGCGCAAGCCCGAGGTCGAGGCCACCCTCGTCGCCGATTCGATCGCCCAGCAGTTGGAGCGCCGCGTGGCTTTCCGGCGCGCGATGAAGCGCGCCGTGCAATCGGCCATGCGACTTGGCGCCCAGGGCATTCGCATCAATTGTTCGGGCCGGCTTGGCGGCGCGGAGATCGCGCGTCTGGAATGGTATCGCGAGGGGCGCGTGCCGTTGCACACGCTGCGCGCCGATGTCGATTATGGCGTCGCCACCGCGCACACCGCCTATGGCGCCTGCGGCATCAAGGTCTGGATTTTCAAGGGTGAAATCCTTGAGCACGACCCGATGGCCCAGGATAAGCGCCTCGCCGAGCAGGCCGCCGGCGGCGGCGATCATCATCATCACGGCGATCGTGATCGCGATCGCGATCGGGGTAGACGCCGTGATCGCGACGCCGCGTAACGGCGAACAAAGACTTCGAGCAAGCGCCCGTGGGCGAAGGAGTTGGGGAAGCCGCCCGGCGAGACGCCAAGACGCCTGCCATAGAGCCGCATTCGAGAGTTCGACATCATGTTGCAACCCAAACGCACCAAGTTCCGCAAGGCCTTCAAGGGCCGCATCCGTGGCGTATCGAAGGGCGGCTTCTCGCTGAACTTCGGGCAGTTCGGCTTGAAGGCGCTTGAGCCGGAGCGCATCACCGCGCGCCAGATCGAAGCCGCGCGCCGCGCCATGACGCGCCATATGAAGCGCGCCGGCCGGGTCTGGATCCGCATCTTTCCGGACGTGCCGATCTCAAAAAAGCCGACCGAGGTGCGCATGGGTAAGGGCAAGGGCGCGCCGGAATTGTGGGCGGTGCGCGTCGCGCCCGGTCGCATCATGTTCGAAATCGATGGCGTGCCGGCGCCGCTGGCGCGCGAGGCGCTAACGCTCGCCGCCGCGAAATTGCCCATAAAGACCCGCTTTATCGAGCGCATCGCCGAGTGAGGATTTGACGCCATGAAAAGCAAGCAGCATGTGTCCGATCTTCGCGCGCTTACCGAGGATCAACTGAACGACGAACTTCTCAAGCTCAAGAAGGAGCAGTTCAATCTGCGCTTTCAGCGGGCCACCGGGCAGCTCGAAAACACGTCGCGCGTTCGCGTCGTCAGACGCGATATCGCGAGAACCAAGACAATCGCCGCGCAAAAGCGCGATCAGCAGCAAGGTTGAGTGAGCGCCATGCCGAAGCGAATTCTCCAGGGCGTCGTCGTTAGCGACAAGCAGAACAAGACCGTCGTCGTGAAGGTCGAGCGCCGATTCACGCATCCGTTGTTTCAGAAAACGGTGCGTCGGACCAAGAACTACCATGCTCACGACGAAGCCGGCGCCTTCAAGGTCGGCGACGCCGTGACGATCGAGGAGACCGCGCCGATTTCCAGATTGAAGCGCTGGCGCGTCATTGAAAACGCTCCCAAGGCTTGATGGCCGCGGGCGTCAAGGGAAAGTTCCGGACGAAGTCGGCCGCGACGCCGAAACCAGACCGGATAAAAGAGGCGGGTAAGCCATGATACAGATGCAGACAAATCTCGATGTCGCCGACAACTCCGGCGCGCGCCGGGTCATGTGCATCAAGGTGCTGGGCGGTTCGAAGCGTAAATACGCGGGGGTGGGCGACATTATCGTCGTGTCCATCAAGGAAGCGATTCCGCGCGGCCGCGTGAAGAAGGGCGACGTCTTGAAGGCGGTCGTCGTTCGCACCGCGAAGGACATCAAACGCGCCGACGGGTCGACAATTCGATTTGACTCGAACGCCGCCGTGCTGATCAACAATCAGAAGGAGCCGATCGGCACCCGCATCTTCGGGCCGGTTCCGCGCGAACTGCGCGCAAAGAACCATATGAAGATCATCTCGCTCGCGCCGGAGGTGCTGTGATGGCCGCCAAGATCAAGAAGGGCGACAAGGTGGTCGTGATCGCGGGGCGCGACAAGGGGCGCACCGGCGCGGTCGTCAGGGTTGATCCGAGCGCCGGCCGCGCCGTCGTGGAGGGTGTCAATCAGGTCAAGCGTCATCAGCGCCAAACCAAGGATCGCGACGCCGGCATCATCACCAAGGCCGCGCCGATCCAGCTGTCCAATCTCGCCATCGCCGATCCCAAGGATGGCAAGCCGACCCGGGTCGGATTCAAGATTCTCGACGACGGCCGCAAGGTTCGCGTCGCCAAGCGTTCGGGAGAACAGATCGATGGCTGAGGAAAAAAAGCCCAAGAGCGCGGATAAGCCCGCGAAGGGCGGCGACAAGCCCGCGAAGGGCGGAGACAAGGTCGCCGAGGGCAAGAAGTCCGCGAAAGCCAAGGCCGCTTCGTCCGACACGGGCGGCGATGAGCGGAGTTCGCGCGGGGTCGCCAAGGCCGAAATGCCGACTGGCCCCTACACGCCGCGCCTAAAGCAGCATTTCGAGGAAGTCGTTCGCGCCGAAATGACCAAGCAGTTCGGCTATAAGAACAGCTATGAAGTTCCGGTGATCGACAAGATCGTGCTCAACATGGGCGTGGGCGAAGCGGTCAATGACACCAAGAAGGTGACCGCCGCCGCGGGAGATCTCGCGCTGATCGCCGGCCAAAAGCCGGTGATCACCCGGGCGCGCTTGGCGATCTCGACCTTCAAGGTGCGCGAGAACATGCCGATCGGCGCCAAGGTCACCTTGCGCAAGACGCGGATGTACGAGTTCCTCGACCGCCTGATCACCATCGCGCTGCCGCGCGTGCGCGACTTTCGCGGACTTAATCCGAAGTCGTTCGACGGGCGCGGCAATTTCGCGCTCGGCATCAAGGAGCACCTCGTGTTCCCTGAGATCGACTACGATAAGGCGGAATCGATCCTCGGCATGGACGTCATCGTCTGCACGACGGCGAAGTCCGACGATGAGGCGCGCGCCCTGTTGAAGGCGTTTAATTTCCCGTTCCGGCAGTGAGGCCTCGGCCTCAAACGCGGTAACCGAAAAGGCAAGACCAAATGGCCAAGAAGAGCGCGATTGAAAATAACAAGCGGAAGATGAAGCTCGCCAAGTCGTTGGCCGGGCGTCGGCAGCGTCTGAAGGCGGTCGCCATCGATGACAGCCTTACGGCGGAAGAGCGGTTCGAGGCGCGGCTTAAGCTCGCGGAGTTGCCGCGCAACTCGGCGCTGGGCCGCGTGCGTAACCGTTGCGAGATATCGGGACGCCCGCGCGCCTTCTATCGCAAATTGAAGATGTCGCGCATCGCCCTGCGCGAGCTTGGTTCCCGCGGCCTCGTGCCCGGCCTCGTGAAGTCCAGCTGGTAAGGGGAGCAGCGAAATGGCGATCAACGATCCGTTGGGCGATTTGCTCACCCGTATCCGCAACGCGCAAATGCGCCGCAAGGACAAGGTGGCGACGCCCGGCTCCAAGCTGCGTGCTCATGTGCTCGACGTCTTGAAGGAAGAAGGTTATATCCGCGGTTACACCACCACGGATTTTGGCAACGGCCGCACCGAATTCGAGGTCGAGCTGAAATATTTCGATGGCCATCCCGTGATCAAGCAGATCGAGCGCGTGTCGCGACCAGGTCGGCGGGTTTACGCGGATGTGAACGCGGTGCCGCGGGTCGCGAACGGCCTTGGCATCACCATCGTGTCGACGCCCAAGGGCGTGATGGCCGATCACGCGGCCCGTGAGAACAATGTCGGCGGCGAGGTTCTGTGCAAGGTCTTCTGATCTCGCGCTAAAGCCACATACAGGAATTGCAATCATGTCTCGTATCGGCAAGAAGCCCGTCGTCGTGCCGGCCGGAGTCACCGCGAAGGTCGACGGCCAGTTGGTTTCGGTCAAGGGCGCCAAGGGCCAGCTCGAATTCCTGGTTCCCGACGATGTTTCGGTCGTCCACCAGGATAACGCGATCAAGGTCGACCCGCGCAATGAAACCAAGCGCGCCCGCGCGCTTTGGGGCACGTCGCGCGCCCAGGTCAACAACATCGTGATCGGCGTGACCGCGGGTTTCGAAAAGAAGCTCGAGATCACCGGCGTCGGCTATCGCGCCGCGGTGCAGGGCAAGACCCTGCAACTCGCGCTTGGCTATTCGCATGATGTGAATTACCCGATTCCGGCTGGCGTCACCATCGTCACGCCGAAGCCGACGGAAATCACCATCAGCGGGATCGACAAGCGCCAGATCGGCCAGATCGCCGCCGAAATCCGCGCGTTGCGCGCCCCCGAACCTTACAAGGGCAAGGGCGTGAAATACGCCAATGAGTTTATCTTCCGCAAGGAAGGCAAGAAGAAGTAAGGATCGCCGTCATGGCCAGGGACGTTCAACACGAAATCCGCCGCAAGCAGCGGGTGCGCCGCTCGATCCGGGCCCGCGCCTATGGGCGTCCGCGCCTGTCGGTGTTTCGCTCGTCGAAGCAGATCTATGCGCAGATCATCGACGACGAACAAGGCGTGACGGTTGTCGCCGCGTCGTCGCTGGAGAAAGCGAACCGCGAAAGCCTGAAGTCCGGCGCCAATATCGACGCCGCCAAGGTCGTGGGCAAGCTTCTCGCCGAGCGAGCCGTCGCCAAGGGCATCAAGACCGTGGTGTTCGACCGCGGCGCGTATATGTATCACGGGCGCGTCAAGGCGCTCGCCGAGGGCGCCCGCGAAGGCGGCCTCGACTTCTAAATCGATTACCTCGAAGCGAGCGGACGGGAATGTCCGCGTAAGTGACGGAAGATAAAATGGCGCGTGAATCAGAGGGCGGTCGCGGTCGCGATCGCGATAGAGACGATCGCGATAGCGAATTCGTGGATCGTCTGGTCCATATCAATCGCGTCGCCAAGGTCGTGAAGGGCGGTCGGCGCTTCGGCTTCGCGGCGCTGGTCGTTGTCGGCGACCAGAAGGGTCGCGTTGGCTTCGGCCATGGCAAGGCCCGCGAGGTTCCCGAGGCGATCCGCAAGGCGACCGACGCGGCGAAGCGCGCGCTGATCCGCGTGCCGTTGCGCGAAGGACGCACCTTGCATCACGACGTTCACGGCCGCCACGGCGCCGGCCGCGTCGTGTTGCGCGCGGCGCCTCCCGGCACCGGCATCATCGCCGGCGGTCCAATGCGCGCCGTGTTCGAGACGCTCGGCGTTCATGACGTCGTCGCCAAGAGCCAGGGTTCCTCGAACCCTTACAACATGATCCGCGCGACATTCGACGCGCTGGGCCATGAGGACTCGCCGCGCTCCGTCGCCGCCCGCCGCACGCTCAAGGTTTCGACCTTGCAGTCGCGCCGCCAGGGCGTCGACGCCGAAGCCGTCGACGCGTGAGGGGAGGCATCGAGATGACGACGACCAAAACCATCACCGTCGAGCAGATCGGCAGCGCCATCGGGCGTCCCGAACGTCAACGCAGGACCCTTATCGGACTGGGGCTGACCCGGATCGGGCGGCGCCGGACCCTGCAGGACACGCCTTCCGTGCGCGGCTTGATCGCCAAGGTGGCGCATCTCGTCAAAATCATCGGCGAGAAGTGAGGGCGGACAAATGGTGAAACTCAACGATCTCTCCGATAATCCCGGCGCCAGCAAGAATCGCATGCGCGTCGGCCGCGGCATCGGCTCCGGCAAGGGCAAGACCGGCGGCCGCGGCGTCAAGGGCCAGAAGGCGCGCACCGGTGTCGCCGTCAAGGGCTTTGAGGGCGGACAAATGCCGTTGCACCGGCGTCTGCCCAAGCGCGGTTTCCACAACCCGTTCTCTCATGACTACAATGAGGTGAACCTCGGGCGCATTCAGCAGGCCGTCGATTCCGGCAAGCTCGACGTCGCCGCGACCGTCACCAATGAGGCGTTGATCGCCGCGGGCGTGGTTTCGAAGCCTCGCGACGGCGTGAAGATCCTTGGCCAGGGAGCGATCACCGCGAAGCTGACCTTCGAGATCGCCGCCGCGTCGAAAACCGCGATCGCGGCGATCGAGGGCGCGGGCGGTTCGGTGAAGCTTCTGAGCGGCGCCGCGCCCGCGGCGGAGTAACAAAACCAGGCCGGCGCTCTTGCGGGGGCGTCGGCTTTGTTTATTTTGATGGCGTTCGATCACGCCACGCGGAAAGCGGCGCTCGCGGCGTTTTGGCGATCGACGACAACAACGCAAAACAAAATAAAAAGCGCCGCGTCGGACCACGTTCCACGACGGCCTTACAAAACAAGGGGAGCCCGTCCATGGCATCGGCAGCCGAACAGCTTGCGGCCAACGTCAATCTCTCCGCCTTCGGCAAGGCCGACGAGCTGAAGCGGCGCATCTGGTTCACCTTGGCCGCGCTTATCGTTTATCGCCTCGGCACCTATATCCCGCTGCCCGGCATCGATCCGGACGCCTTCGCCAAAAGCTTTTTCGGCCAGTCCAAGGGCGTGCTCGAACTTTTCAACATGTTCGCGGGCGGCGCCGTGCAACGGCGCGCCATCTTCGCGCTCAACATCATGCCTTACATCTCCGCCTCGATCATCATCCAGTTGCTCACCTCCGTGGTGCCGACGCTGGAAAGCGTGAAAAAGGAAGGCGAGCAGGGCCGCAAGGTCCTTAACCAATACACCCGCTACCTAACGGTTATTCTCGCGACGTTCCAGGCCTATGGCATGGCCATGGGCCTCGAGGGGCAATCGGGCGTCGTCACCGAGCCTGGGCTGTTCTTCCGAGTGACCACCGTGGTTACGCTGGTCGGCGGCACCATGTTCCTGATGTGGCTTGGCGAACAGATCACCTCGCGCGGCATTGGCAACGGATCGTCGCTGATCATTTTCGCGGGCATCGTCGCGGCCTTTCCGTCGGCGATCATCTCGACGTTGGAGCTTGGCCGCCAAGGCGCGATTTCGAGCGGCGTCATTCTCGGCGTCATCGCGATGTCGTTCGCCGTCATCGCGTTCATCGTGTTCATGGAGCGGGCGCAGCGACGGCTGCTGATCACCTATCCCAAGCGTCAGCACGGCAATCGGGTCTATGAAGGCCAGAGCTCCTTTTTGCCGCTGAAACTCAACACCTCCGGCGTCATACCGCCGATCTTCGCGTCGTCGCTGCTGTTGTTGCCGACCACGGTCGCCAATTTTTACCAGACACAGGGCACCGACAATATTTTCGCGACGATCTCCGCCTATTTCAGCCATGGGCGACCGCTTTACATGATCGCCTATGTCAGCCTGATCGTCTTCTTCGCGTTCTTTTATACCGCGATTGTGTTCAATCCGACGGAGACGGCGGATAATCTCAAGAAGCACGGCGGCTTCCTGCTCGGGATTCGACCCGGAGAGCGCACGGCCAAGGAGATCGACACGGTGCTGATGCGCATCACCGTGCTCGGCGCGGCCTATCTGGCCGTGATCTGCCTGTTGCCGGAGGCGCTGATCTCCTACGCCAACCTGCCGTTTTACTTTGGCGGCACCTCTCTGCTCATCGTGGTCAGCGTGACGATGGATACGGTGGCGCAGATCCATGGCCATTTGCAGGCCGGACAATACGAGGGTCTCATACGCAAGACCAAGCTCCGCGGAAAGCGCGCGAAATGAGGCTGGTTTTGCTGGGACCGCCCGGCGCGGGGAAGGGCACGCAGGCGGCGCGGCTCGTGGCCAAATATGATATCGAGCAGCTTTCGACCGGCGACATGCTGCGCGCCGCCGTCGCCGCCGGCACGCCGCTCGGCGCGCGGGCCAAGGAAATCATGAACCGCGGCGAATTGGTGCCGGATCAGTTGGTGATCGACCTGATCGACGAGCGCGTCAGCGCGCCTAACTGCGCGAGCGGCTTCATTCTGGACGGTTTTCCGCGCACCGTCACGCAGGCGCGCGCGCTCGAACTCGCTGCTTTCGCAAAGGGACATGAAGCTCGACGCCGTGGTCGAACTTGTCGTCGACGAAGGCGCGCTGCTCGCCAGGGTCGAGAATCGCGTCGCGGAAACCAAGAAGGCCGGCGGCGCCGTGCGCGCCGACGACAATCCCGAAAGCCTCAAGATACGGCTCGACGCCTACCGCGCGCAAACGGCGCCGGTGTCGGCCTATTACGCCGAGCGCGGTGCGCTGAAGCAGGTCGACGGGATGGAGCCGATCGACGCCGTGACCAAGGCGATCGACGCCGCCATCGGCGGCTAGCGCCCTTCCGGTTCGGGTCGAAGCGGTTGGATCCAGTGTTCGTGCATTCATCGCTTTCGCTTCGCGCGAACCGGAACCGCTTCGTTCGAAGGCGGGCTAGCGCGTTGTTTCCGCGCGACAGCCGCATTCCCGCGGCATAACCGAACGGCTCGACAATGCGCTCACGGTCGTTCTGCGGGCTGGATTTTGGCACTTCCAACTCCACCGTCGCCCGCGAGGTAGGGGGCCGGATGGAGCTCGTGCCCGTCGAGGGCGACAGCAAGACCCTGCCCAGCTCCATTTTTTTCGACTTTTCCGACGGTTCCGCGGCTTTCGGGCGCGCCGCCCTCGCGATGTACGCCGATGGCGTCGAGGGGCGGCTGATGCGCAGCCTCAAATCGGTGCTCGGCGGCAGCCTGATGGACGAGACCACGCGGATCAAATCCCGCGTCTATACTTTCAAGGAAATCATCGGATTAATCATATCCCGGCTCAAGGCGAGCGCCGACCGCGCGGCGGGCGACGATGTTTCTCGCGTCGTGCTGGGGCGTCCCGTGCATTTCGTCGACGACAATCCCGAGGCGGACCGGGCGGCGCGCGACGCGCTGGAGGACATCGCTCGCGCCCAGGGGTTTTCGGAAATCGAATTCCAATACGAGCCGATCGCGGCGGCCCTGGCCTATGAGCAGGACGTCGAGGGCGAGCAATATGCGCTGATCGCCGACATCGGCGGCGGCACCTCGGATTTTTCCGTGGTGCGCGTTTCGAGGGAAGGGCGCGCGCGGGCCGATCGCGGCAAGGATGTGCTGGCCAACAAGGGCGTGCATGTCGGCGGCACGGATATCGACCGCCTGCTCAGTCTTCGCGCGGTGATGCCCTCGCTTGGCCTCGGCAGCCAAACACGCGGCGACTTTGGGGCCAAGATCCTGCCGGTCGCCAATGCGTTCTTCGTCGATCTCGCGACATGGCACCGCATCAATCTGCTCTATACACCCAAGGTCGCGCGGGAGCTGCAAAACATGCGGCGGCATTCGCTGTCGCCGGAGTTGATCGAGCGGCTCATCACCGTGGTCGAGAGCCGGCGTGGCCATTCCATCGCGCTCGCGGTGGAGGCCGCCAAAATCGCGCTGTCGACCGCGACGAACGCCCCGATCGATCTCTCCGACATCGAGCCGGGCTTTGTCGTGGGCGTCGACCGCGACACGTTGCAGGGCGCCATCGCCGATCGTCTCGGCGCCTTGTCGCGCAGCTTGGACGAAACGCTGCGAACGGCGGGCCTCGCCGGAGACCGCATCGACGCGGTGTTTCTCACCGGCGGTTCGACGGCGATTCCGGCGGTGCGGGCGGTGGTCACGGCCCAAACGCCCCGTGCGAAAATCGTCGAGGGCGATCTGTTCGGCGCGGTCGGGTTGGGGCTCGGCTTGGACGCGCGGCGCAAGTTCGGCTAGGCGGACGCCGTCAAACGCGATAGCGAAAACCACGCGGTGAAGTTGGTCGGCGGCGAGCGTCGTCGAACGCAGTTACTCTCATTGTCAGGATAGGCAAATCAGCCGATGCCGCCGCGCGGCGTTCAAAATAGCGCCGGACGCCAAGACCGTCGCGTGGGGATTCCATCCAGCGCAGGCGCTACTTTTTGCCGCGGAGGCATATCCCGGCGCCCCTGATCATATAAGCTGTGTAGGGCGATTTGTAGTGGCGCTATTCGCGGGGGGAAAATGACAGTTAATTTCACGACCCTATACTTTTTCCCAGGTGGGAACATTGGCGCCTTTCCCTATGAGGGCCTGACCATAACCGACGACGGGCAGGTGTTCGGCGTGACAGCGGTAGGCGAGACGCTCTTCGAGCTCGTCAAAGCCGGCGACGATTACGTTAACGGCGTCATCCCGCTGCTTAGTGGTGGATTCCAGGGCGGCAGCGTCAACAACACCCTTAACGCCGACTCTAACGGCGATTTGTTCGGCACCAGCCAAGGCGGCGTGGCCGACGACGGCTTCGTGTTCGAGTCCGTCAAGACCGCCGGCGGCTATAACCCCCTCACCACGCTGGTCAGTTTCAACGGCGCCGATGGCGCGCTTCCGTCTGGCCGCTTGTTCGTCGACGCCAACGGCGACTTGTTCGGCGTAACAAATCAGGGCGGGGCGGCAAACGACGGCACGATATTCGAGATCGTTAAGACCGCCGGCGGCTATGCCAGCGCCCCCACCACGCTGTTCAGCTTCAACGGCGCCAACGGCGCGGCGCCATTTGGCGGTCTAATCTCCGACGCCAGCGGCGACCTGTTCGGCACGACCTCAGGCGGCGGCGCCAACGGCAATGGCACGGTGTTCGAACTCGTCAAGACCGCCAGCGGTTATGCCAGCGTCCCCACAACGCTGGTTGATTTCAACGGCGACAATGGCTCCAGCCCAATCCGCGGGCTGATCGCGGACCCCAACGGCGATCTGTTCGGCGCGACCTCTGGCGGCGGCGCCTACGGCCACGGCACGGTGTTCGAACTCGTCAAGACCGCCACCGGCTACGGCCCTCTCACCACCCTGGTTAGCCTCGACAATGCCGCCGAGGGGGTCGTCGGCCTGGTCGCCGACGCCAACGGCGACCTGTTCGGCACGACGATCGGGGGAGACCAGTTCGGCGCGAATGTCGGCGCCGGCCCGCACCCCTATGGCTCGGTGTTCGAGATCCTCAAGACCGTTGGCGGCTACGCAAGCGCGCCCACGACGCTGGTCGATTTCACCGGCTACGACGGGTTTGAACCGAGCGGCGCCCTGATCGCCGACGCCCATGGCGTGCTGCTCGGCACGACAGTCTTCGGCGGCGTCAATTTCGACCCCGCGGGCCTTCGCGCCGGCCAACTCACCCTTGGCTATGGCACGGTGTTCGAGATCGCCAACAGCGGTTTCGTCGTCATCGCGATCAACGGCGCCACCGCCAATCAGGCGACGACCGACGCGGCCAGCCTCACTCCCTTCGCGCATGTCGGCATCGTCGACGTGAACGCCGGCCAGACCGAAACGGTGACGGTGACGCCCTCGTCAACCGCCAACGGGACGCTGTCCGACCCGAATTCGGGAACCGACGGCGGCTCGGTCGATCCCAACACCGGCGTCTATACGGTAAGCGGCACGGCGGCGCAGGTCGCGGCGGCGGTCGACGGGCTGGTGTTCATGCCGCGCGTCAACCAGGTCGCGCCCGGCCAAACCGTGACGACCGGCTTCACCATCAATGTGACCGACGCCGCCGGCGCGACGGCGAGCGACGCGACGACCAGCGTCGTCGCCACCGACGTCGCCGTTGCCCCGACCATCTTCGGGGCGGGAAGCACTGGAGCGATAACGCCCGACACGTCGACGGTCGCTCCCTTCGTGAATGTCACGATCACGGACAGGAACATCGGCCAGACCGAAACGGTGACGGTGACGCCCTCGACGACCGCCGATGGGACGCTCTCCGATCCCAACGCCGCGACCGATGGCGGCTCGGTCAACTCCACCACCGGCGCTTACACGGTCACCGGCACGGCGGCGCAAGTTTCGGCGGCGGTCGAAGGGTTGGTGTTCACCCCGACCGCGCATCAGGTCGCGCCGGGCCAGATCGTGTACACGAACTTCACGATCAATGTGACCGACACGGCCGGCGCGACGGCGAGCGACTCCAACACCCAAGTCGGTGTCCAAGGCACTCGTCAAGCGGTGCAGGTGATTGCCCCGCCCGCCAATCAGACAACGACCGACGAGGCCAGCGTCTCGCCGTTCGCGGGTTTCTTCATCAACGACCCGAACGCCAACGCGACTCAGACGGTGCATGTCACGCTGAGCAACCCCGCCGATGGCGCGCTCTCCAACCTGGGCGGCGGTCAGTACGACGCCGCGACGGGCGTTTACACGGTGAGCGGCGCGGCGTTCACCGTCAACAGCTCCATCGAGGGTCTGGTGTTCACGCCGACCGCGCATCAGGCCGCGCCGGGACAAACGGTGACGACCCAGCTCACTCTGTCGGGCTATGACTTGTACTTCAGCTATTACGACGCGACGACCAGCGTCGTCGCCACCGCGGTCAACGATCCGCCGACCATCGCCGGCGTCCTCGCCTATCAGCCAACGACGGACGAGGCCCGCCTCAACCCCTTCGCCCATGTCGCGATCGCCGAGGTGGATTTCGGCCAAACCGAGACGGTGACGGTGACGCCGAGCAACGCCGCCAATGGCGCGTTATTCGACCCCTACGCCGCGAGCGACGGCGGGACGCTCAACAACGGCGTTTACACGGTGACCGGCACGGCGGCGCAGGTGACGGCGGCGCTCGACGGCCTGGTGTTCATTCCGACCGCGCATCAGGTCGCGCCCGGGCAGAGCGTGACGACCTCCTTCACCATCAATGTCGTCGACACCGCCGGCGGCGCCGCGAGCGACACGACGACCAGCGTGACCGCCGCGGCGGTGAACGATCCGCCCGTCGTCATCGGCGCGGTGGCGGGCCAAACCACGACCGACGAGGCCAGCCTGACGCCGTTCGCGGGCTCCGCCAATCTCACGCCGGCCCACGGCCTGACGGTGCTGTCGGGCGTCGTCATCGTCGAGCCGGACTTCGGCCAGACCGAGACGGTGACCGTGACGCTGAGCAACGCCGCCAATGGCGCGCTGTCGAACCTAGACGGCGGCGTCTACAGCGCCGCGACCGGCGTTTACACGGTGAGCGGCGACGCGGCGCAAGTCACGTTGGCGGTCGATGGTCTGGTGTTCACGCCGACCGCGCATCAGGTCGCGCCGGGCCAGACGGTGACGACGGACTTCACCATCAACGTGACCGACACCGCCGGCGCGACGGCGAGCGACACGACGACCAGCGTGATCGCGACCGCGACGGGGACGCTCGTCACCAATTTGCACAGCAGCCAGGATTTGCTGGTCTACGAGCTGTATCAGGCGGCCTTCGCGCGCATTCCCGACAACGCCGGCTTCGTCTATTGGGCGGGGATCGCCGACAGCCAGCACACCAGCGCGCTGACGCTCGCCGACGATTTTATCGCGTCGCCGGAATTCGCCCAGAAATACGGCGCGAGCCCGAGCAACACGACCTTCGTCACCGAACTCTATGCCAATATTCTCGGCCGAACGCCGGACGCGGGCGGCCTCGACTACTGGATCGGCCAGGCCAACGCCGGCCAGCCGCGCGACCAGCTGCTGGTCGACTTCGCGACCTCGCCGGAAAACGTCAATTTGATCCAGCCGCATGTCGCCAATGGGTTTTGGACGACGTGAGCGGGGGGGGCAAAAAAGGCGCTTAGGCCTTCTTCTTTTCGGCGATCGCCGCCAGCGCGCGCAAAATCTCCCGCGTACCCTCCAGCCGCTCTTGCAACGTGTCGAACTCGCGGACGAAAACGATCTTCATGTCCGGCCGCACCTTGGCGAATGAGCGCTGCTCGGAAACATAGCGCACGAGGCCGGCGGGGTCGGCGAAGAGATTGTCGCGGAAGGCGACGATGACGCCCTTCGGGCCAGCGTCGACCTTTTCGACATGGGCGCGCCGGCACAAGGCCTTGATCGCGACGATCTTGAGCAATTGCTCGACCTCGGGCGGCGTCGGACCGAAACGGTCGACCATTTCGGCGGCGAAAGCCTCGATGTCCCGGTCGGTCTCCAGCGTCGACAGCCTCCGGTAAAGCTGCAAGCGCAGCGTGAGGTCGGCGACGTAATCCTCGGGGATCGTCACGGGCGCGCCGAGCGCGATGGTCGGCGACCAGACCTCCTCCTGCGGCTCCTCGACGCCGGCCTTCAGCAGTTCGATCGCGTCGGTCAGCATCTGCTGGTAAAGCTCGTAACCGACTTCCTTGATGTGGCCGGATTGCTCGTCGCCCAGCAGATTGCCGGCGCCGCGGATGTCGAGATCATGCGTCGCCAGCTGAAAGCCGGCGCCGAGCGTGTCGAGCGATTGCAGCACCTCCAGCCGCTTTTGCGCCTGCGGCGTGATCGAGCGGTTGGCGGGCGTCGTGAACAGCGCATAGGCGCGCGACTTGCCGCGCCCGACGCGGCCGCGCAACTGATAAAGCTGCGCCAATCCGAACATATCGGCGCGCCAGACGATCAGCGTGTTGGCGTTGGGAATATCGAGACCGGATTCGACGATCGTCGTCGACAGCAAAATGTCGTAGCCGCCGTCATAGAAGGCCGACATTTTTTCCTCGAGTTCGGTCGGCGGCATCTGGCCGTGCGCGACGACGAATTTCGCCTCCGGCAGGTTTTCGCGCAAGAACGCCGACGCTTCCTCGAGATCGTCGATGCGCGGGCAGACGAAGAACGCCTGGCCGCCGCGATAACGCTCGCGCAGCAGCGCCTCGCGCACGATCAGCGGATCGAACGGCGAGACGAAACTGCGCACCGCGAGGCGGTCGACCGGCGGCGTGGCGATCAACGACAACTCGCGCACGCCAGTCATCGCGAGTTGCAGCGTGCGCGGAATTGGCGTCGCGGAGAGCGTCAGCACATGCACCTCGGCGCGCAGCTCCTTGAGCCGCTCCTTGTGGCCGACGCCAAAATGCTGTTCCTCGTCGATGACGACGAGGCCGAGATCCTTGAAGTTGACGCCCTTGCCGAGAATGGCGTGCGTGCCGATCAGAATATCGACGCTGCCCTCGCCGAGCTGGCTCTTCGTATCGCGCGCTTCGGCGGCGCCGACCATGCGCGACAGCCGCCCCAGGCGTATCGGCAGGCCCTCGAAACGCTGCGTGAAATTCTTGTAGTGCTGGCGCGCCAGCAGAGTTGTCGGCACGACGACGGCGACCTGACGGCCGTTGATCGCCGTGCAAAAAGCGGCGCGCAGCGCGACCTCGGTCTTGCCGAAACCCACGTCGCCGCACACCAGCCGATCCATCGGCCGCCCGGAGGCGAGATCGTCGAGCACGGCGTCGATGGCGGCGGCCTGGTCCTCCGTCTCGTCATAGGGAAAGCGCGCGCAAAATTCGTCGTAGACGCCCTCGGGCGGGACGAGCTTGGGCGCCTGCTTGAGCATCCGCCGCGCGGCGATGGCGATGAGGCCCTTGGCCATCTCGCGGATGCGGTTCTTCATGCGGGCCTTGCGGCCCTGCCAGCCGGCGCCGCCTAAGCGATCGAGCGCGACCTCGGTGTCCTCGGAGCCGTAGCGCGTCAGCAGCTCGATGTTCTCGACCGGCAGATAGAGCTTGTCGCCGCCGGCGTAATGAATCTCCAGACAATCGTGCGGCGCGCCGGCGGCGGTGATCGATTCGAGGCCGATGAAGCGGCCGATGCCGTGGTCGACATGCACGACGAGATCGCCCGCCGACAGCGCGGCGACCTCGCCCAGCAGATTTTCGGTTCGCTTGTGCTTCTTGCGCCGGCGCACCAGCCGGTCGCCCAAGATATCCTGCTCGCCGATGACCGCGAGACTGTCCGTCTCGAAGCCATGCTCGACGCCGAGCACGCCGAGCGACACCGCGCTCTTGCCCAAGGCCAGCGCGCCGGGCAGGCCGGTGACCAGCGGCGGCGCCGGCAGGCCGTGCTCGACGAGCACATGGCCGAGCCGCTCGCGCGAGCCCTCCGACCACGCCGCGACGATGACGGTCTTGCCTTGCGCCGCCAGCGCCTTGATATGATCGGCGGCGGCCTGAAACACGTTGACTTCCGGCTGATTGCGCTCGGGGGCGAAATCGCGCCCCGCCCGCGCGCCGAAATCGAGACTGTTCGCCTCGCCTTGCGGCGCGAAGGGTGAGAACCGCCCCCGCGCGACGGCCTCCAGCCGCGCCCGCCATTCCTCTTGCGTCAGATAGAGTTGGCTCGGCTCCAGCGGCTTGTAGTTGGAGCGGGCGAGATCGACGTCATAGGCGCTTTTGCGCGCGTCGTAATAATCGGCGATTTGCGCCAGCCGCTCATGCGCGGCGTCGTCGACATGGGCGTCGAGCAACAGCGGCGCGTCGCCGAAATAATCGAACAGCGTGTCGAGCTTTTCGTAGAACAGCGGCAGCCAGTGCTCGGCGCCGGGATGGCGGCGGCCCTCGCTGATCGTCTCGTAAAGCGCGTCGCCGCGCGTCTCGCCGCCAAAGCGGGTCGTATAGGCCTGACGAAAGCGCCGCATCGTCTCGCTGATGAGTTGCAATTCGCTCATCGGCACGAGATCGAGCGCGCGAAGCTGCCCGGTGGTGCGCTGCGTCTCCGGATCGAAGGCGCGGATCAACTCCAGCGTGTTGCCGAAGAAATCGAGCCGAATCGGCGCCGGCATGCTCGGCGCGAACAGATCGACGATGCCGCCGCGCTGCGCATATTCGCCGGGCTCGCGCACCGTGCTGGAGCGCAGGAAGCCGTTGGTCGACAGCCATCCCGTCAACAGATCCATCTCGACCACGTTTCCCGGCGCGGCGGAAAAAGTGTCGGCGGCGATTCTTTGGCGCGGCGGCACGCGCTGCAACAGACAGTCCACCGTCGTCGCGATCACCCGCGGCTGTTGCGCGGAGGATTTGGAGCGCGCCAGCCGCGCCAGCGCGGTCATGCGGCGCGACGCCACCGCCGCGCTCGGGGAAACGCGGTCGTAGGGCTGGCAGTCCCAGCCCGGCAGGTCGAGAATTTCGACGAAGGGCGCGGAAAAACGCAACGCCTCGCGAAACCGAGCCGAGCGCACCGGGTCGCGCGCGACATGCACGAAGACGGCGGCCTGGCCTTCCGCCTTTTCGGCCAGCGCGCGGGCGAGATCGCCGGCGACGAAGGCGTCGAAGCCCTCCGGCGCGTTGGCGAACAGCGTCGCCTCGCCGGCCGAGAGGCGCGCGAGGGCGGCTTTCAGCGCGCCGGCGGCGGCTTGCCCGCGAGCATCGAGCCTCGCCTTCAATTCCGCTTGTCCCGATCGGCGTGAAAGGCGGCGATTTTCTTGAACAGCGGCGTGTCATAAGCCGGCGGGAGCGGTTCGGCCCCGCAAAACCAGCGAAACGCGACATCGTCGTCGGCGTCGAGCAGCGCCTCGAACTGCGCCAGTTCGCTGGCGTCCAATGTCTCGACGCGCGCGTCGACGAAGCCGCCGAGAATGAGATCCATCTCGCGCATCCCCCGCCGCCAGGCGCGCACGCGAATGCGCCGGCGTTGACGGTCGAGCATGTCCAAGGTCTCGGCGTTGTCGCCAATCATGGGATATCCGTCGCTGGGCGGGCGGGAACTATGTAGAGTGGGGAATTTAGAGCCGCCGCGCGGTTCCAGGCACGCTTAGACCAGCGGCGGGGGAAAGAAAAGAGCTTAGCCAACGGCATGCACACTTCCCGGGGCCGGCGCGTCGTCGACGAAGTTTGAGGCGACCCGCGGCGCCCTCGTCCGACCCCTGCTGACGCAAGGGCCACCTTCTCCCACAAGCGAGAGAAGGGACGCGCCCCTATTATTTATATTGCCGTATCTCGCGGCGGCCCCTCCTTCTCCCACTTGTGGGAGAACGCAGCCCCGCGAAGCGGGGTCGGATGAGGGTTGCCGCGACAACCCACGACACGCCTGATTTTGCGCGCGGACGACGGATTTGCTACAGGGCGGATAGGGGGCGCCGCCGGGCGCGGCGGCCGGGGCCAACGCGAAGCGACAGCCGAGGAAAAGAGTTCAAGGAACATGCAAAAATTCACCACGCTGACCGGCGTCGCCGCGCCGCTGGAGATCATGAACATCGACACCGACATGATCATCCCCAAGCAATATTTGAAAACCATCGCCCGCACCGGCCTCGGCAAGGGCCTGTTTTCGGAGATGCGTTACAAGGAGGACGGCTCCGAAAACCCCGATTTCGTGCTGAACCAGCCGGCCTATCGCGACGCCAAAATCCTTGTCGCCGGCGACAATTTCGGCTGCGGGTCGTCGCGCGAGCACGCGCCCTGGGCGCTGGCGGATTTCGGGATTTCCTGCGTGATCTCGACCAGCTTCGCCGATATTTTTTACAACAACTGCTTCAAGAACGGCATCCTGCCGATCATCGTGTCGCAAGCCGATCTCGACAAGCTCACGGACGACGCCAAGCGCGGCGCCAACGCGACATTGACGATCGACCTCCCGGCCCAGGAGATCCGCGGGCCCGACGGCGGCGTCGTGAAATTCGACATCGATCCGTTCCGCAAGCACTGTCTGCTCAACGGTCTCGACGATATCGGCCTCACCCTGCGAAAGGCCGATGCGATCGACGCCTTCGAGGCGCGAACGAGCGCCGCGCGGCCTTGGGCATAATTCGGAAACAGTCGCGTACCTAGTCTCCCGCCGTCGAACGGGCGCCGGGCGGCGGGCTTTGTAGCGACCGGGACAACGCGGCCCTAGGCTGGCCTCGTGTCGCGCCATGACCGCCGATCAGCTGGAGCCATTTGCTTTTGCGCCTTTTTGATTCGCTTACCACCGGTCTCAATGGCGCCCGCGCGCTGTTTTCGCGCGGCGTCGGAGGGCGCTGGCGGCGGCGCGGCGGCAATCTGAAGGCGGATGAAATGGCCGAGGAAGGCTGGTTGCACGAGGACGCGGCGGCCGGGGATGGGCAATTCCTCGGCTCGCATGCCGAGGGGCCGCCTCCGCCCCGGGGCGTGGCGCCGGACTTTGAACGCGCGGCGATGGACAGCGTCGAGGACGCGCGCAACGACTCGCGGGGCGTGCTGGCGATCCACCATCTCGCCAAGGCCTACAAGGCGCGCCGGGTCGTCGAGGACGTGAGCCTGCACGTGCGGCGGGGCGAGGCGGTCGGCCTGCTCGGCCCCAACGGCGCCGGCAAGACGACGGTGTTTTACATGATCACCGGGCTGGTGAAGCCCGACAAGGGCACGATCTCGCTCGACGGTTACGATGTGACGCCGCTGCCGATGTATCGGCGGGCGCGGCTCGGCGTCGGCTATTTGCCGCAGGAAGCCTCGGTGTTTCGCGGGCTTTCGGTCGAGGACAATATCCGCGCGGTGCTGGAGATCACCCAGCCCGACGCGCGCCAGCGGGCCGAGGAGCTGGAGGGGCTGCTCGACGAGTTCAAATTGACGCGGCTGCGCAAGACGCCGGCCGTGGCGCTATCGGGCGGCGAGCGCCGTCGCTGCGAAATCGCCCGCGCGCTGGCCGGTCATCCCTCCTTCATGCTGCTCGACGAGCCCTTCGCCGGCATCGACCCCATCGCGGTCGGCGGCATTCAGGATCTGGTGCGTCATCTGAAGGCGCGCGGCATCGGCGTGCTGATCACCGATCACAGCGTGCGCGAGACGCTCGGCCTTACCGACCGCGCCTATATCATCTACAACGGCCACGTGTTGACGGAAGGACCGCCGGAGGAGATCGTCGCCAACCCCGATGTGCGGCGCATTTATCTTGGCGAGGATTTTCGGATGTAGCCGCGCTTTTTTGGCGCGGCGCGCGCGCAAATCGCGACCCTCGCCAGCGCGGCGAGGGTCGCGATTTGTCGGAGCGACCTTACGTGGCGTGTGCGCCACGTAACTAACCGATGTCGCGTCGTCTTGTCGCTTTAGTTGGTCAGCTGGCCGGCGACGTAGCCGAAGGTCGAGCTCAGCTTGGTGCCGACCGAGGTGAAGGCGGCGATGGCCGCGATCGAGATCAAGGACGCGATCAGGCCGTACTCGATCGCCGTGGCGCCCGACTCGTCCTTCACAAAACGCGCGAAAAGCTTGTTCATGACTCTGCTCCGATATTCAAGACCATTTGAGTTCCAGTGTCGACATTTCAGTCGCTGGAACGACTTGGACATTGAATGCTGTGGGTTAACAGGCCATTGAAGCGGCGCGAAAAAATCGAAACCTTGGCAATTGTGCTTACTTTTTGATCCGCGGATGGCAACATAGTTACGGCAAAGCACGGATTTACGCGCGTTTGAAAGAATCTCGCCGCCGGGCGCGCGCAACCCCGGGGGTTCGCGCGCCAGTTGAGCGATCAGAGCTTTTCCATCGCCTTTTGCGCGCTCGAGACGGTGGCGCAGCTGGAATTCTCCTCGATGTCGATCCAGCGAACCACGCCATTGTCGATCAGCGCGGCGTAACGTTGCGCGCGCACGCCGAGCCCCGCCGCCATGAGATCGAGCTCCGTGCCGGTGGCCTTGGCGAAGGCGGCGGAGCCGTCGGCGAGGCCATCCACCTTTCCCTTGGCGCCGCTGGCCTCCAGCCAGGCGTCGAGCACGAAAATATCGTTGACGGCGACGACGGCCACCGCGTCCACGCCGCGCGCCTTGATCTCCGCGGCCTTTTCGACGAACCCCGGCAAATGCGACTTGTGACAGGTCGGCGTGAAGGCGCCCGGCACCGAGAACAGCATCACCTTGCGGCCCTTGAAGTAATCGCCGGATTTCACGGGTTCCGGGCCATTCGCGCCCATGATCGTCAATGTCGCGTCGGGAAGCTGGTCGCCGGCCTTGATGGTCATCGCCTTCTCGCTTTCGTTCGGGAGCCTAGGCGCTCCCTTGGGGGTGTTTCAAATTCTGTCGCCTTCCGAGCCCGGCGCGACGCAGCGCCAGCGCGACACGCGCAGCCCCGGGTGGTCGCCCGACCATTGCGCGATAAGCGGCTGCGCCTGCATCATGCAGCCGTGCAGCGAGCCGCTCTCGGAAGAAAACATCAGTTTCCGTTCGTCACAGGCGACGGGCTGCGCCAATGTGCACACGGTCAGAACGAGCTCGACGAAGTTCATCCCCGCCTCCCGCGACAACACGCGCCGAGGGAACGGCGCGTTTAATCGCGAGATTAGCGCGGCTCAGGCCGGGGTCAGAATCTCGCCCTTGCCGAGCGCCGCCGTGTCGCCGGCGAAGCGCCGCAGTTTTTGCGACAGCAGCCGCGAGGCGCGCCGGCTGTCCTCGGCCAGGGCGCGCGAGAACAGCCGCGCGAAGGTGAAGTGATGCGCGCCGCAATCGACATAGGTCGGGCCGAAATCGCCCTGCGCGGCCAGCACCAGCGACGCCCGCTTGTTGAGATAGCCGATCCGTCCCTCCGCCGCGCCGAGCAGGATGATCGTGCCGGCGATGGCGCGCGAGCCGATGTCCGCGCCGGCGTCGCCCTCGATAATGATGATGCCGCGCCGCAGCCGGTCGCCGGCCCGCGCGCCGGCGCTGCCGCGCACGAGCACCCGCCCGCCGGACATGCCGCCGATCTCGCCGGCCAGCGGCGCGCCGAGAAAGTCGCCGCAGTCGCCGTCGATGTCGATGCGGCCGCCGCTCATGCCGCTCGCCGCGTAGGGTCCGACGTCGCCGGCGATGGTGATCGTCCCGCCTTGCGCGTTGCGTCCCAGCTGCGCGCCGACATCGCCCTCGACGTGGATTTCAAAGCCCGGCAGCAGCTTGGCGCCTAAAAGGTCGAAGCGCTCCGAGCCGCCCTCGAAATGCGTCATATGGGGGTCGCCGACCCGCACCTTGAACACGTCGCCGACCTTGGCGCCGACCTTGGTCGTGCCGATGTCGATGGCCTCGATCTCCTTTTGCGCGCGGCCGATCAGCCGGTCCGGCGTCAGCCCGGAGAGGTCGAGTCTTTGCGAGGGCTCCTGGCGGAGCGTGAAAAGCAGCGGCTTCACGGCAGGAGATCCTTCAAATGATAGTGGAACGGTCCGAGCTTGCCGCCGTAATTGCCGGCGCCGATGCGCTTCGCCCCCTGCTTGGGGCCCAGCGCGACGATCGCCTTGATGCCGGCGCGCATCGCCGCGGCGACGGCGGCGTCGGTCAGCCCGTCGATGACGATTTCCAGCACGCAGCCGATGTCGGGATCGAGTTCGCTGCGCCCCAGGCCGCTCAGCGTCGGGCAGTAGGCGTCGTTGGTCGAGGCGCCCATGCCCTTATATTGCGAGCCGACCTTCGAGCCCGAGCGGACGATGCCGCCAGGGAACGGGGTGATCGCGCCCTCGACGCCGCGGATCGCCTCGACGCCCGCCTCGGTGGCGCGCATCGTCTGGTCCCAGTCCGCGCCCATGACCAGCAAATTGCCGCCGCCGACGCATTTCTTGGTCAGGCCGACCTTGCCCTCGACGAGAAACTCGCCGTCCATGACCGGCACGCGCCAGTACCGCCGCCCGTCGATCGCCTTGGAAATCTGCCATTTGTCGCCGAACTGCCGCACCGCGTCGCCGACCTTGATCTCGAACTCGCCGTCGAGGGCGCGAAACACCGCCGTGCCCGGACAGGTCAGCACGCATTGGCCGAGCCGGTTGACGAGTTGCTTCTCGGCGTCCTTCGACGACATGGCGAACAGCAGCACGCGCACGCCGGGGCGCCCGTCCGGCGTCTCCTTGGTCGAAAGCTCCATGTCGACGCCGGCCTCGCAGCCGCAGCCGATCACCGAGGTGGCGAAGCCGGTCATCGTATGCGCGGCGATCATCGCCCATTTGCGATTGGGCGCGGTGATAATGAGCCCGGTCCCGCTCATCGGGAAGGCTTCCGCGAAACTGTCGTCGATGCGGACGCCCTTGCGAACTAGCTGCGGCATGGAACCTCCGCGAAAGCTTGCGCCGCCGGCAGCGCCGCGTCGTCGACCGCGAACATGTCGCGCGGCAGACCGTAAAGATCGTCGTAGTACGCGTCGATGCGCTTGTTGATGGTCTTGTTGTAATCGGGCTTCACATGCAGCGTCTTGCCGCGCGTGTAGCGCGCGACGGCGCCGTCGCGCACGACGAGTTCGCCGTCCTTGAACACATAGGCCGCGTGGCGGAACATCTCCGCGCGGTCTCGCTCGTTGTTCTTGTAAACCGCGACATCCGCGACGCAGCCCGCGCCCAGCGAGCCCCGGTCCTCGAAGCCATACAGCGCGCGCGGCGCGGCGCGGGTCATCGTGGCGATCTCCTGGATCGTGTATTCGCGCGTGATCGACGGCAGATTGGTCAGCGCCACGACATCGGCCGGTAGCCGCGACAGCCATTGCGCGCGCTTGTCGGCGCTCATCAGCAGCGCAAAAACCTCGGGATAGGTGGTGAACGGCGCGCCATTGGGATGGTCGGTGGTGAAGAACACGCGCATCGGATCATTGGTGAGCAGGAACAGCTCCAGCCCCGCCGCCCATTGAATGGCGTTGAAGAAATCCGAGACGCGGTAGGAATAGGGCAGCACGCCCGAGCCATTGCCCTCGGCGTCGAGGATCACGCCCTTCTTCGGACGCGCGCCGGGCAGGCTGTTGAACTGCTTCATCACATCGGACGAAATCGTCACGATGTCCGCGAACATCACCTGTCCCACGTCGACCGAGACATTCTTGTTGGCGTTGATCTTTTCGGCGAATTGCGCCGCCGCCGAGGAGAAGCCGTTCTTGCCCTCCTTGCCGTAGGCGTAAAACTGCACATGGGCGAGATGCAGCCGCAGCCCCTGCGAGGCGTCGATGGTCGCGCAGGCCGTCTCGACATTGCCGGGCAGGCCGAGGTTGTTCATGTGCAGATGCAGCGGATGGCGAATGCCGGTGGCGTGCGTGGCGCGCTGCATGCGCTGGAAAATCTCGCGCGAGGTCAGGCCATATTCCGGCACCACGTCGTCGAGCGAAAAGGCCCGGACATTCTTCTTGAACGCGTCGACGCCGCCGGCGTTGACGCATTTGATTCCGATGGCCCGCGTCGCCTCCAGCGTCGAGCCGATGTAATCCTGCACGACATCGAGGCTCTCATTGTCGCGGAAGGATTCCAGCACGAAGGGCTCGTTGCCGAGCACGGTCAGGAACGCCTTGTCGATGATGGGAATATCGGCCATTTCGAGATGGGCGTGCAGCGCGTGATGCGGCGACACGGCCGGCTCGATCACCGTCGTGTAGCCCATTTGCGCGTAGAGCCGCCCGGTCTGGAAGGTCGACCAGCCCGCCGTCGACAGCGGCGTCGCGGCCGGGCGCGCCTTGTGGGCGCGATGCGCCTCGGGCAGCAGCAGCCGCGCGGTGTTCACGCTGCCGCCGGCGATATGCGAATGAATGTCGATGGCGCCGGCCATGACGACATGGCCGCTTACGTCATGCGTCGCGTCGGGCTTGCGCCCGTCGGGGCGCGCGACGATGCGGCCGTCCTCGAAATAAACATCGCCAACGCAGTCGGTCCCGTTGACGGGATCGACCACATGGCCGCCGGATAGGCAGGTCAGCACGGCACATCCTCCGAAAATCTGGCGACGATCGCGTCGATAACCTCGGCGACGGTCGGCGCGTCGCTGGGCGCCGTGGCCCGGCGCAACACGAATGAACTGCTCTCTTGGGCGAGCTCCGCGGCGTCATGCGTCTCGCCGGGGCGCCCGACCTCGATGTAAAGGCCGCGCCGCGTCTTGGCGTCTCCGCCGGCGCCCTTGGGCGCGAGGGTGATCAGCGGCACGTCGTCGCGCTCCCAGTCCGGAGCCTCGCCGGCATGGGCGGCGATCCACAAGGCGGCGTCGGCCTCGCCGCTATCGACCAATCTGCGCGCGTCGAAACGCCAGGGGTCGTGCTCGGGATAGCCGCGGCCAAAGCCGGTGCGCGGCGGAAAGCCGGTCATCCAGCCGCTGACCTGCGTGACGCCGGAGGCGCCGCCGCGCGCGCCGATCGGCACGCCGGTGAAGCGCGTGCCGATGTTGAGCTCGGTCACGAGGCCCTGCAGCGCCTCGACCGTGAGCCCGTCGATGACCGAGCCGCTCCAGACGACCGCGCCGAACCGCGCCGCCTTCAAGGTCGCGGCGATCGCGTCGATTTTTTTCAAGGCCGCGCCGGTCATCGCGACCGCGCGGCCGCCGACCCGGGCGCGAATCGCCGCGAGCAAGCCGGGCAGCGCGTCCGGCGTCGCGGCGATGGTCTCGATCTCGACGCCGTCGATCTTGGCCTCGTTGCGCTTGGGGCCGAGCCACAGGATTTGGCGCGGCGCGGCGGCGTTGAAGCGGGCGGGCTGGCCGAGCGCCAGGCGCTCGAACAAATCCGGCCATTGCTCGATCAGGCCGCCGCCGACCAGCAGCACGACGTCGGCGCGAACCCGCGCCTCGCCCGGCGTCGTCACGAACATGCCGAACGAACGGGTCACGTCGAGATCGTTGAAGAGTTCGTCGCAGGCCAGATGATCGTAGGCGCCGCGCAGCCGCTCGGCCAGCAGGATCGCCGCGCGCGCGCCGGCGGCGTCGGTCGAGAGCCCGGCGACCACCGGAAAATTCGCGCCGCTCAGAATTTTCGCGGCGTGTTGATAGGCGTCCTCGATCGCGATGGGCGCGCCGTCGAGCGTTGCATGGCTCATCTCACAAAAAACCCCGCCGCTGCTCCCGTCCGATTCGACACTGTTTTTGGTCGTTGCTTGATTGGTCGAATTGTGTTGGGTCCGTGTCGAAATCTTGTCTTTCGCGCGACCGCGATGGGTCGTTTTCAAGATGCTTGAAAACAGCCGCGTCGCCTGTCAAACTCGTTTTCGCGCGATGCGATCATGCCTAGCAGCCGCGGCGACCGCTGTCGAGACGCCCAAGGCGCGACATTGGCGACTCCGCGAAGTTTCCCCCAGGGGATGGGCGCCGACCGGACCTCGATGCGCCCGATGCGCGAAAATGCGCGTTCGCGCATCGAATTGGGGGTCCAATGCGCGAAAACGCGAATTGCGTGGGGCGCGCGGCCATGTTAGAGAAGCAACCAGCTCGAACCCGCGCAACGTATAGGGAGGTCAACGCCTCCCTTGCGCAATCAAGCGGGACGAGACCACGTTTAAGCGTTGAAACCGGAGGAAACACAATGGCTTGGACCACCCCTGAGATCGTCGAGGTTTGCGTCGGCATGGAAATCACGTCCTACGAGTTCCGCCGAATTCTAAAGTCTTCGCGGAACGGGGCGTCTGGTTCCCAAAGACCGGGCCGCCAAGATAATTCGAGCCGGCGCGATGCCGAATGGCCTTTACTTGGGTTGTTCTGGTTTCGCTCGCCGGCTTTTTTCTTGCGCGCTTACCAAATGACTTGAGATTTTCGGTATTGCCGCGAATTGGGATTTCGCGACGGAAAGCCGATGGAGGCCAAGATGCGAAAAAGCTATACTTTGCAATTCGTTGCGTCGTTCGCGGGCCTGTTGTGCGCGGGCGCCGTTCTCGCCGCGGGCGCCAAATCCGCCGGCGAGGGAAAGGTGCTGATCGAGGCGGCCCGGATGATCGGTCTCGCGCCCCTGCCACCCGTTCCGGCGGCGGGCGACGCGACAACCCGCGGGCGCGTAACCCTCGGGCGGCGCTTGTTTTTCGAGAACCGCATCTCGCAGGACGGCAATGTCAGCTGCGGCCATTGCCACCAGGCGGAGCTCGCCGCCAGCGACGGCCTGCCAAAGGCGATCGGCGTGTTCGGCAAGGCGAACCCCCGCAACGCTCCGTCGATCTTCAACGCGGGTCTGCAATTCAAGCAGCATTGGCGCGGCGACCGCGAGTTGCTGGAGGACCAGGCCGAAAAATCGCTGACCGGCGCGGCGAGTTTCGGCAATCCCGATTTCGCCGCGGTCAAGGCGAAACTCGTTGCGATTCCAGGCTATAAGGAAGCTTTCGGCAAGGCGTTCCCCGGCGACGCCGATCCGATCAGCTCGAAAAACTTCGGGCAAGCGGTCGCCGCCTTCGAGCGCACGCTGTTGACGCCAAGCCGCTACGACGCGTTCCTCGCCGGCGACGCCAAGGCGCTGTCGGCGGCGGAGCAAGCGGGCCTCCGCAAGTTCATCGACCTCGGCTGCGCCGCTTGTCACAACGGCCCGGGGCTTGGCGGAAAATCGTTCCAGAAATTCGGCGTCGCCGAGGATTACTGGAAGGAAACCGGGGTCGCGACGCCCGACAAGGGCCGCGCCGACGTGACCAAGAACGACGCGGATCTCTATGTGTTCAAGGTCGCGCAACTGCGCAATGTCGCGAAGACCGCGCCCTATTTCCACGACGGTTCGGTCGCCGAACTGCCGAAAGCCGTGCGGATCATGGGCAAGGTCCAGCTGGGCAAGGATCTCGGCGACAAGGATGTGGCTGATATCGTGGCGTTTCTGGGCGCGCTGAGCGGCCCGGTTCCCGCCAATTACGCGCCGCTGGAGCCGTTCCCGGACGCGAAATAGCTTAAAGGCGTCGTCACGAACTTTCGGGAAAGCAAGACAAAATCCAGGAGCGGTCGCAAAAGGCGATGTACAGCCGCTCCTGCCCTAGCGACGCGCCGAGCTCCATCGCCAGTTCGTTCAGCATCGCCTCTATGTCGTCGTCCGGAAGATGACCGAGATAGGCGTGCACCGCCTCGCCGGTGAAGATCGCCACCGGCTCCTGATCCGAGCCGGCCGCGCCATCGGCGCGGGGCCAGGCGTAGGTCACCTCGCCGCGCGAAAACATGCCGGACAGCGCCGGCAATCCCGCCTCGACGCGGCGCGTCATCCATTCCCGCGCGGCGCGCACGGCTTGCGACAGGTCGAACACGCGGCCGCGCGCGTCCCACCCCTCGCGCAGCCCGATCGCGATCCTGAAATCGCGGCGCGGCCCGCGCGATTCGGGAACGAGGCAATACTCAACGGGTTTATCAATCATCCGCGCACCCCCGCCTTGCGTTCTCGACATCGGTATGTGGTTCGAAAAAACTTTCCGCCCGGGCGCCGCCGAGCGAAGGCGCATTCTCCCCCTAAAAACGCGTTTAGCCCACCCTTCGCCATCCCCTCCGGGCGCGATCGCGGGTAAAACCCACGCCGCGGCCGACGCTTGGCGCCAAGATTTCGTTAATTTCCAGCGTGAGCGCCAGCGGTCGAAATTCGCGAACATAATTTTCGCGGCCCAGCCGCGGCGCGGCTGTTTCGCTGAAAGCCCGCCGAATGGCGCGAAACATCCGGATTGAGGGGTCGTCGCGACGTTCTCGCCAAACCGCGCGTTTTTAAAGCCGCGCGCCCGCCGTATCGCGAGCGGTCGATCTTGAAACGTCGATCGACCGCGATAAGTCCGGGATGAAATTTGGGAATTGCGCAATGAGCGGGATCGCATTGCACCGGGAGCACGGGTTTTCGAGGGCGGGGCCGCCGCCTCGCTTCCCCTTGGTGAAACCGCGCTGGCTTGCTCCCGCAACCACGGTCGCGGTGGTGGCCGCCCATGTTTGCGTCGCCGTGTTGTTGGTGACCGCGTCGATCGAGAAATACGTCCCGCTGGAGTCCGTGAGCGTGGATTTGATTCCGCAAGGCGACATGTTCGAATCCGAGAACGCCGAGGCGACGGACAATCTATCTCCGCCGGAGAATATCGAGCAGCCGGACATGGCCATTCCGCCGCCGATGGTGATGGCTCCCGATGCGACGCCGCTGCCCGCGAAAAAGGAATTTGTCGAACCGAGAAAGCGAGTCGTCGAGCGCCAGCAGGTCGTTCAAGCCAAGGAACGCCACGAAGCGCAAGAGCGCCACCGCCTGGGCTTGGAGGAGGGGCGCGCAAGGAGCGGCGGCGTCTCGAGGGCGGCTTATGCGGCGTTGCTGGCCGCTTCGATCCGACGCCACATTCCCAACACTTCCTCGCTCAACGCAGGGTCGGCCTTTTGCAGCTTCCATGTGACCGCGAGTGGCGCCATGTCTGGCGTTTCCTGTTCGGGAACTTCGCCGGCGCACGTCGGGCTGTTGCGTGGGGCCATTTCTTCCACACACGCGCCGCCACCGCCCGGCGGCGGTTTCTTCGCGAGGCAGGGCATTCGCACTCACTAGACTCTCGTCGTTTCGGAGCGAATCGGAAGGGCACTGGATTCCATTGATTTGTCGTGCTTTCTTCACGCCAACCGCGGTTCGCTTCGCTGGAAGGCGCACCGCCGAGATACCCCGGCGGGCCGCATTTTGGAATGAGAATTCCCGAGGGATTGTTTTATTGGGCTCGCGAGCTAGGTCAGGATCATGGTTTTTTCCAGGGAGGTAAGTCCATGGAACGCCGTGAATTTGTAACCGCGCTCGGCGCAGCCGCGGCTGTCCTGTCGGCGTCGTCCGCTTTCGCGGAAGAAGGCGGAAAGGTGGTCCACCATCACCCGCCGAAATATAAATCCCTCATGGAGACAAGCGCTAAATGCGTGTCCACGGGCAATGAATGCCTGCGCCATTGCTTCGGCATGTTGTCGATGAATGACGCGAGCATGGCGGATTGCACCAAGGCGTCTTACGATCTTGTCGCCGCCTGCGGCGCTCTGGAAGTGTTGGCGGCGGTCAATTCGACCTTTACGCCGGCCGTCGCCAAGACGGTCGCCGATGTCTGCATGGCCTGCAAGAAGGAATGCGACAAATTCCCGCAATACGTCGAATGCGCGGACTGCGGCAACGCTTGCAAGGCCTGCGCCGACGAATGTCGCAAGACAACAACGGGTTGACGCTCGGGGCTTTCGCGGCGCGAGCGATGAAAATCGCGTGACGCCAGACAGTCGGGATAAGCGCTATATCGCGAGCATGCCGGGCATGAGCGCGATATCGTCGAGTTCGGCGTCGCGGGCGGGGTATTGCGCCGTTCTTCGGATAGGTGGCGACGCCAGCGACGCGGGGAAGTGTTCGCCGCGCCGGCCCCGTCACTCCACCTTTTCGCCGGGATAGGCGCCCCGAAGACTCTCCTCCTTCATATAGCCGTCGAAGCCGGGGCCGGCGACGCGGCACCAGTCGCCGTCGCAGCGCCGCAGCGTGGCGATGACGCCGGGAGAGAGCTTGGCGACGGGCGTCGCGTGATCGCTGGCGGTGAGCAGCAGCGGCTCCTTTTTCCAGGGCGCGACCAGCGCGGTGCGGCGGCCGGACAGCAGCGAGTGCAGCACCCAGCCCTCGACGCCCTCGGAATCGCGAATCTTGCGCCAGATTTCGAACTCCGCCGTGATCTCGACCGGCAGGCCGGCCCGCTTGTAAACCCAGAGCGTGCGGTGTTCCTTGCTGGGACCTTCATGCAGATTGACGCGGTCGGACTTGAGGCTGACGAATCGCGGCAGCGGCAATTTGCTGACCTGTCCGAACTGCGCCACCTGGGCCAGCGCGCCGGGCGATCCCAGCGGCGACGCCGGCGCCAGGGCCAGAACCAACCCAATGGCGAGCGCCGCGGCCATCGACGGTCCGGCGATCCTGGAGCGCGGGGGCAAGCGCGAGGGCATTGGGGGTTTCCTTGCTGGTTGAGGCGAAGCGCCGGTGGCGCGGCGCGAAAATCCTTTTCGCGACCCGCGGTTTTGGGTGTTCTAGCGCGACATCGCTCGCTCGTCTTGTCTCGTTCGTCTTGTCTTTGAGCCGCCATCTGCTAGGAAGGCCGAGCGAGGCGTCGTCGAAGCCGCCAGTTTTCGCCGTATGTCGTTAACAACGAGTTGAAACGCGCCAGCGCCGCGCCGTCGGCTTGCGCCACAAGCGGGCGCCCTGGGCGATGGCGCCCTTAAAAACAGCGTATCGGAATTTGGGTTTTCCTGATACGAGAGTGACGCATTCAGAGCGGGAGACGAACGCGAAGATGGCGAAAAAGAAGCCGCTTGTCGTGGTGACACGTCGACTCCCAGAGGTCATCGAAACTCGCATGTGCGAGTTGTTCGACACGCGCCTCAATGTGAGCGACAATCCCGCGACACATGAGGAACTCGTCGAGGCGATGCGCACCGCCGACGTTCTGGTGCCGACCATCACCGACCGCATCGACGCCGGGCTGATCGCCCAGGCGGGCGAGCAGATGAAGCTGATCGCCAATTTCGGCAATGGCGTCGATCATATCGACGTGGCCTCCGCGCTGCGTCGCTCGATCACCGTCACCAATACGCCGGGCGTGCTCACCGAGGACACCGCCGACATGACCATGGCGCTGATTCTCGCGGTGGCGCGCCGCGTGGTCGAGGGCGCCAATGTCATCAACGAGGCGGGCTGGGGCGGCTGGTCGCCCACCTGGATGCTGGGCCGGCGAATCACCGGCAAGCGTCTCGGCATCGTCGGCATGGGCCGCATCGGCCAGGCGCTGGCGCGCCGCGCCAACGCCTTCGGCCTCTCCATCCATTATCACAACCGCCGCCGGCTGCCGATCGAGATCGAGGAGCAGCTCGAGGCGACCTACTGGGAATCGCTCGACCAGATGCTGGCGCGCGTCGACATCGTGTCGATCAACTGCCCGCATACCCCGGCGACCTATCACCTTTTGTCGGCGCGACGGTTGAAGCACCTGCGCGCCCACGCGATCCTGGTGAACACCGCGCGCGGCGAAATCGTCGACGAAAACGCCCTGGTGCGGATGTTGGAGGCGGACGAGCTGGCCGGCGCCGGACTCGACGTGTTCGAGCACGAGCCCGCCGTGTCGCCCAAGCTGTTGAAGCTCGCCAAGGCCGGCAAGGTCACGCTGCTGCCGCACATGGGCTCGGCGACGATCGAGGGCCGCGTCGACATGGGCGAAAAAGTCATCATCAATATCAAGACCTTCATGGACGGGCACCGCCCGCCCGATCGCGTCCTCCCGAGCATGCTGTAGCACGGTCGCCGGGAGGAGTTATCGCCTTGGGCTGGCGCGCGGGGATCACTCAAAGGGACGATGCAATGAAAAAACCGTCGATCGCTCTCGCGACGCTCGCCTGCGCTCTCGCTCTCGGGCTCGCCGCGCCCGCGCAGGCGAAAAAGGCCAAGCCCGCCGCGAACGCCGACGAGCAGGCCGATGAAAATACCGGGCCTGGCGGCATTCCGCGCTATCAGCCGTTCCCCCATGGTCAAACCTTCAATCTGACCGACCTCAACGGCAAGGCGCCGCCCAAGGAAATCTGGATCCGGATCGACGCGACGGGTCGCGCGGCCGGCTCCTCCGGCTGCAAGAACTGGTCGGGCATTTTCGTGATCGGACCGGATCGGCTGGGGCCGCGCGCGATGCCGGCCTTCACGGAAATGACCTGCGACCAGGGGGCGCTGGCCTTCGAGCGCGAATACTGGAATATTTTGCTGGGCGGCCCGCATTGGGACACCAAGGGCGACGACCTCATCCTCAAGGGCATGAAGGGTAGCGGCACGCTGCATTTTTCGCGTTCGCTCTAGGCCGCCCTCCGCCGGCGACGCGACGTCGCCTGGTTTTCAACGCGCCGCCCGCGATGGGCCAAACGCCGGGAACACGAGATGAACAGCACCGCCGTCCGACTGACGCTCGCCCTTGTTTTCGCCAGCCTCGGCGCCGGCTGCAACAGCGCCGGCGCGCCCGCCCCGGAGGCGGGTCCAGGTTCGGGGCCGGGGCCGGCGGTCCACGCGCAGGGGATGAAGCTGCCGGAGGGCGCGAACTGCTCCGCGTCGATCTCCCGCTACCGTTCGGTCATGGACAATGACGTCTCCACGGGAAACGTGGAGGCCCCGGTTTACAACAAAATTCAGGTCGAGATCGGCGAGGCCGAGCGCGCCTGCGCCTCGGGGCAGGACGCGCGGGCGGTCGCCCTGATTCGCGCCAGCCGGGCGCGGCATGGTTACCCCGCCGGGTGAGCGGGGTTGGCGGGCCGCGGGGTTTCCCCGGCATCCTCCTGAATAGTTAGGAAATTCTCCAGACTATAGGCGTTGACCGTAAGTCGAGGGCTGCTACCCTCAAGTAAGCCGGCTCGAAGCGCGCGGCGCGGCGGCCGACAGGAAGGCGATGAAAATGATGAGATTCCGCAAACTGTTTATCGTCGGAGTTGTGCTGGGCGGGTTGCCGCTGGCCGGCCCGTCGATCGCGCAGGAGGCCAGCCTCGGCGTGTCGATCCAGGAGCATCATTTTTCTCCCGCCGAACTGCGCGCGCCCGCCAACACGCCGATTACCCTCACCGTCAAGAATCTCGACAAGACGCCCGAGGAGTTCGAGAGCAAGACGCTGCGCGTGGAAAAGGTCGTCGCGGGCGGCGCCGAGATCACCCTCCATATTCGTCCCCTCGCCGCCGGCAAATACCGTTTCTTCGGCGAATACCACGAAGACACGGCGGTGGGTTTCCTGATCGTCGAATAGGACGCTTAATGCTCGGCGCGCTTATCATCGTCTTTCGCGAAGTGATCGAGGCGGGCCTCATCGTCGGCATCGCGCTGGCGGTCACGCGGGGAGTGGCGGGCTCGCGCTCGTGGATCCTCGGCGGCGTGCTCGCCGGCGTGCTCGGCGCGCTGCTGGTGGCGGCTTTCGCCGAGCAGCTCTCCGCCGCGATGGCCGGACGGGGCCAGGAACTGTTCGACGCCGGCGTGCTTGGCCTCGCCGTGGCGATGCTGGCCTGGCACAATGTCTGGATGTCGCGGCACGGGCGCGAATTGTCGCGCGAATTGTCCGAGGTCGGCCGCGCGGTCGCCGCCGGCGACAAGACATTCCTGGCGCTGGGCGTCGTCGTCGCGGTCGCGGTGCTGCGCGAGGGCGCGGAGGTGGCTTTGTTTCTCTATGGCATATTGGTTTCCGGCGAATCGGGCGCCAATGTCGTCGTCGGCGGATTCGCGGGCCTCGGCCTCGGCGTTCTGGTCAGCGCTCTGACCTTTTTTGGGCTCGTGATCATTCCGCCGCGGCGACTGTTCGCGGTCACCTCGGTGCTCGTCACATTGCTGGCGGGCGGCCTCGCCGCGCAGGCCGCCGGCTTCTTGCAGCAGGCGGGCGTCGTCACAGCTTTGTCGCGCACGCTTTGGGACACCTCCGCGGTACTGCCGGACAACAGCCTGTTCGGTCGCGTGCTGCACACATTGATCGGCTATTCCGATCAACCCTCGTCCCTGCAGGGGCTCGCCTATCTCGCGACGGTTTCGACCATCGTGATCGCGACGCGGATCGCGGCGCCGTCGCGCGGCGCGTCGGCGCCGAGAGCCGCCCCGGCGGAATAACGCGATTGATTTCCAACTCCACGCCGCGCGGGACGGACCGCCGGCATTGACGCGAGCGTCGCCGCCCCCCATTTGCTGGGCTGCGCGGCCGCTTCGCGCGCGAAAGGGACCGCATGATGCATAACAGAGTGGCGCTTTTCGTCGCGGCTTCACTGTGGGGCGGCGTCGCGCGCGCGGAGGCGCCGGGAGCGTCGGCTGCGGCGCCAAACCCCGAAAATCCAGCGGCCTCGGACCGGGGGGATGGGCGGTTTTCGATGACCCCGACGCAGGGCGGCTTCCTGCGTCTCGACAAGGAATTGGGCGCCGTGTCGTTTTGCACGGTCGAGGCGGGGCTTTCCCTATGCCGAATCAGCGCCGACGAACGCGCGGCGCTGGAGAGCGAAATCGCCCGGCTGCGCCGCGAAAACGCCGAACTCAAGGCCGCTGGCGGCGGCGCGCCGGGCGCCTCCCCGGTCCTGCCGAGGGAGGAGGACATGGAGCGGGTGCTGTCCTTTACCGAGCGCTTCATGAGGCGCATCATGCGCATCTTCAAGGAAGAAGCGGGCGAAAGATCCTGAATGTGCGGTTTGGGGGAGCTTGGAGACAGATCATGAGCGATGAAAATCCCTTCGCCAATTGGCCGCATATCGATGCGCCGCGCTCCGCCGACGCCGAGCGCGAACCAGTCGGGCGGCGAACGGAACTGCCGGGTTCGTCGACGGAAAGGAATGATTTCATGTCCAACGAGAACGCGCTCGAACGGTTTTTGGGGGGATCGCCGGCGGCGGTTTTCGTGAAACTGCTGTTTGTTTCGTTGGTCGTCGGCGCGTTGCTGATGTGGCTGGACATCCGCCCCGCCGATATTTTCCGCGGCATTCAGGAGTTCATCAACCGCATCTACGCGCTTGGGTTCGGCGCCGTGCGCGAGGTCGTCAATTACGTGGTCGCCGGCGCGGTCATTGTCGTGCCCGCCTGGTTCATCCTGCGGGTGCTGAACGTCGGCGGTCGCGGGTAGCCATCCGGGGAAGGGGAGGCGCGCGCGGCCGCGTCTCCCTCGTCGATTACCCTAGAACGGGATGTCGTCGTCCAGCTGCTGGGAGAGGCGACCGCCGCCGGCCGGCGAGGCCGGGCGCCGGTCGTCGCCGGAGCGTTCCATTGGAGACGAGCGCCCGAAATTGCCACCGCCGCTGTCGCGGCCGCCAAAACCTTGGGAGTCATAGTCGCCGCTTTCGCGGCCGCCACCCTTGCTGTCGAGCAGCGTCAACTCGCCGCGAAACCGTTGCAACACGACGTCGGTGGCCTTGCGCTGATTGCCGTCCTTGTCGGTGTATTCGCGGGTCGCGAGCTGTCCCTCGAGATAAATCTTGGACCCCTTGCGGCAGTATTGCTCGGCGATCTTGCCCAGATTTTCGTTGAAGATCGAGATATTGTGCCACTCGGTGCGATCCTTGCGCTCGCCGGTGTTTTTGTCGCGCCAGGACTCGGTCGTCGCGAGCGAGAAGGACACCACCTTGTCGCCGGACGGCAATGTGCGCACTTCCGGGTCGCGGCCGAGATTGCCGATGAGGATGACCTTATTGACGCTGCCCGCCATGACTCTCTCCCATTGTTCGGGCGCACCCTAAACCAAACGCCGGCCCCTCGCTTGGCGTCCGCCTCTTTATCCACAACTGCTTCGACAACGACGTTCTTTTTTTGTTCTAGACCCGCGAGCGCCGCCGCGCAAGCCGGATATTGACCCTCGGCGCGTGGCGCGCGAAATGCTTCGGCTGTGGATTAGCGGGCCGCCGCATGGCAAAGAGAAGGCGCGCGCCTCATATCTAGCGCAATCCTCACCAGGAACAGCCCCCGCTCATGGCGACCAAGAAATCGACCGCGACCGCGGCAAAGCGGATTGTCGCGCCGGCCCGCAAGGACGGCCCTTCCGAGGCCAGTCTTCCGGCCGCCGGCCCCGCCGACTTCCGGACCATCGCCATTCGCGGCGCGCGCGAGCATAACCTCAAGAATGTAGATCTCGTCATTCCCCGCGACAAGCTCGTGGTGTTCACGGGACTGTCCGGCTCGGGCAAGTCCTCGCTGGCGTTCGACACGATCTACGCCGAGGGACAGCGGCGCTATGTCGAGTTGCTCTCCGCCTATGCGCGGCAGTTCTTGGAGATGATGCAAAAGCCCGATGTCGATCAGATCGACGGGCTGTCGCCAGCCATTTCCATCGAGCAAAAGACCACCTCCAAGAACCCGCGTTCGACGGTCGGCACCGTAACCGAGATCCACGATTACATGCGCTTGCTGTGGGCGCGGGTCGGCGTGCCCTATTCGCCGGCGACGGGGCTGCCGATCGAGAGCCAGACCGTCTCGCAGATGGTCGACCGCGTGCTGGCCTTGCCCCAGGGCTCAAGGCTTTATCTGCTCGCGCCGGTGGTGCGCGGACGCAAGGGAGAATACCGCAAGGAAATCGCCGAATACACGCGGCGCGGCTTCCAGCGCCTAAAAATCGATGGCGAGTATTACGAGATCGTCGAGGCGCCGCCGCTCGACAAGAAGCTCAAGCACGACATCGACGTGGTCGTGGATCGCATTGTCGTGCGCCCGGACATGGCGGCGCGTCTCGCCGACAGTTTCGAGACCGCGCTGGAGCTTTCCGGCGGGCTGGCGGTGGCCGAATTCGCCGACGGCGGCGCGGCGGGGGAGGCGCCCGCGGAGCTTCCGGTGACGGCCGGCAGCCTGCGGCTCGCTTCGCATTACGCCCCGGCGCATGTCGTGTTTTCGTCGAAATTCGCCTGTCCGGTGTCGGGCTTCACCATCTCGGAGATCGAGCCGCGGCTGTTCTCCTTCAACAATCCGTTCGGCGCCTGCCCCAAATGCGGCGGCATCGGCCATGAGCAAAAGGTCGACCCCGATCTGGTGATTCCAGATCCCAGGCTCAGCCTGCGAAAGGGCGCGGTGGCGCCCTGGGCGAAGTCGTCCTCGCCTTATTACATGCAGACGCTGGAGGCCTTGGCGCGCCACTACAAGTTTCGGGTCGATACGCCGGTCGAGCAACTGCCGGAAAAGGCGCTGCGCGTCATTTTATATGGCTCGGGCGACGAGGACATACGCTTCTCCTATGACGACAATTTTCGCGCCTATGACGTGAAAAAGCCGTTCGAGGGCGTCATCCCCAATCTGGAGCGGCGCTATCTCGAAACCGACAGCGACTGGTCGCGCGAGGAAATCGCCCGCTACATGACGGCGACGCCGTGTCGCGCCTGCGGCGGCTTCCGCCTCAAGCCCGAGGCTCTCGCGGTAAAGATCGCGCAACGGCATATTGGCGAAATCTCCGAACTGTCGGTGCGCGCCGCGCTCGCCTGGATCACCGCCCTGCCAGGACAGCTCGACGCCAAGCGCAATGAGATCGCCTATCGCATCTTGAAGGAAATCCGCGATCGCCTGACATTCCTCGTCGACGTCGGCCTCGATTATCTCACGCTGTCGCGCAATTCGGGCTCGTTGTCGGGCGGCGAAAGTCAACGCATTCGCCTCGCCTCGCAGATCGGCTCGGGCCTGACGGGGGTGCTTTATGTGCTCGACGAGCCGTCGATTGGCCTGCATCAGCGCGACAACGACCGCCTGCTCGACACGCTGCGGCGGCTGCGCGATCTCGGCAACAGTATCATTGTGGTCGAGCATGACGAGGACGCCATTCTCGCCGCGGATTATGTCGTGGACGTTGGCCCCGGCGCCGGCATTCACGGCGGCGAAATCGTCGCGCGCGGGACGCCGGCCGAGATCATGGCGGACCCCAAGTCATTGACCGGCCAATACCTCACCGGTGCGCTGCAGGTGCGGCTCAATCATCGGCTTCGCAAGCCGGACGCCGGGCGTTGGCTCAAGCTGTTTGGCGCGCGCGGGAATAATCTGAAGAACGTCGACGCCAAGATTCCGTTGGGCCTCTTCACCTGCATCACCGGCGTTTCCGGCGGCGGCAAATCGACGCTGATTATCGAGACGCTCTACAAGGCGGTGGCCAAGAAGCTCAACGGCGCGCACGAGCACCCCTCTCCCTTCGACCGGCTGGAGGGACTGGAGCATATCGACAAGATCATCGACATCGATCAGTCGCCGATCGGCCGCACGCCACGCTCCAACCCCGCGACCTACACCGGCGCCTTCACGCCGATCCGCGAATGGTTCGCCGGTCTGCCCGAGGCCAAGGCGCGCGGCTACGCGGCGGGGCGTTTCTCCTTCAATGTGAAGGGCGGCCGCTGCGAAGCCTGCCAGGGCGACGGCGTCATAAAGATCGAGATGCACTTCCTGCCCGATGTTTACGTCACCTGCGACGTCTGCAAGGGCAAGCGCTACGACCGCGAGACGCTGGAGGTCAAATATCGCGAAAAATCCATCGCCGACGTGCTGGCGATGACGGTCGAGGAAGCCGCGCAATTGTTCAAGGCGGCGCCGGCGATCCGCGACAAGCTGGAAACCCTGAAGCGCGTCGGGCTGGATTACGTCAGCGTCGGCCAGCAGGCGACGACGCTGTCGGGCGGCGAGGCGCAGCGGGTGAAGCTGGCCAAGGAACTGGCGCGCCGCTCCACCGGCCGCACGCTTTATATACTGGACGAGCCGACCACGGGCCTCCACTTCCACGATGTCGCCAAGCTGCTCGAGGTGCTGCACGAGTTGGTGGAGCAGGGCAACAGCGTCGTGGTCATCGAGCATAATCTCGAAGTCATCAAGACGGCGGACTGGGTCATCGATCTTGGACCGGAAGGCGGCGACGGCGGCGGCGAGATCGTGGCGAGCGGACCGCCCGGCGACATCGCCAAGGAGCCGCGCAGCTACACCGGCCGCTATCTCGCTCAGGCGCTGACCCGCCGGCCCGCCGCGATGGCGACCGCGCCGGCTACCAAGTCCAAGGCGGTCAACGCCAAAACGACGAAGCGCGCCTGAAAAAGCCCCTAACCGACCAAGTCGCGCGCTTTCACGGCTTCGAACGCGGCGTGGCGTCGGGCGCGATCGGGCCGTCTCCCGAGGGCCTCCCGGTATCCGGCGACGACGCCGTCGACCATGTCGGAAAGCGAAAAGCGCGCGCCGACATATTCGGCGAGTTCGCGCGACTTTTCGGCGGTTTCTTGAGGGCTTGCGTCGAGCATGCGCACGAGTGCGTCGCGGAGAGCCTCGGGATCGTCGCAAGCGATCAGGCGGTCGGCGTAAGGGCCGAAAATTTCCGGAACCCCGCCGACGCGCGTGGCGATGGTGGGCATATGCGCGCCGGCCGCCTCCAGCAAGATGTAGGGCAGGGACTCCGCGCGGCTGGGGATCGCCAGGATGCGCCCCTCGGTGAAGGCGTCGCGCGCCGCCATGGGCGCGCGCATGCTCACCTGCGAGGCGACGCCGAGCGTTTCGGCGCGCGCCCGCATCGATTCCTTGTCGGGGCCATCCCCGACGAGCACCAGGCTTGGGCGACGTCCCGCCTCGGCCAACAGAGCCAGCGCGTCGAGAAGCGTGTCGAGCCCCTTGGCGGCGCGAAATTCGCCGACATAAAGGAGATCGGCGGCGCCCGGACGCGGCGTCACCGGCTCGAGCTCCTTCGGCGCTATGCCGTTGCGGACAACCAGCGCGAGGCAGCGCGGCTCGCCCACGAAACTCTCGAATTGACCGCCGATATAGCCGCTTTCGAACAACAGAAGATCGGTTCGCCGCGCCAACAAACCTTCCATCACCATGAACAGGCGGTGGCTCCAGCTTCCCGGATGATAATTGAGGCTGCCGCCGTGTGGCGTATAGGCCCGCGCGGCGTCGAGCGGCGGCGTCAACGGGCCCGCGAGGCGCGCGAGCAGGCCGCCCTTCGATCCATGGCCGTGAACGACGTCGGGCTTCAATTCGGCAAGGCGTCGCCCGACCTTCAGCAGCGCGACAATGTCGTTGGGATGCGGCTGTCGACGAATGGGCAGACGCATGAGGCCGAGCGAGAGCGAAGGCGCGATCTCCGCCAGTTGGGCCGCGCCGCGCGCGCCGCCGGTCAGCGAATTGGTGATGAGTTCGACCTCGTGCCCCCGCGCGATTTGCGCGCGCGCGAGATCCATCACATGGCGAAACAGCCCCCCGACGGGCGCCCGCAAGACATGCACGATGCGCAAGGGGCTCTCGCCGACGTTTCGCTCGATTGGGGAGTTCTTGCGACACTTGCGCGCCCTTTCCTGATTGGCGGGCGCGGCGCCTTGGCGCCACTGGGCCTCGCGCGCGGTGGTTTTTCCGCGCGCGCCAGTCTTAGTTCGGCGGCTATTAAATTTGCGTAAGCGCGCCCGACGCGCCCATTCGCGAAACATCAGTCGCGCGGCGGCGCGTCCGGAGCGCCACTCGGCTCCGCTCCCGCCTCAACGCCATCCGTCTCGGTGAATTTTTCGGGCTCGTCCTCCCCAACCTGCTCCCGGCGCGCCTCGACATCGGTCGGCGAGCGCTTCTTGCCGGCCTCGATAATGTCGCGTTCGGGACGTGGCAGCACCGGACCCTCGGGATAGACAAAGCCCAGCGTCCTGGCGCCCGTCTCGTCGGCGACCACCACCACATGCGCCGCGCCGCCGTTCTTGAGGCGTCCGAACAACAATTCGTCAGCGAGCGGAGTCTTGATGTGCGTGTGGATCACGCGCGACATCGGCCTCGCGCCCATGGCCTCGTCATAGCCGCGCTCGACCAGCCAGGCGCGCGCTTCGTCGGAAAGGTCGATCGTCACGTTTCGGTCGGCGAGCTGCGCCTCCAGTTGCATGATGAACTTGTCGACCACGCGCGCGATGATCTGCGGAGGCAAGCGGCCGAACGGCACCACCGCGTCGAGCCGGTTGCGGAACTCCGGCGCGAACAGATTGTTGATCGCCTCGCTGTAGTCGCGGTCGGTTTTCGAGCGCGTGAAGCCGATCGGCGCGCGGGCCAGATCGGCCGCGCCGGCGTTGGTGGTCATGATCAAGATGACATTGCGGAAGTCGATCGTCTTTCCGTTGTGGTCGGTGAGCTTGCCGTGATCCATCACCTGCAAGAGAATATTGAACAGGTCGGGATGCGCCTTTTCGATTTCATCGAGCAGCAGCACACAATGCGGATGCTGGTCGATCGCGTCGGTGAGCAGGCCGCCCTGGTCGAAGCCGACATAGCCGGGCGGCGCGCCGATCAAGCGGCTCACCGTGTGACGCTCCATGTATTCCGACATATCGAAGCGCACCAATTCAATGCCCAGCGAGACGGCGAGTTGACGCGCCGCCTCTGTCTTGCCGACGCCCGTCGGACCGGAGAACAAATAGCTGCCGATCGGCTTTTCGGGGTCCCGCAGTCCGGCGCGCGCCAGCTTGATCGCCGTCACCAGCGCGTTGACAGCCTTGTCCTGGCCATAAACGACTCGCTTCAGGGTTTCGTCGAGATGGGCCAGCACTTCCGCGTCATCCTTGGAGACGCTTTTTGGGGGAATGCGGGCCATGGTCGCGATGGTGGCCTCGATTTCCTTGAGGCCGATGGTTTTCTTGCGCTTTGAATTCGGACAAAAGCATCTGGGCGGCGCCGCTTTCGTCGATGACGTCAATGGCCTTATCCGGCAGCTTTCGGTCGTGAATGTAGCGCGCGGACAACTCCACGGCGGCCTTGATCGCCTCGTTGGTGTAGCGGATTTTGTGGAAGTCCTCGAAATAGGGCTTAAGTCCCTTGATGATCTCTATGGCGTCCGGAACCGACGGTTCATTGACGTCGATCTTCTGGAACCGGCGCACCAGCGCGCGGTCCTTTTCGAAATACTGACGGTATTCCTTATAGGTGGTCGAGCCGATGCACCGCAGCGCGCCCTGCGCCAGCGCCGGCTTTAGCAGATTGGACGCGTCCATGGCGCCGCCGGAAGTCGCGCCGGCTCCGATAACCGTGTGGATTTCGTCGATGAACAGGATGGCGTTCTTGTGCTGCTCGATCTCCTTTACGACCTGCTTCAGGCGCTCCTCGAAATCGCCGCGGTAGCGGGTTCCCGCGAGCAGCGTGCCCATGTCGAGCGCGAAAATGGTCGCGCCCGAGAGCACGTCGGGCACTTCGCCCAGAACGATTTTGCGCGCCAGTCCCTCGGCGATGGCGGTCTTGCCGACACCTGGGTCGCCGACCAGCAGCGGATTGTTCTTTTGGCGCCTGCACAGCACCTGAATCGTTCGCAAAACCTCGGCTTCGCGGCCGATCAACGGATCAATGCGCTGATCGCGCGCCTTCTTGTTGAGATTGACGCAGTAAGAGTTGAGCGCGCCTTCCTTTTTCCGGCTTTCGCCGCCCTCGCGCCCCTCGCGCCCCTCGCTTCGATCGCCGTCTTCCTCCGCGCCGCGCGGCCCGCGTGACGGGTCCGACAGACCAATCCGCTTGGCGATGCCGTGGCTGATGTAATTCACGGCGTCATAGCGCGTCATATCCTGTTCCTGCAGGAAATAGACGGCGTGACTCTCGCGTTCGGCGAACAGCGCGACCAGGACATTGGCGCCGCAGACATCCTCGCGACCGGAGGATTGAACGCTAATAATCGCGCGCTGCACGACGCGCTGGAAACCGGCGGTCGGCTTGCATTCCTCGGCGTCGTCGTTGACCAGATTGTCGAGCTCGCGGTCTATATATTCGCGCAAATTCTTGGCGAGAACGTCGAGGTCTACCGAGCAGGCGCGCATGACCGCGCTGGCGTCATGGTCTTCGATAAGGCTGAGCAGCAAATGTTCGAGCGTTGCGAATTCGTGTCGACGCTCGCGCGCCGAGGCCAGGGCTCGATCCAGGGTCTGCTTGAGATTGCGCGAGAATGCCGGCATTACTTCTCACCCCTACTTCTTTTCCATGATGCATTGCAGCGGATGCTGGTGCTTGCGGGCGAAATCCATGACCTGGGTGACTTTGGTTTCGGCGACTTCATAGGTATAGACACCGCATTCGCCGACGCCGTGGTTATGGACGAGCAGCATGATGCGCGTTGCTTCGTCGGCCGATTTGTTGAAGTATTTTTGCAGCACGACGATCACGAACTCCTGCGTCGTATAATCGTCGTTAAGCAACAATACTCGATACATATGGGGTCGTCGGGTCTGCGTTCGCGTGCGCGGAATTAGCGCCGTTCCGGAACCTGGACCACCCTCGCCACCGCTCTTTCGCGGCTCCCGACTAAGGCGCGCGCCTCCCTCCCGAGGACCGCGCCCCGGCGTGGAAGGATCACGCCGCGAAGATGCGCGGGCCAGCTGATCATCGGTGTCGCCTGTGTTCAACATCGAGCCCTTCCGTCTAACCTTTCCGTTCGGCGCAACACTCGCCTTCCCCCATATAGGACGGCGATCGCCGGCTCGTAAGGTGCTAAACATTTTTCGTGCCGCGCCCGGCTTCGCCGGCGATTTTCTAGTTTCCCGTCGGAATTCGCGGGTGCTTCGGGCGACCCGCCTCCGACCATTCCCGGCTCCAACCGTCTCCGCTCCAAGTGTTCTTGTTCAAGCGCCCCTTGGCAAGCGCCAAAAATCACTTTGGCGAAAAATAGCGTCGCAACTTTGTCCAAAGGGCCGTTTAAACAAACTCGTTCCGCCCAGGGGCGCCGTTTACGGTCTTTCGCGGAGGTTTCGTCGCGCGTCGATCCAGTCCAGCCAGCCGGCGCGCAATTCCTCGCGTCGGTTGAATAGCCCCTACACTTTGCCGCGATTTCGTGATGGAAGAGGCTCATGACCCATGCAGTGACCGACTCCCCGAAGGCCGCCCCCGAAATTTCCGTCGTCGTGCCCGTCTTCAACGAGGCGCGTAATTTGCGGCCGCTGGCGGCGCGGCTCGCGCCGGTGATGACGGCGCTCGGCGTTCCCTTCGAGGTGGTGTTCGTCGACGATGGCTCGGAAGACGGGACGCTGTCGTTGTTGCGCGAACTTCACGCCGGAGAGCCGCGTTTCCGGGCGCTGTCGTTTTCGCGCAATTTCGGCAAGGAGATCGCCATCGCCGCCGGTCTCGACGCGGCGCGCGGCGCGGCGGTGGTCGTCATGGACGCCGACCTTCAGCATCCCCCCGAACTCATCCCGCGATTTGTCGAGAAATGGCGCGAGGGCTACAAGAACGTCTATGGGCGACGCGTCGACCGCGCCTCCGATCCGAAACTGCGCGGTCTGCTGACCCGGCTGTTTTACCGCCTTATTCATTATTTCGGCGACGTGGCGCTGCCGGAAGGCGCCGGCGATTTTCGTTTGCTGGACCGCCAGGCGGTCGAAGCGCTGCGGAAAATGCGCGAGCGCGCCCGCTTCAACAAGGGGCTTTTCGCTTGGATCGGGTTTAAAACCATCGGCGTGCCGTTCGTCGTGGAGGCGCGCGCCTTCGGCGATTCGACCTTCAATTTCGCGCGACTGTTGAGCTTCGCCCTCGACGGCTTGATGTCCTTCTCTTCGATCCCGCTTAAGGTGTGGACATATGTGGGGCTGTTGATTTCCGGCGCCGCCTTGCTGATGGCGGCGTGGTTCTTTATCAAGACCATGATTTTCGGGGTGGACACGCCGGGCTTCGCCTCGTTGATCGTGTCGATCGCCTTTTTCTCCGGCGTCCAATTGTTGTCGCTCGGCGTCATCGGCGAGTACATCGCGCGCATTTTCGCCGAGGTGAAGGGGCGTCCGCTTTATCTGATCGCGGAACGGATCGGCGAGGAGAGCGCGGCCCGCGAAAGATGACGTGGTTTCGCGACAAGCGCCGACCGCGATTTTGGCGCCTCCAACAATGGGTTAACGAAAGCTTGTTAAAGACTGAGCGATGATTCGCAATCTGCTCTCGGTCGGCGGCTTCACTCTGCTTTCGAGGATCGCCGGCTTTGTAAGCGCGGCGGTGCAGTCGGCCGTCATGGGCGCGGGAGAAGTGTCCGACGCCTTCTTCATCGCGCAACGGCTACCCAACAGCTTTCGCAGCATTTTCGGCGAGGGCGCCTTCAACGCCGCCTATATTCCCTGCTATTCGCGGGCGCTCGAACGGGAAGGCGCGGCCTCGGCCAAGAATTTCGCCTCGCAGGTCTTCACGCTGCTGCTGATCTCGCAGATCGCCCTTTTGCTGCTGGCCTGGGTGTTCACGCCGCAATTCGTGTCGTTGATGGCGCCGGGGCTGAGCGACCGCCCCGACAAATTCGCGCTCGCGGTCACGCTGACCCGCATCACCTTTCCCTATTTGATGTTCATGGTGCTGTTCACGCTGCATCAGGGGACGTTGAACACGCATGGTCATTTCGCGCTGGCGGCGTTCGCCCCGGTTCTGATGAATGTCTGCGTGATCGCGGCGTTGGCCTTCGCCTTTTTCTTTCCCGGCGCCAGCGGCGCGCGTTTCGCCGGCGTCGCCGCGGCTTGGGGCTTTGTCATGTCCGGCGCGTTGCAACTGGGGCTGTTGATGCGCTCGGCGCATCGCTTCGGCCTGCTGGAGCGTCTGGCGAGCGTGCGCTGGGCGCGGGTTCGCGAGTTTTTCATGCGGCTTGGCCCCGCTGTCATCGGTTCGGCCAGTCCGCAGATCGCCGTTTTCGCCGATACGATTCTCTCGTCCATGCTGCCGGACGGCGGGGTGTCGGCGATTTCCTACGCCGAACGCCTGTATCAGTTGCCGAATGGCCTTATCGGCGTGGCGGCGGGCACGGTGCTGCTGCCCGAAATGAGCCGGCTGCTCGCGGCGGACGATGAAGCGGGCGCGCTCGACGCCCAAAATGGCGCCATGGCGCTCACCATCGCGGCGGCGGCGCCGTTTTTCATCGCATTCATGACGATCCCGGAGCTGATTGTCGGCGCGCTGTTCATGCACGGCAAGTTTACATTGGCCGACACTTACGCCTCGGCCAACGTGCTGTCGGCCTATGGGGCGGGCTTGTTGGCGCTGGTGCTGGTCGCCTCGGCGAAGGCGAGCTTTCAGTCGCGAGGCGATACAAAGACGCCGATGATGATCGCTCTCGCGGCGCTGACGGTTAATGTCGCCTTAAAGGTCGCGCTGTTCACGCCGCTCGGCGCGGTGGGCCTCGCGACCGCCACGACGGTCGGTTTTTGGATCAATCTGGCGGCGCTGGTGGGAATCGCCATGTCGCGCGATTTGCTGCGTTTCGACGCACGCTTTGGCAAGGTGCTCGGCGCGAGCGCCGTCGCCGCGCTGGTCCTAACCATCGTCGCGCTGACGGGCCGAGGACCCGCGCTGGCGCTTGGCCAGCATTTCGGGGCGTTCGCCAATCTCGTCGCCTTGCTGGCGCTGGGCGCAGCGGGCGGCGTCGCTTATGGCGGCGCGCTGGTGGGAATGTTGCGCGTCATGGGGGTCAGCCTGGCGAGCCTGCGCGGCTCGCGGCGGCGACGATCATAACGCTGGCGCGGACCCTCGAGGGCGGAAAAGCGGCGCCTGCCGCGCCGCGCCCAAATCGAGGGCGATCCCAGCTTTTCAGTGATGCAGACCCGCCGCATAAGCGACAATCTTGCCGGCGAACAGCATGGCGAGAACCAATGAACCATATCTCATGATCGAAAGGATTGCATAATACTGGTCGGGTCTCATCATCCCATACACTCCCTGAGGTTCGCTGACGCGGCGCCGTCACCCGTCACGAGGCGCCATCCCTTGACCGCGCCAGCCGATGGGCGCAGCAATGCAATGCGGCGGCCATCACGCGCAAGCTTGGCAGGCTGCGATTATTTGACGCAATATGGATGAGACATGCTGGTGAAAGGCGATGCGCGCGCCGCGGCCATCTGTCGCTAGTCGAATGCCGACGCCCATGGATGAGAGAGCGGACGCGCTAATGCAATTGCGCGACGCCGATCGGAGCGGCGATCCGCTCCGCGGGCTGGCGCTCGGCCGACACCACGGACACGCCGGCCTCGCCACCCGCCGCGGCGATCGCCTCCGGCGTGTTGGAGAGGAAGGCCGCGAGGTCCTCGGCGCCCCGGTCCGCGAAAAGTCCGATCGCGCCTTCGTCGAGAGCTTGCCACGGATCGGCCCCCGGCCTTACGCCGGCCTCGTCCGTCAAGCGTTGCGCCCGCCGTCCCTGGCGGTCGAAGACGTCTAGAACATAAGTGAGGCGCGTGGCGCCCTGAGCTGGCGTCGCCGTTAAATAGGCGCGGAGACGATATTGCGCCGTCTCGCTGGAGACGATCGCCACGTCGCGCGCCGCCGCCGCCTGAACGAAGCGTTGCTTGAATTCGTTCGCCAACCGTCTCGGGCGGCCCTTCGAGGCTGGCGAAGGCGAGGCTCGCGCCGCGTGGGCTGATGCCGGGCCGCGCCGCGATTCGACGGGCGGGTGGGGCGGCGCTTGCCTGCCGCGCCCCGAGATCGACCGCCGTATCCAGGCAGCCGCCGAGCGCGGCGGCGGCGAGCCCGGCAATGCCGAAGCGCGCGACGAAATTTCGAATCTTCGCCTTGACGCCCATCAGGCCTCTCCTTGCCTTAACTCTATACGCAAGGTTAACGATGAAAGCGCCCAAGGTCCAGTCGAACTCCGCGCCGCCGCGCGGCCACGCTTTAATCTCGCGTCGTTTGGGTATAGTTGTCACACAAATTACAAACCGGACAAAAATGCCGCGCCGCGCGGTGTTATTTTTGTCGCGTTCATTCGTGGAAGCCGCCTCTCGAACGCCGATCATCTTTCCCAGTGTCGGAAAGTTCTTGTTAACCACGAGGCCAATTGCATAAATGCAACAGGCTCCTTTCGGATCGATTCAAGGTTTCCAAAACCTTCGCTTAACCACGCGTGGGTAGGTACTGGCGGAAAGGCCTCATCAACCATCACGGGAGCTTCAAACATGCTTAAATTTAATCCGCGCGCCGCCAAGCTCGCCGTGGCGCTCGTCGCCGCGCTCGCGATCACGGGTTGCGCCAAGAACGCGGCGGACGAAGCCGGCGGCGCCAATCAGTTTGGCTCCGGCTATGGACGCGGAGGCGCGGGCGGCGCGGGCGCCGCGACGCCCGGCAGCACGCAGGATTTCGTGGTCAATGTCGGCGACCGCGTGTTCTTTGAAACCGACTCCACCGACCTCACATCCACCGCCCAGGCGACGCTCGACAAGCAGGCGGAGTGGCTGAACCGCTATCCACGCTATGCCTTTACCGTGGAAGGGCACGCCGACGAGCGCGGCACGCGCGAATACAACTTCGCCCTGGGCGCCCGCCGCGCCGATGTGACCAAGAACTATCTCGCCGCGCATGGCGTCGCCGCCTCGCGCATTCACACGACGAGCTTCGGCAAGGAGCGTCCCGTCGCGGTTTGCGACGATATTTCCTGCTGGTCGCAGAACCGCCGCGCGGTGACCGTGCTCAAGGGCGGAAACTCGTGAGCGAGGAGAGGCCGCCGCTTCCCCCATTCGACTCCGAAACCGCCGCGCGAAAAGCGCGCATGGCGGAAGACGCCTGGAACTCGCGCGATCCGGCGCGGGTCGCCTTGGCCTATACGCCGGACAGCCGTTGGCGCAATCGCGCCGAATTCCTGGAGGGGCGCGACGAGATCGTCGCCTTTCTCACGCGCAAATGGGCTCGCGAACTGGATTACCGGCTGATCAAGGAGGTTTGGACCTGGCGCGACAATAGGATCGCCGTGCGCTTCGCCTATGAATGGCGCGATCAGTGCGATGACTGGTTTCGCTCTTACGGCAATGAAAATTGGGAATTCGACGCTCAAGGGTTGATGCGCGTTCGCATCGCCAGCATCAACGACTTGCCGATCAACGAAACGGAACGCAAATACCGTTGGCCGTTGGGGGCTCGCCCGGCGGACCACCCTTCGCTCAGCGATTTGGGATTTTAGTTTCAAGTCTCGCGTTTTGCCGCCGTACGCCTCTTGCATCTCCATCGGCGTTGCGGCATTGAAGGCGGGCGCGCCAGGGGCGGCCAAAAGCTTGTCTGAAGGGACGAGCGCCATGGGCTGCCGAAGCGTTCCGCAGGAGTGTAGCTCAATTGGTAGAGCACCGGTCTCCAAAACCGGGGGTCGCAGGTTCGAGCCCTGCCACTCCTGCCAGGTGGATCAGTGAATTTTTTTTTGTGGCGCGGCCGGCTGACCCGGTGGCGGTTCGCCGTCGCGAAGCGCTCGACAAGTAGAAATTCGAAATTCGCGAAAAATCGAACGCCCGAGCGGTGACCGCATTTATGGTCATCGCGACAATCCGCTTCGCCTTCCTCGCCCCCATCGGCCGCGGACGCCCGGCGAGTGAGTCTGTCCGCCATTCCCTCAATTTGGGTCGCGCCGCCCCCCCACCGGTCTGAAAATATGGCGCGCCCGGACGCCACAAGGGCGACGGGTTGGCGCCCTCGCGAGGCTGGTTAAGGGGAGCGCTTTGTTTATGAGGCGTAATGCCCTAAATGTCACGACCACCGAGAATGAATGAACCGAGCAAGCGAGGGCGCGAACGAATGGCCGCATTTAAGAACGCTAATTTTGACGAACGTCGAAACACCGCCGAGGCGGCGAAAAAAGCCAAGCTGGAAAAATTCCGCGCTTTGACGGCCCAGATCAACGAGGGCGCCGCCGATCGGTTGGCCACCCGGCAAGAGATCGTCGCCGCGCGCGCCGCGCGCGCCGCTGAACGCGAAGCGGCGCGATTGGCGGACGAGAAGCGCGCGGCGGAGGAACGCGCGGCGCGCGAAATCATCGTGAAAGCCGAACAAGCCGAACGCGACGCAAAAGCCCTGGAGCAAGCTGAGCGCGCGGTTGCTTCCGCGGCGGAAGGCAAGGCGGCCAGAGACGCCCGTTACGCCGCTCGCAAGGCTCGCAAATAACGTGGGCGCGCCGAATTAAGCCGCCCCACACCCGCGCCGCGCTTCATTCGAGCGGCGTCGAACTGGGGTTAGCCACGCGAGCCACGGATGTTTCATCCCCGCATCAAAATGCGGGTCGAGGCGCTTGCGACCACTCGGAAACACCGCGGCGTCGAAGCCGGCGAGCCTTTGATCCAACGGGATGCCGGGACGTCCGCCTCGATCACTTCACCCCGACAAACATGCCGCAAGCAAAATTGAAGGACCCCACGCCAGGCAAAGCGCAAATGACGCGTCCGAGCGATTTGAGGCGGTCGTAAAGCATGGAAAAGCTGAGAAATATAAGTCCTTCAATCGCCAAACCCGGGCGTCACGTGTTGGAACCCGACCACTTCCGGCAAATCGTCAATCGTCCCGGTAGATTTTTTCCCGACGCTCGTGGCGCTCCTGCGCCTCGATGGACAATGTGGCGATAGGTCTCGCATCAAGTCGCTTCAGCGAAATCGGCTCCCCGGTCTCCTCGCAATAACCATAGGAGCCCTCGTCAATGCGCGTCAACGCGGCGTCGATCTTGGCGATCAGCTTGCGCTGACGATCGCGCGACCGCAATTCGATTGAGCGATCAGTTTCCGACGAAGCGCGATCGGCGAGATCGGGATGGTTCTCATTTTCGCTTTGCAGTGTTGCAAGAGTCTCCCGGCTCTCCTCGAGAATCTCCTCCTTCCAAGCGATCAGCTTGCGCTTGAAATATTCACGCTGACGATCATTCATGAAAGGTTCGTCTTCGCACGGCTTGTAACTAGCTTCGATTTCGATCGCCATCGCCGCGAATCCCCCCCGTTGGGTCATAGGCGAGGCCTATATAGACGCGAGGCGGCGACGTTACAATTGGCATTAGCGCGAAAGGCCGTGGAGGCGCCTAAATCCCGGCCGATTTCGAGGCGAAGGGAAAGCTTTCGATCATCATGGGAGGAGCGCTCGACGCGCCGCCGTCATTGAACGCGCTCCAAACGCGTAGCGAAGGGCCCAGCGCGGCGATGCGGGCGAAGGTCTCGGCGAGACTGGCGTTAAACCGCATATTGAGGGCGGGCGCGACGATCTCCCCGTTCTCGATGACGAAATTGCCGTCCCGGGTGAGTCCGGTGAGCAGCAGGGAGCGCGGATCGAGCATGTTGGCGTACCACAATCGCGTCACGAGCAGACCTCGCTTGGTCGCCCGGATCATTTCGTCGAGCGAGGTTTCTCCGCCGGTCGCGTGAAAGCAGCGGGGATGCGCCACGGGTTCCGAGTGGGTTTTCGCGGCGTAAGCGCGGTCGCGATAAAAGCTAGCGACGACGCCACGCTCAATCCAAGTCCGAGCCTGTTGCGGAACGCCCTCGAACCCTATCGGGCATTCGGGCGCCACGGGATCGCCGGGATCGGAAAAAAGCGTCAGCTTGGCGTCGAACAGGGTCTCGCCCGATCTGCCCGAGAAGTAACCTCTTCCTTCGTCGGCGATGCGGGCGTCCAGCGCGCGGATGAGCCAGCGCGCCAACTCCGCCGTGGCGTCCGGCTCGAAAATCACGGTGTAACGGCCGGGCTCGAGTTCTCGCGGGCGCGCTTTCATCGCCGCTTTCCAGCAAGCCCGGCGCGCGACATCGCCGGCATCCAGTTTTTTCGCGCGAAACTCGTTCGCTCCGGCCCACCCCGACCAGTCGTCGGCGGTGCTGCGCGCGGTCACGGAGACTTCCAGCTCGGCGCGCCTATCATAGGCGAACAGGCCGGCGCTATTGGCTATCGCCAGGCTGCGCCGGCCGCTGGCCACGCAGCCAAAGATCGCGACGTCGCGCCGCTTGCCTTCAGTGATGGCTTCGTCGGCGCGCGCCGCGAGGGCATCCAATCCCAGCGTTCCCGTTTCCTCGAAATAGCGGTGCGATTTGGCGTATTCGCGCGGACCCAGCGGCGCGACGTATTCCGGGTTCTCGGGCAGCGCGCCGGCAATGGCCTCGGAGCGCTCCATGGCGCGCGCGACCTCGTTCTCGTCCAGCGAGGAAATTTCAACCGTTCCGACTTTTCGCCCGATATGCGATGAAACGCGCAACGAAATATCTTCGAGCGTCCGACTCGTGGTGGCCGCTCCATGCGCGAAACGCAAATTTTGTTCATTGCCGCCGCGCACATGAATTTCGCAAGCATCGGCGCGCGATCGGGCAAGCAGTCGCTCCGCGACGGGTTTTATGGCTTCCGCCGAAAAAAACACACGCCCTCTTTATTAGGTCGAGACAAAAAAAGCGCGAACATGGCGGTGACGCCGATGTTCAAGCCGGCACGCTCTCGAATATGACCCGAGATCGGCCGCGCGGCCATGCGCGATTGAGCAAATTCCCCCAAAAAAATTGAAATGCCATCACGGCGCCCCAACTAACGCCCGGTGACCTGCGGAGGATGCGATTGGTCCGCGGATGCGGGGCGAAGTCGTTGTGGGCGCCGGGGCGCTCTCGGCCCGTCCATCCTTGACCACGGGCAAGGCGCGACTCTCGCCGGGTTCGCCGAGAGCGACCCGTCGAGGGAACCTCGGAGGAACTTTGCGATGATCGAGAGACATTGGAACGCCGACCTGCTCGCGAAGATTTTTGGACTCGTTTTCATCGTCGTCGGGCTGGTTGGTTTCTTTCCGAACCCGCTCGTGTCGGAGACGGGAGTTTTTCGCGTCAACGAGATGCATAATCTCGTTCATATCATCAGCGGCGTCATTTTGCTGGCTGGCGCCTTCGCTGGCGCGCCGGTGCGGACGATCCGCGGCATGGCGCTGCTTTACCTGGTCGTCGCGGTCGTCGGCTTCGCCGTGCCCCATGACATGCTGTACGGCGTCGCGATGAACATGGCGGACCGCTGGCTTCACGCGGCGCTGGCGGCCGTGTTGCTGCTGGTCGCCTTCGTGACGCCGGCGCATGAGAGCATGACCCACGCGCGCATGTAAGTCGCGGATGCAAAAAGGGGCGAGACCCGATGGACTCGCCCCTCTTGAACGATGTCGCCAAAACCCGCGGAGAGCGTTAAATTTCGCGAACGGCGCCCTTGGCGGCGCTGGTTGTCATGGCCGCGTAGGCGCGCAACGCCTTGGACACCTTGCGAACCCTTGAGCCTGGCATGAAGCCCTTGGCGGTTTGCGCGGCGAGTCGTTGGGCGATTTCCGCCGCAGCCACGACCAGGGTGATCTCGCGGGCGGGAATATCGATTTCGATCGGATCGCCATCGCGGACCAGGGCGATAAGGCCGCCCTCGGCGGCCTCTGGCGAGACATGACCGATCGATAGGCCCGAGGTTCCACCGGAAAATCGCCCATCCGTGATCAACGCGCAAGCCTTGCCCAGACCCTTCGATTTCAAGTAACTGGTGGGATAGAGCATCTCCTGCATGCCGGGACCGCCGCGCGGCCCTTCGTAGCGGATCACCACCACTTCGCCGGCGACAACCTCGCCTGTCAAAATGCCGGAAACAGCGGCGTCCTGGCTTTCGTAAACACGAGCGGGGCCGGAAAATTTCAAAATGCTCGCGTCGACGCCGGCCGTCTTCACGATACAGCCTTCCAACGCCAAATTGCCGGTTAGCACGGCGAGGCCGCCGTCCTTGGAGAAAGCGTGCGCCGCGTCGCGAATGGCGCCCGACGCGCGGTCGTCGTCGAGTGATTCGTAGCGGCGCTCCTGGCTGAAAGCGACCTGCGTGGGAACGCCGCCCGGCGCGGCGGAAAAGAACTTTTTCGCCGTCTCGCTCGATGTCGCCGCTATGTCCCAACGGGCGATGGCGTCCTTGAGGCTGGCGCTGTGCACGGTCGGCAGGTCGCCGTGCAACAGGTCCGCGCGCAAGAGTTCGCCGAGGATGGCGACAATGCCGCCGGCGCGGTGCACGTCCTCGAGATGCACGTCCGGGGCGGAGGGGGCGACCTTGCACAGCACCGGCACGCGCCGCGACAGCCGGTCGATGTCGGCCATGGTGAAGGGAACCTCCGCTTCATGGGCGGCGGCCAAAATGTGCAGCACGGTATTGGTCGAGCCGCCCATGGCGATGTCGAGCGTCATGGCGTTCTCGAACGCCTCGAAGGTGGCGATGGAACGCGGCAGCGCGGAGGCGTCGTCCTGCTCGTACCAACGTCGCGCGAGATCGACGATGGTGTGGCCAGCCTCGACGAACAGCCGCTCTCGGTCCTTGTGCGTCGCGAGCGTCGTGCCGTTGCCCGGCAATGCGAGGCCAAGCGCCTCGACGAGACAGTTCATCGAATTGGCGGTGAACATGCCGGAGCAGGAGCCGCAGGTCGGGCAGGCCGAACGCTCGATCGCCGCGACATCGGCGTCGGAGATTTTTTCGTCGCCGGCCGCGACCATCGCGTCGACGAGATCGAGCGCCTGGGTCTTGCCGTTCAAAACGACCTTGCCGGCCTCCATCGGGCCGCCGGAGACGAAAATGGTCGGAATGTTGAGCCGCAGCGCGGCCATCAACATGCCGGGCGTGATCTTGTCGCAATTGGAGATGCAGACGATGGCGTCGGCGCAGTGGGCGTTGACCATGTATTCGACGCTGTCGGCGATGATCTCGCGCGAGGGCAACGAATAGAGCATGCCATCGTGTCCCATGGCGATGCCGTCGTCGATGGCGATGGTGTCGAATTCCTTGGCGACGCCGCCGGCCTTTTCAATCTCGCGCGCGACCAATTGGCCAAGGTTCTGCAAATGCACGTGGCCTGGCACGAATTGAGTGAAGGAATTGGCGACGGCGATGATCGGCTTGCCGAAATCCTCGTCCTTCATGCCGGTGGCGCGCCACAACCCGCGCGCTCCCGCCATGTTGCGGCCGTGTGTCGTCGTGCGGGAGCGGTAGGCGGGCATGGGCGTCTCTTCTCGTTGGCGCGGCGTTCAAGCTCGCGCGAATAACGTGAAGATGACCTATCCGAAGGCGCGCCGGCCCGCAATATCGACGAGGCGTCGAGGGCGGGCGCCGCCTTCTTTTCGGGTTAGGCGGCGCGACTTTGGAACTGAGGCGCGGCCCGCAGTTCGTTCAGGCAACCGACAATGGAGTCGATCGAGGCAAAGCTTTGCCGGCACAGCATGCGCACCGGAAACTCAATTTCAAACCGTTCCTCCAGCGCGAGCATGACGCGGATCGCGGCGAAGGGCGTCAGTCCCGCGTCATAAAGGTCCGCGCTCGACGACAGGGTATCGATGGCTAGGTGCAAGCGGCCATGCTCGTTTAGCAATTGGCGGACGGTCTCGATCATTACTCATACTCCATAGGGTCCGGCCTAAACGCCGGGAATGCGCGCCGCGCGACGCGGGCCAATGGTCAACGTCACCGTGAACATTAAACCTTGGCGCCTGAACCATGAATGAATTGCTCGAATTTCTAAGCCGGTAAGGTTTCCAAGATCTTTACGCGCTTTAATTTCGTCGCGAAAAACGCGCCTTCGCCCTCGCCCCGACGAAGCTCTCCACCGTTGCATTCGAACCATGGTTTAAATATATTTCCACCATCGAATTTCGGCCTGACGACGTAGACCGGCTCTGGCGACGGGGCCGTTGACAACTCTCCCAAACTCGATCGATCCGGCCCCGCGCACGCGGGCCTTCTCCTCTAAGTTTTGGAGAGACGACTATGGCTACCGGAACCGTGAAGTGGTTCAACGCCCAGAAGGGCTATGGCTTCATTCAGCCCGACGACGGCGACAAGGACGTTTTCGTTCACATCAGCGCGGTTGAGCGCGCCGGCTTGCGCGATTTGCGCGAAGGCCAGAAGGTGAGCTACGAAATCGCCCAAGACCGCCGCTCGGGCAAATCCTCCGCGGATCAGCTCAAGGAAATCTAAGTCTTCGCTTTCGGCGTCATACGAAAGTTTATTCCCAAGGTCGTCGCTCGCGGCGACCTTTTTTAATGGGCTCAATCCCGCCACGCCCCTTAATAAATTGTGAACGAAACCTTCAAGCCACGTTCACATCGAATTTTCTAATCTCGAATGGTCGCTGGGTCTTAGCCTTCGCGACGGCCGGGAGCGCCAGTTCCATGCTTCAAGGCCAATGCAGCGCGCCGGACACTATTCCGGCGAGACAGGAGGAGAGGCTATGAATTGCTTTATCATCGCGGCCGCGGCCGCCGGATTGCTGCTGACCGCCAGTGTTGATTCGTCGACGGCGCAAGCGGCGCCGCTTCCCGCGGGCCTCGCGCGAAGCGTGGTCGATGGTCAAGACATGGTTCAACAGGCCCGATGGGTCCGCTGCTGGCGTCCCGACGGCTGGGGCGGACACGGGTGGGGCTGGCGTCATGGCCGCGCCTGGGGTCATCACTGGCGCGGCGGTTGGCGTCATCATCGACACGGCGGCTGGGGGTTCCACCGCGGCGGCCATGGACATGGCCATCACGGCGGCCACCGAGGGCGCGGCCATCATCGATGAAAATTGATCCTCCCGCGCCCGTTCTGGGCGCGGGAGGCGGCTTGACGAGGAACCGGAAGCCCCGGCAAGTCGTTTGACAAACGTCGGCCGCGATTTGTCGCGGTCGGCATTTTCCTTCCTTGTTCCTTTTTTCAGCTCAATGGGACCACGCCATGGATATGTTCGCGAGCGATGCGTCCCGAGCCGTGTCGGCGCAAGTTCCCGTGAATTCGCATAATGAATGGGATCCTTTGGAGGAGGTGATCGTCGGACGGCTGGAAGGCGCCGTCATTCCGTCGAGCCATCCTGTCGTCACCTGCAATATTCCCGGCCTCGCCGCGCGCGCCGAGGCTTTGATCGCCGGATTCCACTATCCCAACCTCATCGTCGAGCCGGCACAGCGCGAACTGGACGGCTTCATCGATCTGCTGCGATCGCTGGGGGTCGTCGTGCGACGACCCGACGCCACCAATTACCGACAGCGTTTCGGCGCTCCGGGATGGTCGTCCCGCGGCTTCTGCAACGCTTGTCCACGCGACAGCATGTTGGTGGTGGGCGACGAGGTTATCGAAACGCCGATGGCCTGGCCCTGCCGTTATTTCGAGACGCACTCCTACCGGGCGCTGCTGAAGGAGTATTTTCGCGCCGGCGCGCGCTGGACCGCGGCGCCGCGGCCGCAACTCATCGATGAATTATTCGACCCGATCTATAGCGTGCCCGGGGAGGGCGAGCCGATATCATATATTCTAACCGAATTCGAGCCAGTGTTCGACGCGGCGGATTTCTTTCGGTGCGGCCGCGACATCTTCGCGATCCGCAGCAATGTAACCAACGCTTTCGGCATCGAATGGCTGCGGCGCTACTTGGGCGACGGGTACGTCATCCACGAGATCGAAAGCCGCTGTCCCACCCCCATGCACATCGATACGACGATGCTGCCGCTCGGTCCCGGCAAGATGCTGGTCAATCCGGAGTATGTCGACCTTGAGCGCCTGCCGCCGATCCTGAAAAAATGGGACATCCTGTTGGCTCCGGAGCCCGACCCGATTGAGGACCGGCTACTGAAAATCACCTCACTGTGCGGAAAGTGGCTCAACATGAACGTGCTGATGGTTGACGAAAAACAGGTTATCGTCGATCCCCATCACAAAGCGACGATGAAAGCGATGAAGGCGTGGGGCTTGGAGCCTATTCCCTGCGAATTCTTGCATTACGCGGCTTTTGGCGGGTCGTTCCATTGCGCGACCTTGGACGTGAGGCGGCGTGGGGAACTTCAAAGCTACTTTTGAGGGCGGGAATATGGAAGCTGGTATATGGAAAGGTGGGCTGTTGGGCGCTGACCGCGCCGCGAATTCTAGGTCGTGATTTTCAAGCCGACGATGCCCGCCAGAATCAGTCCGATGCAGCCGAGTCGCCAAAAGTCCACTGGTTCGTCAAATAGATAGACGCCGAGCGCCGCGGTGCCGGCCACGCCAATGCCTGTCCAGACCGCGTAAGCCGTTCCGACGGGCAGCGATTTCAAAGCCACACTCAGCAGTCCCGCGCTGGCCGCCATGGCGGCGAGTATGCCGACGGATGGCAGCAACCGCGTGAAACCGTCCGTGTATTTGAGTCCGACGGCCCAGACGACCTCGCATAGACCAGCGAGCAGCAAAATCCCCCAGGCCATCCTCGAGCCTCCATGTTGCCGTCAAGCGGAACGCATCATTACTAAGGGCGCGCGGCGCGGCGCACAATCCGCGCGGTTTGGACGTGGGCGTTTGACCCCACGGGCCGCGCGCCCTACAAACGCGCCGACCTCCCTCGCCGCGACTTTCGGAGGCGGCGCGCCAAATACCGCCGCGATCTCGCCCATGTCACATAACAGCTTCGGCCATCTATTCCGCGTCACCACCTTTGGCGAGAGCCACGGGCCGGCGCTCGGCGCGGTCGTCGACGGCTGCCCGCCATGCATTGCGCTGACGGCGGAGGAGATTCAGGTCTATCTCGACAAGCGCAAGCCGGGCCAATCGCGCTTCACGACGCAGCGGCGCGAGGCCGACGCGGTCACAATCCTTTCCGGCGTGTTCGAGGACGCAAGCGGCCGCCAGGTCACCACGGGAACCCCGATCGCGCTGATGATCGAGAACACCGACCAGCGCTCAAAGGACTATGGGGAGATCGCGCGAAAATACCGGCCCGGCCACGCCGATTACGTCTATGACGCCAAATATGGAATCCGCGATTATCGCGGCGGCGGGCGCTCGTCGGCGCGCGAAACCGCCGCGCGGGTCGCCGCCGGCGCCGTGGCGCGCAAGATTCTAGGGGGCGTGACCATCCGCGGCGCGCTGGTGCAAATCGGCCCGCATAAAATAGACCGCGCCCGCTTCGATTGGGACGAGGTCGAGAAGAATCCCTTCTTTTGTCCCGACAGGGACGCAGCGGCTTGCTGGGCCGAATATCTCGACGGCGTTCGCAAGGCCGGTTCGTCGATCGGCGCGATCATCGAACTGGAGGCCACGGGCGTTCCCGTTGGCTGGGGCGCGCCGATTTACGGCAAGCTCGACGCGGAGCTCGCCGGCGCGCTGATGTCGATCAACGCGGTCAAGGGCGTCGAGATTGGCGCGGGATTCTTAGCCGCCGAACTCACCGGAGAAGCCAACGCCGACGAAATGCGCCGGGGCCGGGATGGCGCGCCGGTGTTCCTGTCGAACCACGCGGGCGGCGTGCTCGGCGGCATTTCGACCGGCCAGCCCATTGTGGCGCGCTTCGCGGTAAAGCCGACGTCGTCGATCCTGACGCCGCGTCGCACCATTGACAGCGCGGGCGAGGAGACCAATGTCGTCACCAAGGGCCGCCACGACCCCTGCGTCGGCATCCGGGCGGTGCCGGTCGGCGAGGCGATGATGGCCTGCGTGTTGGCGGACCAGTTTTTGCGCCATCGCGGGCAAATGGGATGACCGGCCGGGTAACGCGCCGCGCGGTCATGGCGGCGGGCGCGGCGGCGCCGTTTTGCGCCCTGGAGGCGGCCTCTCCGACGCTGATCGTCACGCCGCCGCTCACCGCCACTCCACATGACCCCGGTCCCGGCGGATGGGACCGGCCGGAACGCCTGGCCACCGTCGTCGCTTCTCTGGCGCGGCCAGGTTTTCGCGCGGCGACGCGGGCGCCGGCGCCAATTGTTTCACGCGAAGCGCTGCTTCGCGTGCATGAAGCATCATACATACAACGCATTGCGGCGGCGCGCCCTATTAATGGCTTCGCCCGGTTGGCTCCCGACGCGGTCATGAGTTCCGGCACCCACGAAGCATCGCTGCGGGCCGCCGGCGGCGCGGTGCTGGCCGTGGAGGCCGTGACGCGCGGCGTCGCGCGGAACGCATTTGTCGCTTCGAGGCCCCCAGGCCATCACGCCTTGAGCCATTTGCCCATGGGTTTTTGTTTTTTTAACAATGCCGCCATCGCCGCGCGTCACGCGCTGGCGGTTGTCGGCGCTCAGCGCGTGGCCATCGTCGACTTCGATGCGCATCACGGCAACGGCCTGCAGCAAATTTTCTGGGCCGAGCCCAGGGTGCTCTACTGCTCGACGCATCAAGCGCCGCTCTACCCTGGCACCGGCGCCGCCAGCGAACGCGGAGAGTTCGACAATATCGTCAACGCTCCGCTGGCGAGGGGCGACGGCGGCCGCGCCTTCCGCGAGGCGTGGACCCAGCGAATTTTACCGCGAGTGCAAGCGTTCAGCCCGGATCTCATCGTGGTTTGCGCCGGATTCGATGGACATCTGCATGATCCGCTTTGCGGCTTGCGGCTACTCGCTGAAGATTTCGCCGACATCACGCTGCGAATCATCGAAGTCGCGGCCCGCCGTTGCGGCGGCCGCATCGTGTCCCTGCTCGAAGGCGGCTATCGGCCGGAAGATCTTTCAGCCAGCGTCGCCGCCCATGTCGGCGCGCTGATCGAGGCCTGATTTTGCGCTCCGCCTATTCGACCAGCTTGGGCGCCGCCGAGTTGGTGGGCTCGTTTTCTTGGAGGATGCCGAGCCTGCGCGCCACTTCGGTGTAGGCCTCGACGAGGCCGCCCATGTCGCGGCGGAAGCGGTCCTTGTCCAGCTTGTCGTTCGACTTGATGTCCCACAATCGACAAGAATCGGGAGAGATTTCATCGGCGACGACGATTCTCATCATCTCGCCTTCCCAAAGCCGCCCACATTCCATCTTGAAGTCGACAAGACGGATGCCGACGCCGAGGAAAAGACCGGACAGAAAATCATTGACGCGAATGGCCAAAGCCATGATGTCGTCGATTTCTTGCGGGCTGGCCCACCCGAACGCGGTGATGTGCTCCTCGGAAACCATCGGATCGTCGAGCGCGTCATTCTTATAGTAAAACTCGATGATGGAACGCGGCAGTTGCGTGCCTTCCTCCATGCCAAGACGCTTCGCGAGCGAACCGGCGGCGACATTGCGCACGACGACTTCAAGCGGAATGATCTCCACTTCGCGAATCAACTGCTCGCGCATGTTGAGGCGCCGAATGAAATGCGTCGGAACGCCTATGGCGTTCAGATTTTGGAAAACATATTCCGAAATCCGGTTGTTGAGGACGCCCTTGCCGTCGATGACCTCGTGTTTCTTGGCGTTGAATGCGGTTGCGTCATCCTTGAAATGTTGAATTAACGTGCCAGGCTCGGGCCCCTCGTAGAGCACCTTGGCTTTGCCTTCATAAATGCGGCGGCGGCGGTTCATTGGGATCAACCGAGGCTTGAGAAAATCCATGGGATGAGCGCGGCTCCTTGGTTTCGCGATCCGGCCGCGCCATCCTCGCGGCGGGAGTGGCTAAGGCCGCGAAAAATCGCTGTTCATGGAGCGGCGGTTCGTATAGCCGCGACGAGCCCGGTGGTAGCCGTTTCTCGCGCCCGTGACAACCCTTCGGGGCGAGTGTAACGCAAAACGCCGGCCTTGCACAATGCGCAAAGCTCGGCTCCGCGAGAGACGCTCCGCAACCTAGGATGAGACGCCCGCCACGCGCGGCGCCCCAAGTGCGTGCCGCCTTATGTTGCGGTTTTGATGTGGCTGCCGTCGCGCGTGTTCGGCTTCACCACCACCATCGGCGTCGGCGCCAGCCCCACCAACGACGGCGCCGCCAGCCCCACCAACGACGGCGGCGCCAGCCCCACCATCGGCGTCGGCGCCAACCCCACCAAGCATTTTCAATATTGTCGTCCGGCGCGAGCATGTCGCGGGAGGGGAAGCTCGTCAAAGCCTCCGCCGTTCCGGACGACATCGCGAAAAGACCCACCGAAAGCAGCCCCGAAGTTAGAAAAGCTCGTCGATCCATGGCTCGTGCTCCGATTCCCGAGCCGTGTGTCCCCACACAACCCGACATCCTCACCAATCAACGAACGAGCAGCCGAGTCGTTGCGCCGGCGTTTGCGTTCCGCGCGAATTTTAGCGAAAGCCGCGCGCCCCCGAAGGAACGGCGCCAATCGTTTCTGTCGCTTCATCGCGGCGAACCCATTTCCATTCGAGCAAAATGAAAAATTATTTGGCGAATATTGCCGGAACCAAGGCGAATAAAAGCGAGTGGCGCGCCGGCATCCATGCTCGCGCAAGTTGCGAGGCGTGATAATTGTTGAACCGCTCGCGGGGATTCGCCGATGCACCTAGCGCACCTAAATCCAGTTATCCCTTTTGTCCTTGTACCCAGCCGCCCCCATGAGGGCCGCTCGCGGTCCGCCGAGCTTTTTCGGGTCTCGGCGATTTCCGATGAATCGGGCGGGAGAGGCGGGAGCGAGGGCGGGGGGCGCGACAGTCGATCGGATGGTCCGGCGCCGGGCGTCTCGGACGCGTCTTCAAATGATGCCGCCCGCGACGAACACGCCACGCGGACCGCCAACGACGCAGCCGAAACGATAGTCGCGCATTTGGTCGCGCATGATCTTGAAGTTCAACCGGAGATCACCTCCAGCGGCGGCGATGCGATCCTCGAACAGCCCGACGAAGTCGCTCACGAAGCAATTGATAAATATAGCGAAGTTCTAAAGTGGAACGATTAGCGAAAAAAAACTCGGGGGGCTTGCGCCCCCGAGCCCCGATATTGGACCGACCGGTGGTCAGTAGGAATAATACATGTCGTATTCAACGGGATGCGGGGTCATCTCGAAGCGGTAAACATCTTGATATTTCAAGTCGATGTAGGATTCGATGAAGTCCTTGCTGAACACGTCGCCCGCGGTGAGGAAGGCGTGATCAGCCTTCAGGCTGTCGAGCGCTTCGCGCAAGCTGCCGCACACCGTGGGGATCGCCTTAAGCTCCGCCGGCGGCAGATCGTAGAGATCCTTGTCCGCCGCCGCGCCCGGATCGATCTTGTTGGCGATGCCGTCGAGGCCGGCCATTAGCATGGCCGCGAAGGCGAGATAGGGATTGGCCGTCGGATCGGGGAAGCGAACCTCGACGCGCTTCGCCTTCGGGCTGGTCACGAAGGGGATGCGGCAGGAAGCCGAACGATTGCGCGACGAGTAGGCGAGCAGCACCGGCGCCTCGAAGCCGGGAACCAGACGCTTGTATGAGTTGGTCGACGGGTTGGTGAAGGCGTTGAGCGCCTTGGCGTGCTTGATGATGCCGCCGATATACCACAGACACTCCTGGCTCAATCCGGCGTATTTGTCGCCAGCGAAAACCGGCTGTCCCGCCTTCCAGATCGATTGATGCACGTGCATGCCGGAGCCATTGTCTCCATAGACCGGCTTGGGCATGAAGGTCGCCGTTTTCCCATACGAGTTGGCGACCTGATGGATGGCGTATTTGTAAATTTGCAGATGATCGGCGACCGTTACGAGCGTCGCGAACTTGAGACCGAGTTCGTGCTGAGCGGAAGCGACTTCGTGATGGTGCTTTTCGACCGCGACGCCCATCTGGGCCATGGCGGCGAGCATTTCGCCACGCATGTCCTGCGCGGAATCGACTGGCGGAACGGGGAAATAACCACCCTTCGTGCGCACGCGATGGCCGAGGTTTCCGCCCTCATAGGCCGTGGAGGAATTGCTCGGAAGTTCGGAACTGTCGACGGAGAAGCCGGTATTGTAGGGCTCGGACGAGAAGCGCACGTCGTCGAACACGAAGAATTCGGCTTCCGGGCCGAAGAAGGCGGTGTCGCCAACGCCGGTGGACTTCAGATAATCCTGCGCCTTGACGGCGATGCTGCGGGGGTCGCGATTATAGCGCTCGCGCGTGGTCGGATCGATGACGTCGCAAACCAGCACCAAGGTCGAGGCCGCGAAAAACGGGTCGAGTGTTCCCGTCGAGAGATCGGGAATCAAGGTCATGTCGGATTCATTGATCGCCTTCCAGCCGGCGATCGAGGAACCATCGAAAGCCAGACCTTCAACCAGGGCGTCCTCGTCGATGATCGACGCGTCGAAGGTGACATGCTGCCACTTGCCGCGCGGGTCGGTAAAGCGGTAGTCGACATACTTAATGTCGTTGTCCTTTATGTGCTTAATGATATCGTTCGCCGTCGTCATGTCCTTAAGCCCCTCGTTGATTGCACCACTAAATCGAGACTTGCGCCGGTTGGTTGAAAGGTTCCGATGGTCTGTTTGGCGAGCGTCGGTCAGATCGCGTCCGCGCCGGTTTCACCCGTGCGGATTCTGATAGCGCCTTCCACGTTGGAGACAAAAATCTTGCCGTCTCCAATCCGGCCCGTCTGCGCGGCCTTGCGAATAGTCTCGACCGCGCGCTCCACGGCGTCGTCGGACAAGACAATCTCGATTTTCACCTTGGGAAGAAAATCGACGACATATTCGGCGCCGCGGTAGAGTTCCGTATGACCCTTCTGGCGGCCAAAGCCCTTCGCCTCGGTGACGGTAATGCCCTGCAATCCAGCCGCTTGCAACGCCTCCTTCACCTCGTCGAGCTTGAATGGCTTGATGATCGCCTCGACTTTTTTCATTCAACTTTCCCCGCGCATCCGTCTCGGCCCCTTCGCGCCAAGGCGCCGAGACGCCCCGAGTCTAGGGAACCGCTGGGCTCATAGCATTTGGCGTAAACTTGCGCCACGGATAAAATTTGCCCAACTTATGAGCGCGGCGCCCTGAAAGCGGGTTGTCATGAATGACATTCGCGCGCCGGCCGCGGGCTCGGTCGTATTCCCTCGCCAGGCAATTGCTTTGGGGGCGGCGCGAACGATGGAGAAATTATAAGCAACCAAAATCGAGCCGCGCGCGAGACGGGCCGGCGCGCGTCAAAAAATCAATGGAATCCGCAGTCTTTCCATTTCAAGACGAAACGGAAAGACTCCGGGTGAAAACCACGGCGACCCTAGATCGTTGGCACCGTCGCGACCGTCTTCAGGATTTGCGAGGCGATCTGGTAGGGGTCCCCTTGGGAATTGGGACGGCGGTCCTCGAGATAGCCCTTGTAGTCGCTATTGACGAAGCTGTGCGGCACGCGGATCGAGGCGCCGCGGTCCGCGACGCCGTAGGAGAAGGTGTCGATCGAGGCTGTTTCATGCAAGCCCGTCAGTCGCATGTGGTTGTCTGGTCCATAGACGGAGATGTGATCCGCCTTGGCCTCTTCAAAGGCGCTCATGAGCTTTTCGAAATACGCCTTGCCGCCCTTTTCGCGCAGATGAGTGGTGGAGAAATTGGCGTGCATCCCCGAGCCGTTCCAGTCGGTGTCTCCGAGCGGCTTGCAATGATATTCGATATCGACGCCGTATTTTTCGCCCAGGCGTTGAAGAATATAGCGCGCGATCCACATTTCGTCGGCGGCCCTTTTCGACCCCTTGCCGAATATCTGAAATTCCCACTGGCCCTTGGCCACCTCGGCGTTGATGCCCTCATGATTGATGCCCGCGTCGAGGCATAGATCGAGATGCTCCTCGACAATTTCGCGCGCGATGTCGCCGACATTCTTGAAGCCGACGCCGGTATAATAAGGTCCTTGCGGCGCGGGGAAACCGTGCTCGGGAAAACCGAGCGGACGTCCATCCCGATAAAAGAAATACTCTTGCTCGAACCCGAACCAGGCGCCGGGATCGTCGAGGATGGTGGCGCGCGCGTTCGACGGGTGAGGGGTCGCTCCATCGGGCATCATGACTTCGCACAGCACAAGAGCGCCGTTCTTGCGCGTGGAGTCGGGATACACCGCGACCGGCTTCAACACGCAATCCGAGTTGCGTCCCTCGGCCTGCTTGGTGGAACTGCCGTCAAAGCCCCACAATGGCAGTTGCTCAAGCGTTGGAAACGCGTCGTATTCCTTGATTTGCGTCTTTCCGCGAAGGTTGGGCGTCGGTGTATAGCCATCGAGCCAGATATACTCGAGTTTGTATTTCGTCATGCGCTTTGACCTTTGGTCGTTGCTTATTTGGGGATTTCGCGGAGCTCGCGCGCGGATCGCTCGGTCCGCGAAGGCGTCGCGTCCATGCAGCACCCATGCCAGACGCGCGCCTCGCGTTGGGTCAACGCGTATCCACGACCACTGCCAGATCCTCGCGCGCGCCCCACTCCGACCACGAGCCGTCGTAGACCGCCGCCGCGCCGTGGCCGCTCGCCGCGAGCGCAAGACTTATGATCGCGGCGGTAAGACCCGAACCGCAAGTCGCGATGATCGGTCGCGTCGGATCGATCCCGGCGGCGCGGAACTCCGCCTCGAGCGCCGTCGCCGCTTTCAACCCGCCGTCATTAATGAGTTTTCCGAAAGGAAGATTGGCGGCGCCGGGCATGTGACCGGAGCGCAGGCCGGGGCGCGGCTCGGGCGCCCAGCCCTTGAATCGTTCCGCGGAGCGCGCGTCCACGACCTGCGCGGATTTGCTTTCCAGAGCTTTCTTGACGTCGAGCGCTTCGGCGACAAGCCCGTGATCGAGCCTCGCGGTGAAATGGACTTTCGGGCGCGCGACCTCGCGCTGCTGGAGCCCGCGCCCCTCCGCGATCCACCGCGGCAACCCGCCCTCGAGGATCATGGCGTCGCGGAAACCGAAGGCGCGCAGCGTCCACCACGCTCTCGGCGCCGAAAAGAGCCCGAGGCTGTCGTAAATGACCGCGCGCATCCCGTCGCCCAGGCCAAGATCGCGCATGGCCGCGGAAAAGGCGATGGGATTCGGCAGCATGTGTGGCAAATCGGTCTTGGTGTCGGCTATCGCGTCGATGTCGAAAAACACGGCGCCGGGAATATGGCCGGACAAATATTCCGCGCGGGCGTTCCGGCCGCTCGCCGGCATGTGCCAGGAGGCGTCGAAAATGACGAGATCCGGCGCGTCGAGATGCTCGGCGAGCCATTGGGTCGAGACGAATAATTTTTCCGGATCGATATTCGAGTGCGGCATCACGCTCCCCTTTGAAACCGCCGCGAAACAACGCCCGCGCGCCGACGATTTTGGCCTCGCTCCGCGGCGCGGTCTTGATTCCCGGCGGGTTGTCGCCACAATAAGCAGATTCGATTCCATCTGTCGAAGCCACATCCACCTTCAGGGTGCTCATGATTGATATTCCCGGCAAGGCCTGCGGCCCCTGTTTCTTCTGCTGCAAGGTGTTGGAAATAGACGAATTGACGAAGAAGGCCGGCGATTTGTGCGCGCATTGCGCGGCGACGGAGGGGTGTTCCGTTTATGCGACGAGGCCCGGGGTTTGCCGGGATTATGTGTGCGACTGGAAAGAGGACCGGGGGCTATCCGCGCGGTTCCGGCCCGACCACGTCGGCACGTTGCTGATGGAAGATCCCGACAGCGACGAATATCATGCGGTCTGCGACCCGGCGAAGCCGTTTTCCTGGCGCAATCCGCTTGTATTTAGGCATTTGGTCGGTTTGGCGAAGGAGGGGCGCATCGTCATGGCGAAAGCCGGTTTGCGTTCCTGGCGCATCTTCGCGGACGGAAGATCGCAGGAGTCGGCGTGATCGGGTTTAGCAAATTAACTCCCCGCGGTTGGTCGCGATCACCGGACAAAGGCGTCCGCGCCGGATCAACCTTGCGAGCCGCGCCGCCCACAAACCGCCGTGGCGCGGCGCTCGGGAACGTGTTAGGGCGCGGTTCGTCGCTTTCCCATGGAATTGATCGAGCTGACATGAACAATCTCGAAATCAAGCGGCTTCCTCGCCGCGCGCGTGGCGCGCATGTCGCGGCCATTTGCGGCGCGCTCGCGCTTTTGCAAGCGGTTCCCGCGGCGGCTGAAAGCTTGAAGGCGCATTATGCGCTCAGTCTGCTGGGTCTTTCCTTCGGCAGCGCCTTCGCGAGCGGCGTGATTGAACCGCAGAATTACCGCCTCGATATCGCGATGAAGACATCGGGACTCGCCAATCTCGTCAACAACACCAAGGGCGCGGCGACGGCCACTGGCAAACTCGCGCCCGATGGCCCGGCGCCCGCCACTTTCGCCAACACGCTCGCCAATTCAACCGAAACGCGCACGGTCCGCATGTCCCTTGGCGGCAACACCGTGCGCGCCTTGGAAGTCAAGCCGGAACCTTGGGACGCCGCGCTGCGCTTGCCCGTGAGCGCGGAACAAAAACAGCGTGTGAGCGATCCCGTGAGCGCGCTCATCATGAGCGTGCCGGCCGGAGAGTCCCTGGTCGGTCCGGCCGCGTGCAATCGCAACATTCGCGTGTTCGACGGCGTGACGCGCTTCGACGTAAGGCTGAACTACGTCGAAACCAGAACCGCGAAAGCCAAGGGATATGTAGGACCCGTGACGGTCTGCTCGGCGCGTTACACGCCGATCTCGGGCCACCGTCCCGACAGTGTCGTCGCAAAATACATGGCGGAAAACCAGGAGATGAGCGTGTGGCTCGCGCCGCTGCCCGACGCGCATGTCGTGGCGCCGCTGCGCATCGACATCAGGACATCGGCGGGCATGTTGTCGATCGACGCGGTCGAGTTCAACCTCGCTCGAAAATAAACCTGCTCGCGCGCGCGAAAATGCGTCGTCAGTTGAACGGGATCTCACGCGTTTTCTTGCGGTTCTGACGATCCGATTCGTATTGCAGATAGCGCAGCTCCGTCGGTTCCGACGCGGCGCTCGCATTGGCGCGCAGGCAGAATGACGGTACTGGGTGGAATCCGCCGTCCGCCGCCTCGAAGCAATCAGTGAATTGCGTTTCGCATTGGATCGAGGTGTCGACCCGCGGCGCGGCGCGAGCGGCCGCCGCTCTCGCCTTGTCGACCGCCGACTTGCAGGTCGCCGCGTCGAAACCCCAGGTCAAGCATTGGGTTTGCGAGGACATGATCTTTCCGTCGCCTTGGCAGGCGGGGGAGCGGCGCGTGGAGATGAACCCACCCAACGCCGCCAGCGCCAGGATCGCCGCGGCGATGAATTTCTTTGATGGCATGCGGCTCATTGTCTCTATTCTCGCGTTTTATTTTATTCGTGTTTTGCTTTCGCGCCGAAGCCGCGCGCCAAGATATGCAGGATAATGCTTTGGCGCGCGTCGCGGCAAGCGTAAACTCCGCCAATAATTCCGGCATTGCCAAGGCGTCGCCGCGATGTTTGGTCGCTTGACAACGAACATCGGTTCCAATAATTGCGTAAATAACTGCAGATCGGAACCGCAGAGATGAGCTGTGGAGTAATATGGTTCATTCCCGAAATGGAACGGAACCAAGCGCGAGTATGCGGGAGCGTTCCTGTCTCTTCGAGGGACAGCCGATGTCGGGCAGTGACGCGGCGGGAACCAAGAGGCAATACGATCCAATTTATCGCAGATCGTACGGTGGGATGTCGCTCGTGACGAGTGACGTGTTGGAATGTCGGCAACTGTCCAAGACCGGCTAAAGTTGTGACTGAAGGAGGAAGTTATGGGCGCGATTCTCGAGTTGACAAGCTACGCTGCGACCCCGGTTGGCATGGTCGCCATCATCGTTCTGGGCGCTGCCGCCTATTTCGCCGCTCGTTGGGTCTTCTCCGACTAAGCGACGCGTAAAAAGCAACGATTCTAAACGCGACGCATCGGCTTTTCGCCGGTGCGTCGCTTTTTTTTCGGCGCTCATCAAGCGCCCAGGCTTTGAGTCTTCAAAAATTTGATTTCCTTCGCGATTTTTTTATTCGCGTCGAGCGCCGCCCCATCCGCCCTTTTGGATGGGGCGCTTTGCATTCGCGCGGCGGCGCTGTATGGTGGGTTTGGCGTTTTGATCCATGGAGAACCATGGTCGCGCCCCTGAAAACGGGTGGGCGCCATTCGCCGTTGGCGCCGCCCGGGCCTTGGCGGAAATAAGATTCAGGAACCAGCGATCGGTCGCGAGCCCATTCGGCTCAGCAGTGGAGATACTCATGTCCCCAACCTCTTCGACGCGGCTCGGAGATGGAATCGCCGATGCCGAAGCGGAGGACGCTCTCGCCGCCCGCGCGCCGGGTGATCGGCAAGCGCAAGCCCGCGTCGAGGCCGCGGCTTCCGGCGCCTCGGCCAAGGGTCAACTCGCCAACGTCGCGGGCATCGACGTGGCGGTGTGCGACAAGAGTCCGCTGATCCTCGCTGGGCTGGACAAGCTGCTCACCGACGACCGCCGCTTTAATCTGGTTTTGAAGGTTTCCGACGGCGAGGAGTTTTTGGAGGCGGCGCGCCAGCCGCGGTTCGGCGTGGCGGTGATCGGCTGGCAGTTGCCGACGCTGCATGCGCGGGATGTCCTGCGCGCGCTGTCGCGACAGGCCTCGGCGCCCAAGATCGTCGTGTACAGCGGCACCAACGATCCGGCCGCTCCAGCGGAAACGCTGCAGCTTGGCGGCGCGGGCTTTGTCAGCAAGCGGGCTCCGCCGGAGCGCTTGCTTGACGTGCTCTCCGCCGTATCGGCGGGCGACATGGTGTTTCCGTTTGTCGACATCCGCAAGATGCGCGCCGACCCGCTCGAGAATTTAACCCTGCGGGAGCGCAGTCTGCTGTCGGCGCTCGGCTCGGGCCAAACCAATAACCAGCTCGCCAAGGATTTCGGCGTGTCGATCAACACGATCAAGTTTCATTTGCGCAATCTTTTCGAGAAGCTCGAGGTGCGCAACCGCGCCCAGGCGATCGCGATGTTCCTGGAAATGAAGCATGGCTCCTGGCCCTCCATCGGTGGACAGGGTGGGCGCGGCCTCGAAAGCGGCGGCGCGGCGCGCGGCCGGAAGAGTCCGGGGCGGCTTGACTGAACGCCGTCCTCACGGCGCGGGAAACAGGGCGTCGGTCTTTCCGGTCAGCCGATAGGCGAGAAGGCCAAGCCACTCGTGCATCGCGAAGTCCCCGGTTTCGATCATTTGGCCTGCGTCCAAGGGAAAGCGGAGCGGCCAAAAAGCGCCGCCAGTGCGAAAATCCACGGGATAGGCGATAACCGGAAAGCCGGCGCGCCGGAAAATGCCAATCGCGCGCGGCATGTGCATCGCGGAAGTCACCAGCAGCCAGCGTTCGCCGGCTTTGGGTTTGACAAGATCGCGCGTGAAAACCGCGTTTTCGAAGGTGTTGCGCGAGCGATCCTCATAGACGACATTGCCTTGATCAATCCCAACCGCGCGCCAAAATCGGCGCGCCGAATCCGCCTCGCTGGCTTGCGTGCCGAGCAGCGCCGCCGATCCGCCCGTGAATACGAGCCGCGCCGTCGGATAGCGGCGAAGCAATTCAATCGGCGCGGTCATCCGCTCCGCCGCCCAGCTTAGATTGACGTGACCGCGCCGCGCGCCAACACCTTCCTCGATGGCGCCTCCAAGCACGACAATCCCATCGGGCGGCGCGATATCGTCGGGCGGGCCGGGAAAGCGGGTCTCCAGCGGAACCGCCAGCATTTGGCCCAACGGCCCGAAAAACATCGCCAAAAGCAGAATGGCGCTCAGGGTCGTCAGGCGTCGGCCCCAAGCGGCGTGGCGCGAATAGGCGAGGCCGACGCCAAGCGCCAAAAGCAAAAGGGAAAAATGCGACGGAGAGCCGAAAAGCTCAAAAATCTTCGAGAGCGTGAAGAACATCAGGGTTCGCTTTCGCCATTGGCGATGGTTTCGCGGCGTCTCGCTCTGGCTTGCGAAGGCGCGAGCCGCCCCCGCGTTTAAGCGTCAGCGTCGCCCAACCCTCGATGTCGCCGCGCTCGCAAAGCGCAAAGCCCTGGGCTCGATAGGCGGCGAGCACGCCGGGAACGTCGCGCGACAAAAGTCCGGAAAGCACCAGCTCGCCGCCCGGCGCCGCGACGCGGGCGAGGCTCGGGGCCAACAGGCGCAAGGGCTTGGCCAGGATATTCGCGAAGATCAGATCGGCGCGCTTTCGTCGTAGGTCGGCGTGTCGGACGCCAACCGCGACCACCGGACGCACCCAGGCGCCCGCGCCATTGGCGCGCGCGTTGGCGCTCGCGGTCTCGACCGCGATGGGATCGATGTCGCCACAGGCGACGGGTCGCCGCAGCAACCGCGCGGCGGCGATCGCCAACACGCCCGTGCCGGCGCCCACATCGAGCACATGCCCGGGACGCCGGCGCTTTAGCGCGCAATTCAGCGCGAGCAGGCAGCCCAGCGTCGTGCCATGATGCCCGGTGCCGAACGCCAGCGCCGCCTCGATTTCGACACCCACGTCATTGGCGCGCAGCCGCTGCCGATCATGCGCGCCATGCACGAGCACGCGCCCGGCGCGCACCGGCTTCAATCCGGCCAACGCGCTCGAAACCCAATCGCGCTCGGCGACTTGCGAGAATCGCGCGGCGGCGGCGAGGTCGCCGTTCGCGACGGCTTCGATCAACGCGCGCACTCGCGCCTCGTCCGGCTCCTCGCCGAAGAAAACTTCAACGGCCCAGTTCCGGCCGTCCTCCGCCTCGAAAGCGCAGGCCGCCGTTTCGGCGGGATCGAATGTTTCGACGACAATGTCCACGATGGCGCGGGCGGCCCGCTCGTCGCAAACAAGTCGCATCGCGTGACTGGCGTTATTGGGGGGGAGACCTTCAAGCATGCCGCGCGATTAGCACGCCGCGCCGGTCGCGTCACCTTTCCCCGGAGGCGCTGGGCCTGTATCCTCGTCCGCGTAGCGTGACCGGCGCCGCGAGAATTTTTGCGAGCGAGGCGGAATTCCGTTCGCGCTGGAAAGCGCGTCGAAACAAAAAACTGGAGTGTTTTCGCGTTGCCTCGAGACACGAAAACACCCGCGCGTGGGGATGGATGACCGAGAAGCTTACGATTTGTCTCGTGGGACCAAGGAAGGGAGGCAAATCGTCCTTGCTCGCCTCGCTCGCGGATTGCGTCGCCCAGCGCGCCTTCGGCTATCCCCTGTCGCTGCGCCCGACACTGCAGGCGATCAGTCATGCCGAGGCGATGGCCGACACGCCGACCGCGCCACAGAATATTTTCGAGGGTCCGAGCGGCGATTACGAAAAATTGCGCCGTGATTTCGTCGAGGGCGGCGTCGCCACCGATACGCTGGACACCTATGAATATTATTTCCGGCTCACCCTTAACGGCGCGGCGCCTCCGGCCGTGCTGGAGCGGGCGCCGTGGTTGCTGGAGATCGTCGACGCGGCGGGCGAGATCGCCGTGCCGCCGGAGGGCGCGCGGGTCGCCATTTTGAACGATGTGAAGGATAAGTTCGCCCGCCAAATGCTGGGCGCGCAAGCGATCGTGCTGGTTTTGCCGATGGTGCGGCTGGAGGACAGCGGCTGGATCGCCACGCTGGCGCGGCTGATCGACCGTCTCGCCCAAAACAAGGACAAAAGATTGCGACGAATCGTCGTCGCCTTCTCGCAATATGAGCGGCTGTTTATCGGGTTGGGACCCAGCGCTTTCACCTATGCCTGCGATCCCGCCGTGGCGTTATACGTGGTGCGGAAATCCTTGCGGGCCGCGCCATGGATGGACGCCCTGCGCGCGCTCGACATCGCCGGCGTGTCGGTCCGTTTCACCGTGACGTCGGCCCATGGCTTCGTCAAACGCTTTCAGAACCCCAACATCGATCCGCATCAGCCCGGCGAACAGCGCTTCCGCCGTCCCGGGCTCGAGGGGGCGCGGGGTTACGGCGAATATTGGCGCCCGTTCCTGACGGCTGAGCCCATCCTTTACGCGGCGCTCGACCTCGACAGCGCCTTCACCTTCTCCTACCGTCAGATCGACGCCAGACGTTCCGAGGATTGAACAGGGCTGGCTTCGTCCCCGAAGAGCGAGGCTCGCGTCAAACGAAGGCGACCTTCAGAATTTCGTAGCTCTTCCCGCCGCCGGGCGTTTTTACCTCCACGCTATCGCCCGCCTTCTTGCCGATCATGGCGCGGGCGATCGGCGACGTGATCGAGACGCGTCCGCTTTTCACATCCGCCTCGGCCTCCCCGACGATTTGGTATTTCCTTTCCTCCTCCGTATCCTCGTCGACAACGGTCACGGTCGCGCCGAATTTGACGGTGGACCCGCTCAGTTTCGAGACGTCGATGACCTCCGCTCGCGACAGCTTGTCCTCGAGCTCGGCGATGCGTCCCTCGTTCAGGGACTGCGATTCCTTGGCGGCGTGATATTCGGCGTTTTCCGAGAGATCGCCGTGGGCGCGCGCCTCCGAAATCATCTGGATGATGCGCGGGCGCTCTTCCTGCTGACGGCGACGCAATTCCTCTCCGAGCGCGGCGTGACCGGCGACGGTCATGGGCACCTTCTCCACCATCGTTTCTGCTCTTTCGTTCCTTGCAATCCCGTCCATTCCGCGTCGGGAAAAAGCGTTTTACAACCCCGCCACGCCAAGGCCGGCGGAGGGCGAATCACGGAGAACCGAGGAAGGGGCCGCGCGGCGGCGAATTCGTGGCCGCCGCGCCAGGGTCGCCGGCCCGCTTATTGGCGAGGCCCGCGCTCAACGGCGGTGTCGGCCTTGAAATCAATAGCTTGGCTCTCTCCCGGCTTAACCGAAATAGTCCTGGAGGGCGCGCACTTCGAGATCTCCCGACATATAGGCCTTGATCCCCTCGGCGGCGGCCAACGCCCCCGCGAGGGTCGTATAGTAAGGAACTTTATGCAAGAGCGCCGCTTGACGCAAGGAACGCGAGTCGGCCAACGCCTGGGCGCCCTCCGTCGTGTTGAACACCAGTTGAATCGAGCCGTTCTTGATGGCGTCGACGATGTGCGGCCGCCCCTCCGACACCTTGTTGATCTTTTGCGTGGGGATGCCGTGCTCGGTCAGGAAACGCGCCGTGCCGCCGGTTCCCTGCGCGTGAAACCCAAGCGCGGTCAACAGGCGCATCGTTTCGACCACCCGCTGCTTGTCGGCGTCGCGCACGGACACAAAGACGTTGCCGCCCTTTGGGGCGCGCGCGCCCGCGCCGAGCTGGCTCTTGGCGAAGGCCGCCGCGAAGGAGCGATCGAGGCCAATCACCTCGCCGGTCGAGCGCATTTCCGGCCCCAGCACCGTGTCGACGCCGGGAAAGCGCGCGAAGGGAAACACCAATTCCTTGACGCCGATGTGGCCCAGTTCGCCGCCGGGCAAATCGAAGGAACCCAGCGGCTCGCCGGCCATGACCCGGGCGGCGATCTTGGCGATCGGCTTGCCCACCACCTTGGCGACGAAGGGAACCGTGCGCGAGGCGCGCGGATTGACCTCCAGCACGTAAATCTCGCCGTCCTTGAGCGCGTATTGGACGTTCATCAGGCCAATCACGCCGAGCGCCTTGGCGAGGGCCTTGGTTTCGCGCTCCAGCGCGTCGAGCGTCGCCGCGGACAGCGAGCGCGGCGGCAGGGAACAGGCCGAGTCGCCCGAATGTATCCCGGCTTCCTCGATATGCTCCATGATGCCGGCGATGGCGGCGTTCTCGCCATCGGAAAGACAATCCACGTCGACCTCGATCGCATCGGTCAGATAGCGGTCGAACAGCAGCGGGTTCTTGCCCAGAACCATGTTGATCTGGCCGGTCTTGTCGTTCGGATAGCGCGTCTTGATCTCGGACGGGACGAGCGACGGCAGCACGCCCAGCAGATAATCGTCGAGCGCCCCCGCGTCGCGAATGATCGCCATGGCGCGCCCGCCGAGCACGTAGGAGGGGCGAACCACGAGGGGCAGGCCGAGTTCGCCGGCGACGATGCGCGACTGCTCGACCGAATAGGCGATGCCGTTCTTGGGCTGCTTCAGTTTCAGCTTGTCGAGCAGGCGCTTGAAGCGATCGCGGTCCTCGGCGAGATCGATGGAATCGACGGGGGTGCCGAGAATGGGCACGCCGGCCTGGGCCAGCCCGTTCGCCAGCTTGAGCGGCGTCTGGCCGCCAAACTGTACGATGACGCCGACGAGCTTGCCCCGGGAACTCTCGACATCGAGGATTTCGCCCACGTCCTCGCTGGTCAGCGGCTCGAAGTAGAGGCGGTCCGAGGTGTCGTAATCGGTCGACACCGTCTCGGGGTTACAGTTGATCATGATGGTTTCGTAACCGGCTTCCGCCAGGGCGAAACAGGCGTGACAGCAGCAATAGTCGAATTCTATGCCCTGGCCGATGCGGTTGGGGCCGCCGCCGAGAATGACGATTTTGTCGCGGGCCGTGGGCTTGGCTTCGTTCTGGGTCGCTCCCGCGAAGGGCGACTCATAGGTCGAATACATATAGGCGGTGGGCGCGAAAAACTCCGCCGCGCAGGTGTCGATGCGCTTAAAGACCGGACGCACGTCGAGCGCGTGACGCGCGGCGCGCACGTCCTGCTCCTCCCGCCCCGACAATGTCGCGAGGCGCGCGTCGGAAAACCCGGAAAATTTCAGCATGCGCAGATTTTCGGCGTCGGTGGGCAGGCCGAACGCGCGCACCTTGTTCTCCAGCGCCACGATCTCGTTGAGCCGGGCGATGAACCACGGGTCGATCTTGCAGGCCTCGTGAATTTCCGCCGGGCTCAGGCCCAGCCGCAGCGCCTGGCCGACCACCAGCAGCCGGTCGGGCGTCGGCGTGCCCAGCGCGGCGCGCAGCACATTCATGTCGTCGCCCTTGCCGTAGCCCTCGATCTCGATCTCGTCGAGTCCGGAAAGGCCGGTCTCCAGCGAACGCAGCGCCTTTTGCAGGGATTCCGCGAAATTGCGGCCGATCGCCATGACCTCGCCGACCGATTTCATCGCCGTGGTCAGCACGGGCTCGGCGCCGGGAAATTTCTCGAAGGCGAAGCGCGGGATCTTGGTGACGACGTAATCGATCGTCGGCTCGAAGGAGGCCGGCGTCGCGCCGCCGGTGATGTCGTTGGCGATCTCGTCGAGCGTGTAGCCGACGGCGAGCTTGGCGGCGACCTTGGCGATGGGGAACCCGGTCGCCTTCGAGGCCAGCGCCGAGGAGCGCGACACGCGCGGGTTCATCTCGATGACGATCATCCGGCCGGTGGCCGGGTCGACCGCGAACTGCACGTTGGAGCCGCCGGTCTCGACGCCGATCTCGCGCAGCACCGCCAGCGAGGCGTTGCGCATGATCTGGTATTCCTTGTCGGTCAGGGTCAGCGCCGGCGCGACGGTGATGCTGTCGCCGGTATGCACGCCCATCGGGTCGATGTTCTCGATCGAGCAGACGATGATGCAATTGTCCGCTCTGTCGCGGACCACCTCCATCTCGTATTCCTTCCAGCCGAGCACGCTCTCCTCGATCAGCACCTCGCTCGTCGGCGAGGCGTCGATGCCGCCCTTCACGATGTCGATGAACTCCGCCTCGTTGTAGGCGATGCCGCCGCCGGTGCCGCCCAGCGTGAAGGAGGGACGGATGATCGCCGGCAGGCCGATGTCCTCGAGCGCGGCCAGCGCCATGGACAGCGTCTTGACATGGTGCGAGCGCGGCGTGTCGAGCCCGATGCGGGTCATCGCCTCGCGGAACCTTTCGCGGTCCTCGGCCATGTCGATGGCCGCCGCCGAGGCGCCGATCAGCTCGACGTCGAATTTCTTCAAGACGCCCATCTTTTCCAGCGAAAGCGCGCAGTTGAGCGCGGTCTGGCCGCCCATCGTCGGCAGCAGGGCGAAGCCGCCGGGCGCCGCGCGGCGCTCCTTCTCGATGATCTTGGCGACGATTTCCGGCGTGATCGGCTCGACATAGGTGCGGTCGGCCATGTCCGGGTCGGTCATGATCGTGGCCGGATTGGAATTGACGAGGACGATGCGATAACCCTCGTCGCGCAACGCCTTGCAAGCCTGGGTGCCCGAATAGTCGAATTCGCAAGCCTGGCCAATGACGATGGGGCCAGCGCCGATGATCATGATCGTGGCGATATCGCTTCTTTTGGGCATGGAGCGTCCTTTGGGACAGCCGTCGCTACAAAAGCGGGACGGCCTGTGTCGCTTGATTTTTTAAAGCCTCGCGCGTGGCGCGGCGCATAAAAAAAGGCTGCGTGGCCGGCCTTTTGACCGGAACGCGCCCCCTTGAAAGTCTCGCATGGACGTCCCGAAGGACGCCCGCCCAAGGGACGCGCCCGGCTCGATGCTCGCGCCGTGTCTAGCCGAGTTCGACGCTTGTGTGAAGGGCTCGCCGGCGACGGCCGGAGGCGCGGCGCACAAAAAAGGAGCCGCGCGCGGCCCCTTTCCGTTCGCCCTATCGGCCAGAAATCAATGCGCGGCGAAGGGGTGCTTCGCGGTCGCCCGCGCCGACAGCACGGTCGAGGCGGTTGGGTCGCCCTTCATCGCGCGTTCGATCGCTTCCTTGGTCGCGGCGTAGTTGAAATCCTGAATCTTCTGGTCGTCGTTGGCTTCCCAATGGATGAACACGCCGACGCAGATGAACAGATCGTCGGCCTTGTCGAGCGGGATCACGCCCTCGGCGACGCTGTCGGCGACGGCCTTGGCCACGCCATACTGCGCCGGGCCGAACATCTGCACGGCCTGCTTGGCGTTCTTGATCGTCACTTTGTTGAACATCATCGTGTAGGGCTTCACCAGCAGGTTCGGCGCGACCACCGCGAGCAGCGTGGTGAAGCCGTCCTTGTTGTTGACGAGGCCATTGGCGAAAGCTTTTTCGACGGCGCTGCCGCGCGGTCCGATCAGCAGATCGATATGCGCGACTTCATTGCCTTCGCCGACCAGCGACTCGCCGACGCCGGTCTTGCCCGAGGATGAGGAGAAGGAGCTTTTTCCCGGGGCGGGGAAAAGCGCGCCCATGATCTTTTCCAATATCGAAGCCATGTTTCGATCCCTTTCGGTCTGTTATCGCCTCTAGCGTTCCCAAGAGCGATAAGGGATTGCGCCCGGCGTTCGTTAATCGCGTCCTCGAAGGCGCGAAGGCGTCATGCGCTTCGGCTCGAACACGCCTGAAATCGTCGCGGCGTCCCAATCAGACCTTGGGGAGCCCGCGAAGCTCGTCTCGCGCCCTTGCAATGCCTCTTCCCTTGGACCGGAGGCCAGCCCTCCCAAGCCGGCCCGCGACCCGAGGCGGAGAGCCTTTCGACTCCCCGCTCTTGGTTGGCCTTGCGGCCGTGTTGTTTCGCTTAGTGAGCGGCGAAGGGGTGCTTGGCGTCGTTGCGCTTGGCGACGACCTCGGCGGCCTTCGGCTCGCCCTTGATGGCGCGGGCCAGGGCTTCCTTGGTGGCCTGGTAGTTGTAGTCCTGGATCTTGGCGTCGTCGCTGGCGTCCCAGTGAATGAACACGCCGACCGAGATGAACAGATCGTCGGCCTCGGCGACCGGGATGATGCCCTCGGCGACGCTGTCCGCGACGGCCTTGGCGACGCCGGCCTGCGCCGGACCGAACATCTGCACCGCCTGCTTGGCGCCCTTGATCGTGACCTTGTTGAACAGGATCGTGTTCGGCTTGGCCAGGAGGTTGGGGGCGACGACCGCGAGAAGCGTCGTGAAGCCGTCCTTGTTGTTGACCAGCGCGTTGGCGAAAGCCAGCTCGGCGGCGCTGCCGCGCGGTCCGATCAGCAGGTCGATATGCGCGACTTCATTGCCTTCGCCGACCAGCGATTCGCCGACCATCATCTTGTTGATCAAAGCCATGTGCGTTTCCTTTCAAGAAAACCGTTTGCGTCCCGCGAACCGTTGAATGGCGTGGGCCGCCCCCCATTATCGTCGTTACGGCCGGGGGCTAATGCCCAGCCGGGCCGATGCGATCCGCGCGAGACCATCTCGCGCGGCGCGGACTCAACCATTTTTACAAGCGTTTGCCAAGGCGCCGACACAATATTCCGCGAAAAGAGTGGCGACGGTCAAATCCGCGCTGGTTCCTGGATTTAGTCCGCGCTCCTTCAACGATCGGTCCCATCGCAGCGCCGCGGCGTGAACATCCGCCTGGCTTTTCAGTCCGTCGAGCGAAGCCGTGAAGGCGCGCGCCTCGCTTAGCAAGAGCGCCGCGGCCTCCGCCCCGAATTTGCGTTCGACATGGCTGTCGGGGAAGGCGCCGAGAAAGCCAAGATAAAGCCGCAAGGTGGCGGCGGAGGTGGTCAGGCGCTTGGCCCGCGCGCCACGCAACGTCGTCAGGCCGAGATCGAAAACGTCCTCGAAATCGTGAGCGTATTGATAGGCGATGCGATCGCGATCGGCGCTCTCGCGCATCGCCTCCAGCAATGTGACGCGGGCCGGCTCCCTCACGTCGTCGCGCGGCGCCGAACCCAGCCCGCCCGGATTGGCCCGCGCGATGGCCTTGAAGGCGAGCTCCGCGTCCTCGCGCGTGAGCCCGGCGAGCACGCGGGCGACGCCGGAGCGCGATTCCTCCGCGGGGAATTTCAACGCGGCCTCGGCGATCGGCGCGCACAGCAGGACGATGCCAAGATTGGTGTTCTGTCCGACCCGCGCGAACGTCGCCTCGACGGCGGCGAATATCCGCGCCCCGACACTTATGCCCGGCGTCGTGAGCGGGACGGCGGCGGCGTGCGCGCTGTCGACGAAATCCTTGACCTCCATGCCATGGCCGGCGGCGAATTCATGAACATTGCCGGGCTTGGGCGCCCGCAACTCGTCCTCGCAGGCCGCCAGAAAGGCGTGGGAGAGCCGGATGGGGTCGGGGCTCATGGCCGTATCAACGCCAGCACATCGGCGGCTAGCCGCTCCGCGATGGAAAAACCCGTCACCCTTTGCAACCCGCTCCAACCGGCCATGCTGTTGACCTCCAGCACCAGGGGCTCCCCGTCCGCGTCCTCGATCAGATCGACGCCGGCGCAAACCGCTCCGAGCGCGCTGGCGGCGCGCAAGGCGATGTCGGCCTCCCGCGCGGAGGGCGCGACCGCGATCGGCTTGGCGCCCTGGCGGACGTTGGTGATCCAATGCTCCGAGCGCCGCCGCATCGCGCCGACCACCGCGCCGGCCGAGACCAGCACCCGCATGTCCTCGAACACCGGCGCTCCGCGGGAGGCGCGCGGCTCCACGAAGCGTTGCAGATAATAGACGCCGCGCGCCGCCTCGGGTGGCGGCAGATCGTTTTCGTCGCGGATGAGTTGCAGGCCCCACCCCTGGGCGCCGAACAGCGGTTTCATGACCAGGGGTCCGCGTCGACATTCGCGATGCGCGATCATGCGCGCTTGCGCATGGCTTTGCGCGACAAAAGTGTCCGGCGTGCGCAAAAATGCGCGCGCGAGCATGAAGCTCGCCATGGATTTGTCGGTGCAGCGCTCGATCGCGCTGGCCTCATTCACCATCGGCACGCCGAGCGCCCCGAGCGCGTGCAACACGCCCAGCCGCATCGTGATGGCTTCCAGCGAGCCATCGCCGATCGCCCGCACCATTCCGGCATCCGGCGGCGCCGCCCGAAATCCGGGAATGGCGAGGCCAAAAGGCCGTGTGGTGTCAATCTTGCAGGCCGATAATCGCACGACCACCGGCCGCGCGTCAAGCCGAGTCAGAGCCCGCGCCAACTTCTCGACATGCCAATCGATCTTGTCGGTGAAGACGGCGACGCGCGGGCGCATGACTTTCAGAAAAACAACCCCTTAGCCGAATGAGGCGTCGAGCAGCTTTTCGTCGATCGCGCCGCCCCTAAAGGTCTCGCCGGTTTCGACGGCGGTGACCAAAGCTTCGGCGGGCGAGAACAGGCTCGGGTCGATCTTGTAGAAATCGCCCTTATAGGCCTTGAAAACCTCGGCGAAAGGCCGCCCGTAGTCGCGCGAATTGCTGCTCGGCAGGTTCTTGGCCAGCTCCTTGGCGGCCTCGGCCGAGCCCTTGACGAAGAGATGGGCGCGGCCGGCGTAGATGATCGCGTCGTTGGTGCGGCCCATCGCCTGGACGAAATCGGGATGCGGCGGCGACAGCGGCGCCGTGGCCATGCCGTCGATGATGTTTTCCAGCGGAAACTTCAGCTCATGCGCCTTGTGCAGCGCGACCTCCAGCACGCGGCCGACCACCTGCACGCTGCCCGCGAGGCTTTGGGTCGGCGCATAGACGAAGGCGACGTTCTTGGGGTCGACCTTGGCGGCGGTCGCGACCTTGGCGACGACCTCGGGCGGCGGCGGCGAGCCGCTCTCCAGCACGATGGTCACGCGATCCGCCTTGTCGGCGTAGGGCAGTTCCTCGAAAAGTTTTTCGACGCGCGCCTGCGCCCGGCCCGGGCCGGAGCCGAGCGCGAAGAATTTTTCATGGGCGAGGCTCCAGCCGGCGTATTGGCTGGCCAGACAGGCGACGACGGGATCATTGCTGGTGACGGTCAGCCAGAACGGCCATTTGGAGGCGCCAGGGGCCGGCGTCAGCGCGACCTTGCCAAGCCCGCCCATGCAGATTTCGACGAGCAGCAGGCCGGCGTCGATCCCGCCCGCGACCTTGGCGCCGGCGTCGATCAGCAATTCGCCGGAAGCGCCGCGCGAGACCGCGACCCGGTAGCGCGCCGCGCCGGCGACCAGCCGGTCGACGATCTCGCCCGCCAAAAGATTTCACGCTCGCCGTGGCGCGATTGCTCGTGTCCAATGTTCCCGTCACTGTCCCCGTCCCTTGTTTTTAAATGTTCGCCGCCGTCTCGGCCCTTGGCGCCGCGCGGCTTTAATTGGCGAAAAACTTCTACAGGGGTTTGCGGCGAAGCGAAAGCGCGTGGGGGCGCGGCGGATCAACGCTCCGGTTCTCGAAATGCGAGCGGCGGTTGGCCCCACGCCACGATGGGGTCGAATGAAGGGTCGCGCCCGCCGCTCGCCACGCGGAATCGAGCCCATGAGCGGCGGCGCGGCGGCGCCTCAGTTCGCGCTCAACGCCCCGAAGTCGATTTCCTGGGTCAAGCTGATCGTGGGCGTGTAGGTTTGCGAGCTCCTGTGGAACATCCCGTCATATTTGCCTTCGACGAGCACCCAGTGCGGCACGACCTGAACCTGCACGTTGAGTTTATTTACGAGGCCGGCGTCCGTGTTGTTCATCCATATCGCCTGCCCCACCAGCGGAACGTTCGACTTCGCCAAGCTCGGCAGGGGGCGCAGTTGTATGCTCACGAACGGATTCTGCCACTGATTCAGCAAATCCGCCGACGTCGAGTAGGGATTTCCATCGCCCGTCTGCGACAGGAATATACTATGGTCGAGCGTCGTTGCGTTGGATTTTTGGATGAAGGTGAAATCCTGTAGCGAGTGGCTCGTTGAATTGGAGACGCCGATATTGGCGCCGACATTCGCGGTGGGCATGTCGCCGAACACTCCGGCGGATGCGTTGAAACCCCAATTGATGGAGCTCGATATCGTGCCCGTTTGATTGCCGGTGTCGGGGGCTTCCTGAATGATTGTCCAATCGGGCGCCGGCTTGGTGGCGTCCGGAGGCGCGCCCGGGGTTTGCAACCAAATCCAGTAGCGAAGGGTTTCCAGGTAAAACCCGCGCATATTATCTTGATCGAGCATGTTGTCCGAGGGGGCGCCGTATTCCGACCCATCGAGGGAGACATGGATGATGCGCCTCGTGACCTGCTTCGATTGTTGAGAATGATCAATAAACGCCTGGCTCTGCACCGTGAACATAACGTTCAGGCGGCCCTGGACCGTCTGAGAGCCGTGCGACGTATCGTGCGTGAGCGGGGTGTTGATCGCGAAGGTGGCGCTAAACGGCTCGTTCCTTGGCTGGATGATGAGTTTTTCGAGTTTAAGCGGATCAAGCATCGACATCGGCTTCCTCCATTTAAATATTGAATGCAATCGTCGAACAACTCCAACGCGCGCGCCGGCCCCCGTTAGATTCCATCGTCGTCTTGCTGTTGCGACTCTCGCGCCTGTTCAGCCTGCTGCTCCTGCTCCGCCTGGTCGGCCGCTTGCGCCGCCTGTTCCCGCGCCGCGTCAAGCGCCGCCTGTTCCGCGGGCGTTAACGGCAGCCATTGCGAAGCTTGACCCGGTTGCGACGCGCCCCCGCCTGTTTGAGCCGGCCCCGAACCCAGACGCGCCGCGCCGAGATCCGTTGGCCCCAAACCGGCGCGTTGCCCGCCCAGATCGACTGGCCCGTCGCCCGGGCGCGGAGCGCTCGCCTCGGCCGCCGGCAGCGGGTTGCCATCCTCGTCGCGCTCGGGCGGGGGCCATTTTTGATAATGGGACGCGTCGGAGGTTGTCGCGGACTTGCCGCCAGCCGAGGCGCCGGAAGTTTGAGCGCCAGCGGTTTGGGGAGCGGGCGGAACTCGAATTCTACCGCCTGACGACACCGCGCCCTCTCCGGTCACCAAACTCACGCCCGCGGGCTCGAAAAGCCGACGGTTGAGGTTGTTGACATCGGTCGAGTACTCGGTGGCTTGCGCGGCGAAGGCCGCCCCACCGCGTTCAACCACGCTCTGCAAACTTTGAACCAAAGAGGAAGTCGCCAGCCGCCCCAAGGCCATGGGGTCTTGGAAGGACATACTCCTAAAATAATTGATTATTTCCGCCTGCCGGACCGGACCCGCCGATGATTGTCCTCGTGCAATCTTCGACAACTCCTGCAACGCGCCGACGAAATAATCATTTAGATCCGGAGCCATTATATACGGCATGACGCATCCCCCGAGTTTGGACCGGCCGAAGGCTGTTTTTATTTAAGGGCGATCATTTTTGTGAAAGCGCGCCCGCTGTTTCTCCAAGCAAACACGGCAACGACTGGAGAGTTGTTCGCGCAACGACGTGCGCCGCGGAGACCTTGGAGCGGCGCCCGAATTGCGAATGCTTTGGTGGGCGTCCTTCCCTATCGAATTCCAACTAGGGCTGTCGTCTCACTCCAAACTGCATGTAAATAAGTTGCCGCAACATCGCGTAAAGTCAAGTGATTTATGAGGAGTTGCTCTCGCGCGCTTTTCAGGGCGCGCCCATCAACACGTCAAAAATCAGCTTGGCGTTGAGCGCGATGATGACCGCCGCGATCAGCGCCGCGAGGGCGCTCAGATAGCGCGGCGCGACGAATTCGCCCATCGTTTGGCGCGACGCCGTGAACCAGACCAGCGGGACCATGGCGAAGGGCAGGGCGAAGCTCAGCGCCACCTGACTTCCCACCAGCAACCCGCTGGTCGCGGATTCGCCGGAAATGAGCGTTAGCGCGACCGTCGGGACGACCGCGATCAGCCTGGTGAACAGGCGGCGCCGCGTCGGCGTCATGCGCAGGCGCAAAAAACCTTCCATGACGATCTGGCCGGACAGCGTCGCCGTCACGGTGGAGTTCAGCCCGCAGGCGATCAGCGCCACCGCGAAAAGTTTCGAGGCGAGCGGCGCGCCGAGCAGCGGGGCGATCAAGCGATGCGCCTGCGACAACTCGGCCACCTCGGTGTGGCCGCTGGCGAAAAACACCGAGGCCGCCAAGACGAGGATCGCGCCATTGACCAGCAGCGCGAAAAACAACGCGATCGTGCTGTCGAGCACCGCGAACCGGATCGCCTCCCGCCGCGCGGCGCTCGACGCGCCGACCGCGCGCGTCAGCACTATGGATGAATGCAAAAACAGATTATGCGGCATGACCGTCGCGCCGAGAATGCCGAGGCCAAGATAGAGCATTTTCGGATCGGCGAAAAACTGGCGCGTCGGAACGAGACCGCGCGCGACCCGCCCCGGATCGACATGCGCCATGGCGAGTTGCGCCGTGAAGGACAGGGCGATGAGCCCCATCAGCGAAACGACGAACAGTTCGATCTTGCGAAAGCCGGCGCGCTCGAACGCCAGAACCAAAAAGGTGTCGAGCAGCGTGACGGCGACGCCCATCGCCAGCGGCATGCCGAACAACAGTTGCAGGCCGATGGCCGTGCCGATGATCTCGGCGAGATCGGTGGCGACGATGCCGGCCTCGGCGACAAGCCACAGCGCGATGGCGACGGGTCGATTAAAGCGGGCGCGGCAGATCTGCGCCAGATCGAGGCCGGCGGCCAGGCCGAGCCGCGCGGACAGCGCCTGCAGGACGATGGCCATGAGGCTGGAGAGCACCGCGACGAACAGCAGCGCGGTCCCGTATTGAGCGCCGCCGGCGAGCGCCGTCGCCCAATTGCCGGGGTCCATGTAGCCGGTCGCCACGAGATAGCCGGGGCCGAAAAAGACAAGGAACCGCCGCAGCGGCGCGGCGCCCGTCAGCGTCTCGATCGACGCGCGCGGCTCTTCGGGCTGGTTCGCGAGCATGGGCGTCGACGGCGGCGAGGCGGACGTCACAAGGCGTCTCCGGAATTTAAAATCTAGCTCTTCACCATTTATGCCGCCCGGCCGGCGCCGGCTACCTCACCCCGACGCCCGCCAACATGTGCGCCAGCGCCTCCGGGTAGATGAGCTCCTCGGAGGCGGCGATTTCGGCGGGCGCCCACCATTTCCAACCCTCGACGTAGGTTTCCTCCTCGGCCGTGAGCGCGCCGAGCCGCGGCTCGAAATCCGGGCAGCGGCAAAAGTAATAATGCTCGACCGCGTGAACCCAGTCCGCGCTCAGCAGCACGGGGAATTCGCGCGTGGCGATGGGCTCGCCAAGCGTGAAATCCGTCAGCCCGGTCTCCTCGATGAGTTCGCGCCGGGCGCAGGCCTCGAAACTCTCGCCCGGCTCCCGCGCGCCGCCCGGCTGACCCCAGAAATGCGTGAAACCCTGCTCCGCCACGTTCGGCAGAATGCGGCTGGAAAACCGCAGCAACAGGGTTTCGTCGCGCGGATTGACCAGAAGCACGCGGGCCGCCTCGCGCCGCGGCAGTTCGCGTCCTTCATAGGGCGCCGTGACCTTTTCGCGGTTGGTCTCGCGCGCCCAATCGACAAGGGACCATTCGCCGTCCTCATAGGCGACCCAGTTGGGCGCGGCGTTGAGCACGGGATATTCGCGCGTCTCGTCGAGTCGCTTGTGCGCCGCCATGCGCCAGGCGATATCCAGCGTCCCGGCGTGAGCGACGATGAGCAGCGTCTCTCCCGGATGGGCTTCCGCGATTTTCGTGAGACCGGCGCGCACCCTGGCCGCGAAGCGCATCAGGCTTTCGCCTCCGGGCGCGGCGTAATCCGCCCGCCGGACGAGGTAATGCTGGTAATCCTCGGGGTAGCGCGCCTCGACTTCCGGGTGGCTGAGCCCGTGCCATAGCCCGTCGTGCTTCTCGCGCAGCTCCGGCCTTTGATGGATCGGCAAGCCGCGTCGAGCCGCGTGGGGCGTGGCGGTCGCCATGGCGCGACGGAGATCGCTGCTGTAGATATGGTCGAAATGCGCGCCGGCGAGTTCGCGCGCCAGCGCCTCGGCCTGCCGCCGGCCCTTCGTATTGAGGGCGATGTCGAGCTGACCCTGAAAACGCCGTTCCAGATTCCAGTTCGTCTCGCCATGGCGCGCGAGACAAATAAGCGTGCGGGTCATTTTTGTGTCCGAGAGGGCGCCGGCGAGGCTCGACTTCGCTGCAGCCTAATCGGACGATTTCAGGCGCGCGGCAAGCCGAAAAACGCGATTTCGCGGTTCCCGCGACGAAAGGTCCCGCCGCGCTTCAGCCGCTGCTCGAGCGCCTCGTCCGGCGGACCCTAATGTTTGGCCTTTGTCGAAAACTCGCCCGCTCGCAGGCGGTTGGGCAATTGTTCCGCGAAAGCCGCGACGCTTTCCTCGCCGTGGTTGGCGACCAGTTCGCGCAAGGCGGCCGCAAGGGCGGCGTGAGCGAAGTTGTCGCTCTCGATCCCCGCGAGGATGGCCTCGGCGAAGGCCTCGGTGACATAGACCAATGCCGCGCGGTGTTGCTCCGCGCCCGCTTCGTCGAGTGTGGAAAGATGAAATCGCGTCATGTTTTCCACTCTATCCAAGCTCTTGGATCGGCGCGAGGCGGCTCTCGCCAAAGGGTTAATCCGAAGCCCCGCTATACGAAGCCCCGCTATACGTTAAGGCTCGCCAAAGCGCGCGGTCAGATCCCTCGAGAGGCGATCGGCCTCGCCAAGGTATCGCGCGATCACGAGCCGCGCGTTGGGCGTGCAGACGCGATAGGTCAGCTCGTAGCCCCGAAATCCCCGGTTGAACGCGGCGTTGAGTTTTTGTCGCCTTGGCCCCGTCGGCGCCTCCGCGTCGCGCAGTTGCGCCATTTTGCCGCGCCACTCGTCGCCGTCGTCGCCGCCGCATAGGTCGCTCAGATAGGACAAGCCGCCCAGAATCTCGGCGAGTTCTCAGCAATTGCGTGTCGTAGGGAGGCGGCGGCTCGGCTGGCGTCTTCTCGTGAAGCGCGTCGGCCGGCTCCCGCGGCGGCGCGGCGGACGGCTTAGCGGCGGACTTCGCGAGATGGGGATGGATTTTGTCGCGCGCGACGCCCGATTCGCGAGGAGCGAAAATCGAAACGAAAACAACCGCCGCGGCGAGAATCCATCGCCAGCGCGCCAGCGAAAACGCGGGGGCGCGGGTCATGGGAAAAGGCGCTGCCGGGTCCATCCCGCCGCGGGCGCGTCGCGGGTGAATCGCACACGATCGTGCAGTCGAAACGGCTTGTCCGCCCAAAACTCGATCGCGAGCGGCGCGATCGTGTAGCCGCGCCAATATGGCGGCCGAGGAATATCTCCCACTCCGAATTTGAGCGCGTAATGAGCGACCGCTTTCTCAAGCGAGAAGCGGCTTTCGAGCGGGCGCGACTGTTTGCTGGCCCACGCGCCGATGCGACTGTCGCGCGGGCGGGACGCGAAATAGGCGTCGGCTTCGGCGTCGGTCACGGGAGTCACCGGACCACGCAAACGCACCTGACGACGCAAGGATTTCCAGTGGAAAAGCGCCGCGGCTTGCATGTTGGCGGCGAGCTGCGCGCCCTTGGCGCTTTCCGCGTTGGTGTAGAATGCGAAGCCTGATTCGCTCCAATCCTTGAGCAGCACCATCCGCGCGTCGGGCAAGCCGTTCGCGTCGGCGGTCGCCAGGGCCATGGCTTCCGGATCGTTAAGCTCCTTGGTTTTCGCTTCCGCGAACCATTGGCCAAACAAGGTGAAAGGTTCGGCGGCGTCCACGAAGTCACCGGGCGTTAACGCGTTCAAGAGAAAATCCCCGCTAGTGTTGTCCGCGCCAGCCGCGGGTCGAGTTGTCTGAAGGTGAGCCTTGCGTCCATCCGCTTCGAGACATAGCGCCTTCGGCGTGTTTCCTCAAACGCCGTCGCGCGCGGCGGGGGTCGCCGCCGCGCTGCTCGCCTTGTTGGCGCTGGAGGCCTGCTCCGTCGTCATGCCGTCGAGCCCGCGTGGCGAGGATTTTCGCGCCGACGCATCGGATGTGACGGGCTCCATTAAAAAGCGGCAACCCGAATTGGCGCAGGGTCTCGACGCCGAGGACCGGCGTCGAGCCGGCGCGGCGCTGGGCACCGCGCTCGATCCCCAGGGAGAAGGCTCCGTCGTTAATTGGGAAAACCCGCAGACAGGGGCGAAGGGCGGTTTCACCCCGGTCGGCCAGGCCTATCCGCTGGACGGCAAGATTTGCCGGGCGTTTCTCGCCGACGTCGCCACGAAGGAGGCGCAGGCGCGCCTACAGGGGACCGCGTGTCGGGAAAAGACCGCCGAATGGTCGCTGGTTGAAGCCAAGCCCTGGCGGCGGAGTTAGCGCGAAGGCGGAAGGATGGCCTCAACCGATCCAAGCCGCTGGAAAACCCAAGCTATTTCGCGACGGCCGCGCTCACCGGCACCGACAGCGTCCAGGAAAATCCCTCGGGGGCGAAATCCAGCGTCGTCGCGCCGTCCAGCGCCTGCGCGACCAGACGTTTGATCACTTTATAACCAAAGCCCTGGCGCGGCGGCGGCGCCACCGGCGGTCCGCCGCTCTCGCGCCAGTCCACCAGGAAGCGTCCGTCCTCGAGTTGCCAGTTGAGCGCGACGCCGCCGCCGGCGCGAGACAGCGCGCCATGGGCCAGGGCGTTGGTCGCGAGTTCGTGGAGCGCCAGACCGATATTTTGCGCGGCCTCCGGTTTCAGCATGACCTTGGGGCCATCGATGCGCGCATGCTCGCCCACTTCGCTGGCGCCGACGTCGAGACAATAGGCCATTTGCGCGCGCGCCAGATCGTGCATCGACGCGCCGCGCCAGTCATGCGAAATCAGCAGGTCGTGCGCCATGGAGAGCGCCTGCAGCCGCGCCGAGAACTTGCGCTGGAATTCATCGATCGAGCCCGACCCCGTCGCCGTCTGGCGCGACATCGCCTGCACCACCGCGAGCAGGTTTTTCGAGCGATGAACGAGTTCGCGCAGCAAGGTGCGCACATGCTGCTCGCGATGCTTGCGTTCGGTGATGTCGCGCGCCGTTCCGACGATGCGAACCGGGCGCCCGTCCTCGAAGAAGGTGCGGCCGCGCACCGAGACCCAGCGCTCGACCCGGTCCATTTGCCCGACAACCCGGTATTCGCTTTCGTAATCCTCCTGATTGCTCGGGTTGAGCGCCTGTTGAATGGCCTCCTTGGTGCGCTTTTTGTCCTGCGGATGCAGCGCGCTGCGGAACACGTCGAGATTGGCCGGCGCATCTTCGGAGAGACCCCACAGGGCGCGCACGCGCGCGTCGAGCAGCACCTCGCCGGTGATGAGGTTCCAGTCCCAGATGCCGGTGTGGCCGGCGTCCAGCGCCAGCTTCATGCGCTCCAGCGTGAAAGCCTGTTCGCGAATGGACTCGCATCCCGGCTGCGACGACGAAGCGGAGGCGGGCGTTATATCCGTCACTTAAGACCATCCTTGCATAAGGCGGCGCGTCGAGACGCGAGCTTACGCGGGCTCGCCGGCGATCTCCAGCACGATCCGCCATTCCTCGTCGGAGACGGGCTGCACCGACAGGCGGGAGTTATTGACCAGCGTCATGCCCGCGAGCCGCGGCTCGGCCTTGATTTGCATCAAGGTCACCTTGTTCTTGAGCGCCTTCACCTCGCGCACGTCGACCATGCCGAATTTGCCGCTTTCGTCCGAGGGATCGGGGTAATAGGGCTTTGTCACTTCGACAATGCCGACGATGGCCTTGTCTTCGTTGGAATGATAAAAGAATCCCTGTTCGCCGACCCGCATCGCCATCAGGTGCTTCTTGGCGAGATGGTTGCGCACGCCATTCCAACACGTGCCTTTTTTTCCCGCCGCGATCTGCTGCTCGAACGACCAGCTCGCGGGCTCGCTTTTCAGCAGCCAGTAAGCCATGTCACAGCGCCGCGCCGACGACGCGCCGCCAGGGCCGCAGCGCGACGCTCTCGAAGAGTCCGGCCTTGGCGTAGGGATCGCTGTCCAACAAAGCTTGAGCGGCCGCCAGGTCGACGCAATCGAGGATCAGGAGCGAGCCGATCGGCCTGTCGTCCGCGTCGAGAAAGGGTCCGCCCAACTTTACGCTGGGGGCGTTCGTCTCGAGAAACGCGAGATGCGCGGCGCGGGTCGATAGGCGCAACTCAACATGGCCGGGCTTGTCCAGGCAGATGGCGGCAAAAAGCAAGACGGACCTCGCAAGGTTTCGCGGACTGCGACGCTCTTGTCCCAAAGCGCGGCGGCGCGGTCAAGCGATTGTCGCGCCCGGCCCGGCTAGCGCGCGCGTTCGACGCGCGGCGGCTCCCGTTCGCTCGAGGCGGCGGGCGGGGCCTCGAGCACGCGCGCGCCGAAATCCGCGATTTCCCGCCGCAACGCCGCGAGATTCGGGCGGAGCTGGAGGTCTCGCCCCCCGCGCCCTGGCTGGCCACATCCCGCATTCGGGCGTGATCCTTGCGCAGCGCCTCGACCGCGGCTTGCAGCATCGAATTGTCGGCCCGCGTGATCTCCAATTGGTCGGCGCGCTCGCGCGCCTCGGCGCGGGCTTCCCTGAGAGCTGTTTCGAGATGGGCGATCTCGCCGGCTCGAAGCTCGCCATCCTCCTTCGCGCGCGCGCGCAAGCTTTCGATCGCCTGTTCCAGCGAGAGCTTATCGGCCATCGTGGATTCGAGGTCGGCGGCCACGCGGCTCAGTTTGGCGTCGACGAGGCCAAGCCGCTCCGCTTCGGCCTTGAGCTTGGCGAAATCCTCGCGCGATTGCGCCAGATCTCGCGACAAATCGGCTTTCCACTGGTCGAGATCGGCGATTTTCGCCTCATGCGCGGTGATTTGCGTCAACGCCAATGTATTTTCGCGACCCAATTCCTCGTGCTCCGAACGCAGGGAGCGCAAGCTGGCGACTCCGCGCTCCGCGCGTTCCGTCATTTCGTGCAACGCCGCCTCGGTCGAGCCGAGTAGCGCCGTTCGTTCGGAAAGCGACTTGCGCGCCGCCGCCAATTGAATCTCCAACTCGCGACCGCGGGCCTCTGATTTCGCGAGCTGAGTCCCGAGATCGGCGATTTGCGCCGCGTGGCGGCCGAGACTCAGGAGATCTTGCGCCTTCGAGGCCTTGACGGCGTCCATCGCCTGTTCGAGACGACGTTCGCGCACCGCGAACTCCGCCCGCAACAGATCGCGCTCGGCGATGGCCTGTTCGCGCGACAGGGGCGCCAACATCTGGAGGCGGCGCATCGACAGGCGCATCGCGCGCCGCCAAATCGCGGGAGAGAGCATCAGTATGCCTAGCCCGGCGACCAGGAACCCGAGCGCGAAAAACATCGCCTGTTCGATCAGCACGCATTCGTCCTCGCCCGGCCCGCGGGCATTTCCGCAATGACGCTCTTGCCTCGATGGGAAGCCGTCGCCACACGCCTTTTAAAGCGCGGGCATTAGGAAATCAAAATTCGCCGCGGCCGTCTCGCGCCGGCGCGGCGGGGACGATCTCGTGAAATTTGTTGTAATCGAATGTCGCGGCTCCGGTTTCGTCGGTGTTGACTATATCCATATAATCAAAGCCAACCCTGACATCGCGCCCGGCATAGACGCGACGCCCGCGGACGGACTGCGCGGAGGTTTCGTCGTGCCCCCCGAAGATCAGCACGAGGCTCGTCGAGGCGCGATCGAAATCCTCGGCCGTCCAGCCATGCAGCGGACTGCTTTCGTCGATCAAGTGCATGATTGTCCAGGTGAACGAGAAAATCGGATTTTCATTGCGCGTGAGCTCCAACGGATAGAACTTACGAAAACTGGCGCCCTCGAGCGTGACTTCGTTGCGGATCAACCACAGCTGAGCGCTCGCGGCAGTAATGGCGTTGTGGCGCTCGTTGGCGAAGCGCAGCATCAACATGCGCGCGCCGTCATGCACGCCGATCACCGGATTGCGGGCGAACAGCAGCCGCGCGCGCGGTTGAGCGAAGCGGGCGAAGGTCAGTCCGGCCGTGATCGCGAGGGAGGAAAGGCCGACAAAAGTGGCCACGGTCGCGATGAGATGCCCAAGCATCGATCGCGGATGCATGTCGCCATAACCGACGGTCGCGAGCGTTTCGACGCTAAAGAAGAAGTAATCGAGGAAGGAGCCCGGCCGCGCATTGGCGATGGGGTCGTCGCCAAGATGCGAGGCAAGCGCGTACATGCCAGCGAAAACGAGATTGATCGCGACGAACGCCAACGCCAGGGTCGCGAAGAACAGTGGCCAGCCGACCGTCATCGCGTAATGGTGCTGATCGGTCCAAAAATTACGTTGCAGACCTTCGACGATAAACTGCCGGTCGCCAATCCGCACGCGCTTGGCGTCGCGACCACCGGCGAATATGTTGGAAAACAGCCGGCGCAAGGCTAAAACGGATTCCAGGTGGAGCGCGGCGTGAACTTTAGATAGCCGAGATTTAGCCCGAGCCGCGCCCCCACGCCGGAACGGATCGGCACCACGACGGTATCGCCGGCGGCGAGGGCGGTGAAGCCGAAGCCCCCAACCAGGTAAGCCGATCCATCCACTCCACCAAACCGTTGATACATGGCCTCGACCGACGGCAAGCCATAAACCAGCATCATCGTGCGGTCGCCGTCCGCGCCCGCGTCGAAGCCCAGCGAGGGGCCCTGCCAGAATACGCGGCGACGACCCGCGTTGCGCGTGAACATTTCGCCCTCGCCGTAGCGCAGACCGCCGATGAAGGCGCCGCCCGCTTCCTGGCCGAGCACATAGGCGTTGGGCTTGCCCCAGTGCCGTGTCGCCGACTCGATGCCTTCGGCGAGGCCGCGCGAGATCGAGCCAAAGAACCTATGTCCGCTGGCGACGACCTCGTCGTCCGAGTAGGAGGCCGGTCGATCGAACTCGGCGCCGCGGGCCAGAGCCGCGCGCGCGGTCAGCGGCAGACTTGAGCCGGCGGCGAGCAGCAGCAAGGCGCGGCGCGAAAGATTTGCGCTGTGATCGGCGTCGAACATCTTGTGCTTCTCCCTTGGCGCGGTCAATTCACGCCGAAAAATCGGCGGAAAAACGGTCGCGAGCGCCGCGCGATCGCGCCATGAGCGTGGCGACGCGCGCGTTCGGGCGAGCTTCGCTCGACGGGGTTAACAAAGTCTTGCGGCGTCAAGATCGCCAAAGGCGACAAACGGACCGTTGCGGTAGTCTTGCTCCGACTTTCCATAGAGAAAGGGTCCGCCCTCGGGCGTCAGCACGCCGCCGCCGGCCGCGCGCAACACCGCCTCGCCGGCCGCGGTGTCCCATTCCATTGTCGGTCCAAAGCGCGGGTAAATGTCCGCGGCGCCCTCGGCCAGCCTGCAAAACTTCAACGACGAACCGGCCTCGATCCGTTCCTTGACGTTGACCTTCGCAAGGTAAGCCTCCGTACTCGCGTCGGAATGGGAGCGACTGACTAGCGCCGTCAATCCGGTCGTCGGCGCCGCTCGCGCATGGATGGGCCGCCAGTTGGCGCGCGCGGGCAAGGCGACGCCCGGCGACGCCTTGGCGAAAAAGGCCCTCGCGCCGGCGAACCAGACTTGACCAAGCGCCGGGGCGTAAACGGCGCCGGCTATCGGCCTCCCACCGTCGACGCATGCGATGTTAATTGTAAACTCCGGCCGTCGCGCGACAAACTCCTTCGTGCCGTCGAGCGGATCGACCAGCAGAAACTGGCCCCGCTGCCTGGGCGTTTGGCCTCTCGAGGCGCTTTCCTCGGCGATTATTGGAAGTCCCGGGAGGCGGCGCGAAAGCTCTCGGAGCAAGAATGCCTCGATGCGCTCATCGGCCTCGGTCACCGGGCTGCGGTCGTTCTTGACTCGCGCTTCAATCTTTTCGCGCGAATAAACCTCGCAAGCCATTGCTCCCGCGACGACACAAAGTTCGGCGAACCATTCGGCGAGCGCGTCGGCGTCGCTCGACAACTCGCTCGGCGGGCAAGACGCTGGCGTTTTGATCGGCGACCCCTTGGACAAAGAGACATGACGCGGAAGAGCTGTTTTTTAGCTCGCTTCGAAGGGTTCGACCAGCCCGGGCGCCCGGAATTCTTGCGGTCCGACGATGAATGCCGTTAGATGCTTTCATGCCGCCTTCGCGCTTCTGGATCGATCTCTCAACCCGCCAATTCGACGCTCTCGACTGGGAGCGCGTCATCGTGGTCGCGCCAATCGCGGCCGTCGAACAGCATGGGCCGCATCTGCCCGTCGGCGTCGACGCTCAAATCATGCGGAGTTGCATCGAACGCATTGTTTCCCGCTGCCCGGGAGATCTGGACGTCCTATTCCTGCCCGTTCAGAGCGTTGGCGTATCCATCGAGCACCGGGATTTTCCGGGCACGCTGACTTTTTCGCACGGCGTCGCCTTGGCGATGATGACCGATCTCATGGAAGGCGTCATCGCGGCCGGCGCGCGAAAACTCGTTTTGCTGAACTCACACGGCGGCAATTCTCCCCTGATCGCGCAAGCGGCGCTCGAGCTGCGCGCGCGCCATGGCGTTCTCGCGGTTACCTGCTCTTTTAGCCGTTTTGGCTATCCCGACGACCTGTTCAGCGCTGACGAGCTGAGGCATGGCATTCATGGCGGCGAGGTCGAAACCTCGTTGATGCTGGCGTTCCGCCCGGACCTCGTGGACATGTCGAAGGCGAAGAATTTTGTGCCCGCCAGTCGCGATTTCGAGCGCGACTTCGCTTGGCTGCGCGCCGACCGCCCGGCTGGAATCGGTTGGATGGCGCAGGATCTTTCACCCGCCGGCGCCATGGGCGACGCCTCCAAGGCGACGGCGGCGAAAGGCGCGGCGGCGGCGGATTACTGGACCACGGCCTTCATCGAACTCCTGCGCGATATCGAGGGCTTCAAGCTCGCGCGGCTGAATGAACGTCCGTGACAAGGAGATGGCGGCGACATTCTCGGGACATATATGCGTTTGGCGAGACAAATTGGGGAAACACAAAGCAATAATACTGTCGTCGTGGAAGGGGACGATCATGAGCGATTACCTTGCGATGCTGCTGGCGGTTCTCGTTTACGGATCGCTGTTCTATTTCGTCTGGACGATGCAATGACCGTGGGGCCGGGCCTCGTGGACCAGCAAGAGGCGACCGGCCGTCCCCTTGGGGAGCGCGCCGAAGCGGGACGAAATGGCAAGCGCGTCGCGTCGATTCTCTTGGTCGAGGACGACGCGGAAATTGGCGATCTGATTTCGCGCTACCTTGGCGCGAACCAGTTTCAGGTCCTTTTGGTGGTTGATGGCGCGGCGATGGAGGCGGCGCTGGCGGAACGGGCCTTCGATCTTGTCCTGCTCGATCTTAACCTGCCGGGGGAGGACGGCCTGTCGATCTGCCGCAGGCTGCGGGCCGAGAGATCTCTACCGATCATCATTGTGACGGCGCGCGGAGAAGACGTCGACAAGATCGTCGGTCTTGAAATGGGCGCCGACGATTATGTCGCGAAGCCCTTCAATCCACGTGAACTGCTAGCGCGCATTCGGTCCGTTCTGCGGCGCGCCAGCGCGGCGGACCCGATCACGGTCGGTTCCGCGCGGCAAATCTACAAATTTTCCGGCTGGAGCGTTGACATCTCCGCGCGCGAGGTCGTGGCTCCAGGTGGCATGAAGGTCGCCATGACCGGCGCGGAGTTCGATCTCCTCCATGCGCTGTGCGAACACCCCAATCGCGTGCTAACTCGCGATCAACTCATTAGCCTGACGCATGGTCCGACCGCTGGGCCCTTCGAGCGCAGCATCGACACGCTTATCAGCCGCTTGCGTCAGAAAATCGAGATCGATGCGAAAAGCCCAAAGCTTATTCAGACCGTTCGTTCGGAGGGATATATGCTGACTTCGCAGGTGAACCGGGCGTGAAGACTTTTTTGCGTCGGCTGCGTCCCGATCATCTGGCTGGACAAATCGCGCTGCTGATTCTGGCGGCGATCGTGTTGTTTCATATGACATTTACGACGATTCGATACTTCGGCTCCTCGGAGGGGCGGCCTGCTCTCGTGTCGCCCAGCGAACTCATCGCCAGCGCCTTGGTGGCGATTGACGCAGCGCCGACATCCGAGCGGACGAATGTTGTCGCGGCTCTGGCCAAGGCGACTCCCTGGGCCAGTTTTTCAGTTCAAACCTCGGCAGAGAATATTCTACAGGGAAATAAATCTCATGAATTAGACTTCAATGAGTTGAAATCGCGACTATGGACCGGCGCCCACGTTTTTGTCGCGTCCATGGCGACCGGCAAGCAGGGCGGCTCAATCTACGTTCCGCTACGAAAGGGCGGCTACGCCGTGGCGACATTCGATCCTCGCCGGTCGATGCAGATTTTGATGACGCCGCGGGGCGGAGGCGACCCCAGTCTGTTCATGCGGCTGGTGGAGCGTTCGGCGCTGTTTTTTTTCCTTTGCGCGAGCATAGTCACGGCGTGGATCTCGAACGCCGTCGTCGCGCCGCTGGTTAAGCTGGCGCGAGAAGCCGAAAGTTATCCCGCCGAGGGCAAGCATCTTCATCCGATCACCGAGGCCGGCCCACGCGAGGTGCGAAATCTCACTCGCGCCTTAAACCGCATGCAAGGCCGAATCGAAGCCATGATCGAGGCCCGCGATCACGCGCTCGCGGCGATCAGCCATGATCTGCGCACCATCATCACGCGAGTAAGGTTGAGATCCGAGTTCATTGAGGACGCCGAGCTACAGTCGAAAATGCTGCGTGACGCCGAACTCATGGATTCGATGCTGGTAAAGAATCTTCAACATCTTCGCGACTCGCGGGCATCTCCGGAAAGCGGTCTCATCGATCTCGATAGCGTTTTGCAAACCGTGTCGGATCAGTTCATCGATCTCGGACACGATGTGACCTATCTCGGGGGGCGTCACCAGATCATCCTTGGCTCCCTGACCGAGATGCAGCGCGTGTTCAATAATCTTGTTGAAAACGCGGTGACCTACGCTCAGAAGGTCGTCATCACGCTAGACCAACCCTCGCCGGAGGTCATTCGCGTCGATGTGGCTGATGACGGACCGGGAATTCCGGCGGAAAGCAAGCAGCGCATGTTGGAGCCATTCGCGCGAGGCGAGCCGGCTCGCAACTTGAACGACCACGGCGGTTTTGGTCTCGGTCTATCGATCGTGCAAACGCTTGTCGAGGAGGTCGGCGGTCGCTTACAACTCCTTGATCATGAGCCGCGCGGCCTGATCGCGCGCGTGACGTTGCCGCGGGCATTTGAAAAGGGATGACGCTTTCGGCGCCGCATGCGCTTCAAGGCGCCTGGGGCGCGACTTCGCAAGTGACCGCTTCCACAGTGGCTCGCGCGCGCTGGTAATCGTATGGACGCGCCGCGAGCGCGCGGATCAGCACGAAACCTCGCGACGACGGCGACGCGACGCGGGTTTCCCTGGGCGGCGCGTCGTCGGGATCGTCAGCTTCCAATTTTTCGATTTGCAGCGCATCACCCACGACAATGTCGATCCGGCCTCGGTTTGAGGAGCGATCGGTCATTGCGTGAAAAATGGCGCCGGTCGCGCTATGAAAGGAGAGACCTACATAATCTCCACTGTTGACCTTGGCGTGCAGATACAGAGGACCCTTGGTCAGGTCAAAAACGCAGGCGCCTTCCGCCGCCGCCGGATCCTCGAAGGGCAGCACTTGTGAGCCCGGTCCCGAGCTCGACAAGGGAATCACCCCGCTTGCGGGCATTGTCTCCGTTGTGGCGAGAACCGTCCTCGCCGCTTCCAACACGCGCGAGTAAGCATCGCGCGGCGCGACCAAGGGCGTCAACAACACCGATACGATATGGACGATGCCGCCGACGAGCAAAGCGGCGATCATCCACGGAAGAGCGTTTAATAGCCGGTCCCTTGGCATCAACCGCATCCCAGCCTCATGATGCTTGGAAGATGCGAGGCATCGAGCCGCGCCGAGGTGTCAATCGATTCTTCATAGAGGCGCAATACGAGCACGAAGGTTCCCGCTTCGGCCGGCGAGAGCCAATTGCCTGGGCGGGCGCGCCGCGAAACGACGATATCGAATGCCCCACCCTCGCGGCGAAGAACATCGCTCGACGTATAAAAATACCGACCCACCGAATTCACCAACGGCGCACCCGTTGCGTTTGCGAGGCTAAGCGTCCAAAAGCGCGCCGCGGTCGACGAGTCGGTCACGCGATACTCGCATTGCCCGTCCAGTGGATTCCCATGGGAATCCAGGTTTGCGACAAACATCAACCCCTCGTCGCGACCTAGTGGCGCTTCCCCCCGCCGCGCGAGCGCGGCGCGAGAATAGGGATCGCTGTCCGGGCCGCCGACGCGTGGCCAGGCGGTCCAGGGGCCCACGTGATAGGCGCCAAAACCATAACCGCTTCCCAGCGTCGAAGCGGTGATCGCGAAGCCGACCGCAAGTCCGCAAAGCATGGTCGCCAGGGCGCTTAGATATTTGTCAAAGGGCGCTTGCAATCGAAGTCTTCCTTTTTGTCCGGGAAACGCAGCGCGTCGCCGCGCCTCATTCCGCGTCGCTCCGAACCGCGCGGGAACTGGTCGAAGCGCTATGCGTGCGCGTCGAGCCTGGCGGCGTCAGTTCCTCAAAGACTTCGCCATGTTTGCCGAGCGAGAGTGTTTTTATTTTTGTCTCGATCGATCCAAGAGCGTCGAGAGCGCCCTTCGACAAGGTTGGCGGACGCCGGGGCGCGCCAAGCTCCAGCGTCGCGAGGCCGTTACCAACGCCGCCGTTCGCCGCCGTCGCAGGCGTCGGGGCCATTCCCATGATATGTTTGAGCGGCGCTCCCTGGTGCGCATAGGCCATGACGTCATGCCATGTGCGAGCCGGCAGCGAGCCGCCAGTCATATTATTCATCGATTCCCCGTCGTCGTTTCCATACCAAACGCAGCCGCCCATCACGCCCGAAAAACCGCAGAACCAGGCATCTCTGAAGCCATTGGTGGTGCCCGTCTTGCCGATCACCTCGAATCCGTCGCCAAGCTGCGCCGCCCTGCCGGTGCCCTCCTCGACCACCTTCCGCATCATCGATCCCAGCTCAACAACCTTGTCAAAGGGAACCGCCTGCTCCTGCGGCGGAGCATCACGATCGTGCCGATACAAAACGTCACCGCGGCGGTTCGTGATTTCGGTCGCGGTGTACGCCAGCGTTTTCTTTCCCCCATTAACGAAGGCCGCGTAGGCGGCGGAATGCTCCAGCAGGCTCACCTCATCGGCGCCAATGGGCAAGGAAGGCGTGTCCTCCAGCGGCGCGGTAATGCCAAGGCGGCGCGCCGTGTCTATGATTTTCGCGCGACCCAGCTTGGGATTGCCATCACCGATGGCGATGGACAACTTCACCGCGACCGTGTTTAGCGACCGCGCCAGCGCGTTCGCCAACGGCAAAGCGCCCGCGTATGAGCCACCGAAATTATGCGGGCACCAATTTCCTATGCAAACCGGAGAATCGACCACGATCGTGGTGGGTTTGAATTTTCCGGTCATCAAGGCTGTCAGATAAACGTAAGGCTTGAACGAGGATCCAGGCTGGCGCAGCGCCTCGGTCGCGCGATTGAATTGGCTGGCGCCGTAGTCGCGCCCTCCCACGATCGCGCGTAAGGCGCCGTCGGGCTCCATCACCACGAGGGCGGCTTGTTTGGCGTGATAGGCGCGACCACTCTCCCGCAGATTGTCCTCGACCACGGAATCGGCGCGCTTTTGAATGCTGGAGTTGAGCGCCAGCCGCACGGTCAAAACGCGATCCTCGCCAAGCTTGCCGGCGTCGGCGAGTTGCTGGACTTCGTCGTAGGCATGGTCGAGATACCAGTCGGGGCTGGATTCCCGCGTGTTCGCCACTGGCGTCGCCGGGTTGCGCTGCGCCGGAACAATTTGGCCTGCCGTCATAAAGCCGGCGTCGACCAAATTGTTCAACACATCGTTGGCTCTGGCGCGCGCGGCAGGGAGATTCACGTGCGGGGCGTATTTCGTGGGCGCCTTGAACAGGCCGGCGAGCATGGCGGCCTCGGCCAAGGTCACGTCCTTCACCGATTTCCCGAAATAAAACTCCGCGGCGGCCTGAATGCCGAACGTGCCGCCGCCCATGTAGACCCTGTCGAGGTAGAGCTGAAGAATTTCGCGCTTTGTTAGGCGATGCTCAAGCCAAAGCGCCAGGAACGCCTCATTTATTTTTCGCGTGACGGTCCGCTCGTTGGACAAAAAAAGATTCTTGGCGAGTTGCTGCGTGATCGAGGAGCCGCCCTGGACCACGTTGGATGAGCGCGCGTTGACGGTCAACGCCCGCGCCGTGCCGATCAGGTCAATTCCAAAATGCTCGTAGAAGCGCCGATCCTCCGTCGCGAGCACGGCCTTTAGCAGATAATCGGGATATTGTTCGAGCGAGACCGCGTCGTCGCGCCTGATTCCCCGCCGCCCCACGGTCGCGCCGTGACGGTCCAGAAAAGTCACCGCCAGATCGACGCGTTTGAGCCAGTCCTTCTCGCTGGTCATCTGAAACGCCGAGGATGCGAGCGCAAGCGCGACGATCCCGACGCCGACACCAAGGGTGAGCATTTCGCAAGCTAGCTCGACCCCGACACGGAAAAACCCTGACACGTGGAAGCGCGCCATGAAAGCCGAAAAACTTTCATAGGTCTCCCGCGAACCTCGACCACTGTCGAAAACGCTGGAGTCGATTAACGCGTCAAAAGCCAATAGAAGGCGAGAAACGCGCTTCATGACGGGGCGACCAAAAGGCGTCCGCCGAAGGCGACGAACCAGGGCGGAAAGTCTATTACGCTTCCACAAGACAGGAAACTCCCACTGTCGCGCTTGTTTGAGCGCGCGACAAGAGATTAGCATTCTTTAAACCATCTTGGCGATGTGCGCCGAGGGCGCTTTACGATTATGGTTTCCGGGGAACGGCGCGACAACTGAAACGGTGAAAATGACCAACAAGAATGGCGCGGCGAGGCGTCGGGAAGTCGATCGCCCCATCGCGGGGAACGCGAAGGAAATGAAGTGCGACCAGCCAACTGATCGCGTCGCCGCGCCCTTTTGGGAAAAGCCGATCGAGGAGCTCTCACGCGGGGAATGGGAACAGCTTTGCGACCGATGTGGCCGCTGTTGCCTGATCAAACTTGAAGACGAAGACACGGGCGCGATTCATCACACTAGCGTGGCGTGCAAGCTTCTGGACAAGTCAAGTTGCCGCTGCGGCGATTATTCCGGCCGCAAAAAGATCGTCCCGGACTGCGTACGGCTGACACTCGACAAGCTCGCGAAAATAAATTGGCTGCCGCCGAGTTGCGCTTATAAATTGCGCTTTGAGAACAAGGTGCTGCCGCCTTGGCACCCGTTGTTGAGCGGCGATTGCGCAAGCGTGCACCATGCCGGTATTTCCGTGAGAGGTCGAGTGGAGGCGGGGGAGGAAGAGGTGGAAACCGATGATCTACCTGATTTTATCCGGCTTTGGCCGCGACGATGGCCCAAAAAGGCGCGCCAAGCGGATAAGCCAAGGACAAAGCCCTAGGTGAGCCCGAAATCGAGCGCGCAACAAGCACGCTTCCGCTTTATTCATTTCGCGTTCAGCGAGGATGCTCGAGATTCGGCGCGGGAGACGTGGAATGATCCGACGGATGGCGAGGATCGCGGAGGTGATGGCCGTTCTGGCTCTGGCGCCAATCGCGCAGGCCAAGGAGGGCGCGCCGCCGGTCGAGCCGTCATTGCGCGGCAGGGAGGGTTTCCCGCTGCCCGGCATGGCCAAGGAAGGCGCTTTCGCGTTAGAATGTTATTCAATAGCTCTGACGCGCCGCAAGATCGTCGAGCATCGACTCATCGAGCCATTCCCATTGATGCAAGCGGAAAGTAGCGTCAACCAGGCCGAGGCGCTCTCGACGCGACTGTGCCGCAAGGGTGAACTGCTTCTGTACGAGATTGACCTGTTACGTCGGGATGGGCGCGTCCTAAAGGTGTTCGTGGACGCCGTGAGCGGCAAGCCGCTGGTTTCCCATTCCGATCATTAACGAAGGTTTTGGAAGGACGGTTTCCATTGCGACTGCTTGTGGTGGAGGATGACAGGGATTTGAATCGCCAGATTGTCGCGGCATTGCGACAAGCGGGCTATGTGGTCGATCACGCCCATGACGGCGAGGAAGGGCATTTCCTTGGGGACACCGAGCCCTACGACGCGGTTGTGCTCGACATCGGACTGCCGAAAAAGGATGGCGTGGCCGTACTCGAGGAGTGGCGGCGGGCCGGGCGCGTCATGCCAGTGCTAATGCTAACCGCGCGCGACGGTTGGAGCGACAAGGTGCAGGGGTTTGACGCCGGCGCCGACGACTATGTCGCCAAACCGTTCCACATGGAAGAAGTTCTGGCTCGCATCCGCGCGCTGCTTCGTCGCGCCGCCGGTCACGCCACCAATGAGATTGTGTGCGGGCCCGTGCGCCTCGATACCAAATCGGGGCGCGTTGTCGTTGACGGCTCCCCGATAAAGCTGACCTCTCATGAGTATAGATTGCTCGCTTATTTGTTGCATCACGTGGGCAGAGTCATCTCGCGCGGTGAAATCATCGAGCATCTCTATGACCAGGACTTTGATCGCGACTCCAATACAATTGAAGTCTTTGTCGGTCGATTGCGCAAAAAACTCGGCGTGGATCTGATCCAAACCGTGCGCGGTCTTGGCTATATAGCCGCGCCGCCGGAGGAGCGCGGGAAGGCATAACCTCGATGCGTTCATTCGATTTCGCGACCCAGTCGATCGCGCGACGCCTGTTTCTGACCGCGGCGACCCTGAGTTTTCTGCTGCTGCTCGTGGCCTCGATCCTGTTGACGCAATACTACCGGCGCAGCGCGGAGGACATTTTCGAGCGCCGGCTGGAGGTGTATTTGCGCGCCATCGTCGCCCATGTTTCGCAGTCGGGCGAGGAAGGGCGTGGCCTCGGCCAATTGGGCGAACCCCAGTTTGAACTGCCCAACTCCGGTTGGTACTGGCAGATCACGCGAACCGACGACAGCGAGCATGAGATCGTGGCTTCGCGCTCGCTTTTCACCGCGCAATTGCCAAAACTCGCGGACTTCGGCATAGCTCCGACGGGCGGCGGCGCGCGGCGCGGTCTCGCTCCAGGCCCCGACGGCCGTCTCCTGCGCATCGTCGAACGGGTGATAGACGTCGGCGACATGGGCGTCTATCTCGTTCAGGTCGCCGGCAACGCCGAGGAAACCGAACACGACATTGATCGCTTTCGAGTCGTGCTCACCATCGCCTTTGCGTTGCTCGCCATCGCCCTCGCGGTGGCGACGGCTATTCAGGTGGGTTTTGGGTTGCGCCCGCTACGCATGCTGCGGGGTGAGTTGGGCGAGGTGGCGCGTGGCGCGCGCGAGCGAATTTCCGGACGCTACCCACGCGAGGTCGCGCCACTGGTGGATGAATTAAATCTGCTTATCGGCGCGAACCGCGACATTGTCGAGCGCGCGCGCACGCAAGTCGGCAATCTTGCTCATGCGCTTAAAACGCCGCTCAGCGTCATTATCAACGAGGTCGACGCCGCGCCTTCGTCATTGGCGGAAAAGGTGAGCGAGCAAGCCACGATCATGCGCCACCAGATCACTTTTTACCTCGATCGCGCCAGGGCCGCCGCGCGGGCTGGCGCCATCGGATCGACGACGCAAGTGGAGCCCGCGGTCGCCGCGCTGCTGCGCACCTTCACCAAAATCTGCGGCGAGCGAGGAATTTGCTTCTCCGGTGAAGTGGCTGACGAATTGTGGTTTTTGGGCGAACGCCAGGATCTCGACGAAATGATCGGCAATTTGCTCGACAATGCGGGCAAATGGGCGAAGCGCGCCGTTTGCATCACGGTGACTCGTCAGGCCGACGGCGGCGCGTCCGAACGCCGGGTGCTCCTGTTCACAATCGATGACGACGGCCCCGGATTGGCGCCGCGACTTCGCTCGGAGGCGACGCAACGCGGGCGCAAGCTGGATGAAACCAAGCCCGGCTCGGGGCTCGGTCTCTCGATCGTGACCGACCTCGCGGCGGCCTATGGCGGATCGTTAACGCTCGCCGACAGTCCGAAAGGCGGATTGCGCGCCCAATTATGGCTGCCTGGGTTTTGACATGGGCCATTCCATGCGGCATGGAGAGAAGGAAAGGGCTACTCAACCTTTAAGGGATCGAAAATGGCGAGCGCCAAATCAACCGCCAGCGCCTTTGCCGCGACGCTGTTGCTGACGGCCTGCAACGCGTCGTCGCCGCCGCCGGTGGTCAGCGCGCCGGTCGTAATCGCTCCGGAGCCCATGCCGCCAGGGGGCGTCGGCGGAACGATTGGTCGGGAGCTCGACGAAAAGGACCGAAACATCGCCATCGCCGCGCAAAACGACGCGGTGAATTCTGGGGTTCGCAAAAGCTGGAAGGGCGGTCACGGCTCCTATGGATTCATTGTTCCAGGCCCGGAAAACGGCGCTTCCGATTGCCGTGATTACACGCACAGGATTTTCATCAACGGGCGTCCCCGCGAAGCCAAGGGGCAGGCCTGCAAACGGGGCGACGTATGGCGGGTCATGAGCTGATCACCTCGGGCGCCCGCGAGCCGCGAAGAGTTCTGACACATGCGATTTTTATGGGTTGCCCTGGCTTTGATCGTCTGTGTCGGCGGCGCTTATGAGGCGTTACGCGGGCGCGTTGACTCGCCGGCCGGAAGAATTGACGCCTACATCGCCGACGTGCATTTTTCCTTTGCTTCCGCGTATGCGCGCGATGAAGCGACGGCGGCCGGCGGATTCGCCGACCGTCTGGCCTTCGTCGCGATTTTTCCCAACTTCGATCCGCCGACTTGGGTGGCGAAAACACTTTCGCCGGATGGACAATTGGGTTTGGCTCGCGACGCGGTGTTTCTCACGGTTTCGGCGAAGGATGAAATCCTCGACCCGGCGGAACGCCCCATGCAGCTTTATGCGCGCTTCCTCCAAGCCGAGACGATTTCTGGCCCGGGCGGACTGGTCGCGCGGCGATTCGAGAAGGGCTCGCCCTACGACCTCGAACAACTTTACGTCGCGCCACCGGACGGCAAGGACTTTTTCGCGCGCTGCCCCAACGTCGAGGGCACCGCGGCGCCAGGAGATTCCTGCATCTCGATGTTTCGGGTCGACGGGTTGGATGTGGAACTGCGCTTCGCGCCGGAGTTGCTGGAAAATTGGGATGCGCTGAACACGGGCGCGAGAGGCTTTATTAGCCAAATTCGCGCGAAGGGTGCCGAGCAGCGGCGCTAGCCGTCGCGCGCCTCATGGTTTTCCCGAGTCCAACATCCCGAGCGGTTCAGGATGCCGCTCCGAGGTCCGTCGCGTGGGCGTAGCCCAGTGCTTGTTCAGGAATTCCTCCGCCCAGAAGACTACCGCTTCCTAAAACGAAGTGAGAGTTCCCCCGGCTTTGCCGGGGTGGCAGTAGGAGTTTGACGTTTCCGGCAGTCCACCGACGAAATTTCCACCGTGAGCCGCCAAGCACACGAGAGGAAATTTCGCGATGGACGAGCATGAGAGCTTAAGTCACACGAAGTGGGACTGTAAATACCACGTGGTGTTCATTCCCAAATGCCGCCGGAAGAGGCTTTATGTTGGGTTTCGGGACCATCTTGGGGAAGCGTTCAAGAGGCTGGCCACGCAAAAGGAAAGCCTGATCGAGGAAGGGCGTTTGATGTCCGATCACGTTCACATGATGATCGCGATCCCTCCGAAATACGCGGTTTCGCAAGTGGTCGGTTATATCAAGGGCAAGAGCGCGATCCACTTGGCGCGGGTTTATGCGGAACGAAAACGAAGTTTCGTTGGGCAACACTTTTGGGCGCGAGGATATTTTGTTTCGACCGTCGGGCGGGACGAAGAGGTGATCCGGGAATATATCCGCAACCAGGAACACGAATATGCGCGTTTGAAGCAGTTGAACCCGTGGCGGTGGCGCTGCGTAGCCGCCTTTAGGCGGCCAAGAATAAGCGGGGCCGCGTCAGCGACCCCGTTGCCGCTTCGAGCGGCTCACACCTTAAAGCCCCCGGCTTTGCCCGGGGATAATTACTATTTTATTGAAGCCGTCCTGGGCGCGGCGGGAATGGATGGACTCCAGAGCGGCACGACGATCCGCGTCCATATGCGCGACTCGTAACCATTCAGGTTTCTTTGCGCGACATCACGCGTTGCGTAAATCTGAGCGCTCACCGGGCCGAAGTCATAGCCGACGAGGCCGCCAAGCGCGAATTGCGCGGTCGGATTTGGAGTTGCGCGCTGGTTCACCTCCACGGATCCAAAGCCAACTGGGCCGAACTCCCACCTACCGACTGTCTTGGTGAAAGTTAGATCATAGACGAAATTGTCGTTCGCGGACGGCAAATGAGTGAGGTAGTCCTTGCCCTGAAACTGATAATTTAGGTTGGCCGCCACCTTCCAGCCATCCGCGAGATACGCGAAGTTCAAACCCTCGCGCGCGACCCAGGCGTCGGCGGATACGCCGTGCGTTCCTGGATTCTCGGGAATATAGAAACCGCTAAGCATGCTTATATTGAAGCCCTGGCCGACATCGAAGGCCCAAATTCCCGCGAACAACGAATTGTAAAGTCCCCGGGCGGACGAGGGGCCGGAATGGCCGGCGTCGCTGGGGAACCCCGCGAAGACTTCGGGAACCGTCACGGCGAATTCGATGCGACCGCCAAGCGGCGTCCAGGGTGTCGACCAGGCGAATACCGGAACGTTGACAAAAGAGTTTGCGTCGACGCCTGGGGCGCTTCCGTTTGGACGCGTGCCGTACGACGGAGTGGTCCAAAAATAGAGGCCTTGCGGAATAGGAGCGGCGTAGGCCTGCCCAGAACTGTCGCCCGGCTGCGTCCCGCCAGCGAACGCGGCATCGCGCCATGCGCCAATAAAAAGTAGCGCAACGGCGGTTCTGAGAAGTATCTGCTTCATGACAGGTTTTCTCTTCGAAAGGCATTTCCATGGAAATCAGCCATACCGGATTCTTCAGGAATGCACGATGCGCCTTTGGGTCGCGGGAAAGCAAATTGCTTCTCTTATCAAGGGGGCGAGAAGACAAGCGCGTGCCGGCGCCTGCGCTTGGTCGCAATTTGAAGTCCCCGTTAAGTGCGAGCGCTTTCGTTATTCGGCGGCCGAGCATGTGGCCGCCGGCGTGTCGCTTTCGCCGACAAGATTTTCAGAAACGATATTATCGGCCAGCGCTTTGGCTTCCACGAGATCCTTGTCGAAGATCTTGGTGTCGGAAGCCTTGGGGTCCGGATGGGCCGTGGACAAGTACGGCGACTGATCGAGATTATGCACGTCGATGGAGACGACGGTGGAGAGGCCGGGCCGCAACGGCTCTTTTTCGAGTTCGTCGGCGCGCAGGCCGATGCGCACGGGAACGCGCTGAACGATATGGATGAAATTACCGGTCGCGTTGTCGGGCGCGAGCAACGCGAAAACGCTGCCGGAGCCGGGGATGATGCCCTCGACCACGCCGTGAAAGGACGCGCTGTCGCCGTATAAGTCGACCGTGACCGCGACTGGCTGGCCGGGCCGCACCCGTCGCATGCTGTTCTCCCAAAGATTGGCCTCGATCCATAAATAGTCGAGCGGAACGATTTGCATGAGCAGATCGCCGGGCCGAACCCGGGCGCCGACTTGCGCCTTGCGCTTGGCGACATAGCCCGGCGCTGGCGCGCGGATGCGCTGGCGCGCGAATTCAATATAACTCTCGCTGAATTTAGCCTTCGCCGCCGCGATGTCCGGATGTCTGAGCAATGAGAGGCCGCCTAGGCGCGCTTCGAAGGAGCGGAAGTTCGCTCGACTTTCATGCAAGTCGGCTTCTAGCGCCGCGAGTTGATCGACGGCGTTTTGGAGAACCTGCTGCGACACCGAGCCGCTAGGCGAAGCTTGACGGTAGCGCGCCACGTCATGACGGGCCTTTTCACGCAGCGCGATCTGCGCGGCGATCTTCTGGCAGGCTTGCAGGCGCGAGGCGAATTGCGCGCCAACCGACCGCACGGCGCGCGCCAGTTCCGCCGCGGATTGATCGAGCGCGGCCTTGGCGTGCTGCTCGTCAAGCCGGACCAGCAGATCGCCAGTTTTCACCTTATTGGTTTCCTCGACCAAAACCTCGGCCACGACGCCTGTCGCGTCGGCGTTAACCGGAATTATATTGCCGACCACGAACGCGTTGTCCGTGGTGACGTAGAAGCGGTCGTGCGTATCCCATTTGATCAGGAAATACAGACCCGCCCCCACCGCCGCCAGCAGGACGACAAAGAGGAGAATAAGTCGGCGCGCGCGAAGAGTCTTGCGGTCTAGTGGCATTGCCTATCCAAAGGGTCTTGTGAGGCGGGGTCGTCTTGCATGTGTCCGCGCGGGCCTACCCGCCTCCCAGTTCCTCGATCGCGTCGACGATTGGGGTCAAGGAATCCGCTTCGGGCTCCGGTCTCGGCCGGTACGCCTCGAAGCCGACGTAGCCGCCGCCGAGCGCCTGAATGAGATCGACATGTGACGCCATGTGGTCGGCTTCGAGCGCATCGAGCACATACACTTGTTCGAGCAACGCGTGGGTCCGCGCCAACAGTTCGCGCTTGTCTTTCAGGCCACTGCGCCAACGCATGCGCGCGAGCTCCAATTCGGTGCGACGCGCGGCGCCCAACCGGCGTTGCGCCTCGGCCTCCGCGCGTGTCTCCTTGAGCCTGGCCAAGCTGTCGGCGACCTGTTGCGCCGCCTTGAGCAGCGTTTCATTGTAGCCGTCGACCGCCTCGTCATATTCCGAGCGGCGGCCCTCCAGCTTGCCGCGCAACCCGCCGCCCTGGAATATCGGCAGATGAATGTTGGGCGTCACCGCGTAGGTGATCGCCGAGCTTCGGAACAGAAACTTGCCGAGATCGTCGATTTCCGTCGAAGTCTTCGATGCTTCCAGCCCGCCGAGGATGCTGAGGTCGACGGAAGGCATAAACTCCGCCTTGGCGGCATGAATCCGCTCCGCCGCGGCCTCGGCGCGATGCATGGCGGCGGCGACGTCGGGCCGATGGGCAAGAAGCTCGACCGGAAGATGCTTGGGAAGCGCCGGCGCCGCCGGTCGGCTCATCGCCTTCGCGCCGAGGATGTCACGGCCGGCGTCCGGCCCCTCGCCCATCAGCCGCGCCAGCGCATTCCGTTGAAAGTCGAGTTGCGCTTCGATGCCGGCCTCGCGTTTGACGGCGGTCTCCAGTTCGCCGCTCGCTTCCGCGACGCCGTCGGCGGTGTCGATGCCGGTCTTGAATCGTGTTTGCGCGAGAGCGAGCAAGTCGCCGCGCAGCTTGGTCATGCTTTTGGCGGTTTCCGCCTGCCGGGACAGCGCGCGAACGCGGAAATAAGCGCGCGCGACCGCGCTCGTCAGTAAAAGCCGCGCCTCCTGGGTTTCCGCCGCCCGCGCCGCGGCCTCGCCCAAAGACGCGTCGAGAATCGCGCGGTTCTTGCCCCAAAAGTCGAATTCGTAATGCAGCGACAGCGGGTTGATGTAGGCCATGGATTTTTCGAGGCCGGCCAGCGCGGAATTATAGGAGGCGACGACGCCGTGATTGGGAATGCGCGATTGCCGCATGCCCAGGTCGGCGTTGAGGATCGGCAGCAGCCGGGCGCCCTCGATCTGTGAGAAGGCTTCCGCCTTGCGCAAGGTCTCCTCGGCCCCTTTCAGGCTTTGATTGCCCGCCAACGCCCGCTCGACGAGGTGGTCGAGTTCGGGACTGCCGAAACGACGCCACCATTCGTCGCTCGGCCATTCCTCCAGGGGTCGCGAGGCGATGGGCGCGCCGGACCGCGCCAAGGTGCGTTCCATGGCCGGCGACTCCATGAATTGCGCGCGCTGGCCATTTGGCGAAGTTTCGGCGCAGCCGGAAATGAGCAGCGGCAGCCCCGCCGCGAGCGCGATGGATGAACGCCGGCTTGTCATGGCTGTTCCATCAGTTCCTCGGCCTTGAGCAGTTTTAGTTCCTGCGCGGCGGTGAGACGCGGCGGATGCGGCGAGCGGGCCAGCCAAACGATCGCCGCGAGGCCGACGAATACGACGGCGCCGAGCAGAAAGGCGTCGTTCAAGGCGAGCAGCGTCGCCTCCTGCCGCAAAAGACGCCCGAGCAGACTGGTCGCCATGCGCGGGGTAAGGCCGGACGCCTGTAGCTTATCGGAGAGTTCCGTTATCAAATCCAGTTCGGCGAAACGTCTGCCGCCGAGCGGGTCGGAAAGATCGAGCGCGTGGTAAGGCGCGCGCCGGAAGAGCACCACCCCCTGCAACGCGATGCCGTAGGCGCCGGCGACCGTGCGCAGCAGCGCGAACTCTTCCGCCGCGCGGATCAGTCGCGAGCCTTGTAGGCCATACATCGCGAGGCTCGCCAAGGGCGTGAAGAACATCGCCAGCGAGAAGCCAAAAAACGTCATCGGCCAAGCGATTTGGTCAAATGACGCCGTCTTGTCGAATTGGCCGAGCCAAGTCAGCGTCGCGGCGAAGCCGACAAAATTCAAGCAGCAAATGAGACGAACGTCAAACTGCTTGCAGAGTTCGTGCACAATTGCGGCGGTCGGCACCGACAACAGCAGCATCGAAAGATAGACGCCGCCCGCGAGCGTGGAGCTATAGCCGAGAAGCAGTTGCAACTGGACAATCAACAACGAAAGCAACCCTTGAATGACAAAGAATCCCACGACCGAGCAGAACGTGGCGATCGCGTAGTTGCGCTGAGCGAACAGGCGAACATCGATCGCCGGATGCCGTTCCCCAAGCTCCCAAATAATGAAGCAAGGCAACGCAACAACAATCATCGTGAGAGCGCCGAGAAGGATAGGCGAGTGAAGCCAATCAAAATCATTGCCCATGTTAAAAATCGTTTGTGAACCAAGAAAAATCGTCGCCAACAAAATGAGGCCCACAAAGTCGAAACGCGGAAAGCGGCGCCGAAATTTGCGGCCATACAATAGCGAACCCACGACGCCGGCGGCGAGCAATGCGACCGGAATATTAGAGTAAAACAGGTATCGCCAGCCGTAGCGCTCGGCCCACCAACCGCCCGTGAAAATCCCGACCATGAACGGCATCATGCCGAGGATGCCCCAAAACCCTACGCCAAACGTCCTAAGCTTTTCGGGATACTCGTTCAACAGAACAGATTGGCCAATCGGAAGGATGACGCCGCCGGCGAGGCCCAGCAAAACGCGCGCGCCCACAAAAAACCAAATTGTCTCGCTGACGCTACAAGCCATCGATAGGAGAGCGTAAAGGAAATATGCGAGAACTAGGGCGCGGTAATCGCCAAAGCGCGCCGCGACCCAACGCGAGATTGGAAAACCCAGCGCGATGCCGATCATATGGTCGGTCGTCGCCCACGTGCCAAAGCTCGGTGCGACACCCTGCAGATTGCCAGCCGCGTAAGGTCCGAGGATTGTGTAGCCTGGAACGTTCGAGAGCACGACCACATTGCCAAGCCCAATTACCGCATTGAGCAGCAAAAAGCGCCATCCGCGCACCGGCTGATTTTCGCCGTGGGGCATGATCAAGCGCCGCCCATGCCCTTGGAATGCATTTGCCTTGGCACATCCAGGCGCCAGAAGTGCCGCGCCTTTTCAGCGATCGTGGAACTTACGTCCTTCACGCGGACTCCCCCCTTGTTAATACAAGTAGGAGTCATCAGCTTTGACGAAAGACGCTCAAAGCGGTTATAAGGCGAACTCCATCGCCGAGATCGGAGTTAAGCGTTAAGACGCCGCCCTGTCAATAATCCCGCGGCTTTCCCACAGCCTTCTTGCGATGAGCGCCGAGCGCCAGTTGACACGCCCTCGGGTTCTTTCAATTGCGCCCCTCGGCGTGCGATGACTCTGTGCTTGAGCAATAAGGCCGCCCATATTCACGTTGCGGTGTGATGGCCGGCGCACCGCGTCGCGGGGGAGATTCTGGTAACGGCATAACGCCGACCGCGCCTGGATCGGTGATTCTTGGCCTGGAACTGAATTCGGCTGGGTCGAGCTAATCCGACTGATTTGAGCTCAGCAATGCCATTGATACGGTTTCCGTCAGACTGACTCCGGGGGTGGGGATTCCCGTCGGGAATCGAAGCGGTTAATTTTCGTCGCCGTGAAACGCGAAGAGGCGGACCATGATGACGATAGCCGCGGATTTGACCGCCGAGGCGTTGCGTGACCGGTATGTATCGAGCGCCGAGGTTATGGAAGCTCGGCATATTCAGACGCTCTTGCTTCCCGCCAAGGTCACGGCGTCGGCGAGACGACTTCGTTCGGTCGGCGCTGGATCGAACAACTCGTCGTTCGCTACAATGCGGAAGGACCTAATTCGCTGGGCGATTTGCGTCGGCGCAACGGCGCGCCCGCACGAGTGCTCACCCCCGAGGTTCTCGCGAAGCCGCGGGTTCGCTTGCAGGAACCGCCAGACGACGGCGGTCCATGGACGAGCCCCAAGGTTGCTTCTTCTTTCGCGCGCGAATTGGGGTTGGGAAAAGGATGGCTATTACCAGGGCACTCGGAACCTTTGGGCGGAGGTGACCAGGCTTGCGGACTTGCCGCGGGTCGGGCCACACACGCTAGGATCAACCGCTACTTCAAGCGGCGAAGCATTGGCGTTGACCGGCGCCATCCTCTGGCATGCGAACCTTAGATCGACCGCGATTTATGCCCACGCCCAACTCGACCCTTCGCTTAAGGGTAGCCATCCGGCGTAGCTTGCGATTACCCACAAGCGGCTGACTCATTTTTGGAAAACTGGCAGGAAATTCTTGAACCCAAAAAATCGGTTGTGATTCTGTGTCGAGCACCTGATTCGTTGATTGGGGTGCAAAATTGGCTCTGACGCATATTTGGCGCTCGTCGTTCAGCTCCGATCGGGCGAGCTTCGAGTAGGTCGATTTTCGCGGGTCCATACATTTGGCGTTTCACGAGTTTGAGCTTGGTGGTCTGGCCTTCGGTTTGGCCGTTGGACCAGTGCGACGCGATGGCGGCGGCGATCGCGCTGTTGTCCTTCGCGACGCCGTTGGCAAACGACGTGATCAGACTTGATTGCGCGGGTTCGATCCACGGGGCGAGTTCCTCGCCAGCGCGCTTGCGGATCATCGCATGGAACGCATGGATGACGGCTCGCGCTTCGATCGGCGGCGCGACCCCGCCTTCGATCGCGGCGATGGTCACGGTCTCCGACTTCGTGAGATTGTCGCGGCCCGTCGTCATGAGACGCGCGATGGTTCGAGCCGACGGAACGCGGCGCAAGCTGTCGGCATCGGCTTTTTCCGCGCGTCGACGCCGCGCCGTCCATTCCGAAACGACCCGCGGACATCCTCGGAAGCCCTGGCGCTTCAAGCGCCGCCAAAGTTCGCAACCGTTTCGAGCGCCGGCCCGCCACTGGGCGTCGAGCCCTTCGAGATAAGGCTCCAAGGAACTCTCACGCGACCGGAAGACGTCCGAACGCTGGCCCCTCGGCGCCCGACGCACGACGCCCCGGCCGCGGCCGGCGTCGCGCGCGATCTCCTTGATCGACGCCCCCCTCTGGCGCGCGCGAGGATCGCGGCGTTGGCGTCCTCGCGTCTCAGGTGACCTTCATATTGGAGCCGTTCCGCGGCAGTCGGCAATTCGGGATTGATGATCGCCGCGCCCATGACGGCGCCCATGACGGCGCCCATGACGGCGCGGATCTGGCGCGTCGATTGGCGCACGGCGTCCAGAAAGGCGTGGCTGGCGTTTTCCATGAGACGCCAGCGATCGGCGACCTGCATGGCCGACGGGAGCGCCTTTGACGCCGCGAGGGAATAGCCGCCGCCGCGATCGCGCGCGACGACGGCGATTTGCGGCTGGCCGGCGAGCCACGCTTGCGCGGTCGCGGATTCACGATCCGGCGGGAGGCGTATTGGTCGCCGCCGTTCGAGATCGCGGATGATCGCGCCGTGGCGCAGGTTGCGCTTCCACGCCCAATCGTCGATGCCGACGACGGTGGGCGCGGGAAAAGGCGGACAGCCTTGCTGACGAACAACCCGCGGAAGGGTGTCGTTGCTTACCGGCGCCATCGGCCGGCGGGCGAAACTCGCGGCCGGGCGCCCGCCGAGGGCAAGTCCGAGGCAATGGACGATGCTCTCCAGGCGCGCGGTTCGCCGCGCCCAAGGCGCCAGGACGTCCTTGCCAAAGCGTTCCGTGAAGATTGCGCGTGGACAGGATGGCGCGTCGCATCGGAAACGCCGTGCGACGACGATCAGGCGGACTTGTCGTCCTCCCAGCGGCGGATCCGCAAGCCGTCTCGAATAGCGGCCATGGACCCGCTCGGCGTCCGCCGCGCGGCCAGGACAACAACTGGATTTGCCCGTGTGGCGCACGGTTATGATCGTCACCGCGCCGTCGTCGACGGCGCTTTCAACGCGAAATCCAGGCGGGGCGCAATCATAGAAGGATGAAGGGTTCGCGACATCGGGCTGATTCCTCTTTGGATTCAACGCGAGTGGCGACCAAACTTCATCAAATTCGAGTCCGAGCCCCTGTTGAATGCAAATCTGGGGCGCCGATTGAACGCTGATCGACAGCAAAGGTCGACGATACGCCAACGCACGACGCCATGGATCGCTTGGCGTCGGACCCTCTTCGACGATCGCGCCAGCGCGGCGCGATGTTCGTTTTGCATGAGCGACCCCGCGCCCGAAGCTTTACGATCCAGTAGACCGTCAGGACCGTGCGCGTTGAAACGCAGAACCCAATCGCGCACGATCTGAAGCGTCACGCCGCCGATCTTGGACGGTTGGCCGCGCGTGGCGCCATCGTAAATCGCGGCCAGCGTCAGGAGCCGCCGCGTCCGCGGCCCATCCTTCGTGCGCTTGGCGAGAGCCCGAAGCGCCGTCGCGTCAAAGTCCTCCCGCAATCCAATCGCAACCGCCATGGCGAACCTCCTCCAGTTCGCCATCTCGAATCAGAAACGAGGCGATTCGGGAGTCCGCCACGTGAGTCTGCCTCAGCGCGGATTAGTATAAGAAACGCAGTGAGCGCTGACGCGGCGGTCAGAGTCGCGGGCGTCCCACAGGCGGATTACCACTGCTCCACCGACAGCGTCCATCTCATACCGTCAGCCTCAAAATCCATGCAATTTTGGAAATGTGGCGTAGCATTGCAAATCTGAGGAATGCTTAATCTGAACTTCCATCTTTGCAAAACGATAAGTTACTGATCTCGCGTCACATTGCAGCGAGCGAGGTTGGCGTTACTGGCTACATTCGGGGTTGACGTCGAGGAGTTCGAAGGCGCGTTGCTGGGTCGGTGTTGGCCTCGTGTAGAGGGTGAAGACATATTTCTCGTTCAAGGCGGTTGTCGCCTCGATACGGGAATAGGTGGCGAGATCGGCGAGCAGCGTCCGCAGGCTATGCACGGGAAGGCCGTCCGGCGTGTGGCCAGTGGCCTCTTTCGCCTTTGCGGCTTGCGAACGCTCGGCCTTGGCGACGATGCTGACTCTTGCCGCGCTGGCGGCCTCGTGATCGGTTTCATCGTAGAGCATCGGCGCGAGTTGATCGCGCATGTGATGCTCGACGTAGAGCCCGAGCATGCACAAGAACACATGGGCGCGCACACGATCGGCGTTCCAGTGATGGATCGGGCGCACATGCAGGTCGATGGTCTTCAGGCAGCGGAAAGCCCGCTCCACCTGGGCCAGGCTCTTGTAGGCGCCGACTGTCGCGGCATCATCGAGGTCGGGGGCCGGCACGTTGGCGCGCACGACGTAGACGCCGTCGAGAGCGGCTTCCGCTGCGATGGCGTCATGCTTGCGGCGAAAAGAAAAGCTCGCGTCGCCGATCGTCAGATCGAAGTGCTTGGCCATCTTGTGGCGGTTGATGACCTTGCCGACTCTCAAGCCGATTTCCGCCTCGCCGCGCAAAGGCCCGCGTTGTCGTCCGACCGCCGCTACGATTTTTCCTAGATCGCGTTCGGTCGCGGCGAGCAACTCCTCGCGTTTATGCGTCCGCAACTTCGCGAGGTCGGGATTGCGGCAGACGATCAGTCGTTCGCCAGGAAAATCGGGTGAGGTGATCGAGGCCATGTCGCGATCGTCGAACAGCGACATTTGCAAGGCGCCGCCAACGGCGAGAGCCTGAATGTCGGGCGCGCGCAACGCGGTGATCCAATCGAGTCCGGCAGGTCGCAGCTCTTCGTCGATGCGCGCCTGGGTGATCATCCCGCGATCGCCGACCAGCACGACATGCTTCAAACCGAAGCGCTGTTTGAGCTTGTCGATCTGCGCGCTGAGCGGGTTGGGATCGGCGGTATTGCCTTCAAACACTTCGACCGCCACCGGACAGTCGTCCGGCGCGCACAGCAGGCCGTAAACGATTTGCAGCTTGCCCTTCTTGCCGTCGCGATTGTAGCCGCGTTTGGCCAGCTCGCAGCAGCGCCCTTCGACATAGCTCGACGACACGTCGTAGAGCACCAGCGTTCCATCGTGCAAATGCTTGCGGGCGAGCGCTTTCTCGACATGCTCCTGACGTTCGCCGAGCCAGTCGAGGGCGGTATAGAGTTCGTTCTCGTCGACATCGCCGAGTTCGAGAACCTCGCCAAGACTCGTCGACGCCGTGGCGGCGTCGAGCATGCGGGCGGTGGCGAGCTTGGAGGCGGGCGAAAGCAAGCGCATCACGACCATCGCCATAACGAGATCGCGACAGCGATTGCCCGCCGGCCCGAGAATGCGGTCGAGACCGATCTTACGCAAGGCGCCGAGCACGGCGGCGACATGACCATGCGGCAAGGAGCGGCGCAAAATGATTGGATCCTCGCCGACGGGGCTCGCCTTCCCGCCTTTGAGAAGGGTGCGAAACCCCTCGACGAGTTCGGTCGGCCAGTCGGTGAGATTGAGCAGCGTGCGTTTTTTGATCTTACCGTCCTCGCGATAGGATTCGCGCAGGAGGATGGCGGGCGGCGAGTTCCGGTTGGGGACGGCTTCGATATACATGGCTGAATGATAAAGCTGCATCACCAATAATGCAATCATAAACCAACCATTTACATGGCTACATTTCTGCGCCTAAAATCGGAAATTCCAATTGAAACTCAGCGCCTTAAGCGATTTCGAGGCTGGAAGTTCAGCTTAGGGTAGGCACATGCTCGCGAAAGACATCATGACCAAGAAGGTTGCGTTCGTAACCCGCGATGCGCGAGTGCGCGACGTGGCGAGATTGTTGATTGAAAAATCAATCAGCGCCGTTCCGGTTCTCGACGAAGATCTTCGACCGATTGGGATAGTGTCAGTGAAGGAGATCTCCCTTCGGCAACGGAATTGCACCGTGATAAGCGGGCCCAATGGTGGCTTGCGCAGCTGGCGGAAGGCGAGCCGCTGAACGAAAAGTTCTTGGCGGCAATCCAAAGAGATGGTCGGACGGTTCTCGAAATCATGACCTCACCGGTCATTTCCGTCGAGGACACGGCGGACGTGGAAGAGATCGCGCGACTAATCGAAAAACACAAGATCGAAAGAGTTGTGGTTCTAAATTCGGGAATAACGGTAGGCATCCTCAGCCGCGCCGACATTGCGCGCGCGGTCGCCGCAAAAATGGACGCCGTGTGCTTGACATCCTTGCTCTGGGAGCAGGGAAAAGCTTTTGTGATTGACCGCGCGGACCCTCATCGTTTAACCAAGTGATTGAGTTCAACGCAAAGGGCCGATTCCTGCGGCGACTTTAGCGTAACCTGTCGTTGTTTAGCGCTTCAAACCCCGAGACGACGTCGAACAGCTCTTCGTCGATTCCACTCTGGCGCAAACGATGGAACGCGCCGTTGAATTCCTCCAGCAATTCGTCGATGTTTTTGTCAGCGCGCTGCATCGCCGCTAGTCGGCTGGCGTTTTCGCTTTCAAGAGATTCGGCGCTCGCCCGATACAGCGAAACAAAAAGATACTCCCGCACTAGGGTGCGCAAGGTCGCGGTCGCGTCGCCCAAAACTTCGGGCAAGTTCTCGGTGGGCCAGTGGAGTTCGGTCAACCCGCGCCGCCAGCGCTCGTCCAGTGGCAGCAATCGCTGAGAAACGGGAGTGTAATTTGTTCCAGACGAGGGTCGATTGTGGAACAGATGAAATTCGATGACGGCGGCTGGATCAAGGAGCGCCTCGCTTTCCGAGAGAATTTGCCCGACGAGTGGCGCGATGGCCTTGACCGAATTCGCGACGGGAAAGGCGCCTTCCGGCGGAAAGCCTGCGTCCCGCAAAAGCGCATATGCGCGTTCCCCAACGACCCAGACACAGGGCTTTTCACAAACACCATTGAGGGCGCGCGCCGTAAAATCGACGATCACGTCATTGAAACGGCCCACAAGCCCCTGGTCCGAACCAAACACGATGGCGCCCACCGTGGTGGTTCGATTGTTAGCCGCCGTGAGTGGCGTTGCGAGTGCGCTCTGGCGGAGACAGATGCTTAGGCCCATTTCCACGCCGCGATGATAGTCGCCCAAAGCCTGCGCGGCCTTTTCATACTGCCCAATGTTTGAGGCCGCCAGCGCCTTCATCGTGCGCACCACGGATTGCAGCTCGCCAGCACTCTTGATCTTGCGTTGCAGACTCGCCGTTGTCTGGCTCACGGTCTTCCCCTGTGCGACGCGTCGGCGGAATTAGTGATCGTGATATATATGGTCGCGCTCATGCCTGGCTTGAGCAACAGATCGGGGTTGAGCGCGCTAATAACAACATTATTGTTTACCGCGTTCTGGCTTGCCGGGGAGGTGCGATCGACACGCAACACTTCTCCAGCGAAGGAACGATTTGGTAGGCCTGCGATCGTGAATGAAACTTGGTCACCGGATTCGACCGCGCCGAGGTCTTGCTCGCTGACATGCGCATTGACCCGCATCGAGGTGAAATCCGTCGCAACGAGGAAGAGCGGCCTCCCGGCGCTAGCCAACTGACTCGGCTCCACATCGCGCGCGACCACGGTTCCGTCGGTCGTAGAAACGACATCCGTTTCGGCGAGGCTGGCTCGAGCGGCGCCCAGCGTCTCCTGGTCCCGCGCAACCGTCTCTTCGTCGTTTCGCCGCCGTAAGCGTATTTGCTCATAGGCTTTGCGCGCCGCCATCGTTTCTTTGAGACGATACGGTCGTCTCGTTCCATGACGTTCGATTACCGCTCTAACGCTCTCGAGCATGACATCGTCCTCTTGCAGGCGCGATTTCGCCGCAGTCAGATCGGCCTCGGCTTTGTCGACCAGCGCCTGATAGGGTCCAGCGTCAATTTTCGCGCAAAGCTGATTGGCGTGCACCTTCGCATTGTTGGAACAATAAACCGCTTCGACGACGCCCGAAACCCGCGCCTTGATCGGCGTGATCGCCGCGGGGACGACGACGCCGGTCGCCGTTACTGCGCGGATTTGGACCGGAGCCGGTCCATGCCGCTGTTCCATGTTTCGAACAGCGAACCAACCAGCCGCGCCGCCGACAAAGACGAGGGCGGCGACAAGCTTTTGCCAGGAACTGGACTTTCGTCCGCCGCTCGCCTCATCCATCGTCTCCCCCGACCCTTCCGCAAGGGATGATTTGAGTTCGACTTCAGTTCGAGGCTTTGAAACTACTTGTGCTTTGGCGGAGGAATCGGGCTTCGGCCGAAATGGCGCTAGCGCCTCCCGTACGATTGCCAACAGTGTCGCGTGCCCGCTCTCGCTCAACGTGTCGGTCGTGTCGATCCGCGCGCGCAATTCCGCCGGCATTTTATCCGCCGCGTCGAGCACGGCGCGCTCGGCCTCGGTCATTCGCTCGATCGGCACGGCGTCGAAGAAGTCAGCGGTAAGCGCCACAAGGAGCGAGATTTGCCCCGGCGCCGAGACCGGGGAAAATTCCGGCTGCTTCAGGCAGGCGCGAATGCGCCGCCCATGCTCGATAATCTTGAGCGTGTCGTCGTCGAGGCGCGCGCCGAAGCGGGCGAAGGTCTCGAGTTCCTCGAACTGCGCGTAAGCAAGCTTGAGATCGCCCGCCGCCTCGCGGTAGATCGCGCGCTGCGCCTTGCCGCCGACACGCGAAACCGATTTACCGACGTCGATGGCGGGCAGTACGCCCAATTCGAACAGCGCCGGCGAAAGATAGATTTGGCCGTCCGTGATGGAAATGAGATTGGTTGGAATATACGCGGAAATATTCTGAACTTCGGTCTCGACGATGGGGAGGGCTGTCAGCGAGCCGCCGCCGAGTTCGGGGCGCAGCCGGGTCGCACGTTCGAGCAGCCGCGAGTGTATATAGAAGATATCGCCCGGAAAGGCCTCGCGGCTGGGCGGCCGGCGCAGCAGTAAGGAGAGTTCGCGATAGGCCTGGGCGTGCTGCGTGAGATCGTCATAAACGATGAGCACGTCGCGTCCAGCCTCCATGAAATATTCGGCGATACTGGTCGCGGCGTAAGGAGCGACATAGGCGAGACCCGGCGGATCGTCGCCCTCCGTCACGACGACCACGGTGTGGTCCATCGCGCCCATTTCTCGCAAGACGGCGACGGCTTTCGCCACCATGGAAGCTCGTTGGCCGATGGCGCAATAGACGCACATGACATCCGCGCCGCGCTGGTTGAGAATGGCGCCAAGCGCAATGGAAGTTTTGCCCGTCTGCCGGTCGCCTAAAATCAACTCGCGCTGGCCTCGCCCAATCGGGATCAATGCATCAATGACTTTGACGCCGGTTTGCAGTGGTTCCGTCACCGGCGCGCGGTCCATAATCGCGGCCGCGGGACGTTCGATGGGTAGTCGCCGGCTGGGGCTCACCGGTCCCTTGCCGTCCAGCGGCCTGCCAAGCGGGTCTATCACCCGGCCCAACAGCTCCTCTCCGACCGCCACATCCATGACCCGACCGGTGCGCTCGACCTCATCGCCAGCGTGAAGATTCACATAATCGCCTAGCAACACGACGCCGAGTTCATGCTCGTCAACGTTGAATGCGATGCCCAGAACATCTCCGCGGAACTTTACCAGTTCCTCATAGCCCACGCCAGGCAGGCCAGAGACTTTGGCGACTCCGGTGGCGACGCTCGCGATGACGCCGACTTCTCGCATGCGCGGACCGGGATCGAATGACTGGCGCGCTCGTTCCATCTCGGCGAAGATCTCGTCAATGCGTTCCGAGAGGCGCCCGGAATCCCCGTTCATTTGCTCCGAGCCTCGGACTCGTCTTTCGCGTTCAGTAATTCGGCGACTTTCTCTTCCAACGACGCCAGATATTGGGAAATGCTCCAGCCGACATTGTATCCATTGGCGACGAGTTCGATACCGGCGGTAAGCTCGGGAGCAACCTCGAACCGCAGTGAAATTTCAGCCAAGCAGATTTCGCCCAGCGCCTTTCGGACCTCCGCGCGCCGCGGCTGCGGTAGCTCGAAAGCGCTGCGAACCAGCGCTGGCTCGCGCGACGCCGTCAGTGCTTTGGCGAGTTCGGCCTTCGCCGAAACATCGAACTCTCGAAGGCGGTGAATGAACAAGTCGGCCATCCGCTCTTCCAGAGTCGTCGTCGCGAGGTCGTTCAGCGTCTTCCGTGCTATCTCGAAAACTTCCTTTTGAGCGCGCTCGCCGATGGCGCGGCGCAAATTGCGCGCTTCGCTTTTCAGAGCCTCTCGCCGCTGTGCGCTTAGGGTGTCGGCCGCTTTCCGCGCGTCGTCGAAAAGCCGCTGACGCTCCGCGCTCGCCTCTTCCGTGGCCTTTTTCAGAAGCTCGGTCCGCTTTCTGTCGAACATTTCGTTCTTCCGCGAAAAGGCGTCTCGTTCCGCTTGGGCGTCGGCTTTCTTCGCGTCGGCCTCCGCGAGTTCGGCCGCGATCCGCTTTTCGCGCGCGTCGATGGCGTCAAGGATTGGCTTATACAGAAAGCGCTTAAGCAACCACACTAGTATGATGAAGTTTATCGCCTGCGCGCCGACCGTGAACCAATCGATTAGCATGCCTTACTTTCCCGCGACTTCGGTGATGACGTGCGTCCAAAATGGATTGGCGAAGATGAGGATCATCGAGACGACGAAGCAATAGATCGCAATTGATTCGATCATCGCCAAGCCAACGAATAAGGTGCGCGTTATCGTCGTGGCGGCGTCGGGCTGTTGCGCCAGCGAGCTCAATGCCGTCGCGACCGCGCGACCTTCGCCCAAGGCGGGCCCGATACTGCCCAGCGCGATGGTTAGGCCGGAGGTGAATATTGAAGCTATTGCGATGAGCGTCGCGTTGTCCATGGTTTCGCCTCTCATTATGCCGCGTCATGCGTCGCCGATGATTTCAGTGGCGCGCCGCGACTCGCGACCGCGCGTGGCCGCCGCGATGTAAACGGCGGCGAGAATCGTGAAGATATAAGCCTGCACCATGCCGGTGAGCAAACCGAGCGCGCTCATCACGATCGGAAAAATGAAGGGCGTGATGGTCAGCAAAATGGCGAGGATCATTGATCCGCTCATCACATTGCCGAAGAGGCGAATCGCCAGGGCGAGCGTGCGGGAGAGCTCACTGATAAGGTTGAACGGCAGCATGACGATCGTCGGCTCGGCGTAGCTCCTGAGATATTCGCCCAGTCCCTGCTCCTCGATCCCGTAAAGCGGCACGGCGATCAGCACGCACAACGCCAATGCCGCCGTCGTTGAAAGCGAACCCGTCGGAGGCTCGTAGCCGGGAATGACCGTGCAGAGATTAGCGGTCGCGACGAACAGAAACAACGTTCCAAGAAAGCCAAGATACTTTCTTGGGTGTCGGAGGCCAACGTCCTCGATTTGTTTTTCAATGCCGGTGACGATGATCTCCAGCAGGTTCTGCCAACGCGAGCGATCAAGGCCTCGGCAAAGATTGCGCGTGACGAGCATCGAGCCGACCGTCAGCGCGAGCATCAACGCCCAAGTGTAGGCGATGGTGGCGTTGAGTTTGAAGTAACCCTCTCGCCAGAGAACGATTTCGTCGGGACTAAGGCGCACAACGAGCCTCCGATTCTGGGCGGAGCTCACCTTCTCCCATTGGTTTCGTGGCGCGCATGACGATGAGGCGGGCTACTAAAAATCCAAGCATACAGGCCAGCAGTCGCTCCCATCGACCGCCGGAAGCAAAATAAAACCCCGCCAGCGCGACACCCATGCGCAGAAGCAGGCTGCAAAAAAACCACAGCGCCGGCCGGGGCGACGCGACACCCTTCCGCACGGAAAACCAAAGGCCGCCGAAAAACATTGCGCCGAGCATTCCTCCCGCCGCCGCCACGACAGCGAGCGCAAAAAACTCATGCATCGTCGTCCCCCTGCTCGTCTCGCAGTTGCTGGTCCTCCTCGGCCACCCAACGCCATGCCGTCAAACAGCCGAGGATCAAGCCGATGATCAGCAGCGTCAGGGTCCAGGAGTGAGGCCCAGGATAGCGCTTATCCAACCACAGGCCGAGCGCCGCGCCGAGCACGGTCGGCGTCGCCACCGACCAGCCGACCAGCCCCATCATGCCCAAGCCATACCAGACGCCGCGCGCATGGCTCCGACGCGCCCTGAGTTTTCGCGCCGCTTTCGCGCCCACCTCCGCGCCGAGCGATTGTTTGATCCTCGGAGGCTGGCCTTGAGGTTCATCCGCCATTGTTGAAGCTTACCATGCGACGAATTATGTCGCTTTCCATCCTCGCCAGCACGGACCGCACGGCTTGCTCCTGCTCGTTCAAGAACCTGAACTCCCGGTCGACGGCCGCGCGCAGCAAACCAAGGTCGGTTCCGGGGATGGCGTTCCGCACGCAAACCAGCACTTCGAGTCCGGTCTTGATCAATACCCCTTCATCCACGGCGAGATAGGCCTCGCCCCTGCTTTCGGTCTGGTAAATCAAAATTCCCGGTGCCAGCGCCGCAACGCAATCAAGTCGGCGCGGCAACAGCCCAAAGGAACCATCGAGCGTCTCCGCGACGATGCGCGACACGTCGCGCTCCTCGGCAAGGATTTGGAAGGGCAGGAGAATTTTCAGTCTCATCAATTTCATGACCATCGTCACCCCTCGACCGAGGCGTTGCTCCCGGATACGACGTCGCGACGCTCATGGGCCCGCGCGCGCTCCGCGGCTTTACGCGGGGCGGGGCTCGCCTTGGCTTTGGCCTCCTCTATGTTTCCGATCATGTAGAGCGCGCTCTCCGGATAGTTCTTGAACTCGTCATTCAGAATACGTTCGCAGCCCTCTAGCGCGTCTTCCAGCTTGACGAACTTGCCCTCCATTCCGGTGAACTGCTTCGTCGTGAAGAAGGGCTGGGTCAAGAATCGCTCGAGGCGCCTTGCGCGCGCGACGACGTCGCGGTCCTCCCGCGAAAGCTGCTCCAGCCCAAGCATCGCGATGATGTCCTTGAGCTGAGCATATTGCGCGAGCGTTCGTCGGATTTCCTGCGCCAACGCATAATGCCTTGCGCCAATGACGCCCGGCGTCGCCATCTTCGAACTGGATTGCAAAGGATCGACGGCCGGAAACAAGCCTTCGCTCGCTCGCTTGCGCGACAGAACGATCGATGCGGAAAGATGCGAAAAAGTATGCACGGCCGCTGGATCGGTGAAATCGTCCGCAGGCACGTAGACCGCCTGAATCGAGGTGATGGCCCCCGCGGCGGTGTTGGCGATGCGTTCCTCCAGTTGCGCCAATTCGGTGCCAAGCGTCGGCTGATAGCCAAGGCGGGACGGCATCTGTCCCATCAGGCCAGACACTTCCATGCCGGCCTGGATGAAGCGAAATATGTTGTCGACGAGCAACAGGACGTCGCGATGCTCGTCATCGCGAAAATACTCGGCCATCGTCAGCGCCAAATGAGCGACGCGAAAGCGAGCGCCTGGAGGCTCGTTCATCTGGCCGAACACCATTACCATACTGGCCAACACGTCCGCGGCTTTCATGTCGCGATAGAGCTCTTCGCCTTCGCGGCAACGTTCGCCAATGCCGCAAAAAATGCTCACGCCTTCATGTTGTTTGACGAGATTGTGAATCATTTCGGTGAGTAGCACCGTCTTGCCCACTCCCGCCCCGCCGAAAAGGCCAGCCTTACCACCGCGTTCCAAGGGCATAAGCACATCAATGACCTTGATGCCGGTTTCGAAGACCTCGGACTTGGTGGAACGGCGCATCAACGGAGGCGGCGATCCATGCACGGAGCGCCGCTCGACAGTGGACAATGCGGGTCCCCGGTCGATGACGTTGCCAAACACGTCGAACATGCGGGAGAGAATTTCTCGGCCTATCGGCGCCTTCAGAGGTTCAAAAGCGTATTTCACCGTCATGCCGCGCGCGAGCCCCTGCGTGGGAGTCAGCGCAATCCCGCGCACATGCCTCGCGTCCAACTGCGAGAGCACTTCAATGACGATATGCTCTCGTTTTCCCGCGCGAAGCACCGAATAAATCGGCGGCAAACGCCCTTTGAAGAGAATATCCACGACACTGCCTCGCACCGAGGCGATTACTCCGCTGAGTGAAGTGTTTTCAGTTTCTGTTCCAAGCACGATCCGGCCTCTTCGGAACGAGAGATCCATGCCGATTTAATGCAGCCGACAGTGACGCGATCAGCGCCCGATGGCGCGCACTTCGCTTTCATTACGATCATGCCTCCAACGACGTTCGTCGAAACCGACTCGGTCTACCGGAACAGATCTTTTTCGGCCTGCGCGCCTGGAAGATGCCAGCGACGATCAAAATGTCGAAAGCAAACGCGTCCAGATCGGGATGATACTCACGATTTACGTGGTTGACACTAGAATTTTGGTGTCCGCTTTATGGGACGAACGCGGAGTTCACTTCTGGCGCTGTGCGAGAGTTCCTGCCTAAAGGTGGCCGGCCCCCATCGGGTGATCCAAGCGCAATGTTGGTTCATGGTTGGCACTTGGGCCAGCGGCCGAGCGCCCGGCGGAGCTGGTGGGGGCTGCCCGGCCGGGCGCTCCGGGAACCGCGCCGCCGGGGCTTGTGGTCTATATCCGAGCGACGAATGGGGCCGCGCTTCGTTGTAATGCCGCCGCCAGCCTTCGATGACGATCCTCGCCTCCTGGAAAGAATAGAAGATCTCACCATTCAGCAGCTTATCGCGAAGCTTCGAGTTGAAGCTCTCGCAATAGCCGTTCTCCCATGGGCTGCCCAGCGCGATGTAGCGGTCTTGGCGCCGACCGCCGTAAATCCAGTCTTGCACCGCCTTCGCAATGAATTCAGGGCCGATGTCCGAACGCACATGGCCGGGAACGCCCAACAATGCGCCTTGAGCAATCGATAGACCGAGGCTTCCGAGACGAAGTAGCTTTTCATGTTCACGAAGCGCGCCGACAGCTCGCGCGGCGACGGCCGGGCTCGTCGAGCGTCAGTTGCATGATTTCGCCGCGCAACTTGTCGGGAATGCGGTTCCAGACGCGCGAGGGCTTGGACGGCTTATCGTCCAAATATCGAGCCGCTGGCCTGGTAAAGGTCGCGCCGTCGATAAAATGTCGGGCGCGGGACGCCAATCTTTTCCAGTGTTCGGCGCGCCGACAGATGCGATTGCTCGACTAGTCGGATGATCTCTAGCTTTTCGGAGGCGGGATATCTCATTCCTCGCCTCCGCCATCCGTGATCATGCTTTTTTTGAGCAGCCGCAATTCGAGCGCCTGCTCGGCGACGACTTCCTTCAACTCCCAAGCTTCGCGACGCAGTTTCTTGACCTCGCCGCTCGTCGCCGCCCGCGCCGTATCGCCGGCAAGACGCCGCTTGCCGGCCTCCAAGAATTCCTTCGACCAAGCATAATACAGATCCCATGGGGAGGTGGACGGCGACCGGCGCTCAGGCAGAGTGAGGTTACAACCATTCACTCTGGAGGCGGTCATGCAAGTTGTAGCTCATAACCCGAAGCGCCGGGCACCATCCGCGGCGATCTTGGCGCAATTTTTGTTTCACTGGAACTCAGCCGCTCAACTTGGCTGATTACCTCGCTGTCGGCGGGCGCCGGCGAGAGATTGTCGAAACACAGCGTGCTCGCTGGGGACATCGGCGCGCCATTGGCGCGGTTTTGGAGGGCGAGGAAGGCGTTTAAGTCCGGGGCGGGCTTGGCGTGCATGCGCGGCGGGGTCTTTGGGCTGAAATGACGAGCGGGAACGGCGAACGTGCTTGAACCGGGCTCAAGAATGCCAAGAAAAGCGCGGGCGATGCAAATGGCCAATCGAAACGGGCGGGGTTAACCCCAAGAATAGCGGGCGGGCGCGTCACGCCCGCAAGGGAATGACAATCGCGTCGCGCCGCATTTCCTCGCAACGTTCCGCCCACCACGCCATCATACGGACGCGTTCGTCCCAAAAATCGGCGCGGGCATAGGCGCGGCGCACGGAATCGTTATCGACGTGGGCGAGCTGGCGCTCGATGGCGTCGGCGTTCCATAGGCCGGATTTGTTCAGCATCGACGACGCCGCCGAGCGAAAGCCATGGCCGCTCATTTCGTGTTGCGCGAAGCCGAGCCGGCGCAAGGCCGCGTTGATCGTGTTCTCCGACATGCAGCGCGCCGCCGAGCGCACGGACGGAAAGAGGTAGCCCCCTTCGCCGGTTATCGCCTGTAGCTCGCGCAAGATCGCGACGGCGCGCGGCGCCAGCGGGACGCGGTGCGGGCGCTTCATTTTCATTTTTTCGGCCGGTATCGCCCAAACGGCGGCGTCAAGATCGAATTCCGCCCATTCGGCCGCGCGAAGCTCGCCGGGACGAACGAATGTCAGGGCGAGCAATTCGAGCGCGGCCCGCGTTTCCGGCGCGCCGTCATAGCCGGCTAGGGCGCGCAAAAGCCCGCCGAACGCCTTGGGCTCGATGATCGCGGCGCGATGGTTGACGGTCGGCGTGGTCAAGGCGCCCTTGAGCGCCCCGGTCGGGTCGGCTTCCGCGCGGCCGGTGGCGACGGCGAAGCGGAAAACCTCGCCGATGGTCGCGCGAAGCCGGCGGGCGGTCTCAAGCCGACCGCGCGATTCGACGCCGCGAAGCACGGCCAAGATTTCCGGTGCGCCTATCTCGGCGATTGGACGCGGCCCGATGGCCGGGAGGGCGAAGCTCATGAACCATTCGAATTTCACGATGGTGCGATCGGCCTTTTGCGCACGCCGCTTCTTCTCCAAGAGTTCCGCGGTGATGGTGTCGAACGAATTCGCGGAAGCCGCCGCTTTCGTAAGTTTGGCAAGCTTTTTCGTTAGCGAAGGGTCTTGGCCGCCCGCCAGGAGCTTTTTGGCCTCGTCTCGCGCCAAGCGAAGGCAGGTCGCGGGATAGACGCCAACGGCAAGCCCCTTTTGAACGCCAGCGAGGCGATAGGCGAGACGCCAGCGCTTCGCGCCGTCCGGCATGATCCATAATTCGCGCCCGCCGTCATCCGAGAGCTTGACAAGACGAACGCCCGGCTTGGCCGTGCGGATTTCCATGTCGGCCAGTGGCATGTTGGTATCTGTTTTGTTGGTCGTGACCGCATACCAACAAATATACCAACGAATGTTGCGGATACTAACGCACGTCTCCGGACGCCGCTGGACGGGGTTTGGCTTTAACTATTTGATTTTCTGTTGATTTTTGACGCTCTTGAGCGTCGATGTGGTGCCCAAGAGAGGACTCGAACCTCCACGGCTTTCACCACTGGTACCTGAAACCAGCGCGTCTACCAATTCCGCCACCTGGGCCTTAAGGCGTGTCTTTAGGGCTGGGCGCGTCTTCTGTCAATGTGCGTGACGGCGAATATCTTGGGGTTCGCTTACAAGCGCGGATAGTTTTCTGTTAACGCGCTCGATCTTTCAGTCATGTCTTGCGGTTTCCGGCTGATCACGCTTCGGGCGTGCGACTTTCGGCCACCCGTGGAAGCCCGCCCGACTTTTGATGGCGTCGCGCTCATTCGCGAGGGCGACGGATCTTTGAGCGATGATGTCGTCGAGTTCGTCGATCGCTGCGACATGCTGGTCGACGATGGCTGCGTCGATCAGCGTCCACAGTGTTTCATCCGGTTGTGGGTCGGGCGTGCAGCGCGGCGGGAAGATCAGTCGCGCGCCGTCTGGAACAATCAGGCCCGCCTCGCCATGCAAGCCGGCGTTGTCGAGAATGAGCACGACGGTTCGGTCGATGCCGGCGCTGGCCTCGCGCGCGAAGGTTTCGAGCGGCGCAGCGAAGAACGGTTTCGAGACGTCGTGGCGCGCATGCCAAAAAGTCTCGCCGCTGGCCGGCGACACAAAGGCGGTCACGTAGAGCCGATCGAAGAGATGATGGCGCGATCGGTCGTTCGCCGGTGCGAGCCCAGACGCGGCGCGGCACCGGCTTCAGGCCGAGCCGGTGTTCGTCGCTCGCGAAGACCTCGACCGGCCGCTCGGGATGTTCGGCCGCTTCCTTGGCGACGGCGTCTACGAGTCTTTTTAAAAATCGCCGCCTCTTCCGGCGTGGCGGACTTGGGGTTTTTCGGACGCGGCGTCTGGATCGACATGCTGCGGGTTTTCAGCGCTTCCCAACCGCGTTGAACGGCGATTTTTTCCAACCCCAATTCCCGCGCGAGAAAGGAAGCAACCTTGACCCGAGTTAAACAGTAAACGCGAGAAAGGTGCTTGCAACCCATTGATATTACTTATTCGGAGCCTGGATTTTTCCAAAATGTAGTGCCACGTTAGCCTATTTAATACGCTTGATTGCTGAGGCTGAATCAGATTCCATGGTGTCCTGCTGTGAGGACCCATGTTCTTCCGCCTCAAAAAGTCCGGCGAACGCGCCTATGTGCAGATCGTCGAAAACAAGCGCGTCGATGGCGCCGTGCGTCAGTCGGTCATCGCCACTCTTGGCCGCGCCGATGAGCTTGGCGCTTCCGGAGCGTTGGCCTCCTTGCTCGCTTCGGGAGCCAAGCTGACCGATCAGGTGTCGCTCATCAACGCGCTGGACGAAGACGCCGATGCCGCGCTGTCGGCTCAAACCAAGCGCATCGGCGGACCGCTGCTGTTTGGCAAAATATGGGAACGGCTCGGCATCGCCGATGTGCTTGGCGATTTGTTGCGAGATCGCGCCTTCGAGTTCGCGGTGGAGCGGGCGGTGTTCGTCGCCACCTTGCACCGGATATTCGTGTCGGGCTCGGACCGCGACTGTTCGTCCTGGGTGGAGGATTACGATATTGCCGGCGCGGATGGGCTGGACCTGCATCATTTTTATCGCGCCATAGGGCGTCCAAGGACGCCCGTCACAGGGACGGGCTATGGGCTTGGCTCGGCGAGGAGATGGAGGAGAAAAGCAAAGACGCGCTCGCGCCACATTGCATCAAGGATGCGATCGAGGAGAAGCTGTTCGACAAGCGGCGCGATCTCTTTGCCGATCTCTCCGCCGTGTTCATGGATACGACCAGCCTTTCGTTCCATGGCGAAGGCGGCGAGACGCTCGGCGAGCATGGCTATTCCAAGCACTATCGACCCGATCTCAAGCAGATGATCCTGGCGCTGATCGTCGATGGAAACGGGCGACCAATTTGCACCGAGATGTGGCCGGGCAATACCGCCGACGTCACCACGCTGCTGCCGGTAATTGATCGACTGCGCCAGCGCTTTTCCATCGGGCGGGTCTGCGTCGTCGCCGATCGCGGCATGATCTCGGCGGCGACGATCGAAGGGCTGGAGGCGCGGGGGCTCGAATATATTCTGGGCGCGCGCGAGCGCTCCGACGCCGTCGCGCGCAAGATCGTGCTGGAGAACGACGCTGCTTTCGTCCCCCTGCTGCTGGAGCGCAAGGCGGGCGAGACGCAGCTCTTTGTCAAGCAGGTCACGATCGAAGGCAAGCGCTACATCGTCTGCCGCAACGAGGCGGAGGCCGAGGAAGACCGCAAGGACCGCGAGGCGCTCGTCGCCGCGCTCGACGCCCAATTGAAGAAAGGCGACCATAGCCCGTCGTTTGCGACGGGCGTCCTTGCGGACCGCCCCATGGCGCTGATCGGCAACTCCGCCTACCGGCGGTGTCCACGCAAGAGCGCCGGGACCAAGGACAAGACCAAAGGCAAGGACAAAGACGAAGGCGACCGGGCGTTTGAAATCGACGCCGGCAAACTCGCCGAAGAGGCGCGGTTCGACGGAATCTTCGTGCTGCGCACCAACGCCAATTTGACGCCGTTGCAGGCCGTGCTCCGCTATCGCGACTTGTTGAAGGTCGAAAACCTGTTCCTCGAACCAAGGCGATCATGCGCACGCGGCCGATTTTCCATTCATCCGACGCTGCCATCCGTGGTCATGTGTTCTGTTCGTTCCTGGCCCTCGCCATCCAGAAATATCTCGACGATCTTTCCCGCGAGGCGGGCGTCGCGCCGGAATGGACGGAGCTGCTGCGCGATCTCGATCGCTTGCAGCAGGTGCGCCTCCAGTATCGCGGCGCCGAAATGCGGCGGCTTGCGGCGCATCGCTCTACTGACCTGCGGTTGGCGTGAACCAAATTGGGCATCGCATGCCGCGAACAGTCGCCGCGCGATCGATCGCATGATCTTCAGCCAGACCGCCCGACGCGGCAAGCCTCGCGCGAGGCTTGCTTTGTAGAAACTTTGGGTCACGCTAATCTAGGGGATCCAAATGCAGACAATGAATCAATTGAAGCAACTCCGCGAACAGATGATTGAGGAGTTGACGCAGATCCCTCAATATCGTGCCCTCAAAGCTATGGAGCGCTTCATGGGAGAGATGGCAGGCATCTACGAAGCTCAGCCATTCGTGCCCGAGAGCGACAAGACCGAGTTTCACGAAAAGATTTCGCAAGCGATCGACAATCGAATCAAGCGCGATCAGGGCCCCGCCGGCCAACCGCAGGGGCAACCGCAGCAGCAAAAGGTTACACCATATATTCCGGCGCATCGCGTGGCCTAAAACCAGTGCTTCGAGCATTCGCGTTCTCCGCGACTACTAGGAAAGCTCCGGCGCGCCGCGCAGCGATTTGACGCCGGAGCGAAGCTTCTTGGAGGCGAGGCGCCGTTGCTTCGACGCGAGCGTCGGTTTGGTCTTGCGGTGCGGCGGCGGCGACGGCGCGGCGGCGGCGCGGATCAGTTGCAGCAACCGATCAAGCGCGTCCATACGGTTTCGATCTTGAGTCCGGTACCGTTGCGCTGAAATGATCAATACGCCCGATTTAGTCATGCGTCTACCGGCAAGCGCACCCAAGCGGACGCGCACGCGCGCCGGTAGATTGGGTGAATTGGCCACATCGAAGCGCAATTGGACCGCAGTCTCTACCTTTTGGATGTTTTGGCCGCCGGCGCCCGAAGCTCGCAAGAAAGTCTCGCGCAGTTCGCTCTCGTCGATAGAGATGGACGGCGTGACCTCTAGCATGGCGGCATCCGTAAACTGTTAGTGTGAGATTTATATCATGAATTGTAGGCGCGCTCCGCGCCCGCGGCTCTTGGCGGGTGAGAAAATGATGTATCAGCAGACTGTCCTAGTGGCTGAAATCTGACGGTTGAGTCCGTTTTGGGATTCCGGTTTTTCGTGGCGCGTGCGAGTCTGCGCGATGCGCCCGGGAAAATCCATATCCGTATCGCCGGCCGATCGGGACCGGCTCCAAACTCTCGTCAAGGATCGCAACGCCGCGCAGAAGCACGCATGGCGAGCCAAGATCGTCCTGTTCACCGCCGAAGGGGTCGGCACGAACGAGATCATGCGGCGAACCGGCAAATCCAAGACTTGCGTCTGGCGCTGGCAAGAACGGTTCATGGAAGAAGGCTTCGATGGGCTGCTTCGCGACAAGACGCGGCCCTCGCGCATCAAGCCGCTCGGGGACGCGGCCGCCGAACGCGTCGTCGCCCTGACGCTCGGCGATCCGCCCGGCGAAACGACCCATTGGACCGGCGCCTTGATGGCGAAGGCGTCGGGGCTCAGCGTCAGCTCCGTCCAACGAATCTGGCGCGTCCACGGTCTGCAGCCGCATCGGGTTCGCCAGTTCAAGCTCTCGAACGACCCGCGCTTCGTCGACAAATTGCGCGACATTGTTGGACTCTATGTCGATCCGCCGGCGCACGCCATCGTTTTGTCGCTCGACGAAAAGAGCCAGATTCAGGCGCTCGACCGCATCCAACCCGGCCTGCCGCTCAAGAAGGGCCGCGCCGGAACCATGACGCACGACTACAAACGACACGGCGCGACGACGCTGTTCGCCGCGCTCAACGTGCTCGACGGCACGGTGATCGGCCGCAACATGCAGCGTCATCGCCATCAGGAATTCATCCGTTTCCTCAACGCCATCGAGGAGCAGGTTCCGGCGGGAAAGACGATCCACGCCATCGTCGATAATTATGCGACCCACAAACATCCCAAGGCGCGCCAATGGCTTGCTCGCCATCCTCGCTGGACCTTCCACTTCACGCCAACTTCGGCCTCCTGGCTCAACGCCGTCGAGGGATTTTTCGCGATACTCACGAAGCGGCGACTAAAGCGAGGCGTCTTCCGATCCGTCGCCGATCTCCAGGCCGCCATCAACCGCTTCCTCCAAGAACACAATCAACAATCGAAGCCCTTCACCTGGACCGCCGATCCAGACAAAATCATCGCCGCCGTCAAAAGAGGGCATCAAATGTTAAATTCAATTCACTAGCCACGAGCGAGTCCGGTTCGCAATGGCGCGAAAGAAACGGCCTTAATTTGCGCATGCACATTCATGCCTCGTCGCAGGCCGAGCAAATCCCATGACCGGCGCGTGATGCGGGCAAGCAGACGGGCTCCCTCGCCCTCGGCGCCCAACCCCATAACCGCGGTCATCTCTTGTTCCCCCGAAGCGACGACTGTCAAAAGCCGCGCCGGCAAAATATTCAGGATCGTGCTTGGCGGCCCCGTTTCCACGGCAAGGCTTACGTCGCTGGCTAGCACGCGGATTCTGCGATATTCGCCGATCAACACGCGGCAGGTCGGAACGAGAAATCGCCCTCCGGTCACGGCGAGAGACGCAACGCCGTAAATCGAATCAAAATCCTCCACGACGGCATCGAGACTGATCGCGGCCGATCGAGATTTTAGCAGCGGAAGGCTTGGATCGCTTTGGAGGGCGGCGAGCGGGCCCGCGGCGATGACGCGGCCCGCCTCCATTAATACGAGATTGTCGGCGAGGCGCTCTATCTCGTCCATGTCGTGAGCGACATGAATCACAGGCAACATCAGGCTTTCGTGCAGTTGTTCAAGAAAGGGAAGGATTTCGTCCTTTGCTTGGCTGTCGAGAGCCGAGAGCGGCTCGTCCATCAGCAACAATCTGGGTCGCGACAACAGCGCGCGACCGATTGCGAACTCGCTGGCGTTCGCCGCCGGAAAGGTTGCGAGGCGCGCGATCAAGCAGCCGCGTCAGACCAAGCAGAGCGACCAAGTCGTCGAAGCTAATCTCGTGTCCATGATTCGCGCGTCGGAGAGCGTCCGCGCCATAAAGGAGGTTGCCGCGCACCGAGAGGTGCGGAAACAGGCTTGCCTCCTGAAAGATGTATCCGATCGGGCGCGCATGCGTCGCTATGAAGGACGAATCATCCTGCCAGATGTCGTCGTCGACGGCGAAGAACCCCAAGGGCATCCGCTGAAGACCAGCGATGCAGCGCAGCGTCGTTGTCTTTCCGCAACCTGAAGGTCCATGCAACGCCGTGACGCCGCGCGCCGGTATCTCAAAGGCCGCGTCCAGCGCGAAGGCGCCCAGCGGACCACGAAACGCCGCCTTGATCGTCCCGCTGTTTACTGTGTGCGACACTCCAGTCTTGCTCCATTTTCAATTTCTTTTTGGCCTTATTTCGGACCAAAAGTCCAATTCCCGGCTCGGGACATGTTCTCTTCATCTCTGTGGCGCGCAACTCTTTCTTAACCATGATCCAGATAGTCTCCGGACTTGCGGAGCGCTACCACATCAAACGGTCATGGCAGGGCCATAACGGAAATTTGACATGTTGGACTATCGCGGCGGAGCCAACAAAGTCTCTGATCCGGCGCGGGTCAGGCGCGTCGCCTCCGCAGCTGATCAAGCCTATTACAAAGAAGCGTGGCTTCTCGCCTGGCGCCGAAAAGGCTTGATCCTTGCCCTAACGACATTGGGCGCTTTGGGGGGCTTTGTCGCTAGCAAAACGTTAGTACCCCGCTATGTCGCGACGGCACAGATCTATCTCGATCCGCACGGTCTGCCAGGCCTGGACAAGGAAGATTCCGCGTCCCACGAGGATTCGACCGGCTTTATCAACTTTGTCGAGACGCAGGCCAAGCTTTTGACTTCGCGGCTTGTACTTGACCGCGTTGTGACAAGGGAGGGGCTGGCGACAGATCCCGAATTTAGAGGAGACGAAAGTAGCTTTCTAAGCACGCTGTTAGGGCGGTCGCCATTTTCGGCGAAGGATTCCAATGCGTCGCTCGGAGCGCAGAGAACGCTCGGTCAGCGCGTGGTCATTCGTCGTCCGGAACGCACCTTCATTATCGAGATTTCCGCGTCCAGCAGCAGTCCGGACAAGGCCGCGCGAATAGCCAATAGCATTGCGCAAGCTTATGGGGAAGTGCGCGTCGCGATGCAGTCGGAAGCCGCGAGGCAAGCCACGAATTCATTCAGCACGAGTCTTGGAGAGATGCGCGATAGACTTATAACCGCCGAGAAGCAAGTCGAAGACTACAAGGCTACCAACGGTCTGATCGGCGCGAAAGATGAATATATTGACCAGCAGAGTTTAAAAGAACTCAACCAACAACTTAATTATGCGCGAACGCGCTTGGAAGATGCACGCTCCAGATTTGAGCAATTACAGCACGCACGCGCTTCGAGCCCCGATCTTGGAATGTTAACGGCGACGCTCAACGCGCCGACCTTGACTAATTTGCGCGCGCAGCAGGCCACCGTTCTTGAAAAGGCCGCCGAATTGTCGGCCGAACTTGGCCCGATGCATCCAAGCGTTAAAAACGCGCAAGCGCGCAAGAATGAACTCCATCGCCTAATCGACATCGAGCTTGAACGCATCCGCGCTTCAAGCCGCAAGGATTTGGAGCAGGCGCGCGGGGTCGAGCAAGGGCTTCGGCGCGATGTTGAACAATTACGTCAACGCGCGCTCACCGAGGCGCAGGCATCCGTGAGATTGCGAGATCTGGAACGCGAAGTCGACGTAAATCGCGGCGTTTACCAATCGTTTTTCGCGCGCTCACGGCAAACTGCGGAGGCGCAACCCAGTAATTTGATGAGTACGCATATTGTTACGATGGCTTCGCCGCCGGCCGGCCGGAGCTTTCCTCCGAGCGCGGGTCTAATGATGGCAGGAGGGGGTATCCTCGGCTCACTGCTCGGTGGCGCGCTTGGGTTGGGGCTGGAAATGCGACGCGGCGCAAACGCCAAGGCTCGGCCGTCCACGCGCGTTAACGGATTGGTACGCCGGGCAACGCGTTTCAAGATCACCGACGCGACGTCGTTTACCACGCGACCAGTTCTAAATTCTGGTTTAGAGATTGAATTAGGCCGAATTGGCATTCCTGTGGTGACTTGGACTGAAGGTTCGCGAGAGATTGATCTTGTCACGGGCCATTTGGTCTCGCTGATTGACAGCGCCGATGAACCACCAATTATCTCGTTGATCGGCGGCGCTAACGAAAAAAGCAGAACGCTCCTTTCCGTAAACATCGCGCTGTCGTTGAGTTCCGAAGGGTTGGACATCGCCTTGGTCGACGCGAACGCAAACGGCTCCGTGCTGAGGTCGGCCGTCGAGCACACGGCGAAAGCCTCGCGCGTTCCGAGCGAGTTTGTTGTTCAAACGCGCGACGAGGTCATTTTCGCTCTTCCCAATTTCTCCGGCGGCAAAATAGACGGCGCGTCCGCGGACCGGATTTTGCGCGGCCTCGCGCGCGGCGAAAAAGGTCCAGTCGACGCCATTATTTGCGACGGGCTGTTCGAGGATTCAATTGCCCTTGAGCGGATTAACTGGGTTGTTCTTGTCCTTAACGTCGGCGCGAATGAATCGGAGTCCATTGAACGACTGCCCCCGTCGCTCGCCCAAAAGATAGCGTTTGTTTTGTGCGTCACTCATTCCAACCCATGGGCGAAGCAGGGTCCGACGCTAAAGATCGCTTGACTGTCGGGTCATTCAGCGTCGCGCTGCGTCGCAGCCTTTCGCGAACGCTATTTATATGGCGTTGTCTTCGAGGCTTGCATCGCCACCAGCAGGGCGTCACCCAGCGCGCCGCCCGCCGGGCCTCGACCTCGCGACATCGACGATTCGCGCCTTTCCCTCGGCGATTCTGGGCGTGGGCCGGGAGCTGTTCCACGAGATCTCGGCGCGGGCTCGTCTTCAAGGCGCATAGTGAGCGCAATTCGTTTGCGAGAACTGTCAATTTCCAATACTTTTACGCGCACAATGTCGCCAGATTTGGCAACGTTGTGTGGATCCTTGACGAAAGTTCTCGACATGGCGGAAATATGCACGAGGCCGTCCTGGTGCACCCCGATGTCGACAAAGGCGCCAAAGGCCGCGACATTGGTGACGACGCCCTCCAGGATCATGCCGGGCCTCAGATCCGAAAGTTTTTCGACGCCTTCCTGAAAAGTCGCGGTCTTGAACCTGGGGCGCGGGTCGCGACCGGGTTTCTCTAATTCCGCGAGCACATCGGTCACCGTGGGCAGACCAAAAGTGTCGTCCACGAAATGCATTGGTTTGAGACCGCGTAAAGTGGAAGCGTCTCCAATCAGCGACTTAATATCGGTCTTTGCCGCCGCGAGAATACGGCGCACCAGGGGATAGGCCTCCGGATGCACGCCCGAGCGATCGAGCGGATCGTCGCCGTCGATCACGCGCAAAAAGCCCGCGCTTTGTTCGAAGGCCTTGGGGCCCAGGCGAGGCACTTCCTTTAACGCCACGCGACCCCGGAATGGGCCCTTCGCTTCGCGAAAAGCGACGATATTTTCCGCGAGCATTCCGCCAATCCCAGAAACACGCGCCAGTAGCGGCGCCGAGGCGGTATTAACGTCGACTCCAACCGCGTTGACGCAATCCTCCACCACCGCGTCTAGCGAGCGCGATAATTTCGACTCGGAAACGTCATGCTGGTATTGACCGACGCCGATGGACTTCGGATCAATCTTGACCAGCTCCGCCAACGGATCTTGCAGGCGTCTCGCGATCGAAGCGGCGCCTCGCAACGATACGTCGAGATTAGGAAATTCGCGGGATGCATATTCCGAGGCGGAATACACCGAGGCGCCGGCCTCGGACACCACGATCTTCGTGAGTTTCAAATCCGCAGTCTGGGAGAGGAGTTCGCCCACTAGTTTGTCTGTTTCGCGTGATGCCGTCCCATTGCCGATGGCGATGAGTTCCACTTTATGCTCCCGCGCGAGCCCGCCGAGGACTCTCAAGGCTTCGTCCCAGCGGCGCTGCGGTTCGTGCGGATAAACTGCCGTCGTGGCGACGACCTTGCCAGTCCTGTCGACGACGGCGACCTTGACTCCAGTACGAAACCCGGGGTCGAGCCCCATGGTCGCCCGCGCGCCGGCGGGGGCGGCGAGCAGGAGATCGCGTAGATTGCGCGCGAAGATGTTGATCGCTTCGTCCTTGGCGACGTGAAACAGTCTCGCGCGCGCGTCCACAGCAAGGCGCAACTCAATCTTAGTCCGCCATGCCCACCGCACCGTTTCGGCAAGCCAGCGATCGCCTGGCCGTCCGCGATCCTCGATCGAAAAGCGGTGCGCGATTCGGCTTTCATAGCCGCCGATGCCCGGCTCCGATTCCGCTATGAGGTCAAGATCAAGAAACTCTTCTTTTTCACCCCGAAAAAGCGCGAGAATTCGATGAGACGGAAGCTTGGACAAGGGCTGTGAAAAATCGAAGTAATCGGAAAATTTCGCGCCCAAGACTTCCTTGCCCTCGCGCGCTTTCGATTTCAGCGCGGCGTGCGACCAATAGGCCTCGCGCGACGCGCCGATTAGTTCCGCGTCTTCGGCGAACCGCTCGATCAGAATGGCGCGCGCTCCGTCCAATGCCGCTTCCAAGGTCGCGACGTTCTTGGCCGCGTTCACGTATGAAACCGCTTGGGCGCCCGGATCGCGTTGAGGAGAAGCAAGCAGCGAATCCGCGAGCGGAGCTAGTCCCGCCTCGATGGCTATCTGCGCCTTTGTGCGCCGCTTGGGCTTGAAGGGGAGGTAGACATCCTCGAGACGCGCCTTATTGTCAGCCTCCATTATAATTGCGCGAAGCGAGTCGGTCAGTTTGCCTTGAGACTCGACGGATTCGAGTATGGCGTTGCGGCGCTCCTCCAACTCTCGCAGGTAGCGCAGTCGCTCGTCGAGGCGGCGCAACTGCGTGTCGTCAAGTGTGCCGGTCGCTTCCTTGCGGTAGCGGGCGACGAAAGGCACCGTGGAACCACCATCGAGCAATGCGACGGCTGCCTCCACCTGCCAAGATTGGACGGCAAGCTCGGCGCTGATGCGTTCGACGATGCTGGTGGTCATTAAAAGATCCCGATTCGAAGAAGGAGGCGCTTACTTAGCGCTCGGAGGGATCGGTGTAAAAGCGTATATCGCGAATCGCGAGCTAGGTCGCAAGGCGCCGTCCCAACGCTCGCGCTGTAGCACACCGGCTTCAGTTCGTTTATTGGACCAAGTTCACTCTCGGTCTGGCGCGCCGATACCTACGGCGGCCCCCGACGATGGCTCTAGTCAATAAGCATATTGCGGGCTAGCTCTTCTCGGGACAAAAAAGGAGCCATATCTTCCAGATTTGGGGATACCATGGCGCCGTCCGGCAGTTGGCGGCTGGCGAGTTTCGGCGCGAAGGCTTGGTTCCCGTCGATCATCACTTCGCAAACGGCTGGGCCGTCCGCAGCCATGGTGGCGCGCACGGCTTCCGCTATATCGTTGTGCCGCGCGACCCGTCGGTAAGGCAACCCAAATCCGGCCATCAGACGCGCGAAATCCGGAAAACTGACGCCGCTGCGCGGCCCGGCGCCCACTTCGACGCCGTTAAAGAAGTTGCGATGCGTCTGAAAGATCGAGACATAGCCGCTGTTGTTCAGCAAAAAGATTTTTATGGGCAGCCAAGAGCCGACAATCGTCTGCAGTTCTTGCAGGTTCATCATGATTGAACCGTCGCCGGCCAAGCATACGATCGGAGCGCCTTCGGATGCTTTGCAGGCGCCGATTGCCGAGGGTAAATCATAGCCCATGCTGGCGCATCCGGAATTGGTCCACAGCCGCTGTCCGGGTTTCAAATGCGCGGCCTGAAAACTTACGACGCAGGCGCTGCCATTGGCGGTGACGACTATTTGATTTGGCGAAAGGTGTTCAAACAAGGACTTCATGAAGCAATAAGGATTTATTTGAGGGCCAGCCCAATATTCATTCGGGACCACGGGATAGTCCGTATTGCGCTGACGACTCCAAACGAGCCACTTCGCATGAGTCGTGGACGGGCCGCAATACTTTCTCGCCGCGAGAACCGGCAAAAGGTCGGCAAGATCAGCATGGATCGGAATGTCGGCATGAACACTAGGTTTTTGGAGCTCCACCGCATCTATATCGACCCAGATCTTTTTTGCGCGCGCGGCGAAGGACCGCCAATTGTAGCTCACTTGGCGAATATTCAGGCGAGAACCGAGAACGAGCAGCAGATCGGCGTTCTGTACAGTGAAATTGCCGCCGCGATCGCCGACCGTGCCTGGACGTCCGCAAAAGAGGGGGTGATCGTTCCAGATTGCGTCGTGCGCATTCCAGCCGGTCACCACGGGTATACCCAGTTTGTCGACAAATCTAATGAAGTCAGTGTGCGCGCCGGAGAGGCGCACGCCATTGCCGGCGAAGACCACCGGTCTGTGGGCTTTCTCAACCGCCGCGAAAATATTATCCGCGGCGAGAACAAGGTCGGTCCGCCTCCATGGCTCATCCAATTCGCTCGCGTCGAAGCCTTGCAACGTTTCCGGGTCGATTCTCGCGGCTTGAACGTCGAGCGGAATATCCAGCCAACAAGGGCCGGGACGCCCCGAACGCGCCAAATAGATCGCCTTTTCCAAGTGATAGCGTATCGAATTGGGTTCGGTCACCATCACGCAGTATTTGGTCACGGGCCGAACGAGGGGTTCGATGTCCAGTTCCTGATCACCGTACTGGCGCAAAGGAAGTCCAGTATGACGCACGGTCGTCTCGTGCTTGACCTGACCACTCAGAACAATCATTCCCACTGAATCCACGAAGGCTCCGTAGACTCCGGTGATCGCGTTCGTCCCCCCGGGACCGGAAGTGACATTTACCAGCGCCAATCGATTATTCAAACGGAAATACCCCTCCGCAGCCATCGCGCAGGCCTGTTCATGATGGTTGAACACGCAATTCAGATCTGGGTTGGAGCCTAGGGAATGATTGAGGTGCATGGCGCCGCCGCCGGTGACCATGAAAACCTGGCGGATGCCAGTTTCGACGATCTTGCGCGCGACCCAATCGGAAAGCTTCATTAGCGGCATCGTTTCCATCCGTTCCATGCCGCGGTGCGCAGGATCGCCTCGTCGAGGCATGTTGTGCGCGCGACGCCAAGATCGTGTTCGATTGCGGCGGTCGACGGCGTATACCGGCCAGGATTCCAACCCGAATCGGTTGCGCCTAGAATGCTGTATTCGCCGTTCCCGATCAACGCGGCGGTGCGAGCGGCAAGCTCGCCGATCGTTACGGCGTCAGCGGATCCAACGTTATAAGCTCGACCTGGCGTTCCACGTCCCAACAGGCTGAGAAGCCAAACCGTCAAATCGCTCGCGTAAAGATAAGATCGGCAAGCCCGCCCATCGCCATGCACTTTGATGACGCGGCCATGCATCGCATCGTTGATGAAGTTGCCCGCGGCAAAATGCACATCGAGTTTCTGATAAGGGCCGAGCGCCGAGAAGATGCGAGCGATTGAAATCTCCAGGCCAAATTGCTTTCCATAAATCGCGCAAAGCGTCTCCGCCGCGCGCTTTGCTTCAGCGTAGGTATTCACGCTGTCAAGGCAATTTGGCGCGCCGATCCATTGTTCGTCAATATGTGTCATCTCCGACGGCTGACGACCATAAACGGCGCCAGAGCTAAGTTGAAGGACTCGCTTGGCCTTGCTGACCACGGCGAAATCGAGCACGTGGCGAGTACCTGCGACGATTGAATCGAACATTAACAGGGGATTTTCAGCGTTAAGCTTTGCGCTTGCATCGGTGGCGGCATGAATGATGTGACTGAACTCGCCTTCTGGAAAATCAAAATCAACGACGCTTCCATTGATGAAGGTGAAGCTGGAATGCTCGGCGAGGTGAGGCGCTTTTTGCCTGAAGTCTTTAGGGTTTCGGGACAAAATTACTGTCCGCAAGCGCAGGTCTAGGCGCTTTTCGGCGTGACGAAGACTTTCGAGGAGCCAGCAACCAACGAATCCGGTACCTCCGGTCAGGAAAAGGCGCCCCCCATCGAGACCAAGGAGATCTTTTTCGGCGGATTCAACAATGGATTCCAGGTCTTGATGCAAAGACCAGCTTTCAGGCTCCGGAGTCATTGTTTTCAAATTACCGATTTTAACTGTTCGATCCCGGCCCGTTCGCGAATGCTTGATCCCCGTGGGCATGGAGGCGTATTTGATCCCTCGCGTCGCTTCGCGACCATGGGAACAAATTCGTCGAGCTTGGCGAACACGTGGAACGCCTCCACGCGGTTAACGCCGTCGTCATAACCGCCAGTAAAGAAGGCAAATCGAATGCCCGCCGCTGTCGCGGTTTGCTGATCCACCACGCTGTCGCCGACCATTAATGCTGTTTCGGTTCGCGCTCCGAGACAGGACAGAGCATGTCGCAGGGGCGTCGGATCGGGTTTGGCCTTGTCGAGAGTATCGCCTCCGACGATGGCTTGAAAGAAATGAATAAGATTCGTCTCCTCCAAAACCTTGTGGCACAGTCGTTGCGGTTTGTTGCTGCAAATCGCAAGGCGGTGGCCGGATTTCATGAGACAACGAAGCATTTCCCGAGCGCCGGGAAAAATGCTGTCCGCGGGCGTGGGAAATTCAAAATAACGGCGACGGAACTCGTCGACATGTGGTCCCGCTCTCTCGGGGTCTATCGCCAAGGCGTTGCCGACCAGATGCGCTCCTCCCCGACTACTCCAAATTCGGTAGACTTCCTGGCCAAGAGGATCAAGCCCCTTTTCTCGGCGCATTGAATTAAGGATTTCGCCGACGAGCCTAGCGCTATCAACGAGTGTTCCATCGAGATCAAAGGCGATACTCTTGACGATCATCGTTCGATTCCCGATAGCTTTTGTCACGGTTTCATAAAGGTGGACCATCATGGAGATGGTCGCTCATGCCAGGAAGACGCCTCCTTCGAGTCACGACGCGAAAGTTTTCATGGATCCGCCATCGGCGGTCTTGATCTGCTCCCATCGCTCTTCGAGCATGGCGATACGCGCGGCGTCTTCTTGCTGGATGACACCGTAATAATCGCGCTTGTTTTGAAGCCAGAGCAATTCAAAATAAACTGTCGATTGAAGTCCCTTGGCGATCCCCGGATTGTCGAGCGCGTTGGCTCCAAAGATCACCTTGCGCGTCTCAAAGCGGCTGAGATGAATGCTTCGTATGCGAGCCAACGAGGGTAGCGAGGAGATCGCTATGGCGCCACCAACAACAAAGTCTCGACCCGCTATTTTGCAAGCCGCGCCAACGGTCCGCACATAATCGGTGACGTGGTCCGAGTCGATCTTGCCGCGGCCCCAGCCTAGGGACCCACAAAAATCCACGCGGCCGAAGACGCCGCCCTGAACCCCGCCGGGGCCTTGCGCGACCTTCATGATTTCGTCGATGTTATTGAAGGCGGTGATGGTCTCGATGTTAAACAGGAAGTCGGTGTCCTGCTGCTGATCGAGTGTGTAAGCGGTGTTCTTGGCGAGAATGAATTTTTGGAGCGCGTAAGGCGTCTCCACCATCGGGGCGATGATGTATTCAACTCCGAACTGTTTGCTTTCCAACAGGTCGCGAACGGCCTCGCAGCCGCCAATTTTGAGGGCGACCTTAAGGTCGGCCCGGCGAGCCACATCGATCAAGCGCAGCATTTCATCGGTTCGCGTGCCTTCGGCTTCGAATTCGGCCTTTACCGAAACCGCGCCAAATTCGTCCCTGAGGGATTTGAGAACGTCCAGCATTTCTCTTTCGCGCTTATTCATTTCTCACCCATTCAATCTGATTCGAATCTCGCCGACTCGCCGTGTTAACTTTTGCCCGTTGGGTCGCGGTTCGCCGGCCGAACCGGTTTGTCGCGTTCAAAGACCGGAATAGACTTCACGATTTCGTTCGCGTGGGCGTTTGTCCCGTTCAGAATGGCGTCATGAAGTAGTTCGCGCGTGCCGCGCGGATTGGAGAATTACGCTGGCCACGCACTGTTCGAATTCACAGAGTCTTGACGTTCACGAGTTTTTCCTTACTGAATTCAACCGCCGTGGCGCGGGGAGCCTCCGTAGTCAACGATTAAATGTCATTCAGGCGGCGCATCGCAAAGCGCCATTCCACGACATAAGTCACGATGCTTGTCTATGTTTAGTGGATGGTAATTAATGCGGCGTTAAAGATCCGCCGATGCATGGGAAGCGAAGCACGTTCCCCATCCTTTCGAGCCCTGTTGTGCACGAAAGAGCGCCTGTCTGCTAGAAAAGGACGGTGTCTGCGGACTAATCGGAGGGTGTGAATCATTGAAAATCCGATGCCCTCCGCCGGACGGGCTCCGAAATCCAGTGGTCCACTTCGGCTCCGAACTCATTGCCGCAAACTTGCAATTTTCTCAGCACAATGCGTAGACCGCGAGCGTCATACGCGCTCGCATCTATCGTGAGCGCCGTAATAAGTAAATATAGTAAGAGTTGAGCGCGCATAAGGCAAATCATAGCCGCATCCTCTAAATCTCATATTTATTATATAGTTGACAATCGATGCGGCGTGTTAATATATATTTATCCATAATATCTTGTTCGTCTATATATTTTACGACCCAATTATAGCCTGTAAAAACATTGAGCGCGGGCCATGAATCTTGATTGACGTTTCCGTGAGGCCGGGACATGCCTAGTATATCACCAAACCGGTTATCGCGCCGTCGACTTCGCGTGCTCACCCTTCCACGCGGCGCCTGACAACCGGCGAGTTGCTCCCTATATTGGAAACGCGAGATTGCTCTCCAACCCGTTTCGGCGCTGACCGAGGAAAGACGAATATGTCCATGCAAACTTCGGACGCGATCGCTCATAACTCCGGCGCAAAAGCGGATTCCGCCTCGGGCGCGGGTGGCGTCACTTATCTCAAGCTCGACAACGGCATGGAAATCGTGGTGATTCCCGATAACCGCACGCCTGTCGTTACTCACATGGTATGGTATAAAAATGGGTCGGCGGATGATCCCATCGGCAAATCTGGCATCGCGCATTTTCTCGAACACTTGATGTTCAAGGGCACCAAGGAAAACCCCCAAGGCGCTTTCTCCAATCTCGTCGCGGAGTTGGGAGGACAGGAGAATGCCTTTACCGGATACGATTACACGGCATATTTTCAGCGCATTGGCAAGGAGCATTTGGCGACCTTGATGCATTTCGAGGCCGACCGCATGACCAATCTAGTGCTAAGCGAGGAAGTCGTGGGGCCTGAACGCGAGGTCGTGCTCGAAGAGCGTCGAATGCGAGTCGACAACGATCCGGGAGCGCAACTCGACGAGACCCTGCAAGCGACCTTGTTCGCTCACCATCCCTATGGAACGCCTATCATTGGCTGGAACCATGAAATCGAGAACTCTTTCGCGTGAAGACGCGCTCACCTATTACACGCGTTTTTACACGCCGGAAAATGCCATTCTGATCGTCGCGGGAGACGTCGATGCGTCTGACGTGGAGGCTCTCGCCGAGCAAAGCTATGGCAAAATTCCAGCGCGCTCGCGGGCGCCTGCGCGGCGACGCCCGCAGGAACCGCCGCCTCGCGCAGAACGTCTCGTCACGCTTACGGACGAAAAAGTCGAGCAGCCCGCTCACGAGCGCGTATTCGTCGTGCCTTCCTACACAACGGCGGCGACAGGAGAAGCGGAAGCGCTGGATGTTCTCGCGCATATGCTGGGGGGAGGGCCGGCCAGCGCGCTTTATGAGGCTCTTGTCGGCGAGAAGAAGCTAGCGGTCTCGGTTGGCGCTTATTACGTGGGAACCGCGCTTGACGACACTCGCCTCTATATTTTCGCGACACCGGCCGAATGTGTGGATCTCCAGGAACTCGACGCCGCGCTAGATCGCGCGCTTGACCAATTCATCGGCACACAATTGAGCGAAGAGGATCTGCGACGCGCCAAGACGCGCATGATCGCGGACGCGGTCTATGCGCGAGACAGCCAAGTATCATTGGCTCGCTGGTATGGGGAAGCCCTCGCCACCGGCCTGTGCGTGGCCGATGTGACCGACTGGCCCGACAGAATCGAAGCCGTGACGAGCGCGGCTGTTACCGACGCCGCTCGGAAATGGTTGAATAAGAAACGCTCCGTCACCGGATTTTTGCTGCCCAAGGCGACGGTCGACGCTTAAACCACAGCTCCGCGCCGCGGCGCTTGGTCGATTGGAACACTCGAATGACAGCTCATAACACTCTCGCATCGCCAAAAACCCGAGCCGAAAACGTCCAGCGAGTCATCACTCCCGCGGGCTTGGAGGCGTGGCTTGTCGAGAGCTACGCCGTGCCGCTCGTGGCGCTTGAATTTTCCGCGCGCGGCGGCGCGGCGCAAGATCCTCCGGGTAAAGAGGGAGTGGCGACCTTGCTCGCCGGGCTGCTCGATGAAGGGGCTGGTCCCTATGATTCTCGGGCTTTTCATCGCGCCGTCGAGGATCTCGCCGTTCACATCGGCTTTGGCGCCGATCGCGATTCGCTTTCGGGGCATTTGCAGACATTATCCCGAAACATTGACGAGGCCTTCGCCTTATTCAAACTCACGCTGAACGACGCGCGCTTCGACGAGGACGCCATCGAGCGCGTGCGTGGGCAACTCATGGCCGACATCAGGCGTGACGCGAATGAACCCGACGCGATGGTCGCGAAAGCGTTTCGAGAGACCGCGTTTCCCGATCATCCATACGGACGCGCCGCGCGCGGCGAACTCGCTTCGCTGGAACGGTTGACGCGCGGAGATTTGGAGGCGATGCGCGGCGCTTTGTTCGCGCGGGAACATTTAAAAATCGCGGTGGTGGGCGCGATCGACGCCGGGACGTTGGCGACCCGGCTGGACGAGGCTTTTGCGGGGTGGCCGTCACGAGGCCGACTGGGTCCCGTGACCGACATTTCAGTTCACGAGGTTGGTTCGCGCAAAATAATCGATCTTGACGTGCCACAAACAACGATGCGGTTTGGTCGCCCCGGCATCGCCAGGAAGGATCCCGACCACTTTTCGGCGGTCGTGATTAATCATATTCTCGGGGGCGGAGTATTCACGGCGCGGCTTTTCAACGAGGTGCGAGAGAAACGCGGCCTCGCCTATTCGGTCTATTCGCAATTGCATGAATTCGACCATTGTCCACTGATGATTGGCGGCGCGGCCACTAAGAACGAGCGCGCGGGCGAGACTCTCGAAGTGATCGAGGCGCAATGCCGATTATTGTCCAGCGACGGGCCGTCGCCAGACGAACTGGACAAGGCCAAGAAGTTTCTGACGGGATCCTATGCGCTGCGTTTCGACACGTCGACCAAAATCGCCAGTCAACTCGTCAATATTCAGCTCGATGGTTTGCAGCCATCTTATCTTGATGAGCGCAACGCCAAGATCGACGCCGTGACGCTGGAAGACGCGCGTCGAGTCGCGACGCGACTGCTCGGGGACGGAAAAGTTTTGGTGGCGCTGGCCGGTCGCCCGCAGGGACTGTCTTAAATCAAACGAGCCCATAGGGATTTATTGCGCCGCGGGTAGGCTTCGCGAAGAGGGAAAAGCGATCAGCTGTTTTTCGACCGATAAGGACTGGCGGCGATCGGTGATCGCCCGTCGGGCCTGGTCAAGAGCCAACATTACGAGATGTAGGCTCGACGCTTCGGCGGCTCGCACCCTCTGATCGCCTAACATGCCCGTGAGCACATCGTCGACATCTCGTTCGAGGGCGTCGAGATCGACGTGACTTGTCGCCGCGCGCGCCGCCTGCAGCACTTCCAGAAGCTTTTCGGTCAGTTGCTCGGTGCGTTCATGCGGATTTGGATTCAGCCGGCTGGCTAATGCCGCGGCGCCCGAGCCGACGACCGACAATAGCATGGCGCCAATATAGAACATGTCGCTGTAGCGCTCGAAAAAGCTGCGTTCGGTGCCGTCAAGATAGTCGACCGCGCCCTGATGCACCGGTATTGCTCCTCCCTTGTCAGTCGATGGGGCTTCGATTGAATTGGCCAGTGGCGCCGCCAACGCGATGGCTCCGCGGTGCGAGAAAAACAGTCGAGTCACTTCCGCCGCGACACTATCGCGCAATGTATTGCGCGCCATGAGCAGCATGCTGACGCTCAGGCTTTCCACGGCCGTCGAGGGCCGGGGAGGGTCGCCTCCATAGGCGCCCTGCACGATTTCCATCGGCTCAAGCGCGGGGAAGCGCTTGGAGATCGCCTTGGCTTCGCTGATCGGGATGAACAGTGGCGCCTTCCCGGTGGCGTTTGTAAGCGCGGTTACAATATCGTGATCGAGGCCGCTCTGTGGAGCTGGCGCGGCAAAAATCGCATCGACTTTGTTTGTTTCGAAGGCGGAGCGCACTTCGTCGGGAGTGAGCGACACCAGCGTAACCGCTTCCAGCGCAATGTCGGACTGCGCAAGTATTTTTTCGAGAAGCTGCGAGTTAGGGCTCATGCTCGCGATTTCGTGAACGACGCCAATTCTCTTGCCGCGAAGATCCGCCACTCGCGCTTGCTTCGACTCCTGGGACTCAATCTTACCGCTTTTGTCCACGCCGAGCGCCGCTCCGCCCCGCTTGCGCGAGCCAAGCTTGGCTCGCTTCTCGTTCAATTCGGGTTCGACGAGCATCAAGGCGTTACGGTGTAAAATCGCCAGGGTCTGGGCGCTCGCCGTCAACGCGATGTCGCCGCGCATAACCGCGAGATCGGCCTTGTCCGAGTCGAGCAACGCAGCCGCGGAAGCTGAGTCCTCGACCGGGATAACCCGCAAGCGAATTTCATCGTGTTGGTGAGCCAAAATGTGAGCCACCGCCGCCATCAGGCGAAGGTCTTCCGGCAGCTGCGGCACCGCGACACGCAAAACGGTGGGACGATTGTAAAAGTAAAGCGCGGCGGCCGCGCCGCCGCAAGCAACAAGAACCGTCGCCAGCAACGCGAGGATTGTCTTTCGCATGACGTAGTCCCAATCCACCTACTCACCACGAGATAATGTAGGGAAATCGAGGCGGGGTGAAGGCCGCGAGGCTCGGCGAGGCCTTTTTGCTATTTTTTTTCCGCGCGCGCGGCGCGCTTGGCCAGGGTGCGCAGGCGCAGTGCGTTGAGCTTGATGAAACCCTCGGCGTCGCGGTGGTCGTAGGCCACCGCTCCTTCCTCGAAAGTTACAAGCTCTTGATCATAAAGGGAGTAATGACTCTCTCGGCCGACCAGCATCGCGCTGCCCTTGTAAAGCTTGAGGCGAACCCGTCCGGTCACGAACTCTTGACTTTTGTCGATTAACACCTGAAGCATCTCGCGCTCTGGCGAGAACCAAAAGCCGTTATATATCAATTCGGCGTAGCGGGGCATCAGTTCGTCCTTCAGATGCGCGGCGCCGCGATCCAGCGTCAGGCTCTCGATCCCGCGATGCGCGACCAATAAAATCGCGCCCCCTGGAGTTTCGTACATGCCGCGCGATTTCATTCCCACGAAACGATTTTCAACGAGATCCAGTCGCCCGATCCCATGGATTCGCCCAAGCTCGTTCAGTTTCGTCAGCAACATCGCCGGCGAAAGCCGCTGGTCGTCAACCGCTACGGCGTCGCCGCATTCGAAATCGATCGTGACATATTGCGGCTGGTCAGGCGCCTTTTCCGGATCATTGGTTCGCGAAAAGACGTAATCCGGCACTTCCTTGGCCGGATCTTCCAACACCTTGCCTTCCGACGAGACATGCAAAAGGTTCGCGTCGGTCGAGAACGGCGCGTCGCCGCGCTTATCCTTTTGAATGGGGATTTGATTCTTCTCGGCGAAATCGATCAGGGCGGCGCGCGAGGTCAAATTCCACTCCCGCCAAGGGGCGATCACCGTAATATCCGGCTCCAATGCGTAATAACCGAGTTCGAACCGGACCTGGTCATTGCCCTTTCCAGTGGCGCCGTGACAAACCGCGTCAGCTCCCATTTTTCGCGCGATTTCAATTTGCTTCTTGGCGATGAGGGGCCTCGCGATCGAAGTGCCGAGCAAATAAAGTCCCTCGTATTGGGCGTTGACCCGAAACATCGGGAATACGTAGTCGCGCACGAATTCCTCGCGCAAATCCTCGATAAAAATGTTTTCTGGCCTAACCCCCAGCAGTTCGGCTTTCGCTCGCGCCGGCGCGAGTTCCTCTCCCTGGCCGAGGTCCGCGGTGAAGGTGATGACCTCCGCGCCGTAGGCCGTTTGCAGCCATTTCAGAATGATCGACGTGTCGAGCCCCCCCGAATAGGCGAGAACGACGCGCTTAATTTCCTTTTTCTGCGGGGTCATTTGAGGCTCTGACTAGGGGTTGCCGGGTGCGGCGCGACTATAATGCGCGAGCACGCCAGCGCAATCCCTCGCCGCCCCGCGAGGAAAAAAACGGCGCTAGGATGGAAAGCCATGGAACCGTTCTGAAGTTCAGACACTTGTCAGTAATTTGCGCTTTCTTGACTTCGCCGTGACCCGACAATATGTTGCGCGCGACTTCCATCGGCTCCGCTGGAGGCTGTGGTCGTTTCTGTCGGTTTCTCGGTTATTGACGACTTCGCGGGCTCGGCCTTCGACGCTTTCGATGTGCCATCACGGAGTCTTTCGATGGGTGATCGCGAACCAGAAAGGGACGATGACGCCCTGAAAGCGCGACTTGCGAAGCTCAATGAGTCGTTACGAGCGCATGATGAACGGCGGGCGACCCAATCGTTGTCCGGCGCGGAGTTGAAAGGTAATTCCTTCGGAAGGGCGATGAGCGCCGGGCTCAACGTTTTTTCCGAATTCGTCGCGGCGATAGTCGTCGGCGCGTTTATCGGCTGGAGGGCCGATGCTTGGCTCGGCACCAAGCCGTGGCTGCTGGTGCTGTTCCTGGGACTGGGAACGGCGGCGGGATTTTGGAATATTTATCGTATTGCGGCGCGCAAGGCGCCGTCATATGAGAAGAACAACGCGCCGTCGAGCGGCGATGACTGAAAAATGGCGCCGGAAGGCCGGCGCCGCGAGCGACAAAAGGGCCGGGCGCGCGCCGTCCGGGAGAGACGATGAATCCAGAGACCGCGGCCAAGCCCAATCCGATCGAGCAGTTTGAACTCGCGCGCTGGTGGCCGCATGAGATCAATGGCGTCGACGTTTCGTTCACCAATGCATCGGCTTTCATGCTCCTCGCCGCGCTGGGGGTCGTCTTGCTCATGATCCTCGCGACATCGCGAAAGGCGCTGACTCCGGGTCGAGGCCAGGCCGCCGCGGAAATGCTCTATGAATTCGTCGCGGGAATGGTGCGACAAGTCGCTGGCGAAGAGGGCATGAGGTTTTTTCCATTTGTTTTCAGCATCTTCACCTTCGTGTTGATGGCCAATTTAATCGGCCTCGCGCCATATACGTTTTCCGTCACCAGCCAGATCGCCGTCACGTTCGCGTTTGCCGTCTTGGTCATGACGATCGTCGTCGCCCACGGCTTCTATCGCAATGGATTTGGTTTCCTAAAGTTGTTCGTGCCGCATGGGGTGCCTGGCCCGGTGCTCGTGGTGCTTGTTCCCATCGAAATCATCTCCTTCTTGTCGCGACCGATTTCATTGTCGGTTCGACTCTTCGCCAATATGCTCGCGGGTCACATCACGCTCGCGGTGTTCGGCGGCTTCATCGTGCTGCTGGCTGGCGCTGGCGCCTGGGTCGCGCTGGCTCCGGTTCCACTGTTCGCCATCATCGCGCTCTATGCGCTCGAATTGCTGGTCGCTTGCTTGCAGGCGTTCGTCTTTTCGGTACTCACTTGCGTCTATCTCAATGACGCAATTCACCCGGGCCACTGATAATTCATCAACAACAAATGGTGCCCACAGTCTTAAAGTAGGAGATGACAATGGCTTCTGAGCTTCAACTCGTCGGCGCCGGCCTCGCGGCGATTGGCACTGGCGCCGCCGCGATCGGCGTAGGCATTATTTTCGGCAATTTCGTCAATGGCGCGTTGCGTAACCCGTCGGCCGCCGCTGGGCAATTCACCAACGCGATCATCGGCGCCGCGCTTGCCGAAGGCCTCGGCATTTTCGCGTTCTTGATCGCGATCTTGCTTTATCTGAAGTGAGTTTCGCGTCCGACCCGAGATGTCTCGGGTCGGACGCCTTCAGCTGTCCGAAATTCTCGCGCGCGATCCCATTTCGCCCGAGAATTAAGCCGTCATTAGCTGTTTGGAGCCGTCATGGCGATTATCTCTTCTGCCCAAGCCGCGCAGGAAGCGCCGCCGGAAGCCAACACCGCCGAGGGCGGGGCAAAGCAAAAGCAGGCCGGCGGCGCCGACATGTCGGATGCGTCCGGGTTCGATCACAGTAAGTTGAGTCATGGCGTGATGGGTGTCGCGCCACATTCGGACTCCCACGCCGGCGCAACTGGATCGTTGGAGCATGGCGGCGCGCATGAAAGCGCGTTTCCGCCGTTCGAAACGTCGAATTTCGCGCCTCAGCTTGTCTGGCTTGCGCTGATTTTCGGGCTCTTGTACTTGTTGATGTCGCGACTCGCCTTGCCGCGCGTCGCCACGATCCTAAGCACGCGAGAGACAACCATTGCCGCCGATCTCGACGCCGCGCGCGAATTGCAGACGAAAGCTCAAGCCGCCGATGCGCAAAATAGCACGACGCTGAAAGCCAAGAAAGACGAAGCGCAGTCCATTGGCCGAGAGGCGCAGCAAAGGATCGCGGCGGAACTCGGCGCTCTGCGCGCGGCTTCCGAAAAGAAATTCGCCGAGGAAATCGCTGCGGCCGAAGCGCGCATCGCCGCCGAAAAGGCGCAGGCTTTAACGCATGTCGAGAGCATCGCCACGGAAGCGGCCGCTTCGATCATCGCCAAACTGACGGGAACGCGGGTGGACGGATCGATCCTGAGCGCCGCCTATCGTAACGTCGCGACTAAGTAAGGGAGAGAAGGATCATGCCTTTAGACGCCGAACTCTTCGTCGCGGTCGGTTTTGTGCTGTTTCTCGGAGTATTGCTCAAGGTTGGGGCGCCCGGCTTGGTGTTGGGGGCGCTGGACACGCGCGTTAATCGTATCAAGAGCGAACTTGCCGAGGCTCAAAAGCTGCGGGTCGAAGCCGAGGCGCTGCTTGCCTCGTTCGAGCAAAAGCGCATTCAGGCGGAGGCTGAAGCCGCGGCGATCGTGGCGCTCGCCAAATCCGAGGCGGATTTGATCGCCGCGGAGGCGCGCAAGCGATTGGATGAATACGTCGCGCGCGGCGACAAGCAGATCAAGGATAAAATCGCGCAAGCGGAAGCGCAGGCCGTGGCCGAGGTTCGTGGCGCCGCCGCCGATTCAGCAGCCAAGGTGGCCGAGTCCGTGCTGCGTGGAGGCGTCTCCGGCGGTAAGGACTTCGTCGCGGAAGGCATCGGCGCCTTGAGCGCGCTTGCGCGCTAATAAATTGCTTGGGATGATCGCGCCTTTTTTTGGCGCGCTTTTCGCGAAGGATGGGGATGATCGCCGCCGGTAGTCATCGCTGCCGCGCCAGATATTTTTTATTTGCGCTTGACGCGATCAACCTTCGTCTTCACTGGTTTTTCCGCTCCCTGGCCGAAGCCGACGACAACCTCGTAATCCTCCGAGGCCGTCGGGCTGATGAAAGGCGCGGATAACCCCTCGACCAACAGATTGAAATCCGCGCGCGCCGCGCCCGAAGGGATTGTCGCGCCGACGCGAAAAGTTTTCGCCGCGAACAATTGTCCGTCGCGTTTGCGGCGCAGGGCGACCCGCAAATTCCCGTAATAAGCGCCCGGCTGCCCGACGGGACCGAGCACGGCGGCGCCTTGGATGCCAACCTTCACGGCGATATCGCGGCCATTAAGCGCGCATTCGCGGGCCATGCGCGATATCGCGATCTGGTATCGGACGCTCGACGCATCGGCCGCGGGCGGATCGCGCAGTTCAGCGGCGCCGCCGTCAATGACGATGTCGGGGCAGTTAGTGAGCGCCGAAGGCTTCGCGCCGGGTGCATTGGGGGAGCTTTGCGTAAATCCGAGCATCCGCAAAACGCGATTGCCTGGGGACGGACTGGCATTCGCGGGCTCGTTGGCGGACGAACCGCTCCCAAGGGGCATTTGCGGAGCGGGGCTTGAGGACGGCCCCGCGCTTTGCGCCCGCACCGACGAATCGCGCGCGCCGTTTAGCAAGGCGCCCGCGACAAGCGCCAGCGCCCACCAGCGGTGTCCGGCGGAAATACCAATAGCGCGCCGCGGACGTGAGCGCGTGCTATCGCTGCTCACCTGTTCGGCGTCGGGGCACTTTATGCGTTCGCCTCCATTCATGGCAGTTTCGCATAGCCTTCTTTAAAGCCGCCCAAAGCCAACGGCAGACCAATCCCCTCGTCGGGAGTTTGATGGATGACAAACGTCGCGGTCTTACCAGTCTTCAATTGTTCCACGAGTTTATCGTCCATGACAACCTCGGCGATGCAGCCGGTCGGCAAGCATTTGACAAAACCGGCGCTGCCAATATTGGTTTGGTCGATATGAAGCCCCAGCCCATTCGGCAAAAGCACCCCCAGCGGAGCGATGACGCGCAACAGACGACTCTTCCCGTCGCTGGTCTTCAGCACGATCACAACTAGATTGACGTTGGCCTTGTCTTCCGCGGTCACGCTTTGGATGAGCGCGCATTGCTCGGCGCTAGCTCCGGCGGGCGTGTCGCAGCGGATTTCCCAGTCTCCGAACTTGGATTTCACCACACCCTGAGCGTGAGCCGGGAGCGCTGTCGGAGATATTGGACTAAGCAACGCAAGGACGCTGACAAGTCGAACAATCACGGGGAGAAGTCGCGCGACCGTTTGTCGCGACGAAATTTTGGATGCTGCGGCGCGCAATGGCGTCATCGGATCTCCAGATTTGCTGTCGTCGCCTTACCGCGCCGCGTCCAACGCGGCGAACGGCGCATGACGCAACACCGCGCTCCGCCCCAACGTCGCGAGGGCGTCAAGCCGTGATTGGGTAGCAAATGAACTAGTCCTGTCAAGTCGCATCTTGGCGCGTTATTGCGCGCCTCGCGTGTTGCCGGCCTCGCTCATTTTTCAGGTGCGGCTTTTTGCCTGTAGGAATATGGCGCCACGGCAATTGCGTCGGTCGACGGTTTGTGGTTGAAACGGGCGCAGGTTCGAACCGCCATATCGACAAGTTCGCGGCGAGTTCGATTCTTGCATCAGCGCCCATCTTAGGTCAGCGACTACCAGAAGCGACTGAACGACTGACGAGAGGTTCGAAAGGCGACCTTCATGCTCACCGGCAATAGACATTTTTTCCGCCGCGCGGTCCTCGCGGCCGCGTCATTTCTTCCGGTCCTTGTGTCCGCTGGGTACGCGTGCGCCCAGGTCGAGGGGCAGCCAGCCCCCGGTGGAATTGGGCTCCCGAACATGGTGACGCCGATCGGACATGAGACGCAAGCTTTGTACAACGGCGTGCTCATGCCGATTATTTCGCTCATTGCTCTGTTCGTGCTCGGTTTGCTCATTTATGTGGCGCGAAATTTCAATGAGCAAGCGAACCCGGTCCCTTCGAAGCTGACACATCATACAGGTCTGGAAATCGTCTGGACGCTCGTCCCGGTGTTGATCCTGCTGGTTATCGCGATCCCCTCGTTTCGGCTCCTTGCGCATCAGGTGGAGATTCCCGAAGCTTCCGTCACCATCAAGGTCACCGGTAATCAGTGGTACTGGTCCTATAAATATCCCGAGGATCAGGGCGGCGGCTTTGGTTTCGACCAGACATTGATCCCGGAGTCCGAACTTAAGCCCGGACAACTGAGGCTGCTCGCCGTGGACAACGAGGCCGTTGTCCCAGTGAACGAGGTGATAAGGGTGCAGTTGACGTCCAACGACGTCATCCACGCTTTCGGCATGCCCTCCTTTGGCGTGCGCATGGACGCCATTCCCGGGCGGCTGAACCAGACTTGGTTCAAGGTGGAGAAGGCCGGAGTCTACTATGGCCAGTGCTTTTTCATTTGCGGCAAGGATCATGCATTCATGCCGATCGTGATTCGCGCGGTCAGCCGGCCCGATTATGAAAAATGGTTAGGCGAGGCAAGACAGAAATTCGCCGCGCGCGATTCCATCCTGCGCACCGCCGCGAACTTGGATCGCTAACCGCAAACACTAACAGCAAGCATTCGGGGAACAGCGAATATGGCTAGCTCTACGACGGCCGAGCACGGCGAACACGATCTACCGCGAGGGTTGCGTCGATTTCTGTTTTCGACCAACCACAAGGACATTGGCACGCTTTACATTATCGTGGGGGCGATCGGCGGCGTCATCGGCTTCCTGCTGTCGCTCGCCATGAGAATCGAGCTCGCGACGCCCGGCATTCAAATATTTCCGGGGCTGGCGCATCTGCTCCACGGGGCTGATCCCTCGATGGCCTTGGATGCTGGCAAGAATCTCTACAATGTATTCATTACCGTGCACGGCGTGTTGATGATCTTTTTCATGGCCATGCCCATTCTTATCGGCGGCTTTGGAAATTGGTTCGTCCCGATCATGATCGGCGCGCCGGATATGGCCTTTCCGCGCCTCAACAATATTTCCTTTTGGCTGCTGGTTTCGGCGCTTGTCCTGGCGGTGATTTCCATGTTCGTCGAGGGCGCGCCCGGAATGAAGGGCTTCGGCGGCGGCTGGACATTTTATCCGCCGCTATCCTCCAACGTCGGCAATCCCGGGCCGGCGATGGATTTCGTTATTCTGGCGCTGCATCTCGCCGGCGCGTCGTCGATCCTGGGCGCGATCAACTTCATCACGACGATCTTCAATATGCGCGCGCCGGGCATGACGCTTCATCGGATGCCGTTGTTTGTTTGGTCCGTGCTGGTCACCGCATTCCTGCTCGTGATGGTTTTGCCGGTGCTCGCGGGCTGCGTCACGATGTTGCTCACCGATCGGAATTTCGGCACCGCTTTCTACGATCCGGCGGGTGGCGGCGATCCCCTGTTGTTCCAGCATTTGCTGTGGTTCTTTGGTCATCCGGAAGTTTACATCATCATTCTTCCGGGCTTCGGCCTCATTAGCCAAATCGTCTCGACCTTCTCGAAAAAGCCGGTGTTTGGCTATCTCGGCATGGTCTACGCGATGGTTTCGATCGGCGTGCTGGGCAGCATCGTTTGGGCCCATCATATGTATACGGTGGGCATGACGCTGAACACCCAGCGCTACTTCATGTTCGCGACGATGGTCATCGCGGTGCCGACGGGCGTCAAGATCTTCTCCTGGATCGCGACCATGTGGGGAGGCTCCATCTCCTTCCGCGCTCCGATGATCTGGGCGATTGGCTTCATCTTCGTGTTCACCATGGGCGGCGTGACGGGCGTCGTGCTGGCCAATGCCGGCGCGGATAAGCAATTCCACGAGGGCTATTACGTCGTCGCGCACTTCCATTACACCTTGTCGCTCGGCGCGGTGTTCGCGTTGTTCGCGGGCTTTTACTACTGGTTTCCGAAAATGACAGGTTACATGTATTCGGAAACCCTCGCCAAGGCGAACTTCTGGTTGATGTTCATCGGCGTCAACGTGGTGTTCTTCCCGCAGCACTTCCTCGGGCTCGCCGGCATGCCGCGCCGCTATATCGATTATCCCGACGCGTATGCGTTGTGGAATGGCGTCTCGTCGAGCGGCATGATTTTCGTGACGCTGGCGATGCTGGTGTGGTTCTACGCGATTATCGAGGCCTTTATGCGCAAGCGCGTGGCGGGGGATAATCCGTGGGGAGAAGGCGCGACGACGCTTGAGTGGACTTTGTCGTCGCCGCCGCCGTTCCATCAGTTCACCACGCTGCCGCGTATTTCGGGCTCGGATCATATGTGATCCAGGACATATAGACCCGCCGGAAGGCCTTGTGCTTCCGGCGGGACGCTCCTGGACCCAGGGGCGCGCGGTTCGCGGACAAAAACCACCGAGTGAAACAAAATCATGAGCGACGCATTCGCCGTCAGGAATGAGATCGGGCGTATACAAGCGGCCTCGCTCGCGGGGCCAAGCGACTATGTTTTGTTGCTCAAGCCACGCGTCATGGCGCTCGTGCTGTTCACCGCGTTGGCGGGGTTCCTGCTCGCTCCGTCCTTGCCGCATCCGATCATCGCATTCGCCTCGCTCTTGGCCATCGCCGTCGGGGCGGGCGCCTCCGGCGCGCTTAATATGTGGTACGACTCGGATATCGATGCGGTCATGACGCGCACGATGGGAAGACCCATTCCCTCGGGGCGCTTGGCGCGCGGGGAAGCGCTGGCGTTTGGGCTGGTGCTCGCGGGTTTGGCCGTGATGACTCTAGGTCTCGTGGCCAATTGGTTGTCGGCGGCGCTTCTGGCCTTCACCATTTTTTTCTATGTCGTTGTTTACACAATTTGGCTTAAGCGCTCCACGCCCCTGAATATCGTGATTGGCGGCGCCGCCGGCGCCTTGCCGCCCGTGGTGGCCTACGCCGCGGCGAGTGGCGAAATCGGGCTATCCAGCCTGGTGCTGTTCGCGATCATTTTCATGTGGACGCCGCCGCACTTCTGGGCGTTGGCTCTCTTGAAGAGCGACGATTATGGCCGGGCCGGTGTGCCCATGTTGCCCAACGTCGCTGGGCCGGACCGCACGCGGCTCGAGATTCTGATCTACACGCTTCTGGTGACGCCAATAGGCGTGGCGCCCTATGTGATGGGTTTCGCTTCGCCCGCCTATGGAATCGTGTCGGTGGTCTGCGGCGCGTCCTTTGTCTTGCTTGCCGGCCAAACTTACCGCGAACGCCAAGGGCGGCAAGCGAAGACCGCCGCGCGGAGGCTTTTCCTGTTCTCGATCCTTTATCTCTTTCTTTTATTTCTAACGCTGGTCGTTGAGCGAACCCTGTTTTTCATGGCGTGGGCGGGTTGAACATGGCGGACCATGCAAGCAACGAATCAGGCGATGACAAGGGCGTCGTGCTGACGCCGGAGCAGGAAAAGAGTTGCCGCGCGCGCAGCGTCGCCATTGGCTTGGCCGTCGCGGCCTTCATCGCGCTGTTTTACGTGGTCACCATCGTCAAGCTGGGCGGCGCCGCCGCCCAACCGCCGGGTTGAGTGGAGTTCATGGCTGGCTGGTCGGACAAGGGGCGGAGTTTAAGCCGGCGAAAAATCGCCGCCGGCGTCGTCATCGCGGCATCCATGGCGATGCTGGCGCTGTCATTCGCGTCCGTTCCACTTTACCGGGCGTTTTGCGCGGCGACAGGCTTCGCCGGGACGACACGCGTCGCCACGCAGGCGACGGGCAAGCAAGGCGAACGGACGCTGGTGGTGCGTTTCGACGCGAATGTCGCGCGCGACCTGCCGTGGCGGTTCGAACCCGAGGTCGAGAAGATCTCGCTGCGAACCGGCCAGACGGCCACGGTCTTTTATAAGGTCGTCAATTTGGCGGATCACGAGACCCGGGGCGTCGCGGCGTACAACGTGAGCCCAGGCCAGGCTGGCGCGTATTTTGACAAACTGGCCTGTTTCTGCTTCTCGGAGCAACGTCTCGCCGCGCATGAAAGCGCGGAATGGCCAGTCGTCTTTTTCCTTGATCCGGCTTTGGAAGCTGAAGAGTTGATGCGCGCCGTCGAGGAAGTGACGCTGTCCTACTCTTTCTTCGCCTCAAAGGGCGGCGGCGCCGCGAAGACCAGCGAGGCGCCCGTCTTGAAGCCCAACAAATCCTGATCCGGCCGATGGAACCGGAACGGAATCGTTTCAAACAAGCCGGCGCGCCCGGCTCAGTCTAAGGAAGCAAAGATCATGGCTGATGGACACGCGAAACCGCAACATGACTACCATCTGGTCGATCCGAGCCCCTGGCCGCTGGTCGGCGCCCTTTCAGCGTTGACGCTGGCCATCGGCGCGGTGCCCTGGATGAAGCATATGCCGATCTTCGGCTTCAAGATCGCCCCCTATGTGTTTTTCACGGGCTTGGCCGGGGTCTTGTTCACCATGTACGCGTGGTGGAGCGATGTTATCGATGAAGCCGAAAACAAGGGAGATCACACCCCCGTGGTGCAGTTGCACCACCGTTATGGCATGATCCTTTTCATTTTCTCGGAGGTGATGTTTTTCGTCGCGTGGTTCTGGGCGTTTTTCGATTCCAGCCTGTTTCCGGGCGATTCGGTGCAGGATGTGCGCGCCGCGCTGTTTCAGGGAGTTTGGCCGCCCAAGGGCATCGAGGTGCTAAGCCCCTGGAAGCTACCCCTGCTCAACACCCTCATTCTCTTGACATCGGGCGCGACGCTGACGTGGGGCCACCATGGCCTGTTGCATGGCGACCGTGACCAGCTGAAAAAAGGTCTGATCGCTACCATCGCGCTGGGTCTGCTGTTCACGACAATCCAAGCGTGGGAATACGCGCACGCGCCCTTCGCGTTCCGCTTCGATCCGGCGCATCCGGCGGCGACCAACTATGGCTCGACGTTCTTCATGGCCACGGGTTTTCACGGCTTCCACGTGATCATCGGCACGATTTTCCTGATCGTGTGTCTCTTCCGCACAATGAAGGGTCAGTTCAAGCCGGAGCAGCACCTTGGGCTGGAATTCGCCGCCTGGTATTGGCACTTCGTGGACGTGGTATGGTTGTTCCTGTTCGCCACCATATATGTTTGGGGCAATTGGGGCGGCGTGACGGAATAATTCCGCCGCTTATGGGCGGCCTGCTCCATTACCTTCAGGGGCCGACCGCATGGCGCTTCTCACGGTCACGGATCCAATCCGTGACCGTTCGCTTTAGGAAGGGGCAGAATCATGTCGAACAGCGACCATCCTCCGCACGTAAATCCGTATTGGGCGGGCGTGACCTGCTCCTGTCCCCGTTGCGGCAAGGGCAAAATGTTCGCCGGCCTGCTAACCGTGGCGCCCAAATGCGAGGCTTGCGGACTTGATTACAGCTTCGCCGACACCGGCGACGGTCCGGCGATACTGGTGATGATGTTCGCGGGTTTTCTTATCGTCGGCATCGCCGTTTGGGTGGAGGTGGTTTATGAGCCGCCCTATTGGCTGCAGGCGCTGATCCTCGTTCCGTTCGCGGCGATCGTCTGCATCGGCGCGCTGCGCCCCACCAAGGGCCTGTTGATCGCCCTGCAATACTTCAATCGGGCCGAGGAAGGCCGGCGCGTCAAGTGAGGCCGCTGGCGCGCGCCTTGGCGTGGCAGGCGGTTTCCGCCGCGCTGACGTTCGCATTGCTTTTGGGCTTGGGCTTTTGGCAACTGCGTCGACTGGAATGGAAGGAAGCGCTTATAGCGCGCATTGAAACGCGCGCGCGGACGGAGCCCGCCGCGTTGCCGAAGCGAAGCGAATGGGCCGGGTTGCGCGACGAGGACTACGACTATCGCCATGTGACGGCGGAAGGCTTGTTCGACCTCGCCAAATCGGCGCTGGTCTTTTCTCAGGCGCCGGCCGGCGCGTCGGGACAAGAGCCCGGGTTTTTCGTTCTCACGCCGCTGCGACTCGCGCAAGATGGCGTCTTGTTGGTCAACCGCGGATTTGTCGCACAATCGAAAGCCGCTAGCGGCGCTTGGCGAAAGGAGCCGGTCGGGCGGGTGACGATCACCGGCTGGTTGCGGCCGCCACAAAAGCGCAATGCCTTCACGCCGGCGGATGATCCGGACAAGGGCCTATGGTATACGGCGGACCCGGTCAAGATCGCCGGCGCGCTGGGGCTCGCGGACGCCGCGCCCTTCATGCTGCGGCAAGAATCGATTGCCGAAGGAGACGGGCTGTTTCGCGACGCGCCGGACGTCGCGGACATTGCCAATAATCACCTTTCCTACGCGGTGACATGGTTTGGCCTCGCGGCGGCGCTGGCGATCATATGCGTTTTTTACGCAAAATCGCGCATGGAGGCCGCCAAGGGCGCATGAGCGCGCATTTTCGCGCACGTCGCCAAAACGCTTGTGTTAAAACCCGCGGCCCCGTCGCCAAATCATCGGCGGGGCGCTAGGATCGTCGATGCTGGACGCTCGCGCGGCCTCCGGCCCATTTCCATAGGTGTCAACCCTTGCATTATATCTCGACCCGCGGCGAAGCCCCGGAACTCGCCTTCGAAGATGTGCTGCTCGCTGGCCTCGCCGCCGACGGTGGTCTTTATGTGCCCAAGACGTATCCCAGCGTCGCGCGTGAAGACATCGCCGGACTCGCCGGGCTGCCCTACGCGGCGGCCGCGGCTCGGCTTATCGAACCCTTCGCCGGAGAGCTCGGCGGCGAGGTTTTGCGCGACGCCACCCGCGCGGCCTACGCCGGGTTTTCGCATGCCGCCGTCGCGCCGCTGGCGCAGATCGCCGACAATCTCTTCGTGCTCGAATTGTTTCACGGCCCGACGCTCGCCTTCAAGGATTTGGCGATGCAATTGCTCGGACGCCTGATGAATAACGTGCTGGAGCGGCGCGACCTCGGCGCGACGATCGTCGGCGCGACCTCCGGCGACACCGGCGCTGCGGCGATCGAGGCATTTCGCGGGCAGAGCCGCGTCGATGTATTCATCCTCTATCCGGACGGGCGCGTTTCCAACGTGCAGCGCCGGCAAATGACCACGGTCGCCGACGACAATGTCCACGCCATGGCGCTCGGCGGCACGTTCGACGACGCGCAAGCCATTCTCAAGGGCCTGTTTCGCGACGCTGACTATCGCAAGCGCCTCGGCCTCGCGGGTGTGAATTCGATCAATTGGGCGCGCGTCGTCGCTCAGATGGTCTATTATTTCACGAGCGCCGTCGCGCTCGGCGCGCCGTTTCGGCAAGTTTCCTTCGCCGTGCCGACCGGCAATTTCGGCGACGTGCTGGCCGGCTACGTGGCGAAGCGCATGGGCCTGCCGTTATCCCGGCTCATCGTCGCGACCAACGCCAACGACATTCTGGCGCGGGCGCTGGCGAGCGGACGCTACGAGCCGCGCGGCGTCACGCCGACGCAATCGCCATCGATGGACATTCAACTGTCGTCGAATTTCGAGCGATTGTTGTTCGACGCGCTGGGACGCGATCCGGCGGCGCTGCGCGCGGCCTTCGCCAGCCTCGACCAATCCGGCGGGTTCGATATACCCGCGAACGCCCTGGCGTCGATCCGCGCCGAATTCGACGCGATGGCGGTCGGCGAGGAAGAGACCAGCGCGGAGATCGCCCGCGTTTATCGCGAATCCGGCTATGTGCTCGATCCGCACACGGCCACCGGCGTGCGCGCCGCGCGGGCGCGGCTCGCGGTCGATTCGTCGACCCCGGTGGTGGCGCTGGCGACCGCGCATCCCGCCAAATTTCCCGCCGCCATCGAGCGCGCCATCGGCGTTCACGTGGGGCTGCCGCCAAGACTGGCGCCCATTCTCGACGCGCCGGAGCGCTTCACCCAGATTGAGAATGACGCGGGGCGCGTTCGTGCCTTCATCGATAACCACGCGCGGGCGTCGCGCATTGCGACAAGGGTGTGATCATGGCGCTGTTTGGCGTCAGCCTGGGACGACGCGACCTTCCCATCCAGGGCGACAGAGTTTATTTGCGGCCCGCCGAAATGCGCGACTTCCTGCAATGGGCGGCGCTGCGCGAGCGCAGCCGCGCCTTTCTGACCCCGTGGGAGCCGATGTGGCCGCTCGACGACCTGACGCGCGCCAGCTTTCGCTATCGCGTGCGGCGTCACGCCGAGGAGATGGCGCGCGACGAATCCTTCTCCTTCCTGGTTTTTCGCGATAGCGACGACACGCTGGTCGGCGGCTTGTCGCTGGGCCACGTGCGGCGCGGAGTCTCGCAGGCGGCGACGCTTGGTTATTGGATGGGCGAGCCCTATGCCGGCCAGGGATACATGAGCCGCGCCGTGCGCGCCGTTTTGAATTACGCCTTTGAAAAGCAGGGATTGCACCGCGTCGAAGCCGCGTGTCTGCCCACCAACGAGGCTTCCAAGCGACTGCTGGAGCGGGTCGGCTTTCAGCAGGAGGGCTACGCCCGCGCCTATCTGAACATCAACGGCCAATGGCGCGACCATCTGCTGTTCGGCCTGCTGGACACCGATCCAGCGCCGCTGAGAGCGCCGACGCCGCGTTGACGGCGACAAGAGGTCGCTCCCCGGCTGAAACTTGTGCATTGCATCGCGAGGGCGATTCGCGCGAATATCCGCCGGATGGACGGACGAATAGTTTTGCATAGCTAGTTAATCGGCCCGTTGGATCGCGTGAATGTAAGGGCGGCGATATGCGTTCGAATGTTGAGAGATATGGTTTTGTTTCGCTTTTGCTGCACTGGCTGCTGGCGCTGGCGACCTTCGCCCTGTTGGGGCTTGGCTGGTATCTGCGATCATCGCCCACCACCACCGACGAACGCGCCTTTCTCTCCGATCTCCACGTCTCGCTTGGGCTGACGACGGCGATCGTCATCGCGCTCGCGATATTGGCCCGACTTTTCCGCAAGCCTCCGCGTTATCCGCTCGAGGTCCCGAGAGTGCGCCGAGTGATCGGGGCGCTGCTGAACCTCTTGATTTACTTCGTGCTCCTCGTGGTCGCGGTCAGCGGCTATCTGAGACTGGTGTTCGCCGGGGCGGCGGCGTCTTTTTGGGGATGGCCGCTGCCCGCCTGGGGAGAGCCGGACGATCGCCTCGCGGCGCTCATGGCGAGCGCGCATGGAATCGCCGCCATCACGCTCGCCGCGCTTGTCGTCATTCACATCGGGGTGGTCATCGCCAGCGGGTTGGCGGCGCCGGGCTTCGCCAGCCGCATGTTGCCGGGAAAGAGCGCGCCGACCGACGCCCCCGTCTCCATCATGCGCATGAGCGGTCCGGTGGGCGGATCGCTGGGCGCCAAGATTGGTCACGATCTCGCCGCGCGAATGCGCCTGTGGGGGTGGGTCGGCTTCTGGATACAATTCGTGTTCGCGTTCATTTCCGCCCTGCTGCTGCAATTCGCGACGGCAGGACGCGCGCTGAGTTCCCTCTCGCTGGGCTTTGGCGACGCGATCCATTGGGGCGCCTTCGCGCTGGCGATCTTGCTGGTGACCTGCGCGCTGGCCTTCTACTACACCCGGCGAGCCAAGAAGGTGGAGCTCATGCCGGATCGCTTCTTGAGCAAAACCGGCGGGGGAAGCTTCTGGTTTCTGAGCGCCGGCTCGGCATTGAGTCTTGTTGGACTGTTGCTTTCCTTCACCGGCGTCGCGCTAAACATAACCCTGCTGATCGCCAAGACGGTTTCACAACCGCCGGGGATCGCGATCACCGACCCCAGCAAGATTGTCAGGGCGCTGGACGTGTTCGTGCTGTTGATGTGCTTCATGCTGATGATGGCGCATTTCATCGGCGTCGGAATTGGCGTTTGGCTGCAGGCCTCGGTCGCCAAGGCGCGAAACCGATATGGCGTCGCTTCGGCCCTCGCGGGTCCGAGCAGCCCTCCGACTGTCATATAAAGACTTGCACATATCTTTATTGCGTCGCGCGAAAACCTTTGCTATAGGCCCCCGCGACGACGTGGCGCGAGCCGGCGCCAAGTCCGGCGTCATCCGCGCCGCGAGCCAAGGGAAAACCATGACCACTCATTTCAACGATTATGTCGTCACCGACATCGGCCTCGCCGAATGGGGCAATAAGGAAATCGCCATCGCCGAGACGGAAATGCCTGGCCTGATGGCGACGCGCGCCGAATATGGCGCGAGCCAGCCGCTCAAGGGCGCCCGCATCGCCGGCTCCCTGCACATGACCATTCAAACCGCCGTGCTGATCCAGACCTTGCAGGCGCTCGGCGCCGACATTCGCTGGGCCTCGTGCAACATCTATTCGACGCAGGACCACGCCGCCGCCGCGATCGCCGCCTCCGGCACGCCGGTGTTCGCGCGCAAGGGCGAGAGCCTCGAGGACTATTGGGATTACACCCATCGCATCTTCGAATGGGCGGACGGCGGCACGCCGAACATGATTCTGGACGACGGCGGCGACGCCACCTTGCTCATCCATCTTGGCCTGCGCGCCGAGGGCGGCGATGTCGCCTTCCTCGAAAAAGCGACCAACGAGGAAGAGGAAGTGCTGTTCGCTGCGATCAAGAAGCGCCTCAAGCTCAATCCCGGCTTTTACAAGCGCAACGCCGAGAGCATCAAGGGCGTCACCGAGGAGACCACCACCGGCGTGCATCGTCTGTATATCATGCAGAAGGAAGGCAAGCTGCTGTTCCCGGCGATCAACGTCAACGATTCCGTCACCAAGTCGAAATTCGACAATCTCTATGGCTGCCGCGAGTCGCTGGTGGACGGCATCCGCCGCGGCACCGACGTGATGATGGCCGGCAAGGTGGCCATGGTCGCCGGCTTCGGCGACGTCGGCAAGGGTTCGGCGGCCAGCCTGCGCAACGCCGGCTGCCGCGTGCTGGTGTCGGAAATCGATCCGATCTGCGCGTTGCAGGCGGCGATGGAAGGCTACGAGGTCACGACGATGGAAGACGCCGCGCCGCGCGCCGACATCTTTTGCACCGCGACGGGCAATGTCGACGTCATCACGCTCGACCACATGCGCCGCATGAAGGACCGCGCCATCGTCTGCAACATCGGCCATTTCGACAGCGAAATCCAGGTCGCCGGCCTCAAGAACCTGAAGTGGCACAATGTGAAGCCGCAGGTCGACGAGATCGAGTTCACCGACGGCAAGCGCATCATCTTGTTGGCGGAAGGCCGCCTCGTCAACCTCGGCAACGCCACCGGCCATCCGTCCTTCGTGATGTCGGCGTCCTTCACCAACCAGACGCTGGCGCAGATCGAATTGTGGACCAAGCAGGGCGAATACGCCAAGGAAGTCTATACGCTGCCCAAGCACCTCGACGAGAAGGTCGCCTCGCTGCATCTCAACAAGATCGGCGTGAAGCTGACCGCGTTGACCGAGCAGCAGGCGGCCTATCTGAACCTGCCGAAGACGGGTCCGTTCAAGCCCGACCATTATCGCTACTAATCACGCCAACGCCGCGACCATGGGCCCCGCTTCTCGACCGAGGCGGGGCCTTTTTCGTGCTTTCCCGCGACCGGGCCGCCGCGCCTCGGATCACGCCGCTAAAAACGGGGACTAAAGATCGTGTCGCGCGAGGCCGATATGGAACTTGGGGAAACCAAGTGGCGTGCAACGCCAAACGGGAGGATTGAAATGACAGAGCAAGATCGTCGGCGAAGTCATGGACGCCAATGCGAAATATGTCGCCAGCTTTGGGAACAAGGGCGAGCTCGCGCTCCTGCCGGCGCGCGGCTTCGCGA